>DASVQI010000037.1:0-25828 GCA_036389255.1 Pyrinomonadaceae bacterium
CTTGACATAATCGGCGTGGCCGGGGCAGTCCACGTGAGCGTAGTGACGGTTGGGAGTCTCGTACTCGACGTGGGCGGTGGCGATGGTGATGCCACGGGCCTTCTCCTCCGGCGCGTTATCAATGGAATCGAAGGCGCGGACGGTAATCTTCGGGTTATGCTTGGCCAAGACTTTGGTGATGGCGGCGGTGAGAGTGGTTTTGCCGTGGTCAACGTGGCCGATGGTGCCGATGTTGACGTGCGGCTTACTGCGATCAAATTTCTCCTTGCTCATCTCTTTACCTCTCGCTCCTCTATTAAAAGGAATTGATTCACTGAATCAATCTCTTCATCCCTTATTTAGCGACTCCTTGAACTTTGGCGATCACCTCGTCGGCTATGTTCTTGGGCGCTTGATCGTAGCGCTCGAAGTGCATGGTGGAGGTGGCGCGTCCCTGTGTCATGGAGCGCAGGTCTGTGGTGTAGCCGAACATCTCGGAAAGCGGAACGTAAGCCGTGATGACTTGAGCGCCGCCGGGTCTGGGCTCCATCTTTTCAATCTGCCCGCGACGACGATTGAGGTCGCCGTTGACCGAGCCCATGTACTCTTCCGGCGTGACCACTTCGACGCGCATGATGGGCTCAAGCAGAACGGGCTTGGCCTTCTTCACGGCATCCTGAAACGCCAGAGAGCCTGCTATATGGAACGAGCGCTCGTCGGAGTCAACTTCGTGATAAGAACCGAAGACGAGACGCACGCGTATGTCCACCAGCTCGTAACCGGCGAGGAAGCCGCGCTCCATAGCATCGTGAATGCCCTGCTCGGTCGGCCTGATGTACTCCTTCGGAATAACGCCGCCCGTAATCTTGTTCTCAAAGACGAAGCCTTCGCCCGGAGCCGGTTCAATCTCTATCTCCACGTGCCCGAACTGGCCGCGACCGCCCGTCTGCTTCTTGAAGATTTCTTTACCGGGAGCGGGCTGGGTAATCGTCTCGCGGTAAGCGACCTGCGGCTTGCCCACGTTGGCTTCAACGCCGAACTCGCGCTTCATGCGGTCTACGATAATCTCAAGGTGAAGCTCGCCCATGCCCGCGATAATCGTCTGGCCCGTCTCGTGGTCTGTAGAGACGTTGAACGACGGGTCTTCCTGAGCAAGACGCGAAAGCGCCGTTCCGAGCTTGTCCTGATCGGCACGCGTCTTAGGCTCAACGGCCACACGTATGACAGGGGCCGGAAACTCCATAGCCTCAAGCACAATGGGCTTGTTCTCGTCACAAACGGTATCGCCGGTCGTGACCTGCTTCATGCCGCCTATGGCTATGATTTCGCCTGCGCTCGCTTCTTCAATATCCTCGCGCTTGTTGGCGTGCATGCGCATCAGGCGGCCGACGCGCTCGCGGTTATCCTTGATGGGATTGTATGCATAAGAACCGGCCTTAATCGTGCCCGAATAGATGCGCACGAAGGAGAGCTGGCCCAGATGCTTGTCGGCCATGATTTTGAAGACAAGACCGGAGAAGGGAGTTGAAGCGTCGGCCGGACGCGTTTCCGTCTCGCCCGTTCTGGGGTTAGTGCCTTCGATAGCGGCTATGTCTAGCGGGCTGGGAAGATAATCTACGACCGCGTCGAGCAGGGTCTGCACGCCCTTGTTCTTGAAGGCCGAGCCTGTGACTACGGGCACGAGCTTTAGCTCGATGGTTCCCTTGCGAAGCGCCGCGCGAATCTCTTCCTCTGTGATTGACGCGCCCTCGTCTTCGAGGTACTTCATCATCAACTCTTCGTCAACGTCCGCGACCGCTTCAAGAATGCGGTGGCGCGCAGCCTCTGCCGCTTCCTTCAGGTCTGCGGGGATGTCTACAACCTCGTACTCAGAGCCCTTGCTTTCATCCTTCCAGACGAGGCCCTTCATCATAATCAGGTCAACTACGCCCTTGAACTGGTCTTCCAAGCCAATGGGAATCTGTATGGCGACGGGGTTCGCGCCGAGGCGGTCTATGATGGACTGGAACGAGCGGTCAAAGCTCGCGCCCGCACGGTCAAGCTTGTTGATGAAGCAGATTCTGGGCACGCGGTACTTGTCCGCCTGACGCCAGACAGTCTCACTTTGCGGCTCGACGCCCGCGACGCCGTCAAAGACGGCAACCGCGCCGTCTAGCACGCGAAGCGACCGCTCGACTTCCATCGTGAAGTCAACGTGGCCGGGCGTGTCTATGATGTTGATGCGATATTCCGTGCCGCTACGCTTCCAGAAACAGGTGGTGGCGGCACTCGTGATAGTGATGCCGCGCTCCTGCTCCTGCTCCATCCAGTCCATAGTCGCAGTGCCTTCGTGCACCTCGCCAATCTTGTGCGAGACGCCCGTGTAATAGAGCACGCGCTCGGTCGTAGTGGTCTTTCCGGCATCAATGTGCGCCATGATGCCTATGTTGCGGAACTTATTTAGATCGTGCTTAGCCATGATAAAACTCAGGTATCGGGTGTCAGGTGCCGGGTGTCAGTTCTTTCTTTTACCGAAACCTGACACCTGAGACTCAGCCCCCGCTTTTCCTACCACTTGTAATGCGCAAACGCTTTGTTGGCCTCGGCCATGCGATGCGTGTCCTCTTTCTTCTTGACGGCGTTGCCGCGATTGTTAGCGGCGTCCAGCAGCTCTCCCGCGAGGCGATCCATCATGGTCTTTTCGCCGCGCGAGCGCGCGTACTGAACAATCCAGCGAATCGCAAGCGAGCCGCGACGCTCCTGATGAACCTCAATCGGCACCTGATAGGTGGAGCCGCCCACGCGGCGCGATTTGACTTCCACCGTCGGCTTGACGTTGTCAATCGCGCGCTTGAAGACCTTGAGGGCGTCTTCGCCCGTCTTCTCGCCTATCTGAGTGAGCGCGCCGTAGAAAATGGCCTCGGCGGTAGACTTCTTGCCGTCCCACATGACGCCGTTGATGAACTTCGTCACCAGAGGGCTTCCGTAAACCGGGTCGGGCAGCACTTCGCGTCTTTCAGCAACTCTTCGTCTTGGCATAATTCAGTACTCTTTACTTTTTAGCTCCGGCCGCGCCTGCCTTCGGGCGTTTCGCGCCGTACTTGGAGCGTCCCTGTTTGCGGTCTGCCACGCCGACGGAGTCCAGCGTGCCGCGAATGACGTGATAGCGCACGCCCGGCAAATCCTTAACGCGACCACCACGGATTAGCACAATCGAGTGCTCCTGCAAGTTATGGCCGACGCCCGGGATGTAGGTCGTGACCTCTATGCCGTTGGTCAGGCGCACGCGAGCCACCTTGCGCAAGGCGGAATTCGGTTTCTTGGGCGTCTGTGTGTAAACGCGCGTGCATACGCCGCGCTTTTGCGGCGACTCCTGAAGCGCGGGGCTGGCCGTCTTGTACTTGACTCTCTGGCGGCCTTTGCGAACAAGCTGATTAATAGTCGGCACTGTTTTGCAGTCCTTTTATCTCGAATTCATCGCGCCCGCAGGGCTCGCTTCCAAGCCTTTCAGAGCGCAAAAAGGTGCTTGGCCTGCCTCTTTCCAGAACCAGTCTGGCAGTCAGCGCAAGCAAAGCTGCCTGTTAACTCATGTGATTAATAAGGGATGTTCTGAACGCTTAGGGTGCGGATACTGGCTTCCCTTACAAGCCGAAACTTTTCTGTGGCGTCTATGATTTTGACTGAAGAACAGCTTCCCTTCGGGGAAGGCCGTTTTCCTTGAATTTCCGAAGGCGTTGGAAGCTTCTGGCCTCTTAAAGGCCCGCTTTCGCCCGGAATTACGCCACAATATTTGTCAAACGGCTAATCATGGCCTTAACGACGACCAGCCGGGCAACGCCTCCACACCAACAGAACCCTTCAGAGCGTTGCACTGTAACTTTCAGACTGTGAGTCCGAAACGAGAAACTATAAAGGCTAACTCTTTATCTGTCAAGCCGCGAGCGGCCTATATCGCCCCTGCTCGTGCGTGTAGTCAGATGCAGCCGCTCGCGCATGCGCTTCTGCCAGTTCCGGTCGGGCAGTTCTTCCTCCTCAAACTCCCTGAACACCTCTCTGAGCGTCTCGCCCCCGGCCAGACGGGTCTTCCAGTATACCAGCGCCGTGACGATGGAACTGAAGCTGGCCATCACTATTGTCAGGGGCATCTGTGCCAGTTGAAAGATATTGTTAAAGGCGTTGACGTGCAGCTTTCCGGGATTGTAGGCCTTGATAATCGTGACGGCCAGAAAGCCCAGAACTGCACCCGTCAGGAAGGGGATGAATAACTGTATCATTATGACGGTTATAACCGTTCGCCAAGAGCGCCGGGTCAGCTCTTTGGCGCGACGGAAGGCAGCGCGCCCCCGTATGCCCTCCATCATCACGACCGGAGTCACCAAGTAATAAGTGATGAGCACGTAAAGCCCCGGCGCTACGCAGAGCGTCATCCCCAGTATGGTCAGGAAGCTGAAGGCCATGCCCGTCAGGGTAAGCGGCTTGAGCCTCTTCCTGAGCGCGGCAAAAGCTGGCTTGAGCTTGAGCGGGCGCAAGGGCGCAGCCAGTAGTTGAGTCACCAGACGGGTCGTCAGGCCCACAATGACCGCGCCCACGAAGAAGGCCATGAAGAGATTCAACAGGCTCAAAACAGCGCCTATGGTATTGCCAATCGGGCGCGGCACTACGCCGTTTGCGGTCAGGTTGCTGAGGATGATTTGCGTCAGCGTCAACAGGATGAGCGGCGAATAGACTATCAGCACCAGACGCAGAAAGAGCGGCAGATGCTCGCTAAAGAGCGTGAGCGCGCGCCTCAACAGCGAAGCCGTGCCCTCCGAATTAGCGCGTAGAGAGCTGGCGAAGGCGGCGGCTGTCTGCGGACGCCACGCAGGGTCTTTGGCAAGCGCGGACATAATCACGCCCGCGACCTTCTTCGGAACCTTCTTTACGTCGAGCGGCGGGGGCTGTGCCGTCAGGTGCTGCTGTATGACCGTCTCCATGTTGCCGTTAAAGGGAGTCTGGCCCGCGAGCATCTGATAGCCTATGACGCCTAAAGAGTATATGTCCGAGCGAGCGTCCGACGTTTCGCCGCGACACTGCTCAGGCGACATGTAGAGCGGCGTGCCCAGAATTGAGCCGATGCGCGTCAGCCTCTCGTCAACTGCGGTATTGCCGCCTAGTTGCTGGCCTGTCGTGCGCTTTTCGAGGATACGCGTGCTGCCTTCATCGGCAACCGGAGCCTGCGGCGGCGGAAGCATCCGCGTAGAAGATTCTTCCCCATCGTCTTCCGTCACGGACGGAGGCGTGCGAATCATTGTAGGTGATTCCTTAAACTCCGTGTCCGGCATCGCTCCTGAATCGCTTTGCGCCGCGTCACTCTGGCCGCCCGTTGCAGAGGGGGTCAGCGTGGGTGATTCGAGCGAGAAAGAATCGGGCGGCTTGGTGCCGGGAGCAGCCATCATGCTTTCGCGCTCTGCGGCCCAGTTGCCTTCCGTCGAGTCGCCCAGACGAGCTATGCCGAAGTCCAGAACCTTCACCGTGTAGCTGCCGCGACGATTAGGCTCAAGCCAGATGTTGTCGGGCTTCAAATCACGATGAACGATTCCCTGCTGGTGCGCTTCGTCCACGGCTGAGCAGGTCTGCTCAAGTATGTCCACGACCCAGTTGAGAGGCAGGCTGGCTTCTTCCATCATGACTTCGGCCAGCGTGCAGCCGTCCAAGTATTCCATCACCAGATAGGCCACGCGCTCGTCCTGAACGCCCACCCGCCCAAAGCCGAAGTCCGTCACGTCAACGACGTTCGGATGCCTGAGCCTTCCTGCGGCACGCGCCTCCCTGCGGAAGCGCTCAACGAACTCTCCGTGCTTCATGAATTCAGGCGTGATGACTTTGAGCGCAACGGGTCTTTCCGTCCCCAGGTGAGTGGCCAGAAAGACCGTGCCCATGCCGCCCTGTCCGAGCAGCTTTTCTATGCGATATTTTTCGTCCAGAACTTCGCCAACCAGATGCGCGAGCTTCATGCGGCCCCTCTGCTAAAGTTGAAGAACATCCTCAGCCCCACGCGCTCAGAGCCTGCGCCGGGGCGGAAAGTAACATCAAGCGGTTCCTGAAATGATGGAAGAAGAGATTTTCAAGGGATTCGGGAAAGATTGCAAGCCGCGCCATTTTACCGCAGCCGCTCTTTTATCTTCGGCAACGTGAAATATACGAAGGCCAACGGACGCGCGTTGCATTATTTTCCGTGCTATAGTTTCAAGGCGATTCCATAAAAGACGTACAAAGGATAAGGGTATGCCTACAGAGCGCGGCAAGACTATCTGCTTCATAGACAACGCAAACATCTATCACGGCCAGCAGGACGCGGGCTGGCGCATTGACTGGGAGAAGTTCATAAAGTATCTGGAGCAGGACGGGGGAGAAATCTGGCAGACCTACTTCTTCGCCTCTGAACACAACCCGCCGCTCGCGGGCGAGACGAGCTTTTACCAGTTCCTCAAAGAGCAGTTGCGGTGGGAAGTCATAGTTTATCCACTGGGCATGCGAACCGTAAGCTGCAACAACTGCGACCACACTCACACGACGCTGGTCGAGAAGGGCGTTGACGTCGGACTCGCCACGCGCATGTTGACGCTCGGCATTAATCAGGCTTACGAGACGGCCATTCTGGTGGCGGGTGACCGCGACTACCTTGAGACGGTCAAGTTCGTCAAGGGGCTTGGGCTGCGCGTAGAGGTCGCCTCTTGGCGAAGCGGCCTCTCCAACGAGCTTGAAACGGAATCAAGCGCCCCCGTCATCTTTCTGGACGAGCTTAAAGACGAGATAGGCAGGAACGGGACGGACAAATAAGTCTCGGAAAAGAATTTGTTCATCGGTTCATTGAATCAATGAATCAATTCTTCTTCACCACTGGCGCTGGAATAGAGGAAGGACGCTTTGCGCTCCCCATTGCAGGTACTGGCCGACCTGCTGAGGCTGCGCGCGATTACTCAGGCGGTAGACGAATAGCTGGCTTCCGCCGCCCTCCGTGTGCAGCCCCTGATTGGCCTCGTAGAAGGCCAGAATATTCTCCTGAAACGTGCGCCTGATTCCCTGCTCGTCCTGACCGCGCAGCAGATATCTTTTCGAGAACTCCGGGCGCTGTGCAAAGTCTATATCCTGATAGCCCAGCGCGCTTATGAACTTGTGCATGAAGTTCTCCGGGCTAAGCGTGAACATTGGAAGCTGAAGCTTGGGGCTCTCAAAATAGAGCACGCTCTGAGTGTAAGTGTGGCTGTTCTTGCCGCTCCCTACCGTGTAGCGGTAATCGAAGATGGCCGCCTTCGCCCCGTTAATCTCGCCGTAAATCATGTTCTTGATGCTCTTCGAGTGGCCCGTGTTGAAGAGGTTGAAGTAGCCCGTGTGGGGAATCATCGCTAGCTGGGCCACGGGCGCAAACGCCCAACCCATCTGCTGTGCCACCAGCTGCATAGCCAGCGTGCGTTCCTTCTCCTTCTTGTTGTTATAGATGACGATGGCAACGATGAGGCCAATGATAAAAACGAAGAAGAGAATGGGGACTAAGAGTGGTAAGATTTTTGCCATGATTATCGAGCGCCGGGAGACTCCAGAAAAATAGACTGAGCAGAGACATCTATGCCAGATGTGAGGACTCTAAGTCAATCTTCACTTTTGTCTTTTACTTCTACCTTTCTTTAGCTATCTCATGCTTCCTGCCGTCGGACGTAATGGAGATTTCCCCGCTCGCGTCCGTGCGGTAGATTTCAGCCTTCACGGCCTTGAGGCGGTCAAGGGTTTCCTGCGCGGGCGCGTTACCTGCTCCGGTTGAGATGATGGCGAACTTCGGCTGAACCACCGAGAGCATCTTTTCGCTCAGGGAGTCGCGCGAGCCGCCGTCACCGACCATTAGAAAAGGCGCCCAGATGTTCTGCCGCGCTTCAACCAGCCGCGCCGCCGTTGCCGCGCCAGCGCCGCTCATGATGAGCATGACGAACTCTCTGTAAAGCAGGCGCACGACGACCGAATTTGCATTCTCACGGCTTTCGCCCGCGACCGGCTCAAGCCAGCTTCCGTCCCCTGCCGGATTGATGATGTCCAGACGCGCTCCGCCGCCTAAATCGAAGAACTGTCCGCGACGGGCCGCGATGACGGGGATGCCCGCGCTCTGGACTGCGGCCAGCATCTGTTGATAAGTATCCGTCTTCCATGGCTGCGCGCTGTCAACAAAGCTTTTGACGACGATGTCGCTGCTTGCGGCCACGCGGCGCATCCCGCCTATGTAATCTGCGCCCGCCTGCGTCGCCACCGCCACCTCAAGATTGCGCACGCCCCTGCGGCGAATCGCGTTTAGGACACGCGAGCCCGCGTCGGCAGGCCCCGCGTCTATGAGCGCGGCCTTGCCCGTGGGCGAGATAACCAGCACGCTCTGCCCGCGCCCCACGTCCAGCACGTAGACCTGCAAGCGGCCCGGCGCTGAAGGATTCGTGGCGGCTTCAGCCGGAGAGACGGACGGGCCTCGCAGAGCAAAGCCGCCCAGTATGAAGATAATCGCTGCCGACATCAGCACAGGCGGCAATAGATAACTTTTCATCCCGTACATCCTTATTCCAGATGATGTAAAGAGAACGGGCGCGGTGTTTCATGACCACGCCCGGCTCTTAACCCGTTATTACGAAAGATGCGCTCGCGGGCTTCACGATTGCGGCTTGGCGAAGATGTTAGCGCCTTCAAAATCTATGAAGACAAATGGCTCGTCGCCTTCGACCCATGCATCGTGTCCGGCCGGGACTACGCCCACGTCGCCCGGTTCCCACATAATCTCCGTCCCGTCGTCCATCTTCATCCTCATGCGTCCGGATACCACGTACCATTTGTGGGCCACTTGGCAACTGTTGCCGCCCGCAATCGGCTTGACGCACTCAGACCAGCTCCAGCCCGGCTCAAAGGTGGCGCGCATCACTTCCAAGTCTCCGACCTGCACTACCTCTACGCGACCCTTGTCGAAGGGTCTGGTTTCGTCCGGGTTGTCAAAGTTCTGTCTGATTTCGGCCATAAGAGTTAACCTCCAAAGTGTTATTAAAGCATTAGTACAAGTCCATCGCTTCTACAGCAAAACAGGACGCCCGTCAACAAAATTAGCCGCCCGCCTAGCGGCTGCCGCGATACTTTCGTCAAACAAAGCCAAGTATTTCGCCATCGAACCTATTCACATAAGGCGCACATCTATAACACTTCACTAAAACGAGCGCCGAATCTCAAAGGCAGTCTCGCAGAGGTGATTAAGACAGACTGAAACATACAAACTTTCTAACCTTCAAGGGGGATTTTCCAAAAAATGAGAAAAGCGTTTTTCTTATTCCTGTTAGTAGTATTGTGCGCGCCTGCGGCCATGGCCCAGGCGGCGACACAGACCGGCCCGGAAGTCTTCGTGGGCTACTCAAACCTTCAGGCCGAAGGCGTTCCCAGCCAAGAGTTTAACCAGAACAACTCTTTCGATGATAGAGTTTTCGGTGAGCGGGCTGGACTGCACGGCGTCAACGCTGAGGTTACCCAGTACATTACTCCGCGCTTTGGCTTGACGGGCGACTTCTCTTGGAACCAGCGAAGCCGCGACGTTGCCTTCACGAATGGGACGGGCAACATAGACACGCGAGTCATCAACGTCATGGGCGGCCCGCAGGTCAGGTTCCCGAACCAGACTCGCGTAGTGCCGTTTGTACGCGCTCTCTTCGGCGTGGCTAACACTCGCTTCGAGGCTCAGGAGAAGATCGCGGTCGCGGGCGGCAACGTGAGCAACAGCTTCAACACCAACGCAACGGATTTCGCAATGGCGCTGGGCGGCGGCCTTGACGTTCGACTGAACGACCGCGTGGGCCTTCGCGTCCTACAGGTTGACTACAACCCTGTTTTCCTGCGCGACCGCTCCGTCAACGTCCTCGGCGCAGCCGGAGCGCTCACGCCTCAAACCATTGAGTCAAACCGGCAGGACAACATACGCCTCTCCTTCGGCGTGACCTTCAGATAGACCTTTTCTTAACTTAAAAGAGAAGAGAGCAAAGACCGGCTCTGTGTTTCTGTTGAAACACAGAGCCGGTCTTTATTACGCCTGTTGTCCCGCCATCTCCCTGAACCTGACAGCGTCGGTCAGCATCTCGCGGTTATTGAAGAAGACGTAAGAGGCGCTGTCTTCGGGGAGCATGTAGAGGAGCTCCTCAAGCTCCGCGTCTTCGTAGGTGTAGCGCCAGCCGCCTCTGCCGTGCAGGCGAAAGTAGCAGCGCGTGGGCGTCACGGTTCTCTCATTAAACGGGTCTACGACGTGCCACAGGTCTAGCTCTTCGCAGAGGTCGCGCACAACTTCGCGCGGCCAGCGCCCGCGAGGCTCGAAGCAGAATGTAAACCCGCCGCGTTTGGTCTTGGTGAAAAAGCGGCGAAGATTTTCCAGATTCACACGCGTCGGCTGAAAGCTGGCGGGGCATTGGAAGAGGATTGCGGGAGCGCACAACGCCTGAGCGCAGGCGCGTGTAATGTCCCAAGCCTCTTTGACGATGCGGCTTGAGCGAAAGGAGCCGGAGCGCGCTTTTTCCGTCTCGGTCAGCTCGCGTTTCAGGCGGCGATAAGTAGGGCTGGAGGATTGATGAGTGATGAGCTGCCATGCCTTCACGGTAAAGACGAAATCGGCGGGAGCTTCCGCGCGCCACTTCTCAAGCGTAGTGACCTGCGGCGGTTGATAAAAGGTGTGCTGTACTTCTACCGCGTTGAGATAAGAGTAGTAGGACTCGCGCGAGGAGCGAAACCCGCAACAACCCACAATCAGGTGATTAGGACGAGACGATGAAGGATGAAGTAAAAGAGAATCATCCTTGGCTTTCATCCTTAGACCCTCCGTCGTCGTTCCTTTTCTTCATACTCGCCCTGCGGAGAGAAGAGACTACGGGCTATGGCTCGCACCTGCCCGGAAATTCTCCACATCACCGATTCCCTTTCGTCTTCAAAAGCCTATGGTGAATTGTGTCCCGGTTGGGCTCATTATACATGGCTTCACACGCATCAAGCGCGGCGGCGTAACTTTTTCAAGCCTAAAAACATTAGACCGGCGCAAACCCTGAAAGGATTCGCGCCGGTCTGAGAAATCAATGGTGAAGTTTTCCGCTTTAGCCTACGAACAGTCGCACGAAGGATGCCAGCACGGTCGAGCGCTGGGCTACGGCGGCTACTTCGGGCCGCATTATGGCCTTCGGGCGCATCTGCGTCTTGATGACTGCCGAGCCGTCAAGCGAGCCGTAGATTGCCAGATACATCTGCGTCTCGGAAGGGATAAGCGTGCGCCAGTCGTTGCCGCCGCGCCGCAGGTAGGACGCAAGTCGAGCGGGATTTGAATTGTAGCCCGCAGCGACCAACTCCGTCTGCGTCGCTATGCCAAGATTGAGCGCGTCCCTGACATCCTGACTCTTCAAAAGGTCGTCCCATGTGTCCTGCATGTAGAGCAGCATGACTAGGGCTGCGTTGTCATGGTCGGTCATCCCGTCCACGAAATCGGCCTTCAGGTCAATGGAAGGGTGACGCCGTCGAACCATGTCGTAGGTGGACGGAATCATCTGTATCATGCCGCCCGCGCCAGCCGTGCTGACCGAATAGCGATAAGTGTCGCCCTGATTCAGAGCGTAGAGCGAAAGAACCTCGTTAAATAGCGCGGGCCTGTCCTCAGACTTGAAGCGCTGGTGGTCTGTATGCTCCACGAGCGCCAGATGCTCGGCTATGTCCACGATTTCGGGCGTGATGTTGAGCCCCTGACCGCGCAGCTTTGCAGCAGCGCCGTCAAGCCTGCTGCGCACGTAGGTACGGCCAGCCGCTATCAGTTCTGCTGAAAGCAACGCCGGATGCGCGGACGTGTAGTAAGCCATCTGGCTCAAAGAGCCGTCGCGCACAATGGGGTACTGAACCGCTAACGGGACGAGCGGGCTTTTGCTGGTTTCGTCAGTGATGACTACGGCTGTGTTGACGCCGTTGGCGCGCGCGATGTAAATGCGCGCTTGATGGCCCAGAGAAGTGACGACCAGAAGCTGCGCGCCGCGCGTCAGGAACGAATCTTTTGTAAGCTGAATCGTGTGAATCTGTCCGGTTGCGCGATCCAGCGCGGCCAGCCGCACGGAATCGGCAGGCACGTCTGCCGCACCGGCTTTCAACAGCCGTTTTGCCTCCGCAATCTGCTCTTCAATCTGACTGACCGTGAGAGCGCCCGGAAGCGAGGAAGGCTTTGTGGCGTCAGGAATTACTCGCGCCGCGCCGGCAACCGTAGAGACTTCGTGTACGGTCGCTGACGAAGCTGCGGTCTGCGCAAAACCGGCCGTGGGCCAGACGAAAAACAGAAGGGCCAGCAAGGGGAACAAAACTCGTAACGTCATGGGTCAGTTCTCGCTCGGGTTCGGAGGTTTTAATTAAAAGGGGAACAGCAATTAGATGTAGAGGGCGGCAGGCGAGTTGTAAGAGGCCAAGTCTGTAGTAATGGCGGACAGTTCAAAAAGCGCCCGGAAACCGGACTAAAAAGAGCAGGGCTTTTAAAGAAAAAGACCGGCTGAACCATAAAAGCTCAGCCGGTCTTTTTCTTTTGCGCTCAAGGTTCTTCTCAGACCCTTATGCGCTCTGGCTACTCTGTGGAGCAGCCGGTTATTCCTCGTCCCCGCCCGAATCGCCGTCGGCCGTCGCGGTGACGGGCGTGCGGGTCGTGGTCGGAATGTCCACGCCGCCGACTATCTCAGGGAACTCATCCAGCCCACGGTCGCGCTCTTCGCCTGCCGTTTCGTCGCGGTCAAGCTTGACGTTGCGGTAGTACTCCATGCCGGTTCCGGCCGGAATCAGGCGGCCCATGATGACGTTCTCCTTCAGGCCGCGCAGGTAGTCCACGCGCCCCGAAATCGCCGCCTCTGTAAGCACGCGAGTCGTCTCTTGGAACGAAGCCGCAGAGATGAAGGAATCCGTCGAGAGCGACGCCTTCGTGATTCCCAGAAGTAGCGGGTCTGCCTGAGAAGGCTCGCCGCCGTCGGCAATCACGCGCGCGTTCTCGTCCTGAAAGCGGAAGCGGTCTACCTGCTCGTCCAGCAGGAACTCCGTATCACCGACTTCACGAATCTTCACCCAGCGCAGCATCTGACGAACAATCACCTCTATGTGCTTGTCGTTGATGTTGACGCCCTGTAGACGATAGACCTCCTGAATCTCGTTGACGATATATTCCTGAAGGCGGCTCATGCCGAGGACTCTCAGGATGTCGTGCGGATTCAGTGGGCCATCCATGAGGGCTTCGCCCGCGCGCACGCGGTCGCCGTCCTGCACGTTGATGTGCGTGCCGCGCGGGATGTCGTACTCGCGCTCTTCGCCGTCCGTGCCCGTGATGATGAGCTTGCGCTTGCCCTTTGAGATGGCTCCGAGCTTAACCGTACCGTCAATCTCGGACATGATGGCCGTCTCTGCGGGCTTGCGAGCCTCGAAGAGCTCGACCACGCGCGGCAGACCGCCCGTGATGTCCTTGGTCTTGGTAGTCTCGCGCGGAATCTTGGCGATGATGTCGCCGGGCTCAATCACGTCGGCGTCCTGCACCATCAGGTTAGCGCGCACAGGCATCTGGTAGGTCTTCAAGACCTTCGTGCCGCTACGGATTTCCAGACGCGGTTGCTTCTTCTCGTCCGGCGAATCCTTAACGACCAGTCTGGACTGGCCCGTGACTTCGTCCACCTCTTCGTCAACCGTGACGCCTTCCTTCAAGTCTTGGAACTTCACGGTTCCGGCGACTTCCGTCAGGATGGCGAAGGTGAACGGATCCCATGTCGCGAGCAGTTGGTCTTCGGTAACACGCTGGCCCTCTTCGACCAAGATGTGCGCGCCGTAGACAATCTGGTAGCGAGCGACTTCGCGCCCGCGCTCGTCAATGATGGTCAGAGCGCCGTTGCGATTCATGGCTATGATTTCGCCGCGACGATTCTTGACCGTCTGAAGCTCTACGTACTTGATGGTGCCGTCCATGCGCGCCTCGTGCTTGGAGGACTCTTCCAGACGGGCGGTTCCGCCGATGTGGAAGGTGCGCATGGTAAGCTGCGTGCCGGGCTCGCCTATGGATTGAGCGGCGATGACGCCGACCGCTTCACCTATGTCAACGGGACGACCCGTGGCAAGGTTGCGGCCGTAGCACTTGATGCAGACGCCTCGACGCGATTCGCAGGTCAAGACCGAACGAATACGCACGCGCTGCACACCGCTTCGCTGAATCTCCTGAGCGAGGTCTTCATTAATCTCGGCGTTAATCTCTACAATGATGTTGCCCTCGACAGGGTCAATCACGTCATCCAGAGAGGTGCGGCCAACGATGCGGTCGCGCAAAGACTCTATCTCTTCGCCGCCTTCTACAATGGCCGAAGCCCAGATGCCCTTCAGCGTGCCGCAGTCGGGCTCACTGATAATCACATCCTGCGCCACGTCCACGAGCCTGCGCGTCAGGTATCCGGAGTCGGCAGTCTTCAACGCCGTGTCCGCCAGACCCTTTCGTGCGCCGTGCGTGGAGATGAAGTACTGCAACACGTTCAGACCTTCGCGGAAGTTGGCACGTATGGGCGTCTCTATGATTTCACCCGAAGGCTTGGCCATGAGGCCGCGCATGCCGGCTAGCTGGCGAATCTGCTGCGCGGAGCCGCGAGCGCCGGAATCCGACATGACGAGAATCGGATTCAGCTCGCCCGACGCCTTCTCGCGGTCGTCCATCGCCTTGAACATTTCCTTGGCCACGCGGTCTGTCACTTCAGACCAGATGGCTATGACCTTGTTGTAGCGCTCGCCGTTGGTGATGACGCCGTCCAGATACTGCTGCTCGACATCAATCACGTCGCGCTCGGCCTTCTCGACCAGCGTCTTCTTCGCATCCGGCGTGACGAGGTCGTCAATGCCAATCGAGATGCCAGCCTTGGTCGCGTAGAGGAAGCCGAGCTGCTTGAGGTCGTCCAGCATCTTGACCGTCATCTCGTGGCCCAGACGCAGGTGGCAATAGTTCACGAGCGCCTGCAAGCCCTTCTTCTTCAGCGTGCCGTTGACGAAGGGCAGGCCCGGCGGAATCGAGTCGTTGAAGATGACGCGGCCCGCAGTCGTGTTGATGACGCGGCGCACATTCTCCTGAACGGTGGCGCGCATCACGTCCTGCGTGTCGTGCTCCTGAGTCAAATCAATCAGGTCGCCGTCAATCCTGAGCTTAATCTGCGTCTGCGTCATGACTTCCTTGGCGTCGAGCGCGAGCAGAACCTCGTCCGTAGAGCTGAAGAGACGGCCCTCGCCCTTCATACCGGGACGCTCTCTGGTCAGGTAATAGCAGCCAAGCACTATGTCCTGCGACGGGACAGCTATGGGCTGGCCGTTCGCAGGGCTGAGGATGTTGTTGGAAGAGAGCATCAGGACAGCCGCTTCTATCTGCGCTTCGGGCGAGAGCGGGATGTGAACCGCCATCTGGTCGCCGTCGAAGTCCGCGTTGAAAGCGGTGCAGACGAGCGGGTGAATCTTGATGGCCTTGCCCTCGACAAGCACTGGCTCGAAAGCCTGTATGCCCAGCCGGTGAAGCGTAGGCGCGCGGTTCAGTAGAACCGGATGCTCACGAATCACCTCTTCGAGAATGTCCCAGACTACAGGCTCCTGACGCTCTACCATCTCACGCGCCTGCTTGATGGTGGCGGCGTGCGCCTGCTTCTCAAGCTGGTTGTAGATGAACGGCTTGAATAGCTCAAGCGCCATCTTCTTAGGCAAACCGCACTGGTGCAGCTTCAATTCCGGGCCTACCACGATGACGGAGCGGCCCGAGTAATCAACGCGCTTGCCCAGCAGATTCTGGCGGAAGCGCCCCTGCTTGCCCTTGAGCGTTCCCGACAGAGATTTCAAAGGACGGTTGTTGACGCCGCGCAGCACACGGCCACGACGGCCGTTATCAAAGAGCGCATCTACGGCCTCTTGAAGCATGCGCTTCTCGTTACGCACGATGACTTCGGGCGCGCGAAGCTCCATCAGCTTCTTGAGGCGGTTGTTGCGGTTGATGACGCGACGATAAAGGTCGTTCAAGTCAGAGGTGGCGAAGCGCCCGCCATCCAGAGGCACGAGCGGGCGAAGCTCGGGCGGGATGACCGGAATCACGTCCAGAATCATCCACTCCGGGCGGTTGCCGCTCTTGACAAAGCTGGTCGCAACCTTCAGGCGCTTGGAGTACTTCAGCTTCTTCTGCTGCGAAGTCTCCTCCTTCATGCGCGTGCGAAGGTCTGTGGAAAGCTCCTCCACGTTGACGCTCATGAGAAGCTCTTTGATGGCTTCGGCGCCCATCTTGGCTACGAACTGCGCCGGGTAATCGCGCGACAGCTCGCGGAAGCGCTCGTCCGTCAGAAGCTCTCTCTCTTTAACCGGAGCGTCGCCCGGGTCAATCACTATGTAGGACTCGAAATAAAGTACCTTCTCGAGCTCGCGCAAGGGGATGTCTAGAAGATGGCCTATGCGCGAGGGCAGGCCCTTGAAGAACCAGACGTGCGAGCAGGGAGAGGCCAAATCTATGTGGCCCAGGCGCTCGCGGCGCACCTTGGCCTGCGTGACCTCCACGCCGCACTTGTCGCAGATGACGCCACGGTGCTTCATCCTCTTGTATTTTCCGCAGAGGCATTCCCAGTCGGCCACGGGGCCGAAGATGCGCGCACAGAAGAGGCCGTCGCGCTCCGGCTTAAAGGTTCTGTAATTAATCGTCTCGGGCTTTGTCACCTCGCCGTGCGACCACTGGCGAATCTTTTCCGGTGATGCCAGAGAGATGCGAATCGCCTCGAAATCAGGCGCGAGTTGTGTTTTTTGTTCTTGAAATCGAAACATAAAATCTCCGTAGGAATCAGGACTCGGAAGCCAGAAGCCGGAATGAAATGCTTTATCCCGACTCCTGAGCTCCGTAGTTCTCTGTTTTACCCTTCCGCTACGCCGCCGACCAGTATGGCTTCGCCTGTGCCGTCACCAAGCGCAGCCGCTCCGTTCTCGCCGTCGCGCTGAATCAGCTCCACGTCAAGGCAGAGCGATTGAAGCTCGCGCACCAGCACGTTGAAGGATTCGGGTAGACCCGGATCGAAATCGGCTTCGCCCTTGACTATCGCCTCGTAAATCTTCGAGCGCCCGGCCACGTCGTCCGACTTGGCCGTGAGAAGCTCCTGAAGGATGTGCGCCGCGCCGTAGGCTTCTAGCGCCCAGACTTCCATTTCTCCGAAGCGCTGGCCGCCGAACTGCGCCTTGCCGCCCAGGGGCTGCTGCGTAATCAAGCTGTAAGGCCCGATTGAGCGAGCGTGAATCTTGTCGTCCACAAGGTGCGAGAGCTTCAGCATGTATATGTAGCCGACCGTCACCTTCTGCTCGAAAGCGTCGCCCGAAAGGCCGTCATAAAGAACGGTCTTGCCGCTCTCGTTGACTATCTCGGGCTGGCCCTCTTCGCGCAGGCGCGTCGCAGACTGGCGCAGGCGCTCCTTTATCTCTTTCTCCGTCGCGCCGTCAAAGACAGGCGTGGCGAAGTGTACGCCCAGCACGCGCGCCGCCCAGCCAAGGTGCGTCTCGAGAATCTGGCCCACGTTCATGCGCGAAGGCACGCCGAGCGGATTGAGAACAATCTCGACAGGCGTTCCGTCGGGCAGGTAGGGCATGTCCTCTTCCGGCAATATGCGGGCGATGACGCCCTTGTTGCCGTGGCGTCCGGCCATCTTGTCTCCGACCGAAAGCTTGCGCTTCATGGCTATGAAGACCTTGACCATCTTGATGACGCCGGGAGCAAGCTCGTCGCCCTGCTTGAGCTTCGCTATCTTCTCTTCATAGATGTCCGAGAGAATACGAATCTGTCTTTCGGTGCGCTCTTCGTACTCTTTAATCTCTGCGCCTATATCTATGGTGGTAGAAGTCAGCTCGGCCTTTCTGAGCACCTTAGGCTCTACGCCCTGAATCATCTCGCGCGTGACACGCTCGCCGCGCGGGATGACCGTCTCTTTATTGACGGTCAGGTCTTTGGCAAGCTTGCGGCCTTCAAAGAGCTCGTAGATGCGCTCGTCGCGCTGCTCGCGCAGGATGCGTATCTCGTCCTCAAGGTCGCGCCGCAGGCTGTCCTCTTCCGACTGCTCGATTGAGAGCGAGCGCTGGTCTTTCTCCTGCCCCTTGCGCGTGAAGACCTGCACGTCAACGACCGTGCCGTCAATGCCCGGAGGACAAATCAGGGACGCGTCCTTAACGTCACCGGCCTTTTCACCGAAGATGGCTCGCAAGAGCTTCTCTTCCGCCGTCAACTGCGTCTCGCCCTTCGGCGTGACTTTTCCGACGAGGATTGAGCCGGGCTTGACCTGAGCGCCGATGCGTATGATTCCCGATTCATCCAAATCGCGCAGCATGTTCTCGCCCACGTTCGGGATGTCACGCGTAATCTCTTCGGGGCCGAGCTTCGTATCACGAGCTTCGATTTCAAGCTCTTCAATGTGAATCGAAGTGTAATAGTCGTCCTTGACCAGACGCTCCGAAACGAGAATCGCGTCCTCGAAGTTGTAACCGCGCCAAGGCATGAAGGCCACCAGCACGTTGCGCCCTAACGCCAACTCGCCCCTGTCCGTGCAGGGCCCGTCGGCAATGACCTGACCCTTCTCTACGCGCTCGCCCACGTGGACGATGGGGCGCTGGTTGATGCAGGTGTTCTGGTTCGAGCGCTTGAACTTAATCAGCGAGTAGATGTCCGCCGTCACCTCGCGCGAGATGGTGCCGTCAACGTTGTGGTCTGCGCGCACGATGATGCGCTCCGAGTCAACGTAATCAACCACACCGTCACGACGAGCGACGACGACAGCACCGGAATCACGCGCCGTCACCTTCTCCATGCCTGTGCCGATGTACGGCGCTTCGGCGCGCAGAAGCGGGACAGACTGGCGCTGCATGTTTGAGCCCATGAGCGCGCGGTTGGCGTCGTCGTTCTCAAGGAACGGGATAAGCGAAGCGGCCACGGATACGAGCTGTTTCGGAGAGACGTCAACGTACTCAATCTCCTCGCGGCGAGCGAGAACGAACTCGCCAGCCTTACGAGAAGCGTTGCGGTCGTTGACGATGTAGCCTGTCTCGTCCAGCTCGATATTGGCCTGACCTACGACGTGCTTGTCCTCTTCCCACGCCGTCAGGTAGAACGGCCACGGCTCGCTCTCGGCGCGGCGTCCGTCAGCGCCGACGCGCTTATTGGCCTTGTCTATATCTTCCTGCGGCACGTGGTCGCCCGGCTTGAACTTGGTGTCGCCGCCGTTGATGACGCGCGCGAACTCGACCACGCGGCCTTCCACCACCTTGCGGTACGGCGACTCTATGAAGCCGAACTCGTTGATTCGCGCAAAGCAGGAGAGGGACGAGATAAGACCGATGTTCGGGCCTTCAGGCGTCTCAATCGGGCAGATGCGCCCGTAGTGCGTGGGGTGAACGTCGCGGACTTCGAATCCTGCGCGCTCTCTGGACAGGCCGCCCGGCCCCAGAGCGGAAAGACGACGCTTGTGCGTAATCTCCGAGAGCGGGTTGGTCTGATCCATGAACTGCGAGAGCTGACTGGAGCCGAAGAACTCACGAACGGCAGCCGTCACCGGCTTGGCGTTGATGAGGTCACGCGGCATCGTCGTCTGCATCTCCTGATGTATGGACATCTTCTCTTTGATGGCGCGCTCCATACGCTCAAGACCGATGCGGAACTGGTTTTCAAGCAGCTCGCCCACGGCCCGGACGCGACGATTTCCCAGATGGTCTATGTCGTCCGCCTGAAACTCCACAGGGTTCTTACGCATCTTCAGGACATAGCCTACGACTTCCACAAAGTCCTGCGCCGAAAGAAGCGGGTCGTCAATGCGGTCGCGCTCCGGCTTGCCCATCTTGATGTTGAACTTCAAGCGGCCCACGCGCGAGAAGTCGAACTTACGCGGGTCGAAGAACATGCCTTCCAGAAGACGATAAGCGGTCTGAACGGTCGGCGGGTCGCCGGGACGCATCTTGCGATAGATTTCCAGAAGCGCATCCACGGGCTTCGTGATGACATCCTTCTTCAAGGTCTGCGACAGCACCACGCCGAGGTCGTCGCGCTCCGGGAAGAAGACGCGGAAGCTCGCCACGCCCGCTTCTGCAATCTCTTGCAGCTTGGCAGGCGTAATCTCGTTGTTGGCTTCCAAGATTACTTCGCCCGTCTCCGTGTTGATGACATCGCCGAGAGAGAACGCGCCCTCGAACTGAGCCGTGTCAACTTCGACTTCGCGTATGTGCCCTTTGCGCATGGAGTCGAGCGCGGAATTCGTAATCTTCTTTCCGGCGCGCACGATTGCGTCGCCGCGTCCCTTGATGTCCGCGTCAACCTTCATGCCTATGAGGTTGCTTGAGCCTGTTTCGGGAATCTGTATGAAGAGGCGTCCGTCCTGCACGCGCACTTCGTCCGAGATGTAGAAGGTGCGAAGCACGTCTTCGTCACCGAACGAGATGTTCTTGACGGCCTCTTCCAGTTCCGAGTCGGCGTGGAAAGTTCTTCCGGCAAACGACTCGTCGAGCCAGATGCCCAGAGCGCGCAGGAAGATGGTCGCAAGGAACTTGCGCTTTCCTACGCGAACGTAGAGCAGGTTCTTCTGGTCGTACTCGAACTCCACCCACGAGCCGCGATACGGAATGACCTTGGCTACGTAGAGCGCGCCGCGCTTGAAGAAGACGCCGGGCGAGCGGTGTAGCTGCGAGACGATGACGCGCTCGGTTCCGTTGATGATGAAAGTTCCGTTGTCGGTCATCAAAGGAATTTCACCGAAGAAGACCTCTTCCTCCTTGATGTCGCGTATCGAGAGCGTTTCCGTCTCAGGGTCTTTGTCGAAAACGGTTAGGCGAATCTTGACCTTGAGCGGCACGGAGTAAGACATGCCGCGCTCCTGACACTCCTGCTGGTCATGCTTGTGCTTGAGGCCGACGGGCTCGCCGCAGTTGTCGCAAAGCGTGGGACGCACGGCGTTGAAAGTGCCGCACTTGTGGCAGAGCGTCTCGCCCGGAGTGAGCGGGTCAACCTTTATGGTCGAGCCGCAATTCTTACAGTTCGAGCGCAGGTAGTTAAGACCCTCCAGACGCCCGCACTTGCACTGCCAGTTGCCTATCTGGTACTCGACGAAATCCAGCGTGGCCGTGCCGCGAAAGTCCGAGATAGGGAAGACCGAGCGGAAAACGGCCTGAAGGCCCGTGTTCTCGCGCTCTTCCGGCAGCAAGTCCATTTGAAGGAAGCGGTTGTACGACTCCCTCTGAATCTCAATCAGATTCGGGATGCGTACGGCTGTAGCGATTTTAGAGAAATCGTGGCGCACGGGCGCTTGGCTGGTGCGTCGCCCAGTCCCACCAATTGTTTGAAGCGGATTTGCAGACATCTTGATTCCTTAAAAGAAGCCGGGGGCCGTCAGCATCTCGGCCACTCAGCTTTTGAATAGTTGTGCAAGGAACTTTGATATTCGTTCGCGCTCTAGCCGTCCAGCTTGCTGACGACTGACGGCTCGGGCGCTGATAGCTGTTTCCAGAGACGCCAAAGAGCGGTCAGGGCGCAAAATGCCCCGACCGCTTCCATTGACCCAAAGCGGCTGAATTTTTTCTCAAGTTTTTTGGGAGTAACGCCAGCGCCTCAATACTCCCTTACCTTAACCGTGCGACCCCGCGCGTGTCAAGGTAACCGGAAAACCTACAGAACCTGTCATGCCTGCCGCCCAAGGGAAAGCATTGAGTTGCGCCATGGAAGCGCTTCGTTGCCTTCCCCACGGGAAACAGTATAGGAACCGCCAGTCTAAACTGGCACGAGAAGCCTCGCCCTTTGCGGACTACTTGACCTCGACGGTCGCGCCCGCGTCAGCCAGTTTCTGGCGGATAGTCTCGGCCTCTTCCTTGGACACGCCCTCTTTGACGGCCTTCGGAGCGGCTTCGACCAAATCCTTGGCTTCTTTCAGGCCGAGCTGGGTTATCTCGCGCACGACCTTGATGACGTTAATCTTGTTGCCGCCTGCGGCCTGAAGGACAACGTCAAACTCTGTCTTCTCTTCCACAGGGGCCGCAGCCTCGCCGCCGCCAGCAGCCGCCGGAGCAGCCGCGACCGCAGCCGCAGCCGCCGAAACGCCAAAAGTCTCCTCCAGCTCCTTGACGAGCTGCGAGGCTTCCAGAAGGGTCATGCCCTTCAAATACTCTATTACATCTTCACGTGTTGCTGCCATGATTGCTTATCCATCCTCCTCAAAAGGGTTCTAGTGTGCTTTTTGTTTCAGGTTTAGCAGCAGGAGAACCCACGGGACGCCTCTGTCTATGCCTGTTGCATCCAGGCCGCAAAAGCGTCCGAGCCGCGATGGGCGACTCTGACATAATCGCCCCGCTCGTTTTTCCGCGTCCGGCTGACTCTCTTCCTTGAGACTTCAAATTCCGAAATCTCAAATCCTTCGATAAGGGTCGCGACCGCGCTGGCCGCCCCGCTCAAACTCTACTGGCTTGCGCCCTCGCCGCCTCTGGTGTCGCCAATCTGCTTGACGACGATTGCCAGATTGCGCGGCACGGCTGAAAGAACCGTGACAAGGCGCTGCGCCTGGCAGTTAATCAGGAACATGACCTTGGAGATTAGCTCTTCCTTGGACGGCAACGAAGCAATCGCTTCCACATCAGGAAGCGCCACCACTTTGCCTTCCACGATACCCACCTTAAAGGTGAAGGTATCGGGGTTTGCCTTCGTAAACTTTGTAATCGCCTTCGACAGGGTGACCGGGTCGCCTTCGCTCAAGGCGATGGCTGTGACGCCCTTGAAATGCTCCACCGCCTGCTCGAACGGCGTGCCCTCTGCGGCCTTGCGCGCCAAAGTGTTCTTCACCACTTCGTAGCGCACACCGGCTTCGCGCAACTGGTTGCGAAGCTCCTGATCCTTAGGCACGGTCATCTTCTGAAAGCCTACGACCATGGCGGCTGTGGCCTTCTGGAATTGCTCCGTGAGGGCGGTTAAATCCTGCTGCTTCTGCTCTCTTGTTTTCATCTCTTCTGTTCGCTCCTCACTTATCTACCGTACAGCGCATCGTCCAGAAGCACGCCCGGGCTCATGGTTGCCGCAAGGTTGACCTTCCTGACGTACTTGCCCTTGGCCGTGGCCGGCTTTGCGCGGACGACCGCGTCAATCAGAACCTGCGCGTTCTCTCGAATCTTTTCGGGCTCAAAGGAGACTTTGCCTACCGGGACGTGAATCACGCCCGTCTTGTCCACGCGGTACTCAACCTTACCGGCTTTCGTCTCGCGGACTGCGGTTGTGACATCGGGGGTCACCGTTCCCGTCTTGGGGTTAGGCATAAGGCCGCGCGGGCCCAGCACCTTACCTAGCTGGCCGACCAGACGCATCATGTCGGGCGTGGCGATGACGGCATCGAATTCGAGCCAACCGCCCTTGATTCTGTCAACCATCTCTTCGCCGCCGACGAAATCGGCCCCGGCTTCCTGCGCCTCTCTCTGCTTATCCGGCCCGGCTATGACGAGCACAGTCTTAGACCTGCCCAATCCGTGCGGCAGAACGACCGTGCCGCGCACAAGCTGGTCAGCCTTGCGCGGGTCAACGCCCAGCCACATCGTCAGCTCAACCGTCTCATCAAACTTGGCGAAGGAAAGCTCCTTCAACAAGCCTACGCCCTCATCGAGCGTGTACTTGCGGCCCGGCTCAATCTTTTCCGCAGCCGCACGATATTTCTTTCCGTGCTTTCTCATTCAAAACCTCTGAGGTTCAAACGAGGCGACCCTTAAAAAATCGGCCTCTCCCTCTTCAAAAAATGCAGAATGCAGCATGATGAAAGAAGGGATTCCTTAATTCATCATCGCGGCATTCATCCTTCTATCGTGAGCCCCATCTGTCGCGCAGTGCCTTCTATGGTCTTGACGGCGGCATCAAGGCTCGTCGTGTTCAGGTCGGGCATCTTGGTCTTGGCTATCTCCGCGATTTTGTCGCGCGAGATGGTGCCAATCTTTTCCTTGTTAGGCTTGCCGGAGCCTTTGCCGACGCCTGCGGCCTTCTTCAGAAGGTCTGCCGCCGGCGGCGTCTTCGTCTCAAAAGTAAATGAGCGGTCTTGGTAGACCGTGATGACGACCGGAATCTTCAGGTCTGGATCCATCTGCGCGGTCTTCGCGTTGAAAGCCTTGCAGAACTCCATGATGTTGACGCCGTGCTGGCCCAGAGCCGGGCCAATCGGCGGCGCAGGATTGGCCTTGCCCGCCGGAACTTGAAGCTTGATGTAGCCTGTAATCTTCTTTGCCATAATTCGATTTATTCTTCTTCAGCGAAAGTCACTTTTTCAACGTCCAGAAAGTTCAGCTCTACGGGTGTCGAGCGACCGAAGATGGTGACGGTGACTTTCAAAGTAGACTTGTCGTCGTTGACCTCTTCGACCTTGCCCGTGAAGCTCTGGAACGGCCCGGACTTTATACGCACAGTCTCGCCCGCAGCGAAAGAGTATTTCGGCTTGGGCTTCTCGGCGGCCTCCGTCACGTTGTGGACTATCTGATCCACCTCCTGCTCCGTGAGCGGCGTGGGATTCTGCCCGCCTACGAAGCCCGTGACCTTCGGCGTTGATTTAATCGTGTGGAAGACGTTGTCGGGTATGTGCCCGCGATCATCACACTCTATCTCTACCAGCACGTAGCCGGGATAGAACATGCGCGACGATTCGACGCGCTTGTTGCCGCGCATCTCCACGACCGTTTCCGTCGGGACAAGCACCTCAAGGATTTGATCCTGCAATTCGGTGTCGCGTATGCGCGCCTTCAACGAGTCGCGCACCTTCTTCTCGTGCCCCGAATAAGTATGTAAGATGTACCACTGACGCATTCGCGTAAAACTTCCTTACCGCTCAGACTTCAATTCCGATTAGGCCCAACAGCCACGAGAAAAGCCGCCCGAGCAAAACGATGCCCCAATCAACCGAAAACAGATAGACGGCGAAAAAGATGACGGCGACAATCGTGATGATAGTCGTGTTCTTAACCTCGTTAAGCGAAGGCCAACTGACGCGCCGCATCTCCATGCGCACGTCATGAAAGAACTGCGAAACGCGCGTGAAGAATCCGGCGCGAGGCCCTTGCAGGCCGCGCTCACGACGAGCAGCGCTCCCTTCCGGCCCTTCACCAAAACGAGCGCCTCGCGGCGCTGGTGTTCCCACAGTGGAAGAGTCTATAAGCTCAGGCTCTTCTCCTCCCTGCGGCAAATCATCATCTCTATCACTCATGACGCTGTCAGTCTTTCTAGACTTAGACACCCGACTTCTACCTTCTTTCTGCAAACAACACAGGGGTACCAGGATTCGAACCCGGACTTTCGGTTTTGGAGACCGACGTGCTAACCGTTGACACTATACCCCTAGAAGAAATGATGAAGGCAGAGTGCAGAAATGATGAAAGAAACTCTCTAATTCATCATTACGGCACCGCGGCCTTCTGCATTTACTTGGTCTCTTTGTGGCCCGTGTGCTTGCGACAACGGCGACAGAACTTGCTGAACTCCAGACGCTCCGTAGTGGTCTTTTTGTTCTTCGTCGTCACGTAGTTGCGGCTCTTACATTCCGTGCACTGGAGCACAATATTATCGCGCGGCATAACTCACCTTCTCCAAAACCTAAATTCTCGTCTCAAGCGCAGCCAAAGCTATTCAATAACTTCGGAGACAGTCCCTGCTCCTACCGTTCTTCCGCCTTCTCTGATGGCGAACCTTAACCCCTTCTCCATCGCTATCGGCGCTATCAACTCTATCTCCATCGCCACGTTATCCCCGGGCATCACCATCTCCACCCCGTCCGGCAGCTTCGCCACCCCGGTCACGTCCGTCGTCCTGAAGTAGAACTGCGGCCTGTAG
>DASVQI010000038.1:0-338741 GCA_036389255.1 Pyrinomonadaceae bacterium
GACCCGTTCTTTACGACCAAGGGGAAAGCGGGGATGGGGCTGGGGCTGGCTGTGGGATATGGAATAGTCAGAAGGCACGAGGGGATAATTCTGGTTGAGAGTGAAGTCGGTCGAGGCACTACTTTCCGCATCAGGATGCCTATAGCCGAAGGCATAACGGCGATTAAATCTACCGAATTACTAACCGGCGAGGCGGCTACTTCCCTTCAAGCCCTGCCGCTTCACACCCGGATTCTAGTGGTTGATGATGAGGACTACGTGCGTGAGTTGCTGAGCGACATTCTTGAGAGCGAAGGCTACTCCGTCACGCTGGCCTCCAGCGCTGGCGAAGCTCTTTCACTCTACGACTCAATGAAGTTCGACGCGGTCTTCACGGACATAGGCATGCCCGGCATGAACGGCTGGGAATTAGCCAGAGCCATTCGAGAGAGGAATCAAGAGATACCCATCGCCGTGATAACGGGCTGGGGCGAAGCCGTCGGCTCTACTGAACAGAAAGAGGCGCAGGTTGACTGGGTCGTCACCAAGCCCTTCACCACGAGCCGCATCATAGAGCTGGCCCAAGATGTCTCGGAGCGCCTGACGCAGAGCACTAGCGAAACACGACTCAGAATCGTGGCTTAAAAACAGTTTTCAGTTTTGAGTTTTCAGTTTTCAGAAAAGAGCAGCTTGCTTTTACTGAAAATTGAGAACTGATTACTGAAGACTTTTTTTCGTTTGTCGCCGGTGGAACTCGATAGCCTTTTCGACGCTCTCTTCCACGACTTCAAGGCGAAAAGGCTTCAGCAGATAATGGAAGGCTCCGAGCTTGAGCAAGCCCTGTGCGTGCTCCTGATCCTGTATGCCAGTGATGACTATGACGGGCGTGTCGGGCTGGCGCTGTCTGACGTGGCTCAGTAATTCAAGGCCGCTCAATCCGGGCATAGAGATGTCTGTCAGAATCACGTCATAGTGCTCAGTCTCTAAATAAGAGAGCGCCTGCTCGGCCGTCTCCGAAAGGTGACAGCGATGGTTCTCTTCAAATAGATCGTAGAGCATGTCGCGTATCGTCGCGTCGTCGTCAACTACTAGAATAGCCGCCATTACACTCCTCTTAAGCCAGGCCCACTACCAGAAAAGTCGTGTCGTCTTTAGCCGCCGCTCCTATGCGAAAGCGGTCTAGGTCTGCGAAAAAAGCCTTGCCTATCCCGCCGACCTGTCTTGCATCCGTGCGTCCCAGGCTCGCCCTTGTTCCTTCCAGCTCGTAACTTACTCCAGCAGTGTTCTCGGCGTCCGTCACGCCATCGCTAAAGAGCGCCAGCCGCTCACCCGGCATGAATCGAACCACGCCCGCCGTGTACTCGCTTCCGGGCAGCAAGCCTATGGGCATTCCACTGGCTTCAAAGCCCCTCTCTTCGTCTATGCGCGGGTGAATCCAGACGGGCGGCAGATGGCCCGCGTTAATGAAACGCAGAAGCTCGAACTCGGCTGAGAGCACGCCCAGAAAGAGCGTGGCGTAAGTGCCCAGAGGCGCAGCCTCCGTCACTTTCTTATTCAGCTCTGCGGCCAGTTGGGCCAAATCCTTCTCGGCCCGCACGAGAGCTCGCAGTTCCGTTTGAAGCGTCGTCATCAAAAGCGCAGCGCCGATTCCCTTGCCCGAAACGTCCGCCACCCAAAAGGCGCATTCGCCACTGGGAAGCATGACCGCGTCGTAAGTGTCGCCGCCCACGTCGTAACAAGCCTGACTCATGCCCCACGCCGAGAAGGGCTTAGGCAGGTTGATTAATCCGGGCGCAGGCAGAAGCCTTTGTTGAATCTTTCGCGCAAGCTCAAGTTCCGTCGAAAGCAGATGAGCGCGCAGGGCCGTCTGGGCCAACTGCTCGCGCTCCACCGCTACGGCTGCCACAGCCGCGAAAGATTCAAGATAGACAAGGTCGTGCGCTGAAAAACCTTCGCCTCTGGCGTTGATGGCTTGAAGCGCGCCCATCACAGCGCCTCCCATCTGGCGAAGCGGCACACACAGCATTGTCTTGGTAATAAAGCCCGTTCTCTGGTCTGTCGAAGGGTCGAAGCGAGGGTCTGCGCGCACGTCGTTAATCATCAGGCTCTCTCCCGTCTCGGCCACGTAGCCCGCCAGACCGACGCCCTTCTCCAGCACTATCTCTATCTGACTGGAGCCTGTCATCTGTCGGGCGTGCAGCTTTCCCGTGCGCTGGTCTTGCAGGAAGGCCGTCGCGCGCTCACAGTTAAGCTGTGCGGTTATGAGTTCGAGTATGGAGTGAAGAATATCGTTCAGGCCGGAAGCGCGATTGAGTGTCTCGCTCGCTTCAACGAGCGCTTCAAGCCGTAGTATGCGTACGTCCTGTGGCAGATTGCTGAGAGCAACGGTCGCGCTTGCCAATGCCTGAATCCTTCTCCTTGACGGCTATCCTAACATTTTTCAGACGAAGGCGAATAATAAGAATGGCGCGTTGATGAAGAATCTTCATCAACGCGCCTCTCTTCTGCCGGATAATCGTCTGAGCGATTAACCAGATTGTTTACCTTGGGCTGCTGGCACGAATCGTTAGCTCTGTGCCGTTACGCAGGTCAAGGTCGTCGCGTCCCTGCACGTAGACCGAGCCAGCGCCAGCGCCCGCTCCGACTGCCGCGCCTATGGCAGCGCCCTTGCCGCCACCGGCTATGGCCCCGATTATCGCGCCCACGGCAGAGCCGACGGCCGTGCGCTGTATGGTGCGGTTGGTCTGGTTGTCGTCACGCACGCTGCCCTCGTTGTCAACGCGTACAGTGTCGCCGTTGAGCGTACGCACCGACTCTACCACGCCAGCGAACCTGTAGGTGCTGCCGTTTCTCAGACGAATCGAGTCGAAGTTAAGCGTCATCTGTGAGCGGCCCGAAACGCGGCCCGAACGATTGACGTTCGAGACGTAGCCTTCTATAACTGCGCCGTCAAACTGCACGGGCGAGCGAACGGTCATGGTGAAACGGTCGCCTTCTCGCGTTGTCTGCGTGGTCAGGTCTGAATTCAGCACGGCCACGAGCTGGGAGTTATCCGGCACGATAAAGGTGCCGTTCGCAGTAGTGCTGCCCGGATAATTTCCATAAGTAGTGTTGCTGCCGTTGTAGACCTCAAGGCGAGCAACATCCGAAGTTCTCTCGTAAACGCTCTGGACTACGACAGGCTGATAGAGACCTTCGACCGTGACGCGGCGCGTAACGCGCAGGCGCTGGCCGCCTTCCATCGGATCAAAAGTCACTTCAAAGTCGTTGCCACGATCCCCGGTGGTAGCGACCATAAGCTGGTCACCGATAATCTGTGCGCGCGTGCGAATCTGTCGCCCGCTAGGCATAGTCTCCGTTCGATATTGCCCGTCGGCGTCGAAAGATATCTGCGGAGCGCGTGTCGAAGCGATGGTCACGTTGCGCCCGCGACGGTCTATGGCAATCTCCGTAGGAGCTTCCAGCCGCGCCGTCAGAGCGTTAAGAACTCTCTGGCGGTCTCTGACCGAGATGTTGCGCGTAGCTCGCTCGGCTGCGTCGCGCGGGTCGTCGCTTCTGGTAGTGTCCAGACGGAACGTGCCAGTCAGTTGATTATTCCTGTTGCCCCGTCCGTAGCCGCCCTGACCAACACCGACTCCGCCGCCATAGGTAGGCTGCGTGTTCCAGTTCCAGTTGATGTTGTAAGCTGCCGCTAGCTGGCTCACGTCCGAGCGCATAGCTATCCAGTCGTTCTGCGCGTTCGTCGTCAGACGATTGCGCTGCATGAAGCGGTCTATGCGATTCGCTATATTGAGGACTTCCTGCACATCTGCGGTCGTCTCCGTACGGCTGTCGAAGCGACTGCGAAGCTGTTCGACCGCGTTGTCGAAATCTTGAATGAACTGATTGATGTTGTCTTCTCGTCTTGTGCCGTCCATACGGCTGCGGTCAAGCGCCGCGTCCATACTGTTGCGGAACTGGTTCGTGCGATTATCCAACCGATTCAGGATTTGTCGCACGGCCCTGTCGTTGCGATAAGGGCGCTGCGCCTCGACGGTGACCGAGACACCGGCGAGCGCTACTATCAGCGCCGTCATCATCATGTATTGCACTCTTCTAATCATTCTCTTTCCCTCCAAACTTTGCTGTTCGGCTTCTTATCATTTCTATACATAAGCAGCCCGGCCGGCCTCTCCCATACATTATTTCCAGCGCGCGGGCTGTCATCGAAAGGGGAGTCATGATTCATCAATGAAGCGGGAGAGACCGTGATTTTGATGGCGGCTCGCGTGTGTGGCGAGCCTTAAAGCCATTTAGCCTTGTGGCAATCGTTGTGCCGAAGCGAAAACTAAAGGGGAAGCTTCGACCAACCGGCTATATATAACGAGGGATAAGCAAATGTTTTGATTAGATAAGCGCACGCGCAGGTTGTCGCGTGCAACCTGATTTTCATCAATTCACAACAATTACGGCCTGTATATCGCGCGCAAGCTGCACCATATACGGCAATCAGGGGGACTATATCCGTATAATTGCTACCCGTTACTCTTTACAGAGCTTTATAAAACTGCTCACATTTTTATCGCAGCGCCGCCTTATAGGGACACGCGCGCGTCCTGACTTGAGTACACTTATGCTTCTAGACTGTCTGCTATCGCCTCACTTCCGGGCGGCTCTATGTTATGCTTTCGGCCAGCTAGGAGGCTGTAAATATTATGGGAAATGACGATGCAAAGGCCGTAGTCCATTTCGCGGGCGATGACCTCTTTATAGGCATATCGCCCGGCGGACACGCGCAGGTGCTGGACACGAATCACGAGCGCGCGAGCGCCGCCACGCCCGTAGAGCTACTGCTGATTGCGCTCGGAAGCTGCACGGCCGTAGATGTCGTCTCCATCATGCGCAAGAAGCGCGAGCGCGTGACGGATTACCGCGTGGAGATTCGCGGCGAGCGGCGGGCGGAATACCCGCGCAAGTTCACGCGCATGGAGGTCAAGCACATAGTGCGCGGTCATAACATCTCGGAAAAGGCTCTGGCCCAAGCTATAGAACTGTCGGACGAGAAGTATTGCAGCGTGGCGGCCACGCTCAGGCCGGGCGTGGAGATAGTGTCCAGCTACGAGATAATCGAAGAGGAAGAAGCAGGCCAGAGCGCTTGAACTCTACGGACAACGCCCGGCTTGAAGCGTAGCGTCTGAAGGGATGATTGCCGGGCACGAGAGCGCTCTTGTATAAAAGATAAAACAGCACGTCGCAGTAATTTCATAAGGACAGAACCAATGGGTCTACTTTCATCTCTGCTTCTCGTCTACGTCTTGAGCCTCGCGTCGGCCGACGGCGGCGCGATTAGCAGTCACTCGATTAAAACGTCCGTCAAATCCGCGCTCGACTGGTCGCAGACTCAGGGCGACGATTCGCTCGGAGAAGTGCGCTCGGCTGACCGTGCTGCCCTGACGCCCGACGGCAAGCTCGGACAGCTTACGCCCCAAGAGCATCTAAGGCGCGCGGGCATCTACATGACGAACCGCGCTTTCGGGGAGGCACGCTCCCATTTTCAAGCAGTCATAGAACGTTATCCCACAGACGCGCTCGTCTCGTCCGCGATTTACGGCTTGGGCCGCTCCTACTTTCAAGACCGCCGCTACCAAGAGTCAATTCCCTTCTTCGAGCGTTTGACGCGCGAATTCGCTGAGACTAAAGACGGGCGCGAAGGGCTCTATTCGCTGGCCTCCGCATACCTTCGCATGGGTCGCGCAAACGAAGCCGCAGAGCAGTATCGCGTCTACACGGAAAAGTATCCGCAGGGAGAGAGAATAGAAGCGGCTTATCTGAACGTGGTGGACGGGTTCCGCGAGGCGGGCCAACCGGCGGAGGCAATTACATGGATTGCGCGCACGCGCGAGAGATTTCCCAACACGGCCACGGACAAGAACGCAGTCTTTGCACGCTTGCGACTGGACATTGCGGCGGGCGACTGGACGCACGCCGTCGAGACTGCCAATCAGTTGATTCTGTTCTCTTCGCTCAAGGGAACTGTGACAGCGCCGGACGAGCTTTTTTATCTGCGCGGGATGAGCCTCGAGCGGCTGGGACGAAAGGAAGAGGCAATCAGCAACTACATGTCTGTGACCGACTCGCCCGACTCCTTTTACGGGTGGCTCGCTACGGAAAGGCTGATGTCGCTTGTGGATGCGCAGCGCCGTCCGGGCGTGATGGCGCGCGCGGGCCGGACACGCGCTCAGGTCGCTTCAAACGCGTCGCAGTATCCGGCGCAGTATCGTGAGATTATCCTGCGCGAAGCTAATAAGCGCGGGCTCGACCCGAGGCTGATACTGGCGATTATGAAGCAGGAGAGCGGCTTTCGTCCTCGCGCAAAATCCATAGCCGCCGCTCGCGGGCTTCTTCAGTTGACGATTGACACGGCGCTGAAGTATGCCGCGCGGGCCGGTTTCAACAACGTGCGCGAGGACGACCTCTATCGTCCTGAAGTAAACATAGCCATAGCCTCTGAGTACATAGCCGAACTCAAACGACTTTTCCCTGATTTGCAGGAGGCGGTCGCGGCCTCCTATAACGGCGGCGAAGACAACGCAGCGCGCTGGCTCAAACGCAGCGCACATCGTGACCCGGCCATCTTCGCCGCAGAAGTCGGCTTCACCGAAACCAAAGGCTACGTCTTCAAAGTAATCACCAACTACCGCGTCTACCAACAACTCTACACAAAAGACCTTGTCAGACAGTAAGGACAGTTTTCAGTAATCAGTTTTCAGTTTTCAGTGAAAAGCAACCGGCTCTTCTGCTGAAAACTGAAAACTGAAAACTAACAACTGTCTTTACGGTTCAGGGCTGTAGCGCCGGTCTTCAAAGCCCGTGGAGCGCTCGCGCCTGTCAACCGAATCAGGATAGGTCGGGTAAGGGCGCGGCACTATGCCCAGACGTATGAGGGCGTCGCGGTACTCGTAGCGTATGCTCACTTCGCCTGCTGCTCTGGAATCCAAATCCAGATTGACCCAGCGAACGTCGTTACGCACGTTGCGGCCTATGCCGGTCGCAGCCGCTTCGTCGTCCGGCTGCGGGTAAACGTCCGAGCGCTTCTGACGGGCCGTGTTTGCGCTAGAGCCAGCAGAGCTTTGAGGCGCGCTCTCTTTACTCGATTCCGCGCGGTCTGCGCCGTCCTCGTACGGGCGTCTTGGCGGCGGCACGACCGTCACGGGCTGGCGCTCTCGGAAGAAGACTGCGGAGATTATTCCAAGGTTCGCAGTCTGCCCCAGCTTGGCCCCGTACGAATCCCGCTCGGAGGTGAAGTAGAAGCGGCGTGCGCGCGCGCTGCTCATCTGCCAGCCGCGAATGGTGATGCTCTGATAAGGCTCTATTACCCACTTGCTGGCGTCCCACGCCGAACTCCTGCGAGCATCAATCGTGTTCATCCCGTCAACGGAAAGCGCCACAGCGACTCGCACGCCTAGCGGATTCCTGATTCTAAGCTCGTACTCGACTCCCTTGAGCGCCTCTATATAGCGGCGGCCCCGCGCCAAGTATTGCGCGAGCGGCCTGCCCGCTATCAGCACCTCGACCTCGAACATGTCGCTCCGGTAGTAATCGGTCTGTTGGGCCGCCGTTTCGTTCAAAACCGTCTCGGCAAATCCTGCGGCCCCTGCGCTGGCGGGCTGTCGCGCAGCAACGAACAGCATAACCGCCAGCAGACCAGCCCCTATGCACGCGAGCGTAAACAACTCTTTTCTCATGGCCTTCTCGCTCCTCCTTTAGCCAGATACAGCTCTCCTACCGCTCAAGGAACGAAGCCCGCCGCCGTTTCTTGCAAACCACCCCGGCTTACCAGTGAGAACTTTATCTGTTATCCTGAACAATGACGTGAAGATTTAGCGACAAAGTTCTGTCATCTTATAGTTTAAGCAATTCCCCTCCTCTTTTTTACCGAGAAATTTGCACAGCCCCTTCTCAAGAGGCTGTTGATGTACGAGGTGAGCGTCTAGGATGAAGACGATGGAGATAGATTGCGGAGCGGGCTCTTTTTACGACCGCATTGCAGGATTGTACGACATTACCTTCAAGTTCAACGGCTACAGCCGTTCGCTTGAAAAATATCTGGAGGAGCATCTGCCGCCACTGCCCGCGCAGGCACGGGTGCTGGACGCGGGCTGCGGCACGGGGCTTTTGACGCTGGCCCTTCTGAAGGTGCTCGACCAGCCTTTGCGAATCACGGCCATAGACCTTTCTTCCAGCTCTCTTTCGACTGCGAGCCGTGCCGTAGCGGAAAATTCCGGGCGCACGCAGAGCGTACGCTTCGCGCAGGCAAACCTGCTTCGGCTTCCCTTCGCGGACGACAGCTTCGACCTGATTATGACGAGCGGCGTGCTGGAATACGTTCCTCTGGGCGAAGGGTTCAATGAGCTGGCGCGCGTCATACGTCCGGGCGGCTACATGCTGCACCTGCCCGTGCGGCCTTCGCCCGCGAGCAAGCTTCTGGAAGTGATGTTCCGCTTCAAGGCGCACCCGCCGCGCGAAGTCGAGAAGCAGACCTCGCGCCACTTCCGCATTGTTGACAACCACCGCTTCCCGCCGCTTGAGCCAATCGGATGGACGAAGACGGCTGTGCTGGCGCAGAAGCTCTAAATCCACAAAGCTCCTATCAGCACAGAGCCTCTGACAGTGACTTGAGAATTTCAGTCACTGTCAGAGGCTCTGAAAAACCATAGCTTCCGGTAATTCTCAGTTATTGATGTATTCGTGCAGGAGTTTAAGCTCGTCTCCCTGCTCGCTCACCTCCACGCGTAGTATGTCGCGCATGGAGAGCATCCCTATCCAGCGCTCGCCTTCGACGACCGGCAGGTGGCGGCGTCCTATCATCTCCATCCTTTCGAGCGCTTCGTGCGGAGTGTCCGTGGTTTCTATGACGGCCTGCAATTCGCCCATGGCCTCCATGATAGGAACGGTGGCCGGGTCGCGTCTTTCCAGCACTATCCGGTTAAGGAGGTCGCGCTCGGTCAGGATGCCGACCAGCCGACCGTCAGCGTTCAGTACGCAGACTCCTCCGATCTTTCGCTCCGCCATGTACTCGGCTGCTTCAAGAACTGAGGCTGTGTCGGGTACAAAATACGGCTCGCGGTTACGTATCACGTCCCTGATCGTCACCATCTCTTCGACCACCTCCCTTATTCTGTTTTCTTAGGCTTCGTGCGAGGGGCTTTCATTATAATGAAGAGAGCGCACCGGGAGTCAATCAAAAAGTTCTCGCTGAGGGCTCGGACGACGAAAAGTTTTCTCGTTGTGAAAATAGGCACCACGTTCCTCGTGCCTGTTGAAGCCCAGCCGCGTTGAATGAATGCGGAAAAGCTGCTCGATTGCTTTCCAGTACTCGCCGTGTCCACGCATGCGCTCTCCGAAGCGGCTTGAGTTCAGCCTGCCTTCGCGCGCTTCGCGTATGCGGCTGATGATGCGGTCTGCTTTGAGCGGCAGACGCTCTCGCAGCCGCTCTTCAAAGTAAGGCGCGACGGAACCGGGCAGCCTGAGGATAGTCATGAAAGCGTGGCTCGCGCCAGCCTCTTTAGCGCGACTGAGCAGCTCGGGAATCTCCGTCGTGAGGCCGGGAATGACCGGCGCTATCCCTATGCCGGTTTCTATCCCCGCGTCCGACAACTCTCGCATGGCGCGAAAGCGGGCGTCCGGCGAAGGCGCGAACGGCTCAAGCGCACGCGCCACGTCGCAGTCGGCAAACGGAATAGTGAAGAAGACGGATGCCCTTGCCTCTTCGCTCAGCCGTTTGAGTATGTCTATGTCGCGTCTGACGAGCGCGGATTTTGTGACTATGCCCACAGGATTGCGAAACTCAAGGCAGACCTCAAGGCAGCTACGCGTCAGGCGGTAATGCGATTCGAGCGGCAGGTACGGGTCGGAGGTGAACGAGAAGACAAGTTGCTCGCCCTGCCAGCTCTTGCGCATCAATTCTTTTCGCAGAAGCTCAGGGGCGCGCACCTTGACTACTATCTTGCGCTCGAAATCCGTGCCCGCTCCGAAACCTAAATACTCGTGCGTGGGCCGGCTGAAGCAATAGCTACAGGCGTGCGAGCAGCCGCGATAGCAGTTGACGGAATAATCGAAGCCCACGTCAGGGCTATTGTTGTGCGTGATAATGGAGCGCGTCTCCGTCTCTTCGAAGACTTCCAACTCGGCTTCGGGCGGCTCGCCCACCCACTCCACAGTGTGCTTGAGCCAGGGGTTCGGCGGATTGTTCACGTAACGCATATAAAGAGAGATTTCCCCCGCAGAGGCTTCGGGAGGAGCCGGAATTCATCTTGGGTTCGAGCTATTTTAGCTCTAATGGCTTAAGAAAAGATAGCTACTCCGCAGGCCCGCGCGGCAGCAGCGACTCTATGGTGTGAATTACCAGAAAGACTGTGTCCTCGACGTCGTCGCCCTTCGAAACCTTCAGCGCGACGTAATCGCTGGTGACATCGCTTACTTCCCCCTCGTAGATACCGCCCGAACAGGTTTTGATGTTGACCACCTGACCGCGATAGCGTCTCAGCAGATTCTCTACGCGCTGCATTTGACTGCTCCTTTCGAGTCGTTAGGTGAAGCTCTGTGAAGTTGCCGGTCTTAAGCGATTCGCCGGGAGTTTCTTAGCTTACGTGGCTTCGTCCCATGTGACGAAGAAGAGCCTGTACTTGTCCGGGTCTTCGAGCGTGATGAAGCGGCCTCCCCATCCTTCGTCTGCCGGCGGGCGCAAGTCCATGCCGCGCGTAGTCAATAACCCGTAGTAGGCGTCTACGTCCGTCACGCTGAAGAAGAAGTGTACGCCGCGCCCACGCCTGAGCATGGTTTCTAGCTGCTGTACGAGCGTGATGCGCGTGCTCCCTACGCGCAGAGTCATCATGGGGGGCTCCGCTTCGGGCGTGTAGGTCAGGACTTCCAGCCCCAACTGCTCCCTGTAGAAGAGCAGGGACTCTTCCAGGCTATTGACTTCCAGAAACAGCAGGTCTAGTCCGGTCACTTCCATACGGCGTCAAACGGCAGTCATCACCAGATAAACGCCGTAGCCTCCCGCGCAGACCAGAGACCAGAAAGCAGCCTCCTGCAATCTTGTATGACGGTGAGCAGGATGCGTCGCGTCATACTGCTCACGTATGGAGAGCATAGCGCCGTGCGCCATCAGCACTCCGAAGAGTATGACGAGCGCCGCTAGTATCACCATCGGCCACAGGAACCACATCCATTGAAAGCGCACCAGCAGAAGCAGGAAGATTCCGGCACCAAGGCACAGGGCCGCGCCCGCGAACTGGCCTGAGACGACGTCTGCCGCAGCCGAAGGCGAGGAAACTGGCGCGTAACTTTCATCAAAATCATTCTCGTCTTCGTCTGTTGAGCTGTGACGTTCGGCATCGTAAGCGCGGCGTGTGTCCGCGTCTTTCAGGACTCCGTATGCCTCGTTGAGCGCCTTCATCTGCTCTTCGCAGCCGCCCCTGTCCGGGTGATGCTGCACGGCGAGGCGTTTGTAAAGACGCTCTATCTCGCCGGGCGAAGAATCCGTCTCTGCGCCGAGCGTGGAGTAGTAATCCTTGTTTGCATCGAACTGCGCCATAGGATTTCGGGATTTTAGATTCTGGACAATCTATTTGCAACGGCTTTCTTGCCCGCCCGCGTTTCACGCGCCGCCGATTGTTTGTGTTAAGCTTCGCCAATTGAGCGAGATTTCTCTTCTTTCGAAACTGGCGAAGGTAATAAGGCTATGGCTCATCAATTCTCTACGGGCGACAATCTAATCTTTCAGCTTGAGAGCGGCTTCGGCATTCTACGCGTGCTGGCCGTGGAAGACGATGAGCGCGGGACGGTCTGGCATCTGAAGGCTTACGAGGAACTGTTCCCGGACATAGAGACTGCCGAAGCCGCGCTCGCTGCACCCGAAAGATTGGGGACGCGGGTGGCCCACATGGCGCTCACGGAAAGAGCCTTCGAGCGCACGCCTGCGGCGCGTCTGGGCAATCGCCCCGTGGATGAAGAAGAGCTTCTCCCTTATCAAGAGTGGAAAGAGCGCGGCGGCGAAGTCTCAGACCGCTCGGCCCTGTTGATGCTAGGGCTGCGTTAGCCTCTCTCCATTGAAAAAAAAACGCCTGAAGGATATTCGATGACCAGAAACAGAGCCTTTGCGCGCACGCGTATTTCTCTTCCCCTCTTAGCGCTCCTTCTTCTATCAGCCTTTCAGCTTGCGCTCGCAGAAAGAAGCGAGCGCGTCGTTGACACTTGGCGGCCTCTGGACTTCGACGTGTCCCTGACGCTCGATAACCAGTTGACGCAAATTACAGAAGCTCGCACGAAGCTTACCATCTACATCTTGAAAGGCCCGCTCTCCGTCGTTGACTTGGACTTCGGCGCGATGTCTGTTGATTCCGTCATGGTAGGCGACCGCGCCGCGCGCTTTGAGCAGGGCAATGGTCGGCTGCTCGTGACCTTGCCGAGGCCCGCGAACAAGGATGAGCGGCTGGAAATCATAGTCAGCTATCACGGGCGACCTGCGGACGGCCTGATACTGACGAAGGATAAGGCGGGGCGTCCTTCGGCTACGGGCGACAACTGGCCAGACCGCGTGCATCACTGGATTCCCTGCTTAGACCATCCTTCGGCCAAAGCCACCGTGCGCTTCACGGTCACGGCTCCGCGCCGCGTGCTGGTCGTGGCCAACGGGCAACTGAAGGACAAACACGAGAACACGGACGGCACTCTGACATGGCTCTACACGGAGTCAAAGCCTATTCCGGCCTACTGCATGATTATAGCGGCGGGAGAGTTTGCGCTCGTGCAGCCGCCGGAGCGCACGCCTGCGCCGCTTCTTTATTACGTGCCTCAGACTGACCGCGATTACGCGCTAAAGGGATTCGGCGCGGCCCCTCCGTCACTGAGCTTCTTCAATGAGCGAGTCGCGCCCTATCCATACGAAAAGCTGGCGCTCATAGTAGCCACCACTCGCTTCGGCGGGATGGAGAATTCGAGCGCGATTGTCTTCCCCGGCACTCTCTTCAACGAGCGCGCCTCTCAAAGCATGAGCAGGCGATTCGGCATACGCCGCTCGCTCGTGGATGTCACCGCGCATGAGATTGCTCACCAATGGTTCGGTGATTCCGTCACGGAAACCACATGGGCAGACCTCTGGCTGAGCGAAGGCTTCGCCACCTACTTCGCCGGCCTCTTCATAGAGCAGTCGGACGGCCCGCAGGATTTCCGAGACTACATGCGGCGACAGGCCGAAACCTATTTCGTCTTCGAGCGCGAGCGCCGCATCCCGCTTCACGACACGGAGACGCCTGAGCTTTTCTCACTGCTCAACGGCAACAACTATCAAAAGGGCGCGTGGGTGCTTCACATGCTGCGCGGCCTCTTGGGCGACACCGTTTTCATGCGCGGCATACGCGCCTATTACGACGCGCACAAGGAAGGCAACGCGACGAGCGAAGATTTACGCGAAGCTCTGGAAAAGGCGTCGGGCCAAGACCTCAAAGAGTTCTTCAAGCGATGGGTCTACGCGAGCGGCCACCCGCGCTACGAAGCCGCGTGGTCTTGGAGGCAAGAGGGTCAGAGCGGCTCCGTCATAATCGCGCTCAACCAGATGCAGCGCGACGAGCCCTTCCTGACCCCGGTCACGATTGAATTCGTCATGCCCGGCAACACCACCAAGCGCGAGCTTATACGCCCGACCGGCAGAGAAACGGCCGCGAGCTTCAATCTCCCGCGCAAACCCCTAGAAGTTCGCATAGACCCGGACGAGTTTCTTCTGAAGGAACTGAGCATCAGAGAGGCAAGATAGCTTTCGACCAATCAGGCTCGTGATGAAGATAGAAGAGCAATACCTGCGTCAGGCGATTGAGTTGGCCGCCCGTGCTAGAGAGCTAGGCAATCATCCCTTCGGCGCGCTGCTGTCGTTTGAGGGCCGCATAGTGGTGGCGGCGGTAAATACCGTCAACATCGAACGCGACCCTACGGCCCACGCCGAAATCAATCTATTGCGCGAGGCCGTGCGCGGGCTCAAACCTGAAGAGCTTTCCCGCTCGACTCTCTATACGAGCTGTGAGCCTTGCGCTATGTGCGTAGGCGCAATCTACTGGGCGGGTGTGCGCGAGGTAGTGTACGCGCTTTCGAGCACGGAGCTGGCAAAGCTTGCCGGAAGCGACTTCATGATTCCCTGCCGCGAGCTTTTCGCACGCGCCAGCCGTAGAGTCGAAGTCGCCGGGCCTCTTCTCACCGAAGAGGCAATGAAGGTTCACGAGGGCTACTGGAGCTGAGGCCGCATCCCCGTTGCATGAAGCTGCGGTTACTGGCTATGATTACCCTGTTAGAAAGGGCAGATTCTATGTTAAAGCGTATACGTGGCCGAACCATCTGATAACTCGACGCTGAAGAGTTCCGAAAACTCGTCGCCCCATACAGGCGAGGGGATAGTGATAGACATAGGGACTGGAGACGGTCTCTTTGTATACCAGTGCGCGAGAGAGAATCCGAAGAAGTTCTTCATAGGCGTGGATGCCAACACCCGCCCTCTGGAGAAGCTGTCGGAGAAGGTTCATAGAAAACCGGCTAAAGGCGGGCTGCCGAATGTTCTCTTCCTTCAGTCTTCGGTCGAAGACCTGCCGCCTGAGCTGGATGGAATAGCCAACGAGGTTCACATACATTTCCCTTGGGGCAGCCTGCTTCAAGCCGTGGCCGCAGGCACGCGCCAAGCCTTACAGAATATCAGGCGCGTCTGCGCAGGCGACGCGCTGCTTGAGATTGTCATAGGACTCGACCCCGAACGCGACCGCACGGAGATTGCTCGCCTCGCCCTCCCGCCCTTAACAGTCGAACATATAGATTCAGTTCTCGCTTCTCTATACAGGGATGCAGGATTCGAGATACGCGAGAGAGGAATAATCTCAGCGTCCGGCTGGCCGGAGCTGCACACCTCTTGGGCGAAACGTCTGAAGGGGAACGCCAACAGGTCGCTCCTTTACATCATCGCGCGGGCAATTGAGCCTGATGGCTAAGAGAATGATTCAAGGATAAGAGAGCGGGTCTTTAAACCCGAATCTCATTCGTATCTGAGGCATTCGATTGGGTCTAGGCGGGAGGCTTTGCGGGCGGGCCAGACGCCGAAGATTAGGCCGACGGCTATGGAGACGCAGAGTCCAGAGATGACGGCCCATGCGGGGATGGAGGCAGGAAGCGACGGGATGAGAAACATTATGAGCTGGCTGATGCCAACGGCCAGCATGACGCCCAGAAGGCCGCCCAGAAAGGTGAGCGTCATGGCCTCGAATAGGAATTGATAGACTATGTCGCGCCGACGCGCGCCTATGGCTTTGCGCACTCCTATCTCCTGCGTTCTTTCGGTCACGGAGACGAGCATGATATTCATCACGCCTATGCCGCCTACTAGCAGTCCGAGACTTGAGATGGCAATCGCAATCAGGCCGACCATCCCCGTGATAGAGTCGAACTGCTCTATGAATTTGTCTGCGGTCTTGATGTCGAAGTTGTTGGGCTGTGTGAAGGAGACGTTGCGGCGGCGACGCAGGACTTCTTCGGATTGCTCAAGGGCTTCGCGCACGAGGCCGGAGCGGCCCTTTATGATTAACAGCAGGTAGCCCTTGGCGGGCGCTATCTTCTGAGCGGTGCGGAAAGGAATGAAGACGACGTTGTCCTCTTCATTCTCACCGAAGAAGCCGTTCTTTCTCTTCTCCAAAACTCCGACTATCTCAAAATTGTAGCCGCCCATTTTGACTTCCGTGCCGACGATGCCCGACTGGCGGCCCGGAAAGAGAGCTTCGGCAGCGTTGACGCCTATAACCATTACGTTGCGGCGCTGGTCGTTGTCGGCTTCCGTGATGAACCGCCCCTCGTGTATGGCGATGTTGACAATCTCCGCGTAGTTGGGCGAGACGCCGGACGTGTTCCCCCAGCGATAGTTGTGTCCCTGATAGGTGATGTTGTCGTCAAAGGGGCCGCCCGAATAGCCTACGTTGGGCGCTACGTGCGCCACGTCGTCCACAGCCGGGGACATCTGTTTGATGGCTTCGGCGTCCGCGACCGTGAGGGGTTTTCGCGTGCGCTCAGAGCGGTCTTCGCTCGTGCGCGGGCCTGTGGAAAGATGAAAAGCGTAGATGTTGTTCGTGCCGTACTCTTCTATGATGGAGACTATGGACTGGCGCATGCCGGTCAGGAGAGAGGCTATGATGATGGCCGTCATCACGCCTATGACTATGCCCAGCACCGTGAGAAAGCTCCTGAACTTGTGCGCGCGAATCGAGTCCAGCGCCATCAGCAGTATCTCTGTTGGGAAAAATTTTGGAAGTCTTACGCGCACGGTTCTCTTCTCACTTCTTGGCCAGAGCAACAATCGGGTCTAGGCGCGCCGCCTTAAAGGCAGGATAGATTCCTGCAATCATGCCTACGGCGCTGGAAACGATAAGCGCCAGCAAGATGTAGCCGACTGTAATAGTCATTGTTATCTCTGCGAGGATTGTAATCAGCCAGCAGATGCCGGAGGCCAGCAGAAGCCCCATGAGCCCGCCAAAGGCGCAGAGCAGCGCCGACTCAATCAGAAACTGCATCAGAATCTGTTTCTTTGTAGCGCCCACAGCTTTGCGCAAACCGACCTCGAAAGTTCTTTCCGTGACGGAGACGAGCATGATATTCATGACGACGATTCCGCCTACGACCAGCGTGATGAAGGTGATGGGAATGATTACGCTGGCGATACCTGCCGTGAACTGGTCTACCTGATTGTTAATCTCTTCGACGTTGACTATGCCGAAGTCGTCCTCGTCATTGCCCTTGAGCTTTCGCTTGTCGCGCATGGCCATGCGGGCCTCGTCTATGGTCGCGGCCATGTTCTCGCGGTCAACCGATTTCCCGTGAATCTGTATTCCGTTTGCGCCGCGCCCGAAAATCTGCGCGTGCGTGGTGACGGGGATGTAGATGTGGCGGTCAATCGAATCACCGAAAAAGGAGCCGCGCTTTTCCTCTACGCCCACGATGCGAAGGGGGAGGCCGCGCACCTTGAGAGTGCGGCCAATCGGGTCTACGTTGGGGAAGAACTTTTCCTTGATGTCATAGCCGAGGACGACAACAAGCGCCGAGCGCTGAACTTCATCAGGCGTGATGAAGCGGCCTTCGGCTATCGTCTTGTCTTCTATCTCAACCATGTTGGCCGTGACGCCGAACACGGGCGCTCCGGGGAACTCCGCTCCGTCCTGACTGAGGTCTGCCGAACCATTTTTCTGAGCGCCGACCTCAGCGCAGGACTTGCAATGGTCGCGCACCCACTCGTATTCCTCCCACTCTACGCGCTTGTTGCGGCGCATACGGCGCTCGAACTCCTCATCCGTCAGCCGCCCCACATTGGCCATACGCGCAATCATGAAATGATTCGCACCCAAAACTTTTGAGACGCGGTCAACGACGTAGGTGTTAAGGCCACTGATAGAAGCGCCCACCACGACCACGGATGCCACGCCGATGATGATGCCTATCAGCGTCAGAAAGGCGCGCAGCTTGTGCGCCAGAATAGACTGAATCGCAATGCGCGCGGCATCCAGATAAAATGTGTAGACACTTCGCATGAGAGAATTCCTGATTGAGCGCAGAAGAGCCCCCTGCTGGCTCGAACCGCTTTACGAATATAGACGACGGAATGTTTAGATTTATTAACAGATGCGGGCGGGATTCTTGAGCAGAGAGCAAAAGAAAAAAGCCGCCCCGTTAAAGGCGACTGTTTTCTTAAAAATCGGGGCGAGAAGATTCGAACTTCCGACCTCTCGGTCCCGAACCGAGCGCTCTACCAGGCTGAGCCACGCCCCGACAAATTGAACTTGGATTCTATGTGAGCACGCAGGTTAAGTCAAACGCTCCCGGTTTACTTCGCCTCTGCGGCTGCGTCCCGCGCCTTCTCACGCCGGGACTTTATGTACTCTATGATGGGCGGAAGCAGCGAGAGGGCGACGACTATAATGACGACCTTCTCTATGTGCTCGTCCAGATTGATGCCGAAGCGGGACTTGAGAATGCTGCCAAGGAAATAGCCCGAGAGAATCATGGAAAAGACCCACAGGAAGCCGCCCACTACGTTGAAGACGACGAACTTGCGGTAGGGCATGTTGGCCGCGCCTGCGACTATCGGAGCAAAGGTGCGAACGATGGGCACGAAGCGCGCTATGATGATGGTCTTTCCGCCGTACTTATCATAAAAGCCCTGCGCCTTCTGTAGGTGCTTCGGGTTGAAGAGGAGCGACTTCTCACGCCTGAAGAGGCGCGGCCCCATCTTTAATCCAGAGTAGTAGCCGACGGCATCACCGACCACGGCGGCAATGAATAGCAGAATAAGCAGAATAGCAATATTCAGCCCGTCAGGCTTCGCCGCGAAGAGCCCCGCAACAACGAGAAGTGAGTCACCGGGCAGAAAGAAGCCTACGGCCAAGCCTGTTTCTGCGAAAACTATGAAGGCAAGACCCGCATAAGTAAAAATCGCGCCCTTCGTAGTCAGCCACTCGATGATTAATCTCGGGTTGAGAAAATCTTTGACGTAGTGCAAGAGTTCGTAAATTGATTCCATAGCTTTTAAGCTCAAAGTTCACCCGAGGCTTTTGACCTTGAACCTTGAACTAAACTTGCGGCGACCAGCCGTAGTGTCCTATGAGCGGGACGAAGGCGCATGCGCCGTGGTCTTCAAACTCATAATTGTCTTCCGTGCGTATGGCTCGCACCATGTGCTGAGACTCGCGCGTGTCACCCACTGGAATTACAAGGCAGCCGCCGACCTTCAACTGCGCCAGCAATGGCTCAGGGACTTTGGGAGCGCCAGCCGCCGTCAGTATGCGGTCATACGGAGCGTGCGCGCTCCAGCCCAGCGTCCCGTCGAAGCATTTTACCGTGGCGTTGTGTATGCCAAGGCCGCGTATGCGTGACTGGGCCTGACGAGCAAGTTCCGGTATGCGCTCTATGGAGTAGACCTGCGCGGCGAGCTTTGAAAGCACGGCCGTCTGATAGCCGGAGCCAGCGCCTATCTCAAGCACACGCTCCGTCCCCTGCAATTCAAGGAGTTCCGTCATCTGCGCCACTATGAAGGGCTGGGAGATGGTTTGATTGGCGTCAATCGGCAGCGCGTGGTCGCCGTATGCGCGAGACTGCAAGGCTTCGGGCACAAAGAGGTGGCGCGGGATGGTCTGCATGACGTCCAGTACGCGACTATCCCTTATGCGGTAATGATTGCGTAAGCGCTCAACCATGCGCTCGCGGGGAATGCGATAGCCAGAAGAGGTGGAATTAGGCCGCAAGGGCGCGGAACTCAAAATCTTTACTCCGTAAATAGTAGATGGTGAAGGGTAGATAAAAGCGGTTCTTCTATTTACCATCCACCGTCTACTTTTCCTGTAATACTTCGCTGGCGTTGATGTAATTCCAGGGCTCTATGGCCGTGAGCGCGTTGTGGTCTGTCATGTCGCTCTTGAGCGGAGTCACGGAGACGAACCCTTGCTCTATTGCCTGATAGTCCGTGCCGTCGGCTGTGTTCCAGCCGAAATGCTCTTCGCCTATCCAGTAGTAAGGCTTGCCTCGCGGGTCTATGTGCTCGCTGATGACGGGGCGCGCATTCTTTAAGCCCTGCCGTGTGACACGCACGCCCTTAATCTCTCCCGGCGGGATGTTGATGTTGAGCAGAGTCCCGTCGGGCAATCCCTCTTTCAGAACTTTCCGAACGGCTGTGACGGCAAAGCGCGCAGACTCCGTGAAATCAAAATTCTCGCGCGCCACTAAACTCAAAGCGACTCCCGGCACGCCCAGTATAGTTGCCTCAAGAGCGCCCGCCACTGTGCCGGAATAGGTCGCGTCGTCGCCAAGATTCCCGCCGTGATTTATGCCCGAAGCGCATATGTCGGGCCTCACCTCCGTCAGAATCTTGTGCAGCGCCAGCGTCACGCAATCGGTCGGAGTCCCGTCCACAGTCCAGTGCCGGTCGTCTATGCGGCGTATGCGAAGCGGACGAGCAAGCGTCAGACTGTGCGATGCTCCGCTCATCTCGGAAGCAGGCGCGACCACGTACACGTCTCCCACTTCGCGCAGAGCCTCTTCGAGCTTGATGAGGCCGTCCGAGTGTATGCCGTCGTCGTTAGTGACCAGAATGCGTGTCATCTTTGGCTAAACCGTTCCAAGTCTCTTAAAGACACAGATTGCGCGCCGCCATATCTCAAGAACCGCAGTGAGGCCCAAGCAAAGGTGGCTTGGGCCGGTCGCGGTCGCAAGGCGACGCGCTCTATATTCTTAAACCACAGGGGAAGCGGGAGACGCAGGCGCGGGAAAAACTTAAAGGGAGAGCGCGTGCGTCTGTGCTTCTCTATGAATCTTATTAAAGGAAAGCTAGTCGCGCGGGGGGCGTGAGCTGCGTTTCTTCTTGTTGTTGCGTTTGCGCGCGAGCGCCGATTTGAGCTTGGCCTTCTGCCCCGGCGGCATGAAGAAGGCGTGCTTCTTGGCGTCCTTAATGATCTCTTCGGTCATCACCTTGCGCTTGAAGCGGCGAAGGGCGCTTTCAATTGACTCACCCGGATTAACATTCACTACTGCCATTACGTAGAAACTTCTCCATTCTCCTATTTGAGTTAAGATTCAACTGCTTCAGAAGCCTTTCGTGCGGCTTTTGAATCACCTATTAAACACGCCAGCAACCTGTACGGTCAAGCTCGCACGAAAGAACCCCGCGACCTTAAAAGCATAAACGCGGGGTTCTCTCGGACAAGAGGGCGTTTTTGGCTCGACTTAAGCGGAAACGGTAGCCGATTCCGTATCTTTGCTGCCTCTGCTCAGTCCCTTAATCTGCACAGGCTTATTGGCAGGATTGACCTTGCCTTTGTTCAAGACCATCTCCTGATAAAGCTTGCGCATCATCTGAACCTCTTCGTGAGCCGTCTTCGGGCCTTCCATCTGAGGCTTGTTCGGGCGCTGCAAGTCTATCTCGTTCAGCTTGAGGCCGTGATTCGGGTCGTCCAGATGAACGTCCTTACCGGCAGCGAAAATCTCGTGGCGTCCATGCTCCTGATACCACTTCGCAACGGTCGCGTTCTGGTGCATGTTCTCTATGATGTTGCGCCAGCCAATCCCCGTGTTGTAAGCGCAGAAGGAGATTTCTCCTTCCTGCGTGCCGTAAGGGATAATGCACATCTCCGTGCGGCGGAAGTCGTAGTTGAACAAATCCTGAAACCACATTCCAGCTATGAAGAGGAAGTTCCAGCGATCCGAGCGGCGCTTCTCGATGTCTTCCTTCGAGCGCTTGCCGTCAACGCGGCCGTAATCCTTGCCCGTCAGGCCGAAGGACTTGTCGAACTTCTTGAACAGCTCATAGAGAGTGAAGTGCGTGGGCGACTTGTACGGGTTGTAGTGCTTGAGAAGCGTCAGACCCATCATAAGGTTCGACATCCACTTGCCGCGCGCAGCGTCCGTAATCTTCTGCATGTCTTTGACCAGACCCGGAATGTTCAGGAACTCCGGCACGGGACGCATGTCCTTGGTCTCTTTATCAATCATGACAGCAGTGCCCACTCCGCAGTTCGGGTGGCAGCCGCACGAAACCTGTCCCCATTCGGCATCCGGCCCGTGAACCAAGTCAGCGAAGTCCGCGAACGCTCCCATCAGGGAGAGCGGGAACCAGTCGCGCGTCGGCTCAGTGATGCCCACTTGGTCTTTAACATCGTGCGCGAGGTGCGAGAGCGTGTAACGCTGCTGGAGGCGGCGCTGCTCAGTAATCTCCTCGTCGCGTCCTGTGAACGAAACCGGCTGGAAGGAAAGAAATGCAATCTTCTTCGGATTGTCCAGAGCGAAGCGAATGATAGAGCCTACCTGATCATTGTTGATGCCGTTGACCAGTGTGGTCACGAGCACAATCTCAACGCCCGCTTCGTGCAGGTTGTTAATGGCGCGAAGCTTCACGTCGAAGAGGTTTCCGACCTGACGGTGGCTGTTGGCGTCGTTGCCAATGCCGTCGAATTGCAGGTAAACGTAACGAAGACCCGCTTCGGCTGCCTCGCGGCAGAACTCTTTGGACTTGGCGAACTCAATTCCGTTCGTAGCCGCCTGCACCGAGTTGTAGCCTACCTTGCGCGAATACTTGATGGATTCTATGAAGTGCGGCGAGAGCGTCGGCTCACCGCCCGAAAACTGCACCGACATCTGGCGGCGCGGCTTGATTGAGATGGCGTTATCAAGAATCTCCTTGATGTCATCCATGCTCAACTCGTGAACGAAGCCGACCTGGTTGGCGTCCATGAAGCAGGGGTCGCACATCATGTTGCAGCGATTGGTCAAGTCAACCGTCAGAACCGCGCCGCGTCCGTGCTTGATGGTGGAGGAGCCGTGGTTGTGCAGCTTCTCGTCGTTGTGCGCCTGAATGTCGCGGCCCGGGAACATCGCCTCGATGTGCTCCAGAAACTTGACGTCAACGGCCATCATATCTTCTATGCGACCATGCGTCGGGCAATCCTTCACCATCCAGATTTGGCCGTCGCGCTCTATAATCTGCGCTTTAATCTCACCGACCTTCTCGTTCATGAGGACTGTGTAGTCCTTCTTGCCACTGATAATCTCTTCGCGCGCCTCAATGACGCACTTGGGGCAGAGGGAGTCGGTAGTACGCGGCCAGCCAAGGGTCGGCTTGGTCTTCTGCCAAGACTTCAGGAGCGGCTTGTCCGACCATTTCGGCGTAAATGCCGGATTCGGCTTGTACTTGTTGAAGAACTGAATTGAGTTGAACAGGCTACGCGCCACAAGGGTCAAGCCTTTCTCGGCATGTTTAATCGGTCGCATTATCTTTCCTTCTCTTCGAGTATAAATTATTGCTAAAGCTCTTGGTTAGGCCGCCCTCAGCAAAAGCCGTGAGATTACACTGATTCAAGCCAGAACGCAAATTGCCGGAAGCACTGGCGGGCTAACGGCCTGAAATTTTCAGGCAATTCCCGCCGTACTTCCAACACCTTTTCCCTGTAAATCCCGCCTTTACATGCGTTAAGCAAACCGGCGGTTTCACAGGAGCAACAAGCGTGCCGCCAGTTGACTACTCAAGCTAAACCCTGTAGTTGTTTGGATTTACTCATTACTGCCTCATCCAAAGAGCGAAGCCTTGAAGCCGCCGATTCGTGTCATACGGGCCCATTCAGACCATTGAGCCGGGGCGTGTGCCATACTGACACCAACAGGCTAACATAAATCCATGCAGGTAGCCATATTGACACCCAAAGATTAAACTCCGGGAGGTTCCGGCGAGCACGGATTTCAATAAAAGAGGTGCAGCATTTCCTTCTCTGAAAAATTAAATCATTGACTTAATCGCAGGACTTGGCATAAGAAACGTACTGCTTTTACCAATTCCCCCGCAGAATCGAGTTTTAGATAAATGAAAATCCTTTTCGCAGCCGCAGTTCTCTCGCTTATGGCTTTCGCCTGTAACCTCTGCAATCTAGGCGGTAATCAAAACAGGAACAACTCCAACGGAAGCTCAACAAGCTCAACGCCGTCGCCCACGGCCACACCGAAACCCACTCTGGCGGACGCCTTTCCCCAAAAAGTCGGTGATTTCACTCTGGACGGCACTTACAAGAGGAGCGATTTGAAGGGTGACGACAAGCTTCTGCCGGGAGCAGACGACGTGATGGGAGCGGTCTACAAATCGTCTGCAAACAAAAAAGAGCAGGTCATGGCGGGCTCTTACTCTTCTCCTGCTGCGGCGGAAACTGCGCGTACCAAGCGGGTCGGCGCTTCGAGATACCTTGCGCGATGGACTAAGGGAAATATCCTCTACGTCGCAACGGACGCGACTTTCAAGGATAAGCTCTAAGACATAATACGAGGGGCTTTATCCCGTGGGATAAGGCCCCTCTTCACTTCAGCGCTCCCGCAGACAAAGTAGGCCGGACAGGCCGTTCCCACTCCCGCGCGAAAAGACTCACGGCGACCGTAGAGAATTTCCTTTGGCCTTTAAGCAAAAATTGCGCACAATGGCTTCTGAAAATATGGTTATATTACGGAATTTTCGGAAACGCATCTTTTGCGTATAGAGCCTGTGCTGAAGAGGAAACTACAACTTGCGCTGATTCTGCTGCCGGTGGGCTTTGCGGCATTCTTCTTACCCGGCCTCGCGGTACGCCCCGTGGCCGCTCAGGCTGAGAGCACGCCGACGCCCGTGGCTTCACCTTCAACTTCCAGCGACCAGAAGAAAGCAGTCCCCGTCAGGTATATGGAGCTTGGTAAAAGCGTTAAGGGCGCTTCGATTATGGCCGCAATCTACGGGAGCGGGAAAAAGCGCGTGATAGTCTTCGGCGGCATACACGGCAACGAGCCGGACTCTTCCATCTTAGCCAAGGCTTTGATGGGCTCTCTGATGAAGGAGCCAGCGCCGGAGGATTTGACTATTATAGTCGTGCCGGATGCCAACCCGGACGGCCTATTCGCCAACACTAGGGTCAATGCCCGTGGCGTGGACATCAATCGCAACTTCCCTTCCGCCTCTTGGAGCAGGGACTATTGGGACGCGAATCAGTTTCCGGGCGCTGAGCCTGTGTCCGAGCCTGAGACGCGCGCGATTATGAAGCTGCTTGAAAGCTCGCCGCCCGATTACATCATCACGCTTCACGCGGCGCTCGGCTGCGTCAACTGGGACGGGACGGGCGAGCAACTGGCTCGCGTGATTGCGAACGTCAACGGGTATCCTCTCTGTCCCTATCTGGGCTACGAGACGCCCGGCTCGCTCGGCACTCTCATGGGAACGGACAAGAAACTTCCGGTGGTGACGATAGAGCTGCGCAACTCAAGGGCGAGCGAACTGGTGCAAGAGAATCTTCCGGCTTTAAGAGCCGTCCTCTCTCACATAGCTTCCTCCAATCAGCCCGCGCCATAAAGCGCCGCAGTTCCCCGCTCATTCTCTCGTGGCCGCCATTATTTACTTGCGCTCAACAGTTCCAATCTGGTAATTGATTCAGCATGGCCGACCTTCTAATCGCGGACGACGAGCAAGGCATACGTCAATTGCTGACCATAGTGTTCGAGCGCGACGGTCATCGCGTGCGCGTGGCCGAAAACGGCCAAGTCGCCATGACGCTCCTCAGAGAAGAGCCCGCCGACCTGATTATCTCGGATGTGAAGATGCCGGACATGAACGGCATAGAGCTTCTGCGCGCGGCGCGAGAGCTTGCGCCGGACGTTGCCGTCGTCATGATGACGGCGTTCGCCACCGTTGATACTGCGCGCGAAGCCTTTAAGCTGGGCGCGGACGACTTCATACAGAAGCCCTTCGACGTTGACGAGCTGAAGCTGATAGTCAACAAGGCGCTTGAAAAGCTAGCTCTGGTAAAAGAGAACCGTGCCTTTCGCCGGGCGCAGCGCGAGCGCGGGAGCCTCGGCAACATCATCGGCCGCTCCGACCGCATGCAGGCCGTCTATCAGATGATAGAGACTATAGCCGGCGTGCAATCAACCGTTCTGGTCACGGGCGAATCAGGCACGGGCAAGGAATTGGTAGCACGCGCCATACACGACTTGAGCCCGCGCGCCGAAAAGCCCTTCATCTCAATCAACTGCGGAGCTTTCACGGAGACGCTGCTCGAATCGGAGCTCTTCGGCTACGTCAAGGGAGCCTTCACGGGAGCCAACACGAATCGCAAGGGGCTCTTCGAAGCTGCCAATCGCGGCACAATCTTTCTGGACGAGATAGGCGAGATGTCTCCGGCCATGCAGGTCAAGCTTCTGCGCGTTCTGCAAGAGCGAAAGGTGCGGCCCGTCGGCGCGCATGAAGAGATGGAGATTGACACGCGCGTTATAGCCGCCACGAACCGTGACTTGAGCCAGATGGTCAAGGACGGCACTTTCCGCGAAGACCTCTTCTATCGCATCTCCGTCATCCCTATTGAGCTGCCGCCACTGCGCGAGCGTAGCGAGGACATCCCTGAGCTGGTAGACCACTTTGTCAGAAAGTTCTGCGAGCAGACGGGGCGCAATCTCACCGTGAGCGCGAGGGCCATGAGCTTGCTCGAAGCCTATTCGTGGCCGGGGAACGTGCGAGAGCTTGAGCATACGATTGAGCGCGCGGTCGCGCTCGAAAGCACGCAGGAGATTCAGCCCGACCGGCTGCCGTCGCAGGTCACCAACTACGACGCCGCTCGCGTCTCGTCCGCGCTGGACTTGCCCGAAGAGGGGCTGAACATGACGGCGTTTCTGGATCAGCTTGAGAAGACTTACATACTGGAAGCCCTGAGGCGCACGGGCGGAAACCAGACCAAAGCCGCAGAGCTACTGCAACTCTCCGTGCGCTCTCTGCGCCACCTTCTGGACAAGCACGGCATACGAAACCTGACCGCTCAGATGCGCGACAGCGCGACCCGCAGCGCCGCCGAATAGGCAGATGAAAGCTCGCCTCGCCGCAGTCATACAGAGTCAGACAAAGCCCTAGCCCCGCCTGCTTCTCTAGATAACACTTCTCCGTCTTTTCCCTTTTGCCGCCCGGCTGTTGACGGAAACCGTCACAGTGCGGCTGCCGTAATTTGTCAACCAGCCCCTTTTGCCGCCCGGCCCGGCTTTCCCGCGCGTCTCTCTAACATATGATAAACAGCAGCATTTTGCGCTTTTTCCCGCTTATTCCCGTGAAAACGGCTTGCGGCACGCGGTTTGTAAAGGCTAGTGCGACTGTAATCGCGCACGCCGAGCGCGGCATGTGAGCCTAAGACCTGAGAAGCGCCGGGCGCGAAATATCTCTTAAGTTTCTAACCCTTGACCTAACTTTGAAGGAGTAAAAAGAACCAATGCAGACCAAACGCCAAGAGGGCTTCTCTCTCATAGAGCTTTTGATAGTAGTAGCGATTATCGGCATTATCGCCGCCATCGCTATCCCCAACCTTTTAGCTTCCCGCCGCGCCGCTAACGAAGCTTCCGCCATCGCTACGCTGCGCACCATCGGCAGCGCCGAAGCAACCTATCAGTCAACGGTCGGTTCCGGCCTGTACGGCGACCGCGCCGCCCTGATGAACAACGGCCTGATTGACTCCGTCGTCGGCGCCGGAACGGCCAAGAGCGGCTATGTTTATGCAGTGGGCACCGCTTCGAGCGGCACTCAGTTCGACGCTTCCGGTACTTCGCAGAGCTCGACCTCCGGCAACCGCAGCTTCTATACGAGTGAAGCCGGCGTTATCTACGGCAGCTCGTCCGGCACACTGACCGCGCCTTCGCGCACCACCAGTGGCGTTACCGGCGGCTCGCCCGTTCAGTAATCAATCTCTGTCACTAAAAGAGGCCGCGACACACCCGTCAACGCCTGCAAGATTAAAGAGGCGGTGCCCTCCTGCCGCCTCTTTATCTTAGACAGGCTAAATCTCAAAAGAAGGACTTAATTAAAATGAGACAGCACAATAACGAAAAGGGATTCTCCCTCATAGAGCTTCTGATAGTAGTAGCGATTATCGGCATCATCGCCGCCATCGCTATCCCCAATCTACTCGCCTCACGTCGCGCCTCTAACGAAGCCGCCGCTATCGCTACCATGCGCACCATCGGCAGCGCCGAGGCAACCTACCAGTCAACGGTCGGTCAGGGCAGCTATGCTGACATGGCCACTCTCTCATCTAATAGCCTGGTTGACTCTGTCATAGGCGCTGGCTCACCCAAGAGCGGCTATGTTTACGCAGCGAGCACCGCTTCGAGCGGCACTCAGTTCGATGCTTCCGGTACTTCGCAGAGCACATCTTCCGGCAACCGCAGCTTCTACACCAGTGAAGCCGGCGTCATCTACGGTAGCTCGTCCGGCACACTGAGCGCGCCTACGCGCACCAGCAGTGGCGTTACCGGCGGCTCGCCTGTTCAGTAAGTAACGGCTTTCAAAGTGGACGCCGCTTCCTGCGGTAATGACCTAAGACTTAAAAGAGGCGGCGTCCACTTCGGGTGCCGCCTCTTTCTTTTTAATCGGACTCGCCCAGAGCGATTAAGGAAACTTTGACAATGAACTGCCAGACAAATGAGAAAGGGTTCTCTCTGATAGAACTACTAATCGTTGTGGCAATCATAGGTATTATTGCCGCCATCGCTGTCCCTAATTTACTCGCGTCCCGCCGCGCCGCTAACGAAGCTTCCGCCATCTCAGGGGTTCGCACTCTCAGCTCAGCCGAAGCTGCGTACCGTCAGACTGTTGGAGCGGGAATTTCATTCGGTTCCATCTCACAGCTAGTAGCCAACAACATGATAGATGCCTCGATTGCCAGCGCGACCAGCCCTGACAGTCCCAAGAGCGGTTACGTCTACAGCATCACGCTTCCCTCGGACAACGCCTCTTTTGTAGTAGGCTCGGCTCCTATCAACGCGCAAGTCGGAGGCCGCAGGTTCTCGTCCGACATGCCCGGCGTTATTTATCAGGACACTGCTGATGTTACGACTGTCCCCACGGCGGTTTCTGGAACGCCACTGAACTAGGTCTACTCTAAAGCACTGCCCTCCCCTTGTACGCAGTACCGGCGTTTCGTGCCAGCTCCGCCGGATGAAGCAAACCTCGAAAGGCAACAGACCTTTATGACGAACGAGCCCCTGAAATCTTTTGCCCCCGAATCTTCCGGCCCCACCCGCTTCTTCACGGAAGGGCGCATCATCTTTCTGATTGTCTCGGCCTGCCTGCTGTTCTACTCGAACGCGCTGGGCGAAGAGTTCGTCTACGACGACATTCAGCAGATAATACAGAATCCAAGGATACGCTTCTGGGACAATATCTGGCGCGGCTTCACCAGCCACGTCTGGGAATTCCGGGCGCTGATTGGCACAGATGTCCCTCCTCCGCCCTACTACCGCCCGCTCTTCACGGCCTATCTGACGGCTGGCTATCACACCTTCGGGCTGTGGGCTCAGGGCTGGCATCTGGCGAACATCCTCATACACACGGGCGTCGCTGTCTCGCTCTTCTACCTGCTGCGCCGCCTGAGCCGCAACACAGTTTTAGCCGGTATAGCCACGCTGCTGTTCGCAGTCCATCCCGCGCACGTAGAGTCCGTGGCATGGATTAGCGGCGTCACAGACCCAATGCTGGCTCTCTTCTTTATCCCTTCGCTCACGCTCTACATGCGTTACAGGGAAGATGGTGGCTTGCGCTGGCTCGTCTTATCTGTGGTGCTGTACGCGCTGGCTCTGCTGTCGAAAGAGCCCGCGATAATTCTTCCGGGGCTAATCTTTGTCTGGGAGTTCGTGAGACGCAGCGAGAGCCTTCGAGCTTTCAGCTTCGGCATGTTCAAGCGGCTGCTGCCCTTCGGATGCGTGACGGCTGTTTACATGGTCGCGCGCGTGGCCGCGCTCGGGCTGCTCGCGTGGGGCAAGCCTGAAGTCGCCATCTATCCAAGGTGGGTTTACGTGGCAATGGTTCCGCGCGTCTTTATGGAATACCTGATACATCAGGTTTATCCTGTGAAGCTGAGCCTCATGTACGATGTGCCTTACGCAAAGCACATCTACAGTCCCGGTGTCATAGTGCCGGTCGCCTTCCTACTGCTGGCTGCCGCCCTCATCTTCATCAAGAGAAAGAAGCTCTCCACGGGCTTCTGGCTGTCGCTGGCCTTCATCATCCTGCCGTTGCTGCCCGTGCTTAATCTGCGGGCCATGAACCGCGAATGGATAGTGCAGGATAGATACTTCTATCTCTCTTCGATTGGCCTCTGTTATCTGGCGGCGATGCTTACCCTGTGGGTTGCGCGCAAGCGGCCGAGTCTCACGGCTGCGCTCTACGTGGCGCTGCTGGTCACGCTCGGCATCAGCACGGTGGCGCAGAATCGCATATGGATGGACTCGCGCCTGCTGTGGGCTCGCGCCGTCGAGCAAGCCCCGCAAGCCTATAACTCGAACTTCAACCTCGCCATGGCTTACGCCGACCACTCCGAGCCGGATAAGGCGCGCGACTTCTTCGTTAAAACGCTGGAGTTGACGAAAGACTCTCTATCACTCGCTCAGGTCTACAACAACCTGACGATTATGCACATGAGGCTTGGAGAGTCCGAGTTGGCCATCAAGGCTGTGACGAAGGCCATAGAGTACGACCCCAAGTTGATGGAGGCATACAACAATCTGGGGATGATTTACCGCGAGCAGAAGGATTACGCGAACGCCAGCGCGCAGTTCCGCAAAGCGCTTGAGCTTGTTCCGGAGTCCAGCATGGCCCACACCAATTTAGCGAACACGCTGATGGACATGGGCGACGCGAATGGAGCGCTGCCGCACTACGAAGCCGCCATAGCGCGCGAAAAGGACGACCTGCTTCTTCGCTATCAATTGAGCAGGTGCTACGCCGCGATGGGCGACAGGAACAGGGCCATAACGGAGCTTGAGTGGCTGCTCGGCCATACGGACGACCCGCAGGTCATCTCGTTCCTGCAAAGCAAGCTCAAACAGTTACGCTCCGCGTGAAGCTTTACATGAAAGTTACGCTTTCATGTAGAGCCTGCGGGACGAACTTAAAAGCTCAACTTTTAGCCGGGGCCGCCTCGCACGCTTTGCGAAGACCTCTGCACTCTTGAACAAATACGCGACTCGCTGTAGCTTGACTGCTGATTAAATGCGCTTATGCTCGTTTGCGGGCGGCGCGCCTTTAACCTATATATGTCTGAAGAAATCCTTAGCAGCCCTGAACAAATAGTGAGCGGCATCAACAGTAAGGAGAAAGACGGCACGCGCGAGGGGAACAAAAGCACGGGCCGGTTTGGAATCATCTCAGCAATCGCCCGCAACGCCTTCCGCGAGGCAGTGCGCGACAGGGTGCTCTATAACCTTGTGCTCTTCGTGCTGCTGCTGACGGGCGGCGCAATCTTCGTGGGCGAGATGTCCGCAGGGCAGGAAGCGAAGGTCATCATTGACCTCGGCCTGAGCGCGACGCTTCTCTTCGGCGCTTTCATAAGCATCTTCGTCGGCGTCGGACTTGTCTACAAAGAGATAGAGCGGCGCACGGTCTATGCCATCTTCTCAAAGCCCGTAGGTCGCGGTCAGTTCCTCGTAGGCAAATATCTAGGCCTCTGCCTGACGCTGCTGGTCAACGTGACGGTGATGGGGGCGGGAGTTTCACTGGCGCTTGTTTACGTCAGGCGCGGCTGGGATCCGCTCGTCTTTCGCATCTGGCCCGCCGTCCTGCTCATCTACATTGAGCTGATGATTCTGACGGCCGTTGCGCTTCTCTTCTCCTCTTTCTCAAGCCCCGCGCTCTCGGCCCTGCTGACCTTCTTCGTCTTCATCATCGGCCATTTCAGCGCGGACTTGAAGATGCTGGCCAACTCCCTGGGCTCAAGCGTAGCGCAACTGCTCTTTGGCGCTATCTATTATCTTCTGCCGAACTTCGCCAACTACAGCTACATCACAGAAGCGGGCCACGGCGTCGTGCCCGACGCGAGCGCCGTCATGAGCGCTCTGGTTTACGCGGTCTTCTACATAGCGGCGCTTCTGGCCGCAGCGACGCTCATCTTCAATCGCCGCAACTTCAAATGAACGCATCAAGCTCAGACACGAGGCTTCAAGCACAGGCGCATGGCTGGAGACAGAGCGCGCTGCCTGCCGCGCTGCTCTTGTTGGGGCTCGTTGGAGCGGTCGGCGTTGCCTTATGGATGGAGCGAAACCCGCGCTCTGCCCAGCTAGTCCCTGCGGAAGAGAGGCTCTACGTCAACGGCGCTGCCGCAAGGCGCATGAGCCTTGCCTTCAACGCCATCATAGCCGACTGGTACTGGATGCGGGCGCTTCAGTATGTCGGGCGCAGAGCCGTGCAGCACGAAAGGGTCAGGATTGATAACTTGAGCGAGCTTGACCTGAAGCTGCTTGCACCCCTGCTGGATACCGCCGCGACGCTCGACCCGAAATTCATGGCCGTCTATGAGTATGGCGCGGTCGTGCTTCCGACTGTGAGCGAGACGGACGAGGACGAGCAGGCGATAGCGCTGCTCAGGAAAGGGATTGAGGCGAACCCCGGCGCGTGGAGACTCTACCAGCATCTGGGCTACATCTACTGGCAGCGCGGCGACTACAAGGCGGCGAGCGAAGCCTACGGGATGGGCGCAAAGGTTTCGGGCGCTCCTGCTTGGATGAAGGGGATGGAGGCCAACATGCTCGCCAGAGGCTCTAGCCCGCAGCTTGCGAGGGAAATCTACGCGCGCATGCGCGAGCAATCGAGCGACGAGCAGGTAAAGGTCTTCGCGGCGTACCGGCTGGCTCAGCTTGATTCGCTGGACGAGCGCGAGAGAATCGCTCGCATACTTGCCGCTTACAGCGCTCGCACGGGAGGGCGCTGTCCCGCCTCTTGGCGGGAAATCTCGCAGGAGTTACGCTCCGCCGGGCTGCGAGTTGATGCGGCTGGCTTCCCGCTTGACCCTACTAACTTTCCTTACGTGCTCACGGATAAAGGTTGCAGCGTTGACCTTCATCCTGAGAGCAAAATTCCTCGAAGGTAAAACTTATGGCTGCCGTCGTAGAGATAGAGAATCTGACAAAGGATTACGAAGTTGGCTTCCTGCGTAAGCGACGAGTGCGCGCGCTCGATGGTTTATCGCTCAAGGTAGAGAGCGGAGAAATCTTCGGCTTCCTCGGCGCTAACGGCGCGGGCAAGACCACCACAATGAAGCTCCTGATGCGCCTGATTTATCCCACGGCGGGCAGGGCGCGCATACTCGGCCGCGACATCTCGGACGTTTCGATGCACGGGCGCATTGGCTACCTGACGGAGAACCCTTACTTCTACGATTACCTGACGGCGAGAGAGTTTCTGGATTACTGCGCGGAGCTTTTCGGCTACGCGCGCGGTGAGCGCAAGCGCCGCACGGAAGCCCTGCTTGAGCGCGTCAACCTTGACCGCAAGAGCTGGGACAAGCAGTTGCGAAAATTCTCTAAGGGAATGTTGCAGCGCGTCGGCATAGCGCAGGCCGTTATAAACGACCCGGAGATAGTTTTTCTGGACGAGCCCATGAGCGGCCTAGACCCAATCGGCCGCAGAGAGGTCAGAGACCTCATAGCGTCTCTCCGCACAACCGGAACGACCGTCTTCCTCTGCTCGCACATACTCTCGGACATAGAAGTCTTGTGTGACCGCGTGGCTATTCTCAAGCGCGGGCGGCTGGTTGAGCAGGGGCGGCTCGAAGAGCTTCGCTCGAAGGCCGGCGACGACCATCGCATAGAGATAACGGTCGCGGGAGCCGGCGCTCAAGCTATTGAGCAGCATCTGGCGGAACTCTCAGGCGCGAGCGTGATGACGACCGCTTCCGGCGCGCGTATAGAGGTCGCGGACGAGCTTGATGTGGACAGAGCCATTCAAGCCCTGCGCCTCGCAGGCGGCCGACTCGTCTCAGTCCAACCCGTTCGTCAATCCCTTGAAGAGCTTTTCATGCGCGAAGCCGGAAACGAAGAGAAGAAAGCGTAAAAGAGATTGATTCATCGGTTCATCGGCTCATTTTTTCAATGAAGAAATGAATCAATGAATCAATCTCTTTTTATGCTGTACATCCTGACCGTCCCTGTTTAGAATCTTCTTCTCTTTGAGTTCAGCAAGCAACTATGACGAGCCCTTCATATCCAGCCGCAAGAGCGATTGCCCCTACGGTGCAGGCGCACTTTGAGCGCCTTCTTGAAACGGCGCACAACAGGGGGAATCACGAGCTGGCCCCGCAACCGGACATTCAGTCCATTGAAGAGATAATTGACGTGGCTTTCTGGGCCAGCCTGTGGCGCGAGGAAGGCTTCTCGCCAAAGATTTCGCTGGCCTTCATCCCGCCGGAGTATCAGGCCGGGCGGGCCATGAGGTTCGAGCGACAGCAGCCTCTCACTCCTTCCGTGCTGGCGCGCGTGGCTCCGGCGGTCGAGCGGCCCGGAATACACTTGGGCGTCTGGCGAGACGACGGCACGCTCTGCGTGTGGGGCACTACGCTGACGGTTCCGAGGCTCGGCTTCGTGCTGGAAGTCATAGAGCCGGGCCTGCTGGTCATAAAGTACAGGCGCGACGAAGACCCCGGCAAATACGTCAACGTCGTAGTCCTCAAGGGCGACCAAATCCGTGTGGTAGATGAAAAGGGCACGAGCCTGCCGGACTGTCCAGACCTCCTGACATCCCTGCTGGGCTTCGGCTCGCCAGCTTCCAAGGACGGCTCTGTGAACGTGCTGGTTCAACTGGCGGCTTCTATGCGGGCGCATGGTCGCGGCGGCACTCTTCTGGTTGTGCCGCACGGCTCGCAGGCATGGCGCGAATCTATCGTGCAGCCCGTGCTCTATTCGGTGGAGCCGGCCTACACGGAGCTGGAGGAATTGATGCGGCCCAACGCAAGCGCCAGCAACCGGCGGCTGTGGCAGGAAGCGCTTATAGACGCGGTTGAAGCGATAGCGGGCTTGACGGCTGTGGACGGCGCTACCATCATCAGCGACCGTTACGAGCTGCTTGGCTTCGGAGCCAAGATTGGACGGCGCGACGGCGGGACACAGGTCGAGCAGGTAGTCTTAACAGAGCCTATAATCGGAGATGTCTCTTCGGTCGTGCATCCGGTTCAGCTTGGAGGCACGCGCCATCTTTCGGCCGCACAATTCGTGCAGGATCAGCCCGACGCCGTGGCGCTCGTAGCCTCACAGGATGGCCGCTTCACTGTCTTCGCGTGGTCGCCGTGCGAGTACATGGTTCACGCTCACCGCGTAGAGACGCTGTTGCTATAGCTCTTGGCATCTGAGCCCCCGCGAGTTAAAGCCTGAGGCTTGACGGGGGTGGCGAGGGCGGCCTCTTTTGCACCACGCCTTCTTCTCTAATGGCATTCTCTATGTCTTGTGGGCTCGCGGGGATAAAATCCGTAAAATTCTCTACGCCGGTTTCCGTGACGGCCACCACGTCCTCCATACGCACATAAAGCTTCTCCTCCGGAACCCATAGCATGGGGTCAACGGAAAAGACCATCCCTACCTTCAGGGGGCCGTCCTTATAACTTCCGACGTCATGCACCGCCATTCCAACCGGATGCGAGAGGTGGCCTCTGAACTTCAGAGCCTCTCTGGCGGCGCGCTCGTACTGCGGCTGCGAGAACCTGTTCTTATTCAGATACTCTTCCATCTCGCGCGCGGCCTCGTCCATAATCTGCGCGGGCAGAGCGCCGGGGCGTATGCGCTTCAAGAGCGCGTTGCGGTAGGCGAGGATGAACTCGCATAGCTTGCGCTGGCCCTCTGTATAGCGGCCATTGACGGGCCACATCCTCGCAACGTCGCTCGTGTAGTACCGGTAGTCCGGCGCGTAGTCCATAAGCACCATGTCACCGTTCTTCAGCTCGCTCTCATTACGGAAGTAGTGGCCCATCCACGCGTTTGTTCCCCCGGCTGTGATGGATGAATACCCTTCCCTTCTGGCCCCGTTGATTTGAAAGACGTATCGGGCGGCGGCGTCTAATTGATACTCCATGACGCCCGGCTCAGTGCTGCGCATGGCCTCGACCAGGCCCAATCCGGCTAGCTGTGACGCCCGCCGAATCAACTCAATCTCCTTCGGGCTTTTGATTATTCGCATGCGGTCTAGCACGGGCGAGAGGTCGCGCACCTCGAATTGCGGGTAACGAGCCCGAATCAACTGCACGAACTGGCCCTCTCTGGACGGGCGACCGTCCCAGGGGTCTGAGATAGTGCCCGCCATGCCGCCAAGCAACTCATCGCGGCTGTCAGCGCCGACTTCCGCAGGACTGAAGGGCGTATAGAGCGCAGGGGGCGGAGCCTTCACAAGAGTCCATATCCAGTCGCGTCCCATTAAATCTACAGCGAGCACGGCATCAACGCCGGTCAGCTTCTTTACAAGCTCTGCGTCCTCGACCGACAGAAGCTTTCCTTCATTTCTCTCTCTGGCCTCGTCCCGGTGCGGCAGATAAAGAGTCACCTTTCGCGTGCGCCCGTCTAGCAGCAGGTACGAATGTGGCGTCTCCAGACCGCACAGGTAATAGAACTCGTTTGACTGGCGAAAGACCCTGAAGCCGTTGACGGAAGGAGCGCCCTGAACAATAGCCATCGAATTGCCTCCAATGGCATCGAACACCTTCGCCCTTCTGGCCTTAAACTCTTCTATGCTGAAATCGGTCTGGTATAAAGAGGGGGATTGCGCCCGGCAGAGCACCGGGAAGGCGCACACGAGTATCAATAAACAAGAGAGACGAATCATCGGCTGGCCACCTTATCTGCTGTTCTTTAATTCAAGATTGGAGCGCCGACAGTATACCCAAAAATCCCGGCCCTGCTGCAAAATTGTCTAAGGCTCAAAGCTCTCTTGTCATAAACACGCTGTTGGGGTCTTCTATGTAATCCGCAAACGGCCCGCAATATTTGAAGCCGAAATTGGCGTAGAGCCTGCGGGCGGGCTCGAAAGAATCCATCGAGCCCGTCTCCAAGCTCAATCGGCTGTAGCCGCGCCGTCCGGCTTCTTCGATGATGTGATTGAGCAGGCGGGCCGCAACGCCCTTTCTCAGATGCTGCGAGGAGGTGCGCATGGATTTGATTTCACCGTGTCTTGCGTCCAGTTCTTTGAGCGCGCCGCAGCCTAGCAGTTCGCCTTCTTCCCAAGCCGTCCAGAAGGTAACCCCCGGTCGGCGCAGTCCCTCTAGGTCAAGGGCATGAACGCTCTCGGGCGGCGAGTTCAGGTGCATGTGACGAAGGTGCTCATCCAGAAGCTGGCGAATCTCCCGGCCCTCAAGGTCGTCTATCTTTATCTCCATAGGCTTGAATAATCGGCGGGGCTTAGGGCGGGCTGAATTTATGACGGCGAAGCAGATGGGCTCAACCGGGCTTTGTAGCTCCCGCCTGCTTCGCCGTGAAGTACCTGCTTTTACAGGCTCTTGAACTTCTTCATACGCTCGTCAAAGTGAACCTGAACGCGGTCTAGGAAATGATCCCAAGGATAGCCCGGCCCGGGGTCTGTGTGCCCGTTGTTGGGCTTGAAGACGGCGGTCGCCTGTAAGTGCCCTATAATCCCCCTCTCCCCGTCTTTCAGCTCGGCATTAGAGAGATGCTTAATCGGAATGTTGTACTTCATGCAATACTGTGCGGCCACGTTTGCAGCCAAGTTTAGCATCAGGATGCCGAAGGGGTCTAACCACTCGGCCCTTTTCTGTCTGGCAAAGCCCGCCTGCTCTATGTGTATTCCGTCGTTATTTACTCCGGGCGCGGCGAAGGCCACGTTATTATCCATGACGCACTGAATAATACTGTCGCTATCAACGCAGATGTGTGCTGATGCCTTGACGGGACGCCCTTTCGCGTCCTTTGGGCTCTGGAAGAATCTGGCCACGTTCTCGGCGGTGTCCCCCTTTTCGGGAGCCTCCATGGAGTGCATCACGACGAGCCTGACATTCCGTTTTCCCGTAACCTCCCGGAAGAACTTCGCTCTGACTACCGGGAAATGATCTGTTTCAAATTTGAAATCCATCTTTGAACTCTCCTTCAGCGAGGTAGTTGAACGTGAGGCCGACAAGGGTAAGACTCTCATCAGCAGTAAGGGCTCGTGAGAACTGCGCGTAAAATATCGGTTAAAAACTGCCCTGCCAGAAGTCTGTACGAGTCAATTCCAAACCCGAGAGGCGCAGTTCTCCAGCTAGCCTGTTATAGATAAGTGGCCGGCTTATTATCCTCTAAATGTATATGTCGCTTTAGGGCGAAAGCTTTCACAGGCTGGCAGAAATGGAAGACCGCTAAAGCAGATTGAGCGAGTGGAAATACCTTCTCTATTTTCACTCGCTCAATCTGCTTTAGCGGTCTGGCTCTTTCTCTCTTCGCCCTATTTGAAGCTGAAGCCTGTGACTTCCATCCTGATGTTGGCGCGGGTAGCGTTCTTGCTTATGCCTTCCAGAAGGGCTTGCGCCTTCATGGTCTGATTGTTATCAAGCTCCGGCTTTTGATTGGGAATGACTATCAGCGTGCGCTCCTTCACGGGCTTGCCGTCAAGGTCAACGACAGCCACGCGAATCTCCAGCCCGTTCAGCGTGCGGCCTGTGAAGTTGCGCACGGTGCCGAAGAGAGTCATCACTATGTCGCCCACGGCCCGCACGGATTCCGTAGCTTCGACGTCATCAATCTTGATGAGCGGCTGGAATTTTTCATAATCGGCCGAGCCCGCGCGTATCAGTTGCGGGAGATTGCTTTGCTGTGTTCCGCCGCCGCAGCCCGACAGGAAGATTATCGAGATGCACACGAAAGCAGCCGCCACACGAGATGCTTTCCCTGATTCCTTTTGATTGCTCTTGATAAGAAACATAACTCTCATCCCGGAGTAAAAAAAATCCTGCGAGTTTTAGAACCCGGCCGCTCCCTCTTTGTTCCGCGCTTCACCTTGAGGCTCCGGCCTTGTTCGTCGCGTGACGCCTGTAATAGTCGTTTATGTAATCCTTCATCCCGACTACCCAGAAGCCCATGCCGTAGCGCTTGGCCTCCGCCTTCGCCTGCTCGCACGACCACCCGTCGTGTTCGATTCTATAGACGGCTATCACCGTGCCCGTGCGGTCTGAGCCGCGCTTGCAATGAATGAAGATAGGCTGATTCTCGGGCGCGTTGATGATGGAAAGTAAGCGATTCATCTGTTCATCGCTCGGCCTGCCGAACAGGTTGTTGAGCGGCACGTTGAAATAACGCATGCCCAGCGCCCGCACTTCCTTCTCTTCGGCATCTTCGCGCTTGTCGTCGTCACGCAGGTTGATGACGGTCTTGATGCCTATGGCAGCCAGCCGCTCGAACCCATTATCCTTGGGCTGGCCGCCGCGATAAAGTATCGCGTTGATGCGATGAAAATTGGGAAGCTCTTTGTACTTAGCCTCATCCTGCGCGCAGGCTGCGGAAACCCAGATGAGAACGGCGAGACAAGTCGAGGCGATTCTCACACTCCTGAACATCATCTCTTTTTTCCTTTCTTGGAAAAACGAGCGAAACGGGTCAAGGGGGTTTTCGGTTGCGTCCTAGTTTTAATCAAAGCGCGCGGGAGCGCAAGTCTGTGGGGCTGAAAGTCGCAGGAACTTCCTTTTCCACGAGCGAGCCCGTGCCCGTGCGCTGGCGCACAGTGCGCGGCCAGGTGATGCGGAAATGGCTCCCCTCGGAGGGTCGGCTTTCTACGCTGATTTCGCCTTCCATCAGCTCTACAATCTTGCGCGTGATGGCAAGCCCCAGCCCCGTGCCGCCGTATGAGCGCGCGAGGCGGTCGTCTACCTGTCTGAACTCGTCGAAGATGTAGGCGAGGGCGTCGCGCGAGATGCCAATGCCCGTATCGCTCACCTCCAGACACCAGCGCTCGGCGTCGAGCGGCTTGCAGGCAATCGTCACAGTGCCTGAGGAGGTGAACTTGATGGCGTTGCCTAAAAGGTTCGAGAGAACCTGCGAGAGCTTGTACCTGTCCATCAGGACTGGCCCAAGCTCAGGCGACACCTCCGTCTTCAAGCTTATCTTCTTGCTCTGAATCTCTGTGCCGTAGTCGTCAATTATCTCTTTGACCAAATCCGCGACTTCGAACTTTTCCAGATGAAGCGCGGAGCGACCGGCTTCGAGGCGCGAATAATCGAGCAGGTCGTTGACAAGCTCAAGCAGCGAGCGAGCGTTGCGCTCCATGCGCATGACCGCTTCCGATTGCAATGGCGCGAGCGGCAGTTGCGGGTCACGCTGTAGAAGCTGGCTAAGTCCTATGATGACGTTCAGAGGCGTCCGCAGCTCGTGCGTAACGTTCGAGACGAAGGCGGACTTCAGCCGGTCGTGCTCGCGCAAGCGGTCGTAAGCAGCGACCAGTTCGTCGTGCTGGTGTACCTCTTCCGTCGTGTCACGGAAGACCGCCACTGCACCGACCGGCTCGCCCTGCTCGTCCGTGAGCGGCGTGGCAGAGATTGCTATGACGCGCATCTCGCCGTCGGGCCGCACGACGCGCACCGGCTCGCCCGAGATGCTTTCGCGCAGGCGCAGCGAGCGATAAAGCGGCGAAGCCACAAGCGGCAGCGCATCGCCTTCAAGATTCCTGAGCGCGAAGTCTTCTATCAGCGCTTCGGCTCCGTCGCGGAACTCGCTTCGCTGTCTTCCCATTATCTCTGCGGCCGCAGGGTTGACCTTGTAGCGCCCGTGACGGTCTATGATGATGACGCCCTCGTTCATCTGGCTGATGACGCTCTCAAGCTCAGCCGCGCGCTCACGCTCGGCAGCGAAAGCCGAAGTAGCAAGGCGCTCAGCACGGACGCGTTTTGAGACTTCCGAGAGGATTAGAATCAGGTCGCCGCGACCTGCGGAGCGCTCGGTTGTGGGCCAGATGGTTATGTCCCAGAAGTTAGGCTCAAAGCGAGCTTGCGCCTCAGCATCGGTGCTGCGCGGCACGAGGCTGAGAGGCAGGCCGTACGTGACGAAGGGCTTGCGAGTGCGGCGCACATCCTCTACCACGTCGCTCAGGACGGCGAGCCCTGCGGCCGCTTCGTAGAGCCCGCGCCCCGTCAAATCCTCCGCCTCTCTTCCGAGCGCGCGCGCGAACATGGGATTGGTCTTCCTGACAATCAGGCTTTTATCCAGAACGAGCACGCCGAGCGGCAGCCCATCCATAACCTCTTCTATGAAGGCGCTCTGGGTTTGCAGCTCGTTGAACTTAGTCTCAAGGTGCTGGGCCATGGCGTTGAAGCCTTCGGCCAGCGTGCCGACTTCATCCCTTGTCTCAACCGGCACACGCTCATGCAGGTTTCCTTCGCCCAGAGTCGAGGCGGACGTGGCCAGTTGTCGCAGGGGCTTGGTGAAGCGGCCCACGGCCCACACGCCCAGCAGGATTGAGGCCAGCAGCGCTACGGCCCAAGTCACAGTGAGCTTGATGGCGGAGCGGCCCGTCAAAGTATTCTCGGCCAGAGGCACGCCTACGGCGACAGTCCAGCCGTGCGGCTCTGCGCGGCTGGTCATGGTCATGCGCTCGGTGCCGTCCGTCCACTTCCAGCGCCCCGGCGACTGCGGCAAATCCAGAAGATTGATGCTCGTTCCCGGCGTGGCCGGATTAGGAACAATGCGGCCGTTCCTGTCAAAGACGTATATGAGAGTGCCCGCGTCCGGCGACAATCTCTGATGAAAGCGGCGATAAAGGTCGTCTGTCTCGACAGCCGACAGCGATTCCGGGCGATTGACTACGGCTTGATGAGTTTCGAGCCACGATGCGAGTATGCCGCGCGCCGCAGTGGCCTCTATGCGAGCGATGGTGGCGTCCTGCTCCTGCATGCTGCTGCGGTAGCTGTTGAGCTGCATGAGGCTCATGATAAGAAGCGGCAGAGACAGAACCGCCAGCATCACCAGTAGCCTGATGCGCACGCTTTGCAGTAGCGGTATTGTTCTCTTCAGCCTTATCATTTTCTTCAGTCGCCGGAGAACGGCCTGTCCGTGCGACGCCTGCGCGGAGGCGGCCACACGGAGCTTCGTGTCTCCACAGGAGGCCGCAGGGATGCCGCGTAAATCAACACGGTTTGCACCAGCATCTCATCTACAAAACGGCCCACTCTACGCAGCGCGCCGCGCAGGTGCCTGCAATCCTCTTCCGTGACCGCAAATGCTTCACGCCACAGGAAATCCTCTATAACCTGTCGAAAAAGTATCAACTCACGTGCCACTTCATCTATGAGAGCCCCCTGATAGAAGCGCACCTGTGCGAAGGAGCGAAGCCTACGGACTGTATCCAGAATCCCGCGCTCGTCCGAAGCCCCGTCAATCAGGCGCGAAAGCTCTCTGAGCATGTCCGGCAGGTGGTCTACAAGCTGCTCGTAGGAGAGCAGAGTTCCGAGGCCGGTGCGGCGTTCCGCGTAGATGTGGTCGGCCCACGCGCGTACTAAAGCGTCCTCATGTGTTCTAATCAGTGTCTCGAATCGCTCAGGCATGGGAGGTAATGGGTCTGGGCCGCAAGCTCCGGTCAAGCTGCGGGGTGGTCATCGCCGTCCGGCGGCAGCAATCGTTTCAGTAGCTGCTCCAGTTGCTCAAAATCAATAGGCTTGGTGACGTAATCGTTGCAGCCTGCGGCGAGCGCGTCCGCGTGGAAATCGGAGGTGTCGTGAGCGGAGACGGCAATGATAGGGATGCGTTTTAGTCCCTCGTTCTGTCTTATGCGGCGCGTGGCTGCGAGGCCGTCCAGAAGCGGCAGGCTCAAATCCATCAGAATCAGATGAGGCTGCTCCTTGTTGGCTATCTCAATGGCCTGTTCGCCGTTGACGGCCTCGACCACCCTGTAACCGCTCATCTCTAATAAACGTCGCATCATGAAGCGGTTATCTTCGAAATCCTCAACCACCATGACAGTTCTCTGACGATTATTGCTCATTTACCGAGTTCCCGAATCCCAAGCCCAGACCAACCTTATTACTGCATGACTAGCATACGTTGAGTTTTTTTGTTAAGATGCCGCATCGAAACATGACACACAAACGCATGCTCTTTGGGTCTATTTCGTACACGAAAGGTAGCCTGCACAGCAGTCATCTTCCGTGCCATTAAGACCCTAAGCTGAAGGTACGTGACCAATATGAAGCCGTTAAAATCGGAGGTAACAGACTCAAACACTCTGGAAGAGCTTGGGCGTGCCTCCGTACAAATCGTTCACGACCTGAAAAACCAGCTAAATGGTCTCAAACTCTATGCCACATTCCTTCGCAAGCGGATGGAGAAGGCTGAGCGGCCCGAGGACGAGCGCGAGACGGTCGTGAAGCTGATTCAGGGATTGGAGCGCGCGGCTCTGGACATGACGACGCTTGTAAGGCTGGGCCGCCCCGTGGAGCTTCGCCGCCAGCCGAACGTGAATCTGTCCGCTCTACTGGCTGAAGCCTCTAACGGCACGGGAGTATCGAGTGACGTTGAAGAATCGTTCAGAGGCGAGTTCGATGTGACGGCGCTCTCGGAGGCATTCAAAGCCATATACACGGGCGCGCAGGCTCTCTCCCCGAACAAAGAGGAGGCCGAGCCTCTCGCTGTCTCTATCAAGCGAGTCGAATCGGAAGCCATGCCGCAGGCTCTGATTGAATGGCGCGGCCTTAAGACGGCTACAGACCCATTTCATACTTACGCGGGCAGCGACGCGCTGCGCATGTCGCTCGCAGCAAAAATCATAGAGGCGCACGGCGGAGAGGCTCGCTACGAAGCGAACACTCTGAGCGTTCGCCTACCGATTGAAAATTGATTCATTGATTATTTTTTTATTGAATCAATGAACCGATGGCCCAATGAATCAATCTCTTTAATGGAGCATATTCAAGGTGGAACGTAAAGACGCACGCATTCTGGTAGTTGATGACGAGCCGATGATGGCGGATTCTCTGAAGCAGAATCTGGCGGAGGAAGGTTACACGGTTGACACGGCCGCTACGGGAGCCGAGGCCATAGAGTTCTTCGACAGGGGCGGCCATCATCTGGCTATCTGCGACCTACAGCTTCCGGACATGGACGGCCTCGAAGTGATGCGCCACATGAAGGACACGCATCCCTCTACGGAAGTGATTGTGGTGACGGGCTACGGCACAGTGACTCGCGCCGTGGAGGCTACAAAGGCCGGCGCGTTCTACTTCGTGGAGAAGCCCTTCGACTTCGAGCAGATGCTTCCGCTAGTCGAGCGCGCGCTTGAGAGCCGCGAGTTGCGCGAAGAGACGGCGTCTATGCGCAGACAGCTTTCCACTCGCGCAGAGTACTTCAACATCATAGGCGCGTCTCGCCAGATGCAGACCATATACGAAACAATTGAGTCCGTGGCCAAATCGGACGCCAACGTCCTCATAGTAGGCGAGAGCGGCACCGGCAAAGAGTTAATCGCCAACGCCATTCACTACAACTCGCTTCGCGCCAAGAAGCCCTTCATCAAGGTCAACTGCGCCGCCTTGCCGAAAGAGCTTATCGAAAGTGAACTCTTCGGCCACACTAAGGGAGCATTCACCGGCGCGCACGCGGACAAAGAGGGACTCGTTCAGCACGCTGCGGGCGGCTCGCTCCTTCTGGACGAGATAGCGGAGATGCCCGTAGAGCTTCAGCCGAAGCTGCTTCGCGTGCTGCAAGACCGCAGCTATCGCAAGGTAGGCTCCGAGAAGACTTATGCCGTGGACTTTCGTCTAATCTCTTCCACCAATCGCCTTCCGGCAGATGCCATACGCGACGGGTTGCTCAGAGACGACCTCTTCTATCGCATCTCCACGATTACGATTCACGTTCCGCCCTTGAGGGAGAGAACCGAGGACATACAGCTTCTGACAGACCACTTCCTGAAGGAGTACGCGCACAAGTACGACCGTCAGATTACGGGAGTGTCGCAGGCCGCGTATCAAAGGCTCTTCGCGCATCAATGGCCCGGCAACGTGCGCGAGCTTCAGAACGTGATAGAGCGCGCAGTCCTGCTTGCGAAAGCCAACAAGATAGAGCCGGTTGACCTGCCCTTCGACAACGGCAGCGTCCCGGAAGGCGGCGCACAGGCCGGAGGCTGGGACGTGCCCGCCAACATGACCCTTGAAGAGATAGAGAAGCTGGTCATAGAAAAGACTCTCCAGAGAACCAACGGCAACAAGCAGGCCGCAGCCAACCTGCTGGGCATCTACCGCCCGCGCCTCTACAGCAAAATCAGAAAGTACAACATAGACGTAGCCCAGCTAAACGCCTGAGCCAAAAGATTAACAACAACCTGCGCTAGCTTCGGTTACCAATCTAATTGAAGCTAGTGCAGGTGTATTTACTTCAAGCGCAGATGTAATCAGAGTAAATACACCTGCACTTACTCCAAAACATCTGTAAATGAAGATGCGGCCAATAAGACTCCCTTTCGGCCCAGCCCCCGCGCCTGCTCTCCACAATATAACTCCCGCACCGGTTGGGGAAAGTCGCTTGGATTTGGCATAACGCCCCTCATCTCTCAGCCCTTATTATCAAACTTAAACAGTAAGACACAGTAAATGGCTACTAACGAAACTCAATCTTCAAGATACTTGTAGAAAATTGACGTTTGTCAGTGAACAGACAGAAGACAAAATCAGGGGTAATAGTAACTAGGGGAAAATTATCATGAGCGTAAAAGCATACGGCACCCAAGCGGCTGAAGCGCCGTTGAAACAGTTAGATATCGAGCGAAGAGATGTGACGCCGCGTGACGTCGAAATCGAAATCCTTTACTGCGGTGTCTGTCATTCCGACCTACACACGGCTAGAAACGAATGGCATGGCACTGTTTATCCTGTTGTCCCCGGCCATGAAATCGTCGGCAAGGTGACCAGAGTCGGTAACGAGGTCACAAAGTTCAAAGCAGGCAACCTCGCGGCGGTCGGTTGTATGGTGGACTCCTGCCGGGAATGTGAATACTGCAAGGAGGGATTGGAGCAGTATTGCGAGCCGGGAAATACTCTCACTTACAACTCGCCGGATAAATATCTGGGCACGCAAACCTATGGCGGCTATTCGGAAAGCATTGTGGTTGACCAAGATTTTGTATTGCGAGTGCCCGATAATTCAGACCTCGCGGCTACAGCACCGTTACTGTGCGCCGGTATTACCACTTATTCTCCGCTCAAGCACTGGCAGGTCGGGCCGGGTAAAAAAGTTGGCGTCGTAGGCATCGGCGGTCTTGGACACATGGCTATCAAACTCGCTAAAGCCATGGGAGCCTATGTGGTAGTTTTCACGACATCACCTTCCAAAACAGAAGACGCGAAGCGCCTCGGTGCGGACGAAGTGGTTTTATCCACAGACGAACAGCAGATGGGCGCGCACGCCAGAAGCCTGCATCTGGTTCTGGATGCAGTATCCGCCGCGCACGACGTGAACGCTTACCTCAACCTGCTCAAAGTAGACGGCACTCTGGTACTGGTCGGCGGGCCTGAAGAGCCGCTTCCGGTGGCGGCGTTCAGCGTCATCCCTACAAGACGGAGCTTCGCGGGCTCTACGATTGGCGGCATCGCGGAGACTCAGGAAATGCTCAACTTCTGTGCCGAGCACAACATTACTGCGGACATCGAGATAATTCCCATTCAGCAGATTAACGAAGCCTACGAACGATTATTAAGAAGCGATGTGCATTATCGTTTTGTGATTGACATGGCTTCGCTGAAAAGTTGATAGGGGAGATATGAGCAAAGTCTGATTTGTTACAGGCGCAATCCTGACAAGGCGGGACGGGTCGCCGGAGAATCTACGTGCTTGCTGATTTGTGAAGCCGGACGTTACCAGCCCTTTTGAGCATATGGTGTTGTGAAAACACCATATGCGACACGCTTTAGGGGCAGCTTGCGCGCCGTCCCCGCGCTCATTCTTGCAATTCGATTATGAATATCTTGCCGGGCGCAAAAAGCGGTTGAATTTGTAGATAATGCGGTCTGCGGCCGGGGTTTAAGCAACCGGACACTGCGATACACTTTTGGAGGAACGCTGTTTGCCAGCAAGGACGGCGGGTCATTTATAATTAAGTTTTCCGAAGGAGATAGATGATGGTTTTCGATAATAAGAGGGTTATATCAATCGCTCTGGCGACGGCGCTGCTGGGCGGAACGGTCGGGGCTTTTGTTTCCCGCTCCGGCAAGACTGCTGAGACGCCTCAGGTTCAGACTGCCGGTGCTGTGTCACCGACTACGGCGCAGACGACCGCACCGCAGACCGCTACGACCACAGACCAGTTGGCGGAGAACAACATACCCGAGGCTTACCGCGAAGGTTTCGCTGACGGCGTTCGCACGGCGCTCGACAGCGACAAGTCTGAGCCCGGAACGGTCGTAGAGCGTCAGGCGACTCAGCCGCGAGTGGTCTATCGCAACGCTCGTCGCGGCTCCAGCGCTGGCTCTTCGCGCTATGACAACAGCCGTCGCGTCTACTACGACTACCAGCAGCAGCCGCAGAAGCGCTCTTTCTGGCAGAAGCACAGGGATAAGCTGACGGTGGCTATGGGCGCGGGCGGCGGCGCGGTTATAGGCGGCCTTCTAGGCGGCAAGAAGGGCGCGGCCATTGGCGCTCTGGCCGGAGGCGGCGGCTCGGCGCTTTACACTTACAAGCTCCGCAGGCGCAACCGTAACTACTAAGAGAAGCTTACGAAGAGAGAGGTTGCGATGAAGGGCTGTCTGAAGAGCATAGCTTTTATCGTCGCTTCATCGCTCGTCTTCGCATGCGGTTTACAGACGTGGGCAGTTCCTCTCAAAGGGACTGCCCATCTTTATGCCGCTAAGGAGAAGGGCCGCGAAGCGCTCAGGCGTGCGAATGAAAGTGATTCGCGCGGCGTTGAGGCTCTTTCGGCGCGTTCCCTTCCCTTCGCCGCTCGCTTCCGGCTGGTAGAGGGGCGCGGCCTGATAGTCAACACTTGGATAAACGGCGCTGGCCCCTTCAAGCTCGCTATAGATACGGGGGCGGGGGCGACTATTCTCTCGGAACAGGTGGCTCAGGCGGCTCAAGTGCGCTACGAGACGGGACGCCGCACGACCATAGGCGGCTTGAGCGGTAAAGGCGCAGGCATGGGCCGCGAAGCCCGGCTCTCAAGCCTTGCTATAGGCGACAGGAACAACTTTCTTCCGGCGCAGGCAAGCGTCGTCGTCACAAACAGCCTGCCGCCCGGCGTGGACGGCCTGCTTGACCCTACCGAAAGCTACTGGCCGCTAGGCTACACTATAGATTTTCCGCAAGCGACTATCTCCGCCTTCGACCCTCGCACGACGCCTTTAAGAGTCACGAACGCGCCTGCTAATGGTGCCGTCGTCCCATGGTTGTTCGTGGGAGCGGCCCGCCGCCCGTTCGTAAGTTTGGATAACGGGCGCAGGGCGCTGGTTGACACCGGCTCAAGCTTTGGGCTCGCGCTGGGCGAAATGGAGGCTCAGAGCATGGGAATTATCCCGCGCGCTCGCGGCAGAGCGAGTGAGGTGAGAGACTTGGGCGGCGGTCGGGTTTCGGCTCACAGGATTGCGCCCGTGACGGTTCGCATAGGCTCAATGTCGCTGCGTAACGTGCCGACAGACCTGCTCTACGGCGCGGAAGCCGGAGCGCCTATCATACTTGGCCGCGACGCGCTCAGTCCCTTCAAGCTGACCTTCGACCCGCTCAATCGTCTCATCCAGATTGAGCCGTTTTAAGCCAAAACAATCTACGCACGCTCCTGAAAGCTCTACAGACCCGCCTTGAGTGTCACATTTCGTACAGACACGACCGGCCCGCGCGGTCTATTATTGCCCCGTTTTAAGTCACAGGATGGGGATGGGGATGGGATAACTCACCAGCGACTACTCCATCGCCCGCAACCCATAACATTTTCTCGTAGAATTTATATGCCGGTCAGCAAGCTGTGCTGTGCGGGCGAACAATTCCGGCTTAAAGCGGCAATCTCTAACCAGACAACCATAGTGAGCTACACTTTCTTCAGGGAGTCCCCTATGTTAGACCAAAGGCGGCGCATCCTCTGTGTTGACGATAACGAGGACAATAGCTCTATGTTGACGGTGCTGCTTGGGCTCTCAAGCTACGAAGCGGTGGCCGCAGGCTCCATAGAAGAGGCGTTGCGACTGGCGCGAAGCCAGAGCTTTGACCTCTTTATTCTGGATAAGCGATTTCCTGACGGAACGGGCTTCGCGCTCTGTCAGGAGATTCGAAGGCTTCACCCTGATACGCCCGTCATCTTTTATTCGGGCGACGCTTATTCATCCGACCGCATAGAAGGCTTTAGCGCGGGCGCGCACGATTACGTAGCCAAGCCCGACATAGACAAGCTGCTCGACTCGGTCAATCTTTTTCTGGCAGCCTGACGCCAAGAGCCGTCTCTTAGAGAACTCACCCTTTAACCCTCTCAGGCAGTTTTCCGTAGTCAAAACAAAAGAGGCCGTAGGCAGGAAGGTAGCATTCCTGCCTACGGCGATTTTCCTGAGTCCAACGCTTTTCCTCTCAGGAGGTGTTGGTGAGACTATGCCATGAACTCGCTGCGGCTTTGGTTGCAGTTTCATTGCAGTTTGATTTTGCTCATTTGTCGAAGCGCTGGCCCGCCTGAAACCTCTCGCGCGCACTCTCCTTTTATACGAGGACTGGCGCGCAACAGTGACACATAATACAATGGCTTTGCCTGCGATAATATTGAGAGCACCATAGCCCGTTTTGGGCGTGCCCAGCGCCCACGGCCATAAGACTGCCCGTAATGCCAATCGGTGAAGGTACTTTTCTAGGTCGCTACGAGATTCGTTCCCTGCTCGGCACAGGCGGGATGGGTGAAGTCTATCTGGCACAGGACAGACAGCTTGACCGCACGGTCGCGCTCAAGATTCTTCCCGTTGACTTGGCGCGCGACCAACTGCGCATGCGCCGCTTCATACAGGAAGCAAAGTCCGCCTCGGCTCTGAATCACCCGAACATCATCACCATCTACGAAGTCGGAGAACTGGACGATACTCATTTCATCGCCACGGAGTTCGTGGACGGCGGGACTCTGCGCCAGCGAATCAACGGCGAGAAGCTCTCCGTAGATGAATCGCTTGAGATAGCCGTGCAGGTGGCATCGGCCCTGCAAGCCGCGCACGAAGCCGGAATTGTTCACCGCGACATAAAGCCAGACAACATCATGCTCAGGCGCGACGGCTACGTGAAGGTGCTGGACTTCGGCCTGGCCAAGCTGACGGAGAAGTCGAACGAGAGGCTGCTGTCCGCGCCTGAAGCGATGACGCTGGTCAACACGGAGCCGGGCCTAGTAGTGGGAACCGTCAGCTACATGTCGCCGGAGCAGGCGCGCGGGCTGATAGTTGACACGCGCTCCGACATATGGAGCCTCGGCGTAGTCATTTACCAGATGCTCACGGGCCACGAGCCTTTTGAAGCTGAGACACCCACAGACCAGATTGTCTCCATCATCGAGCGCCAGCCGCCGCCCATCTCCTTCTACACGGAAGGCGTGCCCGTGGAATTAGAGCGAATCGTCCTGCGTGCGCTGGCCAAGGACAGGGGCGACCGTCACCAGACAATAGACGAGATGCTGGACGAGCTGCGTCAGGTACGAAAGCGGCTGGCTTTTCAGACGGAGCTTAATCGTTCCATGTCTGCGGGCGAACTGAACCTGTCGCATCTCACTTCGGGCCTGTCCACGCAGCCCGTGACTTTGTCCGACGCAGACCAGCAGCCCGCGCCAACCGTCACGAGGCCCGCGAGCTCAATCACAAAGCGCAGGCGACCGCGCAAGAAAGCCATAGACTCCATAGCCATCCTGCCGCTCACCAATGTCGGCGGCGACCCGAACACGGAGTACCTTTCCGACGGTATCACCGAGAGCATCATCAATAGTCTTTCGCGCCTGCAACGCCTGCGCGTGATGGCCCGCTCGACAGTCTTTCGCTACAAGGGCAGAGACGCAGACCCGCGAGAGGTCGGAGAAGAGTTGCGCGTGAGAGCCGTGCTGACGGGCCGGTTACAGCTCTTCGGAGACAGGCTGATGATAGCGACAGAGCTTGTTGACTCCTTCGACGGAGCGCAACTCTGGGGCGAGCAGTACAACCGCAGGCTCTCCGACATCTTCGAGGTGCAGGAAGAGATTGCCAACGAGATTTCCGAGACGCTACAGCTTAAATTGACGGGCGAAGAGAAGCGACGTCTGACCAAGCGCTACACGGATGACACGAAGGCGTATCACCTTTATCTGAAGGGCCGCTACTTCTGGAACAAGCGCTCGCGCGACTCTCTGGAAAGGGGGCTGGAGTTTTTCAAGCAGGCTATAGAAGCTGACGCGGCCTACGCGCTGGCCTATTCAGGGCTGGCTGATTCATACGCGCTGCTGGGCGTGGCCCTGCCGCCGCGAGACGCTTTCCCGCGCGCCATAGCCGCGTCTCTCAAAGCGCTTGAGATTGATGACACGGTGGCGGAGGCGCACACCTCCTTCGCGTTCGCTCGCATGTTCTTCGAATGGGACTGGGCCGGCGCGGAGGGAGAGTTCAAGCGGGCCATAGAGCTTAATCCGAACTACGCCACGGCTTATCAATGGTACGGGCGTCTGCTGTCGGCTCTGGGTCGCCACAACGAATCAATCATCAATCTTCAGATGGCGCAGGCGCTAGACCCGCTCTCGCTCTCAATCAACACGGGCGTCGGCGTCTCGCACTACATGGCCGGGCGTTATGAAGATGCGATTGAGCAGTGCCGCAAAGCGCTTGAGGTGAACGACGCCTTCACGCTCGCCCACGAGCATCTGGGCTCCGCGCTTCAGCAGTTGGGAAGGCTGGAGGAAGCAGTGGCGGAGTTTCAGAAGGCCGCGCAGCTTGACGAAGGCGACATAGGTCTTCGCGCATCACTAGGTCAGGCTTACGCCGTGGCGGGTAGAAGAGAGGAGGCGGAAAGCATCCTCTCGGAGCTTACCGGCGCATCAAGACAGAGATACGTCTCGCCCTATTTCATGGTGGAGATTCTGGCCGGGCTGGGGCAGACCGATGAAGCCTTCGAGTGGTTGGAACGTTGTTACAGAGATCGCACGCCGCATCTGGTATTCCTCAACGTTGAGCCCAAGCTCAACCCCCTCAAAGCAGACCCGCGCTTCGACAACCTGTTGAAGAGAGTGAATCTGACAAGATAGGGGTTAGGGGTTAGGGGTTGGGGGATGGGAAAAGAAAATCAACTTGTCTTTCTTTTACTATCCCCTGACCCCTAACCCCCATCCCCCATTCTCTTATTCCCCGCCGTATCTTATCTCCATGCGGCGAATCCTGACGCTGGCAACCGCCAAGACAATCAGCGTGAAGATGATTAGTCCGGGGATGGCTATCCATGCGGGCGTGGGCTCGGCTATGACCGCGAAGGGGCCTTCGGACATGGGTATCGGCGTCAGCGATTGCAGGTAGTGAATGACGCTTATCTTCTTCAGCACGGGCGGGAGCAGAAAGTTTATGAACTCCCAGCCGTAGACTACCAGCGCCGGCACAATCGGATTGCGGAAGAAAAGACCTATTACCAGAAAGACCGCGCCGTAGCCGACGCACGCCAGAATAGTAATCCCCAAGTAAGTGAAGACCTGTCCCAGCCCCGGCCCGTTAAACAGGAACTGAGTGCTCGTCGGATAGCCTGCAAGGTAGATGAAGAAGATAGAGCCTATCGTCGTCATAAGAAAAAGGAAGATAGCCGACACGAGCCCGGAGAGATATTTCCCCACCACCAGCACCTCACGCCTGACGGGGCAGAGGAAGTAATAGTGCAGGCTGCGGTCTACGACTTCGCCGCGAAACAGGTTCATGAACATCCACGCGCAGCCGAAGAAGACGACCGTCCTCAGAATCAGCCCCTGATAGATGGCCGAAAAGACTTCGTTGACCTCGCTGAAGTTCGTGCGAATGTCTTCGGAGTTGACGAGCGCCAGCAGCGCCATCAACAGAACCGGAAAGAGCGCCAGCATGTACAGGAGTACGGCGCGCTTGCCAAAGAGGTTCTTTCTCAGTTCGAGGCGGAAGATGGCTCCCGCCTGCCTGAGCCAGAGCGACCAGGGTCTGGACTGTTCGACCTTCTTTTCCACCGCAGCCACGTTCATAGCGGAACTCATCAGCTTGCTCCCTCCGAGGTAATCAGGTACTGGTAGACGGCATCCAAATCATCGTCAGCAGGCGCTACTGTCTCTATGTTCAGCTTCTCTTCCAGCACAATCTTGTTCAGCAGGACGTAGAACTTGTCGGCGTCCCGCGTCTTGATAAAAAGCCCCTGCCGGTCTTCGTGCATGCGAGCCTCTACTATGTGGTCTTGCTCGAAGAGCCGCGCGGCCAGCCGGGACGGACGGTCGCAGCGCACGAGAATCTGCATCGGGTGCTCTTCCATCTCGTCGCGGACGCCGTGTATGTCGCCCTCCGCCACTATGTAGCCGTTGTTGATGAGCACCACGCAGTCCGACATCATGTTGACTTCGTGCAGTATGTGGCTTGAGATAATCAGGTGCAGCCCTTCGGCCGCGAGTTGGCGGAAGAGCCGAATCGTCTCGGCGCGCGCCATGGGGTCTAGGCCGTTCAAGGGCTCATCCAGAATCAGCACGGACGGGTTGTGCGCGATTGATTGCCCGAGCCGTATGCGCTGGCGCATGCCCTTGCTGTAGCCCCCGACCTTTCTGTCCGCAGCATGTTGAAGCCCGACACGCTCAAGCGCCCGCTCCGTCAACTCGTCCGCCTCTCTCTTCTCGAACCCGTGCACGGAGAGATAGGAGCGTATGAAGCTGCGGCCCGTCGCGCCGCGAGGGAAGGAATCGAACTGGGCGCAATAGCCTACGCGCCTGAAGAGCTGTTCGGGGTCGTCCGTGTTCACTCCCAGTACGCTGATGCGCCCGCGCGTCGGGCGAAGCAGCCCCGTCATCAAATTCATGAGCGTGGTCTTGCCTGAGCCGTTCGGCCCTACGAGGCTGGTGATGCCGGGCGCAATCGTCAGGTTGACGCGGTTGACGCCCAGTATGTCCCCGTAAAACTTCGAGACATCCTCAAAGACAATCATCTGCTCAGGTGTTTGCTGCGTCTCTGTCTCCATCATTTGATTACCTCGTAGGCTTTGACCTTCCTGTAGAGCAGCAACAGGCAACCCGCGCACACAAGGCTCAGCATGAGCCATGAGCTCCAGAGCGGCGGGTCAAGCAAAGTAATTATAGTGGTACGGCCGCCGCCCATCCGTATGCGTCTCTCTTCCGGCTCCCGCGTGAACGTCCCGAACAGCCCAGACCAGACGGCCTGAATCAAATGGGTCAGGCTGATGAGATTTCCCAGCCGGGTCTTAAATAGCTCGTTGATAATCGTTCCGAATATGGACGGGATGAAGAAGAGCGCGAAGAGCGCCGCGCTCGCCGCCAGCCGCCACTTGACCCACGCGGAAATCGAAAGCGACAGCAGCGCCAGTAAAAATATCCATATCCAACTGCCTATGAAGATTGCGCCCGCAATGTGCAGGTTCGAGGTGAACCATCCCGCTCCTTCCAGATAAGCCTGAAAGAAGAAGAGCAGCAGCCCCGGAATCCATGTGATGATGGAAAGCAGTATGAACAGCACGGACATCTTGCCAATCACATACTCGGACTGCGTAAAGGGGCGGGCCAGATAGAGCGGCAGCGCGTTGTTCGCCACGTCGCGCGAGATGAGCGGCGGCCCCACCAGCAGGTTCAGGTAGAACGAGAACTGTCCCTGTACCACCATGTATACGAAGAAGAAAGAGGAATCAATCGGAATCAGCTCGTTCACCTGTACCTGAAAGATTCCGAGCGCCTGCGTGTTGTGATGCAGGTAGATGAGTATCGCCGCGATGAGCGGGTAGCCCATACAGATGACGAAGAAGGCCGTGAACAGCTTTGACTGAAATACGCTCCGGAAAGCGTGGCGCGGGATGATAAGAAACCGCGACCACTCCGGCGTCAACTGTCCCGCGAAAGGCTTGTAACTGTGCTCATAAACAGCCATAAAATTCTCCGAATTAAGTCTAGAGAGTCTGTAGAGTCTGTAGAGTCTATAGAGAAGAACGCTTCTTGACTCTCCAGATTCTCAGGACTCTCTAGACTGTTCTCATTCCATTGCCTTCAAGAAGATGTCTTCCAGAGAATCCTTCTTGTAGTTGAGGCGGCGAATCTGCACCTGCTGTTCCGCAGCTATGCGATAAAGGTCTGCTATCTCTATGCCTTCGTTCAGAACAAGCTTGATGCGGCGCTCGCCCACGAGCGCGTATTCGCAGCCCAGCCGGCCAATGGCTTCTGCGAACGCGCCGTCTCCGCCGCGCACTTCCATCTCAAGGAACTTGCGGTTGGCGCGTCGCTCCTCTTCCAGATTGCAGTAAGTGGCTATACGCCCGTCCTTCAAGACCAGAATCTCTTCGCAGCACTCTTCTACGTCGCGCAGCAGGTGCGATGACAGCAGTATGTTGGCCTTCCCGCCGTCCCTGATTTCGCGTATCAGTCGAATCATGCGCTGGCGCGTCGGCGGGTCGAGCCCGTTCGTGGGCTCGTCCAGAATAATCAGTCTAGGGCCGTGAACAATCGCCTGCGCCAGCTTGGCCAGTTGCTTCATGCCCAGCGAATATGTCTCAAGCGCGCGGTAGCGAGCTTCGCCCAGACCAACATAAAAGAGCGCCTCGTGCGCTCTTTCAAGCGCGGCTTCCGACGGCAGGCCCGAAAGCTCGGCCATGAGACGCACGAACTGCACGCAGGACATCTTGGCTATGAAGGCGTCGCGCTCCGGCATGTAGCCAATGAGCGCGCGTATCTCTTTCGCCTCGGTGCGTATGTCCTGCCCGAAGATGTGCGCCGTTCCGCTCGAAGGCTCGTGAAATCCCAGCAGCGTGTGAATGAGCGTCGTCTTGCCCGCGCCGTTCGGGCCAAGCAGACCGATGGCGCGGCCTCGCAACTCGCCTTCGAGGTTCGAGAGAATCTGTCGCGCACCGAAGCGCACGCTCAAGCCTTTGAGGTCAATTACAGAATTTGTCATTGAATCTTGTTCCATAGGACTCGTGTCAGGGTTGCAGCCCTTTCGGAAAGTTCAAACTCGGTGAAGAGAACGAATCAAGAATGCTTATTGTTTCGGCAAACTGCTGCTGATGACAGAACAAAATCAGATAACGGTGCTTCATGAGCCGTAGACAAAGAGAGTCGCGCCACCAGCACCTAATGTTCTATCAGCAAGATGAGCGGCAAGCAAGAGGACAGAGAATGACATCAGTCGTCAGCAGGCCATTCGACTGATGTTGAACGATGAAAGCGCGGCTCAATACGAGCCGCGCCTCAGCGAAGATTTTAAGTAGAAAGAGGATTCGAGATAAGGCTCGCTCTTTATTTCATAGCGACCGCCTCGGCCTGTTTCTTGTTGATGAAAACCTTCTCGTCCTTTACTTCAACGGAGTCGCCTTGACCCAGCATTCCGTAATTTTTGTTGTTGACCGTCAGCGCGTCGTTTCTGATTTCAATCTTGACGCGCTCGCCGCACCCGAAGACGTGATGTCGTTCCGTAAGAGTATCCTTCAACGTCCGGGTGTAGCTCTCGCGGCAAGGATTGATGACAACCTGATGGCCGTCAATAGTAGCCTCGGCCTTATTGCGAACGAGCGTGTGAACGTCCGAACATCCCTGCATGAATAAGGCCATAAAAAGAGCCGGGATGACGCCGCCTTTGACGGTGCGGGACTTCAGGTTTTTAATGCTTATAGAAGGCATTCCGCTTTACTCCTCTGGTCAAGTACTGTCGGCTGGCCGCTTCCGCGTGATTGCCGTCGGAAGCGGCCAGCCTCCATGTCAGTCTCACCCCGGCGCTACTGCTTGCCGGAATTTTTGCCCATGCCCTCCATAAGGATGTGCTGTAGGGCGAATGAGTTCGGCAGGCCGAGTATGCTCGCCGGGCTCAGGCCGAACGGGCCGCCGTCCGTGTTAGAAGCGAGCGTGATGCGGTCGCCCTGAGCGTAGGCGTATGCCAGAGTCGGCTGGCCGTCTGCGGCCATGGCGCGCAGCGCGTCCTGACCCTCCTTGGGCAGGTTCCCGTTCTGCACGCGATTGGCCAGAGGCTTCAGGAGCGAGGCCAAGTCGTGATAGAAGACGGCCGAGAAGTTCGTGTTGCCGTCCGCAGGCAACCCTGCGCGGAAGCGAGCGCTCTGCAACAAGGTCTGGCCCGATTGCCTGTAGCGTATGGCGCGGTCAACCAGAGCGCGTGACGCCGCAGCTATCATGTAGCCGTTGACGTAGGCGTAATGAAGCTCAAGGCCGAAGTCAACGCTCTTCAGTGTGTAGAAGGTCTGCCCGCCGGAGGTTTCGCTCTCTATGCGCAGGCCGTTCTTGCCTTCCTTCGCCGCCACCTTGTTTACCTCTTCGACGACGCGCTCCAAGGTCTGCTGCAACTTCGCTTGGTCGTAGACTTCAACAATCATCTTCCAAGACGGAGTGGGCAGCACGGGCCCGTCAATCGTGAAGGCGTACTCACCGCCTAAAGGCGCTGCGATGTCGTTACGAAGGTTCAGCTTGTGCTCAGCCTCAAGCTCCTTCAGTTTCGCCTGAAGGCCGGGCGAGGCCGTCTCAAGATAGCCAAGCAGGTCGTCCACGAGCGAGAGGGGCTCCTTGACCACGAAGGCCGCGACTATGTTCGCCTCGGGCGAGATGAACTCAAGCGAGCCCATGGGGCCGGGCTGAGCCAGCCACGAAGCTATGCCTTTGCGCTGCTCGTTGAAGGTCAGCGCGGCCTGACTGTAGGTGCGGTTCTCCCTATCCTTCTGCTCGACTACGAAGTGCTTGAGGTCTAGCAATCCGAGCTGGCGATAGAGCGCCACGCGCTTTTCGCCTTCGGGCGTGTTGGCGTCCTTCTGTACTAGCTGCGCGATTATCTTCTGCAAGTCGGCCGCGACCACCAGCCCCGCGCCGTCCGCGTAGACTTCGCTGATGCGTGCGTAGAAGGGCGACTGCGTGAAAGCGTTGGCTTGCGGCGCTTTCATCCTCTCGGCCAACTGCTGCAACTGCTCAAGGCGCGGCGCGATGGCGAAGAAGTCCTGATTAATCCAGACCAGAATCTCCGTAGGAGCCTTGCCTTCAGACTTCTGCTCGCTTTGCGTAGCCGTCGCGGGGTCGTCAATAATGCGTACCTGCGGAGCGCCTTTGTCTACGCCCTTAAGGTCTGCAATCTGCTTTTCAAGGAACGGGCGGAAGCCTGCGGAGTTCTTCAACTCGCCCAGCACCAGCACGTCGCCCGGCTCGCCCCGTCCGCTCATCTGAGCGCCGACGACAATCTCTTCGCCCAAGTACTCACCGAACTCTCGCACGCGCTCCATAATCTGGCTCGTCGTGGCCCTCTCCTTAGAGGACGAAGAGTTCTCTTTTTCCCACCACTCCCTGAGCGCGGGATTCTGCTTGATGCGCTCCTGCATGATGCGGTTCGATTCCGAAAGCGTCGTCGCCAGATTTGGCAGCGCCGCGTAAAGCACAGTGCCTTCGGGCAGCAGGTTCAGGAAGCGCGTAGAGTAACGCACTCCGGCGCGCGGGGCCTTCTGGGTCACTTCATTGCGAAGCGCCGAGAGGCTCGTGACCATCTGACCGTATTTTTCCGCGTTGCGGCTCCACGCGATTTCGGATTTGACCGGCACGCGCTCGACGCTGGCGTTCGTAGTCGTCTGGTCGCCGGGACGCAGCACGTCTTCTATGCCCGCGTAGTTCACATGAACTTCGCCCTCGACCACGGAGACGCGTGTGCCCTTCGTGCCGTTGTTGACGGAGAAGACAGTGCCGACGACGGACGTTAAGCTGTCGTTGGTGGCTACGTACAGGTGGCGGCCTTCCTTCTGCTTGGCGGCCTCTATGATGACGTTGCCGCGCGCCAGATTCAGAGTCGTGCCTGAAGAGTTTTCAGAGACGAAGAACTCGGAGCGCTCGCGCATCTCCACCTGCGAGCCGTCGTTGAGCGTGACGTAGGCCGTGGAATCGCGCGCAGTTCGTATGCGTTCGCCGCGACTGATGACGTCGCCCGGCTTCAGCATCGCGAGCGAAGAATCGGTCACGCGATAGGCTGCGCCGTTGACGGCCTGAACCGTCCCGCGCCCGTTGCCGCTTCCGAAGAAGCGTTGAAAGAAGGCGAAGAATCCGAAGCCCAAGCTCAAAACGAGGGTGGCCGCAATCGCCCATTGCCAGACAGGAGTTATAGTCTTGATGGGCCTCTTCAATTCAGTCACGCGCGAGTTCCGGGGCTCAGCCTTAACGACTTCGCCCGTGCGAGCAGCCTTGAGGCCACGGCGGCAGGGGATACATTCCTGCGTGTGGTCTTCGAGCAGCAAAGCGCGCGCGCCCGAAAGCTCGCCCTTCAGATAAGCGGGGATGAGCGATTGAAAATCGTCGCAACCGCGAATCTCGTCCACAGCTATTGATTCCATAGCGACGGGGGCGCTGCTCTCTGCCTTGATTTCCGTGGCGAGTCGCGCCCAAACGCGGTCTGCCGCGCCGTCTATGACCGAGCGATCAATTTCTTCTCGCATAATTCCGTCCGTCGCTTTGTCCAAGATATTTTCCAGTTCTACAGATTTACGCTTCATTGTACTTCTCCAGGTACTCGCCAATCTCTTTTCTCATGCGGCTTCTTGCGCGGTGCAATGTGACAGCCACGACCATCTGCGAGGTTCCGAGCATCTCTGCTATCTCGCGGTTGTCGTAGCCCTCGAAATACCGCAGTATGAAGACTTCAGCCGCCCGCTCTCCCAAGCGCGCAACGGCCTCCTGTATCAACTTGCGAAGCTCTCGGTCTTCCGCGCTCGCTTCGGGGCTCATACGAGCGTTGTCCGTCAGGTCATATTCGACATCATCTATGGCAACGGATTTAGAGCGGGTGTGGCTGCGCATCAGGTCTAGAGAGGCGTTGACGGCCGCGCGCAGAAGATAGCCCTTCTGGCTTTCGGCCTGTTCAATTCCTTCGCTAGACTTTATGAGCCGCAGGAAGACTGTTTGAAGCACGTCTTCGGCGTCAGAGGCAGACCCCGTAATGCGGTAGGCCGTGCGAAAGACGTGTTCATAATTCTCTCGAAAGAGGCTCTCCAGTTCTCTAGGTTGTGGCTTGGCTTCTGGGAGCACTTTCGGTCGCGTGGCAAAAGCAGTAGCTTGCACGACTTCCTCCTTTAGATTATCTCCACTAATAAAACGCCGCTCCCTTCGATTTATTAACGCCCGTGGATATTTTTTTTGAGGAAAGAGGAGAAAAGAGCTGGTTTTACCCCTTCAGGAGCCGTTTGAGGGTGAAGAGCACGCCCAGATGGTAGGCGTTGTGGTCTGCTACTAGAAGGGCTTCGCGCAGGATGGTTTGTCCGTCCCCGTGCGCTATCGGGGCAAAAAGGTCTGTTGAGGGGTCTTCAACGAGGCGCTTCATGGCCTCAAGGTCTGAGCGGAAAGCTTCAACGCTTCTATTCCATCCGTCTTCGTCGGCTTCTAAACCCTCCTCCGGCCAGTAGCCTTCGGGCCACGGAGGCGAGACGTGAGCGCCGTTTCGGCTGAATTCCAGTATGTCCCACTGGGCGATTCTCATGTGCTCCAGCACCTGCCAGGGCGTATAAGGCATATGCTCCGCCTTGCGGTTGATAATCTCTAGGGGGAAATCCTTTACGACCGCCTCGAAATCCACGTGCGCGCCGCCCCCGCCCAGAAGATAAAGCAGCTGCTCTCGGAGAGCTTTGTCCGTCGTCATGGCTCTTTCCCCTTCATTTAGTCTTCTTTGGAGAGGTGCGCTCGCACTTTCTCCTTCTGCTCCTCGGCCCATTCCAGTTGTCTCTCTACGAAGCGTCTCATCTCGTTGTCGTCTTCCGGGTCGTCGGCAGCATCCGGCGAATGTATTGCCCTGTACTGCGGCGATTCACGATGGCTTTTCCAGAACTCTATAAACTCGTTGAGCGCGGTCAGAGCGCGCTGTCCAAGCTCAACGTAGTTAGGCTCAAGCCGCTCCACGGCGTCGTCAAACTCCTGAAGGCTGCGCTGAGCCATCATCTGCAACTCGTCGTCTCTCATAATCCACGCTCCCTGGAAGTTTCAAGCGTTAAGAACGTACCCTAATAAAAGATTCTGTCAAGATTGCGGCCCGTCATCAACTCTGGCGCGCAATCCCGGAAATGCGGTCGGAGTCAAAGTGATTTACTCCGGCCGGATTTTGCGTCGCAACTCTTATCATGGCCGCCGCCACGTCGCGCGCAGGCACGGGGCGATACTTTTTCAAGGGGCCTGCCAGTAGAAACGAAAAGAGTTTCATGGCCTTTTCGGCCATGCGCTCGCCCGCGCGAAACTCCCTGCGCTCGCCAAGCAGCAAAGAGGGACGAAAAATCTGCACTCCACGGAAGGGAAACTTTGCCACGGCCTCTTCCACCTCTCCCTTAGTGCGGTTGTAGAAGATGCGCGAGCCAGAGTCAGCGCCTATGGCTGATACGAGCAAAAACTGCGCCGTCCCGTTTTCAGAAGCGATGCGTGCGGCCTCCACCGGATATGTGAAATCCACCTGCCTGAAGGCCGCCTGCGACCCGGCCTTCTTTATAGTCGTTCCCAGACAGCAGAACAGGTCGTCGCCGCGAAAGAGATGCGAGGAGTCCTTCAGGCGCTCGAAATCAATCAAGTGCTCTTCCAACTTCGGATGCTGTCGCCCTGTCTCTCTTCTTCCCAGAGATACAACTCTCAGATAAGCATCGTCTTCAAGCAGAAGCTCCAGACAGTGACCGCCCACAAGCCCGGTTGCTCCCAGCATAATTGCAGTACGCCCGCTTTCCATCTTCAAGAATCTTATGGGACGAGAACTATCTTGCCGTGAGCGCCGGGCTCCATGACGGCCTGATGCGCTGCCGCCGCATCGGAGAGCGCCATTTCGCGGCCCACGACGGGTCGGAGCGTGCCATTTTCAAGTCCGGCTACGAGAGCCGCGTGAATGCTTGAAAGCTCTTCGCGGGTGGCGTTGACGAGCGACAGGCCGAGAATGCTTGCGTCTCGCGCCATGGTAAAGCGCGGGTTAATCTCCACAGGCCCGCGACTGCCAATGACTACGACCCGCCCCTTCTTGGCCACAATCTCAAGGTCTTTGTTCAGATTCACGTTGGCCAGCATCTCAAGCACCACGTCCACGCCGCGCCCGCCCGTCATCTCGGAAAGCTCTTCCAGATAATTCTCTCCGCGATGGTCTAGAACCGCGTGCGCTCCTTCACTGAGAGCAAGCTGCCTTCCCTCTTCCGTTCCGCCCGTTCCTATGACGCGCATCCCGGCGGCCCGCGCAAGCTGTACGGCAGCGAGCCCCACGCCGCCCGTGGCTCCATGCACGAAGACCGTCTCGCCCGGCATAGCATGAGCGCGAAGAAAGAGCGCACGGTAAGCAGTGGCATAAGGCACGCCAACGCCCGCTCCCTGCGCGAAGGAGAGCGAGGCAGGCAGAGGATGCACCTGCTGCTCATCGCAGAGAGTCAATTCGGCGTATGTTCCCGACTGTGACCCGGCTACGTAAACTCTATCGCCGGTCTTAACACGCGTGACGCCTTCGCCCACGGCTTCCACTACGCCCGCGCCGTCCATGCCGGGCGTGTAAGGCAGCTCAGGTTTCACAGCATGATTGCCCGTGCGTATGTAGACATCTACGGGATTGACGCCCACGGCATGAACTCGCACCAGCACCTGACCCGACGCGGGCTGCGGGTCTGAAATCTCTTCGAGTCTTAACTGCTCAGGCCCGCCGAACTCCTGCACGCGTATGGCTCTCATCTCTACGGCTCCTTATCTTAAACTCGTAGCGCACATCCCCTTGTTCGTCATCTTTCCTCCCGAAGGTGCGCTCTATAAAGCTGACCTCCCCTTGATGATTGAAGAGTACGACCGTGGAAGAGCGCGTGCCGTAAACCGGGCTCTCTATGAAGAGCGGCGAGAGCATGCGCTCCAATTCCAGTCCCACGCCCGTCTCCGGCAGCGCTTCGTCCTGAGCGCGGGCATCGTCCGCCAGAATCTCGAATATCTCTTCGACGGAAATAGGGCCGCCGCCTTCTATCAGACCGGCGAGCGCCCTGCGGCCCCGCTCTACCTTCGGCCAAGGCGTGTCTAGCAGGTGGTTGCTAAGGCCATGAACGCCCGGCTCAATCTCACGAGGCCCGCCGCCCCTGTTTGAAAAGTAATGAAGCCTGCCGCCAGCACCGGCTATCAGATTAAATCCGTTATAGAGAGAGGCTTCATCCGAAAGCTTCGACAAGTATTCGCCCGCGTCCAAGCCGCCCGACAGAAACCGGCTGACCAGCAGCCCGCGCGAAGGCGCATCACTTATCCTCAAGCCCGGCTCGCGGTAGTTGGTGATTGCTGCGACGCGACCGCCGCGCGTCACGCCTAGCCATGTTCCTCCGCGCTCAAGGTCGCGCCCCGCCAGCGTGTCCTCGTCATCAGACCAGAAAGCGGCCCGCGCCGTAGGACGCTCGTAAAACTCATCGCGGTTGGCAGCCAGAATCAATGGATACTCTGGATGAGCCCTATGAGCCAGAAGAATGACACACATAAGGAGATTGACTCACCGGTTCATTGAATCAATGAAGAAATGAACCGGTGAATCATCGAATAAATTTCTAGTTGACGTGCTTGTCCATCATGCGAGAGAGGGAATCGCGGCTGACTGCGCCGAGGATTCTCTCCTCTTCCTTGCCGTTCTTAAAGAGAATCAGCGTAGGCATGCCGCGTATCCCGTAGCGATTCGTCACAGACGGATTTTCGTCAACGTTGATTTTGACTACGCGCGCAGAGCCTTCGTACTTTTGGGCCAGCGCTTCTATCGTAGGCGTCAGCGCTATACACGGCGCGCACCACACGGCCCAGAAATCCACCAGCACGGGCTTGTCCGAGCTTAGTACTTCACTCTCAAAATTGCTGTCGGTTATATCGCTCACAAGGTTGCTCATAATTCCCTTTCCTTCTTCCCTGAATTTCGATTTTCAGAACGCGCGGCCCGTGCTTTAGCAGCACGCGGCTCTATGGACTTCAAGACCTTCTCAATCGTGATTTTTTCGAGCACGCGCTCTACGCCCTGCTCCACTTCGTTGAGAATGCGGTCGAGCGCCCCTTCAATATTCATGCCCACGGGACATTTGGCATTCGGCGGCTGCGGGTGTAGAGCGAAAACATCTCCGGCGTCCACCGCTCTATAGACTTCTAGAAGCGTGATACGGCTCGGCTTGAGCGCAAGACGCGAGCCGCCGGACGCTCCCGTCTGCGAAACGACCAAGCCGGCCTTGGAGAGAGCGCAAAGGATGCGGCGTATGACGACCGGATTGGTGTTGACGCTGCAAGCCACCTCGTCGGACTTCATGGACTCGTCGCCCGCGCGGGCCATAAGGGTCAAGATGTGAACGGCAATGGCAAAACGGCTGTTGGCTGGCATCGAATCTGCTGCTTCAGTCTCTCTATTCTTTTAGAGCTTTAGTATTAGTAACAATTATAGTTACAAATGGATGATTGTCAAGCCGGACGGTTTCCGCCCGGCCCCGGTGGGCTCAGAGCTTCTCGAAGAATATTTCGTCCGCATAGCACCAGCCCCATTCTTCGCCCGGCTCCAAGGATTTGATTATGGGATGCTGGGTCGCGTGAAAATGCTTGGTGGCGTGTCTGTTTTTGGACGAGTCGCAGCAGCCTACATGGCCGCAGGTTTCGCACAATCTCAAGTGCATCCACCTGTCGCCCATCTTCAAGCATTCCTCGCACCCTTCGGGCGTGCGCGGCGTGACGTGCTGCATCTCGTCCAGGTGCGGACAATCCTTGCTCATATTCTTCCCCTTAGCTTTGAATCTATTATGGAAACTCTGCGAAGAGTGTAACCAAGAAACTTTTTCAGGACAAAGCGCGGGCAATTCGTGCAGCCACTCGCGCGTTGTTCTCAAGCAGAGCTATGTTGGCCTTGAGCGTTGCGCCGCCGCTTCGCTCGCTCATGCGCGAGAGCAGAAACGGCGTCAGCTCACGGCCCCTTACGCCTGCTCGCTCCGCCTCACGAATCGCCTCGTCAAGCACCTCCTCCAGAAGCTCTGCCGGGACTTCAGCTTCCGAAGGCACGGGCACCGTCACCAGAATCGCTCCTTCCATCTTGAGCGAGCTTTGCGCGCGGGCTATTTGCGCCACCTGTTCGGGCGAATCCACGCGCGCGTCTGTCCTGAGCCCGCTCGCGCGCGAATAGAAGGCGGGCAGCACTTCCACGCCGTAGCCCAAAACCGTGACGCCGTAAGTCTCCAGCCACTCTCGCGTGGCCGGGAGGTCTAGCACAACTTTAGCGCCCGAACAGACAACGAGCATTGGCGTGCGCGCAAGCTCAGGCAGGTCGGCAGAGACATCCGGCAAAGTGCCTCGATGCACGCCGCCGATTCCACCCGTCGCAAAGACTCTAAGCCCGGCGCGATGCGCTATCCACATGGTAGATGCCACGGTCGTAGCCGCGTCCCACTCGCCTGCCACGGCCAGCGCAAGGTCTCTACGGCTTATCTTCTTCACGTCAGAGCTTTCCGCTATGTGCCGGACTTCCTCTTCTGTCAGCCCTACGGTCGGCACGCCTTTCAAGACGGCTATCGTAGCGGGCACAGCGCCCGCTTCCCTGACGATTGCTTCCAGCCTGAGCGCCGTCTCAAGATTCAATGGACGCGGCAGTCCGTGAGCTATGACTGTGGATTCGAGCGCGACCACGGCGCGGCCTTCGCTCAAAGCCTCTTTGACCTCGCTGCTGATGCGTAATAGATTCGATTCAAACATAAGTATTCTATGAAAGCCCCTGTCTGCCGGGCCTTCTCCCTGAAAACGCTTTCCGAAAAGATGTAGACAAAATAGCACACGCCCCTCTGTGTTGGCTTAACGCCGGGCGCGGTCTGCTATAAAATAGGTTCCCGTAAATTGCTACGCATCATTTGTCCCCGATAGAGAGCGTGCTTTCGCCACCAGCATCCTCTAAAAAGTTCAGGTCGCCGGGCGTGTTCTGCATACGCCGCTCAAAGGAATTTAAGCGTGCAGCGAGAGTTCTACGAAATTCTTATCAACAGCAGCATGGACGGCATACTGGCCTTTGACCGCGACTGTCGCTACATCCTGTGGAATCATGCCATGGAGCGCATCTCCGGCATAAAGAGCGAAGAAGTTCTGGGCCAAAACGCGTTCGAGATATTTCCTTTCCTCTCCGAGACGGGCGAGGACAGGTTCTTTCTGGAAGCCCTTGAAGGCCGAAGCAATGTGACGCACAACCGGCGCTACTCCGTGAGCCGAACCGGGCGGGAGGGTTTTTACGAAGGACACTACTCGCCGCTATACGACCGCGCGGGAGAGATAATCGGCGGCTTTGCCATCGTGCGCGAAGTCACGGAACAGTTGAGCACTGAAGAAAGATTGCGAAAGGGCGAGAAGCGTTACCGAGACCTTGTTGAGAACAGTCTTGGGCTGATGTCCACGCACGACATGCAGGGAGTGCTGCTCTCCGTCAACCCGGCTGCCGCGAAGCTGCTGGGCTACACGACGGAGGAGATGGTCGGACGCAACTTCACGGAGTTCATAGCGCCTTCCATGCGCGAGCGCATCCCCGTTTATCTGGCGCAGCTCAGGCACGAGCGCTCCGGTCAAGGACTCATGCGCGTCGTCACGCGCTCGGGCGAAGAGCGCATCTGGATATATCGCAACACGCGCTACGACGAAGAGGGCAGAGACTCTTACATAATAGGCCACGCGCAGGACATAACGGAGCGCGTGCGGGCGGAAGAGGCCCTGCGGCGTGCGCGCGACGAACTGGAGCAGCGCGTGGCCGAGCGCACAGCCGAGTTGAGGGAGGCCAACCGAATACTGAAGGAGCAGATAGGCGAGCGCCAGCGCATTGAAGAGGCTCTGCGCCGTCTGGCAGACAGGCTGACGACCGCGCAGGAAGACGAGCATCGCCGCATCTCGCGCAGTCTTCATGATGAAGCCGGACAGTCTTTGACGGCCCTGTCCGTTCGCCTTCATCGTCTTGAAAAGAGGTTCGCGGAGCGGAACGGAGAAGACCGTCAGGTGCGCGCGGAGCTGGCCGAGCTAAGACAGATAGCAGAGTCAACGCAGGAGGGGCTGCGCAACATGGCGCGCACGCTTCATCCTTCGGTGCTTGAGCATTTCGGTTTGACCGAAGCCGTGCGCAGTTTCCTCCAGGACGCGGGGCTGGATGCGAACGTGGAGCTGCGGGCGGACGTGTCCAAAGACTTCCCGCGCTTCTCGCCTACGGCAGAGACTATCGTCTATAGAATCATTCAGGAGGCCGTCACGAACGCTCTGCGTCACGCTAGGGCTAAGCGAATCCGCGTGGCCTTCGGCGGCAATAACTCCACGGCGATTATCAGCATAGAAGATGACGGGCGCGGCTTTGACACGCAGGGCGCAGAGGCACTGAGCAGCATAGGGCTTGTCAGCATGAGCGAGCGGGCCGAGATAATAGGCGGACAACTCCTGATTTCGTCCGGCGCGGGCCGGGGCACAAGCGTCACGCTGCGCATTCCAGTTTCCGTCTGATGAAGAGAGATTTTTCCGAAGCTACGGGATAAGGGCAGCGCTTCGGACAGCTTTCAAGATTGCGAGTCACTGGCTTAAGGGATGAGGACAACTATAATTCTCGCTGACGACCACGAGCTTGTGCGGAAGAGCATAGCGGCTCTCCTGCGCGACGAGACGGATTTCGAGGTGGTCGCTGAATGCTCGAACGGCCGCGAGCTGCTGGATTTAGTCGCACGCGTCAAGCCCTCCGTTGCTCTCATAGATGTCGCCATGCCGGAGCTAAACGGCATAGAGGCCACCAGACGCATACGGGAGCTTAGCCCCTCTACGCGCGTCATTGTTCTGTCAAACTACGCCGACGCGACCTACGTGAGAGAGACGCTGAAGGCCGGGGCGGTCGGCTACATAGTCAAAAGCGGCGCGGCCCAAGACCTGATAGAAGCCGTGCGAACCGGGACTCGCTCGCACATCTACTTGAGCGAGGCGGTTTCCGCCATAGCGACCAGCGCGAAAGAGCCGGTCGCGCGAGGAAGCGGCGAGCTGGGCGCGCGTCCCCTCTCGGCGCGAGAGCGCGAAGTCTTGCAGCTCATAGCGGAAGGCCGCACCTCGAAAGAGGTCGCAAGCCTGCTAGGCATCAGCGCCACGACCGTCAAAAGCCATCGCAACCACATCATGGACAAGCTGGACATACACGACAAGGCGGGACTCACACGCTATGCCATACGCATCGGATTGATAAGGATAGAATAAAGGAAGCGCCGAGAACTCTCTCCTATTTGCTTTTCCCCTTAGCCTTTCGCCCTTTGCCATTCTTCTCGTTATCGTCGGGCGCTTTTTCGCCGCGCTCTTTGGCGTCGGGCGCGCCCTTCTCCGCCGCAGCGTTCTCTATCTCGGAGTTAATCTCGCCGCCTATCAGAATTGCGAGGCCCGTCAGATAGAACCAGAGCATCAGGATTATCACCGCGCCGAGCGAGCCGTAAGTGGCGCTGTAGGAATCAAAGAACTCCAGATAGATGCGGAAGAGAAACGAAACTAGCAGCCAGAGCCCCACGCCTATCAGGGAGCCGGGCGTGACCCACTTCCAGTCCTGATCCTTCAGGTCGGGCGCAAAGAAGTATATGAGGCTGAAGGAGAGGAGTATAAATAAGAGGACAATCGGCCACTGTAAAATCTTCCACGCCACAGTGAAGGCGGCGTCGAAGCCGTAGCTGACGGCGACCTTCTCCGCAATCGTGCTGCCGTAGAGCATCAGCACGAGCGCCGTCATGGTCAGTATCGCAATCGCTATCGTGAGCGAGATGGAAACCAACCGCGCTTTCCAGTAAGGCCGCGTCTCTTTCACGTTATATGCCGCGTTGAGCGATTCGGAGATGGCCCCCATGCCGGTTGACGCCGCCCAGAGAGCCGCGAGAATGCCGAAGGAAATCTTGCCGCCTCCGCTTGACTTGCTGACCTCGTACATGGTGTCGTCCACCAGCTTGAAGGCCGAGGGCGGCATGACCCGACTCAGGTAGTTAAAGAGGCTGTGGCGAATGCCCGTGCCGGAGCCCATCATGATGCCTAAGATGGAGGTCAGGAAAATCAGCAACGGAAAGAGCGCCAGCAGGAAGTAGTAGGAGAGCTGCGCGGCGCGGCCCCAGATGTCGTCCTCGTTCATCTGCCCCCATACGCGCTTGCCCAGTTCTTTCCACGAAAGGCCGCCCAGCGACCACATGGACTTCAAGCCCTTCTTCTCTTTCTCAATAGACATCGTCGGGTCACCTCTCAAAGCGGAAAAGGATAAATGGTAAATAGACGAAACGGCTCTAATCCATTACCGATTTTCCTTCTCCTTTTCTTCGCTTTTCTATTTTTCAAGTGTGAAGAAGCTGCGAATGCGTTTTAAGAGATCTCCCTGCGCGTGCTGCATTCTCTGGCGCTTGGCTTCTTCGTTGAGGCCGAGCCTGACGGCTTCCAGCTCTACGCGGCGGCGAGCCAGAACGTGAGAGATGTCTTCTGCGATTTCAGGACGGCGGCGAATAATCTCGTGGAAAGAGTCTTTGTCCACGCGGTAGCACTCTACGCCGGTCACGGCGATGATGGTGGCCGCGCGCGGCTCTCCCGTCATCAAGCCCATCTCACCGAAAAAATCGCCTTCATGCAGCGTCGCAACCTTCTTGGAGAGATTTCCGTCAACGGCCACACGCACTTCCGCCTCGCCCCTCGTCATGATGTAGAGCCAGTGGGCCTTGGCTCCCTGACGGGTGATGGCTTCGCCGCGAGCGAATGGCGCGACGCTCAAGCCCGCAGCCAGCTCTCTTCTCTCCTCGTCCGTCAGGACGCGGAAAAGCTCCACGTTCGAGAGAGTGTTAAAGCGAGCCTCTGTCTCTTCGTCACGCTTGCGCTCGCGCCTTCCTTCGTCCTCTTCCGTAATGAAGAGCGAGCGGGCGGGGATGGAGAGCGGGATTTCCGCGCGCCTGAGCGCGTAGTATATGCGAGAGCGCACGACCGAGTCCGTCGGGTCTGTCAGCGCAAGGTCTGTCAGCCAGTAGCGCGCAGCATAACGCGCGTAAGAGTCCATGAACTCCATCACGATGCAGTGCGGCGCGGGCTCCAGAGCTATGTTCGGAATCGGCTCCGCCTGTAGCGCCTTTTCCACGGCTTCAATGACATCCACTGGCGAGTAGCGAAAATCCACGTTGAAGTAGACCCATTGGCGATGCTGGCGGGGGGAGCCTGTGCGGCGGCCAAGCAAAGTCACCTGCCCCTTCATCAACACGCTGTTGGGGATGACAATCGTGTCCCAGTTGCGCGTCTCTATGGAGGTCTGCCGCCAGCGTATCTCCTTAACCATTCCCTCCTGCTGGTCTATGCGCACCCAGTCACCGACGCCAATCGTGCGCTCCATCTGAAGCGCCATGCCGCCCATGATGTTCCCCAGCGTGTCCTGTAAAGAGAAGCCTATGACGGCGGTGATAACGGCTGAAGTGGCTACTATGCCGGTCAGGTCAACGCCGCTCTGAGAGAGCAGAGTGATGGCGGCTATGATGTAGGTGAAGGCTATCAGCAGGTCGCGCATGATGCGCGGCGGCTTGAGCCTGACCTTGTCCAGCAGCACGTCGAAGAGAAAGACGCTCGACAGATTGATGACGGCGACCGCTTCTATAAAGAGAGAGAGCCATCTAATCCAGCGATACGCAGAATCCAGAGCGGTCACTCTCTGGTCGCTTGCTCCGTATGATTGAAGCGCGCCGCTCGTGAGCATCCCCAGAAATGAGACGGCAAACAGTATGACGCTGCCGCGCACGCGCATACGCTCGGCGGGCACGAGCGCGAAGAGAGTGAAGGCCGCCGCCAGAAACCCCAGCACGACCCAGAAGTAATAGCCCTGCATGCCCGCCGACTGCTGAACGCTGTGCCAGAAATTCATAGAAGATAAGATTTGCCGTGTGGAGTGATGAAACGCCGCGCTCCATGAGCGGATGCGAATCTTAACATGAGATTAAGCCAGCCTGACACGGAAATGTTTAGAGCGCGCCACCCCTCGGAATGACGCGCTCTCAAACTTCTCAGGAAGCCCTGACGGCTGTAGCGACCGCTACAAATCCTACTTGACCATAGTGCCTGTGCGGCCCCAGCGAGTGTTGGTGAAGAAGGCCCCGATTTTATCCATCACGGTGTCGCCCACCGGCGCGCTCTCGTCATAAGACCAGTAGACGAACATGGCGCGGCCTATGACGTACTCTCGATTGACGACTCCCCACTCGCGGCTGTCCGCAGAGTTGTTGCGGTTGTCGCCCATGACGAAGTAGGAGTCCGCCGGGACGTTGAAGGGCTGGCCGTTGACCGCATAATTAAAGCCTGAGAAGGAGGAAGGGTCTTCGCCGCCGTCGCGTGTGATGGGGTCGTAGTAGACCGTGTAGGGGCCTGAGCCGGAGGGCGCAGGGTCGTTCTTTATCTCAAGCGGCGCGTTGTGGCTGGGGTCTTCCGCCGTCAGGCGGCGCTCGTCCAGCAGCTTGTCGTTGATATAAACATGCTCGCCGCGCACCTCTACCTTGTCGCCGGGAAGCCCTATGACGCGCTTGACGTAGTTCGTCTTGAAGGGCTGATTGTCGGGCCGGTTGTCGCCCATGCGGTTGTTCGGATTGCCCGGATACTTGAAGACTATGATGTCGCCGCGCCTTATGTCTCGCTGCGGGAGGAAAGGCAGCACGGGGCCGGGCGCGAAGATGAACTTGTTGACGAGCAGGTGGTCGCCTATGAGAATTGTGTTCTGCATGGAGCCAGTAGGGACTTTGACGGCCTGAACTATGAAGGTCATGCCGAAGAGCGCCATGATGACCGTGACCACAGCCGATTCGAAGTATTCGCGCCAGATGCTCTTGGGCGGCCCCTTGCGTACCGTCTCAGCCTGCTGCTGCTCCGCTCCATCGCGCCCGTTGCGCCCCGAAGCGTCGCGCTCTGCCCGTATAGGCTCAGCGCCCGACTCCGTCTCTGCTGGCGGTTCGGCCACGGCTCCCCTTGTCGAATAATCCTTGTCCATAAAAATTATCCTAGACGTCCATCATTAGAGTGGTCAAGCTCCGCAGGGAATACGCAGGCCGCGCGCTTTTGTTTCCGTCTCTTTCAATGAAAATGCTTAATCCGCAGCCTGCGCCTCCGCGACCTCTCCCATTCTTTCCAGCGCGAGTCGCGCGGCCTCCGTCTCGGCAGCCTTAATCGTGCGCCCTGTGGCGCGAACGCTCTCACCTTCCCAGCTAACTTCAACGTGAAAGATGCGGCGGTGCGGCGGCCCTTCCGTCTCCACCACGTCGTAGCGCGGGGCCGCATGAACTTCAGCCTGAAGCCGCTCCTGTAAGAGTGTCTTGTAATCTGCTGCTGCGGCCTGCAAAGGGTCTGCGTGCTCCAACTCGGAGCCGAGGGCGCGCATGACGAAATTTGTAGCGGCCTCCATGCCTCCGTCCAGAAAGATTGCGCCGAGTATCGCCTCGAAAGAGTCGGCCAGAAGTGCGCGCTTGCTGCGCCCGCCGGTCTTCTCCTCGCCCACGCCAAGGCGCAGGTATTCGCCTAGCCCCATCTTCTTAGCCGCGCGGGCCAGCATGACGGCGCTGACCAGCCTGTGCTTCATGCGCGACAGCTCGCCTTCGGTTGTGTTCGGATTAATCAGGAAGAGATGGTTGGCGACTACGAGCCCAAGGACGGAATCGCCTATGAATTCCAGCGCCTCGTTGTGAAGGCGGCGAGCTTCCTCTTCGGAGCCGGGCGCGACCTGCTCGTGCGCCCAAGAGCGATGCGTGATGGCCCGCTCAAGCAGGGAGCGATCATCAAACTTGTAAGCGAGGATTTCCTCCAGCTCTTGAAGATCGGGCTCGGCGGCTTTGCGTTTCTTCACAACGCATCGGATTGTAGCACGAGAAGGCCGCGCCACCCGAAGCTTTGAAAGATTCCTTCAAGCTTCGCGGTGGCGCGGCCCTCTTTACAGCTCAGGCTGCTCCCTGACCGGAGAGAGAAAAGCGCTCTTAGCGCCGTCTTGGAGTTTTGCCCGCGTTATTGGTGGTGGAAGCCGGAGCGGTTGTCGCGCCGCCATTGGTTCTAGTGGCTGTTCCTCCGGCGGTGTTCGTCGTGCCGGTATTCGACTGCGTCGTGGAGGGCGCGGTCGTGCTGGCCGTGCCGCCCGCTTCGATTGCGCCGGTCGGCAGAGGCTTCGAGAGAATGCCGGCGATTAGCTCGTTGAGGCCAGCGTCAGTATTCTCATGACGGAACTTGTAGAAGGCCGTCAGGTCTTTCATCACGTCGGCTTTCAGCGTCGCGTACTTCGGGTCGGTGGCGAGCGCAATCGCGCGCGCGTAGGCGTCTATCATGCGGTCAACCACCGCGTTGAGCCTGTCCGAAAGAGCTTTACATTCGGGCGTGGCCTGCTGTTCGCCTGTCGAGCAGCGCGTCTTGAAATCGCCTGCTACCTTGGTGTACTCGGCGTTGCGATAAGCGTCTGCAAGGAAGACGTAAGTCTGCGGGTCTTTCTTGGTAGCGCCTTCAAAGCCTGCGGCCTTGATGTAAAAGGTGATGGCCTCGGACGGATTCGTCTTCAGCGAGAAGAAGCCGAGCGCGGAGTTCAGCCAGCCGAGCGTTTCGTCCCTTTTATCGAAGGTCTGACTGCTCTGTATAAGCTGAACGGACTTGCGGGCGTAGTTCATGGCCTCGCCCGTGAAGGCGTCGTTTCTGGCATAGAGCGCCGCGAAGACCGCGTTATTGAGCATAGCAATGTCTGCGGGCTCTTCGGCTAAGAGCACCTTGGCCGCGCCGAAAGCCTCAGCGTACTTCTGCTGGCGCAGCAGCTCTACAACGGCGTCCTTGCGCCCCTGTTTCTCCTTGACCTCGTAAGCGGCAATCCACTTCTTCAGGTAAGCCGTCTGGTCGCTCTCGGCAGGAAACTTCTGCAAGTACTCTTTGGCGGTTGCGTAGGCGGCCTTAGGGTCTGTCTTGTAATTTTTCAGGAATTCATTATAGAGCGCGGCCTTGGCTTCCTCGTCCTGAGGGGCCACAGCCGAAGTCTCGTTAAGCGATAGCGTATTGCTCGCCAGCGCGGGCAACCAAAGGGTAGCGACAAGCGCGCTGAAGGCAATGATTCTTGCTAACTTTTTCATCGGGCGCATATCCTCCAAGCCGTATCTTCTCTCTCTCTTAAATTTTCCAACGGGGGTTACACAAAACGTGCGGGCCTTATTCACTTCAGCATCACGCCACTCAATCAGATGCTCAGGCTGTGCAGCCGGTTGCCGCTTCAGCCTTTGCGAGCCCGTCAGGGGTAGTGGGTGGCACCCTGGGATTATGCCACGAAAAACCGATTTGATGACCGAAGCAAACCAAAAATTCAGGATGCGCAATAATCCTGCAATATTCGCCCCTCTGTCAAGCCTCCCAACTTATCGAATAAGGAGAATGAGACTGCTTTTCCAACGGGAAAGAGTTCGCGCCCGGCTCTCCCTGAGACTTTGTTCGGAAGAGAGCCGGGCGCGTTAAGGAAAGCTGCTCACCCGCCGGCACACTTAGAACCGGCGACGACCGCTTTTATGGTCTGGTTGTAAGAACGCGGCGCGGGCGTTCGTTGATTGAGCCGCCGTTCTGCTGCGTTTGAGAAGGCTGTGCGGCGGGCCGCGTGGTGGTTTCGGTCGGACGAGTCGGAGCCGTCATCACTACGCTGCGGTTCTTGCCCGCGCCGCCGGTCGAAGGCAGGCTGTCGGTGGTCACGCCGCCCGGCTCCGTGCTTGTATCGCCCTCTTCCTCATCGCTCAAGGCGGCAGCCGCCCTCGGGTCAATCTTCGGTCGCGGGGTCAGGTCTGTGGGCGTGGTCGCAATCCTTTCGTTGCCTCTACCATTGCCCAAGACGCCGAAGCGGCTCTCCAGCCCCTTGTAAATCTTTCCTGTGATTGCGGCGGCAATGCGGCCGCGCTCGCTTGAGCCGCGCGTGATTACCACCACGGCCAGTCTGGGATTTCCCACGGGCGCGAAGGAGCCGAAAAGCCCCAGCCAGCTTCCCTGTCCGATACAGGTGCCTGTCTTTCCGGCGGCGGGAATCATGGAGGTGTACGCGCCCTTGCCCGTGCCGTAATTGACAGCGCCAATCATGCCGGGCAGCATGCGAAGCAGAGCGTCCTGCGGGATGTTTAGCTGGCGTTTGACTTCGGGCTTGAACTGGAAAGTCTCCTGCGGCGTGCGCGGCAGTCTGGGAACCATAAGCTTGCCGCCGTTGGCTATGGCCGAAACCATGTTCGCAAGCTGAATCGGCGTCACCTCGAAGTCATCCCCGTGCGAGCACATGTGATTGACGGCGTAGCCGGACTTGTAGACGGGCACGCGTCCCTCGTACTCCGAGGGGAAGTTAATCCCCGTGCGCTGGCCCAGACCAAGCTCCCGCGCGTACTGAATCATGCGCTCGAAGCCTACGCGGCCGCCCACGTTCTGAAAGTACCCGTTGTTCGAGTAGGCCAGAGAGTCTGTCAGGTCAATAGAGTTGGAAGAGATGTTGACGGTAGAGGACGGGTCAATCACCTTCTCGGTCAGGCCCGCCAGCCCTGTGACCAGCTTGACGGTCGAGCAGGGCTTGAAGCCGCGCCTGAGCGCCCACTCCTGATTGACGACCGTGTAGACCTGTCCGGTCTTCGGATCCATGACTACGACCGTTCCGGCGTGAGAGCCAAGCGCGGCAAGGGCCACGCGGCGCACTTCCATGTCTTCGCCCACGGTAGAGTCACGAGCAATATTCGCCATGGCTTCATCGCGCAGCGCCTGGTCGGCTGCGCGCTGGCGCGCAATGGCGGCCTGTCGCGCAAGCTCTGCGCGGCGTGCCGCTTCTATGGCTTCGCGTCGGCGTCGCTCGGCCTCGCGTCTGGCTTCCAGTCTGGACTGAGCGCGGCCCTTCTTGTCGTCGCGTCTGGCCGCGCGCTCTTCACGAGCCGAAGAAGCTTTACCGCGCCTCTTATCATCGCGGGCGTCTCTGGCGGACTTCTCGCGTCCACGGTCTGCGCGCGAATTCTTCGCGCTCTCGTTTCGGGCCGTGGCTTTCTTTGATGTCTCTTTCTTGCTGGCGGAGGCGGCGCGCCTCCTTTGGGCCGGTGCTGAAGTGGAGAATAAGAGCGAAAGAAGGAGGAGAGTAAACGCTAAACGCGTAGGGGTACGATTAATCAAGGTCATATTGCAGGGGCCTCTCTTCTATAAAAATTTTCAGGGTTTATGTGTTTGCAGTTCGCTTCCCGCACGAACTGCGAAAGATGGCTGCACGCGAAAGAATCCCAAAGCGAGTTGGGCCGCCCGTCGAGCGGCTCTGAAGATTCAAGGGTGTCCAACTGTTGAAAGTCTGCATCAAAATAGTCTTGCGACTCGTTATGCTCTCTTTGAATCCAGTTTCTGCGTTTCGGTGAAGTGGGAGAGTTCCCTCGTGCGTGCGGCCTCTGGGGAGTTTGCGTCGAGACCGCCATGACTATAACATTTGAGTCCATGGGCGGCAATAAAAATATCTGTCGGCAGAAAGGTTTAAGTAACAAACGGTCAAGCTGACCCGCAGGTGTATTAAAATTTTACTGAGCCCCGGAATCAGATTTCCAAAATCGGCAAATCTCTCTTCCCGTTAGCCGTCGGCTTTGAGGGCTTACACTTATGAGCGTGCTCAATCTCTTCTACAGTTTTCGCATACGGCTGCTGCTGGTGCTGGCCGCGCTGCTGATAGCGACGCTCGGGCTTCAGTACTATCTGAACCGCCGCGCCGAGCGTAAGCAGGCCGCCTTGAATGAACGCGCCCGTCAGGAGAGCGCACGCGTGATTGCCGAGCAGGAACAGGCGCTCTCGGCTGCGACGGCGCTCGGCATCAAGAGCATCTCGCGCGGCGAGTGGCTCTATAATCTTTATGAGCATGCGAAGGAAAAGCAGCCGCTTCTGGACGAGAAGGCGGGACGCGTCACAAACATTCTGGTCGTAGCCAGCGATGGGCGTGTGCTGGATAGCCTGAAGGATTACAACCCCATTCAAAAACCCGACGGCTCGCTCGAATACTTCTATCTACACGAAGTTGAACTGCCGCCTCTGATAACCCCCGTTGAATTGGAGGGCGACACGGCACAGTTGCCGCAATCCACACATGCCCCCGGCCCGCAAGGCTCCGGTGAGCCCAGAGCCTTTGTTCTTTCCGTGGAGACGGACAAGAGGGGCCGCAACTACATCATAGTGGCGCTGGGGTCGGCCAATGCGCCGAGCGTACAGGTCAACCGCGAGGAGACGAGCACGCTGCTGTACACGCTGGCCGTGCTTTTGCTGATGACCTTTTTGACTACGCTGCTGGTCTGGAGATTCACCCGGCCGATAAAGGATTTGTCTGAGGCCGCGCGAAGGGTGGCGGCAGGCGAGCTTGATTTTCGCGTTCCGAGCGACAGGCGCGACGAGATGGGAGCGCTCGCCGCTCGCTTTAACGAGATGATTGCGGGCGTGGGCCGCACGCGCGAGCTTGAATCGCGTCTCAATCAGGTGGAGCGCTCGGCGGTCGTGGGCCGTCTTGCTTCGGCAATCGCGCACGAGATAAGGAATCCGCTCAACTACATAAACCTGACGCTAGACCACCTGCGCACTGCGTTTGCGCCCGAAGACGAGAAGAAGCGTGAAACCTTTGAGCGCCTAGCCGTGCAGCTCAAGAAGGAGGTCGCGCGCATCAACACGCGCATCACAGAGTTTCTCAAATACTCTCGCCCGGCCCGTCTTGAGCTTCGCCCGCTAGACCTCAAGCCGATGGCTGAAGATGCGCTCCGAATGGTAGAGGTGCAGGCCGCCGAAAGCGGCATAGAGACGCGCATAGAGACGGAAGGCGACGTGCCCCTGATTATGGGCGACGAAGAGACTATGCGCTCGGTGCTGACCAACCTCATCATCAACGGCCTTCAGGCCATTGACGGCGAAGGCGGACGCCTGACGATTCACCTTGCTGGCGGCGGCAACAACGGCCAGCGCGAAGCGCGCATAGACATCACGGACACCGGGCGCGGCATCCCGCCCGAAAACATCTCGCAGATTTTCGAGCCCTACTTCTCTACCAAAGAGACTGGCACGGGGCTGGGGCTCGCCATCGTCAAAAAGGGCGTTGACGACCACGGCGGCACAATCAGCGTTCATTCCGAAGCGGGCGCGGGCACGACCTTTACAATTACTCTGCCCGCCGGACAGGATGCCTGATGATGTGCATAGAGATTGATTAACAGTTATTATCTAGGCTTTCGGAAAGGGACTCTAATTCAAAAGTCGGAGTTGAAATGGGACGCAAAAGCATACTGGTGGTTGACGACGAGAAATCGCAGCGCGAGATTCTGGAGATGATTCTCTCCAGCGAGGGCTACGATGTGACAACGGCTGCGTCAGGTGAAGCGGCCTTGAAGTTCGCTAAAGAAAAGCGCTACGACCTTGTCCTGACGGACTTGAAGATGACGGGCATGGACGGCATAGAGTTGCTCCAACACCTGCTCGCTCAGGACTCTTCCATCCTTGTCATACTGCTGACGGCGCACGGCTCTATAGAGTCGGCCAAAGAAGCGCTCAGGCGCGGCGCATACGATTACTTACAGAAGCCCTACGACCGCGACCAGTTGCTTCAAACCATACGACGCGCGCTTTCCAAGCTGGACGAGCTTGACCTTGAAATCATCTCGGATTCGGCGGAGATGGAAGCGGTCAAGAAGATGATAGTCAAGGTGGCTCGCTCCAGCTCCACCGTGCTGATTCGCGGCGAATCGGGCACGGGCAAAGAACTGATTGCCCGCGCCATTCACACTCAAAGCCCGCGAGCCGCGGAGATGTTTCAGGCCGTCAACTGCGCCGCCATCAACGAGAACCTTCTGGAATCGGAGCTGTTCGGCCACGAGAAGGGCTCGTTTACGGGCGCGCACGCCGAGAAGAAAGGGCTCTTTGAAGTCGCTGACCGTGGCACGCTCTTTCTGGACGAGATAGGCGAGTTGGACGTAGGCATGCAGGCGAAGCTGCTGCGCGCGCTACAGGAGCGAAAGATAAGACGCGTCGGCGGCGTGCGCGAAATGTCTGTGGACGTGCGAGTCATCGCGGCCACCAACCGGGACTTGCGGGCTATGGTCGCGGATAAAAGGTTCCGCGAAGACCTTTACTATCGCATCAACGTTCTTTCGATTGACGTGCCGCCGCTTCGTGAAAGGCGCGACGACATACCCGTGCTCATCAACCACTTTTTGAACAAGTACACGCGCAACACCGCGCGGCTCTGCAACGGCCTGACGCCAGACACCCGCAGGCTCATGCAGGAATATAGTTGGCCCGGCAACGTGCGCCAGCTTGAGTCCGCAGTCGAGCGCGCGCTCCTTTTGTGCGAAGGGCCTATGATAGATGTCGAAGACCTGCCTCTTGAGATAAGGCAGGAGACGCGGCCCGCACAGGCGGGTGCTTTCCGTCTCCCGCCCGAAGGCATCTCGTTCGAAGACGTGGAGCGCGACCTTATCATTCAGGCCATGGAACAGACGGATTACAACATCACCAAGTCCGCGAAGCTGCTGGGCCTGACCTTCCGCACGCTTCAGTACCGGCTGGAAAAATTCGGCATCAGGAAACCCGATTCAAAGAACAGGGAAGAAGAGTGAAAAGAAGGGGCCGGGTGCAAAAACAGGAGAGCTTAATCGTTCAAGGGCATGTGTGCGACTTTTCTAATCAAAGGAGTCAACTCATGCGACGCTTAGCTATCTTCTTACTGGCGGTTGTGCTCGCGGGTCTGGCAGGTTGCGCTGCAAGAAGAAGTATTGATGAATCCGAGAGCGCGGGGACTGCTCCAAGAACTGCCACCGCGCCCGTCCCGCAGGAGAGTTCAACGGGTAATACGGCCAGTACTCCATCTACTGTTCAGGACGGGCAGATGAAGCCTGCTTCGTTGACGAGCGCGCAGAACTCGGAGGCGTCCGTCACCGTCACGGAGCGAAAGCTGATACGCAACGCTCAGATGACTCTCGAATCCGGCAACCCCGGCGAGAGCCAGCGCCGCATCTCTTCCATAGCCGAGACGCACGGCGGCTTCGTCGTCAACTCCGAATCTAGACAGGCGAACGCCGAAGGACAGTTGAAGCCTGAGATGACGGTGACGGTCACGATTCGCGTGCCAGCCGCGAGATTCGACGCCGTCTTAGCGGAGATTCGCGGCGCGGGCAGCCGCGTCCAGCAGGACAAGATTACAACGCAGGACGTGACGGAAGAGTACATAGACCTTGAAGCGCGCATCAGAGCCAAGCAGGCTCTGGAGGCGCAGTTCATGGAGATAATGAAGCAGGCCCGGACGGTCACGGACGCGCTGGAAGTTCAGAGTCAGCTATCGGACGTGCGCGCGGAGATAGAGCGATTGGAGGGGCGTCGTCGCTTTCTTGAAAATCAGACGAGCCTTTCTACCATCACCATCACCATCATGCCGCCTTCGCAGGTAGTCAGCTCCACGGGATTTTTCTACAGCGTCAAGCGCGCCTTCGCGGACGGCCTAGACGTGGCGGCCCTGATTACGCTCGGCCTGATACGGCTCTTCATAGGGCTGGTGCCGATTCTAATCTTCATCGTTCTGCCGATTTACCTGCTAGTGCGTTATCTTGTCAGGCGGGCGCGAAGGCGGACGCCCATAGCGGCAGCGCCGCCGCCGCCCGCGACCGCCACATAAACCGGAGCAATCCTTAAACCGAATATGAATAGAAATCTCTTAACAGTTCTCTTCCTTCTTCTTTCGTCTCTGCTGGCGGCCTGTTCGGGCGCGGGCACGGAGAAAAGCGGTAACACGGCGCAGGCTCCTGCCGCAAATACAGGCTCGCAGGCGTCCTCCGCGAACGGGAATGCGTCGGCCTCGTCTTTGCCCGAAGACGTGCTGCTGGTAAATGCGTCGAAGGTGGAAGTCGAAGCCGGAAAGACTGCGCGGGCAGAAGTGAAGCTGAAAATCAAAGAGGGCTATCACATCAACGCCAATCCTGCTTCGCAATATCAGATTGCCACGCAGTTGACTATGGAGCAGCCGGACGGAATCACCGCCGGGCAGCCCAAGTATCCGCCCTCGCTGACAAGGAAGTTCTCATTTTCGGAGCAGGCGCTGGCCGTCTATGAAAAGGAAGCTACCATCAGCTTTGAGCTGAGCGCTCAGGCCGGGGCGGCAAAGGGCGAGCGCTCTATTCCCGCCCGGCTGCGTTTTCAGGCATGCGACGACCAGGTCTGCTATCCTCCCAAAAATCTTCAGGTATCCATTCCTGTGACGGTGAAGTAAGAGCAAAGGGGTTTTCTACTTTTTAATGAGTACGGAAGTTATGCGCGCCGAGCGCTGGTGGATGATTGCAGCCGGGGTTTTGATGATAGTGGCGATGGCGGCGCTCCTGTTCTGGTGGAATGTGGAAGCGGCTTTTGTCTCCGCCACTCTGGGTATTGTCTGCTGGTTTCTCAACATGAGAAACCAGTTGAAGAAATCTATCGTAGAAGAGATTAAAGAGGATGAGGTTTTCGAAGAAGAAGATGAGAATCAATAGACGATTGACATGGCTTGCAGCTCTGGGCTTGATGATTGCGGCGTGGCCGCAGGCGCTCCTTGCCGCTTCAGCCGACGATAAAGCGGAAGTCCGCTCGGCTGTGCAGCGCATCTTCAACCAGATGCAGTCGCGCCAGTACGACGAGCTGTACGACTCGCTCTCGAACTCCACGAAAAAGCGGTTCACGCGCCAGCGATTCACGAGCAGCATGCGTAGCGCAGACGACAACTACCGTCTTGAGCGAATGGAGATAGGCGTTGTGCGCGTGCGCGGCAATACGGCTGTCGTGGACACGGTCATCTACGGTCGCGTTTTGAAGCCGTCAGAAGGCGAAGGAAAGATTGTGGCGCAGCAGACATTGGTGCGAGAGGACGGGCAATGGCGCGTGTCCAGCGCTTCGCCCGGAGCGGGCTTGAGCAGCAGGGCGGCCCGCGTTTACATAAAGCGCGACGGGCGGTGGGTAGACATCACGGCTCTGCTGCGCTCAGCCGCCGGACGCCGCAGAGGTTAAATAAACAGAACTCGGCACACAGCAACTCAGGAGCCGGAATAAGAAGGCAACGCTTTCTTATTCCGGCTCCTGAGTTGCTGTTTAGAAGAGGTCGGAGAATGAAAGCTGAGCGGTTTCGATTTCCGCTTCCGGGTCGGGGCGTCTGGTGCGAGTGCGGCCGCCGTCAAGGGCTTCGCGCACGGACTGTAGATGAAAGCGCATGATGCGAGGCGTGAGCCGAATCGAGGGGATGCGACCCTTTCTAGCCAGCCGCCTGACGGTCGCCTCGCTCACCTGAAGGATGGCCGCTAGCTGCCTTGCCGTCAGAAACTGCTCGTGCGTCTCATCCGTGTGGGGTGCTGCATCCTTCATACGATAATTCAGCCCCTCTGATGACCCTTTTTATTTGCGCGCGGGCTCAAGCGTCAGCGCAATCCTATAGACGACCGCATCGTCTATGGTTATCTCCTGCGAGGCATCCTGCGCGCCTCCGGCCTTAGCCGTCACGCGGTAGCGTGCCTTCTCGGGCGGAAGACGGAACGCGAATTGCCCAGTCTCTGTCGTGACGCGGTCGGCAAGCTTTTTCAGGCTCCCGTCCGGCTCTAAGCGGGCAATCTCCACGCGAGCGCCGGACACGCTGCGGCCCGACGGGTCAAAGACGCTGCCGCGCAGAAAGGCTATGGAGCCTTCGTCAACCGTCAAGATGAGACGGTCACCGAGCGTTCTCACTTTGCCTGCGCGCACCTCCACGTTGTTGACTGTGCCGACGCTCAGGCCGGGCTTTCTGAAGGTGACGCTGTAGACGCCCGGTTGAAGCCCGTCTATGCTGAACTCCCCCTTGGAGTTGCTCATGCCCTGCGTTATCTCGCGCTCGCCCTGTCGCACTATGACGGCGACATCCGAAGGCTTGCCCGACTCCACGCGCACGCGCCCCTTTATGCTGCCCGTACTCTTATCCTGCGCCGCGACCGTCATCACCAGCAGCAGTAGGAGTGAGAGGGCCACGAATATAGTCTTGAATCTGCTCATAACTTCTCCAGAGATGCTTCTTCCCACCGGCGGGGGAAGAGATTTAAGGGAGCGCGCCGATGCGGGCGATTATAGCACGCCCGCGCTGCCCCCGGCCTTATGGCCTTGCGCCGGAGGCGGCAGAGGAAGTTGATGCGCGCTCTCATCTCCGTGTTGCTTTTTCCGAAAGCGCGTCTGGAAACTCTCAGCCGAACCCTTGTATAATCCTCTTTGCATTATGTCGCGTCTAGTTAAATTCCTCCAAAGCACTGCTCCGAAAGGGCGGACGCTCGCACGGCTTTGCTGCGCGATGCTTTTAGCTCTAAACCTTACGCCGTCTCTTTCCGCGCAGCAGCCGGGAGGGACACAGGAGGAGCAGCAGGGCGAGCCGGACGAGATTCTTCGCATAGACACAGACCTAGTGATGGTAGACACGAGCGTTACGGACGCCGGGGGAAAGCCTGTGCGCGGCTTGAGCGCGAGGGATTTCAAGCTCTACGAGGACGGCGTCGAGCGTCCCATAGCCTTCTTCAACGTCGAGCAGCGATTCGGACAGAAGCGCCCGATTGCGGTCGTCTTCGCACTGGACGTCTCCGGCAGCATGTCCGCAGAAGAGATTGGGCGGCTGAGGGTCGCCATGCAGATGTTCTCAGCAAAGCTTACCGAAACCACCTCGTCCACCTTCGCCATCATGGCCTTCGGCATGAAGGTCAAGACGATTCAGTCTTTCACCTCAGACCCCAAGAAGCTTGAGCGCGCATTCGACAGGCTTGAGCGAGAGCCGAGCGGGCTTTCAACTCACACCTTTGACGCCGTTGACGACGCCGTCAGGCTGCTAGTGAGAAGCGCCCCGCGCACGCGCGAGCGCAGGCTCTTGAAGCGCGCGGTCATTGTCATCACGGACGGCTTTCCGGTTGGCGACACGGTAAGCCCCGGAACAGTCATTGAGCGCGCCAACGCGGCGGACGTGAGCGTCTATACCGTCACGCTTCCCTCTTTTTCCAGAATGATTGCCTCAAGCGAGCGGCAGCCTCTGCCTACGCCTTTGGATGTGAGCGGGCTGACGGAGAAGACGGGCGGCCTGAGCGTCTACGCGACCGACAGGGATTTCCAGCCGCTCTTTCGCGCCCTTGCCGAAGAAGTAACCTCAAGCTATGTGCTGGCCTTTTATCCGAGCGAAGAGAAGCGGCGCGACGGCCGCCAGCACGACATTCGCATAGAGGGGCCGCCCGGCCTCATAATTCGCCAGAGCCGCCCCACCTATAAATACAGTGATAAGTGATAAGAGCAGTTTTCAGTAATCAGTCTTCAGTTAAAAGCAGACCTGCCTTTTCTTTGCTGAAAACTGATTACTGAAAACTGCTTACTGCTTTAGAACTCTTCGTCCTCGTCGAGGTCGTCGTCCAAGTCCTCGTCTTCGACAATGTCTAACTCCACGGGGTCAAGTCCTACAAGTTCGAGGTCTGTCCCGCACTCTTCGCACGAGAGAATGTCGCCCTTGTCAGCGTCCGTATCGACGTGGACATCGGCATCGCATTCGGGGCATGTTCCGGTCGGCACTTTTACTTTTCCTCCAGCGCATTAATATTAATGGCAGTGGCGCACCCGCTTGAATTCTAAGAGGGGGAGAACCTCTACCCTGTTTCTGCTTGAACGCCGACAATCTACCTTCGCACGCCCGGAATTGCAACACACATTTTTCAAACGGACAAAGCCGCCACGAATAAAGTAAACTTCCGCGAAACTCCGCGCCGGGCTAAGCCTCGCTTTGTAACAATCTATTAAATCGCTAACGGGCGGGCAGCGTCGCCAACGCATCCAGCCGCTTGCGCGCCTCTGCCGCTTCGGGGCTCTGCGGGTATCTGCGCAGCAGTTCGCGCCATGCAGCGCCGTCGTAGCGATACTGCTTCTTAGCCGAATCGAAGGTGAAGACGATGTCCTGTCTTCTGTACCTGTCTAGGCCGTTGAAGTTCATGAAGTAGCTGAAGAGGGGCGCGCCGCTCGCGGCAATCTCTCTCTCTTCAAGCCTTCTGGCAGCATCGCGCGACAGCTTCACAGCCGCAGCCTCCGCCTCTGCGGCGTATAGCACAAGCACAGCCGGGCGCAGGGGCGACCTTGAAAAGATGTCTAGGAAGAGACGGGCGCGAGCTATGCGGTCGAAATCCTCGGAGCTGCGTATGAGGCGCAGCAGCCTTTCGTCATCGCCTGAGCGTCCGGGCTGCACAACCGCATCGCTTTGCAGCCATCCCCGCGTGCGGCGCGTAACGGCCACGCGATAAAACGTGACGCCCTCCGGCGAGCGCTTCTGTCCCAGAATCGAGACTATTCGCCCGCGACTCATGCGCTGCAAAAGTCTGGCAGACAGGCTCGGCTCATCCCTGAGCGCAGCCAGCCTTTCGTCAATCACCACGGCCCGCGCCCCTCCCGCAGGCGCGCGGCGAACAGCTTGAGCAAGCGACAGGGAAGATGATGAAAGAACGAGTAAGCCCAGAGCAAAGACGGCTCTCTTCAAAGAGAGTGAGAACATGACTTCGTGCCTCCTTTTCGATGAGGTGAATTAGAGGCGACCACGGAGCGGCGCTGATGAGGTGCCGAATCTAGCGTGGAGCGCGGCGACGAGTCGCCGTTGACCTGTTAAGGACTGACTTCACGCGTGCTTCGGCGGCTAGGATGCGGTCGCGTGAGCCAGCATGATGAACGTGGCAGATGGCGTTGGCCAGCGCGTCAGCAGCATCGTGCGGCTCCGGCACGCTTGAAAGAGACAGAAGCACGCGCACCATCTCCTGAACCTGATGCTTCTCAGCGTTGCCGTAGCCCACGACCGTCTGCTTGACCAGACGCGGGCTGTATTCATTAACCTCAACTCGCGCTCGCTCTGCCGCCACCAGCACCACGCCCCTGACCTGTCCCAGCTTCAGGGCCGTCTTCACGTTGGCTGCATAGAAGGCTTCTTCGACAGAGCAGGCGTCGGGACGAAGGCGCGCGATTATCTCTTCGATTCCATCCGAAATCTTCAGTAGCCGGGCGGGAAAGCTTTCGCGCGGGCTGGCACGCACCACTCCGAACTCCACCAGATTCAGTTTTCGCCCCTCAGTCTCCACGACGCCCCAGCCTGTCGTCTCGCTTCCGGGGTCAATTCCCAGCACACGCATCGCTTTCAAATACCGCTAATCAGGAATAAATGTACCCGGCCACTTTATCACAAATTATATAAGTAGAGAGCGCAGAGTCCCGCTCAGGGCTTCTGTCAGTTTTCATCTAACGACTCGTAATCAGAGTCGTATGGATTGGGCAGAGCCGCTCCCGCAGGCACGGCCCACGCTTCAATCGTTCCCTCGTTGACCCGGGCCGAATCAACCGGCATGACGATAATACGATTACCATTAATCCCGTATTTCTCAACCATCTCGGATTTCCACTTCTCCACCAGCTTAGCCGGGTCTATATTGGGCTGGTCGTCTGGCATCATTATCCCTAAGGGCTCGTTGCGAGGCCGCACTATGAGATAAACGTTCAGTCGCGCATCGGCTCGCAGTACGTCCAGTAATCCTTCGAATACATGCCGCTCCTCTTCCCCATATTTCAATATATAGTCATTGTATATACCTAAATGCACAGCCTCCTTCGGCGTTTGTTCGGATTTCCCTTCTTTAACCGGCGGCGGCGCGTCCGGTGGCAGCACCCAGAGGTTGATTATCGCCAGTGCAACGCCGTCCACATCCGTTTTGACTTCGCCTCCATAAATGATTTTGATTCGGTCGAAGGCGATTCCGTAGGCTTGCAGGGCGCTCGCGTCACGTTTTGCTACTCTACGCCACGTGCCCGGCGCAGCGCCTTGCACATTAAAAGAGACAATGTAAGCGAGCGACTTGGGCTGTTGCTTTAATACATCCGCGAGCCCTGCCAGAGCGATGTTGCCAAACGCAGGCCCGTCGCCGTCAGGATACCTGTCCCAGCTATTATACTCTTTGAATTTTCCCCTGATAGTTTCAAGGCTGCTCTCGTAGCCTCTAAGCTCCGGCGCATCGGCTCCCGGCGGAGCAATCCAAAGCTCAGTCTCAACTTCGTCAGGCTTGTAGTAGCGTCCGCCGTAAACCTGCCGAATGCTTTCCGGCTCAAGGCCGCGCGTGTTGAGCAGATAATCTGTCTGCACTTTAAGCACGTACTTTCCCGTGCCCGAGCCTTCGCCTTCAGGCCCGTAACAGATTAGATAGCCCGTCGCATGCGGCATCTTCCTCAACTCGATTGAAAAATTGTCCAGCCGCGCCATCACGTCCTCGGATGTTATCTCCCCATAAGAATCCACCTGCCGTGCCATCGGCTCTTCTCTCTGCGCGCGGCCAACAATTTGGCTGCTCAGTAACAGGCAGGCTGCGACCAGCAACAGGCAATACTTTTTCATGGGTTAACTCCTTCGGGTCGCCGTAAAAAATCTTCCGCTCTATAATGGAACAACTCTCCCAGGTTCGAGTCTAAAATAGAGAGTCCGCATTGTTAAGACGGAGAAGCGCCTCATGCTCAAAGCTGTCCGCTCAACTCTGATGCTCCTATTAGTGATGGCTTCTCTGTCAGCCGCGCGGGCCCAGAATAGCACATTGCCCGAGCCATACACGACGATAAGCCTCTTCGAGTTGACCGAAACTTGGATGCGTAATCTGCATTTCAGCGAAGAGTCCTATGGTCTTGAAGCACCTTTGAAAGTTACTCAACGCGAGTGGTCAGTCACAGACCCGGAGAGAGTCGCAAGAGAGGCTCTGGCCAGCATGCTGAGCATTGACGAGAAGACAATCAAATGAGGTCAATTCAGTCAGGCGCGCGCGCTAGGACGGGAGCCGTTGTGCATCTCTCGCCACCTGCGGCACAAATCCTCGGCGGCCTCGCGCCAAGTCGGGAAGCGAAAGTCGAACCCGCTCTCCGGCAGCAGTCCGGGGATTACCCTTCGGCTCTTAAGTATCAGTTCCGTCTCAGTCCTCATAAATAGCGCCCCGGCCTCCAGCATCAACCTGTTCGCCGGTAGACCGAATCCAATCCCCCATGCCTCTCGCAGTGTACGCATGAATTCAGCGTTAGGCAGAGGATTAGGCGACGCCAGATTAACGGCCCCCTCAAGCTCGTCATGCTCTATCAGCCAGTAGACGGCGCGCACTAAATCTTCGTAGTGAATCCACGATACATATTGCCGCCCGTCGCCTGCCCGACCGCCGAGCCCGTATCGAACCAGCTTCAACAACAGGTCAAAGGGGCTGCCGCTATCCGGGTTCATCACGATGGCCGAGCGCATCTTGACCTTTCGAGTCTTAGGCAGAGCGGCTTCATCAACCACACGCTCCCATGAAGTAGCCACATCTATGCTGAAACGCCACGTGTCCGGCGCGCGCGGCTCATCGCCGCCGATGATTCCATTCGCCTCATCGTTCGGCGCGTCGTAGCGGTGCGCGTAGATGGTGGCGGTGCTCATCTGTAGCCAGACGCGCGGCGGCTTCGTTGCTCGTTCGATAGCCTCAGCGACTATCCGGGCGGAGTCTACGCGAGACTCTTTGATGAGCCGCCGGTTCGTTGGCGTGTAGCGACAGTTGACGCTGCGCCCGGCCAGATTGATGACGGCGTCCGCGCCTTCGAACTCAGCCGCCCAACTGCCCAAAGCCTTCGCGTCCCAAGACTCGCTTCGCCATGGAGCTTTGCCGGGGCTGCGACTGAGCACCACTACCTCGTGCCCGTCCTTGTGGAAGGCACGCGCCAGAACCGTTCCGACCTGACCTGTACCGCCGGGAATTATTATCTTCATAAGACTCCCCTACGAGTAATCCTACAGCCACGCTCAACAACAAGTGTGCCAGCGAGAGAGGTCGCGCAAATATTGGTCTAAGAGGTTTGTGAGGCTTTCTCACACGGGCATGATGCAAATCCGGCGGGGAATATTTGCACTGTGCCAACTTGAAGAAGACGGTCTTTTAATTCATCTCAGCCGCACGGATGGTCTTGAAATGCTCTACTAGGCGCAGGCGATACTGCTCGGCTTCGTCATCCCTGCCGCGCCCTTTAAGAAACAGGTAGATGGATTCGCAGCCGGGAAGAATCGTCTCTTTATCCAGTGTCATGGCTCTTTCGATATACTCGACGCCCGTCTCGTCGTCCTTATCCAGCAGGATTTGACCGAGCGCGAAATTGGCGCGCACATGATTCGGGTCGGCGTCCAGCAGCCCGCGCAGGCGAGGCAGCGTGGCTTCGGCCCCCTGAGTGTCGGCCAGACAGCGCAGCAGCTCCCATTGCTCTTCCGTCGTGAGATGCCCCGCCCGCTCTTTCTCTTGCAGTTTGCCGAGGGTCTTCTGTGTTTCCTGCACGTGCCGGAAGCGCTCTCGCCAGACCTGCATGACCTGCTCGTACCACCAGCGATTGCGGCTGGAAGTAAAGCTCTCAGTCACAGGGCCAAGGTAAAACTGAGCAGCATTTCTCCCGGCCCCGGTCGAGGATAAAAGCTCACGCGACTCAGCGTCGTTCGCGGACGTTACCTGATAACCCATGGCCTTCAAGCGGTCTGCGAGCGAAGGGTGCGTGTCCTCGTAGCCGGTCTGTATCGCCAGCCCCTGCAAGAACCACTTGCGCGCAACGTCGCGCGGAAGCTCCTGCTTCATGGCGGAAACGAAACGCGTGAACACGTCCGCCGGGGGCTCGCTCTGAGAGTCGGCCGTCTTGTAGAAGTTGGGCCAGAAATCTTCCGACAGGAAGCGTCCCTTCAGCTCCAGATTGATAAGGGCGGAGGCGGCATGCTCTCTGCCCGCAAGCTCAACCGAGCGTGCGTCCGCCTCATACTCCTGCCTGCGCGCCAGCACGAAAGAGTAGGCGTTGAAGAAGGGCGCGTACCAGTTCAGGAAACGCTCGAAGATGAATGAGCCGTGCCGCCCCTCCGCCTGAAGCCGCGTCACAATCTGAATCCAAGTCTCGCGCACTCTATAAATCCAGCCCGTAAAGCGGCTGTGCGCGCCCGAAAGGTGGCCCATCTCGTGCGCCAGCACGGCGCGGAACTCTTCGGCAGAGAGCGCCTGCATGAGCGGAAGCCCCACGAGCAAATAGTTCTTATACCAGCCAAAGAATCCGAGGCGCGGAATCTGCACCACGCCCGCGTTGAATTCGTCCGTCAGCAAAATCAGATGCACGGGCGGGGCCTGAATGGCCGTCTCAACTTCCTTGACTAAATCAAACAACGCGGGCGCATCTTCATGTTTAAGCTGTAGCCCGTCCGGCTCAGGGAACTTGACCCAGAGCGACCTGACCGCTACGCCTACCAGCACCAGAGGTATCCAGAGGAGTTTGATGACGAGCCCGTTGAACCTGACATAGACCAGCACGGTCACTACGAGCAGGAGCAGGATGACGACGACGGCAAAGATGTACGCGTAACCGGCAGCCGCGAGCAAGCCCACGCGAATCTTATACTGCGTCGGGTGCTCGCGCGCGTAATCTTCCAGCCGGTCAACGAGCGCACTGAATTTCTCTTCATTCATAAGCGAGGAAGTGATGCGGAAGAAGATTCAAGCAGGGACAGGCAGGATAAAGAAGAAGACACACTTCCTATTTCATCCCGCTCATCCTCTCTATTCCCGTACGTTTTTACTTACTCCATGTCGGCTTCGCTGATGTCGAAGTTGGCGGAGACTTTCTGCACGTCGTCGTGGTCTTCCAGTGAGTCCATGAGCTTGAGCATCTGCTTGGCGTCCTGGCCTTCTAGCTTGATGTAGTTCTTCGGAACCATCTCGACTTCTGCAACCTGCGGCTCTATGCCCGCGCCCTTGACCGCAGATAGCACGGCGTCGAAGTTTTCCGGCGCGGTGATAATCTCGAAATTGTCTTCGTCGTCGCGCAGGTCTTCCGCTCCGGCTTCAATCACCAGCTCGAACAGCTCGTCCTCGGACTTTGCGGCCTTCTCCACAACTATGTAGCCCTTCTTGTCGAAGAGATAGCTGACGGAGCCGGAGGCCCCCATGTTGCCGCCGTTTTTTGAGAAGATGTGCCTGATTTCCGCGACCGTGCGGTTGCGGTTGTCCGTCATGGAATCAACCATAACGGCTACGCCTCCGGGGCCGTAGCCTTCATAAGTTATCTCGTCATAACTGACGCCTTCAAGCTCGCCCGTTCCTCGTTTGACCGCCCGGTCAATCGTATCGTTGGGCATGTTCGCGCCCTTGGCGTCCGCGATGGCCTTCCTCAGGCGCGCGTTGGCGTCAGGGTCGCCGCCGCCTGTTCGCGCAGCGACCGTTATCTCTTTAATCAGCTTGGTGAAGAGCTTGCCGCGCTTGGCGTCGAGCGCGCCCTTCTTGTGTTTAATAGTATGCCACTTGGAGTGTCCAGACATTTCTATAAAATCCTTATGAGACTAGATGTTTGATAGAAGCGGGAATGGAATATATCACGCGCATTTTCAGCCTAGCAACCGCAGCCTACTTCGCCCCCGCAAGAGTTTTAAGCCTTGAGCAGTCTATGCCGTGTACGAGAACCTGCTTGAGCTTCGACGCGTGGCCCGCCGTAATCTCTACGGCGCGGCGCGGAACGTCCAGAGCCTGAGCGAGCGTGCGAATGAGTTCTTCGTTGGCAGCGCCGTCCACGGGCGGTGCGGCGACGCGCACTCGAAGCGCTCCGTCATGAGCGCCTACGACTCGGCTACGGCTTGCGCGCGGGACTACTCGCACGGAGAAGACAATCGCCCCGTCCAGTGCCGTACAATGAATCGTCTCTTCAGCCAACTCTCGGATTGAGGCTTCAGCGTATCAGCGTGCCCGCCACGAATTCCTGCAACAGGCGCAGCAGCAGCAGCACAACTATGGGCGAAATATCGAACATGCCGACCGGCGGAATGATTCGACGGGCAGGGCCCAGCACGGGCTCCGTCACGCGTATCAGGAAACGCATGACACGGTTGACAGAGCTTGCGCCCCACGAAAAGACTATCCGCATGAAGATGAGCAGCGTGTAGACGGCCAGCACGCCGTAGAGCAGATAGCCTACGACTGAGATTAACGCGCCGCTTTGTAAGCTCACTGTGATGCCTTTGATGGTGTTAAGGACTTCTGTAGTTAGCTGCACGGTGAAGTAGCCCAAAACCAGAGCAACCAGTATGACTACGAGCGGAGAATACTTCGGGTCTACGCCTGCGCGAGCGAGGCTGCGCCGCACGGGATTAACGAGGGGGTCGGACATGCTGCGTATGTTTATGAAGGTGCGGCTGAAGGGATTCATGTCCGCGTATGTGACCAGCAGCCGCAGCAGCATCAGGACGATGACGGCTATGATGCTGCACGCCACCGTGTACCAGACTATGCTGCGCAGAAGAACCAGAACGTAAATAAAGGAATCCATATTCTAATAGACCGCTCTAACGAGAAACGCGTTTTGCCCTCTCAGACAAAACGCGCGGGAATCATAATTTCTTACTTGCTCTCTGTCCGAAGATGGCCGTGCCGACGCGTACCATAGTCGCGCCCTCTTCTACCGCCACCTCGAAATCATTGCTCATGCCCATAGAAAGCCCGCCGGGCTCGTCACCGAAAGCGCCCGCAGCCCTGTAACGGTCGCGCAGCTCGCGCAAACGATTAAAGTAAGGGCGCGCGCGCTCCGAATCTTCAAAGAAGGGGGGAAGCGTCATCAGCCCCTTTAAGCGTAAATGCTCGCACGCTACGACCTGTTCGACAAGCTCCGGCAGGTCGCTCTCGGGGATGCCCGTCTTCGTCTCTTCACCCGCGAGGTCTACCTGAATCATCACGCTCAAGGCCGCCCTGCCATCTTCGCCGCACATGCGGTTGAGCCTCAGCGCAAGCTCCTTCGAGTCCAGAGAGTGGACAAGCTCGAAGAGCTGTACGACGCGGCGAGCTTTGTTTGACTGTAGGTGCCCTATGAGGTGCCAGCGCACACGTTCCCGGCCAATCTCCAGAATCTTTCCTTCGGCCTCCTGCACCCGATTTTCGCCTAAGTCTGTCACGCCAGCTTCGATTGCTCGCCTGAGAATTTCAGACGGATGCGTTTTGCTGACGGCGATGAGCGTTATCTCTTCCGGCGCGCGCCCGCTCCTGCTTGCGCTCAAAGCTATGCGGTCGCGCACCTCTCCGAGGCGCTCGCGCAGTTCTTCAACACTGGGAAACTCTTCGTCCATTTATGCAAGCAGGCAATGATTTCGCAAGACAACTATAACAACGGCTCTCGCTCGCCCGCAACTGGCTCCATCTCATACCATACGGTCTTCACTTCGTAACGTTATCGTATGGCGCGTAGATTGTGCAGCGTCTCGCTCTTACTGCTTTCAACGACTTAGCCGGGCGAGCCCTGTGGCACGAAGGTTGTTATCAACTATCTGCCCCCGAGGTGTATTCTCACGCGCAATTTCAGAAAAAGCATTTGCCAAGTGGCTCTGCGCTAAGCTAAAAAGATTCTATGGAGGAAGTCATGAACGTAACTCTCAATAAAAGGACGGTTCTCTGGGCGGCTCTACTGACCCTCATTTTCGTAGTAGGTGCTCCGAGCGTCGCTCAGGCTCAGGGCAGGGGTCGCGGTCGAGGTCAGGACAAGAAGGCCGAAAAGTTCAAGAACGGGCACGACGCGCGCGACGGGCGCTTTGACGGGCGCGGCCCTCGCGGCAACCGCGATGACCGTTACGACGATGACGACGATTACCGCGACGACGATGGCGATTACCGGTACAGGCGCAACCGCCGCAGCAACGACGGCTCTTACGACCGCACGGACGTTCGCCGCCGGGCTCAGAGCATAGGCTATCAGGAAGGCTACAACGCGGGTCAGGCCGACAGGGCGTCGGGTCGCCGCTACAGCCCGGAGTCATACGGCACTTACCGCGATGCGACTGCGGGCTACGACAACAGCTACGGCAATATAGAAGAGTATCGCAGCAGCTTCCGCGAAGCTTTCAAACAGGGATACGAGGAAGGCTATAGCAACAGGAGCGGGCGCAGCACTCGCAGCCGCGTAGGTACAATTCTGGGCGACATACTGGGCAGGCCATAAGAAGGCAAAGGCAGGTGACGGGGAAAAGAAAACCAATTGTCTTTCTCTTCCCCGCCACCCGGCACCTGACACCCGTCACCCTTTTTCCTTGCTCGCTTGACACTCGGGCGGGCGTGTCCGTATATTCGGGTTTCCCAGTTTATGCGGATGTGGCGGAACTGGTAGACGCGCGGGTCTCAGAAGCCCGTGATGGCGACATCGTGGTGGTTCGAGTCCACTCATCCGCATATCAAAGATGAAAGAAGGGCAAGCCGCAACCATTTGCGGCTTGCCCTTTCTGCTTGGAGCCCGGCCCGTTTAGTTAGAGCAGCGAGCGTCTATGATTGTGCGGGCCTTTCGCACGAACTCCGCCGCCCACGCTTCTGCGGGCTGGTCACGCTCGGCATTGCGCGAGGCGCGGAAGACTCTGGTAATCAATCCATTCTCTTTCTCAGCATCGAGCAGCCTCTGAAGGCCGTTGGCCAGAAGCGCGCGGCCTGCTTCGCTGATGTTGGCATCGCCCACGCTCTTGGCCGTAGTGGTGCAGCGCCCGTTGCTCACGCGTATAGGGTCTTTCCCTTTCCACCCGTTGAGCGTGGCCTTCTTCTCGCTGGAACTGGAGTAGCCGAAGGTGGAGCCCATGTCGCTGACGTAGTAGACAGCCTGTCCGGGCTCGCAGGTCAGCGTGTTGCCGTTCTTCGTCCACTTGAGACATGTGAACTTCTGGTTGTCCGTCTTTGTGTCGCCGTGGTCTATGAAGGCCAGCCAGAGCTTGAAGGCGTCTATCTCTGCGCGAGGCGCACCGCCCTGAAGCAGCGAGGCGAGCGCACTGGCGATTCCCGCCGCGTCCTTGTCGTCGCAGTTCGCGTCAATCCCCTTGCCGAGCGGAAGCTCTATGCCTGCGGCCGGTTGAAAGGGCGAGAAGCTCGCGCCCTGAAAGCTTCTGGTCAGGCTCTTTTCGCAATCCTGACAGGTAACGTCCGCGACCCAGTTGTCGTCCGCGAAGAAGCCAAGCGCTCTGGAGAAACGCGAAGAGAGGAACTCGCCGTAGATTTCGCCGTTCCTCTTGTCTCTGGACTGTCCCTTGAAGTGCGGCTTTATCTTGTAGCGTATAAGGTCGCCGTCTTCATCAACTACGCCCTGCACAGAGCAGTGGAACTTCGGCGTCGTGCCCTGACCCGGATTAGGGTCTTTGTTGGCGACGCAGTTCAGGGGTTTAGCCAGCCCCTCCGTATCAACTTCGGGCGCGCCCGTGCGCGGGCCCTTCGTTGTGCTATAGCCCAGCACGGGGTCATAGTCCGGGTCGGGCTCCTGCCAGACCTTTGCCTTCTGCTCGGCCAGCGCGCGCTCCGACGCAGGAAAGCAGGCTTGCTGCTGCTTCTGGGCAGTCACGGGCAGAGTCAGAATCAGAAGACAACCCGTGAAAAGAAGAAGCAATAGTGAGACTGTGAACTTTTGTGACCGTTTGTGAATCATGCAAGACGCCCTCTCAAATGATAAGTCTTTGTTGACTCAAGCTAGAAAATTTTTGTCTTGTGGGAGAAGCCTGTAGCCGCACGGAAATCTTAAGACGTATGAATCTATTTGTCGAACGGTTTCGCCGCGCAGCTTAAAGCGCCCGTCAATTCATGGCTTCCGAGACTTCTTCCGTCTCAAGCGGCATCTGAAACTCCGCCACCATGAGCGGCTGCTCCTGAAAGAGCGTGGAGTTGACTAGAGTTTGCACCCAGTAGCGGCCCGCTTCCGGGAAAGTAACGTCTATGAAGAAGCTTATGTTGTCGGCAAAGCCGCCTATGCCTATCTCGAAGCCGGTAGGCTGCGACAGCGCTATGGGCTGCCTGCGGTCAGGCGTCAGGATGCGAACCTCGGACAGATGCTCGCCCTCGCCCTGCCAGTGATTGACGACCGCAAACTTGAAGAGCCGCACGGGCATCTGCTGCACGACTATGTTTTGAAAGACTCCCATGAAAGAGAGCTTGTTGCCGACTTCCAGCCGAACGTCGTCACACAGCAGCGTGTAGACCAGCTCCAGCTTCCCCGCCTGTCCCTCTTCTGCCATCTTCATCTCCAATCAGAACCAGATTATCAGAATTAATACCGGAAATCGCGCAAACCCACAAACGAGTGGTGGGTCAATTTCAAAATCAATCACCGCAGAGACGCAGAGAGACGCAAGAGGGAGCGCTGAGAAAATTAACTCTCTGCGTAAATCTCCGCGTCTCTCTGCGCCTCTGCGGTGAATTACTTGTTTAGATTTCAAACTGACCCACTACTCACAAACAGCGCAGCCGCCTTCACACGCGCACTTCTCCAATCAGCTCCATAAGCTGCGCTTCGTCTATGATACGAAGCCCTAGCGATTGCGCTTTATCCAGCTTGGAGCCTGCTTCTTCGCCCGCCACAACGTAGTCCGTCTTTTTGCTGACGGTGGAAGTGACGCGCCCGCCGCGCGCTTCAATAAGAGCGCGGGCCTCATCGCGCGTCAAAGTTTCCAGACGGCCCGTGAGCACGAACTGCTTTCCGGCGAAAGCTTCCGACGCGCCGCCTCCGGTCATCTCTTCCATCTCGGTCTTGACGCCCGCCTGACGAAGGCGCTCGCACAGCTCAAGGTTCCCCTCGTCGTTGAACCAATCATGCACGCTCTCTGCCACGGTCAAGCCTATCTCGTGTATGTCGTCAATCTCTTCCACGGTGGCGCGGCTCAGGCGCTCAAGTGAGCGGAAGTGGCGCGCGAGCAGACCGGCGGTGCGCTCGCCCACGTGGCGTATGCCGAGCGCGAAGAGAAGCTGCGGGAGGTCGCGGGATTTGCTGGCCTCAATCTGCGCCATTAGATTCGAGGCCGACTTTTCGGCCTTGCGCTCAAGCGCGGCCACTGTCTCTACGTTCAGCTTATAAAGGTCTGCAACGTCTCGCACGAGCTTCGTTTCGACCAACTGCTCAACGAGAGCTTCGCCCAACCCCTCTATACGCATCGCGCGGCGCGAAGCGAAGTGCAGTATGTTCTGCTTTAGCTGCGCGGGGCAGTCGGCAGCCACACAGCGCGAGACGACTTCGCCCTCGGGTCGAACGACAAGGCCGCCGCACACGGGACAATTCGCGGGCATCTCGAACGGCACTTCCTGTCCCGTTCGCCGTGACTCAAGCACCTTCAGAATTTTCGGGATTATCTCGCCGCTCTTTTCAATCAAGACCCAATCGAATTGGCGCAGGTCAAGACGCTTTATCTCGTCCTCGTTGTGCAGCGTGGCGCGTGCGACCGTCGTTCCGGCCAGAAGAACCGGCTGAAGATTGGCTACGGGCGTGAGAGCGCCGGTTCTCCCTACCTGCACCACTACCGAAAGCACCTGAGTCGTAGCCTGCCGCGCCGGATATTTATAAGCTATGGCCCAGCGCGGAGCCTTCGAAGTCGAGCCGAACTCGTCCTGAAGCGCCGTGAAATTTATCTTCACGACGACGCCGTCAATCTCGTAATCCAAGTCGTCACGCACCGACTCCATCTCATTACAAAAAGCGATTACCTCTTCAATGTCGCGGCATAGACGCCGGTTCGGGTTGGTGCGAAAGCCCGCGCGCTCAAGCCACTCGAAAGACTCCCAGTGCGTCGCAAACGGCTTTCGCTCGCCTGCAAGCACGTCGTAAGGAAATATCTCAAGACGGCGCGCGGCCACAATCTTCGGGTCAAGCTGGCGAATCGTTCCGGAGGCGGCGTTTCTAGGATTGGCAAATCGCGGCTGTCCCTCTTCGTCCCGCTCCAAGTTGATGCGCTCGAAGACGGCGCGCGGCAGATAGGCTTCGCCGCGAATCTCCACCTCCTGCTCAAGCCTCTCTCTCGTCGCTTTAATCTTGAGCGGGACGCTGCGAATCGTGCGAACGTTCTGCGTGACGTCTTCGCCGCGCCGCCCGTCGCCGCGAGTCACGCCGCGCACCAAGAGCCCGTTCTCGTAATGAACCGCGACTGAAAGGCCGTCAATCTTCAGCTCAGCCACGTATTCGAAGGTGCGGCCGTCGGCAAGCTTTCTACAGCGCTCGTCGAAGGCGCGTAGGTCTTCTATGTTGTAGCTGTTGTCCAGAGAGAGCATCGGGCGGCGATGAACGTACTCTTCAAAGCCTTCGGCCGGGCGACCGCCGACGCGCTGGGTGGGGCTGTCGGGTGTGGTTAAGCCCGGATGCTCCGTCTCAAGCTCTATCAGACGATTAAAGAGCGCGTCGTACTCGGCGTCGGAAATCTCCGGGCTTTCGTGAACGTAGTACAGCTCTTCGTGGCGGCGAAGCTCTTCGCGCAGGCTCTCAATTTCTCTCTCGACTGCTTGACGTTTAGACGGCAAGTTACCTTTTCCTCTATTTCTTAGCCTCTGGGATGACGAAAGCCTTGTGTATCCCGCTATCGCGGCGTCCCTGCTTGCCCAGATGGAAGATGACGCGCCCGAAGAATTTGATGCTCTCCAGAAAGTCTTCGACGCGCACGTTCTCGTCCGGCCCGTGCGGGTTTGAGCCTGTGTAGCTTGTGCCGAATGAGACAACGGGCGTCGGCGGGATGTTCGCGCCGCAGACGGCTCCGACCGGGCCGCTAGACGGGTCAAGCGGGTAGATGACAGGCGGCACGCCGTAAATCTCCTGAGCCGCGGACATGGCGGCCTGCGCCGCAGATGATTGTGATGAAGACTTGGCGAGCGGCGCGCTCCCAAGCTCTATTATCTCTATGTCCTTGAAGCCGCGCGTGTCCAGATGCTCGCGCAGCAGGTTTATCACAAGCTCAGGCGTCAGGTCTGGAACAAGACGAAAGTCCAGCCGCGCCATGGCCGTGCTAGGCAGCACGGTCTTCGCGCCCGCCTCCGTGTGGCCCGTGTGTATGCCGCAGATTGTGCATGTCGGCCCGAAGATGTGCTCTTTGACGAGCGAGTGGCCGCGCATGCCTCTGACCCAGCCGCCAATGCGAAACTCTCTTTTCAGCCCGGCCTCGTCCAGCTCTATGCTCTTGAGCGCCTCTTGGTCTTCGTGCGAAATCGGCGCGACGTGTGACGAAAGCCCGTCTATTGTAATCACTCCCTTTGGGCTGGTGATGGTAGAGAGAGCCTGCACCAGTCGCCATGCGGGGTTGGGCACAATCGCGCCCCACTTGGAATGCAGGTCTGTGCGCGCCCCGTGAACGCGAAGCTCAAGAAAGACTATGCCCTTGAAGCCGAGACTCAGTTGAAAGCGGTCTTGAGTGTCCTTCGAGCCCTCGTCCCAGATACAGCCTTCGGCGTGAAGAAGCTCCGCGTGCTCGCGCGTGAAGCGGTAGAGGCTGGGGCTTCCGACTCCCGCCTCGCCCTCCACGATGAAGCGCACGCAGACGGGCAGCTTGCCGTAAACCTTCTGATAAGTCTCGACCGCAGCGAGCCGCGCAATCAGGTCGCCCTTGCTGTTTGAAGCGCCGCGCGCGTAGAGCTTGCCGTCGCGTATCTCGGCAGCGAACGGCCCCGAAGACCATTCGGTCAGATGGCCCACGGGCTGCACATCGTAGTGGCCGTAGACGATGAAGCAGCGCGGCCCCGCTCCGCATTCGCCAAAGATGATGGGATAGCCGCTCCCCATCTTGAAGACGCGTGTGCCGGCGCCGCTCCTGCGCATCTGCTGCTCTACAGTCTCGGCCATAGCACGCATGCCCGTGCCGCGCGCGGCCACGGAAGGCATGCGGCAAAGCTGCTGCAAGCGCTCCGTGAAGGCCCGCGCATGACGGTCAACGTGTTTGTCGAAACGAGTAAACGACATAATCAATGCAAGTCAGAATGCGGAATGATGAATGTAGAAACGCTTCAACCCTAAATGCCCTTTCTTAACCCGTCATTCTGCCTTCTGCTTTAGTTCTGCATTTTCATAAAGCAGGTAACGCGGGCGCTCCGTGTCGCGCTCAAAGGCGGCGCAGATTAGCCCCTCTTTGAATGCCTCTTCAAATTCCGCGCGGACGCGTAGCTGTTCGCGGCGCGCACGCTCAGGGTCGCTCTGTATAAGCCCGTACCAGTCGGGCGGAATCTCTATGGTCTTTGCCGCAGGCCCTCGCGGCTCTGGCTCTCGTCCCGCGTGGAGCGTCACGACTCTGAGCGAAAGCAGCTCCCAGTCCGCAAAGAGCCTGTCGCTGTCTATGCCGGGCGCGTGCTTCGGGTCGTACGCCCCGGACGTGCTGTAGTCCGTGCCGTAGAAGTTCACGCCGTAATCCCGCACACTGACGCCCAGCCGGTTTAGATTAAAGTGAGCGTTGCGCGCCTGCATGGGCTCCCAAGTCCACGTGATGAAACGTTTGCCTTCGTCAATGCTCTTTTGTCGCTGCATCCACTTCAGGAGCGAGCCCACTCCCCTGTTCTGATATTCGCGCCTGACAGCCATCATGTGCGAGTAACCTATGATTTCACGGTTGTCGCGCGCGGCGGCCATCTGATGCACGAAGCCTACAAGCTCGCCCTTGTCGAATGCGCCGAGCGTCCAGCCGCCAGCGCGTCTTGAGACAATCAGGTGTCGGCGCGGGCTAATCTCCAAATCCGGCAAGGCGAAGACGTCGCGCTGCAACTCTATGCACGCGTCGAACTCCTCCATGGTCGTGCATTCGCGTACTTCTAAAGCCTCACCGGATAGTCCTGTCCGAGCCCTGTTCACCATCTCAGTCAAAAAAGGGGATTGGATACAATCTCTTTTACGTGAAAACGGAAACTTACACAACTACTTTTGTGTACCAGTCTTCTTTCACGCGCGCAAGGCGGCGCACGAGCTTGAGAGCGAACGTCAAAAGCAGTTTTCAGTCTTTAGTTTTCAGAAAAGAGCCGGTTGCTTTTCACTGAAAACTAAAGACTGAAAACTGCTTTTCTCACTTATCACTGTTTTTTGAGAGCCAGATTTCCTGCGGGCGCACGGTGGGAGAGACTAGATGCACGTGCAGGGCTTCCACGTCGCTGCGGTGGACTATGGCTGCGCGGCGGTGCGTGAGGAAGGCGCAGAGTGCCTGCTCGGCTATCATGTGTTGCAGCTCAGTGTAGATTCGCGCTCGCTCGGCACGGTTGACCATGGTGCGCGCCCGTTCCGACAGATGCTCTATCTCAAGCACGCGGGCCGTGCGCCAGCGCGACTGCCGGTTGGCGGAATGAAAGAGCATGTAGGTGAAGTTGTCAGGGTCTGCGTAATCGGCGTACCAGCGAAGCTCCGCCAGTTTCGCGCGCCCTTCGCGCGCGGCCTTGACAAGCTCTTCCATGTCAACAACCCTTAACCCGCAGTCTATACCGACCGCGCCGAGCTGCTCGCAGATGATTCTTCCGGCGGCTTCACTCGCGGATTGTTCCGGCACGGAGCGCCACAGCTCAAGCTTCAGACCGGAGCCGTGACCGGCCTCTTTCAGTAAACGGCGCGCGCGCTCAGGGTCGTAGTCGAGGCCGCGATAATCCGGCTCGTAGCCCATGAGTCCCGGCGGAATAGGCCCGGCGGCCGGGACGGCCATCCCTCCGTAGGCTTCCTTCACCAGCCGCTCGCGGTCAATCGCGTGGGCTACGGCGCGGCGGACTCGCACGTCGTCGAACGGCTCCTGCTCCGCGTCGAAGGCAAGGAATTGAGTGTGGAGCTGCGTGGCGAAGAGAGTGTTGGAGCGCCACTCGGAATCGGAGGTCAGGCGCGCGACCCTCGTGGCCGAATCCTCGCGCAGGAACGCCAGCTCGCCCTGACGGAACCGCTCGAACAGTTTCTCGCCGTCCTCTTCATAACAGACCGTCACGCGGTCAACGTAGGGCTTCTGGCCTTCCCAGTAATCGTCAAAGCGCGAAAGCTCAACGCAGCCGCTCTTCGCGTCGTAGCTGTCCAGCCTGAAAGCGCCCGTCCCGACCGGGTGCGACTTGAAGCCTTTACCCGCGTCCTTCTCAATCTCTTCGCCCGGCACGACCGACGCGAAGCTCAGGCAGAGCATGGGTAGAAAGAAGGCCAGTGGCTCTACCAGCTCAAGCTCGACGGTCAGCTCGTCCTTAGAGCGTGCGCCCGCAAGCTCGTCCGTCTCGCCTTCGGAAAAGGCCCTCGCGCCGACCAGATTCATGAAGACCCAGCGACCCGCGCTCGATTCCCTGAGCGTGCGGCGAATCGAATAGATAACATCGCCCGAATTGAGCGAGCGACCATTATGAAAGCGCGCGTTCTCGCGCAAATGAAAGGTGTAGGTGCGGCCATCGGCAGAGATTTCCCAGCTCTTTGCCAGCGCGGGCACTACTCCTGCGCCTTCGCCCGCCGCGACCAGCCCTTCAAGAATCAGGCTCAGTTGGTTGGAGCTTGTGACCGTGATTGATTCCAGCACGTCGAAGGTAGGGATGTGGTCGGCCACGCCGAACGTGAGATGGCCGCCGCGCTCAGGCTCCGGCAGGCGGAAGTAGCCTACGGAATCCCTTAAAGACGCGGCTTCGTGGTCGAGCTGTCCGGCCGTGTAGTTCATCTGCACAATCGAAGCCTGATTACGCGTCACAGCGTCTCGTATGACTTCAATGGCGCGCAAGACATCCTCGGTGCCGCGATGCTGCTCTCCGACAGCGCCGCCAATCTGCTCCACGACTTCCGTCAACTGCTCCATAGCGAGCGCGATATGCTTGGAGGCGGTCGCCTGTTCCTGCATGGCGCGTCTGACCTGCTGTGTCAGCTCGGCCATGTGCAGCGCGCGCTCTCCAATCTGCTTCGAAGTCTGGGCCTGCTCGGAGGTGGCTCGCTCTATCTCCTGCGCCCGGCGGCGAACCTGTCCCATCAACTCCGTGACCTGATGAGATTCCAAGCTCTGCGTGGCTGCGGCCTCGGCAATCTGCCGTATGGCTGAGGCGGAGAGGCTGGTCTTCTGGCTAATCTCTGTCAGAGAGGTGGCGGCGCGCTCGGCCAACTCCACTCCCTTGTCCGCAAGCTGGCGATTGCCGGAAGCCTGCGCGACGGCAGCGCTGACGGATTCGCGCACCCCCTTTATCAGCTCGTCAATCTCCGCAGTCGAGCGCGCGGTTCTCTCTGAAAGCTCTTTTATCTCTTCGGCCACGACCGCGAAGCCGCGACCCTGCTGGCCCGCTTGAGCCGCGAGGATGCGCGCGTTTAAGGCCAGAAGATTTGTGCGGTCTGCAATCTCTTCTATAACGCGAGTGATTGCGCCTATGCGGTCTGAGCGCTCTCCAAGTGCGGAGATGGTTTCGGCTGCCATCTCTATGCCGCGACGAGTGGCGCGCACGCTTTCGGCCGTCTCAAGGACGATGCGCGAGCCCTGCTCCGCCGAGCGTTGAACCTCTTCCGCAAGGACGGCCGTTTCGCCCACGGCGAGCCCCACGCGCTGGGTGGAATCGTCTATGGCGCGCATGGAGCGCTCCGTCTCGTCCGTGGCGGTGGCCAGAGATTCCGTCGAAGCGGCTACGTTGCGAACGCTGGCCGCCATCTCTTCTATGCTCGACGCTGTCTCTTCTACGAAGGCTGTCAGGGCGTCGGCGTTGGCCGAGACTTCGTCAATCGAAGCGGCCATCTCAAGCGAAGAGGTGGAGGTCGTCTGGGCCAGAGCCGAGAGAGATTGAACGGCTTCGGCTACGGAGCGCGCAGAGGCGGAGATTTCCGCGATTGAGCTGACGGTGGAATCAACAGAAGCTGCTTCATCACTCACAGAGAGCGAAAGTGTTCGCCCGCCTTCCAGCACGCGACGAGAGATGTCCTCAATCGAATCGGCCGCGCGTTGCAGCCGCCCCACGGTGCGCCGCATGTTGCGCGCCATCGCGGACAATTCCCTGAGCGCTCTCTCTGTGCTTTCATCGCTCGCGCCAGCGCCGTCGGAGCGCATGTCAGCCGCGAGGTCGCCGCCTGCCAGAGCCGAAGCGACGTACTCGACCGCCCCCCTTTTATTGTCGCCGGAAGCAGCTCGGCCGTTCGCGCCCGTCCTCTTCTTTGCGCCGCCACGCGCTGTGCGCTCCGTGCCGCGTTTCTGTTGAGCGCCTCTCTTGTCTTCACTTTGGGCCGCATCGGGGAGGGCGTCCGCCGCTTCCGTCGCGTCAAGTTTATTGTTCGAAGCCATAAAAGATTTATGTGTTGCTTTACAGGAGGTCACGAGCAAAGCGGCTGAAGCAACAAAGGAGCCGCGAGTGACGCGCTTCAGCCGCAAGCCATCATAGCATAATCACCGGGGCGAAAGAGATTGATTCAATGATTCATCGTTTCATTGACTCAATGAATCAATATTCTTACTTCGTCGGGCGTATGGGGAGGTTTATGAGGACGAGCAGCCCGTGGGGCGGCTGGCTCTGAAGCTCTACGTGACCGCCGAGCACGTCTATCAGGCGGCGCGCGATTGCCAGCCCCAGCTCGTTCATGTTGGAGGCCGTCTCGGTCGGAGCTTCTATGTTGATTGGCTCGAAGATGCGCGAAAGGTCTTCAATCGTCTCGCCCTCGTCTTCTATCCTGACGCGGAAATGTGTGGGCGAAATCTTGTCTACGCCCACGTGAACCGCGCCCTGTTCGGGCGTGCGGCTGATGGCGTGCGCAAGGAAGTTGTAGAAGACCTGCCGCAGCTTGCCTTCGTCGGAGACAATGGTGTAAATGTCCGGCTCGGAATCGCAGACAATCTTCACCTCGCGCTTTTTCGCCAGCCGCGAGACGGCTTGGCCGGAATCTCGCAGGGCTTCGCGCAGGGAAAACTCGTGCAGGAAAAGCTCCGTCTGTCCCGCTTCGAGGCGCGAGAGGTCTACAAGCTGACTGAGGCTGGCCTGTAGCTGGTGGCCCGATGACTGAATCTTTTCGCAGAAGCGACGCTGTGAGCTGCTCAGGCTCTCGTGGTCTAGCAGAATCTCGGAGAAGCCCAGTATGGAGGTGAGCGGTGTGCGCAGCTCGTGCGACATGCGCGCCAGAAAGAGCGAGCGGTATTGCGACACGCGCCGCAGTTCCCGGTTGGCCTCTTCCAGCTCCTGTCTGCGCGCATCCGATTCCGCAACGAGATGTTGTATGCGCTCGTGCTGCTCGCGCACGGCGTTGGAGCGGCGCGCATTGCCCACGGCAATCATGATTGGAGCGGCAAGGTGCCTGAGCCCGGCGAGCGCCGCACGCAGTCTTTCGGGAAAAGGCGTGAGGACGACGACCGCGCCCGCCAGAGAGCCGTGAGCGTGAATCGGAACGGCTACGCCAGCCCGCATCCTCGCTTCGGCCAGCACCCTTCGTGCCCGCGCGCTTCTCAAGTCCTCATCTTCTTCGTCAACCCATACCTGAAGCTCCGTGCCTTCGCGCTCAAGCTCCTCGGCCAAACTTGCGCCGATGCGGCTCGCTTCCGGCTCGCTCAGGTATTCGTCCGCGCAGACGGCAATCTCCCTCAGGGGGCCGCCCTCGTCGCGCAGGTAGATAACCATGCAGCAGAGATTCCAGTGGCGTGCCAGTATGTCGGAGAAAGCCTTGCAGACATCGGAAGGCGTGGTGACGCCGTTCTCAGAGAAAATCTGGTCGTAATAGAGGTCTACAATCTCTTCGCTCAGAGCGTTGAGTTCGGCAAGTGAAGGCTGCTCGTTAGCCGCCCGCTTGCTTCCCTCCCTCAAGTTGTTTTCCACCCGTTGACTCATGAAACAGACTCTAACGCGGTCGCGCTCATTTCTAGCGCTTCCGGGCCTCGTCGGGAGAGACCTGAGATTGAATTCTCTTTTTAGCCTGAGCTTTAGCTGCACTATAAGCGCGGTCAGGCCGTGTGTCAAAGTCAGAAGGTTAAGGATTTTATTGAGAATGTTTGCGCTTCTCACAGGCCCTGCGGATTCTCAAATACGGTCGCCGTGAGCTATCATGCGGGGGAGGAAAAAGCGCGCCGACTTCTAGGCCCTAAAGTTTTGTGAGTGAAAGTTGCGCGCCGTCTCTCTTTTGAGCCGCACGCTGGGAACATGACAGGGAAACTCGAACTTCATCCTCTGGCAGAGCTTTTGCGCGAGTTAGTCTCGGAGAGACTTTCAGGCTCGCTGCGACTGGAACACGAGCGCATCAAGACGGCCATCTACTTTGAAGGCGGCAAGCTGGTTTACGCCACCTCCAATCTTCGCCCGCATCGTCTCTCGGAAGCGCTCAGGCGCTGGCAAGTCATCACTGAGGCGCAGTTGGCGGCGCTGCCGGAGGCTGGCCGAAACGATGCCGAGACGGGAAGGGTGTTGGTAGAGCAGAATGTTTTGACGAAAGAAGCGCTGGCCGAGCTGCGCGCAAGACTGGTCGCGGACGTGCTACGGCCAGCGCTGCTCTGGACTGAAGGAAGCTGGGATTTCGATGCGCGCGTGCGGCTCTTGAGTGACGTGCGCTCTTACATAGAGCTGCCGGAGCTTTTGATGGAAGCCGCGCGCCGCCTTCCATTGAATCTCGCTCCAAGAAGATTCCCTGACCCGAACGAGCGGCTGAGCCCTGCCGGAAGCGATGCCGTCAGCTTGAACCTGCTCCCCATGGAAGCCTTCGTGCTTTCGCGCATAGACGCGCCTCTCACTCAGCGTGAGCTTCTGGCCGTGAGCGGCATAGGGCAAGAAGAGACGCTTCACGCGTGCTACGCGCTGGCCCTCGGCGGAGCGATTGAGCGCGACGGGTGGCCGCGCGCCTTCACGCCCGAACAGGTGGCGAAGGCTCTGGCGGCTGGCGCGGCAACGGCGCAGAACGCCCCGGCGCAAACGCCCCGGACTGTTGAGGCGAAGAAGGCTGTGGAAGAGCCCAAGCCGGTCGAGCCTGAAGTTGACGAGCGGCGCGAGCTGGAAGAGCTTTTCGAGCGTATGGAGCGCGCGACGACTCACTATCAGGTTCTAGGGGTCACGCGCAGCGCGGAACAGGAGACGCTCAAGCAGACCTATCATAGGCTGGCGCGGCGCTTTCATCCAGACCGCTTTCATCAGGACACGGAGCTTCGCCGCCGCGTGGAAGATGTCTTCGCGCGTATAGCTCAAGCCTACGAGACTCTAAGGGACAAGAGGACGCGCGCCGCCTATGACCTGAAGATTGGGCAAGAGTCGCTTTCATCAACGCCGCCCGACGCTAGAAGTCGGCCTACGACGCCACAGTCGCCTTCGCCCTCTTCATCTAATGCGAGTCCGGCCGGGCGCGCAGAAGAGCAGTATCAAAGAGGTCACGAGGCGCTCAGGGCCGGGCAGGCCGTGCTGGCGCTGAACTCTTTCGCGGAGGCTGCGCGTATAGAGCCGGGCGTCGCTCGTTACCGCGCTCAATACGGGCAGGCGCTGGCCGCCAACGCGCAGATGCGTCACAGGGCCGAGACGGAGATTCAGGCAGCCATCATGCTTGAGCCCACCAACGTCATCTATCGCATAATGCTGGCGAGGCTCTACCAGAAGCTAGGCTTCATCAAGAGGGCACAGGGCGAGCTAGACCGCGTGCGCTCGCTGGAGCCGGAGAACGCGGAGGCGCGGGCTATGCTCGCGGAGTTGCAGTCCATGCAGGGAGCGAGATAAAACTAGAGTTCCGAATTCTGAACATCAACTTTCCTAATCAGGCAAAACTTGAATGTCTTCTATTGATAAAGAGCAGAGAGAGACGGAGCGCGTCCTGTTGGAAGTCTTCATGCGCATAGCTGCGGCTGCGGACGATTTCGAAGGCTACAAGCACGAGCACGCGGCCAGAATCAGCAGGCTGGCGGACGAGGTGGCCAGACTCTTTCACATGGCGCATCACGACCGCCACTCGCTGCGCATAGCCGCGCTCGCGCACGACATGGGCGAGGTCGCCATGGAGCGCGATTACATCAAGCGCGACGGCCCGTTGACCGAAGATGAGCGGTTAGACCTTTACCGTCATCCGGTGATAGGCGAACAGGAGGCCGCGCGCTCAGGCGCAGACCGCGCCTCGCAGCTTCTGGTGCGCTGGCATCACGAGTGGTGGAACGGCGCGGGCTACCCGGACGCTCTAAGCGGCGCAGAGATTCCTCTGGGGGCTCGCATCCTGCGGGTCTGCGACGCATACTGTGCGCTGACGGACGACCGTCCCTTCAGAGCGGCTCGCACGGAAGCGGACGCGCGCAGGCATCTGACGGATTGGGCCGGGATAGAATTCGACCCGCGCGTGGTACACGCTTTTCTCTCGCTCAACCAATTTGCTGAATTAAAGTCACACGCGAAAAAGAGTCTGGAGAGTCTGGATAGCCCCGAGAGTTTGGAGAGCCCAACACTCTCTTCTCTTCCGACTCTATAGACTCTACAGATTCTCAGGACTCTTCAGACTTCTTATGATTACAGTTAATAACGGCTGGCTTGCTTTTGAGTTGAGCGTTCTCAGGCGGCTGAAGTTCCGCTCGGTGGCGATTCCCCTGACGGGAGAGCCAGACCTCGGCGTCTATCTTAAACGCTGGGGCGTGTCGGTTGCGGCCAACGACGAGGCGCGCTGGGCGCACACGAAGGCTCTTGCCTTGATAGAGAACAACACGGAGCGGCTGGGCGAGCTTGACGTGGAGACTACTCTGGAAGACGCGTACGTGCCGAATCATAAGCTCAACAACATGGCCCTGCGTCGCTGGTTCGGCGAGTCGGACGCGTGGTGGTTCGAGAACGTCAAAGAGAACATAGAGGCGCTTGAGTCCGAAACCTCTCGCGCCCTTGCTCTGACCCTTGGCATGATGGTGGGCGATTACGCTCTCTCCTTCGATGAGGAGACGCGCGAGCTGCGTCAGCCGCTCTCGAAAATCTTCTACCGTCTCTGGAAAGCCACGCCCGCCCCGGTGGACAACAAGCAGACCAACTCTTGCTACAACCGGCCCGCGCGGGACTTTCTGGCCGAGCAACGCGCAGAGCTTATGTTCCTGAGGCTGCCGCGTCCTTCGAACAGCCGCGAGAACGGAAAGCCCGCGTCACACACTTGGCGCGAAGAGTGGCTGCGCGGCACGGACACCTTCTGGGACGAGGCCCGTCGCACACGCTCCGGCAGACTCGGCGCGCCCGTAGAGAGCCGACAGCAATACCTTTACCTGCTGGAAGACCTTCTGACCGTAGCCCTGCACCTTCCCACATGGGCGATTGCTCACGTGGACGACGGCTTCATCACGACGCAGGAGCTGGTCGAATGCGTCAGCCGCGTGCGCAAAGTAGAGACGGTCTATACTAAAGACTACTCGGAGTTGATGGGGACACGCGCCGTTATCATCACGGCGTGAAAGAGATTGATTCATTAACACACCGGCTCATTGATTCAATGAGCCGGTGTGTCAATTTTATGGCTGTGACTTCATGATGACCAGCGTCTGGTCGTCGCCGCGCTCTTTCTCTCCTGTCCATGCGTCAACGTCCGCGAAGATGGCTTCGCGTATCTCGTGCGCGGATGACTGTCTCTGTTTGAGGATGAGTTCCAGAAGACGTTCTTCGCCATACTCTTCGCCCGGCCCCCGCTCCGCCTCCGTGATGCCGTCCGAATAGATGACAAGCACGTCTCCGGCTCCGAGCGCCGTCCTTCCCTCTTCATACGTGGCCCAGTCGAAAGCTCCAACCATCATGCCGCCGGTGGTGAGTCGCTCTACCGTTCCGTCCGTGCGAACGAGTAAGGGCGCGTTGTGGCCCGCGTTCGTGTAGCGGAGCGTGCGCGTGCGGTCTTCGTATAGAGTCAGAAAGAGAGTGGCAAAGCGGTTGGCGTCCGTGCTCTGGCAAAGCTGCGTATTGATGTTTCCGGCTTTGCGCGCGACTGCGCCGTCAATGTCCGCGTCGGCAACTACGCGAGCCAGTGTCTTATCGCTGCCGGTGGTATTGGCGGCTGACGCGGCGACGGCTCGCTCGGCTATGCTGAGACGCTCGGCCGTGATGGCGGCCTGCGCTCTGAGTGCCGCCTGAAGATTGGACATGACGAGCGAGGCTGACATGCCCTTGCCCGACACGTCTCCGAGCGCGAAAGCCACTAGGCCGGGAACGACCTCCACGTAGTCGTAGTAGTCACCGGCCACGCCGCGCGCCGCGCGACACTCTGCCGCAGCTTCCAGAGTCAAAAGGTCGGGCACGCGGCTGGGAAAGAGCCTTGACTGGACTTCGTGCGCAAGCTCGACTTCACGCTCAAGCCGCTCTCGCTCTACGCGCTCCTGCAAGAGCGACTCTATGTTGGCCGCCATGTCATTAAAAGAGCCCGCCAACTCTCCTAGCTGGTCGTGCGAGCGCACCCTGACGCGGTAAGAGAAGTCGCCGCGCTTGATGTACTCCGTGGCGCGATAGAGCTTGTGAACAGAGCTTGTCACGGCGCGCGTCATCCACGCGGCGGCCAGCAGCGCCAGCACTTCCAGCACCAGAAAGATGATGCTTACTATCTTCAGTATCTCCCACCAGATTTCTCCGGTGTCGGTTCTGCCCAGAAACTGGCGACCGGCAATAGACCAAGACCAATCGAAGATGAAGGAGAGCTTTCGCTCTACCTGTCCGGTGTCCCAGTCGGTCGCTGAGCTAATCACAAGGTAAGGCGTCCTATCCTTCGGGACGGGCTCGCCCAGCAGGTCGCGCGAGAGCATCTCCTGTGCGCGCCGCGCCGCCTCCTGCTCGCTCACGGGTACATTGTTGTTAACGCTCTGCGCGTTCGCGGTGCGCTGCCTGCGACGCCGCCCCCTCGGGTCGAAGGTCAGCGAATTACCTCCCCTGACCAGAGTGGTCGCGCCGAAGAAGGGGCGCACGTAAATCCCCGTCGTCTCTCGGTAACGCTCTACCAGAAGGCGGTTGATGGGAGCCACAAGGAGCAGCGCGAAGGGCCTCTGGCGCGCACTTGTCCCGCGCACCAGCGCCCGGAAAGAGGCGGAGGCAGTATTGACTTCTTCATCTTCGGGCAGAACGTAAACAAGGTTGTGCCATGACTCTTTGGCTCTCAGCCATTCCGGCAGAGGCGCGCCGAGCGGAGTCTTGTCCGGCCCTAGCCCGCGCGTCATCTCGTCCTCAGATTTGGCTGTGAACTGTGCCGTGGATTGACCCAGCGCGTGCGCCTCTTCCTGATTTGCACCGCGCCAGATGGCGAGCCGCGCCCCCGGCAAAGAGCCCTGTAGGATTCGTGTTCGCTCGTTGAGCCACGACTGTATCTCAGGGTCTGTGGCAGTGGCGGGCAACTGCGAAAAAGCTTCCGCGATTGTTTGAGCACTGCGCGCAGTCTCTTCGTTGTTGGCGTTCATCTGCGCCGTGACTATGCGCGACATGGCCTCGCCGGAAGTGCCGAAGGAAGCGACCATGCCGAAGAGCGCAAGCAATATAATCGGCGTCAGCCCTACGAAGAGATAGGTCACTACCAGACGGCGACGCACGCGCCACAACAGCCTGCGCTTCATCCAGCGCAGCGTCTTCAGGCTGTAGTAAAGGACTGTGATGAAGATGAGGCAGGAGCTTATGAACTCAAGCAGCCCGCCGAGGGTGTTGTCACCGAAGAGGAAGGTGTGACGCAGGAGCATGCGCGCTATGAGCAGTATGGCGGCGGCCACGGCCACGCGCGGCATCACGCGCCTGAGCCACGCGCGCACAGGCGCGAGCCTGCCGTGTTCGTCTGCGACCGTTTCCCCCTCAATCTGACTGAGCGCCAATCTCTCTTCCTCCAAATTCAGTAACGGCTTACCGAATCACTTCAACTTTGAGCAGTATACGTGAGCCACTTTGAAGGCAAAAGGTAAAAGGAAAAGTTTCCCTTTTACCTTTTGCTCTTCCCTCAACCGGCGGACGCGAACGCTGTCTCTTCCGCCTCTTCCGTCTCCTCTTTCGCGGAGAGTTCCGGCACGGCCAGTCGCCTTGAGGCTATCAGGGCCAGCCAGACTATGCCGGGAGTCGCTGACAGCAGGCCGGACACCACGGTCAAAGCACGCGGGCTTATGGTGTGCAGCGACCATCCGGCCAGCCCCGTAGAGATGGAGAAAATGAACAACTCCAGCGCCCGGTCTGTCGTGGAGACTCGCCCTCTAAGGCCGTCCGGCACGAGACGCATCAGCAGAGTCTCCTGCACGGCGAACTCAACGCCCAGCAGAATTCTGGAGATGAGCATCAGCGCGCACGCCGACCACAAATCCGGCATCAGTCCCATCAACGCGAAGAGCAGGCCGTGGGCCAGAAGCGTCCAGCCTATGAACGGAGCCGTGGCGCGACGCAACTCCAGATGCGCGCCCACGCGCCGGGCCAGTATCATCCCTATGAACAAGCCCGCGCCCGCAGCAGCGTAGAAGGCCGCGACGGCCGCATCGCCCTGCAAACCGCCCTGCCCCGCGAAGACAACTCCGCCCAGACGGTCTGTTATAAGGTTGATGGCTCCGCCGCCCGTGGCCCACAGGATGTTGACAAGCATTATCGCCGCGACGGGCCTGTGCGCGGCTATGTATGACCAGCCCTCGCGCAAGTCCCGCCAGAAGCTCTTGCTCTCCTTGGGCTCATGCGCGTCGTCCGTTTGCGCCGCCGCCTTCTCTTCCTTCTTCATCTCGCTTCCCGGTATGAGCCAGATGGAGTAAGCCGAGACTAGGAACGAGACGGCGTTGATGACGAACGCCACTTCGTAGCCGAAGCGAGCCGAGGCCGCGCCGCCCAGAGCCGCGCCTATGCTCATCAAGAGGAAGCGCGAAGAGAACATGAGCGCGTTTCCGGCCAGCAGCCCACGGTCTCCGGCTATGTTAGGCATGGCGGCGTTCTTCGCGGCCTCGAAGAATGCCGCGAGCAGCGTGGAAAGAATCGTGCAGACGTAGGCTATCCACACGTCTTCAGGCTTTTTGACGAGCAGAAACCCTAGCGCCACCACCGCTCGGATGCAGTCCGTCCAGAGCATGACCTTTCGGCGCGACCATCTATCCACGAACGCTCCGGCAAGCGGCGCGAACATGGCGAAAGGCGCAAGCCTCAAGACCAGCAGGATGGCTGTCGCCTCGGGCGCGCCGTTCGTCACCATGCGCACCAATCCGAGCCCGGCTATGAAGTTGAACCAGTTGCCAAGCTCCGATATGACCTGCCCCGTCAGCAACCGCCTGAAAGAACGGTTGCCGCGCAACAACTGCATGTATGTCAGTGAAGCCATAACTCACCTACCTTGGGGCCAATCCCCCACTCCAATGAAAAGAGCCGCCGGAATTTAATCCTGGCGGCTCGCAGCCTTTCAAAGCTTTGTCGAAACGTTTCACCCACCCGTAAAGCGTGGAGGCCGTTTCTCAATAAAGGCTGCGACGCCTTCTAAGAAATCCTTTGTTTGACCCGACTCGATTTGCGCCTGACGCTCCGCTTCCAGTTGAACCGCGAGCCGGTTTGTAGCGCTCTCGGCAAGGAGTCTCTTCGTCTTTGCTATGGACGCCGTCGCTGACTCCGCCAGCCGTGTAGCGAGGCCGATGGCCTCATACATCAACTCGTCGTCCGCGACGACGCGGTTAATCATTCCCATCTGCGCGGCGCTTCGAGCATCTACCACGTCGCCCGTCATCATCAGCTCGGCTGCTCGCTTGAGCCCTACGAGGCGCGGCAGAACGTATGTGCCGCCGCAATCCGGCGAGAGACCTACTTTGACGAACGCCTGATTAAAGCGTGCGCTCTCGGCCGCTATGACTATGTCGCACACGAGGGCCAGATTGCAGCCGCCTCCCGAAGCCACGCCGTTGACGGCAGCTATTACGGGTAGCGGAAGCTCTTGCAGAAGCAGCACACATTCGTTCAGAAGCCTCAGCGGCTCGTCAAAGAAGGCTTCTATGCGTCCTTCCTTTTCGGCCACCTCTCGCATCTCCCTGAGGTCGCCGCCCGCGCAGAAGGCTCTGCCTACTCCCGTCAACACGAGTGCTCGAGCGCCGCGCTCACGCGCCTCACCGATGGCGCTCATAAATTCTCTGGCCATCTCGGTAGTGAGGGCGTTCATGGCTGCCGGCCGGTTCAAAGTGATGACGGCCACGCCCTTTTCGCGCATCTCAAGTTGTACGGTTTCGTAACTCATCCGTTAACAAAGGGTATAGAGGGAAGGAGCTATTCCTCCCCTCGGAATCAAATTTCCCTATCCTAAAGTTTTTCAGAACCGAAGCGCTATACGGCGCGAGGTGTCCGTTTGTTCCGAACGATTTACATCTGCCTCATGGAGCGCTGCGCGCTGAAGCATTCGCTGCAAAGAACCGGACGCCCTGCCGTTGGCTTGAAAGGAACCTTGTCCGTCTTCCCGCACTGGTCGCAGGTAATCTCGAACTTCTCGCGCTCGCCGCCGCCTGCGCCACGGCCTCCGCCCCCTCCGCCGAAGTTAGCGCGGCGTGCGTCCCTGCAAGCCTTGCAGCGCTTCGGATGGCTCAGATTTCTCTCCCTGTAATAGTCCTGCTCCCTCTCCGTGAAAGGGAACGACGTGCCGCATTCGGCACAGGTAATCTCCACGTCAGGCATGGCTGTTTTCTCCTGCTGAAGAAAGCCAAAGCGAGGCAGCTTCGGGCTTTCATCCTATTCAGAGGGCGGCGTGCTCTTGTCTGGTCGCGCCTTAAAGAATTCCCCCGCTCTTTTCGGGTTCCCCCTTGCTCTTCGCGCTAGAGAGCCAGTCTTCGCTCTCCGCGTGCGCTCCTGAAACGTTTCGGGCGCGTTGCCCCACGCCCCGAAGCCTTAAGGAAACGTGGACGGAAGTTTAACGCAGGCGACTGCCTCTGTACAGCATTAAATGGGCTGAGCCGCGAAAAGAAATCGAAGGAGATTGACTCATTTATCCATTTTTCATTGAATAAATGAGCCGATAAACCGATGAATCAATCTCTTTTATCCTCGTCGCTCTGAAGCGCCGCGACGTGCGCTTTCACGGTTTCGCCCAGCGTCTCAAGGTTGTAGCCGCCCTCCATGACCGACACTACGCGCCCCTTGCAAGCCTCCCCTGCCCACTGTTTGACGACGCGCGTCATAGAGGCAAAGTCTTCGTCCATAAGCCTTAACTGCCCCAGTGGGTCTGACTCGTGCGAGTCGAAGCCGGCCGAGATGATAACGAAATCCGGCTTGATTTTCGCTCCAATCTCTTGAAGCGCGGCCTCGAACATGCGTCGCTGCTCGCGCCGCGCCGTCATGGCTCGCACCGGAACATTCAGCGTAAAGCCGCGCCCGCGAGAGACGCCCGTCTCGCCGCGCGCGCCCGTGCCCGGATACCAAGGATACTGGTGCATGGAGAAGAAGAAGACGGTCGGGTCGTCATAAAAAATCCCCTGCGTGCCGTTGCCGTGATGCACGTCCCAGTCAATGATGGCCACGCGCTCTATCTCACTGTAGCGATTCTGAGCGTAGCGGGCCGCAATCGCCGCGTTATTGAAGAGACAGAAGCCCATTGCGCGCTCAGAAGTGGCGTGATGCCCCGGCGGGCGCAGGGGCAGAAAAGCGTTATCTGCTTCGCCCTTCATCACGGCGTCCACGGCCCTGCACGCGCCGCCCGCAGCGTGAAGAGCGGCATCCATAGAGCGCAGCGAGACTACCGTGTCCATGTCCAGATAGCCTCTGCCCTCGCTGACTGCGCGCTCCACAATCTTGTAGTGCTGCGAGGTGTGGCAGGCTTGAACGTCGCCGCGTGTGGCCTGCGGAGCCTCTATCTCCAGAAGCTTCGGCCATAACTCCGAATCCCCTCGCAGGGCTTCCATGATGACTTGATAACGCTCCGGGCACTCAGGATTGAATTCCCCAGTGTCGTGCTCGCTGTAAACAGGATGATGAATAATTGCCGTTCTCATAGGGCGATTATGCGAGCAGAGGCGCGGCCGGGTCAAAAGGAAAAAGCGCGGCCACCCGCATCACACGAAACTTCAACAATCTCTTCCGCCTGAGAATCAAATGCATACGCCTACGGCTCGGCAGCACCGTTCAATTTAGGGACACGCGCGGCCTCGTGAGCAGGTGAAACTACTGAAGGAATAGGGTTTAATCTTACTCCCCGGCGGCTGCGCGGGCGCGGAATGCGAGTTGCTGAATACGCAGGGCGTACAGGGGTGTTTTCTCCCGCGACCCGTTTGTAATGAATTACCGGAAGGGGAAATCATGAGAAGAGTTTTTCTGCTATTGATTTGCTTCGTAATTTTCGCGGCCACTTTAACGCCGCTCGTTTCGGCTCAAGACCGCAGGCGTCGCTCTCGCTTCGGACGAAAGGCGCGCACGGCCGCCATTATAGGTGCGGGCGCGGGCGTAGGCGCTCTGGCCGGAGGCAGGAAGGGCGCGGCCATAGGCGCTGGCGGCGCAGGTCTTTACGCTTTTAACCGTCGCGCGGCCCGCCGCAACTTCAAGGGGCGCACCCGCACTATAGGAACAGTGGCAAGCGGCGCTGCGCTTGGCGGCGGCCTTGGCGGCGTGCTCGGCGGCAAACGTGCTGCGGCGGCTGGCGCTGCTTTAGGCGCTGGCGGCGGCTACATCTACAGGCGCAACCAGCGCAGCATCTACAGGCGTCGTTACTGACGCTCCTTTACTGAAACATTTACGGGGCGCGAAGCTCAGGTTCACAAGCTTCCGCCCCAAAACTTAAATAGACGAGAGCCCTCGCGCGAAAGATTATTCGATAGGAAAATAGGAGATAAGAGATGTCATACGACGAAGCTCATCAAAAGAGAAGTCGAGTTGTGGTAGAAACGCCTGCCGCAAGGCGCGAGGTGGTCGAAACGCGCACCGCGTACGCTGCCCCGGAGCGTCGCGGCGTCTCGACCAGCGTTGTGGCAATCGTTGCTATAGCGGCTGTAGTGTTGACGGCCATTGTCGCATGGGCTATGACCAGACCGGCGGCCACGGACGAGGTGAACGCAAATGTTCGCGTCGTCGCTCAGCCTACGCCGATTACGCAGGTCGTCACCGTCCCCGTCCCGCAGCAGCCGGTAGTCATGCCCGCGCCTACCACTACCACCACGACCACTACACAGCCGGTCATCGTGCCGGTTCCGTCAACGACTTCATCGTCGTCCAGCACGACTGAAACCCGGTCGAGCGGCAACGACGACGGAACGATTCAGTCGAACATAGAGAAGAAGTTTGCGGAAGACCCGAAAATCGCGGCTCTCGGCATCACCATCTCCGTCATAGACGCCAAAGTAACATTGGTCGGCTCGGTCGAATCGGCTGAGATGAAGGATCGCGTCGAGCGCCTCGCCAGAGTCAAAGGCGTCAAGAGCGTGGACAATCAAATCATCATCTCAAGCCCCAGATAATAACCGCGACTTTAGATAAAAAGAGCAGCCACGCGCTCCGGACACAAGGCGACACGGAAGAGTTTAAGGCCCTTCTGCGTCGCTCTGTGTCCCGAGCGCGCGTTGTCGGGTTTCGAATGACTCTGTCAGGTTTTTCGGGCGCACCACGGCTATCATCAGCCTTTTCGTGAGTTCTCGCGCGCGGGGCTGAAGCCCGGTGAAGCTCGGGTTGTGCAGCTATCGGAAAAACGTTCTTGAGCCGTAGGGAGAATGATCGGGCATCCGGCTCTTTGAAGAGAGTGAGGTAGCTGGCCCTCAACGTCTCTTGGACGATTTCTTCCCGCTCTTTTTCGAGGCGGCGCGGCCAGTGCCTTTGGCGGCGGCGCCCTTCGAGCGCGAAAGGCTCACGGTGACTCGGCCCGTGTTGTCGCGGCGAAAGACTATGTAGTCGCCCGCTCGCGCTCCCAACTCCCTGACGAGAGGGCTCGGAATCTTGCCTCGCAGGATTCCTGCATCGTTGGTTACTCTCGCCTGATATTCATTCGATTCTCTTCTGGTCATAGTGGGTCTCCTATGTGGCTTAGGTGGGACAGCTTCCAGTGCGCTCGTCTTGAACTTAGAGGCCGAGCGCTATTAGACGTTTCAGGCTTATTCCCTAGTATCCTTCAGTATGACGGCGCAGCCATTCGTCCACTTCCTCTTCGGAAGGCTCGCGCCCCGACTCGTCCCGCAAACGGTTGCGCACGTAATCACGCTCGGTTTCCGCCGCATCGCTCAACGAATCGTCTCCTTCCCCGGCTTCGGGCGTTCCGTCTTCTGAAGAGAATGAGGATTGAAAGGCTTCTTCATCTACGTTTCCCGGCACAGGCAACTGAGCCCGTGCATCTTCCGCTCGAACAAACTCCATCTCAAAACCTTCTGACATTGTCATAAGCACCCTTTAAGAACAGTCTTCAGTTTTCAGTTTTTAGTTAAAAGCAGACCGTGCCTTTGCTGAAAACTAGAAACTGAAAACTTCTTTCGCATCTATCTCGCCGGTTTCGGGCGAGCCTTCAAAGGTAAATCCCATATCTTCCGCGCGGAGCACTACGCGTCGGCGCTCGCCCCTCGCGTAGATGTTCACGTCTGTTATCAAAAACTCTTGAGGCATGGGCGTCAAGCGCGCCAGCCGTTCGGTTTCTCCCCTGTGCAGGCTGTCTACATCCGCCTGCAACTCTGCCTTCACTTTCTCGTCAGCTTCAAGGTCTGCGATTACGACCGCCTGCGGCATGAGCGCCATCTCGCCACTAGTGTAAACAGTCCAGATAAGAGCTATGTCAAGCAGCACGTACGCGGCGTCATCCATGATGAAGTAGCCCAATGCGGTTGCGCCCAGTAGGTGCGCGATGACGTGATCCTGATAGCGGGTTACGCCCGCCTGCGACCATTCGTCCATCACTAAGAGGTCTGAGCGCGTAGCAGAACTCGGAATAAGAGAGTCGCTTCTATTCTTCATCCTGCTTTTCAAAAGACAAAGCAGAGATCATATTTTTCGCCCGGTAAATCAATATAGAGCTTATGCTCGTCGGCATCAATTTTGATGATGTCCTGGCAGATGAGGACAAAGACTCGTTTGCAGCCGCGAAGGGCCGCCCCTTCCGCGAACTTCAGCGTCAGAGAGCTGCCGGTCGTCACATACTCGCCAGCAAGGGTTTCCGGCACGACGATGGTCAGCCCCTCGTCTGTCCTGACTTCGATGCGTCGCCCGTTGTTATGGAACTCACCGTGCGATTCCGAGCGCGGCGAGAATTGAACCAGCCCGCGCGTCTGAAGCTTTGCCTGCTCAGACCTTTCGAGCGGCAGCCCGAAAGCATCGAACATCTCGGAGAGCGCGATGGTGAAATCGCCCTTGCCGTGTGCTTGATGAACTCTCTTTATTAATTCCAGGACGGGCGCTCTGAGTTCAGGGCGCGGAACGCATTCGACGAGCATCAACTGGCCTCACTATCACCATGAGATTACCGGGTAAGGCAACTTTATGGCCGCATACTACACTCCATGGACGACAAGAGCAAGACATAAGAAATTTATTCATCGCCTCATTTATTCATCGAAGAAATGAGGCGATGAATAAATGCATCAATCTCTTCTGCCTTCTCCTTCGTACCGCATGAGGCTTCCGGCGTAGAAGAGGGCTAGGGCGGCCGCTACGAGGCAGCCCAGGCCGCCCGTGACGACCGATAGCTGCGCGCCCAAAAGAGCGGCGACCGCACCGGCTTCCAGCTCGCCCAGTTGCGGCCCTCCCATGAAGAAAATCATGTTGACGCTCGTCATGCGCCCGCGCAGCGAGTTAGGCGTCACGAGTTGCCGTATAGTCTGCCTGAGAACCGTGCTGACGGTGTCGGCCGCGCCCGTCACCGCAAGCATCAGAAGCGAGAACCAGAAGACTCTAGAAAGGCCGAAGGCTACTGTAGCCGCGCCGTAAACCGCAACCGATACTATGACAATCGCGCCCTGTCGCCGCACGTTGCCCAGACGCGCCATGACGAAAGCCGCGAGGACTGCCCCGGCGGCAGGCGCAGCCGCCAGTATCCCGAAGCCGCGCGCTCCCACGTGCAGAATCTCCGCCGCGAAGATTGGCAGCAGCGCCGTCGCGGACGCGAAGAAAGTGGCTATGAAATCCAGCGTCATAGTCTGCACAATGATGGGCGTGCGCCAGACAAACCTGAGCCCCTCTTTAAGCGCGTGAAAGCTTATGCTCGATTGCTCACCGATGGCTCCGTCATCCCCGGCACGCCCGCTCGCACGCATCATTAGAAGCGCAGCCACGACGGCCAGAAAAGAGAGAGCATTTATGGCGTAGACGATTGCGGGGCTGTACGAGCCAAGGAGCCGCCCGGCCAGGGCTGGGCCGCCAATCATGCTTAACTGAAAGACTATGAGCCCCAGACTGACCGCGTTCGGGAAGTCAGCAGCCGGAACCAGCGTAGGCAGCAGGGCTTGCCGCGCAGGATTATCGAAGGCTACAGCCGCAGAGGAGATTGCCGTCAGAAGGTAGAGCGGCCAAGTGCTTTTTAGGCCCGACTGTGTCACAACCGCGAGGAGCGCCGCGCTCGCTAGCATTGTGCTTTGAGTGATGAGCATCAGTCGCTTGCGATTGACCGCGTCGGCCACCACGCCGCCTACCAGCGAGCAGACGATAATCGGCACGACGCGCACCAGCCCGACTATGCCGAGCGCCAGAGGCGACTTGGTAAGAATGTACACGTGCCAGTTGATTGCCACCAACTGCATCTGCGAGCCTGTGCCGGAAATCAACTGCCCCAGCCAGAGAAGCCGAAAATCCCTGTGGCGGAGCGCGGCAAATGACGAGCGCTTCAGCTCTTCATTCGCCTCAGCATCTTTGACCGGAGCGGGCTCTGGAACCGACATGCGGATAATAGTTACAGCGTTAGGAAGTAAAAGCAAACGCTCAACAAATTAGAAGATAATTTCGTACTGACTTAAATATATGTTCCGGGGTTGTGGAAGTTAAGCTTAGCTAGTATTTATTAGCTACAGATTCGCAACCCGTGAATTAGCAAGAGTACGGCCTGTATTTTCATAGTGGCCGGTCAGGAGACTAGAATTTTGTCAGAGGTTGAAGCCGATACCATAGACGCTGAAGATAAAGAGTTAATAGCAGCCCCCGCACCTTTATGGACGACTATCCGGCAGGCTGTAAGCGGTTCCCAGACTCAATACGATTACACGCAAGGCTCCATAGGCCGTGCCATCTTTCTCCTCTCCGTGCCGATGGTGCTGGAGATGATGATGGAGAGCCTCTTCGCCGTCGCCGACGTCTTCTACGTAGCACACTTGGGCTCGGACGCGGTAGCGACCGTCGGGCTGACCGAGTCGCTTCTGACTCTGGTCTACACAGTCGCTATGGGGCTCAGCATAGGCGCTTCTGCGACCGTGGCCCGTCGCATTGGCGAGCGTGACAGAAAGGGCGCGGCTCACGCAGCTACGCAGGCCATCGTGCTGGGAATTATCGTCGCCGCGCTGATAGGCGTTGGCGGAGTCCTGCTCGCGCCAAGACTGTTGATGCTTCTGGGCGCTTCTCCCGGCGTAATACAGAACGGCACAACTTATACACAGGTGATGCTCGGCGGGAACGTCGTCATCATGATGCTGTTTCTCATCAACGCGGTCTTTCGCGGGGCGGGCGATGCGGCCATAGCCATGCGTGTTCTATGGCTGGCTAACATCATCAACATCATTCTAGCGCCGTGTCTGATTTTTGGCGTCGGCCCGTTTCCACACTTAGGGCTGACGGGCGCGGCCATAGCTACGACCATAGGGCGCGGCATAGGCGCTCTCTACGCTTTGAGCAGGCTGCTGCGGCCCAGCGCTCGCGTCAGCATCGCTGGAGAAAGATTCAGTCTCGATTTCTCCCTGATGCTGCGTCTACTAAAGCTGTCGTCCGAGGGCGCTTTGCAGGTCTTCATAGGCATGGCCAGTTGGATTGGGCTGGTCAGAATCGTCTCCAGCTTCGGCAGCGATGCGCTGGCAGGCTATACCATCGGCATTCGAGTTATTCTCTTTGCCCTGCTGCCAACGTGGGGGATGTCGAACGCGGCTGCGACCATGGTCGGGCAGTCACTCGGAGCAGGCAAGCCGGAGCGGGCCGAGCGGGCCGTCTGGAAGGCCAGCTTCTACAGTATGTGCTTTCTAGGCGTAATAGGGCTCGTATTTGTAATCTTCTCCGAACAGATAATCAGGCTTTTCACTTCGGAAGAGGGCGTGATTGTTTACGGTGTGAACTGTTTACGCATAGTGGCGAGCGGATTTCTGTTCTACGCCTACGGGATGGTGCTGACGCAGTCTTTCAACGGGGCCGGTGACACTTGGACGCCGACTCTGATTAACCTTTTCGTCTTCTGGCTCTTTGAGATTCCGCTCGCTTACGCGTTGGCCGTCCCTGCGGGATTAGGCCCGACCGGGGTCTTCCTTGCCATCACCATAGCCTTTTCAGTTCTGGCACTCGTAAGCGCCTATCTATTTCGCAAGGGGCGCTGGAAGGTGAAAGTGCTTTGACGCGGCTTCTCATAGATTCAGACGGTCAAGACTCCGGCGGCTTACCGGGCGAGACGTTTTGCCTTTATCATCTTCGGTTATGAAGCCCTTAATCTATCTTTCATTGACGGATGACTGGGAGTTGCGCGGCAACGGGGCCGGTGATATTGAAGAGATTCAGTTTCGCCCCATGCGCGAGCTTGTCAGGATTTATAATCGCCACGGCGTTCGCTCCACCTTCAACGCGGAGGTCATGCAGCAGTTGACCTTCAGGAAGTTCGAGCGGGAGTTTTCCGAGCTTCGCCCCTTGGCCGATAGCTGGGATGCACACGTCGTAGACGCTTACAGGCAGGGGCACGACATACAGCTTCATCTTCATCCTCAATGGACGAAGGCCGAATACGCGGGGGGCAGATGGAAGCTCTCAGGCGACTGGTCTATACTCAACTACGACGAGGAAACTGCATTCAGTCTGTTAAGCACGGGCAAGGAGTATCTGGAAAATCTCTTGCGCCCGGTCAATCCTGATTACCGCGCTCTCTCTTTCCGCGCAGGCTCTTCCATCATCGCCCCGTCGCCTTTCATCCTGAGCACGCTCGCGCGCCTAGGCATCAGGCTGGACATGAGCATAGTCGGAGGGATGTATCACGACACGCGAAACGTTCAGATTGATTACCGTCAGGCGGAAGAGGATTTTCTGCCCTTCTATCCGCAGATGACGGACGCGCGCAGGATTTCGGACAAAGCTGAAAGTATTATCTGCGTCCCCATACATCACTTCTACGGCTCCCGGCTTGCTTTCGCCCAGACCCTTGCTTCGTTTGCCGCGAGGCGCACGGGCAGTCTCGTTTCACCTTCAAAGACAAACGGCCAGCAGAGCATGGAGAAGTATTCGGAAGAGGAATGGGGCGAGAAGAGACACGCGAACAGGCTGCTTCGCATTTATGAGAAGGGCATCAAGCCGGGCTTGCGCGGCTGGTATTTAACGGCAGACCTGAGCAGGCTGAGCTACCGGCTGATGCGTGAGATGCTTCGCTCGATTCGTCGCCGCGCACGTGCATCCGGCCTTCAGAAAGTGCCTGTCATAATCTCCAACCACACTAAGGACATCAAAGACTTCACGATTATTGAGCGCTTCGTCAGCGAGCTGGCCGAGTCAGAAGACATACGCTTCCTGACTCAATCAGAGCTTGTAGAGAAACTTGAAGATGGAGAGTTTCCGGTAAGAAAGCGGGAGAGATTGACTCAATGAGCCGATGAATCAATCTCCTTTGAGTCTGTCTTTCCAGTCCTTGGAGTAGACGGACTTGGAATAGACAGTGATTCCCTCTCGCGCAAGTTGCAGCATCTCTTGGAAGAGCCTCGCGGCGTCCGCCCTGAAAAAATTCATTCCCTTGATGCTCAAGTCAAGGCAGGCGTCTGCGCTGATGTGCTTCTTCATGTAGCCGGGAACGTCATGCTCTATCATCCGCATGTTGTGCGCGTAGGTTCCCACCTTCACCGTTTGCCCCTCGTAGTTGACGCAGTCCACCTCAAAAATCTTGTCATGATAAACGCGCACCGGGAACGCATCCTTGAGCGCGTCGTCCGTGCAATAGACGAAGGAGAGATTTCTGGTAGAGACGCCGAGGCCCACTATCTTCGCCCCGCACTCCGTGAGCTTGAAGTAGGGACTGCACACGTCATAAGGATAGGGAGACTGTTGATGCGTCGCGGTCAACTCTTTGGCCAGAGGCCCTATGGCGGAGACGGACTTGGTTGGGTGCAGGCTGCGCACAGCGCCGCGCTGCCGCCGGGCGAACTCGTTCAGCAGCCCCGTGTAGGAAGGCGTGCGCCGAACGTCGAAGACGCCGCCGCGCAGCAGATAATCGTACGAGGACATGCGAAGGTTAGGGTAAGTCGGGAACAGAACCGTTCCGCCTGCGCCTGTGACTTCACGCAGCAGCGACAGTATGCGGTAGAAAGGAAAGCCCAGATTGAGCCGGTCAACGGAGCTATGAACGTAGACGACGTCGTTCGTCATCAACCCTAGCTCGGTCGTGAGAATTTCGCTGAAATCTCTTTCTGAAAGCTGCGGCAGGCGCTCAACGCGCGCTCGCTGCATCTTCTTGCCCGCGCGCAAGACCCTCGCAAACGCGCTCTCCGGCAGAATCTTTTCCGCTATCTCTCTGAGGTTCATCCTTAAACAATACGCACCAAGGTCGCGGCCCATGAATAGCCTACGCCGAAGCCTATAAGTGCGACCGTGTCGCCTGCTTTGATTCTTCCCTGCCGCCGCGCGCTCTCAAGCGCAATCGGGATGGTGGAGGAAACAGTGTTGCCGGTGTTCTCAAGCTCTACATGAAACTTTTCATACGGAATCTTCAAGCGCCTCTGCAAACGCTCGAGCATGAATTTGTTCGCCTGATGCGGGATGACGTAGTCAATCTCGTCAAGCCCCCGGCCGCACTTCACCAGAAGCTCGTCCATCACCTGCGGGACTGTTCGCATGGTGAAGTTAAAAATCTCAGGCCCGTTCATGTATAGATTACGGGGCGAGCGCCAGTTGCCCTGCTCGTCCTCTGTCTCAATCAGGCCCGCGTCGTCAAGTGGGCGGCGCGAGCCTCCGGCCGGGACAATCAAGCGCTCGGCGCCCCGCCCGTCCGTGCCGAAGACGAATGGGCCTATCAAGTCCGCGTCCGACTCGCCCGCTCCAATAAGAGTCGCGGAGGCTCCGTCACCGAAGAGCGTGCGCACGCTCTTGTCCCGCGCGTTTATGTACTTGCTGTAGGTGTCGGCCGTGACGAGCAGCACGTTCTCGGCCACGCCCGTCTCAGTCAGGCTTTTGGCCAGCGACAGGCCGTAGACGTAGCCCGAACATCCCTGATTGAAATCAATCGCGCCGCAGGTGGTTTTAAGTCCCAAACGCTCCTGCATGATGCAGGCCGTGGTTGGCAGAAGATAGTCGGGGCTCTGCGTGCAGAAGAGCAGAAAGTCTATCTCTTCGGGTCTTGTCGCGCAGCTTTCAAAGAGGTGGCGAGCGGCGGCTACGCCCAAATCCGACGCGCACTCTTCCGCTCCGGCGATGTGCCTCGTGCGAATGCCCGTGCGCTCAAGTATGACTGAAGGCTCTACGTCGAGTTCTTTCGCCAACTGCTCGTTCGTAAGCTCTCCGGCAGGCAGGTAAGAGCTGATAGCCTTTATGGCTGCTCTCTTCTCTATCATAGGATTTCAATAGACGGTTTCGATTAACCCGCGTCACTCTCTCTTAAAACGCCTTCAAGATATTCGGTCAACGTTCCCAGAGTTGAAAAAGGGCTCTTCTCTTTTGATAAAAGGTTCTCATCGGTAATCATCACGTCAACGCCGAACTCCGCCCTGACCTTCTCTTCTACCTCCATGATGAAGGTCACAAAGTCCAGCGACTCAAGCTTGCCGGATTTGCCGTAGAGCGGCGAGTCGGGTGACTTTTCAATGGCGACTCTGGCAGGCAACTGGCTGTTCAGGTCGTCAACGGCGCTGTAGACGGCACTCATTATCCTCTCGCGGTTAGACATCAAATCTCTCCCTTCGGCCTTCGCAAACATTCTAGCCTACACGATTGCATTTGCCTAAATACAGACAGGCGCGCGTCGAAGTTTGCAATCGCAAATTTCCACGCGCGCCCGCTACGTAATGGAGCGCCTGCGTTAAAGTGTGCCGTTAGTCTACAGAGCCGCCGCCTGCCTGTGACAAGTCCGCGTCCTCTGTCCCACTGCCTATAGTTCCCTTGCTGCTTGCCGTGGCCTTGTCATCTTCCGTCTCGCCGCCCGCATCATTTCCGCCAGCCGCTTTCGCACCTGTCCCGTCGCCTAATCCGTCTCCTGTCGTACCGACATCATCCTTCTTCGCTTCAACCATTACGCCTCTCCCTTTCGTTAAGAGCGCCCGGCGTCACAGGTACGCCGCCCGCTCTGGCCAGCAGATAAAACAGGAGCCCGGACGAAAGCGCCACTATGCTTATGTAAAGCAACATCCCGCTAAAGCGTATAAGCGAAGGCGAAAGCGCGGATAGATTCACGAGTATGTAAGCCAGCCCGCAAAGTATCCCCGATGCCATCAAAATCTCTCCCGCCATTCTGCGTCTTATTCTCATCAATTCCCCCTTGATGATTCCTTTGAGGTGGCCCGATATTGAGCCTACTCAGTGTTAGGATTAATCTCTTTCTTGATTTCCTCGCTCTCCACATTTTCGGCTCCGGGAACCAGACTTCCCAGAGGCTTGTTCTGCTCAATCTTCTCCGAAGGGCTCACAGGCTCTTCTTTCGCCTGTCCAACCGCTACATTCTGTTTCTGATTCTCTGACATAAAGCTCCTCTCCCTTCATCCTGCACAGGCTGCTGATACAAAACAGCAGCGCTGGGCTTCTGTAAAACCCGGCGCTGCTGCCATTCACTTTGCAGGAGTGCTAACGTTGCTCGCCGGGAATAATAGTATTAGAGCATAGGCCATCTATGGTTGCAGAGGTATTGCATAACAATTATGAAAGTAATAGTTCCGCTTCGAACTCTGATACTGTCAATCTTATTCAACAGGAAACATCTTGCAACACTTTCAAATTTATTTACCGTCCATTTGTAAATACTGTTGACAGTAAATAGTGGTTGATGTATCTATATGATTATGAGAGAGAGCCTGCGAGCGATGAAGGGGAGAACTTTCGTCGGCGTTGCCGAGTTGGCTTCGGAGGTCGCCAGCATCCTGTCGGAGTCCGGCCCCGTGCAGGAGCGCGGAACCGTCAGGGACGTGCCCGACGAGCGAACCATACGCTACTACTTATCGGAAGGGCTGCTGTCGCCCGCAGAAGATAAACAGGGGACGGCCTCCGTCTTCGGTTATCTACACCTTCTTCAACTGCTGGTCGTGAAGCGTCTACAGGCCGAGCACCTTCCGATACGCAAGATAAAGGAGTTGGTTGAGGGGCGCTCGGAGCGGGAGTTGGAGCGGCTTCTGGGCTCTGATGAAAAGCAGAAGAACGAGGCGACTAATTATCTGGAATCTCTGCTAACGTCCAGAGCTTCCGCCCCTTTACCGAAGGCTTCTGCGCCCGGTCAGGCGGTCTATTCGCAACCGGCCTCGCCTGCGCCGCCGCAAAGGGTAACAGCCGGGAGCAGTTGGTCTAGGGTGGAGATAGAGCCGGGGTTGGAGCTTCACGTTCGAGATGATTACGAGCCTCCTAGAGAATCGAAGGGAATGCAGCGTCTGGCCAGCGCCATCATTCAAGCCATTAGCAGGAGGCTGGGAAAGCGAAGGAGGTAGATTTATGACAGTTCCGAAAATAGAGTTCCTTTTACAGAGGACGCGCCTTGAAGCAGGCCGCGACCAGACAGTAGACCTTTTAATCAGGATTATTCCGCCTGAGATTGATTCCATTATAGGTCGCCGTCCGAAACTCAACTTAAGCTTAGTCCTAGACCGCTCCGGCTCCATGGGCGGAGAAAAGATGGAGCGTGCGCGCGAGGCCGCAAGCTACTGCATAGACCAGCTGCTTCCGACCGACCGCGTGAGCCTTGTCATCTTCGATGACGTGATAGATGTGCTTATCCCCAGCCAGCTCGCGGAGAACAAGCCCGCGCTGAAAGAGCGGATTGCTCACATACAGGCGCGCAACTCTACGGCGCTACACGAAGCGTGGGTGCGCGGCGGGATGCAGGTGAGCGAGCATCTGGCCGACGGGGCGGTCAATCGCGTTCTATTGATTACGGACGGGCAGGCCAACGTAGGACTCACCAACACGGACGAGATAGTCTCGCAGGCGATGGGGCTCTTCCAGAGGGGCGTGAGCACTTCCACCATAGGCATAGGCGAGGATTTTCAGGAAGACCTGCTCATGCCCATGGCTCAATCCGCAGGCGGCAACGCATGGCACGTAGAGCGCGCCGAAGACATGCAGCGTATCTTCTCCGTAGAGCTTGAGGGATTGATTGCGCAGGTGGCGCACACAGTCTCGCTGGGACTCATCCCGTCCGACGGCGTGCGGCTCTCCGACGTGCTCAACGACTTCGAGATGAATGAGAACGGTCGTTATAAGCTGCCCAACTTACAGGCGGGCTCAAGCCTTGAGGTGCTGGCGCAGTTGCGTGTGCCCGCGCAGGCCGCCGGAACGAAACGCCATCTTTTAGACCTGCGGCTCGGCTACACTCCGCAGGAGGCCCGCTCCGCCGAAGTCCTGAAGCAATCGCTCGAAGTGGAGTTCGTGGAAGCCTCTAAGCTGAAAGAGCTGCCCGTCAACCCTGAGGTCGAGAAAGCAGTGCGCATGCTGATGAACGCTCGCGCTCGCCGCGAGGCCATGGGCTATTTCGATAGCGGCGATTACATCATGGCGAAGCAGGTCGTAAGCTCTGCCCTTTCGGCCTCCATGCCGCTTTTCCAGAGTAGGGCTGCGTCGCCGGACATAATGGAGGAGCGTCAGCAGTTGGAAGAGCTTCAAAGCTCGCTGGATAACCGCGACCGGGATCGCATGACGCGCAAGAAGCTCGTCTACGAATCCTACCGCCGCAGCAACAGCAAGAGATAAAAGGCCAGCCAATCTCACTCTATAAAACAGAAGAGGGAAGCCCCGAAAAGCTTCCCTCTTCTGTTAGCTACCTGCTTGATGGGCTCATTCATCGCGCAGGGCCACTAGAGGGTCAACGCGCGCCGCGCGCCGCGCAGGGATGTAACAGGCCAGCAAGGCAACGGCGACCAGCAGAACCGGCACGCCAACGAAGGTGACGAAATCAGTTGTGCCTACGCCTATCAGCAAGCTCGCTAGCACACGCGTCAGCGCGAACGCGCCCAGTATCCCCAGCACTATGCCAAGCAAGGCCATTCGCATCCCCTGTCCGACAATCAGCCGCAGCACATCGCGGACTTGCGCGCCGAGCGCCATCCGTATGCCGATTTCATGCGTGCGCTGGCTGACGGCGTACATCATCACGCTGTACAGGCCCATGCTGGCCAACACCAGCGCCAGCACTCCGAACGTCGAAGCCATCCCCGCAGCCACACGCGGCCCCCAGTAAGCCAGCGATAGGTTCTCTTCCGCCATCATCACGCCGAAGACGGGCAGCCTTGAATCAAGTTGAGCTATCTCGCGGCGAGCGCTGTCGGCCACCTCCGGCAAGGCGGTTGCCGATTGCGCGCTGATGAGCAGAGTCATTCTTGTGCGCGGGTGCTGGTTGACGGGCATGAACATGTACAGTTGCGGGTCTTCATACAACGTACCGTAGTGGCCGTCTTTGGTGATGCCCACTATTTCCATGAGCGGCGTCCCTTGCGCGAAGCGAAAGCGCTTGCCCATGGCATTCTCTGCGCCGCCGTAAAACCTGCGCGCAAACTCCTGATTGACGATAATTACGCGAGGAGCGTCCGCGTTGTCGCGGTCTGTGAAATCGCGTCCCATCAGAAGCGGCGTTTGCAGGGTCTCAAAATAGTTCGGCGTCACAAAGCTGCACTCGGAGTTGACGCCCTGATTCGGCGGCGGGTCAGCCTCGCCCTCCTTCACAATGGGGCCGCGCAACTGGCGGCTGTCCATGAGCGGCAGCTCGCTTGCCAGCGCAGCCGTACGCACGCCCGGCTGCTGCTCTATGCGACGCTGTAGCTCCGTGTAAAACCGGCGCGCGCTCTCCTGATCATAAGCAAGCAAATCCAGATTAATCATCATCGTGACCAGATTCTCTGTCTGAAAGCCCGGGTCGGTCTGCCGGGCCTTGCTCAGGCTGCGTATAAAGAGCCCGGCACAAATCAGCACCACGAGTGAAATAGTCACCTGTGCAACGACCAGCACGCCGCGCAGATTCCACCTGTGACGGCCACGAGACGGTTTCGCCGCGCCTCCTTTGATTACGGCCACAAGGTCTGTGCGCGAAGCCAGCAGGGCCGGAGCCAGACCAAAAATCACGCCGGTCAACAGAGAGACAACAAGCATCCATTTCAGAACATAGCTATCCGGCGTAAAGTCCAGAGCTATCGGGAAAGGAACCGGCGGGAAACTGACTCGTATCACGTCGGCTCCCCAGTAGGCCAGAGCCCAACCAAGCAGACCGCCCAGCAAAGCCAGCAACAAGCTTTCCGTTAGGAGTTGCCGCACGACGCGTCCACGGCTTGCTCCAATAGCAAGTCGAATCCCTATTTCTCTGGCGCGCGTGGCTGCCCTCGCCAGCATCAGATTCGCCACGTTGGCACAGGCCAGCAGCAGCACCAGCCCGGAGACACACAGGGCCATCAAACCGCCGTACTTGATTCCACTTGTTGCGCCCTGATAGCGCCCGTCAATTTCCGTGGTGAGCTGAATTTTAGTGTCAGCATTTTCCTGTGGATAAAGCTTCGCCAGATTGTCCGCCACCCTGTTCAAATCCATCTCGGCCTGCGCCATCGTCACGCCCGGCCTCAAGCGTCCGTACACATTGAAGAAAGCATAGCCGCGCTCCTTTTCCCACCCGGCCCGGCGGCTAAATCTCTGCGCCATCATCATGGGCACCCAGAACCCCTGCCGGAAATAGAAGACCGACCCCATAAAAGATTCCGGCATGACGCCAACCACTGTGAATGGCAGCCCGTTCATGTAAATCGTCCGGCCAACAATGGCTGCGTCTGAATTGAAGCGGCGCTGCCACAACGAATGGCCCAGCACAACCACCGGATGAGTATTCGGCGTGTGGTCTTCTTCTGGTAAGAAGCCGCGCCCGAGCATAGGCTTGACGCCCATCACGTCAAAATAATTACTGCTGACAAGCTCGCCCCACACGACCTCCGCGCGCTCGCTGTCGCCTGCACCGCGACCTTCGCTGGAACTGATGCCAGCCGTAGCCCACGTGTACGCGCAAAGGTCTGAAAAGCTCTTGTTTTGCTCGCGCAAATCCAGAAAGTTCGGATAAGAAAAACGATCCCAGACCCGCGCGTCCGTTTTTCTACCCCTGTACGGAGACACCAACTCCTCTGGCTTATCTACCGGCAGAGGGCGCAGGACAAAGCCGTTCACGGCACTCAAAATGGCTGTGTTCACGCCGATTCCGAGCGCCAGCGCGAGCGCCGCAACCAGCGTAAAGCCGGGGTGCTTCGCTAATATTCGCGCGCCATAGCGCAAGTCCTGTAGCAAGTCCGCCAGCCAGCGCGTCCCGCGTGCATCGCGGCATCTCTCCTTCACCTGCTCCGGCCCGCCCAGAGCCAGACGAGCCTGTCGCCGCGCTTCCTCCGGACTGTAGCCCTGTGCAATCAAGTCACTCGCATGCGAGTCAAGATGAAACCTCAGTTCCTTCTCAAGCTCCTCATCGAGCTTCCGTCTGTGAAAAAGGCGACGCCAGAAGCTCATCACGCACCTCCCTCGGACAGGTTGAGAATCAGCCCGACGGCTTCGGTCAGTCGCTGCCAACCGGCTGCTTCAGTTTCTAGCTGAGCCTGCCCTGTACGCGTCAGGCGGTAGAACTTTGCCTCGCGCCCAGTCTCCGTTGCCTTCCAGTCCGCCTTAAGCAGGCCGCGATTTTCCAGCCTGTGGAGCGCCGGATAAAGCGAGCCCTGCGGAACCTGAACCACTCCGCGCGACGCCTGCTCCAGACGCTGCGCAATCGCATAGCCGTGCACAGGGCCCAGCGCCACAACCTTCAGGATCAATAGGTCGAGCGTGCCTTGCGGAAGGTCTGATTTAGTTGGGGCCATCACTTATACCTCCTTCTTCTACATGTTATCCCAGCACATGTAGAAGCGCAAGGTATATTTTTATGATGGGAATAGAAGAGCTTTCGGAAGAGACGAGGCTTAAAGGAAATTCGGCTTCGGAGTTGTAGCCTGCTCCGAAGCCGAATGATTTTAACTCTGGCGCTGATTAGCTATTCAGACGCCCCTCTGTGCTTACCCGCGAAACAAAAACCGCTTACTTGCACTTGCTGTAGCCGCAGTCCCTACAGAAGTCGCAGCCGGAGGCGTGTTCCATCTGGCCATGACATTCAGGGCAAGTGCCTATCATGTTCGACATGGCTGTCAGTGCGTTTGCGCTGGCAGAAGTTGTGATAACAGCCTGCGTCTTGCCTGCGGCGCGTGCGGAATCCGGCTGCCCGGCGAGCCTGCGGCTGGTTAGCATGATGCACTCTGCCACAGCCTGTTCGGGCGATGTCAGCAGACGCTCGTTGAACCAGACGGCGTGCGTGCCCGTCACCTTGTTGAGACTGCGAGCCACTTCCGCCGCGTCGAACCCCCCGCGCAGCATCTTTGAAGCGAGCAGCCCCACACCGCCTGAGATAGGGCCTGTGGCGAAGACTTCCTGCACCACATGGCCGTTGTGATTGACGGTAACGTAAAGGTTCTGGCCGTCGAATGGAATCTGCCACGTTGCACCGAGCAGCTCACGCGGGCGCTCAATACGCCTCGCGGGCTCTTCGGTCGCCGCAAGAGAAGTGGTCACGTGCGCGGCGTCCGTGTGTGTAGCGGGCGGCTCGTCCATCACTTCTGCCGTAGCCTCTGTGTTGCAGGCCAACTCGCCCTTCTCCTTATCTTCCTGCTTGATGGAGGTCAACACCTGCCCTTCGCGCGAGCCGTCGCGGTAGTAGCTGACGGCCTTGCAGCCAAGCTGTCGCGCGAGGCGATAGAGGCTGTCCACGTCTTCAACCGTATCCGTGGTCGCGCCGTTGCAGGTCTTGGAGACAGAGTTGTCCACGTTGCGTTGCGCCGCAGCCAGCACATGAACGTGCTGCTCCGCGCTGACTTCCATGGCGGAGATGAAATAAGGCGGCAGTTCCGCTTCATGCTCTACTACGTAAGCGGCAGCCGCGTTGATTGAGTCCTGATCCGTCTGATCTACTTCGATTCCAAGTGCGCGGGCCGCAAGGCTATGAACGTACGTGCGCGTGCCAAGCGTGTCCTGCCGCACATAGGCCCATGAGAAGTTCGGCTCGACGCCGCTCGAAGTCTCAGCCACGAGCGAGATGGTTCCGGTAGGCGCAATCGTCGTCACCTCGTAATTGCGCGGCGTTAGCGGCATAGAGCGCGGGATGCCTATCTCTTCGTAGAGGAATTTCGCGTAAGCATCGTGGTTCGGCTCAAGCTCAGGGAAAGCTCCCTTTTCATCACCCAGACGTATGCTCTCCATCCAGGCTTCGCGCCTGACGAATCCCATAACCTTATCCATCAAGTCAATTGACTCCGGCGAGCCGTAAGTAATCTTAAGACTCAGGCAGAGGTCTGCGAAGCCCATGATGCCCAGACCAACGGGTCGCGTGCGCTTCACAACTTCTTCAATCTCAGGAAGCGGCCAGGTGCATGTGTCAATGACGTTATCTAGAAAGCGCGTGCAGAGATGCGTGACTTCTCTCAGTCGCTCCCACTCTATGCACTTGTCCGGGTCTGTGCCGTCGCCGGTTGCCACGTAAAACTTCGCCAGGTCTATAGAGCCAAGGTTGCACGAGTTGGAGAAGTGCAGGAACTGCTCGCCGCAGGGGTTGCAGGAGTATATAGGCCCCATCGAGGTCATCATGTGATTATGGCGATTGACCTCATCTATAAAGGCCACGCCCGGCTCAGCGTACTTGTGAGCAGAGGCGACTATGCGATTCCAGATGTCCGGCGCATAGACCATACCGGGGCGCGGCGGCTCTTCGCGCACGCAGTCCGACAAATCCGCCTGCTCGAACGAAGCCCTGTCGCGGAAGGTTACGGTCGAGCCGTCCTGCCTGCGATAAATAGCGTAGTCTCCCTGCTGTACGGGATCGTAGATAGACTCGTTCCAAGGCTGCCCGTTGAACTCAAGCTGGAACCACTCATTATTATCTACGGCCTCAAGAAAAGCGTCCGTGATGTTGACGGAGATGTTGAAGTTCGTCAGCGAGTGCTGGTCGTTTTTGGCGTGAATGAACCTGAGCACGTCCGGGTGCGTCACCCTCATCATTCCCATGTTTGCGCCGCGACGCACGCCGCCCTGCTTCACCACGTCAGTCACTTGATTGACTATGTTCATGAAAGAGACTGGCCCGCTTGCTACGCCGCGCGTAGAGCTGACCATCGCGCCCGAAGGACGTAGGAACTCATAAGTCATGCCCGTCCCGCCGCCCGTCTGATGAATCGTCGCGGCGGCCTTAGCATGATCCATTATCCCTGAGATTGAATCCGGCACTTTCAGAACGAAGCAGGCCGCAAGCTGGCCGTTGACCTTGCCCGCGTTGACCAGGCAGGGCGTGTTCGGAATGAACTCGCGGTTGAGCATCACGTCCGACATGGCCGCATAAAACTCGTCGCGCTTATGCGGGTCTGTCTCAGCGAACGAGACGTGGCCGACGACGCGCCTGACAATATCAGGCCATTCCTCTATGGCTCGCCCCATAGCGTCCTTCAAGCTGTAGCGCTTGCTGACGACTCTCTTGGCGTTGAGTCCCGGCGCCTGCTCCTTGCGCTCTGCGGCAGTCGGGGTAACCTGCGGCGTGGCTGCGTTGTTCTGGGTGTTCGGGTCGATAATGGTGCTCATCAGTCATCTGCCTTTCTCGCGCCGGTTCGGTTACCTGCACGAGGCAATAGTAGTTCGATGTCAAAAGTCAGGGGCGCACGGGTTTTTGGCCCCGAGCCTCTCTTCTTAATAGATGTGGTTCGGATACTGCGGTTGGCTTATTTGAAGCGACGGTAACCCGTCCCGGAAAGGCGAGCCCTGTGGCCGCCGGGCTTCCAGTTTGGCCCGCCTCTGTCCCAAGCGGAGCGGAATATACTCCTTTGTCGTACCAATGTCAATATATTGTGCCTATCTTTTTTTTCAGTGCAATAGAGTGTATAAGCTGAGAAATTACATCAACATTTAGAATGAGCTATTTACGCTCCGTTAACACGCACCTTTGGCCAACGTTTTGCCCGTCCGCGCATCTGAAAAGAACTGTACCGGAAGGCTATCATAGAGTTTTGTCGAAGCGTTAAAGCCGGAGTGGCGATTCCGGCCCTCAGGCGAGCCGGAGGCCCGGAACCGGGAAAGTTTCTCTGAACAGTCATCTGGAAAGTCGAGAGGATTTTTTGAGCAAAGAGCGGAAACAGAAGGACACACTTATTCACGGAACGGCGGCGGACGGCACTGTGCGCTGTATGTCTGCCGTGACAACGGAGCTAGTGGCGGAGGCTGTCAGGCGGCACAAGACATCGCCTACGGTTGCTGCCGCGCTTGGAAGAACTCTGACGGGCACGCTGCTTTTAGGCTCAAGCCTGAAAGAGCTTGACCGGCTGACGGTACAGATTGCCGGTAACGGCCCGGTCGGTGGCATCACTGCGGAATCGAATGCGCGCGGGCAGGTGCGAGGCTACGTCCGTAATCCTGACGCAAACGTGCCGCTTAATGAGACGGGCAAGCTTGACGTGCGCGCAGTCGTAGGCTCAGGGATGTTCTATGTGACGCGCGAGTCCGGCTACGACGTGGGCCTTTATCGTGAGCCTTACAGGGGCTCCGTGCCAATCGTCTCAGGCGAGATTGCGGAGGACTTTGCCTATTACCTTGCCAAGTCCGAGCAGATTCCTTCAGCCGTGATGCTGGGCGTGCATGTGCGCGCTGCGGGGCCGGACGAGGAGTACGTTTCGGCTGCGGGCGGTTTGATGATTCAGATTATGCCGGGCGCAGACGAAAAGACGGTGGCTGCTATTGAAGAGAGCGTGAGTCGCACGCCGCAGACGACCGTGATGATACGCGAAGGAGCCAGCCCGCACGATTTACTTCGCACGGCGCTTGGCGACATAGACTTCGAGGTGCTGGAAGAGAGAGACGTGAGCTTTGCCTGCACGTGCTCTTACGAGCGCGCGGTTTCGCTCATCTCTTCAATTGACCACGCGGAGCTTGAGTCCATGCTGCGTGAAGACAAGGGTGCCGTGATGAGCTGCCATTTCTGCAACGAGAGCTATCACATTGACGAGGCTGAGATGGAGAGGATTGTCAGAGAGAGCGCGGCGTAAATGCGCTCTCTTTTATCTGGGAAGCTGAGCGCGCTTTATCTCTTCTATCTTTCTGAGCGCGTCCTGCAACTCTCGCTCTTCGGGGCTGGTCTTCAACTGCGGGCGCTCAGGCTTCTTCTTCAAGAGCTTGACGGCGACGTAGCCCGCCAACAGAATCGCGCCGAGCCAGATGAGGTACTGAGCTATGGTAACGATTGCGCCGAAGAGCATGATGCCGCCTATGGCAGCCAGAAAAATAACTACGGCGTAAAAGAGCAGCTTTGCGGTCTTCATAAACTCACCCAAAATGGAACAGGGAAGAAGCTTTGCGCAGCCTCTTCCCTGTTACTCTTTTTCATACTTCCAACCTCTTACTTGCTCGGCAGCAGGTCGTAGTTGCCAAGCTCCCGGTTGTGGTTATCTAGAGAGCCCATCATGTCGGACGTGTCTTCCAGCATCTGTTTGGTCATGGCTATGGAATCCGACAGTTGCTCGAAGTCCAGCGACGAGACGCGTTCCGGCGTGGGCAGCGTGACCACCTGATCGTTCACAAGGCCGAAGAAGTTCTCTATGGACTGAAGCTGTCCTTCCACGAGCTTGACTGACCGCTCAAGCTCGCTGAAAGAGTTCATGCGGCGCTTTAGAATCTCCACGTTGGCCTGCTGCACGCGGCGCGTTCTGTCGTCGGGCGCGCTCTCGACTGAGCGCTCGGCCTGCGTCAACTGATTCTGCACAGCCTGACGATTAATAGAGCGCAGGTGATTCTTGCGGCGGCGATAAACGTCCAGCAGGTCAACGAAGTCTTCCCAGCGCTGGTCAAGGCTCTGAATGTTTATGGGAATCTCTTTGGAGCCCGTGAACTTTCTGTAGTTCGAGTAAATCTGATTCTTCATCCAGCGCAGGTACTCAACGGCCTCTCGCTCGCGCGGGTCGAAGCCCTTGATTAACTCTTCACGCTGTCGCTCGCGCAACTGGCGCAGGCGATTTTTCTCTCGCCTGTCCACAAGCCTGCGATAGAGCGTGCTGGCGGGAACGGCTGCCAGATAAACGCCTTCGGCAACAAGCGCTGCGGCGAGCGGCGCAACGTGCTGAGTGTAGGCAGCCGCCACGGCGAATCCGGCCATGCCCCAGAAGTTGACGGGCTCTTTCAGCGCCTCTTTCAAATACTTGAGATCTATTTTTGGTAAGTCCATAAACTTAAAACTTCAAAATAACTAATCAGCCGGTTGGACGCTGAGCGTGTTACGGTTTTGCTTGCACGCTCTGTATATAAAAGCTATTCCGTCCCCTCATTGATTAAAGCTCGCTTGCGGTCGTTAGCAGTGGATTCACCCTGAGCCGGAAGCGCGCCCGGTTGTGCCGTGCCGGATGAAAGCAGTCCCATCTCGCGCTTGTACTCAAGCAGCTTGTCCTGCAACTGCATATCCATGGCCTCGCGCTCTATCTCCTGCATCTGCGTGTCTACGCTCGCGGCGCTCAACTGCATCTTGGCTTCTGCCGTAGCCGCGCGGCGGTCAATCTTGTCGCGCATCTCGTTGAAGGTCGAAGCGTCGTCACCGAGCTGAAACGTCTCCATCGTCTGAGCAAGCTGCTCCTGAAGCTTGGCCTGCTTCGACTGATTGATGAGCTGCATGGCTTCAGCCGTGCGGCGCTGCATCTGCAACAGATAGTTGTCGCGCGCCTTGAGCGCCTGTTTGGATGCTCCGCTCGCGTGCTCAAGTTGCTGTGTCGTTTTTTGCAGGTCAAGCTGGGCCTGCTGCAACTGGCCTATGTAGGCCGTTGCTATGTCGTCGCGGCCCATTTTAACGGAGGCTTTAATCTTGGAATCCAGGTCTACGACCTGCGCTTCCAGCCGTTCTTTGCTGCGCGACAGAAGCCTTTCGGTAGCCATTACCTGCGTGACTGCGTTGTTCAACTCCGGCACGCGGTCGCGCATGTCGCGTATAGTCTGCTGGAGTATGAGTTCGGGGTCTTCCGTCTTCTCTATCACGCCGCCGAAAAGCGCGCGTACAGAGCGCTTGAGCCTACTCCACAATCCCATCTTACACTTCCTCCAGCCGACTTAGTTTCCAAAATCTCAGCATAAGAATGCCACGCTTCATGATTGTACGAAGCAAAGCCTCACGCGGTTGCAGTTTCCAATCAAAAGCTGCTCTTTCTGATTCCGAAGTATAGCAGGAACGGTATCCGACCTGCTAGTAAGTCCCAAGTCCCGTGTCCTATGTCTCAAGTCGGAACAGTTGTTGACTTGAGCTTTGGGTTTTCGGGCTTTGGATTCTACTTACTGAGCCGCTCGCGCAGGGCCGCAGACTTCTGCTCAACGCCTTCGGCCAGCTTCCGTTTATGCTCCTGAAGCTTCCCGCGCAGGCTGTCGTCCGAGAGCGCGAGAATTTCGATGGCGAAGATGGCTGCGTTGGTTGCGCCCGCTTTTCCGATTGCCATTGTGGCGACAGGGATTCCGGCCGGCATCTGAACCGTCGCGTAAAGAGCGTCCACGCCGCGCAGCGCCGAAGCATCTAGCGGCACGCCTATGACGGGCAGAGTGGATTCTGCGGCAACGACTCCGGCCAAGTGCGCGGCAGCGCCCGCGCCTATGATAAAGAGGCGCACGCCGCGCCCCGGCGCTTCCGACACGATGCGGCGCGTTCTCTCTGGCGAGCGGTGCGCCGAAGTCACGTCAATCTCGTAACCGACGCCGAACTTCTCAAGCGTCTTCGCAGCTTCCGTCATCACCTCAAGGTCGCTGTCCGAGCCCATCAGGATTGAAACCAGTGCATTTGATTCAGCCATGACTCTTTTTCTTAACCTCTGTAAATTTATTCTACGAACTTTCCTATATCGCGGCGATAGTGCATGCCGTCCCAGTGAATGTCGGCTATAGCCGTGTAGCAGCGACGAAGCGCCCCTTCAAGCGTGGCGTCCTTGGACGTGACTCCCAGCACGCGCCCGCCCGCAGTCGTCCAGCGCCCCTCTTTATCGCGGGACGTACCTGCATGAAAAATCTCCACGCCTTCATGACGGCTGGCCAGCTCAAGGCCGGAAATCTCCGCGCCAGTTTCAGGCTTTGCCGGATAGCCGCGAGCCGCCAGCACAACGCAGGCCGATGCGTCGTCGCTCCATCGCACAGTCGCTTCACGAAGCTGGCCGCGCGCGACTGCCTCGAAGATGTCAACAAGGTCGCTTTCCAGACGCACGAGTATAGCCTGAGTCTCCGGGTCTCCGAAGCGCACGTTGTACTCAAGCACGCGCGGCCCTTCTTCAGTCAGCATCAAGCCTATAAAGAGTATGCCGCGAAAAGGGAGGCCGTCTTCGCGCGCTCCCTGCAATGAAGGCTCCACTATCTCCTCTACGGCACGGCGAAGGGTGGCATCGTCCAGCACGCCCTTGTGCGTGATTGCTCCCATGCCGCCGGTGTTTGGGCCAGTGTTGCCTTCGCCTACTCGCTTGTGGTCGCGCGCCGCAGGCATCAGAGCGTAATCGCGCCCGTCGGAGAAGAGCAGCAGCGATGCTTCGCGCCCCTTTAGAGCCTCTTCTATGACGACGCGGCTGGCGGCTTCCCTGCCGACGGCCCCGTCCAGCATCAGGCTACGAATCGCGTCTTCGGCTTCCGGGCGCGAGCCTGCAACGACAACGCCTTTGCCTGCCGCAAGGCCGTCCGCCTTGACTACTACGGCGGAATCAACGCCTCCGAACTCGCCGCTTCTCAGAATCCCGAGCGCATCTTCGGCCGTCTCGGTCACGCGATAACGAGCGGTAGGAATCCCGTGTCGCGCCATGAAATCCTTGGCAAAGGCTTTGCTGGACTCAAGGCGCGCCGCCTCCAGACGCGGCCCGGCGATTAACAGTCCCTTGCTTTCAAATTCGTCCACGATGCCTGCGGCCAGAGGAGCTTCGCCGCCTACAATTGTCAGGTCAATTCCCTTCTCTTCCGCGAACCGCGCAAGCTCTGTCGTGGCAGTAGCATTCAGAGGGACGCAGTCGGCCAAGCCTTCTATGCCGGAGTTTCCGGGGGCGCAATAGATTTCAAGCCTCTCGCGCCTGTTCTTATGCAGCGCCCACACGAGCGCATGCTCTCGTCCGCCCGAGCCTATGACCAGAAGTTTCATCTTTCGAAAATCTTTCCGCTTGTGTGATGGCTTAAGCCGGGGATGCTATCACGCACGGGTCGAGCGCTGTCAAGCTGGCCCATCTAAAATCGTTCGAGAGATTTTCCGGCTAGACCTTGACACATTTTCGACATAGATATACTTTGATTGCGTCAACTTAGACAGCTTCAGGCTTGCTGTCCACAATTGAAGATAACTAAGCCCGTAGATTTCCGGCTTCGGGCGAGATGGCGACGGTTTAAGCTGCCTTACTCCGTCTTGAAAACGAGGCATTCCCGACAAGCGACACCCTCGCAGTATCTTACGATTAATTGCTGGCTCGCGCTTAACAGACGAACGATTCTGCCCCACCCTGCCAATCGTCGCCACCAGAAGCGCTTATCAGTGGGGGATTTTCATCATGGCACAAATAGAGATGACGAGCGACTCGAACGGCAAATGGAGCCATTCCGATACGCAGTTTGAAGATCGCGCGCTCAACTGCGTAGACTGTGGAGAGAGTTTTATCTGGACGGCGGGCGAACAGCTCTTTTTTCAGGACAAGGGCTTGAGGAACGAGCCCAAGCGCTGCAAGCCCTGCAAGCAAGCCAAGAACGAACGACTGGCGGCCATTGCCGCAGCGCAGGCATCCGGCGTGCGCCAGCGCATAGAGGTATCCGTTCAATGCGCTCAGTGCGGCCAGCAGACAACCGTTCCCTTCTACCCCTCGCAGGGACGCCCCGTTTATTGCCGCTCCTGTTTCATGGCAGGGCGCGGCACGGAAGCCAACGCCTGAGAAGGCAAAAGTAGAAACGCACAAAAGGCAAAAGTGAAGCAGACGGGAGAGCGGCTCTCTTTCTTTCACTTTTGCCTTTTAATTTTTCTTCAGCCGCCCACGTGAACTGTGGGCCGTCTTTTAGGGTCTTTCTCGGCCTTACGTAAGACCTCGTGAGTCACGGGTGCCGTGTCGCCCTCACCGAAAGCTATGTACTTGAAGATGTAAATCAGAGGATTCCCCTCGCTCCACCCGAAATAGACGTGCGGCAGCTTTCCCGTCTTGTCTCTTAAGTACAAAAGAAAGGCTGCGATGGCGTTGGGAACGGCGGGGCTCTCAGTCCTCAACACCCTGTAGCCGTCAACGTGCTCTCCGTTTATCTTGAGCAGGCCGGAGAACTCCGAGGCGTCGCCGGGACTGACCTCGAAGAAGATTATGGGCTCTTCCGTTGGGATGTGGTTATCCTCCCGCTTCTCCTTCTCCTTCATACTGTATTCGAGCGCGTCGCCACGGTCGCGGCGGTTGGCTATGATGCGAATCGTGCCGCCTCTGGCTTCGTTGATGATGGCCTGCGCGTTTTCGTCCAGCTCAAGCTTCTTGACGCGCAACTCCGTCGTGCGCCAGACGCGCGAGAAGAGCGACGTTAAGACGATTGCGCCGATGAAGAACGAAGCAATCTTGATTCCTTCGGGCCGCTTGTGCACGTTCTGTATAGTCGTGTAAGCGAAGACAAGTGAGATTAAGAGAAAGACCCACCAGTGCCCGCCATTTCGCTTGACCGAAAGCGTGACGGCAATCGCGGCCGAGGTCATCAGCACAAGCACGCCGGTAGCGTACGCGCCGCCCTGCGCGTCCACGTCCGCTTTAAAGAGTATGGTCACGGCGAAGGCTATGAGCGTGAAGACGAAGACGAGCGGTCTGGTGGCTCTGGCCCACTGCGGGGCCATGCCGTAGCGGGGCAGGTAGCGCGGCACTATGTTCAGCAGGCCCGCCATCGCGGACGCTCCCGCGAACCATAGAATCAGTATCGTGGAGATGTCGTAGATAGTGCCGAACAGGTCGCCAAAGTAGCTGTGCGCCAAGTAGGCGAGCGCGCGGCCATTTGCTTTCCCGCCATCCTCGAACTCTTGCGGCGGAATCAGGGTAGAGGTCACGAAGCTGCTGCCGATAAGCAGCACGCTCATAATCAGCGCAGCCGTCCTCAGCAGCTTGCGCGTGTTGCGCACGCGCGACTCCAGCAGTTGCTGCGCCGTAGGCGGCGGCGGACGATGACCGCTTCGCGTACTATGTATGTCGTCTAAATCTTTTTTGGTTAAATCCTTGTCGCCGCGCACTAGCGGCATGACGGCCACGCCCGTCTCAAAGCCCGACAGGCCCAGCGCGAGTTTCGGAAACAGCAGCAGCGAAACGCCCACGATAAGGAGAGGATTTCCGTGAACTCTGGGGTGATTAAACAGCGCCTCCTTCCAGTCGGGAAAATGTTCCGGGTGCGTCAAAAGCTCATAGAAGCCGAAGGAGATGACTACTACGTTCAACAGTAGGTACACCGCCACGAGCAGGACTGCTATGCCTATTGCCTCTTTGAAGCCTTTGAGGAAGATTGCGCCGAGAATAGTTATGAGGACGAGCGTGACGCCTATCTGATGCTGAAGGAAAGGGGCGAATCTCTCTGTAAAGGGATTTTCGATGACGTGGGCCGTGGCGTCGGCAGCCGAGAGCGTGATGGTGATGATGAAGTCCGTGGCGACGAATCCTAGGAGCGCCAGCACGAAAAGCTTGCCCCTCCAGCGTGACAGCAGGTGCTCAAGCATCGAGATGGAGCCTTCACCGTGCGGGCTCTCCTGCGCGACGCGCCCGTAGATTGGAAGAGCGCCGAAGAGAGTGAGCAACACCAGCACCAGAGTTGCTATCGGAGACAATGCTCCTGCCGCTACGAAGGCTATGCCGGGCTGATAACCCAGCGTCGAGAAGTAGTCCACGCCCGTCAGGCACATCACCTTCCACCACGGATGCTGGTGATGCTGCCCCTCCGGCTCGTGCGGCCCCTCTACTTCCTTAATCCCTTCAAACAGCCAGAGCTTCAGTCGTCTCTTCGACCGGGACTGTAGAACTGCCATTTTTGCCCGTCCCCTGCTTCTATACGTTTAAGAACAATGGAAGGACTCAAATCAGCCAGTTTCTTCTCTTTCCCCGCACGCAAGAAAGCCACCCTCCGCGCGCCCCTCTGAAAAGCGAGCGTACAAAGTAGTGGCCTCCGGCACGATAGAAAAGAGATAGTCGCGTTTGTGCTGTCTCTTCCACTCATGCCTACGGGGTTAGCTGACGGGCTCAGACCGGGAAGTGTCCTACGCCGGTTGTGGCTATCGGAAGCCACTTCCAGACGATGCGCCCCATGTCCCGCTCACTTCGCAGGACGCTGGTTCCCCCGCGCCGCTCTCATCCCTTAAGGGACGCGTAGCGGCTTCGGCAGACAAATTTTCAAGCGGGCATATTATCTGCCTGCCTCTACATTAAAGCAACTCTCTTAATCAGCCGCCGACATGCACGGTCGGGCGGCGCTCAGGGTCTTTCTCGGCCTGCCGCAGAACCTCGTGCGTAGTCGGAGCCGTGTCGCCCTCACCGAAAGCTATGTACTTGAAGATATAGACAATCGGGTTGCCTTCGCTCCACCCGAAATAGACATGCGGCAGCTTTCCGGTCTTGTCTCTCAGGTACAGCAGGAAGGCAGCAATCGCGTTCGGCACCACGGGGCTTTCCGCCCTCAGCACTCTGTATCCGTCAACGTGATCTCCGCGAACCTGAAGCACGCCGGAGAACTCCGAGGCGTCGCCCAGGCTGACCTCGAAGAAGATTATAGGCTCGCTCGCGGGGATGTGATTATCCTCCCGCTTCTCCTTCTCCTTCATACGATATTCAAGCGCGTCGCCACGGTCGCAGCGATTCGTCACGATTCGTATAGTTCCGGCGCTGGCCTCCTGAATAATTGCCTTGGCGTTATCGTCCAGCTCCACCTTCTGCACGCGCAACTCCGTCGTGCGCCAGACGCGCGAGAAGAGCGACGTAAAGATGATACCGATGATGAAGACGAGCGCTATCTTGATGCCCTCGGGCTGCTCTACGATATTCACGATGGTCGTAAAGACGAAGATTAGCGAGATGAGCAGAAACGCTATCCACATCTTTTCGCCCCTGCGCCGCGTGGAGAGCGTGACGGCAATCGCGGCGGAAGTCATCAGCGCCAGAACGCCCGTGGCGTACGCGCCGCCCTGCGCATCCACGTCGGCCCGGAAGAAGAGCGTGACGAGAAAGCAGATAAGGGTCAGCACTAAAGTCAGAGGCCGCGTCGCTCGCGCCCATTCGGGAGCCATGCCGTAGCGCGGCAGGTAGCGCGGCACTATGTTCAGCAGTCCCGCCATCGCGGACGACCCCGCGAACCACAGTATGGAGATGGTGCTCAGGTCGTAGGCCGTGCCGAACCAATCGCCAAGATAGGTGTGCGCCAAGTAAGCGAGCGCGCGACCGCTAGCGTTTCCGGCTTCATGTATATCCGTCGCCGGTCGGAACTCTTCCGGTGGGATGAGCAGCGTCGTGACCAGACTGCTTCCTATGAGCATCACGCTCATAATCAGAGCCGCAGAGGTCAGCAGCTTGCGTGTGTTGCGTATGCGGCCTTCAAGAAGCTCCTGAGCCGTGGGCTCTACTCTCCTAGTGCTGCGCGTCGTGTGTATGGATTCTAAATCTTCGTCGGTCAGTTCCCTCTCGCCTTTTACGAGCGGCATGACGACCACGCCGGTCTCGAAGCCGGACAAGCCCAGCGCGAGCTTTGGAAAGACCAGAAGCGACACGCCGATTATCAGAAATGGATTCCCCTGAACCCTCGGGTGAGTAAAGATTGCGTTCTTCCAGTTGGACAGTACGTACGGGTGCGTGAAAATCTCGTAGAGGCCGGTGGCGATTACCACCAGATTCATAGCGATGTAAATGACCACGAGCAGGACTGCTATGCCTATTGCCTCTTTGAAGCCTTTGAGGAAGACTGCGCCGAGGAAAGCTATCAGTACGAGCGTGACTATGATGCGGTGATGAAAGAACGTAGGCGCGTAAGGGTTATCCGCTATGTGTACCGCAGCGTCGGCAGCCGAGAGCGTGATGGTGATGATGAAACTGGTCGCGGCAAACCCCAGCAGGCAGAGGACGAAGAGCTTCCCTTTCCAGCGCGACAGCAGATTCTCAAGCATGGAGATGGAGCCGTCGCCGTGCGGGCTCTCAGCCGCCACACGGTTGTACATGGGGAGAGCGCCGAAGAGAGTGAGCAGCACCAGCACCAGAGTTGCTATCGGAGACAATGCCCCTGCCGCTACGAATGCTATGCCGGGCTGATAACCCAGCGTCGAGAAGTAGTCCACGCCCGTCAGGCACATCACCTTCCACCACGGATGCTGGTGATGCTGCCCCTCCGGCTCGTGCGGCCCTTCAGCCTTCTTGACTCCTTCAAACAGCCAGAGCTTGAAACGCCTTTTCGATCTTGTCACCGAGGCCATTTTTGCGACTCACCAAACAGAGCGAAGCTTCTCTGTCTCCTCTCCAGAATGAAGTGAGAAGTCCGATAGCTCTACTTTCATGCAGGGGAAATACCTGTATAGCTTTCGCGTTCCGGCTATAGTAAGACGTTTTCGGGGAAAGTCAATAACTAAGAGATGTAGCAATAAGGCGTGGCGCTCAGTGACTCGTACACAAAATAAGTGGGCGGGGCCTCCCACTGCCCCGCCCTAAGGCCACGTGTCCTCACCCCACGCGACCACTACGTCCACCGGGGAGGTGAACGCAACCCGGATTATGCACAACTCGGGGCAAACTTTCAACTGCTTCGATTATGTAGAAGGAAAAAAATTTTAGCCGGAGTCACTCAACCCTTTAGGCCGGAATTATCGGGCTATAAGGAGCTGCGCACGGTTGCTCTCTTTGCCGTCAGCGATAATGGTCAGGTCTTCCGACAATGCAGCCCGCGTGTTATCCAGAAGGACTATAACTAGCTTGTCCAGCCCCGGAAGATTTTCCGCAGGCGCGACGCCAGCCACCTCGACCGTTCGACCTCCCAGCAGCGCCGTCAACTGCGACGCGTTGCGAAATCCTGAGCCGTAAATGACTATGCGCGTGCGCCCGTCGCCGCCGCTCGAGCCCTGAGAAGGCATTCTGAAAGAGGCAGGCAGCGAAGTCTCTTCGTTGAAGGCCAGAGCAAGCCCCTTGCCCGTGCCGTTCTCCGTAAAGATGAGCGGCTGCGACCGCGTTATCTCCAGAGCGGTCTGCGCCCTGACTTCGCCTTTGTCGAGAACCGACACCAGCGCAGTGCCCGCAGTAGCCTCTTCGGGAATCTGGAAGCCTACGCGGCCGTCCTTGACGAAGGCCACGGGAGCCTGAACGCTCACACCGTTCGAGAAAGTCACATTGACGGAGGTCTCGCCAAGCTCTACCGGCAACTGCCAGCCTTCGCGCTCCGAGTCCGCGTCTCTGGCGAGCAGCTCTTCGTCGGTCGCCCTAGCTCCCTTGAAGACGGCTAGACTTCCGGCGGCTATAGTATCGGTCGCCGTCTCGGGCATGGCCGCAGAAGCCACGTAGACGCGCTGCGAAGCCGAACGCGCATCCTCAGCGTTGGCATCCACCGTCAAGGCGCCCGCTATGTAACTGACTTCGCCCGTCACGGATTGAAGGCGAAGACTGTACTCGCCCGCAGGAGCGCCCGCGCCGACTTCCACGTCGAAGCTTATGACGGAGAGAGCGTCGTCCGACTGCTGCTGAACTACGCTGGCCGGATTGACGTTGATGAAAGGCGAAGTCGAAGTGATGCCGCCTTCGGGAATCTCGCTGAGATTCAGTATGCGAGAGCCGCCGACGTAGACCGTATAAGTGCGCCCGGCCGCCACGGGCACGGCTATGGTCGAGAGATGTCCGTTCAGGCCAATCAGGGAGGCGTTAAAGACTGCGGGCTCTGCGGGAATCTGCGCGTTGAGAGCGGTCGCGCTGCCGGCCGCCACGCCGACCTGTCCTATCTCAAGCGTGCGAAACGAGGGCGGAGCATTCTGCGTCAGCCCCGCGTAGGCTCCGTTCTGCGACGCAACCTCGGAGGCGAACACCGGCCCGTCGAGTGATTCGACTACTACGCGATAGTTGCCGGGCAGCAGGCCGTCTATGCGATACGCGCCGTTTGCTAAAGTTATGTTGCTGGCTATGACGCGGCCCGTGGAGGTCTCTTCCGCGAAGACGTTTGCGCCGAAGACAGGAGCGCCCGAAGCGTTAGAGATGGTGCCTGTGATTGCGCCTCGCATGTCCGTGCCGGGACGCAGGCCGTAGATGGAGCGCACGCCCGAGCGGTCGTCGTCGGAAAGCGAGCGCGGCGTCCATGCGGCCACAGTATAGATGCCGTTCTTCCCCTGACGCGGCTGCATACTGGAGCCGACAGCTCCCGAATGCTCAAGGCCCAGCATGTGACCTATCTCGTGCGTGAAGGTCGCTTCCAAATCGAAAGTGCCGGGCGTACCGTCGGAAGAGAACTGCTGGCGCGGATTAAGCACTATGTCCGCTTCCGTAATGCTTCCCGTTTCGGTGAAGAAGACCCGCGTGCGCCCTGCCATCTCGCCGGATGCTCCGGCAAAGGGCGCTGTGTTCTCCGGCGTATGAGCGACCGTAATCAGGCTCACGCCGTCGCCGCTAGTCCCTGCGGGGCTGATTGACTGCGCGGTTGAAGCCGTCTCTACAAACCTTATGTTGGCTGCTTCAGACCAGTGCGAGAGCGCCCGTCGCAAAGCTCCGGCAACGTCGCTGCCCTGCTTGATATTCGGCTGCGGCGTAGAAAGAGAGGACGAGAAGGCCACGTTGATGGTAGCGGCGGGCCACCTAATTTGAACCGAAGTGCCTGCGTCCCTGAATTGCAGAGCATACGGGCGCACGGGCGCTGCCGACAGAAAAAGTGCTGTCGTCAGGTACAGTGCTGTTAGAACTCGCCGCATATATGCTCTCGTCGTCCCGCTTCAATCTTCGCGCGCCATAAGGCTTCCCATAGATACTTTACTCTATCGGCTCAAGATTGCAATGAACGGGCCAGAGGGGCTGCCGGTCGGCGGCGGCTGCGGGCTGTCTCTAGTATAGCCTCGAATTGTTCCCTTAAACCCAGAGCTAACAGCAGCTTAGTCAGGCTCAGTCACCACCTGTGCGGGGGCGGGAGAGTGCAGGAGAGAAGCCTCGTGAAAATTTCTCCTGCATTAATTAGATACGCCGTAACGACTGCCGCCCTGTTAATTTGACACGGCGGGCGAGCCCTGCTGTACGAAGGCTTTGAAGCCTTTCAGGGCTCCGGCCGATGCGGGGAGGGTAAAGTTCTTAGAGGTAGTGTTGCCTTGAACGCCCCGGACGGGGCCGCTCGCGCATCTACTTACGCTTACCGGAGGGTATGGTGCGCGGCGCTGTAGCCTGCGGCGACAGGGTGGAGCCTATGCCTGTGCCTATAGCTGCGGCGTCGTCATTCGGCCTCGGCAGGTCTAGGGTGTTGGGAGCGTCTCGCAGGTCGGCAAACGCCACGATTAGAAGCAGCGCCGTCAACCCGAGCGTCGCCAGCAGGTATAGAATCGCCGTCTGCTCAAAGTAGATTAATAAGAAGACAATCAATACTACGGCGCCTATCCACACGAACGTCAGGCTGCGACCGCCCTGTTTTCTGCCCCTGTTGCTTGCAAGTCTCTGGCTCATATCTCACCTTTAAGAAAATAGTAGGGTCTGAATAAACTCGATAATTTAGCACAAAAGGAGGCCGCGTGCGACCGTGCGCGCCGTAGAGCTTCCCTTTCATCTGGCACGCCCGCGAACAAATAAGAAGAGGCTGGCTTTTTCTGTAGACCAGCCTCTTCGGGAGCTAGGGAAGATGAGCGCGCGGCTTTTAGTAGAGCACGCGGTACGGCAACTGCGAGCCGAAGCTTGTAATCATGGACGGGCCTATCCCCAGCACGCTGTTGAGAATCATCTTGGGGATGTTCGGGCCTGCCTCGGGTACTTCCACGATATCGTAGGGCTGTAGAAGCGGGTCTTCCAACTTATTCTTCTTGATTGCCTGAAGGTCGAAGACCAGTCGCTCTCTGTACTGCGACTTCGGGTTGACGCGATAGACGATGATGCCGCTCTGCTTAGTCTCCTTTCGCACCCCCCCGACCATCGCCAGCGCTGTGCTCAAGGTCAGTCCGTCACGCAGGTAGATGGGCTGAGGCGAGGCTACGTTGCCGTTGATGTAAACCGGCTCGGCCTCAAGAGCCTGCACCACGTCGCCCGGACGAATGTAAGGATTGGCCTCTTCCTTTCCGGCCTTCAACTCCGCCACGCTGTAGACTTTGTAAGTCACCTCGAATTTGGAGGGGTCACTGGCCTCGGCCTCTAACTCTTCACCGGGCTCCGGGCACATGACGGGCGAGGTGTGCGTTATCTGAATCCTTCCGTTGGAGCGCTCGGTCGTGCCGCCTGACCTTGCGAAAATCTCGTTGAGACGAACGCGGCGCAGAAGCTGCACCTGCTGCGGAAGCTGGAAAGCGCCGAAGACGTATGCGGGCGGGCGGCTGTTGCGTCCTGTGATACGCACGCTGACATCCGGCTGCCTGAGAATCTTCGAGTAAGCGGCGCGTATGTCCTTCTCTATCTCTTTATCCGTGCGGCAGCGCGCCGGGATTGGCTTATCAATGAAGGGCAGCGAAGAGAGATTGCCGTCGCTGTCCACCTCTCCTATCCAGTTCATCTCCGGCTGGCCGAAGACACGCACGTCCAGCGTGTCGCCGGGGCCGAGCAAGTATTTGCGAACCCCCATGGCGTCCATAGAGACTTGAGCCGAAGCGGGCTGAACGACCGTGGGAGGCGCGGACTGCTGCTGCGCTTGAGCGGCGGCAGGCGCGAGCGACAGAAAGGTCAACACAAAGAGAAGCGCGTAAGAGATAGTGGCTTTCATAATTCTTTTCCTCAAAAGCTAGTCTGCTTCAGAGAAGGCGTACGCCTCTTCTGCGGGTGATTCAGCCGAGAGGGTAAAAAAGCGTTCGCCTTCAAAAGTCGAATTGCGACAGTATTCCAAGATGCTGTCGGGTGAAGGAACGCTGCCCCTCATTAGAGTTAGTCAGTTAGCAGCTCTTTCGGCAGGGCTGCTCTTTTTTCTATGCGATCCCGGCTTTGGCACCGTGCCGGGGACGGCGAACCCTCTGAAGAGCAGGTTGCAATGATCGCACAAAAGGTTATAAATGCCAAACATACGCATAAACCAGGGGCTTGGCTTGTAGCCGCGCCGTATGCGTGAGCTTCTGCACTTCGGACAACGTTGACTTATCAAATCTCTTCTCCCTGGCGGTTATTCGTCGGGGCCTTGGCATTCGAAGAGCTTCTACGGTCAGACAGTTTAGTCAATTTTAGCCGCGCACGCAAAAGCTCAATCTCTCTTCCTATGCGCTCGCTCGTTTCCTGCCTGACTTCATCGGTCAGGCTTCCGCGCGAGGCGTAGAAGAGCGCGTCCCTGTAACGCTCTATGGCGCGGCGGTATTGTCCCTTAAAGGCTGCGCGCTCGGCCATCTCCACCCAGTGCGCCACCTTGACGCTTGAGATGAACTCCTCTATCGCGGCGGTAGAGTCCAGCAGCTCGCGCTCCTCCGGGTAGATTTTCAAAGCGGCGCGTATAACGTCCAGAGCGCGGTTGGCCGTCTCTACCTTATCAGAGAGAGAGGCGCGGCGCTGGGCATCCTGCGTGATGGCGCGCGAAGAGATGGAGGCCCATGCCAGCAGGTGATGCTTCTGAAGCACGCGCACGCGCTCCCGGCCGGAGCGCACGGCGGCGCGATTCTCCATGGAGAGCCCGCCCTGCTTGAGCGCCTCTTCCGTGTTCGCCAGATAATCTTTGCAAAGGTGATAGGCTTCGAGGTGAGCTTCCGGCGTCTCGCCCAAAGCGTCCGCGTCGGCAGACCGCTTCTGCACGGCGCGCAGCGCAGCATAATGCACGTCCGTCTTACCGCTCGAAACAGTCCCGCCATTCGTCTTATGCTTACTTGACGGCTTGAGCGACGGCTCGCGCCTGTCCTGTTCCAGTATGTAGCGCGTCCACGCGCGACGCATCACGACCTGACGCGCGGCCGCCGCTACCAGCATGACTACGCTCGCCGCCAGTCCTGCGGCGAGCCAAGGGACTTCGTCGCCGTTCGCGTGCAGCATCCACCAGAGCACCAGAAAGAGCGCTACCGCCGTCAGCCCGGAGGCAATCATGTAGCCGTAGGTAGAAGGCATGCGCGGGCGAGGCGATGAGCGCTTGGACGAAGACAGGCTTGGAGGAACCGCGTGTACGCGATGTTTTGAGCCGCGAGCGTGCGTCCGCATGGTTCTGGAAAAAACCTGATCCGCCTGATTTGTGCGCAAACTTTCTCCCCCAGCCAAGAGGTATGGAAGCTGACTTTATTCTATCTTTGCGATGGTTGTCACGGCTCATGCCCCTGTTGAGGCCCAGCCTTCAGAGCTTTGACGAACCGCGACAAAACTGTAGTTTAATAGTCAACTTTTTCCGACTCTCCTGTCAATAAAAGAAGTGGATAGTAGATGGTGGACGGTAAATAGAAAGAGCTGCTTTTATCCATTCGACATTCACTATTTAGCATTTACTCGTCTTTTGCCTTTCTTTGTGGGAAACTGGCCGGAAATTTTTCTGCGGGAGATTTGTTAAATGGAGAGAGAGCTTGAGGGGAAGGTGGCGATTGTGACGGGCGCGACCAGTGGCATTGGCAGGGCTACGGCTCTGCGCTTTGCGGAGGCGGGGGCGCGCGTGGCCGCAGTCGGGCGCAACCAGTCGGAGTTGGCAGCCGTCTGCAAAGAGATTAACAAAGGGGGCGGCAAGGCTCTGGCCATACGGGCGGACGTGACGGTCAAGCCCATTCCTCGCCGCATAGTCAACGAGGCGGTAGAGAAATTCGGCTCTCTGGACGTACTGGTCAACGCCGCAGGCCACATCTCAAACGGCACGATTGAGACGACCTCCATGGCCGACTGGGACGCCATGATGAACGTCAACCTGCGCGCCGTCTTCAACCTGATGCATCACTCGGCTCCGCATCTGGCCGAGAGTCGCGGCAACATAGTCAACGTGTCCAGCGTCACCGGCCTGCGAGCCTTTCCCGGCGTTCTTGCTTACTGCGTCTCGAAAGCAGGGCTAGACCAGTTGACCAGATGCGCGGCGCTTGAGCTTGCTCCGAAGGGCGTTCGCGTCAACGCCGTCAATCCGGGCGTGGTCATCACTGAGATACACAAGCGAGGCGGGATGGAAGAGGAGGCTTACAGCAAGTTTCTGGAGCATTCTAAGAGCACGCACCCGATTGGCCGGGTGGGCTCTGCGCGCGAAGTGGCCGAGCTGATTCTTTATCTTGCTTCCGAGCGCGCCGCTTGGATTACGGGCGCGACCTATTCGATTGACGGCGGGCGGGCTCAGACCTGCGCTCGCTGAGCAAAAGGAGCGCCGGGCGGCGGTCTTCCGGCTTCCGCCCGGAAAAGCGAAATTCTGCTAGAAGTTCAAGCGCGAATATAGCTATACTTAGCCCGGTTTTCTAACTATGAAGGATGGCCACCCTCCATGCGGCAACGCCACCTGCCCGGAGTTGTAGTAAACCGTGTGCGAAGTTTATATAAGAGTGCGGTTTCATATCGGTCTAAAGCCTTCATGATGATTGGTGACTAATTTATGTATCCTGACGCCCCCACGCCCAATCCCGCAGGCGGTTCTTATCCTTATCAAGGCGCGACGGTCGCCTACAGGCCGCCCAAGCGCCGGAGCGCCATCAAAATCGTCTTCGCCGTCTTCGCGGCGCTGGTCGCGGCCCTCTTGGGAGCAATCGTGCTGCTTCTGATAGGCGCCGAGACGGGCATGGCCGCGCTGATTGTAGCGATGGTAGTAGCCACGCTGCCCGTGCCCGTTTACATCATGCTCATCCTCTGGATTGACCGCTACGAGGCCGAGCCTGTGTGGATGCTGGCGTTGACCTTCTTCTGGGGCGCGACCGTGGCGGTCTTCGCGGCCTACTTTCTCAACACCATTTCGGCGGTCTTGGTTTACCTGTCTACGGGAAGCGAGATAGCAGCCAAGCTTCTGGGCGCTGTCATCATCGCGCCCTTCTTCGAAGAGCTTGCCAAAGCCTTCATACTCTTCATTCTCTTCTTCTGGAAGAAGGACGAGTTCGACGGCGTGGTGGACGGATTCGTCTATGCGAGCATGGTCGGACTGGGGTTCGCCATGACCGAGAACTTCCAGTATTACGGCAGGGTCATCTCGCAGGGCGGGCTGCTGAGCGAGGACTTTAAGGAAATCTATCTGGTGCGCGGCGGGCTGGCGGCTTACTCTCACCCGCTCTTTACCAGCATGACCGGGATAGGTCTGGGCGTAGCGCGTCAGGTCAAGAACGGCTTCGTCAAATTCATCATGCCGCTCATAGGATTGGGGCTGGCGATGTTCCTGCACTTCTTATGGAACTTTTCGGCCAGTCTGGCCGGTTCGCTCGCAGGCTTCCTGGCCATCTATGGCGTCCTGATGGTTCCGATATTTCTCATCACGCTCGGCATAGTCTTCTTTGCGCTCTTGCGCGAGGGGCGCGTGGTGCGCGAGTATCTGCTGCCAGACCTTCAGCGCGGTTTTTTCACGCAGGATGAATATCAGCGACTGATTACGATTCGCGGACGGCTCGGTTCGTCACTGAGGGCTTTCAGGAGCGGCGGCATAGGAGTCTGGCGAGCGCGCATGCAATACAATCAGGCGGCCAGCGAGCTTGCCTTTCATCGCAGCCGCGTTGCGCGCGGCGTCGTGCGTATGGATCATGAGATGGCCGCGCGCGAGCAAGCCATAGTGCAACTCCTGATGGAGCTGCGCCAGCGTCTGGGGCAGTACTAAAGCTCGATTGCCGCAGAGCCAGCGTCTCCCCGAACGACGCGGCCTGCCGGACGAAACCCGATTTTTTCGCTCGCACCCCTAAACTATAAACAGCAGACTGACTCGTGAAAATTCAACTTCTGCCAAGCACATTCAATAGTTCAGGCAAGGCCACCCCCGACCAGCGCCTGACCTGCTACGTAATTGACGACAGCGTAGCCGTTGACGCCGGGAGCATAGCGCTCTCGCTGACGGACGCGCAGCGCAACACCGTGCGCGACATCATAGTCACGCACCCGCACATGGATCACATAGCCACTCTTCCCATCTTCATTGACGACCTCTTCGGAGAGTTGGAGGAGCCGATTCGCATACACGCCACGCAGGAAGTGATAGACATACTGGAGAACGACATCTTCAACTGGACTGTCTACCCGCGCTTCTCCGAATTGAAGAACGCCAAGAGCAAGGTGATGGAGTACGTTCCCTTTCGTGTCGGAGAAGAGTTTCGCGTCGCTCACCTGCGCGTCATAGCCGTCAACGTCAATCACATAGTCCCTACAGTCGGTCTGATAGCCACGGACGGCGAGCGCACGCTGGCATTCAGCTCCGACACGGCCGAAACGGAAGAGTTCTGGCAACTGGTCAATCGAACTCCTAGCATAGACGCACTTCTCATAGAAGCATCATTTCCGGATTACCTGTCCCAACTGGCGGAGGTTTCGCGCCATTTCACGCCCGCCTCACTGAAGAAAGAGCTTCGCAAGATGAAGAAGCACAAGGACGCAGATATTCTTACCGTCCACATCAAGCCCAGTTACCGCGAGCAAGTGGTCGAAGAACTGAATGCCCTCAAGATTCCCGGGCTGCGCATAATGAAGCCCGGCAATACTTACGAGTGGTAGAAACGGCGGAAGAGATTAAAAGGCTCTCTTCCCTGCCGGCCCTATTTCAACAGAGCTTGCACACGTCATCTCAGACCGTGCGGCACACTGCCGCACCAAGCGGCCCGACCATTCTTTGACATCTCCCGCACGCGCGGGAATCGCACATCCACCGTAACGTCTCACTGCCGACGCGCCAGCCCGAAGATTCCGCGTCAGCCCTTTCAGCAGGTGGCCCGTACCTGTAGCCGGATTCAGCTATGAAAATTACAAAAAGAGTCTGTAACGATGCGCTGCGGCGCGAGAAGAGCCTGCCCGAAGGAATTCTCGCCCGGCGCAATTTCGACTACGCGCCGCGCGTCAAGCGAGATACGGAGGCCGCTCACCTTGCCAAGCGCGCGGACTTTCTCACGCGCGGCGGCGCTCAGCCCACCCGCATAGATTTCGAGCGGCTTATGGGCACAAACGACCTCGTTGACGAGTTTTATCTGGAGCGAGCGTTGATGGCGGCGCATCCGGTGTGCCGCGTAAGCATACGCGCGCCATCAGGCCACGAGCGCGGCTGCGCCACGGGCTTCATGATTTCGCCGCGACTGATGCTCACCAACCATCACGTCTTCACAGAAGCAGACGAGGCAGCGCCGTCAATCATTGAGTTCAATTACAGATTCGACATCGCCGGGCGTCCGGATAAATCTTACCGCTTCCGTTTGCAGCCCAATCTCTTCTTCTTCAACAACGAGAATCTGGACTTCGCGCTCGTGGCGGTCGAGCCGCAGTCAATAGATGAAGGGATGCCGCTCAGCACCTTCGGCTATCACCGCCTCATCAACCAGACCGGCAAGATACTTATCAAGGAATGGATGACCATCATTCAACATCCGGGCGGAGCGCGCCGTCAATATGCCATACGAGAGAACCAGCTTGTCGAGAACAAAGACCCTGACGTTCTCTGGTACATGAGCGACACGGCCCAGGGCTCAAGCGGCGCTCCCGTCTTCAACGACAGCTTTCAGGTCGTGGCGCTTCACCACGCGGGCATAGCGCGTCAGGACGAGGACACGAAGCAGTTCATCCTCAAGAACGGTAAAAGAATAGACGACCTGACCAGCGTAGACGACGCGGACGTGGACTGGATAGCAAACGCGGGGATACGCGTCAGCCGCATCTGCGACACCATATTGAAACAGGCCCCGGAGAGAGAAGGCTTTATTGCAGAATTCAAGGCCGCCATGCAGAGCGGCGAAGATGTCATTTCAACTTCCTACAATGGCGAGAACAGAACGATAGGAGAAGATGGTATGAGCCCACGCATCAACATTAACCAGACCGGAGGCGGCACGCGAATAGTTCTAGGCACACTGGTACTTGAGCTGAACGGCGGCGCAATCCTTCCCGGTCAGACAACCACGCAGACGCAGCCGCAGATAGCTCCCGTGACGCAGCCCCTTTTGACGGACGGAAGCAGCGATGCCGCCGAAACCTACAAGGAGCCAATCATAGATACGGACTACGAGTCGCGCGAAGGATTCGACGTGAACTTTCTGGGAATCAAGACGCCGCTTCTCACCGTCACCAGCAAGACGCTCATCGCGCCTATGATTGAAGGAGGCACGGTGATTCCCTACGAGCACTTCAGCATAGTGCTTCACAAGAAGCGCAGACTGGCCATCTACACGGCCTCGAATGTTGACGGGAGCGCCAAAGCCAAAAAGCCAGACCCGTCCAAGGAATACGGGCGCAAGGCCCTGGGAGGTCTGGGCAAGAATGATTTGGAGAAGTGGGTGCTAGACCCGCGCGTGGACGAGGACTATCAAATCCCGGACGCGTTCTACACCAAAGACAACGGGGCCTTCGACAAGGGCCACATAGTGCGGCGCGACGATGTCTGCTTCGGGAAGACTTATGCGGAGGTGCGCAGGGCCAACGGCGACTCCTATCACGTCACCAACTGCTCTCCGCAGCGCGGCAACTTCAACGAGTCCAATCTTGGCGGCATCTGGGGAAATCTTGAGAACTACATAGGCGCGCAGGCCGACACGGAGCGCTTCTGCATCTTCGCTGGCCCCGTCCTTTCGTCAAAGGACAAGTTCTTCGAGGGCAAGCTGCGCGTGCAGATACCTACGAGGTTCTGGAAAGTGGTCTGCGCCGTGAAGAACAAGAAGCTACAGGTATTCCCCTTCGTGCTTGAGCAGGACGTGAAAGACCTTCCGCTTGAGTTTCAGGTGAACGCGGAATGGAAACACAAGATGCGCTCGCTTCAGGAGTTGGAGAAGATTATTCAGATAGTGAAGTTCCCGGCGGTCTATCACAACGGGGATCAGGGCAAATAGCTTCGACTCCGGGCGGGGAGCTTTTTTAGTCCGGCGGGTTAAGGCAGGCGGGCGCGATTTATTCCTTGCACAAGCCTGAATTTGATTCGCCGGACGCGTTGCTTAAGAGGCCCTGCATGTGCTGGCCTGCTTTCCACGCGCCGGTGCGCTCCGCAGTCTTTATGCCCTGCTGCCAGACGAGCCGGGCCTCCTCCGCCTCGCCCTGATTCATGAGCGCAGAGCCGAGCATCTGATAGGCCGCAGTATAATCGGCGTTTATCTCTATCACGCGGCGCAGGGCGTCCGCGGCCTTGGCCCACTCTTCCAGCTTGAAGTATTCGCTGCCCAGACCGTACCAGACCATCACGTCGTCGGGCTGAGAGCGAGCCATAGCTTCAAAGATTTCGATTCTGGATTGAGACAATTCACTCCTCCCCGACCGGAAAAATTTCAGCGTTTGCGCTCGAACTCCGTCTCGGCGTGCTCGCCCGCCTTGCCTTCGAGTGTGACGCGGCCGCTCGGCAGAATCTCCTCCACGAGAAAATTTCTCTCCGAAGCATCTCTGCCCGGCATCAACTCCGCGCGAAAAGTGACTCGCATGCCGGGCCGCGCCCAGACGTCTAGAGCCTCTTTCCTACGCGAGCTATCGGATTTGCTTCTTCTCATAAAAACGGCTCCGGCTGTACCGAGCGCCCCCAGCGCCAGCGCCGTGACTCCCAGCCAGCGCTTAGTGCGTTTCTTCATATTAAGCTCTATAAAAATTTGTGTCCCGGCGGCAACTGTTTTTTTGAATGGAATGTAGGCCGGTAAATCGCACGACGCGCGAGACCGTTTCGGAGCTACTCACTTTCGGTCTCACGCGCCGCCAGAATCTACAAGAATGAAACCTGTTATGGGGCCTGCTTCAGCAGAGCGGGTCGAGCTTATCGCTGATAGTCGGCAGCCCCTCGTTTACCTTATCAACATTAATCTGTGTGTACTGTGCCCATTCTTCCGGCACTCTATCCTCTGGGAAAATCGCCTCGACGGGACATTCCGGCACACATGCATCGCAGTCTATGCAGGTCTCCGGGTTAATGACCAGCATTACAGGGTCAAGATGAAAAGCTTCCGTAGGACAGACTAGTGCGCAATCAGTATAGCGGCAGTTGACACACGGTTCCGCGACAACATAAGTCATCTCTTGAAAAGAACCTCCTCTGAGAAAATAGGATTTATTCACCCAACCGCGAGTTGAGAAAAACGCGCTTATATTAAGCATGAAACGAGGGAATTTGAAAGCTAAAATTGTCCTGTCAGGCGGAAATCTTCCGGGCGCGCAACCCGAACCGGCGGCGAGGGGGCGCGCCGACACGTTTTGTAGTCGGGCGTCGTGTAAGCTAATATCATCGCTGACAGCCCCCTTTGTGATGATTTCAACTTTCAATCAAGCCACAGGGCTATCTATATGAGCGAACATTTTACGCCTGTCAGTGACAATAACGAGCTTGAGACATTATTCAAGCTCTCGCACGAGCGCCCGGTAGTTCTGTTCAAGCACAGCCTGACCTGCCCCATCAGCAGCGCAGCTTATCAGGAGATGTCGAGCGTCGAGACGGATGTTTCATTAATAATAGTCCAGAGAGCGCGCGAAGTCTCGAACGAAGTGGAGACGCTGACCGGGATTCGCCACGAATCGCCGCAGGCCATAATCCTTCGCAACGGTCGCGCCGTCTGGAACGTTTCGCACTGGAACATCAAGCGCTCTACGGTTGACGAGGCTCTGCGCGCCAACGCGTAACAAACGATGCAGAATGAGATGATGGAGAGACGTGGGCCTGCCGTAGAGCCGCGAGAGATTATGCAGGAGACGGACGCGCGGGTTCGCATCACGTGGGCAGATGGCCGCGTCTGTACCTTTGACGCGCCCTCTTTGCGACGCGCCTGCCCCTGCGCCGGGTGCGTCAACGAATGGACGGGCGAAAGGATGCTGCGCCCCGAAACCATCGCGGACTCGCTCACCATCGGCGACATAGAGATAGTTGGGCGCTACGCGCTCAACTTTCGCTGGAGCGACGGCCACTCCACCGGCATCTACAGCTTCCGCTACCTGCGCGAGCTTTGCGAGCAGCAGGAAAGCGAATAGTCGGTTTTCAGTTTTAAGTGATGAGCGGCGAGAAGAAGATTCTGGTGGTGGAAGACGATGACGAGACGCGCGAGTTGCTGAGAATGGCGCTTGAGCGGCGCGGCTACTCTGTCTTTACCGCAGAGGACGGCGTGAGCGGGTTCGAAGAGGCCGTGCGTCAGCGCCCGGATTTGATAGTGACGGACATCAGCATGCCTGCGGCGGACGGCGCTCATCTGGTCAGGCGCGTGCGCGACACACCGGAAGTCGCAGAAACGCCGATTCTCATTACGACAGGCTTCGGCACCGGCAACGCCACCTTCACGCTCTCGCAGGGCGCGAACGCCTACGAGCCGAAGCCTATTAACCCGGACAGCTTTATGGCTACGGTTGAAAGGCTTATAGGAAAGGATGAACGCAGCGCGCAGAACGACACAGATTGATTCACCTCTCTCATTGATTCAATGAATCAATCTTTGTTGTTCTGCCTTCTGCCTTCTGCATTTATGACAGAGGTTTTGGGCTGGGTCAGCTCATTTATTCTTGTGCTGACGATTGGCAAGCAGGTATACAAGCAGTGGAAAGAGGGGTCGAGCGAGGGAGTTTCAAAATGGCTCTTTATAGGCCAGATGTCCGCTTCGCTCGGATTCACAATCTATAGCTGGCTGGTAAGCAACTGGGTCTTCGTAGCCACGAACGCAGTCATGCTTTTGAACGGCTTGGTGGGGCTGCTAATAGTCATGCATCACAGGCGGCGCGAAGCCAGAGAAAGAAGCACGTAGGCCACGACACAGACTTTGAAGCGCGAGGCGCACGAGGCGGGCGTTCAAGGCGCTTCCGGTCGCGCGGCTTCCCGGCGGAGATTATTCATTGACCGATTCTGGACGGAACGAGACAGGCGATTGAAATGAACGAAAGAGATTTTTTCGACGAGAGACAGGAAACCAAGCGGGCGAGCTTCGCCTGCCCTTTCTGCCGCGAGCGCGCGGACTACGATGTGCGCTGGATGCGGCGCACGAAGAAGCGTCAACCGCCGCGCGGTGCGAGCGAGCAAGACCGCAGACGCTTCGAGAACTCGCGCGACTACATGGTGCGTATAGACGACCAGCTAGCGTGCAAGAACCTGCGCTGCCGCAAACGATTCGAGATTCCCAACTCGCAATCGGTCGTCTTCATTTGAGAGCTATACAAAGCTGAGAGGAGAAGGTACGTCATGGATGAGCTGGTCAAACAGGTTTCCGAGCGCTCAGGCATCTCCGAATCGCAGGCCCGGTCGGCGGTCGAGACAGTCGTAGGCTTTCTAAAAGAGCGTTTGCCCTCGCCCATAGCGGGGCAGGTTGACAATGCCCTTAACAGCAGCGCAGGCGCAGTCGGCACAGGCATAGACGCCGTTAAAGACCGCGCAGGCGACATGCTGGGCGGCATGTTCGGCAAGAAAGATTAAGTCCCATAAGACACCGCACGACATCCCTTAACATCTGGCCGCTACTCATGCGCGGGTCAAAGAGCGCGTCACAAAACCGCTCATCATACGACATCGTAGCGCTTCAATTTTCTATAGAGCGTGGAGAGGTCTATGCCGAGTATGTTGGCGGCGCGCGTCTTATCCTGATTGACCGCCGCGAGGGTTTCGAAGATGTAGCGGCGCTCAATCTCGGCCAGCGTCGGGCGCAGGCCGTCCGGGTCGCGCACGGGAATCTGGCCGAGCGCGGCAGATGCTTCACGCACGCGCGGCGGAAGACTCCCGGCGTCAATCTCATCGCCGCTCAAGGTAAAGGCCCGCTCGATGGCGTTCTGTAGCTCGCGCACGTTTCCCGGCCAAGAGTAGTTTATGAGCGAAGTCATGGCTTCAGGCGTGATGGGCTTTTCCGTGGCCGACTGCTCGCGCGCGGTGCGCGAGATGAAGCTGCGAACCAGAAGCGGTATGTCCTCGCGCCGCTCACGCAGCGGCGGCAGGTGAATCTCTATCACGTTCAAGCGATAGAAGAGGTCTTCGCGGAAGCGCCCTTCAGTCACTTCCCTTTCAAGGTCACGGTTGGTGGCGGCGATGATGCGAGCGTCGAAGCTGACCGGAGTGCTTGAGCCGAGCGGCGTCACTTCATGCTCCTGTAGAGCGCGCAGCAGGCGCACCTGCACGGCAGGCGTTATCTCCGCGACTTCATCAAGAAAGACGGTGCCGCCTTCGCCAGCGCGAAAAAGACCGGGCTTGTTTGCGACAGCGCCCGTGAAAGCGCCTTTGGTGTGGCCGAACAACTCCGATTCAAGCAGCGTCTCCGGCAGCGCGCCGCAGTTGATAGCAACGAACGGATGCTCCGAGCGCGGGCTGTTGTGATGAATGGCGCGGGCAATCAGCTCCTTGCCTGTGCCGGATTCGCCTTCTATGAGGATGTTTGTATTCGTGGCGGCGACCTTTTCCACGAGGCGGAAGACGGCTTGCAGGGCGGGGCTTGTGCCGATGATTTTTGAGAAGCTGTAGCGGCGCTCAAGCTCCCTGCGCAAGTGACGGTTCTCACGGAAAAGCTCTCTTTGCCTGAGAGCGTTCTTGACCGATTGCAGCAGGTCTTCGTTGACGAAAGGCTTGGTGATGTAATCGTAGGCCCCTTTCCTGAGAGCCGCCACGGCCGAATCCACGGAAGAGTACGCGGTCATGACAATAAGAAGCGCGTCCGGGTCTATGTCCTTGATGCGGTCAAGAAGCGCCAGCCCGTCCATCCCCGCCATGCGTATGTCTGTCAAAGTCAGCGCGACATCTTCTGCGGCGAATCGCTCAAGGGCCGCTTCAGCGTCCGCGACGGCCGCGACCGGGTAGCCCGCATCTTCCAGAAGGCGCGTCAGAATCGCGCGCATCAGCTCTTCGTCTTCCGCGACAAGTATGAGTGGTGCATTCATAATCAGATTATAAGACGGGAATAGCCGCCTTCTCTTCAGCGACTCTTTTGATGTACTCGTTATGTTTTAGCAGGAATCCCCGCATGTAGTTTTCCAGAAAGAGCCGGTCGGCCACGCGACCCAGCACGCCCAGAGGCGAAGCGAAAGCAAGCTCGTCTTTCATGAGCGTCCCGCCGCTCGTTTCTTCAAACAGGTGCAGATGACGAAGGCTCTTGAAGGCACCGCGCTGCATCTCGTCAACGAACATTCGCGGCCGCTCAAGCGCCGTAATCTTAGAGGTGAGTCGCTGGCGCACGCCAAGGTGTTTAGCCTCCCAAGTGACTTCGTCATTCAGCTCCATCATGCCCGAAGTCACGCCCGCGACCGCTCGCTCGCCTGTCTCCGCCGTGGAAGCCATGTGAACCTCAACGTCGCGCGCAAGGTCAAAGCAGATCTCTACGGGCGCAAGTATGAATGTCTCAAGCCTGATGACCGGCATGCGTCAGCTCCGTCAATTCCTTAGACTCTTCCGGCAGTCGCACGCGTACCGTCGTGCCGCGCCCGTTGTTGGGCGCTACCTCTATACGGCCTCCGTGCGCTGTGACTATGCGGTAAGAGACGGCCAGCCCAAGGCCCGTGCCCGCTCCGGCCGGTTTGGTGGTAAAGAAGGGGTCGAAGATGTGCGCGGCATGTTCGGGCGCAATCCCTTGTCCGCCGTCGCGTATCTCGACCAAGACCTCTTCGGACTTGAAATCATAGCGCGTGAGAACATCCAAATCACCGCCGCCCGGCATGGCGTCGCGCGCGTTCAGGAGTATGTTCAGAAAGACCTGCTGTAGCTGGTTCGCGTCCGCCTGTATAAGCGGCGCGTCCGCGTCAAAGCTCTTATTGATGCGAAGACGCTGAAAGGCTTTGTCGAAGCTGGCGAGGCGCAGGCTTGCGTCCACGACCCGGTTGATGTCTAGCGGCACTCGCTCGGGCGGGCGCGTTCCGGCAAACTCCATCATCTCGCGCAAGACCTGCGTGATGCGCTCAATCTGCGTGGAGATTAAGCGCAGTTGCTCGCTCTTTTCCGGGTCATGCTCGCGCGCCTGTAGCATCTGTATGAGCGATGAGATTGAAGCGAGCGGGTTGTTGACCTCGTGCGCGACTCCGGCCGCGAGAGTTCCGGCTGCGGCCAATTTTTCCGCGCGTATCAGATGCTCGTTAAGCTCTCGCAAACGCTCAATGTCCAAAGCCATCTTACGGCTCATCTCGTTGAATGATGCCGCCAGCAGCCCCATCTCGTCGTTGCTCTGAAGCTCTACCTGAGTACCGTACGCGCCGCCCGCGACCTCTACCGCGCGCTCGGTCAGCCTGCGCACGGGGCGCGAGATGGTACGTATGATGAGAGCCACGAGCAGCAGATTTGGGACGAGCGCGGTGATGACGCTGAAGACCAAGTAACGCCGCCACGCATCCCCGGTCGGCCCCGCGCCGAAGCTCCACCAGACAATCGGGATTTGCAGAAGCAGAAAGCTCAGGACGGCCACGACAGCTATGGAGAGCGCGACCTTGTAGGCTATGGGGAAGAGGCGAAACTGATCGAGCGCAGATTGCAGCGAGAAGAGCTTGAAGTTAGAGATGGCGTAAGCGTAAACGACTACGCCCGGCAGTACGAAGATAGCGCTGGCTTCGAGAAACGTGTCTATGCCGAGGAGCGGCAGCACTATCGAGGCAGCCGTGTTGAGCGTCGCCGTCAAAATCAGCGCCCAGAGAATCGCGCCCAACTGATTCCCCCAGAGCTGTCCGCGATAGCGGCGGTGCTTGACGTAAAGCAGCCCGAAGCCGTAAGCGAAGAGCCCGTACAGGTAGAGCCCGAAGGCGTACGCGAGCGGGGTCAGTTGAATAGTAAAGCGCCCGCCCGTCAGCCTCGCATCCGTCCACATCCATCCGAAGATTGCCGCCGGAACCAGCACCATGCCGGGCGCAAACAGAACCGCAGCGCGTCTCAAGGGAACGCGCCTGTCTTCTGGAAAGACCCACGCGAAGACGACCAGCGCGTATTGCAGCAGGAGCGAGATGATAAAGCTTGCGCTGACCCACCATGAGACAGCGCCCTCTTCGGGAAAGCCCCAGAAGGCTATGTCCTTAATCGTCCATAGGGCCAGACAGGCCAGAAAGGCTGCGAACGTCTGATGCGTGCGGCTGCGCGGCGCTGCTACGAAAACATAAAAGCCCAGCAACACCAGAAGGAACAACGCTACCAGCAACAGGACGAGCAGCATAAGAGAGTAAGCAATAAGCGGTAAGCAGTGAGTGACGCTTTTTACTGCCTACTACTCACTGCTTACTTTCTTTCACATTCCGAGAACGAGCGCGGCGGCAAACATGGTCGCGCCGGATGCTAGCGGCCAGAAGTGGCGCGCATCAATCATACCATCTAGCGCGAGCGCGCGGTGAAGCGGCGCAAACAGCGTGAATGAGAGAGCGCCTATCGGAATCGCAAAGACAGCTCCGAAGAATGCCCCTATGCCTGCGAAGAGAAGGCCGCCGGCGAATCCCGTCACGGCTCCCCACGCTATGCCAATCAGTGGAATCAGCAACATCATCACAGACAGCCTGCGTCTTTCAGCGTTCTCGACGGCGCGGCTGAGCGCCTTGCCCATGCCGTAGCCCGCAGCAGCGCATGCCGCATTCATCAACAGGCAGATGCCGAAGAGCATTGCGTTTGCGTTGTGACCGGCCACGCCGTAGCCGAACAGCTTTATGAAGATGGCCGCAGGAGGGAAAAGACCGAGCATCAGCCCGAAGAGGCCGAACGCCTGCCGAACATCCATCGGGCGACGCATGAGCAAAAGCTCTTCCTCTTCAGCCGCAGAGCGCGACAGTCTTCGCGCCTCTTCCGCGTTGACCGCCAGCAGCCAGTTCAGCCTTGTGTAAAGGTCGTTGCTGTCAGACGGTCTTTCAAGATTAATGGTTGATGTTCCGTACATCTTTCTTCTCCGTGGCCGCAGAGCGCCGCAGCCACATCTTCCGTTTCCCTTAGCCGCCGCAGGGTCAGGCATTCGGCATCAATCAACTTCGCGGTGCTCCTGACTGCCCGCTCGTCCTCAAGCAGCGAGAACAAGTCTGCGGCTCGGAGATAAATTTCCAGCCGCGTCTCTGCCACCTCTAGCAGCTTCGCGCTACGGTTATCGTCCGGCCCATATGAGGAAGAGCCCTCATCTTCCGCGCGTAGCTCCGCGAGCTTTCGCAGCAGACGCGAGCGCTCGCGCTGGTAATTGGTCTTTATATGCGAGACGTTGCGGCGATGTACGCAACGGGCCGCAACCAGCAGGTCATCGCCGCGCAGCCCACTGACACGCGCAAGCTCCGCTTCATGCGCGGCGGGCGTAGCAGTCTCGTCCGCCTCCAACATGGCCAGCCCCGCGTACTGCTCTGCGCTCTCTCTTAAGGCATAGAGCGTCTGTTCCGAGGATTCCTTGGCAGCTTGGGGGTGCGTTTGCATGGCTTCAAGCATCTTCTGAACCGAGACGGCGAATGCGCGAGCAGCTTCTTCGACTCGGCTATGAACTCTCTCGTCACGTTCCTGTCCCGCGTCGTTCCGATGCTTATGACGCAGCCGCTTTATCAGAATTGCAGTCGCCGCAAGCGGCCATAGAAGCCCTGCTGCTACCCCTTCGGCAACTGCGCGCGGGCGGCTCCTTGCAAGGCTCAAGGCTGACAGGTAACGGCTGACGCCGAAAGAAGCGCCTATGGCTAGGTAGATTGTGACAGGCTCCGTCAATCGCATGACGCTTATGTCATGGGCAATGCTTATGCCAGCATGACATGCCCGCGCACAGCTCAAGGCGCATACGGTTCTTGTAGTTGCAGAGAAAGCATTTAGGCTTGCGTAGCTTTCGAGTTATGCGATGAGTGAAGGCAGTTCCCGGCTCCCGTAACTTTGCAAAGCGCCAGCCTTCGCGCGCGGCGCTTGGCATTCTGCAAACCACAAAGCCAGACCGGGCCATGTTGCTAAATTTGGAATTCGCCATCGGAAGCTTCAAAAAATTTTTCGGGGCGGCTTCGACTCTTCGCTGACTATGCACGGAGCGAGGCCGACGTCGAGGCATCAAACCGGGCGCATACTCGAAATAATACGTAGCCAGACGAAAATGTATGCAATAAAGCCACGCCCGGCCAAGCTCAATTAAATTAGCCGCCCGCGCTCCGTACAGCTTCTGAAAAGTAGAAAGCTGTCGCGGCGCGGAAGAGATTTTCTGACGCGTAATGCAAGAAAACCGGCCTGTTTCGTTCAGAAAATCGGGTGCAGCAGACGGGAACTAAAAAGAGGTCGCGGGTGTCTAAAGAACTGAGTCGGCGCTATGCAAATCAAACTCTCCAGTCCCGTCAAAGCGATGTGGCCCCAGGCTTGCAAGAGAAATAGGCGGGAGCAGCTCTATAGCTTCCGATACGCAAACAAAATTGAACTTTGACGGTCTGGTTCTCGTTTTAGATAGGGAATCATCCGAGCAATTAGCAATCATTCAGACTGGAAGTAACGAGTCATCATGACTAAGAAGACCCCGATAAAAATCATCAAACGCAACGAGCGAAGCCGCATCGAAGAGAGCGGCGAGAACAAAGTCGTAAACAAGAAGAGCACACAGGAAGCTGCGCGCGAGATGGTCTCGACCGTCAGCAACTGGGTCAACGAGTTTCAGCAGAAAAGGCGCGCGGAGACTTCCAAAGCCATCAAGACGCTGTTTCCTGACCCGCCGCAGCCGAGCGAAGCTTAGGCAGCCGCTCGTGTGGCTTCATCATTCTCTCTCTGTCGTCGCGGGAAGAATCTGAAGCGGCGCTAACTAAAAATTTAAAGGGCCACGGGCGACCTGAATCAAACGGGTCGCCCTTTCCATTGGCCGGGATGAATTACAGAGAGAGCGCCGTGCGCGTCCACGGAAGGATTCTCTTGCAGAGCGTTGACAGGCGAGCGGCCCTGAGCTTAGCATTCATGCCGATTCCTCGCCATCTTGGAAAGTGACGTCAGTTCCATGAAAAAATCTGAAACCAAGCCCTCGAAGTCTAAGAGCGAACGGCCTGTCTTCAGCACCATACGAAAGCCGCAGGCTCCGCCGGGCCACCCCTTGAGCCAGGCCAAGCCGGAAGAGCGCGCTCATCCGGCCGGTCGCAAGGCCAAGCACAAGCAGCGCCCCTCACCCGCAGACAGCGACGGCTAAATTACCCCTAGAGTTATGGCTGAAAACCAAACGCAGAACGAAACTGCTCTGGCCTTCATAGCAAAGGCGCGCTCGCTTCTGATGACGGACTACCTGCCGAAGGTGGAGCGTTGCGTGGAGAAACTCAACGACGACCAAATATGGTGGCGCAGGGGCGAGGAATCGAACAGCATCGGCAACCTGATACTGCACCTTTCCGGCAACGTGCGCCAGTGGATTGTGAGCGGTATAGGGGGCGCTGCGGACACGCGTGTCCGCCAGAGCGAGTTTGACGAGCGTGCAAAGATTACCCGCACAGAATTGCTTGCGCGACTCAGTCAGACGCTTCAGGAAGCGGACGCCGCGCTGGAAAATCTTCGGCCCGACGTGATTCTTGAGCGGCGCATTTTTCAGGGCACGGAAGAGAGCATCCTAGATGCGGTCTTTCACGTGGTAGAACATTTCTCCATGCACACCGGCCAGATAATCCTGCTGACAAAGATGCTCACGGAAAGCGACCTGCGCTTCTACGACTTTTCTACGGGCGTGCCGCGCGCGGACTGGCGATAATTACCCTCAGAGATAAAAAGAGTCTCGTTCAGAGCCCGGCGACTTGACCGGCTCTGAACGAGACTCAATTTTAGGGCTTATATTGTCAGGCGCGAGACTCTATGCGCTTCGTCAATCAGTGCTCGTTGCTGTTGGACATGTTCATGTTAGACATGTCGTCGTCATTGCTGTTGGAAGAGTTGCCGGAGCCTGAGCCGGTTGAGCCGGGGCTTCCGCCCTTAACGTCGAAGGTGACGGACTTCTTATCTTTCTCTTCACCCTGTTCGCTGACCATCACCACTTCGGCCTTGTACTTGCCGTTGGGCCAGCCCGCGCCGCCCCACGTGTACCAGAAGGTCGCCGTTCCTGCGCCCGGAAGGTCTATGGTCTTCTCGGAATCGGGAATCTTGTCGCCGCTCTTCTGTCCCTGAACGTCGTCGAAGTAGAGCGTGCATTTCATCTTCCATTTGTCGGAAGTGTTGGAAAGTGTAGAGACAATGTAGACCTTGTCTTTGGGGCCGAAGGTAAAGGTGTCGGTCGTGGCCTTTTCGTCCTTGCCTACCTTCAGGCTGCTGATGTTGGCCGTAGATAAATTAAAGTTACAGGCGAGCGCGGCGGTGAGTATCAGACCCAGGCCGAGCGCCAGATTCCATTTTTTGGTGTGCATTCTTGGGGTTCTCCTCTGTTAGCCCGAGCAGGTCAGGCTGTGAATCAACTAAAGCTGACGGAAAAAGTTCACAAGCTAAGGGCCTGCGGCTGCCCTCGACTTGGTGACGCATGCCAGGGCAAAAGTTCTGCTTTCAGTTTGAGTTATTTATCGTGTCAAAGAAAAGTAAGGCTTGTCAGAATTTCTGCTTGCTTCGCTTTTGGAAAAGCGACGCAAGCAGAAACCATGAGCCATGAGCTGAGGCAATCTACGTAATTTACGCCCGATTGTAAACCTCTTTTTTAGCGCCAGTCGCCAACCAGCACGAATGGTGCCCAGTAAAAGGGCGCGGCATATTTCTTAGCCGTAATCATGTCCACCTGAGCCTGACGCATGGCCGCGCCCGCGGGCATTCCCTGACCCGTCAACATCTTCCTGTAGAAATTGGTCATCAGGTCTGCCGTAGAGCGGTCTGCCACCGACCAGAGGCTCACGCCTACGGTCGGCGCTCCTGCGTACATGAAGGCGCGCGTCAAGCCAATCACGCCCTCGCCCTTCTTCTCTTTACCGAGGCCCGTCTCGCAGGCCGATAGCATGACGAGCGGTGAGCCCAGGTTCAGATTGAAGATTTCGTCCGTCCTGAGAAAGCCGTCGCCCGCTTTGTTGCCTACGAGCGAAAGCACCAGGCCGGTGAACTGCGGGCGCTCTGCGTTCAGGAGCCCGTGAGTCGCTATATGCACGACGCGGTAGTTCTTCAGGTCGCGGGTCGAGACGTTCGCTTCGTTGGCGTTGAGGTCAAGCCAGGTGTCGGCCGTGCCGCCCGAAGTCTTGACTATCTGGCCTATCTGCTCCGCCTCTGCGCGCGTGCCCATCAGTCGTGCGAGCGGCAGCCCCGTACCGGCAGCGCCGGAAGCGGCGGGAGCTTCGCCCGCCACGTCCTTGATTGCGCTGGACAATCCGAGGCCGCGCGTGTCGCCGCCCGTCGCAGGGGCCGCAGCCGCGCCTCTGGCGCGCGGGTCGCCGGAATTAAAGACAGGGTCGGCTATGAGCAGCATGCCTTTGCCTGCGGCAGGCTTGGCCTGTTTTCTTATGACGCCGATGACCGACGCGGACGGCGCGTAAACCACCTCGTTGGTCTTCACAAGATAAGGAAGCGCCGAATAATCAGCGCCGCCGGAAGCCGAAACGAGAGCTTCGAACGGAACATAGTTGAGCGAGCCGTCGGCCACGACAAGTATGCGCTTGTCGCCAATCTCCTTGGCCGCAGGCTCAACGGCTGTTTTGTAGAGCGCGTTCGAAGCGTTTGCGAAAGCCGTGACGGCTGCGTTGTCCACAGGAGCGGTCGAAAGGCCCAGCCCGCGCGTCTGCCCGGAGGCCACGTCCGCGCCTACAAGACGCGTGCGGAGCTTCGCCGGAACAAGCTGTGCGCGAAGGTCTATGGCCTGCTGGTCAACAGTGGAGCGCGAGGGCAGCTTGTAGAGCGAGACGCCGCCTTGCGTGACGGCCCACAGATAAGAGTTAGGCGTGCCGAGGCTGTACTCTAGGAGCGCCGTCTTATCGTCCAGCACCTGACTCTGAACGTCCGCGAGCGTCAAAGGCGTGGGCTGCGTCAGGCTGGCGTAGCGCGGGCTGGCTGCGCGAATCTGATTCTCTATGCTGTCATATTCGGTCTGAAGCTTGTCCAGCTCGGCTTCAAGCTCGGCGTTGGACTTCTTCTCCGTGTCGGCCGAAAGACTTGCGCCCGTCATAACCTGCGCAATCTCCTGCTGGCGGTCAAGGTTGTCCTGCTTTCGCTTGAGAAGCTCTGCGGGGACGCCTTCCGTGATGTTCGCGCCCGTCTCTCCGAGCATGTCCAGAAGAGAACGCGCGCGCGACTGCTCTGTAATCTTGAAAGCCTCCGCAGCGTATGTCAGAGCTTCGCCCGTGAGCGCGCCGCCCGACGCTTGCGCCATCAAGGCTCGCTCAGCCAGAGCGCCGGCAGCTTCGTCATAGACATCCTTCGTGGTAGCAAGAAAGGTCGTGCGCGCTTCGTCCGCGCCGAGGCTTCCGGCGCGAATTGATTCGATTGTGGTGATGGCGTCGCGGTAGGCGGCGATTGCAGCATCGCGCCCCTGATTGGCCTTCTTGGCATCCTTCTCCGTGGCGGCCTGTCCCCAGCGACTACGTCCTATGCCGCGCAAGGCGGGCCACACGAGGTCTGGACGATAATCTTTGCGAGCGCCGTCGGCTGCCGCCGTGTAAAGCTTGAGGGCGTCCGCGAAGCGGCCCTGATTGAGCGCCACGTCGCCAAGGCTGGTGCGCGCTGCGACGCGCCAGCGACGCGCCTGCCCGAACTTTCCGTAGATGGGATTGTCGGCGGCGGCGAGCGCGTTGTTAAAGTTGGTCTGCGCGCTGTCGTAAGATTTGCTCTCGTAATCCGCGCGTCCCATGCCAAGCGCGTAAATCGCATAAAGTATGAATTGGCGATAGGCGTTGCGCGTCTGCTCAACTTCGTTCTTGACATCGCTGGCCACGCCGGAGGCATCGCTCACGGTAGAGGCGGAAGGCGTGCCTGAGCCCAAGCCGCGCAGGCGTCCGCCGATGCCCTTGGCGGTGTTTGCTTTTCGCTGGGCATCCTTGGCAGTACCTGCTGCCGACGTGTCGGGCTTCGTGACGCTCATCTGAGAGTAGGCCGAGCGGGCCTCCCCTACGTTGCCCTGACGAAAGTACATGTCGGCCACTTTGGCCAGCATCAGGTTCGAATTGTAAGTGTCATTGGCCGAGCCGTAGGCCGAGCGCGCTTTCTGATAATGGTCTAGCGCCACGTTATACTGCCCCTGCCGATTGTAAAGGTCGCCCAGAGCGTCTTCCGCAATGGCTACGCCCTTCTGGTCAGAGGCGGCCTGAAAGCCCTTCAAAGCCTGCTCCAGAAGGCCCAGCGCTTGGTCTGCCTTGCCGCGCTTCAAGAGCCTGCGGCCCTGCTCAAGCGCGGACTTGGGGTCGGACTGCAAAGCCGTAGCCGCACCGGCATTCGTCACATCAGCCGCCGGGCCAGTCTCAGGCCCGGACGCGAAAACAATCGGAAGACCGCTTAAAAAGATTGCGCCGGAAAGAACGAACGCCGTGGGGGTGGTTCTCCAGTTCATTAAATACCTCCAAAGATAATGCAGAAGTCAGAACGCAGAAGGATGAGCGGAAAAGAATTGATTCATTGATTCAATGAAAAAAAAGAACCGGTGAATCAATCTCTTCACTTCATCCTTCCGCACTCCGCATTCATCATTGCCTTTTAGCTGTGTGCCAGTTCGAGCACGGTTACAAGAAGACCTGAAGTTGTTGAAGCGTTTATGCGTATGACGGACGGTTCCGGCGCAGAGCGCGTCAGACCTATACCACGGTTGACGGCGTCTACTTCGCCTGAGGTCTGGGCCTGCCCGTAGGTCTTGCTGCGGGCTACCTGAACGCGTGCGTTCATGCCTGCCTTGACCTGCGCCCAGAGCGCGGACGATGGACGCCAGGGGCAGTTCTGCCCATTCTGTCCGCAGTGTCTGACGAGGTCATCCTCAATCGGCACGCCGGGCAACGGCTCGCGCGAGAAGACTACGAAGAGGCGCTCCGTGCCGGGCTTGTTATCGAAGGTGAACCAGCGAAAGTTCTCGTCCTGCTCTTCACGCGAAGGGATTTCTATGGGGACGTGCGCCTCTATGTAGTTGCCGCCGTCGTCCAGCCGCGTGTCCGGATAAATCATCACAGGGTCGCCGTTGTCCGTCGTGTTGAAGATATAAAGATAGCCGTCTGTGTTCGTCTCAAGCAGAAGTCGCACGCGCTCGCCCGTGCGGAAGTTGCGCGAAGGGTCAACGCGCACGGCCTCGCCGTTCTCATTACGCATGTAAAGCGTGTAGCCGACGCCTAATGCCGGTGCGTTGTAAGCCTTAACGCCCGCGCCCGTGTTCGCGTTAGCGGCGACGGTCGCGCCCGTTCCCTTCGTATTGCTGTTCTGCTGTGTGCGTCTGGCTGTGGCGGGACGGCGGCGCGGCTTTCTGCGCGGGGCGCTGCTTCCGCCTCCGCCCGTGCTTATGCCTACGGAGCCGCCTACGGAACCGCTCACGGTCGCAGGTCTTGAAGTGATAAAGCCGCCGCGAGTCTCTTCTTCCTGATTCTGCGCGGCTGTCTTAGGGTTAAAGGTGATGACGCCTGCCAGCAGCATCATCGCAACAAGGGGAATACCGATTTTGTAACGCATGAAAAGTGCTACTCCTCAAATTAGAAGCTCTTGTGAATAAAGCTCTGCTTCACTTGTGCTCTATGCGCACGGTGAAGATGATGGGCTCTCCGGCTTTCCGGCCTTCGGGCACTTTGATAGACACGAATGGGTCTGCTGCTCCTCCCTGCGAGACGTCAACCGTGGGGGCGTTTGCCTTGTACTGTCCCACAAAGTTGAAGAACTCGCTCTGCTCACCTTCGGTCAGCGTCTTGCCCGCCAGTTGAGTCAAGAAAGTTGGCGACTCAAGCGGCTCGGTAGAGAAGATGATTGTGTAATCCTCCGTGCCGGGATTCTGGTCGAGCGTAATCCAGTTGCCGTCGCCATAAGGAAATTCGTAGTCAGTGTCGGCCTGCGCTTCGTTGTTCTTGACGCCCGATTGCTTGACGGGCTTGGAAGTCAGAAACGTCATGGGCACGTTGCCCGGCCCCGGGCCGACTATGTATAGATAGCCCTCCTCCGTCGCGGTGAAATGGAACTTGAAGGTCTGTCCCGAAGCTAGCGGCACAGTACCGGCCACGCGCGCGCGCTCCCCGCCCTTGGTCTGCTCAACCTCAAGCGCGTAGCGCATGGCCTCAACCGTAGCCGCAGCCGGTTTCGTAGAGTCACCCGTCTTCTTATCACCCGTGTCCGCGACCACGGGCTTGTCCGTCCCATTCTTATCGGCAGAGCCGCCTCCGCTCATGCTCTTGTAGATGAAGTAGCTGCCCGCGCCTCCGACTAAAAGCAGAAGCACAAGGACTCCGCCTACTATGGGAAGAACGAGCGAGCGCCCGCCCTGTTGCGCCTGCTGCGGAGCAGGGGTATAGGAGGGCGTCTGAGCAGGAGCGCCCGTGGCGTACGACGCGCCGCTCTGACCGTAAGCCGGAGCAGCCGCGCCGCCCGTCATCATAGTAGGCATGGCCGCGTTTGCGGGCGCATTGTTGGCCGTAGCGCTGCCCACGACGGGCGAGGTTGAAGACGAAGGCGGCTGTGATTGCTGGCCCGTGTGTGTCTGCGGCGGCGGCTGATTGGCCCACGGCGCAGGGCTGCTGTCGGGCGGCCTCGGCGGCGCGTCCATAGTCACCATGGTAGGCGCGGCCACGTCCGTTCCCGTCTGCCTTACTTCGGGCTGTCCCAGCGTCGGAGGCGTCCCCGCAGGCGGCGCGCTCACGCCTGTCTGCGATGCGCTGCTGCCCTGCGCGTCCGGCGCGGAGGTGGAGAGCGAAGAACCTGTGCTGGATAGCTGCGCCATTCCGAGCGAGGAGCGAAGCTCATTGGCAAACTCGCCTGCCGTGGCCTGTCGGTCGCCTCTGTCCTTGGAGAGCGCGCGCTGAATCGCAAGGCTGAAGCCCTGAGGCACGTCCGTCATGAACTCATGAAGCGGCTGCGGCATGGCCTTGACGTGCTGCCCACGGAGTTCCGCCAGCGTCAGCCCCATGAAGGGCTTGCGCCCGGATATAAGCTCGTAAAAGACCGCGCCCAGAGAGTAGATGTCCGCGCGCCCGTCCACCTCTTCCTTGCGGTCGCGCGGGACTTCGCCCCACTGCTCGGGCGACATGTAATAGGGCGTGCCGAGGATTTGTCCGGCGACCGTGAGAGCGGTCGTCCCCGGACTGGCTGCGCCGGAGCCTCCCGCAAGGTCGCTGATTTTGGCTATCCCCAAGTCGAGCAGCTTGACCACAGCCTGCCCGTCAACGGGCTTGCCTATCATGATGTTCTCAGGCTTAAGGTCGCGGTGGACTACACCCTGCGCGTGCGCCGCGTTCAGGACGCTCGTGATGGGCTCAAGCGTCTGGAAAGCCTCCTGCGGCGTGAAGCGCCCCTTCTCTTTCAACTCGGCGTCGAGCGTGCGCCCTTCCACGTACTCCATGACCATGTAGGTCATGCCGTCGGGCGTTGTGCGAAGGTCATAAACCTGCACGGAGTTGGGATGACGAAAGCGGCGCGCGGCCTGTCCCTCGCGGCGAAAGCGGCGCAGCCACTCGGCGTTGTTCCGCATCTGCGGCGGCAGCACCTTTATCGCCACCCGGTCGCCCAAGAGAATGTGGCGAGCGCGATAAACTGCGCCCATGCCGCCTTTGCCGAGCATGGCTTCAATGTGGTACTGGCCGTCGAGCGTGGAATCAACCAGACTGGTTACGTCTTCCTCCAGCACCTCGCCGTCCGTGGCGCAGAAGCTCACGCTGTCTTCATATTTAGCATTACAGATTGGGCAGTATTTCATCTTCTGATTGTTTCAGCTCAAAGCAAGAGCAATCGGGTCGGGTGTGTTACTCGCGCCGAAGATTTATTTTGATGTCGAAGACGACAGCTTTATCACCTGCGTTTTCACCGCTCAGCTTGACGAGGGCAGTCCTCAAGTTTCTTTCGCCTGAAAATGTGACTGCGGTGGACGGCGAATTTCTCCTTAAATCCTCTAAAAGCTCTCTATCTTCCGTTGTTAATTTACGAAACGTGCCGTCAAAGGGCAACGTCTCAGATGCAAACGAGAATTTAAGAGGCTCTTTAGAGAAGATTACGGTAAAGATTTCCTCGCCCGGAGCGTCGTCCAGCTTGACGCGCGCAAGCGCGGGCGCTTGAATCTCTTCACCGGCCTCGACCTGTTTGACGGCCAGCAGGTCGCCTAGCGGGATGACGACCGGGCTCTTCTGCGAATCACGACCAATCATATAAATATAACCGCTTTGGCTCGCCGTGAAAACAAATTGCAGGCTCTGTCCCGCCGCGACCCTCTCTTCGCCCGCAGTTCGCTTCTGCTCATCAAGCACGGACGGGCTGAGGAGCAGGTGGTAACGAATGAAGGGTTCGCCGGAAGCGGGCGCGGCTGTATTCGTGCTCGCGGCTGCGTTCCGGTTAGGGCTGGCGGCGCTGCCCGTCTCGCCCGCTCTGGGCCTGACAGAGTTACTGTTGACGGGCGCGCTCGCCGTAGAAGGGCTGCGGCCCGTCCAGAGGCTTCGCATAATAGAGTAACCGCCCGCCACCATGGCTATGACCGCCACGGCGGCCACCGTCAAAGTCACTTGGCAGCCGCGCGAAGAGGTCAGGCCCAAAGTCCATGAACGTTTAGCCTTCTCCGATTTTGCGCCCGTTTCTACTTTCGAGACAGCCGGGAGAGGCTGCGCCATTGGAAGATGGGTCGCGTCTATAAAGGGCATCCCGTCTTCCTGAGTGCTGCCGCCTGCGGGAATCGTTTTCCCGAACTCGCCCCTGATGGTAGGCGCGGCTGCGCGCTCATCCAGAGTCGAAGCGCCCGGCGCGTGAGCGTTGCAGGCTGCGCGAAGCTCCGACGCGAACTGGCCCGCCGTATCCTGCCTGTCGCTTCTGTCTTTAGACATGGCTCGCTCGATTGCGCGCGACCATTCGACCGGCACGCTCCCCAAAACTTCTGCGAGCGGTCGGGGCCTCTCCTTACAATGAGCGTGGCGAAGCGATAGGACGGACGATTGCTGGAAAGGGAGCGAGCCCGCAGTCATCTCGTAAACGACCACGCCCAGAGAGTAGATGTCCGCGCGCCCGTCTATGGACTCTATGCGGTCACGCGGCATCTCTCCCCATTGTTCTGGAGCCATGTAATAGGGCGTGCCTAGGAACTGGCCTGAGCGAGTGAGAGCCGTGGCGTCACCGGCGGGACTGTTGATTCTGGCTATCCCCAAATCCAGCAGCTTAACGCTGCGCCCGTCCGCCGTAATCATGATGTTGGAGGGCTTCAAATCCCTATGCACTACGCCGGTAGAGTGCGCCGCATCCAGCACGCTCGCCACCTGTTCGATGATGGGAAGGCTCTCTGTCAGGCTCAGGCGGCCCCCGCGAGAGCGCGCGTACTGGTCTAGCGTCTGCCCTTCCACGTACTCCATGACCAGATAGACTTCGCCCTCCGAGGAAGTGCGAAGGTCATGGACGATGACTGCGTTCGGATGGCGGAAGCGCCGTGCGGCCTGTCCCTCTCGCTGAAAGCGGCGGAGCCATTCGGCGTTGTGACGCATCTCCGGCGGAAGGAGTTTGATGGCGACTCTGTCGCCCAAGAGAGTATGGCGGGCGCGGAAGACTGCGCCCATGCCGCCCTCTGCTATGAAAGCCTCTATCTCGTATTGCCCGTCGAGCGTCTGTCCTACTCTGCTCTGATGGTCAAGCTGAAGAGGCTCGCTGTCGCGCGGGCAAAAGCTGACCGCGTCCCCATAGCGAGTCCCGCATGTTTGGCAGACTTTCATCCGTAGAAACTACTGATAAATCCTCTCGGCGTACTCTTCCACCATGCGGTTGCTGTTGAAGACGGGCGCTAGGGTTTCGAGCGAGCGCTTCATCATCCTGACCCAGAGGTGCGGGTGGCCCTGCGGCTCGTGGCGCTGGTAGTAGAGCGGTATGACCTGCTCTTCCAGCACGCGGTAGAGCGATTCGGCGTCGTGCGCGTCTATAGTCTCCGTGGAATCGTCGCTGGCTGTAGCGTCGCCCACGGCCCAGCCGTTCGAGCCGTCGTAGCCCTCCATCCACCAGCCGTCGAGCACGGAAAGATTCAGGCCGCCGTTCATCGCAACCTTCTCACCGCTCGTGCCGGAAGCCTCCTGCGGCTTGCGCGGGACGTTGAGCCAGACGTCCACGGACTGAACAAGCTGGCGCGCAATCTCCTGATCGTAGTCCTGTAAGAAGACCGCGCGGTGCATGACAAGCGGGTGATATTTCCAGCGCGCCAGTTGTTGAAGTATGAGCTTTGCTCCCTGATCCTGCGGGTGAGCCTTGCCCGCGAAGACGAACTGCACGGGCCGGTCTTCGTCCAGCATGATGCGCTGCAAACGTTCCGGCTCGGTCAGCAGCAGGCTCCAGCGCTTGTAGCCAGCGACGCGGCGCGCAAAGCCTATCGTCAACGCGTCCGGGTCAAAGAGTATGCGTGCCGCTTCTATGTAGTCGCGCGATTCGTTTCGCTGGAGGCGCGCGTGCAGCGAGCGATGACGAATGAAGGCCACTAGGCGCTGCTTCAATAGATGATGGGCGTGCCAAAGCTCATCATCGGGAATGCGCTCGATGCCTGTGCGCCAGCGCTCTCGCTCATGCGTGCAGACGTGCGTCCAGTCTTCGCCCACATACTTTTCCAGCAGCGCCCTTATCATGGGCGCAACCCACGTTGGCATGTGTACGCCGTTTGTGACGTAGGTGATGGGAACGTCCTCGGCCTCTCTGCCGGGAAAGAGCCTGCGCCAGAGGGCGCGCGAGACTTCGCCATGCTTTTGACTGACGCCGTTCGTAGAGCGGCACATGCGAATCGCCAGAGGCGTCAGCCCGTACCACTCAAGGTCGTTCTTTGTATCTACGCGGCCCAAGTCCAGAAATTCGTCGTGCGTCAACCGAAGCGCCTGCTCGTAAGAGTCACCGAAACATTTTTCCACCACGGCCGGCTCGAACTCGTCGTTGCCTGCGGCGACGGGCGTGTGCGTGGTGAAGACGCAGCGCTCGCGCACTATGCGCGCGGCATCCTCAAAGCTGAGCTGTTCCGGCCCTTCGGTCAACTCGCGCGCAAGCTCCAGCGTGAGAAAGGCCGAGTGGCCTTCGTTCAGGTGAAAGACGTGCGGCTCGATTTCAAGGTGACGAAGCAGGCGCACGCCGCCTATGCCTAGCATCATCTCCTGCACCATGCGCGTTTCGCGGTCGCCGCCGTACAGGTGCCCCGTCACCCACCTGTCAAGCTCTTCATTCTCAGGAATGTTCGTGTCCAGCAGATAGAGCGAGACGCGGCCGACAGAGACGCACCAACTTTGCGCGCGAACCGTCCGGCCGCGCATGAGGACTTCGACGTAAACCGGCTCGCCGCGCTTGTCCGTCACGCGCTCAATCGGAAGCTGGTTCGGATGAGTCTCGCCGTAGTGCTCTTCCTGCCAGCCGTCGCGCGTCAGGCGCTGGCGAAAGTAGCCGTAGCGATAGAGCAGGCCCACGGCCACGAGCGGAAGATTTATGTCGCTGGCCGATTTCAAATGGTCGCCCGCGAGAATCCCGAGGCCGCCCGAATAGAGCGGCAAAGAGTGATGAATGCCGTACTCGGCGCAGAAGTAGGCGACGGGGCTCGCGCCGGTCGTCTTTGTCTCGCCCGCGCTCGCGCCCCACGAGTGGCGGTCGGCCACGTACTCGTCAAATTTTTCCGCAAGCCGCCCGACGCGCTCGATGTAGCCGGGGTCTGTAGCCATCTGCATCAATCGAAAGTCTGAGACTTCCTTGAGAAGTCTACGCGGATTGTGCTCGCACTCTTCCCAGACGGAAGGGTCTAGGTCACGGAAGATGAAGTTGCCGTCGCCCGCCCAGCTCCACCAGTAATTCCACGCCACTCGCTTCAAGGACGCAAGCGGCTCCGGCAGATTCCTTTCGTTATGAATATCTCTTTCCTCTACCTCTATAGAAGCCTGAACCATTTAGCTGAATCCTATGTTTGCGAGATGAATTAGAACGTCGGGGCGTAAAAAAAATTTCAGTCGAATCTGTGATGCCTGAGAAACATTTCCGCATCGGAGGGCTTGAAGAAGACCAGCCGCACCTCTCTTAACTTATCATCATTTTCCAGAAAAGCTTTAATGGCCCCGGACGAGACGATTGCTGCCTCGTGGCGCGGGTAGTAGAAAGCGCCCGTGGAGATGGCCGGAAAAGCCAGAGACGAGAGAGCGTGATTGATAGCAAGCTGAAGAGAGTTTCGGTAGCAGGCAGAAAGGATTTCCGGCTCTTCTCCCCCGTGCATGCCGTAAACGGGGCCGACCGTGTGAATCACGTATCTGGCCGGAAGCTGACCGCCGGTGGTAATGACGGCTTCGCCTGCGGGCAGCCCATCCGGGTATAGGTTGCGCCGTATGGCCCGGCACTCTTCCAGAATCAGGGGGCCGCCCGCGCTGTGAATCGCGCCGTCCACGCCTCCGCCACCGAGCAGGGACGAGTTGGCCGCGTTGACCAGAGCGTCTACGGACTGGCGTGTGATGTCTCCGACCAGAACCTTTACGCGGCCGTTCAGGAATGTTTCCAGAGCCTCTTCAGTCAAACTCTTCTTCATCATCCTCGCGCGGCTCTACGCTGACTTCATCGAACATGTCGTACAGGCGAAGCGCATCAGCGACACCGCGCGCGCGCCGTTCCGTAAGCGGGCGCTCCGGGTCTACGCTGGCAATCTCGAAGAGGCGGTCATCCAGTTGCCGCACGCCCAGAATCCCCAGAGCCACGCCGGGGCCAACCTCTATATCCCCCAAGTTGTGTATGCGGAAGCGACCGGTCTGCTCTACCCAGTCTTCTATAAACGGGTCGCGCAAGGCATGTTCGGCTTCAGACTCCGTCAGGTAAGCGCCTTCAACTATGAGACAGTATTCGCGTCCTTTGTTCATGGCACGAGCAAGACTTTATCACCCTCCGGCGGCGCACGGCAAAAATTTTTAATGCGCTGTCGGAGGACGAAGGACGTTGAAGAGCGGATGAGGCCGCAGGCGGGCTGTGGCCGAAAATGAGGAGGCTGCCCGGTGAAAGGGCAGCCATCTCCGTGGGGTGTGTATGAAAGGGTAATCGTCCGGTCAGGAACCTTTGCTTGAGGGGGGAGCCGTCCTTCGGCGCAACGCCTTCTTTGAGCTTTTCACGGAAGGCGAATTATCACTCTCTAATTTCTAATGACGGGAAAGAGGGAAAGCTAACAGAAAAAGTTTAATAATAAGCGCGGATAGCTTGCTTACACGGTTCAATGTTATACAATGCGGCTTTGTCATACCGCTTTCAATTACTGATACATGATTGATTTGAGCCGGTAAGACCGTTGATGCTCGCGCAAGGCTCACGCGCTCTGTGAATTGAGCATCGGCAAATCCTATCCGAATGACAGATTCTCCCAGAGACAATTCAAGACCGCGTCATCTTGTAGACCGTGAGGCTTTCGCGCGGTTCCTGAAGTTTCTCTCGCCCGATGAAGAGACAGCCGCCCGAATCTACACGCGTATGCACGAGAAGCTGGTCGGTTTCTTTAACCTCAGAGGCATTTCCGACCCCGTGAGCGCCGCAGACGAGACTATAGACCGCGCGGTCATCAAGATAGACGCCGGAACGACTGTCTCGGACGTGCAGAAGTACTGCTCCGGCATAGCTCGCAACATAGCGCGGGAAAGACTGAGGCTGGCGGCGCGCGAAACCTTCGCGTTTCACAATTTTATAGAGAATCTGGAGAACAACTCGGACGAGCAGGTGGAGAGAATCTACAACGTCCTGAAGCCCTGCTTTGAGCAGCTATCCGCAGAAGAGCAGAGGCTGCTTCTGGCCTACTGCCAGATAATACAGGGGAGCGCACGGGCCGAGCACCGCCGCCAACTGGCCATAGACATGCAGACTACCGTGCTGGCCCTGCGTATGCGCGTGACGCGGCTGCGAAATAACCTGTCCGATTGCGTCAAAAAACTCTCAAATGCGGCTTAAGGGCGATTTTAGTCTGCAACGAATCGTATATTTGGAGCATACTTATTAGGGAATGTTATTGGATTTGCTGCGAGGGGCAGCCACTCTCACGCTTGAATGACTGAAGAACGCATTATCGCTTACCTACTTAAAGAACTGCCTGAAGAAGAGTTAGAGCAGTTCGAGGATGAATGTCTCTCACAGGATGACTGGCCCGCCGAGATTTCCGTGGTAGAAGAAGAGCTGATAGACGCCTACCTGCGAAAAGAGCTGACACAGGAGCAACGAGCCCGTTTTGAGCGAAATTACCTGACCACGGAGGCCCGGCGCGAGCGCGTCGTGATGAGCGCGGCGCTGATTAGACATCTTGACGAGCGGTGCGCCGCCGCAAAGTCCGAGCCCGTCGCGCCGTCATCCGAGCCAACGTTGATGGAGCGACTACGCGCCTTCTGGAGCGCGCAATCATGGGCGCTGCCTGCCGTCGCTGCCTGTCTCATTGTAGCCATCGTCGCGGGCGCACTGTGGCTCACGCTCTTTCGCACGCGGCAGCCCGGCACCTTTGCCGCTCTCACACTTCCCATAAGCCAGAGCAACCGCGCCGACGCCGCTCAAGCCAGCAGAGTCAGGCTTCCGCTCAACGCCGACGCTCTGAAGATTTCCTTAACGCTCCCTGAGCGCGTCCCCGCAGGGACGGGCTATCGCGCAGAGTTAGAGCATGAGGCGGGAGAGACAAAGGCGCTGGAGATAACCGTACAGGATGCGCGGTCGGTCGCGGCCGTGATACCCGGCTCTGAACTGCGTCGCGGTCAATACGCCGTAAAACTCTTCGTGAAGAGACAGGACGGAACGGAAGAGCGCGTCGCTGGAAGCTACTTCTTCACGGTAGAGTAGCTAAGGCTTGCGCTCTCTTAAGCCGTGCGCATTCTACGTAAATACCACCAGACAAGACCACACAGCAGCAGAAGCGCTGCGACAACCGGCACGAGCTTTCTCAACCACCCGTCTTCCCCTCCCTCGTGCGGAATCTTAATGACGCTGTGATACTCGCCCTGCAAAGTGAAGGCGGCCCAGTAGTAGGGCGAGCGCCACTGAGGTTCCTGCCGTATGCTGTTCTGCGCCGCTCGCAGTGCCTCTGCGGGCCTCATGCCGCCTTGCAGCATGTTGCCGTAGAAACGCTTCATAAGCTCCGCAGTCGCTTCGTCATCCACCTTCCATAAGCTTGCCACGACGCTGGACGCGCCCGCGTGCATGAAGCCGCGCGTCAGGCCGATGAGCCCTTCGCCCCGCACCTCTTTGCCCAGCGCCGTGCGGCACGCGCTCAGGACAACGAGGTCTACAGGGGCGCGCAGGCCGTATATGTCGTGCAATCCCAGATAGCCTTCCTGCGCCTGCCCGTTGCGGTTAATAGTGGAGAGCATGAGGCCGGAGTTTTCCGGGCGCACAGGGTCTAGAAAGCCGTGTGTGGCGAAATGAAGAATCGCAAATTTGGTCAGGTCTGTGCTTTGCAGCCTTTCGCGTGTGGCATCGAAGCCAGCCGCCATGACAATCGCGTCGCCGGACACCACCCGGCCGAGGTTGGACAACTCTCGACGGGCATAAAAGAGCGGCTGTATCAGAGAAGGGTCTAGCTTGTCGCCGCTTAGCTGAAGGTCGCGCACGGCACGCCCGTAGCGCTCATTCTGCTGTTCCGGGAGCGAAGCGGCCTGCTCACCCTCGCCGTCCTGCTCTTTGCGCTGAGCGTAGTTGGAAGCAAAGACCGGGTCACCGAAAGCCGCCAGCACTTTGGCGGGAGCCTCTCGCCGCGCAGTCTCTTCGCGCAACTGGCCAAGGATGGAAGCCGAAGGGGCATTGACTATTTCGTGAGTCGTCACGAACGGCTCATCAAGGGCGGAAGGCGAAGGCAGAATCTGGAAAGGGATGTAGTTGAGCGCACCGTCCGGCACGATTACTACACGCCGCCTCTTCAGGTCTTGGGCGACGGGCGACAGAATCAACCGGCCTAAATTTTCCGTGGCCTCTCTTAATTCGACCTCGGTTGCCGCGCCCGGCGGGTTCTCCAGCAGCTTATAGACTCTCTGCGCCGCCTCGTTTATCAGAGCGCGGGAAGCTATCTCGTAGCCCGTCATGCCGCTCCGACTGACTACCCATGCGTAGCTTTTTTCCGCGCCGAGGCTGTATTCCAGAAGCACAGTGTCGTCGTCGGCTATGACCTGCTCCTGTATCCGCCGCAAGTCCCACGCGACGGGTCTGGTTATACGCTCGTAGGAAGGATAACGCGCGCGAATCGTCTCCATGACCTGCCTGTACTGCGCTTCCAGTCGCGCCAGCTCTTCGTTCAAAGCATCAAGCGCTGCCCTATCGTATGAAGAGTTGCCGAGCAGCGCCACCTTGTAATTCTCCTTCACGCGCAAAGATTGGCGCAGAGACTTTTCCTCCGCCGCCAGTTGCGCGTCCGGGATGGCCAGGATTGTCCCTGTAGCTTGCAGCATCTCTGCAAGCGAGCGGGCACGCGCAAGCTCGCTAATCTCGAAAGCGCGAATCGTCAAGCCTGCGGCGGGCTGCAACTGAGCTTTTCGCATCAGGCACTCTATGTAGCTCTCGTAGCGGTCGTGAACCGACGCGGAGAAGGCGGCGGTCAGGTCGTTGGTCGTAGGGATGCGGCGTATGTTCTCGGTGGCTTCTATGGATTGTCGTAAATAATCTTCGGCCGCGTCATAGTTTCCGCTTCTCAATTCCAGACGGCCGAGCGCGGAAAGCACGGCCGCTTGATTCAGGCGGTCAGACAGCTTGTTGAAGCTTTCGAGCGCCTGACGGTAGGTGCGGCGAGCCGGCTCAAGCTCTCCCTGCTGCTGGTAGATTTGTCCCATCATGGCGAGCGTGCGCGCAGCCTCCTTTGGATTGGCGGAGCGCGTGAAGACCGCCAGCGCAGGCCGCAGATAGCTGAGCCCCTCGGCGTATTGGCCCGTGGCCGCATAGACCCTGCCCAAATATTCGTAGATGCTCGCGGCCTCAAGGGTCTGCTTGTCCGCTCCCTCAAGCGCCTGCTGTAGATAGGTCAGGGCGTTGGCGTAATCCCCCATGAGGTAGTACGACCAGCCGATTCCACCCGTCGCGTACCGTATCAGGTGTGGGTCTTGCGACAGGCGATAATAATCGAGCGCCTTGCGGTAATGAATGATGCCCGTTTCCGGCAGACCGCTCTCGTTGAAGGCGTCGGCCAGCCCGCCCGCGACCTGACCCATCTTCACAGGCTCGGCCTCTCCGTCCAGAAGACTCTGCGCCTGCGTGAGAAGCTGTATGGAGCCCTGCCATTCTCCTTTGCGGATTTCTATGTAGGCCAGCATGATGAGGACGCCCGCCTGAGCCGAAGCGTCGTTCAGCTCGCGCCAGAGCGCCAGAGATTGCTCATAATTCCGCGTGGCTTCCTGAAGGATGTTCTGGGCCATGTTGCAGCGACCGACCTGTGCGTAAGCACGCGCCAATCCCTGCTTGTCGCCAAGAGCCTGCCAGAGCGCCAGAGAAGCCTGAGCCGTCTGCAAGGCAAGAGCGTGGTCGTCGTAGTTCTGTAAATCGCTGAGCGTGAGAAGCGCCTGCGCCTGCCCCTCTTTGTAGCCCGCGCGCTCGCTCAAACTGCGAGCCTTCAGCAGCGCCTCTTCCGCCGACTTCTTATTCTGAACAAGCAGGTAGGTAGCGCCTAATCCGTTCAGGGCGTCAACTTCCAACTGTACGTCGGGCCTGCGTTTGAGCAGCGCCAGCGCCTGACGATGGCTGTCTATGGCGTCCTTCGGGGCGCTGAGTAAAAACTGAAGGCGGCCCGCGCGATTCAGCACACGTGCCGCCTCTACAGTCTCGCCCGCGCTCTCGAAGAGGCTCGCGGCCTCCTTCAGCTTCTTAAGCGCAGACTTTCGTTCTTCCAATCCTGCGGCATTGTCGTCAACCGCCGCAGCCATTTGCCGCGCCGCCTCTACGGTGTCCGATACCTGAAACGCCGGAGCGTCGGGAATCAGACAGAGCAAGACGAACAAAACGATGAGGTGACGCGCCAATTTCACTTAACTTAAAGCTTGGAGAAGTTCCAGTGCTTCTCTCTTCTGTCGGATAAAAACCCCTGAGGCTTGAGCCCTCGCGGGTAAAGCTATCTTTTCTGCTTACGGCTTTCTCTCAGAGAGCGCGTCCGCGAAGGATAATTTTTGATAGCGGGGCAATCACAGGTGCTTCCGGTCGGGTCGTTCGCTCCGCCCTTGCCGCCCGTAGCATCATTCGCACCGCCTTTGCTTAGCTGTGCATCCTCCTCGGCAATGGACACGGCAATCTCTTCCAGCAGTTGATTGACTACGCTGCTCTTCGGTGACTTTGGATTTAGTTCCCTAGGGCTAAGCTCGCCGCGCGTTAAGCGCATGGTCTTATCAAAGTAGGCTTCCAGAAACTCGTGCCATTTAGTTGCGGCGCTAAATTCGTACTGCTTGTATTCTTCCCAGAAAGAGATATTTGTAGGCTTGGCCCATGGGAAGAAGACTGAGAACCCGTGCGAATACTGGTAAAGCGGGCCTGCAAAGTCTGAGATGATGACGGGCGAATCGCTTCCCTGCAACGCATTCATAGCATTGAGGCAGCTCTTCTTGATTGTCTGAAGCCGCGCGGCCGTCTCACCGGTATACTGCGGAGCATTCTCGCATCTCTCGAAAAGGCAGAAGCAAAAATCGTATAAATCCGTGTAGCTCTCCTGCCAGAAGCTCTGCGCCTCCCAGTGAGATAAGAGAATGTACTCTTTTATGTAACGGTCGGAAAGGCTTTCGCTGAGCGTTTCGGCTAACTCATTGATAGCGCCTTTGACGTTCGGCACTTTGTTCAAGTCGCACAGGCTGGCGTCGAAGGAATAGCCCGCCAACTGGAAGTCGTAGCTGTTATACAGACAGTAGAAGAAAATCTTCATGGCAGTATCCCTGACATCTATTTCCTCATCCGTCTTTCGCCGCTTCTCAAGGTCATTGAAGATGCGTATCAGTATCTGCTTGTAAGGCCAGCTACCGACAAATGCAGGGCCCTGAGACGCCAGCATGTAGTTGGCGCAGCCCTCCAGTTCGTAGGCCACTTCGAGGCTGCTCATAGAGCAACTATGAAAGCTCAGCAACTCAAGCTTTCTGCCCGCATTCTTCTTGAATTCCTTCAGGATGGCGGCCAATTCCTTCAACATCAGGGAATTTTTCCGGCGGCCTTTGAGCTTTTTCTCTTCTCTTGAGCGAGCGGGCGCGTCTTCCTCGTCGTCCACATGCTCATCCAGTAGGAACAGGTCGTTGCCCACTACGATGCCGTGTCCGAGTATGACAAGCATGTAGCGGTTCGCCGGATAATTATTAAGGCAGAACTTCAGAAAGCTTGCCAGAGCGCTCATGGGGCCCTGTTCTTTCAACATTTCTTTAGTCGGCGGAGGCGGGTCGTAAACAATATCGTCGCCATCCTTATCTCTATTGCGGCTCTCGTTCAGGGCTTTCTCAATAACCCCGTTAATAGCCTTGTCACTCCAGAGCTTGTCCATCACAAGGTTCTGAACAAAAGGGTCGTTAGCCCTTTTTCCGTCGAAGCCTATCTGGGATTCGTCCGGATTCTGAAGCTTTGCCGCCAGATTGACATCGAAGATGTGGGCAGGCGTGTTGTCCTGATGCGGGTCGAAGCGAGCTATAACATTGGCGTCGTGATGATAGCCTGCCTGCTTGAGAGCTTTAAGCTGTGAAACGATGCTGGGGGCAAGCGGGTTATCGCTCGCGCAATAGAACATCAAAGTCCATTCTTTGGGAGTTTTAGACATGGGGTAACCTTCTCCTTCTACTATCGTGGATAGATTTAGGGGCTCTCTCCGCGCATTCTCTTGCGCGGCGCGAAAAACAATTCTCTCTGTATCTAATGAATCTCTTTCCTGAAGCGTTTCATCAGCCGGGTATCAAGGGAGCGTTTTTTTTCGACAATCTTGCGCCTGCCGGGCCTTCAGTCGCCTGAAAGCCCGAGAGGCTTGCGGGGCAGTCTCTGCGGGTTGCCGTCACTGGGCCGTATACGGCAATGCGATTACTGCTCTGGTTGATTAATGAACGACTGAGAGTGAGCGCCGGAAGATATGGCGCGAGTTCAGAAAATCGTAGACGCCTGAGGCCAAGCTCACGGGCGCTTCTTTTGAACTTGCCGAGACATATATCAGAGTCGGAATAAACTGTAAATATCCGGGCTATGGATTCTGAGGGCTGGAAATGAAAATAGCTCAGAGGCCGGACTGGCCTCTGAGCTATTTGGTTCTTACCGATTGAACGGAAACTCTTCTCTTTCCCTCTTAGTAAGCCTTGGCTAACTGCTCGTTCAACGCTTCGCGCAGGCGATTAAAATAGCCGTCGAAGGTGACGAAGCCGCTCGTGCCCTGAAAGAAGGCCCGCCCGCCCGTCTCGTTCGAGAGACGATTGAGCGAACTCTGACCATAGCTCGCCAGCACGTTGCTGCGGCTCGTGAGCCCCACCGAAGGAGCGTAGAAAGAGTAGACCGTGACGTTGCGGCGATTCGCTTCGTTGATGGCACGGCGCAGGTCTATGGAACCAATCGTTGACGAAGGGTCAAGCCCGCGCGACGCATCCAGCCCGTCCGAGATAAGCAGCACCATGTTGCGATTCTTCCCCTGCCCGTCAAACTTCTTCAGAGCCTCTACTACCTCGACGTACGGATTGTAGGCCGACGCGAAATCGCTCGAAAGCGGGAGGCGAAGCGAGCGCGCAGCCTTGTCAAGCTCTTCCGTGAAGGGCTGACGCACCTGCAAGGAGCCGGAAGTGATGTAACCGACCATCACGCGCGAGCCCTGAGGCAGGCTGCGTATGAAATCACGCGTCACATCCAGTTCGTTGCCGACTTTGGAAATCAGGTCATCCTGTATAAGCACCGCCAGATTGACAGGCGCTTCAATGCGCGCCTTGGACGAAGCCGTCTTTCCGTCTTCGTCAGAAGCGGCCAGCACGCTTGCCGGAACGGCAACGAACGTGACTACGACCAGCAGAAAGGCCGCTAAAATCGAACTTAATTTTCTTGCACCCTGAATCATTCTTGTTTTCCCCTGTAATCGAGTCCCGCCACTATAATTAAAATAAGAAGGAGCCAAATCAGGCCGCTTCATACAACGAGCGCGTCTCTCAAAAAAGCCTTTTCGCGCCCCTTTAGTCCACCCGACGGGACAATTTCTTGCTAACTTAAGATGCCCCGGCGCACGAATGAGTGGCCTGAAAAGCGATGCGGAAGCCGGAAGGCAAAATGATGAAGCGATGAATAAATGAATCAATTTCTTCTGACTTCTGCAAAATTTTCTGAGGGCTGCCGTCCACAGAGGCAACGAGCGGCGACCATTATTTGAGCTCCTTCTTGCCCGCTCTATTGCAAACCGAAAACGTTTTGCGCTTTTTTTGGAGGCATGTACGAGAAAGCGGACATACCTCGATAGATACCTCTATTTATTGAGAAAAGCGCGAAAAAGTGTGTGGCGCGGATGACGAAAATGTCTTGCCCTTGCGGCGGCCAGCGCTCTTTGTCAATCGAAAGCAGTATGCGAAACCGCTTGGTTTACTTTATAATCACGGCCGCATGACCAAGCCTTTTGCGAAACTAGATGGCGTTCTGGAAGATTGCGTCTCGGAGATGGATGCGCTCTATGCGCGCTGTTTCGAGGCCGCGCCGAATTACGGCGTCCCCGTGGAAGACTGGCGAGCCATGCTGCGCGGCGCGGTTGAGAAGTATCTCGTAGACCACGAGAACGGCAACGCGCCCAGCGCGCCGGAGGTACGCGCCTTCCTCGGAGAGCTTCAGGCGCAAGACCTTTATCTGGCGATGGGATGCGCGCGCGGCAACGAGCACGCATGGTGGGAGTTCGACCAATCCTACCGCCGCTACATAGAGCGAATTGCGCGCCACTTGGCCAGTGTGGAGCTGGACGCGGAAGAGGTCATAGACTCCGTTTACGTGGAGCTTTACGGGACGCGCGTAGTCGAAAATACCCGGCTCTCGAAGTTCGCCACCTACACGGGACGCGGAACCTTGCGCGGGTGGCTGAGAACGGTTGTCTGGCACGCTGTGATTGATATGCACCGCGCGCGGCACGATGAAATCTCTATTGACGACTGGTCGGAGAGCGGAGGCGAGACGCAGGACAGGCCCGGCTGGCGAGCGGAGGCGCGTGGCGGCGAAAGCGCTATGGTGGATAGAATCGCACGCGAGCGATACAAGGAAGTGACCCTTGCGGCTCTGGACACTTCGCTCGCCACGCTGGACGACCACGAAAAGCTGTTGCTCCTCTACTACCATGTGGAAGGGCTCAAGCTGCGCGAGATTGCCAGGCTGGTGGAAGAGCCGCAATCGCCCCTGCGTCGCTGGTTTCAGCGACAGTCCAAGCGCCGGACGGTTGCGCCGGAGGCGCGCGTGCATGAATCAACCATCATGCGCTGGCTGGAAAAAGTTTACGGTAAGGTTCTCGCACGCTTTCGAGAAGAGCTGGAAGAAAAGGGCGGATTAACGCCCGAAGAGATAGAGATTTGTCTTGGGATGGCGACCGAAGATTTAGCTGCCGACGATGTGCGTCGTCATCTAATGGATACCGAAAGCGAGAATTTGAGCAAAGGCTAGAAACAATAATCGTCCAAAAGGGCAAGGAGGCGGGAGGAGCCAGAAGCTGTGCCGCGACCGAAGAACAACAGAGAGACAGAGGGCATTCGCCTTATGATTCACCAGCACTTACAGCGCAGCGCGATGGTGGCACCGCCTGTCATAGCAGGAGTGCATCTGGATGAAGACGCTCTCTCCGCTTTCGTTGAAGGGCGATTGACGGAGACGGAGTCAGCGCCAGTCGTACAGCATCTGGTGGGCTGCGCCTTCTGCCGCCGCGCAACGGCCGAGCTTATACGGCTGGAAGCCGAGACTGGCCCGGCGGCCGAAACCGCGCTTCCCGCCAGTGAAGAAGAGCCGGGCCGGATTCGCAGCCTGCTGGACAAGCTGGCCTCGCGCGTTCTGCCGCAATCCGAAGGCGATTCTGTCTTCGCCTATCACGCACCCGCAGAAGACTTCAAGCCGAAGACGGAAACGACGCCCGCCAAGGAACAGAGCGAAGTCAACGCCGAAGGCGACGAGAAACAGGACGAAGAATTGTAGAAAAAGAGTAGCGACTGCTGACAAGTCCACATGAAAACGGCACGAAGGAAAGTAACCTTCGTGCCGTTTCGTCTTGTTTCGCGGTTTATGCTATCGCTTCTTCTTCCGACTCCGGCGCGGGGACAAAGCGTATGCGGCGTATGCGGCGGCGCTCCACACGCTCGACCGTGAAGCGCGCGCCTTCGTACTCAACCTCTTCGCCGGGACGAAGAAGCCGCCCCGTCTGCGCGAGCATGAATCCGGCGAGTGTCGTGTAGCCAGCCTCCTCCGGCAGCTTCAGTTTGAAGCGGCGGTTGGCGTCGCGCACGGCCAGCATCCCGTCCAGAATATACGTGCCGTTGTCTTCTACAATCTGGGCTCGCACCTCTTCGTCATACTCGTCGTTAATCTCACCGACAATCTCTTCCAGCAGGTCTTCCATGGTGACGATGCCTTCTATGCCTCCGTGCTCGTCTATGACGAAGGCTAGGTGAGTTTGCGCCGCCTGCATCTGTGCCAGCACTCCGCCGAGTCGCGCGGTCGCGGGAATAAACATGGGCGGGTGCAGATGTTTTTCGAGCTCGAACTCGCTTGCCGACTTTCGTATGCACTGCATCAAATCTTTCATGAAGAGCACGCCCTGTATGTTGTCCAGACGCTCCGAGTAGACGGGCAGGCGCGAATAGCCCGTTTCGCAGAAAGCCTTCTCTGCCTCTTCAAGCGTGGCCGTGGAGGAGAGCGCGATGACGTTCATCCTCGGAATCATGGCCTCTCGCACCTCCGCCTGAGCAAAGTCCAGAACGCGGTTAATCAGGAGGCGCTCGCTCTCTTCCAGCATGCCGCCCTTCTGAGAGCTATTGACGAGCTGGCGAATCTCTTCCTCCGTGTAGATTGAGCCGTGGCCGCCCGTGTAGTGCAGGCCGATGAGGCCCACCGTGCGCGCGCTCGCCCAATCAAGCGCCCAGATGAAGGGACGAAATACCTTGTAGAAAATCTGCATCGGAAGCGCCGTCCAGAGCGCCACATTCGCGGCACGCTCAAGGCCGAGAAGCTTCGGAGCCTGTTCGCCAATCACTATGTGAAGCGAGGTGATAATCCCGAAGGCTATGATGAAAGAGATGGTGTGAAGCAGAGCGTCGGAGACGCGCCCAGCGAGAGGGCCTTCCAGTATGTGCGCGATTGCCGGCTCGCCTATCCAGCCCAGGGCGAGAGAGGCCAGCGTGATGCCCAACTGCGCCGCAGAAAGATAGGCGTTCATGTTATTGAGCAGGCCCATGAGCCTTTTGGCGGAGCCACTGCCGCCCGCCGCCAACGTCTCTATGCGCGAGCGACGCACGCTCACGAGCGCGAATTCCGCCGCGACGAAAAAACCGTTGGCTAAGACCAGCAGTAAGACGGCCACTACATTCAGAACTATATACATATACAAAAACGTCCCGGCGCATGGTTTTGCGATATCCGGGGGCTGCAATTTCTGTCTTAAGTTAATTAATCGGGTATAGCTTAAACTGCCGGGGCATGGCAGCACAACTTCAGCTCACGGCTGAAGCTGCTCGTGAAGGAGGCGGCAGAACTCGACTATGCGGTTCTCGGCCCAGAAGCGGTCTTCGCCTTCGGAATCGGCAGCGACAAAGCCAACGTGTCCGCCGCTCTTAGTCGCCAACAGAATAATGTTGGGATTTTGTTCGATTTCCGCATGGCGAAGCGGGTCGAACGGAATGAAGGGGTCGTCTTCGGCGTGTATGATGAGCGCGGGCTTTCGTATGCGCGGAAGCAGAGGAAGCGAGCTTGTGCGCGCGTAATAATCGTCCGCGTCCTTGTAGCCTCCGTGGCGCGCTGTAAAGCGCTCGTCAAAGTCTCGTATGGTGCGCACGCGCCGCAAGCCCTGTATGTCGTAAAGCTCAGGGAAGAGCTTCTTCTTCCTGCGCATGCGCGAGTGCAGGCTCCGCATGAAGCTCTTCTGGTAAAGCCAGTTCGAGCGGCGCTCGATGGTGTTTGCCGCCGCCACAAGGTCTACGGACGGCGAGATGGCGCAGATGCCTCTAAGCTCATCGGGCAAAGTCTCCGCCTCTTCGCCAGCCAGCCGCAGAGACATATTGCCGCTCATGGAAAAGCCCACAAGGTAGATTTCACTGAACCCGTCCGTCTCAATCAACTCGCGTATGACGAAGCGTATGTCGCCCGTCAGGCCGCTATGATAGATGGTCGGAGTCAGGTGCTCGGTCTTGCCGCAGGTGCGCAGGTTCAGACGCACCACGTTGAAGCCCGCGCGGAAAGCCTTGTCGGCCGTTCCCAGTATGTAGATGGATTCCGTGGAGCCTTCCAGACCGTGAAGCAAGAGCATGAGCGGGCGCTCCTGCTTCTGCGCCTGCCAGCGATAATGCGCCAGCACGCGCACGCCCGGCTCGACTTCAAAAAGCCGCGCGTTGTCGCGCGACTGCTCCCTGAGCCTGCGGCGGCGCGGCCACGCGTAAGCGGCCAGCGTCTGCCCGTGCCCGCTCGTAAAGAGAGGGTGCGGGACGAAAGGCTTCTCTAGAAGCGACCGCCGTACGGGCTGAAGCGTCTCGCGCACAGAGCCCGGCACGCCGCCCCTTGGCGACACCGATTGAACTAAGGTTTCTGTCCCCTCACTCATCTCACGCGCCAGCAAACGGATTTCGCGCCCGCTCCGAAGATAAAAGAGAAATTATCAAAACTGCCGCCGGAAAATTTACAGCCACCCCGGCATCTCTGTCCAGACCTACGCCTTCTACGCCAATCGCGTAGGCTCGCCTGACGGCGGGTCGCCTGCGGGAAGAGGGCTGTCGGGCTCGCGCACGGGCGCGGCGGGCGAAGGATTTGTGTCGGGCGGAAGCGGGAGCGGCTCCGGCTGCTCCGGGTCTGGTTGAATAGGGTCTTGCGGGCGCGTCGGCGGAAGGTCTGGGTCGCCGGGTTGCGGCAAAGGCTCGCCGGGCTGCGGCGGTTCTGTGTTCGGATTACGAGTCATGAAATTTTAGCTCCTTATTCTTTATCGAGAAGGTTTGCAAAGGGTGGCGCGTCAAAGGCTCTCAAAAAAAAGTCCACTTCAATCGCTATCTTTCGCGGCCCGTTGAAGGGCGGCTACGACGAAGCGAATCATGCGGTAGTTGATGTGCGCGGGCAAAGCATCGCGCAGGGGGCGAAGAAGCTCCGTGCCAAGCTGCTCCACGGCAAGCTCAATCTGTGCGCGGTCTTCTTCGCGGACGTGGCGCGAGAGGTCGAAGGGGCGGCCCGCGACGATGCAGTCGGCCAGATGCTTCTCTATCGTCATCTCCGTGAGATTACGCCTCTGCGCAATCTCTTCCACGGAGAGCCCCTCGCAGTAGAGCGCGTAGGTTTCGTCCGCCGTGCTTACCTTCTTTTCAGCAGGGGCCGAGCGTGTCCCGCCGGAAGCCGAACTTGCGATGGTGCTGAGCGCCGTGTCCGTAATAGCAAGCTCTAAGCTCGCGCGCTCGCGCATGACGTCTGCGCCGAATGATGAAAGCGACACTGTCGGATATGCACCTGCGGTCGTGTTGAGGCATCCGGCAGCGATGAGCGCTTCTATGTAGAGCATAAGCTCGTCCTGCGTCATGTCGTTCAAGATGCCGTAGGTCGAAAGCTGGTCAAGCCCCGCGTCTTTGACATTCTTTGCGCGAGAGCCGCGAAGCGTGGCGACCAGCATCCCCTTGCCGAAGCGTCCCTGCATGCGCGCCACGCAGGCCAGAATCTTTCTTACCAGCAGCATCTCCTCTTCCGTCAGTGCACGCGCCTGAGTGACGCTGATTTCAGCGCTCTCTTCATCATAGCCCGCGCTTTCCGCCTTTTGGCGCGCCCGCGCAATGCGCGACCGCTCGCTCAGCTCTTCCTCAAGGTCTAGCGCGACGGGCGTGTGCCTGCGAACGAAAGCGTCCAGCTCCGTTGGCGGCTCTAGCGGGGCTTCGGCGCTCCAAGCGTCGGGCGTGCGCTTTGTCGCGCCGCGAATCTCGGCTACGCAGTTGCCGCACATGCCGCAGCTCTCAGCGTGATGCGGGTCTCCGAAGTAATCCAGAATGAAGGCTCTGTAGCAGCGCTCCGTGTAGCAGAAGCTAATCATCTCTCGCAGCTTTCTCTGCTCAAGCGCGGCCCTGCGCGCCAAGTCCTGCGGGCGTATGCGAAGCGTGCGAGCCGGTTGCTCATCCAGCATCACGAGGCCGCGCGTGCGCCGGGCAGGCGTGTAGCTGATGATGCCGGACGTTTGAAGGCTGGAAAGAGAGCGACGGGTGGTGAGCAGGTCTAGCCCTATGGCGTCGGCCAGTTCCGAAACGTTCAGCTCCGTTTCCCCTTGTTCGCTGACGTCGAACCCGCCTAGAAGCCCTATGAGCGCCTGTCGTGCGCGCGTGTCGCGCTCTCCGATTGTCTGGCGCGCACGCTGCGGCGGCATGAGCAGCTTGATGGAGGCCCTGTTCTCTCCGGCCGCGCCGCGCTCTATGTGGCCCGCCTTCTCCAGAGTGATAAGGGCAGACTGCACGGCCATCTCGTTGCGTATGCCTGCTCGCTGCGCTATCTCGCGCGTGGAAAGCTCTATGCGCTCCTGTTTTATGGCTACGAGGGTTTCGTAGACGCGCGCGATAAGCTCTGGCTGCGGGTAAGAGCCTTCTATGAAATAGTCCTGAGTGCGCTTGTCTGCGTAGTTGAAGAGAAGCTCGCAGTCGGAAGTGAGACGGTCGCGGCCAGCGCGGCCTATCTCCTGATAATAAGCTTCGATTGAGCCGGGCAGTTGATAGTGCGCCACGAAGCGTATGTCGGATTTGTCTATGCCCATGCCGAAGGCGTTGGTGGCGACAATCATCTGCGTCTGCCCGCTCATGAACTCGTCCTGCGCGCCTGCTCGCGCGGCGTCTTCCATCCCCGCGTGATAGGCCACGACGCTCAGACCGGCAGTTTTAAGACGGGAGGCGACCTGCTCCACGGCCTTGCGCGTGGAGGTGTAGATGATGCCTGAGCCGCCCGCATGTTTGGCCGCGAGCGAGCGTATGCGCGTAATCTTTTCGCGCTCCTTCTGCGTGTGCGTGACGTTGATGGAGAGATTGGGACGGTCAAAGCCGCTCACGAAAGCGCGCGGCTCTTTCAGCGCCAGTTGCTCTATGATGTCGGCGCGAACGTAGGGCGTGGCGGTCGCCGTCAGAGCCACGGCCTGCGGCCGGCCTATGCGCTCAAGCGCGCCGCGCAATCTAAGATAGTCGGGCCGGAAATCATGTCCCCAGGTGGAGATGCAGTGCGCTTCGTCAACGGCGAATAGTGAGATGTGAGCGCTCTTCAGGGCTTCTATGAAATGGGCCGAGCGAAAGCGCTCGGGCGCGACGTAGACCAGCTTGAAGGCTCCGCGCCTGACGCCCTGAATGCGCGCCTTCTGCTCTTCAAAGTCAATGGAGCTGTTGATAAAAGTGGCCGGAAGATTGCGCGCCAGCAGCGCGTCCACCTGATCTTTCATGAGCGCTATGAGCGGCGAAATCACCAGCGTCGCACCCTCCAGCATGAGCGCGGGCAACTGGTAGCAGAGCGATTTCCCTCCGCCCGTGGGCATGACGACGACAGTGTCGTGCCCTTCCAGAACGGCCGAGATGACTTCGCGCTGGCCTTCGCGGAAATCCTCAAAGCCGAAATGGGTCTGAAGCGCCGCGAGCGCGTCCGTGATGGTCTGTGCTGCCTGAGTCATGGGCTGCCGAAAAAGAGTGAGTACAATGGAAGATTGTAGAAGGAAAAAGTAAAAAGGTAAAAGGCGGAAGAAAGGAGTTGTTGCTTCCGGCCTTTCTCAGCTTTTTCCTTTTGCCACTCTTTTCTGTAATCTTGAATCCGATGAAAGAGCAGAAGTGGAAATCCAGAACCAAGCGGGACTTGATGATAGAGGTGTGGGAATACCTAGACTGCGAATCCGTGGGCGCGAGCGAGTTGGAAGAGATAGAGCGAGTCGTGCGCGAAAGATTCGGAGAGGGCGCAATAGAAAGCCCGGTGCGAATGGCTAGGCTGCTGGCAGACGAAGGCGCGGAGCTGAGACACGCCGAAGTGCTTGAGCTGGACGCTCAGCGCCGCTCGGCAGACCCGCACGAGGCGATGTTCCGCAACCTGTTGAAGTTCGCGGACTTCAAACAGGCCGCCAACTCGCTGAGGAATCTGGAGAACCTGCGACGACAGTTCGCGCGCTCAAACGACCAGGCGGGCCTGCGTCGCGTGCGCGAGACGGCTCTCAAGGGCAAACAGCGCGCGCAGATGATTGCGGGCAATCGCAACGTGGACGCGCGCAAGCGCGCAGAGAAAGCTGAGATAGCGCGATGGTTCACGGTCTGGCTCGAACAGCCAGAGATTTTTCAGGACTGGCTTGAGCTGCGCCGCCGCTCGGGGGAATTTCGCTCGCTCTTTGAGGCCGAAGCGGACGCTGGCTAAATATTTATAAACAGATAGCAAATCTTTACGCTGGCCCTATTTAAACAATTTCGGGCAGGCTGCTGGCCCAGCCGGTTTGCTTCGTATCTACCGTCTGGGCCAGTAAAAACCCTTGCCATACAGGAAGTCCTATGCTACTGTGCCTCCCGCCCAGGATAGCCATAGCTGGAATGCCAAGCCGCTTTCTAGAACTCCCAGGATTGAAACTATTGTAGGTAGTCCCCAAAAGTTAGCTCTTCCAGTGCTTCTTTAGTTCGGACTCGTTTCCAGTCTCTCGTAACAAGTGCAGCGCTCTCGCGCTTCGTCTTTATCTTGATTAAAGAGCCTTCCCCTTTAAGGAGTCTCTAATCCACCCCAAAGGACGCAGATAATGAGAACACACACCCCCGGCCCCCTGTTCGTCAGAGTTTTCACTTCCCTTTTCATCTCTTTTGTACTTTTAGTGATGCCGATTATGCCTATTGCATCAGCACAGATGCGATTGGCGGGCTATCGCTCCAACTTATTAGCCAATGGTATTCAACCCCCTAATTCAGGTGGGATTCATGCGGGCGGGCCCGGCATGCTTTCGCCCGCCACTACAATCGTCACGGCAAGCAAGACCGATTCGTTTTCAGACCCGAACGGTGACGGCAAAGCCGAAGCGGGCGACACAGTCACCTACGACGTGAACATCTCCAACACGGGCGCGTCCGACGCTACGGGCGTGACCTTCACCGACACGATTGACGCGAACACGACGCTCGTGCCGGGCTCTCTGAGGGTGTCGCCGCTAGCCTTCGCGGACTCTTACAACGCCACCAAAGATGTTGCGCTGAGCATCAGCGCGCCGGGCGTGCTTACCAACGACACCGGCACGCCCGCGCCGACGGCAGTGGCTATAGCGGGCGGCTCGACTTCGCAGGGCGGCACGGTCACGCTACAGAGCGACGGCAGCTTCTCTTACACGCCCGCATCAGGCTTTACGGGGACGGACACCTTCACCTACACGGTGACGAACGGACTGCTGCCGGACGATACGGCGACCGTTACGATTAACGTGGACGAAGGCCCGACGGTTACCACTACCACCCCAGCCAACGGCGCAACGAACGTAGCTTCAAACACCAACATCACAGTCAACTTCAGCGAGCCGGTCAATGCCACGACTAGCTCTTTTTCTATAGAGTGCCCGACAGGCTCGCCGCAGTCCTTTACCTTGAGCGCTTCTCCTGCTTCGAGCTTCACGCTTAACCCGACGACAGACCTGCCCGCAGGAGCCAACTGCACGGTAACGGTCATAGCCAACCAGATTACGGACGCAGACAGCTTCGACCCGCCCGACCAGATGGCGGCCAACTACGTCTTCAGCTTCGGCACCAAGCTTGAGGCCGTTGACGACATGCACTCTGTTACAGGCAACGTGCGAATCAACACGGCCTCGTCCGGCTTCAGCGTGCTCAGCAACGACAGCCCCGGCGTGACCGTCTCGGCCTTTGACTCTACGAGCGCGAACGGCGGCAACGTCACCATGAACACCTCCACGGGCACGTTCACCTACGACCCGCCTAGAGGCTACACCGGCACGGACAGCTTCAACTACACCATCAGCAACGCCAACGGCAGCGACACGGCGACCGTCGTGCTGACGATTACGGACATGCTCTGGTTCATCAACAACAGCGCGGGCGCTTGCGCGCCTTCGAGTTGCGGTCGGCTGACCAGCCCTTACAACAGCCTGAGCGACTTCGAGGCCGACAACGGCAACGGAGCAGGTAATCCTAAAGCTGGCGACAGCATCTTCATCTACACGGGTAGCGGCAACTACACGGGGCCGCTTACTCTGGAGAACAACCAGCGCGTGATAGGTCAGGGCGCTTCGTCCTCAATAGAGACACTTGCGGGCATCACGCTCGCTCCCGACAGCGACCCGCTTCCATCTACGGGCGGCGCGAAGCCTTCGATTACAAGCGCAGGCGACGGGATAGTTCTCGCGCAGAACAATCAGCTATACGGCATCGGCTTCAGCAACACTACAGGAAATGCCGTGAGCGGCAGCGCGGTCGGCACGCTGATTTTTGGCGACTTGGCCGTCAACAACACAGGGTCAGCCGGAGGCGGCATCAGCCTGACGGGCGGCGGCCCGGTCACAAGCACCGGAGCTAACACCATAGCTACCGGCACGGGCGTAGCGCTCAACGTGGCGAACACGACCATAGACGCGGGCGGGCTGAACTTCCGCAGCATCTCCGCCAACGGCGCTCCGAGCGGCATCGTTCTCAACAACACGGGCACTGTCGGCGGTCTTACCGTGACGGGTAACTCAAGCGGCATCTGCGGCGGGCAGGTAGCGCCGAACGCTACGGGCACGCTGGCGACCGTTACAGCGCCTGACACCGCCGATTGCACTGGCGGCACCATACAGGCCACCACGGGAGCGGGCATCTCGCTCACCGCTACAAAGAACACGTCGCTGACCCGCATGAGGATTCTGAATAGCGGGACGGACGGAATTAACATCACCAACATTGACGGCTTCTCGCTGAGCAACTCCTACATCAGCGACAGTGGCGGCACGACAAGCGATAAAGGCATAGACATAGGCAACTTCACCACCGGCACCACCGTCAACGGCAGCATCAGCATCGCCAACTCTACGATTGGGCCGTCGCCGCATGACAACGTCTCCGTAGGCATAGGCAGTGGGACTTCTAGCTGGAGCATCACCGGCAGCGTCATCACAGGCTCGGCCACCAATAGCGGTCTGAACTTTGAAGTAAGAAACGCCGCTTCCATCTCATCCTTAAACATGAGCGGCAACTCCGTGTCGGGCAATTTCTCGAATGGGTTCCAGATAGCCCCGGCTGCGGCTGCGACCGGCAGCATAACCGCCACCATTCAGAACAACTCGTTCAGCAATAACACCATCGGCGTGAACGTCAACAAAAATGGGACAGCCGCCACGACCTACAAGGTTTTGAACAATACCTTTATCGGTCAGACGGGCAACGCCATTAACGCATTCACGGCCGCAGGCGCGGGCACGACCGGCGTCTTTAGCGCGAGGGTGACCGGTAACGTCATAGGCAACTCCGGCGTGGCCAACTCCGGCTCGGCCAGTGGCATAGGCATTCGCGTCAACATCAACGGCGGCGCGGACGCGGCCGTGCTGATTGACTCGAACACGGTTCGACAGACGCCCAACGCGCGCGGCGTAGAGGTCGTCGGGCGCAACGGTAACGGCGGGCTTGACGTCACCGTCACCAACAACAACGTGGATACGCAGAGCGCTGCCGGCTCGTCGCTCGCAGCCATCTTCGTGCAGTCGAACTGCGTCTCCGTCTGTAATACTGTGCGCACAGACGTTCGCAACAACACCGTCCCGTCCGGCGCTACTGTAGATTCAAATGGGACATTCATCGCACTGGTAAGGACGAACACTTCCACGCTCCAACTGGTTGACACGGCTCCGCCGGATGCGACCTGCACTTCGCAGCTCACAGCCAATAACACCGGAAGCGCGAGCGCAAGCGCAGCCTGTACGCTCATAGCTGGGCCGATTGACCAGGCCGCAGCGATGTTCTGGCCGGAGGCGAGCAGGCGCGAGTATCTGGCGAGCGCGGACACCGCTCCGAGGTCTGACGCTTCAGGCGTACAGACGCTCGGCACGACCAATAAGACCGAATGGTCTATGGCTCACAGCTTAAGGACGCCTAAGGCTGTCAGGAGCGAGACACAGCGCGCCGCGGCGAAGACGGCAGTCGTCAATGCTGCGCCCGCGCCTTCAGGCGAGACAGTCACGGCCTCTATCGGAACGCTTCCGGCAGGCAAGACCGTGAAGGTTCAGTTCCAAGTAACGATTAACGACCCGCTACCGAACGGCGTCACGCAAGTCTCTAATCAGGGCACCGTTTCGGGCAGCAACTTTACAAGCGTGCAGACGGATGACCCGGCGGCTGGCGGCTCAAGCGACCCGACGGTAACGCCCGTCCTGACGCCGCCCGACATCACCGTTAAGGACGCTTCCGTGGCAGAGCCTTCGACCGGCTCAGGCCCCGCGGCCTTCGCAGTGACCCTGTCGCACTCATTCACGAAGCCTGTCACCGTGAACTTTGCCACGGCTGCGGGCGGCGCGAATCCAGCGACGGCAGGCTCCGACTACACGACCACTAGCGGCACGCTGACCTTCAATCCGGGCCAGACAGTGCAGACCATCTCCGTTCCTGTGCTGGCCGACGCAGACGGCTCTGAGACGGCTGAGAACTTCCTCGTCAACCTCAGTGGCGCGACGAACGGAGTCATCACAGACGGTCAGGCCACGGGCACCATCAACCCGAACGGCACGCCGGGCACAGTTCTGATTTCCGAGCTGCGCACGTCCGGCCCCGGCGGCGCTGACGACGACTTCGTTGAGCTGTTAAATAACACAGACAGCGACATCACCGTCTCAGGCGGCTGGGCGCTTGTTAAGAGCGGCGGCGATTGCTCGGAGACGCCCGTCGTCATTGCGGTAATTCCGAACGGCACTGTGATTCCGGCACGCGGCAACTACCTGCTGACAGGCTCCGCCTACAGCTTGGGTGCTTATGCTACGGGCGACCAGACGCTGGACTTGAACATAGAGAATGACCGCAACGTCGCTCTCTTCAACACCGCAGACCTCTCCAACATAGGGACGGAAACGCGGCTGGATGCTGTCGGGTTCAGCACGAACACCGGCAACAACTGCGACCTGCTCCGTGAAGGCGCGACCCTTGCGCCTGCATCGGGCAGCGTGTCCGAGTACAGCTTCGTCCGCAGGGTAGACAAGGGCGAGACTATAGATGCCGGTGACAACGCCACCGACTTCGTAGTCGTCTCGACCACTCCCGCAACCATCGTGGGCAGCAACACCACGCCTACGCTGGGTGCGCCCGGCCCGGAGAACGCTACGGGCGCTCGCGGCCCTGTGCCCTGCTCAGTACCGGGTACGGCCAAGTTCGGCAGGGAGCGGCTGGATTCGTCCGTCGGTGTAGGCTCAGCGCCTAACACCGTGCGCGACAACACAGCCGACGCGCCCAACAATTCGACTTACGGCACGCTGGACATACGCCGCAAGTTCACCAACAACACGGGCGGGAGCGTGACCGGGCTCAGGTTCCGCATAGTTGACATGACCACCACGCCTGCCTCCGGCACGGCAGACCTGCGCGCGCGCACTTCCTCTACCATAGTAGTTGGGAGTGACACAGTGCAGGGCACAACGCTTGAGACTCCGCCCGCGCAGGCTCAGGGCGGCGGCGTCAACTCTTCGCTCAGAGCCGGAACGGTCACGCTCTTGACGCCGCTTGCCAACGGCAGCAGCATCAACCTGCGTTTCCTCTTCGGCGTTGAGCAGCAGGGAGACTACCGCGTAGGCATCGTCATAGAGACGATAACGAGCGGCGGCCTCGGTCAGGACATCTGGGTGCTGAGAGGCAACACGGAGTCCGGCGGGCACACCGACGGCGGCTGTAACACTCCGCCCGTGGCGAGCGCGGGAGACGACCAGACTGTTGAATGCTCGGGCGGCGCGGCAAGCGTGGCGCTGGACGGTTCGGCATCAACCGACCCGGACGGCGACACTCCGCTTACCTACGAATGGCGCGAGGGCGCTACGGTGATAGGCACGACCGCGCAGCTCAGCACTTCGCTCTCGTTCGGCCCGCACACTCTGACGCTCAAGGTCACAGACCCGAGCGGCGATTACAGCGAGGACACGGTCAACGTGAATGTCGTTGACACTTCAGACCCGCTCATAACGGCTCCGCCTAACGTCACCGTCAATACGGGGGCGGGAGCTACTACGTGCGGCGCTGTCGTCAGCGACGAAACCTTGGGAACGCCCGAGGCCAGCGACGGCTGCTCTACGAACGTCACTGTCACGCGCGACGGCGTGCCTTCCGGAAACAACTTCCCGGTAGGACAGACCATCATCACCTACACGGCTGACGACGGCCACGGTCATACCAAGAAGGCTTACCAGACCGTCACCGTCATAGACAACACGCCGCCGAGCTTGAGCGTTCCGTCCGATCAGGAGGTTGACGCTCCGGCCAACTCTTGCAGCGCAAGCGTTAATCCGGGCACGGCGAGCGGAAGCGACAATTGCGGTGCCGTCACCATTACGGGCGTGCGCAGCGACAGCCAGCCGCTCAACGCGCCGTATCCCGTGGGCGTCACTACAATCACGTGGACGGCCAAGGACGGTGCTAACAACACCACTACCGGCACACAGACCATCAAGGTCAATGACAAGACAGCGCCGACGATAGTGCTCACTTCGGGCACCATCAGCCTGTCACCGCCCAACCACCAGTACGTGACCTTTACCATCTCTCAACTGGTGTCGAGCGTGTCAGACCTGTGCGATGCGAGCGTTGACATCAACGACGTCGTAATCTCGCAGGTGACGAGCGACGAGCCCGAGGACGCAAACGGCAACGGCGATGGCAATACCTTGAACGACATGGTCATCACGCCCGATTGCAAGTCTCTACAGGTTCGCAAGGAGCGCTCCGGTAACGGAGACGGTCGCGTTTACACGGTTACGCTCAAGGTCAAGGATTCGAGCGGTAACGTGGCGACGGCCGTTCGCAAGATATACGTGCCGAATAGCGGCCCGGTCATAGATAGCGGCGCGACCTACACAGTAAACGGCTGCACGCCTTAACCGACTCTCACTGCGGGCCAGATAGCAGTGAGCAGCCAGAACGAAAAGCCCCGGCTCTACAAGGCCGGGGCTTTTCATTTGTCTCGCGCTGTGAAACTATACTTGGGCGGTGCAACCCGTCCGCCTCAGAGTTGCATCAACCGCCAGAAGGAGAAAATTTTCCTATGAGACGCCTGCGCTCTCTTCAAATCATTCTTTTCATCACGGCCATGGCAGTCACCGGCGCGCTCGCGCAGAAGAAGCAGAAGGGCGCGCCCGTAGTGCAGTGCCCCTTGCAGCAAGCGCCTGCCATCAGAGGCTTTCGGCTGGGCATGCCCCTGATGGACGTTAAGGGAGCCTTGGAAGACGCCAGCCTCTTCGACGCCAAGCTCTCAGGCGACAACAAGGTAGGCTCGCGCGCCATACGGCTTCAGGGCGCGGAATTGAAGGGAGACAACGCGGAGGGAGTGGACGACGTTGACCTTGTGTTTGTGGACGAGAGATTGGCCAACGTTAAAGTCAACTTCAACAGCGCCATGCGCTGGGACTCCGCGCAGGACTTCTTTACGCGCATGTCAGAGACGCTGGGGCTGCCCAAACCCACCGGAGAAGAGGCGAGCGGCTCGAATCAGAGGAACCAGAAGTACACGGTCGAATGCGCCACCTTCTCCGTCACGCTCACCTACTCCTTCGGCGTCACGCCCTCGGTCGCCATCACAGACACGGCGGCGCAGAGAAAGGTCAGTGACCGCAGGGAAAGAAACCCTGACGGCGAAGTCCGCACCATAGACCTCTCGCCAAGCAGGCCGCGACAACCGCCAAAATGATGAAGGAATTGATTCATTGACTCACCGGCTCATTGAATCAATGAGCCGGTGAATCAATTGCTTTTCAGGTGATAATATACTTGACGAATCATACCCGCGAAAGTGTATTATACTCGCGCTTGAAAGGGGGTATTAAATGACCCCCGAATATCCCTGCGACCGAATTGGATTCTGGCGCGCATTAGGAGTGTGTCCTCAAATGCTAGATTTTAGCTTTCCTGCAATCCTCAATTTGTTCCCCCAACATCTTAGCCCAAAGAGGTCGCGTAGTGCTTCGTTTCTTATCTGGTATCTTGAAAACTACTATCGCCTTCATACCTTGGAGGCACAGAACTCAGTTTGCGATTTTCGTGGTGACAAAGGCGTGGATGGAATCTTCGTTAATGACAACGACCAAACCATCACAATCTTTCAAGCCACGATTATTGAATCATCATCAAAAAAAATCGGAGATAAGACACTACGAACATTTGACGGAACGATTAATCAATTCCGTAGTGTTGAGTCCATACGGAGTTTGTTGGACTCTAAGCCGAACACTCAACTAGAGAGCCTAATCAAGCGCCTTGACCTAATCAGTAAAGTTGAAACCTATTCTCTGCAAGGTGAGTTTCTGTGCAACATAGACCAAGATACTCACGCTGATGGCGTTCTAGCAACGTCACCATACCTGTCTTACGTTGGGGAAACTGTTCTGAAAACTACCTATATTTCAGACCAACGAGATACGCCGATTCACACACCAAAGAGTTTCGATATTGTTGGTCGTGATGTTACGAAGTATATGGGGGATACAGAAACCAAAGTAATCATAGCGGCGGTTAAGGCTACTGAGCTTGTTGCGCTAGACGGAATTGCTAATCAATCGCTTTATAAATACAACGTTCGTGGCCCGCTTACTCGTAGTTCTGTAAATAGACAGATTCGTGAAACAATCCGAAAGCCTGAGAAGCACAAATACTTTCCCCTTTTTCATAATGGCATCACCATAATCGCTAATGAACTTGAATCCGACGAAGAGTCAATATCTATCAGCGATTATTTTGTGGTTAATGGTTGTCAGAGTTTGACGGCGCTATACGAAAACCAGAGATACTTGACTGATGACCTACGCGTTCTGACGAAATTCATCAAGCTAGAGCCATCGTCAACACTGGCCGAAGAAGTAACAAGATTCTCAAATAATCAGAACGCGGTAAAAGTTCGTGATTTTGTAGCTAATGACCCAATACAGATTAGGCTTCAAAACGAGTTCGCTACGCATTACAAGGGCGAGTATTACTATGAGATAAAGCGCGGTGAGCTTCCCCAGCTTGGAGTAATGATTTCAAATGAAACTGCCGGTTTAATTCTCAGGTCATTTGACTTTAAAGAGCCGTGGATAACGCATCGAACTGGAGAGGTTCTTGACCCTGAGAAGAAGTACCGAGACATTTTTGCCCGTCCCGAAGTCACGGCAGATAGGATTCTGCTTACCTATTTGATTTGGGAGATTGCCAGTGAGGAACTTCTAACCCTTACAAATGACCTTGTAGCTAAGTACAACCTAACGCCTTACGTGCTGGTTTACATCGTTCGCAATATACTGGAAAACGACGCGATGTTTACGGAAATAACTACGCACCCTGAAGAGTTCGTAAGAAATGAGATTGACCGTGAGCGCTTCAAAGACTGCGTACGCACAATCCTTAAGGATGTAATTATTGACGTGAACGCGAAAGTTGAAGAATACGGGGAAAACTTCGATTATCGCGACCGGCTAAGAAATTCCCAATGGGTAAAAGAGCTAAATCAAGAGGTCGTTTCAATACACCTTAAACTAATTAAGCGGGGAACCATCAAATCCTTTGGTGAAGAGTGGAGAGATAAGGTATGAAAGAAAAACGAACCGCAGAATTTGAAGAGTTCGACAAAGTAATGGACGGTCTTTTATCTGTGCCTTACTCGGAATTACAAAAGAAGCTAGAAGATGAGAAGCAAGCCAAACAGAAAAAGAAGCGGGATGCTTTACCCGAAAAATCCACGAAAAGTATCACTCAGCCGAAAAGTAGGTAAGAGTCCTAAGCGCTTCACGACTTTTTAGCGGGAGGCTTCATGAGGCTCTTACGTTGCGGAGGTCGCCTTATACTAAGCAAGTCTTTGTAGCGCTTCTCTATGATGTAGATTAGTCTTTGATGTGAGACGCCCAGCATCCTCGCCGCGTGTGTGACTCTGCCCTTAGATAGAATAAGTGCCTGCTTTATCATGTCATGCTCATAGCTATGCACTTCTTCAGTCAGACTTTTCTTTGATATGGTCTTGGCCTTTCGCGGGCTAAGATGCTCGCCTAACTCTTCCATGATAATCAGTGCGGCTTTTCCGGCATGACTTGTCGCGCCCGCATCTTGAGCCACTTCGATAGCGTGTTGAAGTGTAGCGTATGCCTGACTGTAGAAGCGCAACCGAGCGAGCGCCGTCCCGTGAGTTATCAAAGCTTCTGCCAGCAAGTCTTGCTGTCCACCTTGCTCAAGCAATACGACAGCCTCTCGCGCCGCTTTTTCAGCTTCTACGTTCTGCCCTTCTGCTAGAAAGACACGGGCGCGGGTTTCTTCATACTGGCCTAGCGTGTATTTATCTTTAAGCCTTGTTGCGATTTTGCGCGCACGGTCTAAATGCTCATGCGCCTCTTTGAACTTTCCAGCTTTGAAGTAGAGATAACCGAGATTGTTTTCGACATTGGCGAGATAGGTTTTGTGGTCTGCCTGTTCAAAGTGAAAGCTTGCTGCGGCGTATTCTATAAAAGCACGGTCTGTATAGTCCTCTCTGTTTTTATCTTTCCCTAAGTTCTCCCATAGATTACCGAGATTGTTATGGTAACTGCCCTTTAAGGTGTGATTAGTAATACCGTCAAACAGTTCTGCATTATCAAGTAGAAGTTCTAAAGCCTCACTCAAACGATGTTCGGAATATTCTACGATGGCAAGGCGAATCAATGCTTTTGCCCTTAGCTCATGTTCAGTCCAGAGCTTTGCTAGCACTTCATTCAGTATCAGACGGGCTTCGTCATAATCACCTGTTCGCCAGTAACAGAGAGCAAGTTCAACTTGCGCCTCAGCTACCTTCATATAGTTGAGCGATTCAAAAGCAGAGAGGCTTTCGCTAATGAAGTCTTTCGCTGTCTCTTGTGCATCTGGTATCTGTTGCTTACTGCCTATCCACCCAGTCAACACTCCGACTCTCAACAAGACTTCGGAGGCTGCGCTTTGTTCCAGTCCGTTAAGGCGTGGGCGCTCGCCTAGACGTTGCCATAACTCGCCCATTGCTTCGCGCGCTGCCTCATAGTCGCCAGTCTCTTCTAGCCCCTTAGCCAGTTGACAGCGAAGCTCCGCTCTTTGGTTGTGGCTTAATGCGCGGCTTTCCAGTTGACGCAACAGTGAGGCGAGTAAAGTCATAGGGGGTAGACCTTTCAGCATAGCTGCAAAAACAGTTGCAAACCGCCCGCCATCATAGACGCTTGCAAGAAAAGTTCAAAGCTGCTCTATTACTTCGCGCAAAATATTTTGCACATTCTCTACTTGCAAAGAATTTTGCATGTACCCTTTAGGAGAAATAGAATGAACAACTTACGGAAACTCTGCATGGCGCTCGCCCTAACACTCACCTTGTCTGCTACTGCTTTGGCTGGTCAAGTGAACTGTCCGGGTGTGATGCAAGAGCCGCCAACGCCGGAAGAGATAGAGAGCGGGACGCAAAGCGAGGCTGATAGCATGGTAACAGACGCCTTGCTGATATTGATTGAAAGCGTTCTTTTAGCGCCTTAGTAGTATCGCTTAGTTAGAGATTCCGAAGCTGCCGTGACTCTCTCACGCGCGGCTAAGGTTTAGTGTGCTTACACAAGAAGCGGGCTACTTTTTCTTAGCCCGCCTCCCGCGCTTCTTCATCCCGTAAGAATCGAGTTGCTTAGTGCGACGATAATTTATCGTCGTCAGTTAGCTTTCCGGTAAGTTCGGTGTAGGTAAGACGCTTGCCCGTTACCTGTCCGGTTAGCTTGTTAAAGCGGTCAGCATCTTTGCCTTTGCGGGTGTTGAATCGAAATGACTGCTCATCAAGGTAGCGGAACAGATGAAAAGGTTCGACACTTACATACGTTCCTTTGATAGAACGCTTCAAGAGACTCCAAAAGTTCTCTATGCTGTTAGTGTGAATCTGCCCGTCAACGTACCGCTCCGCATGGTTAATCACTTGATGAATGTAGTTAGCATCCAGACCACGATACGAGGGCAGTTCGTCTGTGAAAAGTTCCGCGCCCTTTTCAACGTTGCGATAAATTTCAGGCTTCAAGCTTTTCATTCTCGTATCAGGAATAACAGAGCAACGGACTTCGCCGTGACGCTCAAGCAATCCCATAACGGCAACCTTGCCGTAGTGACTCGCTCCCTTGATTCTTCGCTCACGGACGCTCTTGTGCATATAGCGAGAGAGGCCGCCTATGAAAGTCTCATCAACTTCGACTTGACCGCCCATCTTGTTTTCAAAGGTTCCGGTCTGCATGGCAAGTCTGATTCTGTGAATCATGAACCATGCGGTCTTTTGAGTGACACCTATAGCACGGTGGACTTCATAAGAAGAGATGCCGTTTTTGCAATTAACAATCATCCAAACGGCTGTCAGCCACTTATCCAAGCCAAGCGGGGAGTCTTCAAATATCGTTCCGACCTTAACAGAAAACTGGCGGCGCTTGTGCGCGCTCTTGCATTGCCACTTGCCTTGCTTGGCAAGAAACGTTACATCATCACGGCCACAGGTCGGACAGATAACACCGTTCGGCCAACGGCGCGCAGCCAAGTAGTTGAGGCAGTTCTCAGGATTAGAGAAGTAAACAATCGCTTCTTGAAGTGTTTTGGGGGTGGCTTCGTTCGTCATAATGAAGCCATTTTACTAAATCAATGTTGATTCGTCAAGTATATTATTACCGCTTTTCAGTTTGTTTCGTTGAGCCACTTCTGCCAGGCCTCAAAGCTGAAGGGTCTTCCCAGAAAGTCTTCCACCAGCCGGGCCGCGGGCTTGGAGCCGCCGGGCGCCAGCACTCGCTCCCTATAGCGTCGTGCGACTTCGGGCGCAAACATGTTTGCTTTGTTGAACTGGCTGAACATGTCCTTGGCTATCACTAGCGACCACATGTAGGTGTAGTAGACTGCGGAGTACCCGTCCAGATGCCCGAATGAAGTTTGAAAGTGCGTGTCCTCCACGAACGGGAACGGCTGATACTGCTCCGTTATCTGCTTGATGAGCGCGTCTGTGTCCACCTTTCCGGGCTCGCGGTCGTAGATGCTCAGCGAGAGGCGCGCGTAAACCATCTGGCGGCGCACGCGCAAGCCTTCACCGAACTCCGAGGCGCGGCGCATCTGCCTGACAAGCTCTGTTGGGATGGGCTCGTTCGTCTTGTAGTGACGCGCGAAGCTCTGAAGCACGGGTGCTTCCCACGCCCACTCTTCCAGCATCTGCGACGGCGCTTCCACAAAGTCCTGCTCCGTCGAGATGCCGCCCACGCCTACCCACCTGTGGCGTCCCGCGAACAGCGTGTGCAGCAGGTGGCCGAACTCGTGAAAGAAGGTCACCACGTCGTCGTGCTCCATCAGGCCGGGGTCGCCTTCTATGCCGCCCGGAAAATTGCAGACCAGTACGGCTTCGGGAATCTGCTTACCGGCTACGCCTGTGCGCACGCCGAACTGCGCCGCGTGGCTGTACTTGCCTTCGCGCGGGTGCATGTCAAGGTAGAAGCGGCCCACAAGCCGCCCGTTCTCGAACATCTCGTAGCACTCGACCTGCTTGTCCCACACGGGCGCGTCCTTGACCTGCTTGAAGGTCACGCCGAAGAGCTTGCCCGTCACGTCCAGCACGCCCTGCTCTACGCGCTCGTAAGGAAAGTATGGACGCACGGATTGGGTGTCGAAGTCGTAGCTGGATTTTCGCACAAGCTCCGAGTAGTAAGTTGATTCCCACGCGTTTATGACTTTGGCGTCAGGCACGTCCTGCTGCTTACGCTTGAGCAGCATCTGGTATTCGCGCTCGGCGCGCTCGCCCGATGCGCGCACGATGCGGTCTATGAAGCTTGAGGCGTTGGCAGACGACGCGACCATCTTGTCGGCAGTGATGTAGTCGGCCCACGTCTTGAACCCAACCAGATTGGCAAGCTCGTGCCTCTTGCTGACGAGCCGGTTGAGCACGGCCAGATTATTCGGAAAGGCCCTGTTGTTATAGGCTATGTACATGCGCCTGCGTAGGGATTCGTTCTTCGCGTAGGAGAAGACGGGCAGCGAGTCCGGGTAATCAATCGTCAGCGTAATCTTCCCGTCCGGGCCGGGCTTGTGCCGCTCTATGTAGTCGGCGGGAAGCCCCTCAAGCTCCTTAACGTCGTTGACGATGACCGTGCGCTTGTCGTCGCGTATGTTGCGCGAGAACTCCTGACCTATCAGCACAAGCTCTTCGTGCAGCGCCTTAATACGCTTGCGCGTGGCCTCGTCCTTGTCCACGCCCGCCAGCCTGAAATCCCTGAGCGTGCGTTCCATGTAGTAACGCGTCTCAGCGTCTGCGCCGCTCACGTCCACGGCTGATAGCGCATCGTAGACGGCGCGGTTGAGCGACAGGTCGGTCGAGAAGGCGGACACCTTCTGAGAGATTTTCTCCGCAGCCGAGCGGAACTGCGCGTCTGGATGCACTTCCTCCATCAGGCCCGCCTGTTGTCCGGCGGCGTCCAGATAAAGCAGCACCTCGTCGTAAAGGGTAAGCGTATTCTCGACGGTTCGCTTTCCCTTAACGGCCAGCATGCGGTCTAAAGCACCTTGAGCTTTTCGCAGCCGCTCGTCCTGCAATCTTGTGAACGTGGCCGCGTCCGGCCTCATAGCCCAGAAAGCCGCATCATCCGTCTTGGCTCTCGCCTCGTTGCTCTCAGCAATAAACGCCATCAGCGCCCCCGCGAATATCAACATCAAAGAGATTTTTCCCATCAATTCACAATCCTCTTGAGATTTATCATGAAGCCGGGAGAGATAATACAGGAAAGCCGCCGAAAATCCTCTCTCGCGCCCTTCCCCGCCCCAGTTCGATGAGCCTCACCCTAATCAGGTTGGATAGAAGGACAGGTCAGTACCGCCCGCTACCGCAGGCGATACTGACCTGCCCGGTGTTACTTCGGCTTAGCTGGCTGGATGATTTCCTCCGTCTCTTCGCTTGTTGAAGTGCTTCGGGGTGCGCGCTCTAATCGGCTGGCGCTCTCCCACGCGGCGATAGTTCATGTTTACGTCTTACAACCCTAACTCCCGGCTCATCCTTGCCTTTGATGAATGCCGCTAATACTTTCTTCTCTCCCAAGCTATAACCTTTAACGAGGGCAGCATTAGCTAGAATACCTAGAGCTAAAGATGTATCAGATGAGTTGAGTTATACTAGCGCATACATATTCGGTATGATTGCGGCAACACATCTTTGGAGGACTTTTATATGTCTGCGGCGGCAAGCAATTTTCCTGAAGCTACGGAGTACGCGCCCTATTACGGCAAATATGTTGCGCTCGTGCCTGAGGGCGACATTCTGACGACGCTGGCGGAGCAGATGGATTCCACTGTGCGCGAGTTGCGCGGGATTGGCGAAGAGAGGGCGGCTCACAGGTACGCTTCCGACAAGTGGAGCGTTAAGGAGCTGGTCGGTCACATCATTGATACCGAGCGGATATTCGCTTACCGCGCGCTCAGGTTCGCCAGAGGCGACCAGACGGAGCTTCCCGGTTTTGAGCAGGACGACTACATTCGTCACGCCGGCTTCGACGCCTGCCCGTTTGAGGAGCTTGTGCGCGAGTTCGAGCTTGTGCGCGGGAGCAATCTACTCATGCTGAAGCATCTGGACGAGGCCGCGTGGCAGAGGCGAGGTGTGGCCAGCAACGCGGAGGTCAGCGTGCGGGCGCTCTGCTATATCATGGCCGGGCACGTTCAGCATCACATGGAGATTCTCAGGACAAGATATTTGTGAGCCTTCAAGGATGTTTCGCGCCGGTGTGGCCCGCGCAATAGCCGGGTTCCTCGTCTCTATCGGAATCGAGGTCTTGCCCGCAGACTTAACCGGGGAACCTACGCGTAGGCGTGTATCCCGTCGCGGGCGTGATTCAGGCTCCGGGGTTGACCGCGACGGGCGAAGAAGCGCGCCTTAAAGGCGTACCCTTATCCTCACATGCTGAAACGGCTGCGAGATTGAGCACGCGCCAGCCCCACGCAAGAGAAGAGGTTTCCAAGCGCGAGACGGCGCGAATAGCCAGAAGCTTTCGCGCCGTCTCGCGTGTGTAGAGAATTTCGTCTCTCTAATTAGTCTTCCTCTTCCGCCCTGATTCTGCCTTCGGCGCGCGCCTGGTCTATGACCTTTTGTGCTATCTGGCCGGGCACCTGATCGTAGTGCGAGAACTGCATGTGATAGGAACCGCGCGCGGCTGTGATGGAGTTGAGCTTCGATTGATAATCCAGCATCTCGGCCATAGGAACCTGCGCTTTAATCACCTGCTGGTTGCCGCGCATGTCCATGCCCTGCACGCGTCCACGGCGCGAGTTGAGGTCGCCCATGATGTCGCCGCTATATTCCTGAGGCGCGACCACCTCCACGTCCATGATTGGCTCAAGCAGAGTCGGCTTGACCTTCTCCATCGCTGCGCGGAAGGCTTTGCGACCGGCAGCGCGGAAGGAGTGCTCGTCGGAGTCCACGGTGTGATAAGAGCCGTCCACCAGCACTGCCTTGAAGTCTACGAGCGGGTAGCCCGCGACCGCGCCGCCCGCCGCAGCGTCCACGATTCCCTTCTCGATTGCCGGGCGGAAGTTCTGCGGCACAGCGCCGCCGAAAATCTTGTCCTCAAAGACGAAGCCACTGCCGCGCTCAAGCGGCTCGAAGATGACCTTGCAGTCTCCGAACTGGCCGCGACCGCCCGTCTGCTTCTTGTGGCGTCCCTGCACCTCCGCGCGAGCCGTAATCGTCTCCTTGTAGGGAACCTTCGGAGGATGGAGCGCGACCTCTACGTGATAACGGTTCTTCAATTTCTCCACGACCGTCTCTACGTGAAGCTGTCCAGAGCCGGAGAGCAGAAACTCTTTGGTCTGCGCGTCGCGGTCGAAATGGAGCGAGGGGTCTTCTTCCAGAATCTTGTGCAGCGCGACAGAGATTTTCTCTTCGTCCTGCCGGGACTTCGGCTCTATGGCGAAGGCTATGGCCGCCTCCGGGTATTCCACCGGGTCGTAAACAATCGGGGCGGACTTGTCGCACAGCGTGTCGCCCGTCTGCGTCTCTCTCAGCTTGACGCAGGCTATGATGTCGCCCGTGTGAGCTTCGCTCACTTTGTCCAGTTGCTTGCCCTGCATGACGTGCAGAGCGCCGAGTCGTTCCTGCAAGCCGCGAGTGGAATTATAGACGGTCGCATCCGTTGAGATGTGGCCGCTAACTATCTTCATCACGTTGATGCGGCCCGCGAAGGGGTCTGCGATGGTGCGAAAGACGTAGGCCGAGAAGGGCGCGTTGTCGTCGTACTTGCGCGTGATGACATCGCCGCCGTCCGATTCCGGCGCGGTGCGCCCGTGCTCTTCGACGTGGTGCGCCGGGTCTGGCACGAACTCCACTATGTGGTCTAGCAGGGTCGAAAGACCGACGAGCGTCGTGGCCGAGACGGAGAAGACCGGGCAGAGCTTGCTGTTGGCTATGGCGTTGGTGATGTTCGGCAGAATGTCTGCATCGTCCAGCGTGCCCTGCTCGAAATACTTCTCCATCAGAGCGTCGTCCGATTCCGCGACCAGCTCAATCAGTCTCTCCCTTGTTCTTTCGACTACGTCGCGCCCCGTTTCAGGAATGGGAATCTCTTTGGCCTTCCCCTGCTCGTCAAACTCGTAAGCCTTCATGTGAACGACATCCACCACGCCGCGAAAGTCCTTCTCTTTTCCTATGGGGAGCGTAAAGGGGATGATGGCGCGGCTGAAGGTGTTGGTGGCTGAGTTGAGCGCTGTTCCCAACTCCGCGCGCTCCTTGTCCAGCTTGGTGACGACCATCAGGCGCGGCAGGATAAATTCGTTGGCGTAGGCCCACGCCTTCTCCGTCTGCACCTCCACGCCGTTGACGGCGTCAACTACCACGAGCGCGCAGTCGGCTATGCGAAGAGCGGGGCGCGCGTGCGAGATGAAGGCCGCGTAGCCGGGCGTGTCTATGAAGTTAATCTTGTGCTCGCGGTGCTCCAGATGCGCCAGCGCGGTGTTGAGCGTAATCTTTCGCGCAATCGAATCGTCTTCGTAATCGGTAGTGGAAGTGCCTTCGTCCACCTTGCCCCAGCGAGGCGTTGCCCCCGCGATGTGCAGCAGAGAGCTGACGAGCTGCGTTTTGCCTGAGTCGCCGTGTCCAATGACGGCCAGGTTGCGTATGTTATCGGTTGGGAAAGCTTTCATGGCTCTTTTGTTAAGGGGTTCCTTTCAGACTTATGAATTTCGATGAGAAGAATAGCCATCGGCGTCTTTTTCACGCTTCACAGTACGAGGGGCGGGATGCGCTCCGGTGAGACGATAATTTATCCGAGCGAGGCGTATAAAAGCAAGCGGCGGCAAAGCAGGGATAGGGGTTAGGGGTTGGGGGTTAGGGGTTGGTAAAAGAAAAACAGGTTCTCTTTCTTTTACCATCCCCAACCCCTGACCCCCATCCCCTATTTTTCTATCTTCTTGAGCAGGCGGCTGGCGTGGTTGCGTGCGATGAGGGGGACGCGCTCGTCCGTGCTCAACTCCCTGAGAAGCGGGATTAGCTGTTTCGGGTCTGAGAGGCCGCCTCTGGTCAGAAGCTGGTCGAGCTTGTCCATCAGCTTTGGCGCTTCGAGCGGAAGATTCTCGCGCGATACAGCTATGTCGAAGACCAGTATGGCCTGGTCTGCCGCGCGCCAGTACTCGTTGGCGAGCGCTTTGGCGTTGGCGTCCGTAGTCCAGTTGAACTGTGCCGAGCGGTCGCGCCCGGCCCGCTTTAGCTCCAGTCGCACTGTGCCAAGATGCGGGAACTGCTTTTCGGATTGGTAATCGGCGTTTGAATCCAGAAAGTTGAGCGCTGCCCACAACGTCCTGATGCGCGCGGACGCGGCATCCGACAACTCCAGCTCCTCTTCAAACGGGCTGTCGAAGCCTTTACGCAGAAAGCTTATGCGCCCGCGCCCCCGCGCGTCGTGCTCTATGCGTATGCGGCTGACCAGAAAATCCGGCTGCGTGAATTCGTATATGTAGCGCGCGTCGTCCGCCTCTATCTCGGGAGTTGACGCGGACTGGGCCGGTGCGTCGCTCCTGTCGCGTGTGTTCTGCTTGGCCGGTTTTGTCTGAGCCGCAGCGCAAATAGCCGCGCTCAGGATTACAGCGAGCGCGGCTATTTGAAGCCCTAAGTGGTTCCGGTTTCTTCTCTTCATTCAAACTTGACGGAGACTAGCTTGGATACTCCAGCATCCTCCATCGTCACGCCGTAGAGGGCGCGGGCCATCTCCATCGTGCGCTTGTTGTGCGTGATGACTATGAACTGCGTCTCTGCGGCCATCTGGCCCACCTTCGCCGTGAATCGCCCCACGTTCGCTTCGTCCAGTGGCGCGTCCACCTCGTCCAGCAGGCAGAAGGGCGACGGGCGATAGCGGAAGATTGCCAGCACCAGCGAGAGCGCCGCCATGGCCTTTTCGCCGCCCGAAAGCAGCAGCACGTTCTGAAGGCGCTTGCCCGGCGGCTGGGCTATGATGTCAATGCCGGACTCTAACACATCGTCTGCGTCAATCAAACTCATCTCGCCGCGCCCGCCGCCGAACAGCTCCTGAAACAGCTCTCCGAAGTTGCGGTTAATCTCCTCGAAGGCGTGGCGGAAGCGCTCACGCGAGCGGCGCTTAATCTCGCGCAGAGCCTCTTCCGTAGAAGCTATGCCGTCAATGATGTCCTGACGCTGGCCGGTCAGGAAAAGCAGTCGCTCTTCAGATTCGGACAGCTCTTCGAGCGCCATCATGTTGACCGCGCCGAAGCTCTCTACGCGAGCCCGCAGCTCTTCCACACGAGCGCGTCCGGCATCCAAATCAAACTCATCTTCCACGGGCATCTCACGCGCCAAATCCTCAAGCGACTGGTTCAGCTCCGAATGACAGGCCTCGCGCACGTAGCCCAGCCTTGCGGTGGCTTCCGCTCGCTGCACTTCCAACTGCGCGCGGCGCTCACGCGACTGCGCCGCCTGCTGATTCAGCTCGGACAACCTTGTGGCCAGAGCGTCCGCGCGAGAGCGAGCTTCTTCAAGCCGGGCGGCAGCCTCCGCTATATCTCTCTCTTCTCGCTCGCACTCTTCGGAGATGCTGCTCTCGCTCTTTTCTATCTCCGAGATTGACTGGCGCAGGCTTTCGAGCCTCTCGCCCATCTCAAGAGTCTCGCGTGCGTGCCGCTCAAGGCGCACACCAAGCTCAGTCCGTTCCGCCTCCATGCGTCTAAGCTCGGCGGCAGTCGCGCGTCGCCGCTCGGCTGCTGCGGCTGCGCCCGCGCGCTCCGTGCCTAGCATCTCGCTCTCAGCCTCGGCCTCGCGGCGCGCGTTCGCAAGACGGGTCGCGGCCTCTGCCACCATCTGAGAAGCGGCGGCACGCAGGCTTTCGGCCGATTCGGCTTCGGTGAGCGCGGCGGCGCGGCGCTCTTCCAATTCAAGTCGCTCTTCGGCAAGACGCGCGGCGTCGTCCGCCACTACGCGCATGTGCCGCTCGGCACGCTCAATCTCCTGCGCGAGGCTCGCGGCGCTAAGCTCGCGCGCCATGGCGTCGCGCTCTTCGCGGCCTATGGCTTCGTTGAGGAGCACCACCGCGTCCTCAAGCTCAACGAGGCGCGCTCGTGTCTCGCTGGCGGCCTGTTCGGCGGCAGCCATATCCACGGAAAGCTCTGATATGCGTACTTCAAGCTCTCGCAACTCGCGCTTGAAGCCGAGCAGCCCGGCCCCCTCTTCCAGCGCCCGCTCGTCGCCAGCCGTGACAAGCTGGCCGCCCGCGACCCAGTCGCCTTCGCGCGTGACGTACATCTCGTTCGTCACAAGCGATTTGGCCATGGCGTCTTCGAGGCTGCTGGCAAGCCGCGCGTTCATTCTCTGCGGCAGCGTGCGCTCAAGCACGCGCAGCACCTCCGGCGGCGCACCCAAGATGTCGCCAATACGAACGTCTTCCAGCGAAGCATTCTCGAACTCATCCGAGCCTCCGCCCATCGCCTCGTGACTGCTGTTCTCGACGGAGCTTCTTCCCAAGACATCCGTCTCGGCTTCGTCGCTCGCGCCGTGAAGCCCCGCCACTAGGAAGCTTGCGCGGCCCGCGTCATTCTCTCTGAGCCAGAGGGCCGCTCGTGCCGCGTCGTCCGGCGTAGGGACAATGATTGATTGCAGGCTTGAGCCGAAAGCGCCTTCGACCGCGCGCTCCCATCGCGGCTCCACCTGAAGCATGTCCGCGAGCGTCCCCATAAAATGAAAATCTTCCACCACCTCGCCCGCGCTAAACAGTCGTTGCACGGCCACGGAGTAGTGAGCGCGGCGCTGGTCAATCTCAAGCAGGCTGTCCAGCCTGTGACGCGTGCGCGAATGCTCGTCGCGTATGCCGGACAACGTGGCGTCAGTCTCCGAGACAGCTTCGTGGCCCAGCACTACCGAATGCACGGCCTCTTCGCGCTCCGCCGTGAGCGTCTTCAGGCGCTCTCGCGCTCTGGTAATCTCCTCGTTTAAGCCCTCGGCTTCGACTATGCGCTCCGCATGAATGGCTGCGGCGCGCTCGCCTTCGCGCGCCAGCCCCTCTGCCTGAGAGGTGAGTCGTTCGAGCGCCGATTCCAGTTGGCGGCTGATTTCCATCAGGCGCTCCGTGACGGCCGTGTGCGTTAAAAGCTCGGCTCGCCCGCGCTCGATTTCGGCCTCGGCCCCGGCCACTTCCAGAAGCTTCTGCCCGTAAGCGGCTTCTGCGGATTGAAGCATCTCCGCGCTCTCTTCGGCTGCCGCACGAAGGCGCGCGTCCTCTTCCGTCAGTCGCTCAATCTCTGCCTCCACGGCAAGTATCCGAGCGCGTACAGCTTCTATCTCATTCTCAATCTCTTCGCGGCGGCGGGAAAGCGATGCCACCTGCTCTTCCTGATAGATTCGCTCGCGCTGTCGCCGGTCGCGCTGAAGGGCCGCGTCAGCCGCAGCCGCGCGCTTTTCAGCAAGCTCTTCTTCGACGGCGCGCGCGTCCTGAGTGGCGGTGCGAGCCTCCTCTTCACGCGCCGCAAGCTCCGCGATTAAAGACTGCTCTTCGCGCGCAGCCTCTTCGACACGCGCCCGCGTCTCTTCCAGAAGCGTCGTCAAAGACCTCTCTTCCGCCACGTAGACGCGGCGCAGCAGCTCTCGCAGCTCTTCGCGCAAGATGCGATAGCGGCGGGCCTTGGCTGCCTGCCTGCGCAGGCTGTTCACCTGCCTGTCAATCTCGCTGATGATGTCCGAGACGCGGTTGAGATTCGAGCGGGCGGATTCCAGACGGGCTTCTGCGGCGCGCTGTCGCACGCGGAACTTTGTGATTCCGGCGGCCTCTTCAATGAGCGTGCGCCTGTCCATGGGCTTGGCCGAGAGAATCTGTCCGATTCTTCCCTGCTCTATGATGGCGTAGTGCGCGCCCGATAGACCCGTCCCCGAAAACAGATCCTGAATGTCGCGCAGGCGGCAAGTGCGCCCCTGCAATAAATACTCGCTCTCGCCGGAGCGATAGAGGCGGCGCGTGACCGTCACCGTCTCGCCCGGCGCGAACTCAAGCGCCATGCGGCTGGGCCGCCAGTGCCTGCGCCCGAGCGGCTTTGTTAATTTGAGTTCGGCTGGCTGCTGGCCTTCCGTTGTGACTAGTTCTGTTACGCCCGCTTCCGGCGGCGCATCATTCTGAGGCTGAGCCGCTTCGGCAGCCGGGGCTTCGCCTTCAGCCGGAGCGGACGCGCTTTCGCCTTGTGTTGTATCGGCTTCGGCAGGCGCGGCCCCTTCGAATATGACCGAGTGGTCGTCTATCTCTTCGAGCGTGGCATCAATGTCTTCTATGTCCGGCTCTTCTTCAATAGTCTCGTCGCGCACCATGTGCAGGACGACTTCGGCCATCCCGCTCGGCGGGCGGTTGCGCGAGCCAGTGAAGATAACGTCCTTCATCTCGCCGCCGCGCAGGTTCTTGACTCGCTGCTCGCCCAAGACCCAGGCTATAGCGTCCGAGACGTTAGACTTGCCGCAGCCGTTCGGCCCGACTATGGCCGTGATGCCTTCGCCGGTGAAGATGAGGTCTGTATGATCCGCAAAGGATTTAAATCCGGTTATCTCTAATCGTTGTAGTCTAAACATTCAGTTTGCCAGCAATTAACAGAGGCGGCTCAAGCTTTTCGGGCCAGCGACAAAAGCGCAGCCCCTAGAGCTTAGTTAAGGAGAGAGACACTATATGTTGCTCTTCACCGCCATGTCAACCATAACATGAGGCGAGCAGCGCTTAATTACTGTGGGGGATAGGGGATAGGGGATGGGGGTCGGGGGTTGGTAAAAGAAAGTCCTCTTGTCTTTTTTTTACCAACCCCTGCCCCCCATCCCCTAACCCCCATCTTACGGTATGTCGTTTCTGACGTAGAGCGAGAGCATGATGCCGGAGCGCAGGTGGTATGCGCCTATGCGATTGTAGCGCTGGCCTAGCGCGGCCTGGCATTCAGCCTCCTGACTGTTGTTGCAGACGACGACCTGCTCCGTTTGAGCGCCAACGTGGCCCGGATAGGCCACGGACTTGAAGTCGCGCAAGTACCACGGCATGGGCCAGTAGTCGGGCGAAACGATTGAGATAGTGGTCTGCTCGCCGGTTCCCGCTCGCCGCGCCGCGCTGTTAATCTCATTGATGAGCGTCAGGTAGCCTCTTTGGGTGTGAGCGTAGACGTAAGGATAGCTTTCGTCGTCATAGTGATAGAAGTTGAGCACGAAAGCCTGATACGCGCCGAAGCTCAGGACGGCTGCGGCCAGAGCCAGCGCCAGAACGCGCGATGAATTACCTGCCCAAGCGTAATAGAGCGTGTTGACGGCATACCCAGCCATAATCGCCAGTGGCGGGATGAAGTTGAGCGTGAGCCATGGCGTTTTGTAGGGCACGAGCGAGTAGGCCGCGATTATCCCTATGGCCCAGAGCGCAGCAAAGACCGCGAAGCGATTTGTCGCACGGCGCGCGACTACCAGCACGCCCGCGATGCCTGACAGCGTCAGCAGCGCCTCTTCCTGCCAGAGCCATTCCAGATAGGTGCTCCACGGCTTTGCATGAAACTCGCTCGTGCCCGTGCGAACCCAGATTTTGAAAGTGGCCAGCGAATCGCTCAGCCCCTTGGCGTAGGTGAAGAAAGAGGAATAAAAGAGAACGTGAACAAGCGCGAAAAGCACTATGGCTGAGAGCGCGAGCCAGAAGAGGTCGCCCGGCTCGCCAAAGCGCGCGAGCGTCGCCTCGATTCCCCTTTTCGGCTCGGGTTGCGGCGCGAAGCTCTTCTGTCTCTTCCTGCTTCCCTTTCCTTTGACACCGCCGCCGCGCGTGCCTCTCAAGCGCTGGTAAACTTCCGCCGAGACGAGCGCAATGATAAAGACGCCTGCGGTAATCAGCGCCGTCTCTTTCGTAGCGAAGAGCAGCGCGGCTGAGACGGAGAGCAGCATCAGGTAGACCAGATTCACAGTCTCGTAGTATCGAAGCGCCGCGACTACTATGGCCACGGAGAAGAAGACGAAGAGCGATTCGTGTATGAAGTAGCGCGAGTAGAAGACGGCGCAGGGAGAGACGGCCATGAGCGCTGCGGCTGTGAGCGCGCCTATCGTGCCTACGTAGCGCCTGAGCAGCAGCATCAACCAGACTGTTGCCACGCCGAAGACGGCTGGCACAAGGCGAACCGCGAAATCGTTCAGGCCGAAGAGCTTTGTCGAGAGAAGCGCGAAGTAATAGAGCGTGGGGCCGTGATAATTGGAGGGGTCGTACTGGTAGACGTGGTTGCGAAAGAGGTTTATGAGAAAGAAGCCGTTGACGCCTTCGTCGTGATGAAAGGGCTTGAGCGCGTAGCCGTAGAGCCTCAGAAGAGCGGCAACCGCCAGAATCAGCGCGCTCGCCGCAGGCCAGAGCCACGATGGAAACTCTGTTGACGGCTTACTACCGGTCATGAAAAGCTCAGGCTGTCTCTGCCTGCCGGAAGCACGCGTGCCTTCTTCTTTCTCTTTCCACGCCTGCTTCTGTTTACGGGCGCGTGATTTTGTAGAGGCTGTACCCACCTACTTCTCCAACCTTCGTGTAGCGTTCAAAGAATTGTTGATTGATCGGCATCATGTTGCGCTCAAGCGGGCCGACGACAGCATATTCAACGCCGTGGCGCGCAAGCAACTCTACGGCGTTGGGAGCGCCAGCGTAAATGAGCCTGATGTCTGTCTGGCGCGGCACGAACTCAAGGCCGTGCGTCCAGATGTGACCCGGATAGCCGAGCAGCGAGCGCCTGCCCGTCAACAGCACCGGATGATTAAATGTCGGCGCGTTAATGATGAGAGCGCGCGGCGGCGTCTGCTGCCTTATCATCTCCGCGAACCTTATCCCGTCGCGGTCGAACTCTCCGTGCTCCGTAGTCCTTGAGATGACTCGCCACACATCCAGAGCGCCCGCGAGCGTCAGTGAGATGAAGAGCAGGCACGCGACTGCGCGAAGCGCTAGGTTCTCGCGCCACAGCTCAACCAGCAGGAGAGCTACGAAGGGCGCGCTCGCCACGTACCAGTAGAAGATTACCTTGTTGTTGTCCCAGACCCACGGCGCAAGCCGCACCAGATTCCCTATGATGAAAAAGAGCGTGAACGGCAGGTAGAAGAGTAGAGCGCGGCGCGACACCAGCGACTCCGGCCCACGCCTCCACCAGAGGGCTACGACAATGAGCGGGATAAAGAGGCCGGTGTTCTTGAACCAGAACCAGATAAAATTCTCTTCGCCCTTGTCCCAGCCGAACTGCCATCCTATGAAGCTGCGAAAGCTGGTCGAGCTGCCCCACGCAGACCACAACATCTGAGGCGCTGCCACGACAAACGCAGCCGCGAAAAAGAGCGCCCACTCTCGCCAGCGCTTGTGAAAGATAGCTGCGAGGCAAGCCCCCGCCAGCATGCAGACTCCGAAGCTGTGAGCATGAACCAGCACCAGAGAGCCCGCTATGAATCCCGCAGCAATCATGCGGCGCGAAGCGGGCAGAAGTAAAAAAGGTTGACGGGTGTCAGGTGACGGGTTTTGGGTAAAAGAAAGAGAGTCGGCGCTTCTTTTACTGCGCCACGGCCCACGGCCCACGGCCCCTGTTTCTTTACTTTTCCCCTTAGCCTTTCTGCTTTTGGCTTCCGTCTTCTCGTCCTGAATCGCGGCCCACCACTCTGTGAAGACTACTAGCGAGAGCGGAAGGCCGAGCAGTATGCTGCGCTGCGGAATCAGCAGGGAGGTGAGCGCGTTGGCCCAGCGCCAGCCGCCCTCCTGCCTGATTGTGTACTGCTGCGGCAGGTTCGATAAAAAAGCCATGAAGCCCTGCCCGCTCTCTCGCGCTTCCGACAAGAACATCCACCATCCGAGCCCGCCTCCAAGCAGCACGAGCAGGGGCGTGAGTCTTGCCGCAGCGCGGCTTCCCGTCAACTCTCTTCCCCAGCGATGAAGCAGCCCCACCAACGACGCCGCCAGCACGAAGTTCTCCAGAAAGAGCGCGCCGCGCAATCCAGCGCCAGCGCGCACAAAGCAGGCCGCCACAAAGTCTGCTATGAATGGATAAGTGAACTTGACTCCGGCGAACTCTGGGTCTTGCGGCGGGAAATTGTTCCCATAAACGAAGCTCGTAATAACGCCAAGATGAAAAGGAAGGTCACCGTAATTATTCGTCACGCCCGTAGCAAAGCCGCCCGCATCCGTCTCTATCATCACGCGGTCAAAGAGAAGCCACAGCGCGACCATAACCACAGCGTAGAACAGAAACGTCTTGCCGCCCCCTTTGGCAGGATGAGCAACTGCCCTCTTCGCTTCACGCCAATCAGCTACAACACGCCCTCTTCTATACGCATCCCTCAACAGCAAGAGCGGCGAAGCCACAAACAGCCCCGCCAGCCCCAGCGTCAAGTACGTCAGGCCCAGAACCGACGCCAAGACAAACCCCGCCAGCCCCAGCGCAGCGAACCCCGTACACGCCCCCACGCACACGCGAGCCACAAGAGACTCGTCCCTCTGATAAAGATAGGTAGCAACCGTCCCACCCGCGATTGCTATGAGCGCCAACAACAGAGCCATCATCATCGCAGAGAATATTAGGGCAAAAGATGCTGCGTGCAAAAGGCTAAAGAGAGATGGAAGCTTCAAGCTTTAAGTAAGCAGTTAACACCGGAAGGCCGTTTTCCATCTCATTCCATGAAGGACTGATGTCGGCGGAAGACAGCCCTGCGCGTGACAGATGTGTGGCCGTTTTTTACAAAAATTTCCGTTAAAGCTCCGCTTTTCCAATTTCAGCAAATCTTTTTTTGTGCGGGCGTCGGATGGGTAGTAAAAGCGCTTGCTCTGGCGGCGCGGATAGGTTTATCTTTTACGTGCATCGTCTCTCCCTTGTGTAACTTGCTGGCTCCAATTCGAAAGCATCTTTTTCGAGTTGCTCAGTCATCTTATGCGCTGCCGCTCGTGCGTGTGCGGGGGCGTCCATCCGGTTTACCTGATTAGGAGCTTAAAGATTATGAGAAAGTTCCGAGCCCTATTCCTGCTCCTAGCGCTTTCGCTCTCCCTCGTGCAAGCAGTGTCTGCTCAGAATACTAGGCCGCGCCGCGTAGGCCAGACAGCGCCGCGAACCACCACGCCGCAAACTACACCCGTGCTGCCTAACGAGGAGCCGCCTCCCGCGCCTTCGACTGCGCCACGGCGCGCGCCCGTGCTGGGCGGCGCGAACAACACCGGCAGCAGGCCGTCCGAGACGGCGTCAACGCAGACGCCGGACAAAGACGAGCCGATAGAGCTGGGCGAAGGCGACATACTGCGCGTCAGCACGACGCTCGTGACGGTTCCCGTGAGCGTGCTAGACCGCAACGGCAAGTACGTGCCGAACCTTCGCAAAGAGAACTTCCGCATCTTCGAAGAAGGGCAGGAGCAGCAGGTGGCCTACTTTGCTTCCGTCGAACAGCCCTTCACGGTGGCGCTAATGATTGATACTTCCGGCTCTACGATAGACAAGCTGGGAGAGATACAGTATGCGGCTATCAACTTCGTCAACCAGTTGCGACCGAGCGACACGGTGATGGTCGTCTCCTTCAGTGGCCGCTCGCGTGTGCTATGCGAGCCGACCACCGACCGCTACGCCATAGAGAGTGCCATACGCACGGCCAGACCCGGCGCAGGCACAGGGCTGTATGACGCAGTAGACTTTGTCATCAACGAGCGCTTAAATCGGATTAAGGGACGCAAGGCTATAGTGCTCTTTACGGACGGCGTTGATACTACTAGCCGCCGCGCCACTTACGAGAGCAATATTCGGGATGCGGAAGAGCTTGACGCGCTTATCTATCCGATTCTTTTTGACACCTACGCAGATACTGTAGCCAGGAATGGCGGAAGCGGAGGCGGGAACGTCACACTAGGGGGCATTTTCGGGGCCATTCTGACCGGCCGCCCTTTGCCCCGGCCCGCCGGTACTGCTAATTGCACGGGATGCTCGCCCGAAGAGTATGAGCGTGGCGAAGAGTACCTGCGCGAGCTGGCGCTGAAGACGGGCACGCGCGTTGAGATGGCGGGAGACGGTCGCAACCTCTCGCAAGCCTTCTCCGTCATCGCGGAAGAGCTGCGACGGCAATACAGCATAGGCTATTACCCGAGCAGCCAAGGGCAGGCCGGTCAGCGAAGAAATATCAGCGTGCGCGTCAACCGTCCCAACATGGCCGTGCGCGCGCGCACGAGCTACATCACCAAAGACCAGCAGACTCAGGACTCTTATCAGAACGACCAGCAACAGCCTCAACTGAAGGGCCGCCAAACTGCCAACTCAAAACCTGATTAATAAGAGATTGATTCATTGCTTCACCGGTTCATTCAATGAATGAACCGGTGAAGCAATTCCTTTAGGCTACCGTTCCGTCTTTGACGATGGCGTTTTTCGGGACGAGGATGATGCGGTCGCGTATGTAGTAGCTGCCGTCGGGGCCGTCCGCGTTCTCTACGTTGGCTTCGTTGACGAGGCGCACGTTCGAGCCTATCCGAGCGTTTTTATCTATGATGGCGCGGCGGATTGTGGTGTTGCTGCCGATGCCTATGTGCGGGACTCCCTGCGTTATCTCGTCGCGCATCTCTTCGATTGACTGGTAGTAGTCCGCGCCCATCAATATGGCTGCTTCAATCTGCGCGCCACGGTCTATGCGGCTGCGAAGCCCCACGACGGAGCGCTTGATGGTCGCGCCGTTGATGATGCAGCCTTCGGTGACTATGGAATCCGCCACATCGCAACTGTGCATCTTTGAGGGCGGCAAGTATCTGGCGCGCGTGTATATGGGCGCGTCCGCGTCGAAGAAGTTGAACTGCGGGATGGGCGAGGTCATGTTGAGATTGGCTTCGTAGAAGGCCGCGATGGTTCCTATGTCCTCCCAGTAACCGTCGAACATGTAGCCCTGCACCTGCCCCAACTGGATAGCCGTGGGAATTATCTCGCGCCCGAAATCCATAGCGCCCGGGTCTTTGGCCAGATACTCTATCAGCTTGTCATACTTGAAGACGTAGATGCCCATAGAAGCCAGAAAGGGGCGCGAGCGGGCGTCTTCCGCGCTTAGGCCAAGCGTGGTCGTGTCCACCTGCATGGCGTCCAGCGCTTCGCCCTTGGGTTTCTCGCTGAACTCTATGATGCGCCCGGAAGAGTCCGTCTTGAGCAGGCCGAAATCCGAGGCCATGTCGCGGCGGCACGGGATGACGGAGACGGTCACGTCCGCATCCGTCTCGTAATGGCGGGCCAGAAAGGTTCTGTAGTCCATGCGGTACAGGTGGTCGCCCGAAAGTATCAGCAGCGTGTCTATGCCCCAGTCGTTGATGTGCGGCAAGACCTGCCGGACGGCGTCCGCAGTCCCCTGAAACCACTGCGGGCTCTCGGGCGTCAGCTCCGCCGCCAGTATCTCTACGAAGGCGTCCGCGAATTGCGAGAAGCGGTAGGTGCGCGCTATGTGACGATTCAGCGAGGCGGAGTTGTACTGCGTCAGCACAAAGATTTTCGTGATGTCCGAGTTGATGCAGTTGGAGACGGGGATGTCAATAAGGCGGTACTTGCCGCCAAGCGGCACTGCGGGCTTTGAGCGCTCCTTCGTCAAGGGAAACAGTCGAGTTCCCGCGCCTCCGCCCAGAATAACTGCCAGCACATTACGTTTGGCTGCCATCGTTATTTAAACCTGCTCGATAATTTTTGAAAGAGAACGCTCTGAGCATAGACGCAAAGCGCCAAGAGTTTCAAGCTATCAGGCAGGATTGGCCCGCAAAATAAGGACGGATGAAGCCGCACGGAGCTTGAAACGGGTTCGCAACCATTTTGAATTTGCTATATCTTCTTCGGCCAACCGAATCCCACGCGTAAGGGTCTATGGTGGTGACCTTTGGAACGAAAGGCAACTTTTTGGTGATTGACGGCGAAGGCTATCTGATAGAGAGAGCACGCGAGGGCGACCGCGAAGCCTTCTGTATGCTGGCGCGCAGGTTCGAGCGCCGCGTCTATTCGCTCGCTCTCTTCTACACGCGCAACCAGTCGGACGCGGAAGACCTCTCTCAGGAGGTCTGGCTAAAGGTTTACCGCCATCTACAGAGCTTTCGCGGCGAATCTAGCTTCTACACGTGGCTGCGCCAGATAACCGTCAACACATTTCTGAACCACAGGCGCTCGGCCCTCAGACAGGCGGGGGGCGAGGCGCAGGGGCTGCGGCTGGTTGAGATAGAGTCAGTGGATTACGAAGACGCTCTGCGCCTGAGCCGTGGGCAGGACATGGAAGACGACCTTCACAGGAAGATGCTGGTCGAGCGCGTGGGCGAAGCGCTCTCGGAGCTGACGCCGCAGCAGCGCCTGATTTTCATGCTCAAGCACAGCGAGGGGATGACCTATGAAGAAATCTCCGCCGTGCTCAACTGCTCTACGGGAACCATCAAGAAGTCGCTCTTTCGCGCGGTGCAGAAGCTCAGACAGCATCTCGGCCTCAAAAGCGAATCGAGAAACTATCTGAGGTGTGCCGCAGGGGGAAAATAGGAGTTCGGAGCTTTACTAACTATGCACGATTGCCGCAAGACGAGAGAAGATTTAATAGACCTCCTGTTCAACGAGATGGGCGAGGAAGACGAGCTGCGCCTGCTCGAAGAGATGGAAGCGTGCAGGGACTGCCGCGCGGAACATCAATCCATGCGAGAGGCGCTCGGCGCGTTCGATGAAGCAGCGCCCGCTATGATTCCCGCAGGCGAGTTCTGGACGGAGCATCACGCGCGCATGCGTGAACGGCTGATTGATGCGACGGGCGCGCAACCCGCGAGCCCGCTTCCCTTCTGGCGTCGCGCCCTCGGAGCCTCTTTCTCCATCCCCGTCCCCGTAGCGGTGGCCGCAGCGATTCTTTTCGCGGCTACCTCAGTGCTGGCAATACGCTCCTTCATCTTCAGCCCGCAGCTTAAGCGCGAGCAGGCCAGTGCTGCCGCAGAGAAGATACAGTACGTGGAAGTGCCGGTAGACAGGCGCGTCATCGAAGAAAGAGTTGTCACGCGCACGGTCTACGTCAACAGGCGCGCGCGCCGTGCCAATCAAACGGCACCTTCGCTTCAGGACATTCCGGGCATGACGGCGCGTCGTAAGGAGGATGAGAGCATCTCTGCTCCGCAGGCTACGCTGAGCGGCTTTCAGCCGCCTACGGACGTGAAGCTCACGGTCATCAAGGGGAACGTGAATGAGAAGTAGAGCCCTCTTCCCCTTCATCCTAGCGCTTCTTCTCCTGCCCGCCCTCGCGCGGGCGCAGGAGCAGAGCGTGCAGCAACTTGTCGTGCCGCTTGCGAGCACGGGCTACGTTGCCTTCAAGACGGAGGCCGTCTCGCCCGAAAAGCAGAACGCCTCGCGCTCCTCCGAGATAGATTTGCAGTCGGTGGTCAAGCCGCAGGTGCTCGTGGACGACAACCACGTGGTGCATCGCGTGCTGGTGGATTCGAGCGGCGCTCTCATCTTTGGCTACGACCTGGTGATAGAGCCACTGGTCAACACGCGCCAGTTCAGGGTCTTCGTGCGCCCGCTAGACCCTGAGTTCGAGAGGCGCATGCGCGAGCGTCAGGGCACGCGCGCCGGGCGCACATCGTTTCAGATGAACGTCTCCACGCTGCCGCGCCCGACCGAAGCGCAGATTATAGACGACGGCGACGGCTTTGCCCTAGACCTTCTGATTAACCCGCAGACGGGTGTGAAGATTGTTGACGTGGTCAAGGCATCCTTCGACCAATCGCGGCTGTGGGAGTCGCCCAAGGGGCCGCCCGCACGCGACTTCACGCTCGACAGCGTAGAGATGGCAATCAAGGATTACAAGCTCTATCTAAACGGGCGGCGCGTCGGCGGCGGGCGTCCGTCGCAGGGCTTCACGGGCGCGCTCATATGGTTCTACGTGCCGGACAAGGGGCGCTTCATCTTCTCGCTCACGCCGCGCGAGGGCTACGAATTCGAGAAGGTGGCGCAGATTGAAGACAACAAGATTAGCTTCACCATAGGCGAGGATGTTTACGAGTGGGTTTCGAGCGCGCCGATTGTCGGCTCGGGCGGCAAATGGAACCTGTGGGTGCTGCGCGACAAGCGTTACCTGTCGTCGGTCTTCTACGTGCCGAAACAGTCTTCGGATAACAGTTCCGATACGCCTATGGTCATATTTCCGCCGGCGCAGGAAGTGCGCGTGATGAGTCTGGACACGTCCCCTAACAACCGCATCAGGACGCAGAGCGGCGAGATTCTAGTCACGCCCGGACAGAACAAGGGCGAGAAGATACCGCTTCCGCGAGCCCGCGTAGAAGTCGGCGCAGCCGACCGCATAGAAAATCTCTGGCCCAGATAGTCGCGGCTTTAGAGGCCCCGTGTGCCTTGCCGCCAAGCGCCTGAGGGAGAGTCTTATGAGAAGAGGGTTGAAGAGCGCGTGGATAGCATCCGTTGTCATCCTGTCAGTCGCCAGGATAGCTCTCGCAGACTTGCGCGTGGTGACGCGCTACAGCCAGACGGGGGCAGCGCCTTCCGAGCACACGACCTACTTCAGGGGCGTGCGCCAGCGCGAAGAGTTCAAGTCTGTGGGCAAAGACGGCAAAGCCTACCAGACAGCCTACATCTTCCAGTGCGACCTGAAGCGCTTCCTCTGGATAGACTACGTGAACCGCAGGTTTTACGACCAGCCTTATGCTAGTCTGGAAGAAGCGTGGGCCGATTATTACCGCAGGCAGCAGGAGGCTAAAGGCCGGAACACTCAGCCCATCAAGTACAAGGGGCTGTGGACGGAGACGGTGACGGTCATAGACACGGGCGAGCGGCGAGAGATGTTCGGATACGTGGCTCGCCACATAAAGACGATGACAGTCTCGGAAGCCAAGCCGGAAGTCTGCGAGCAGACGCGGCTCAGGCAGGAGACGGACGGCTGGTACATAGACCTGCTTTACGGGACGGAATGCTCTTCGGACATTTCGGGCCAGATGAGTCCGGGCTACGCAGTCCCGCCGAGCTACAACTCCTGCTCCAGAACTTACGAGAAGCGCAACTACAAGTTCGAGCGCAAGCAGGTGGGGCAGGCGCGATTCGGCTTTCCGGTAGCGCTCACCGTACGAGCCTACAGCACAGACGGCCGCACCGTCGCGGAAACGAAACGAGAGGTAACGGAGATTACCTCCATGGAGCTTGACCAGTCGCTCTTTGAGCTGCCGGACGGCTACACTAGGCTTGAGCCGCAGCCCGTAAGGCGCTCGATACTGGACAGGGCTTTGTCGCTGTTTCTACTCAGATGACAACTGAGCCGTCTCGAAAGCATTAAACGACTAAAGAAACTCTCCCGTTAATCATAGAAAGCGGAAGCAAGGCTTCTCTCGCGGGTGCGCCCTGTAATTCTGAAGGTGAGGCGCGCGCGGGTCAGTAGCTGACGGTCTAAGTGTGCCTGAAAGTTTATGCGCTCCCGGAATACGTTCGCTGAAGCTTGGACGCTTCTTTTTCATAAGGAGACATCATGAGAAAGCCCCTGCTCTTAATTGCGCTCGGCATTTTGCTCTTATCTTTCTATCAAATTGATGCGAGCGCACAGGGCGAGCCGGAGAAATCAAAGGCCACACGTTACGAGATAGGCGCTCAGTTCTCTTCAATCACCTTTGAGCCCGAGCATACGCAGCCGGGAGCGGGCGCGAGGTTTACTTTCAACTTCAATGACAACATAGCGCTCGAAGCAGAGCTGAACTACTTTCCGAACGACAACGGCATCATCTCCGGCAACAGAAATAATGGTCGCGTCACACAAGGACTGTTCGGCGTCAAGGCCGGCAAGCGCTTCCGAAACTTTGGCATCTTCGGCAAGGCGCGTCCGGGCTTTATTAGCTTTACGCGCGGCTTCGGTGACGTAGTCATAACGGGGCCGCCGCCTGCGGGGAGCATCTTTCCCGAATCGGAATTTCGCCCGCGAAGGCTGACGCATCCGGCCATTGACCTCGGCGGCGTGCTTGAGTTCTATCCCTCGCGCCGCCTCGTCACGCGCTTTGATGCCGGAGTGACACTGATGCGAGTAGGCGAGACGACATTCCAAGGTTTCGCGGCGGGGCCGAACAACACGGTGGTCGTCTCGCCTATAACTTTACCCGGCGAGACTCGCTCCAGTTTCCAGTTCAGCGCCGGGATAGGCTACAGGTTCTGAAAGGAAGGGACGAGCGATTGACTCATCGTTTCATCGTTTCATTGATTCAATAAAGAGATGAATCAATCTTTCATTTCTCTTTCGTCCCTGCTTTTCATCATCCGGCGATTGGTTTTCCAGGCGGGCTGTATTGAAAGGAGCGCTTTGTCGCGGGACTGTTGCGAATCCGTTTGGAGGGTGGCTTGAGGAGGCGGACATTGGGAGCGCCCGTACTCTTCCGAACCCTTCAAATGGCTTGCACCAGCCGCTCGCGGCAAACGGCTCCGGCCCGTACAGCCCGCCTGGAAAGCCAATCGCCGGACTGGCTACATAGTAACGCAGAGAACGCTTGCGCGTATGCGCAGGTGGGGATTCTAAGGAATTGATTAATTGAATCAATAAGCTGCGGCGGTGGCGGTGGGTTTTGCTCCTGCGGCTTCCTGCGCGATTTTGACGCCCACGCTCGCGCCTATGCGGGTGGCTCCGGCTTCGACCAAAGCGCGTGCGTCAGCCAGCCCCTTGACTCCGCCAGAGGCTTTGACGCCCAAGTCAGCGCCTACTACCTGCCGCATCAAGGCTATGTCTGCGACGGTCGCGCCGCCCTTGGCGAAGCCGGTCGAGGTCTTGACGAAATCGGCCCCGGCGCTCTTGGCGGCGAGACAGGCGCGCACCTTCTCTTCGTCCGTCAGCAGCGCCGTCTCTATAATCACCTTGCAGGTGACTTCATACTCGTGCGCGGCTTCCACGACGGCGCGAATGTCATGCTCCACGGCGCAGTCGTCGCCGCTCCTGAGCGCGCCTATGTTAATCACCATATCCACCTCCCGCGCCCCGTCATAGATTGCGCGCCGCGCTTCGTAGGCTTTCACGTCCGGCAGAGTTGCGCCGAGCGGAAAGCCTATGACGGTGCAGACGGGGACGCCCGAGCCGCGCAGGTTACAGGCGGCGGAGCGCACCCACGTAGGATTGACGCAGACGGAGGCGAAGTGAAAGCGCGCGGCCTCTTCGCAGAGGCGGCGTATGTCGTCTTCGGTGGCTTCGGGCTTGAGCAGCGTGTGGTCTATGAGGCTGGCCCAGTCGCGCGCAGAAGCGGTCTGTCCCAGCACGAGCCCTATGCGCGCCGCGCCCGCGTCCACAATCCTGTGCATGCGCTGCGGGCAGCGATTGAAGCACTCGCTCGCGCAGCCGCAGTAAGCGGCCTGCCCGTCCGAGTCGCCGTTCAAGCGCGCGACGATAACGTCGGTAATCTGCTCTACCAGACTATCAAGCTCGCCGTTCTGTGAATAGGCCATTGTCTCAAAAACTCCTCCGGGCGCGAATGAAAGCGCATCCGGCCCGCGCTCGTCAAGAACTGTACTGTCGCTCGACCGCAACTATCTTGGCGACGCGTTTGCGGTGGCGGTCTTCGCTGATTTCCGTGGAGAGCCATGCCGAGACAATCTCGCGCATCTCCGCGCTCGTGATGGTCTTGCTGCCAAGCGTGAGCACGTTGGCGTCGTTGTGCTCGCGCGAGTTTTTCGCCACGGCCACGGAGTAACAGGCGGCGGCGCGCACGCCCGGCACCTTGTTGGCGGTCATACAGGAGCCCACGCCCGCGCCGTCAATGATGATGCCTACATCGGCCTGCCCGTCCGAGACTGCGCGGGCGACCGCGTGAGCGAAGTCCGGATAATCAACGGCGTCTTCGGAATTGGTGCCGAAGTCGTGAACCCTGTGTCCAAGCTCGGCCAGCAAAGCCTTTAGCTCTTCCTTCATGGGAAAGCCGCCGTGGTCTGCGCCAACGGCTATAACTTTACGCTCGCGCGAGCCGCGCCGTGGAGTCCGCCGCACAAGCTCTATGCGCCGCTCGCGTACTATGTCTGCCGCTAAGGGCGTCAATCGCGCGCCTTCCGCGACGCGCAGCCGCGCGCCGTCTTCCAGCCCTCGCACGTCGTCTTCCGTAATCACCATCTTGGACGATTCGTCACGCGCAAACTCCGGCGCGCCCCTTTGCGAAGCGGGCTCTTCCGGCACAACGTTGACGAAGCGGCTCTGAGTGGGCGCAGTAGTCTCTGCGGGTCTGGAAGAAGAAACGGAAGCTGTTGAAGATGCGCCACTGCCCTCTTCTGCGGGGAGCGCGTTGGCCAGCACATCGCGCACCAGAGCGCGTACCCTGTCTCGTGTTGAATCGTCAGATGCCATAATGGTAATCGGCAATCAGTAACCGGCAGTCAGCCGACAGCTTTTCGCCGGTAGCTGATTGCTGACTACTGAGTAGTTTTTATGCCAGCGAAGCGTCGCGTAAATCAAGCAGTCTTCCGGCTGAGGCCGTGACGCTATTTGCCTTGACGGTGAAGTCCACGCGGCCAACGTAGATGCCGCTCTTGCCGACCTGAAAGATGACGGTATCGCGGCCCGAAGGCTGGCGCGCGAGCGCAGGCTTCTGCATAAAAGTGTGCGTGTGGCCGCTTGCTATAAAGTCTATGCCGTCAACCTGCGCGACTACCTGCGTGTCTCCAAGGTCGCCGTCCTTGGGCTCCGGATAATATCCGAGGTGCGAGCAGCAGACGACCATGTTGCATTTCTCCCGCGTGCGAAGAAGCTCTACGGCGCTGCGGGCGGTCTTCACCGGGTCTAGGTACTTCAGCCCGGCGAAGCTTTCGGGCGGGTTCAGCCCTTCCAGCTTTATGCCTAGGCCGAAGACTCCGACGCGCACGCCGCCGAACTGTCGGACGACGTAAGGCTTGACGTGCTTTTCAATAATAGTTCCGCGCACGTCATAGTTGGTCGCCACTATATCGAACTTTGCGTAAGGGATGACTTTCGCAAGTCCCTCTATGCCGTTGTCGAAATCGTGATTGCCTAGCACGGCCACGTCGAACCCCACGGCCGACATGGTTTTGAACTCGACTTCGCCGCCGTACAGATTGAAGTAGGGCGTTCCCTGAAAAGCATCGCCCGCGAAGAGTACGAGCGTGTTCGGGTTCTCCTTGCGAACTCGTTTGACCAGCGTGGCCATGCGCGCCATGCCGCCTTTGCCCGCGTTGCGGTCGTTGGCAGGCAGTGGGTCAATCTGCGAGTGCAGGTCGTTCGTGTTGAGAGTGGTGATGAGAGTCTCGCCGTCTTTGGCTTCGAGCAGAGGCTCTGCCAATTCGTCCCACGAGCGCGCAGGCGGAAGAAGGGAGAAGCCGGAAGCTGCTGGCAGAAGCCTTGAGAAGGCCAGAGGCAGGGACGCGCCGGCAAGTGTTGCCCCTAAAAATTTACGTCGCGTTATCATTGCTTACCTTCCTCCGCACTGCCTGCGTTTTCGTCAGCCTTGAACCGCCCGTCCAGACCGGCACTGATGCTTCGTCCGGCAGCCGTCTCCGCCTTCACGTATTCAATCAGCGCGTCGCGTATAGTCAGGCCCAGAGGGCGCAGGCTCGTCCCTTCCTTCAGCACGCTGTATTCGCCGCCGCGCTTCACCAGATAATCAATCGTGACGATGGTGTATGTGGCCTTGGGGTCTATCTCCTGCTCAGCGCCGGGAGCCCCCAGCTTGATGCTGACCAGCTCGTTCTGTTTCTTCTCCTTGTTGTCGTGGTAGACGATACGCGCGCCCGATTGCGCGTTGTTTCGCTGAACGTTCATCTCCATGAAGCGGCGCAACTGCTCGCCCGTCAATTCAAGCGTGATGAGCGCGTTCTCAAACGGTAGAAGCTCAAAGATGTCCGCAGTGCTGATGCTACCGGCCGCAATGGAATTTTTGCGCAGCCCGCTCGTGTTGACGACGGCGAGCACGACGGGCTTGCCCAGCCGCTTCCCCGCGATAGCGCGCATGGCATCCGACACGAAGTTGCCGAGCGAGCCTCCGCCCGCGCCCGTCTTTTTCAGGTCGCCCGCGAGCTTTCCTATGGGCGTGCTCAGTTCGTCAACCCTTGTCTTGTAAGGCGCAATAATCTTTTGCAGCTCAGGGTCATTGCTGAGGCTTGAGTCAATCACATTCTCGGAGGCGCGCCCGCGAACGTCCGGGGACGAAGAGACATCGGAGGTTTGCGCGCCCGCCGGGGCGGTCGTAGAAGCTGTGGGCTTAGCCTGATTGCCCTGCTGCTGAGCGCTCGCGCTGCCCGCGTGCGGCAGATAGAGGCAGAGAGCCGCAAGCGCCGTGCAAGTTAAGCGAATTGACAGTCTTATCATGTTTCCTCTTAAACGAACGTAATCGAGAAGCAACGTCTATGCGAGGCCACGGCCTCGCGCAATTCCGGCCCCTCGTCGTGACTCTTTCTCTTTCAGCATTGACCTCTAAGGAGAGCTTCAATAGTATGTCGCACCACGGGCTTCTGTTGCAATGGCGCTCGGCCTGTAATCGGGGCGCGCGGGCCGTATCGAACCGGCGCTCAAGCGGCGGACGATGAAAGCTGCGCTTGACGGCTAGGCCGCCTGAAGGCCGCAGGTGAACTTTAACTTTCTGGAGGCAACTCTTTTGGCTACTTCTTCCGCACCGACCACATCCGAATTTTCTCATCCAAACCTTGAGCCGCTTTTCAGCGTCGAACAGATTCAAACGCGCATCGCGGAGCTGGGCGCGGAAATCTCGCGCGAATACGCCGGACGAAACCCTCTGATGATAGGCGTGCTCAAGGGCGCTTGCATCTTTATCAGCGACCTGATGCGGGCCACAGACCTGCGGCTGGGCGTAGAGTTCATGGGCATCTCAAGCTACGGAGCGGCCACGCGCACATCCGGCGAGGTGCGTATCACAAAAGATTTGGATGTCCCGATTGAAGGGCGCGACATTTTGGTCGTCGAAGACATAGTTGATACGGGAATCACGCTCTCTTACCTTATGGCCAACCTGCGCTCTCGCGGCGCGAACTCGGTCAAGCTCGTGGCGCTGCTGGACAAGTTCGAGCGGCGCGAGCGCGAAGTCGAGATAAATTATCTGGGATTCAAGATACCGGACGCCTTCGTCGTAGGCTACGGGCTGGACTTCGCGGAGCGCTACCGCAATCTTCCCTACATAGCCGTCCTGCGAAACCCGGAAGAAGTTAGATAGAAAGAGAATTGACTCAATGAATCATTGAATCAATTCCTTAAGAAAGCTTTCTCCGGCGTTCAGCTTCAGGCCGAAGTTTTCCACTATGGTCTGGCCTATGTCGGAGAGCGAGTCGCGTGTTCCGAGATTCACTCCGGCGCGCGCGGCGGGGCCGTAGACGACGAGCGGCGCGTACTCGCGCGTGTGGTCTGAGCCCGGACGCGTCGGGTCGTTGCCGTGGTCGGCCGTGATGATGAAGACATCGCCCTCTTTCATCGCGCCTTCTATCTCTGGCAGGCGGGAATCGAAATGCTCAAGGGCTCGCGCATAGCCTTCCGTGTCCCGGCGGTGTCCGTAAAGCATGTCGAAGTCCACTAGGTTCGAGAAGATGAGCCCGCGCGTGTCGCCCGCTAGGGCGCGAACGGTCTGGTCAATAGATTGGTCGTTGTTCTTGGCCGAGAGGTCTTCCGTGACGCCCACTGCGTCGTAGATGGAAGAGACTTTTCCAATACAGACTACGTCCAGACCTGCTTCCGACAGCGTGACGAGAAGGTTTTCGCGCGGAGGCGGCACGGCGTAATCGTGACGGTTCTCCGTGCGCCGGAAAGCGCCCGGCTCGCCTTCGAAGGGACGCGCTATGACGCGGCCAACTTCATCCTCGCCCTTCAGTAGAGAGCGCGCAGTCTCGCAGATTTCGTAGAGCTTGGGCACCGGGATAACCTGCTCGTGAGCCGCAATCTGAAAGACGGAATCGGCCGAGGTGTAGACAATGGGCTTGCCTGTCTTGACGTGTTCTTCGCCAAGCTCCTTGATAATCTCTGTCCCTGAAGCCGGGACGTTCCCGAGTATGCCGGGCACGCCCGTACGCCGCACGAACTCGTCTATGATGCGCGGCGGAAATCCTTCCGGGTAGGTGGGGAAAGCTCGCTCCAGTATGATGCCCGCCATCTCCCAATGGCCCGTGGTCGTGTCCTTGCCATTCGAGCGAAGCGCGCAGCGACCGAATGAGCCGCGCGGGCTCTCTGCGGGCGGGACGTTCTTCAAAGGGCGAATGTTGCCGAGGCCCAGTCGCTGAAGGTTCGGCAGATGAACCGCGCGCGATTCCAGTATGTGGCCGAGCGTGTCGGAGCCCGCGTCTCCCCAACTGGCGGCGTCCGGCATCTCGCCCATCCCAAGGCTGTCCAGCACAATCAATACGAAGCGATTAAAAGGTCTATCATGGCTCATGTCTTGGCGGCATCCTCACGGCTGAAGAGTTACGGGAGGAGCCGGTTAAAAAGCTCTTCCCACTGAACATTGCACTTTCTTTGGTTCGACAACTATCTTAACATGCTTCCGAGATGTCCGCTCAAGCCGTAGACGGGGGAGCTAGAGACGCGAGACGCCTTATGGAGATTCGCCGCATCAGCGCCGAAGAGGCCCAGCGATTGAGAGCTGCTATACTCAGGCCGGGCCTGCCGTTCGAAGCGTCCGTCTACGAGCTTGATTATGACCCGGAGTCGCTGCACATGGGCGCTTTCGAGTACGGCGAGCTGGTGACGGTTGCAACCATCCTGCACCAGCCGCCGCCGGGCGAGGATGAGCCGCTAGGCTGGCGGCTGCGAGGAATGGTGACTCTGCCTGAGATGCAGCGTCGCGGCTACGGTCGCGCGGTGCTGCTGCGATGTATAGCGCACATTGCGCGGCAAGGGGCCACGCTTCTCTGGTGCAACGCGCGCACGGACGCGGTCGGGTTTTATCTCACTCTACAGTTTGAGACAGAGGGCGGTGAGCAGAAGACCGCTCGCGGCACAAGCTTCGTCAGAATGAAACGCGTCGTCACGACGGAGGACGCTCAATTAGAAACGGAACAACCGAAATGAGCTTTATCAGAGCATCTCTCATCATCATCTTTATCTTCACATCGTCCACGCTCGCTGAGGCACAGGCGGGCGCAAAATGCTCGCTCACCACAGAGCAGTTTTCGCAGGTGGCCGAGCTAAAGGGATTGTGGCCGGGCATGACGCTTGAGCAAGTCAAGACGGTCGTTCCGTCGCTTGAGATGGGTAAAACGGACGAGTTGGGGCTGTCGAAGACCAGCTTCTCGCCGGACTTCAACCCGAAGATAAACAAGGCGGCCTTTCAAGGCGTCAGGACAGTCTCGCTGGACTTTCTGGACGACAAGCTCTTCTCGGTCTGGATTGGCTACAACGACACTTTCAAGTTGAAGACGATTGATGAAATCGTGCGCGCCGTGACGCAGTCTCTCAAGCTTCCGGCCGGATGGGAGACAAAGGGTCGCGGCCAGCAACTGACCTGCGGCGACTTTCAGCTAGCCGTCACGATGGTCGCGGGCAGCCCGACGCTTCGCATCACGGACGAGACGGCCAAAGCGACTTGGGAGAAACGCAGGACTGAAAAGGAAGAACAGCAGCCTTAAACAACAACGGTTTGTAAAGGAGAGTGAAGCTTTATGCGTAAGCTAGCCGCAGCCGCGCTCGTGGCCGCAGCCATCTTCCAGACGACTCTATCAACCTCGGCCCCGGTAGCATTCGCGCAGGAAGATGATTACCAGTACACACCGGACACTTCCAGATACAGAATCCCTGCGGCGCGTGCCAAAGCCATCATCACGCCGAGAGCCACAGAGGTACTGCTGGCCATCAAGAACAGGGACATGCGAAGGCTCTCCGACTTAGTTCATCCCAGTCGCGGCGTGCGCTTTTCCACCTACGCGTGGGTTGACCGCGAAGACAAATGGCTGAGCCGCAGGCAGGTCAGGAATTTAGCCGTGCGCGACCCGCGCTCCGTCTGGTTCACGTTGGACGAAGCGGGCACGCGCATGCGTATGACCGCAAGGGAATATTTGAGCAAGTACGTCTACGAGCACGATTACCTGAAGGCCACCCGCGTCAGCTACAACACGCAGCACAAGCGCAGCAATACGATACCGAACGTTCTGGACTTTTACCCTCGCGCGATAGTCGTGGAGTATTACGAGCCCAGCCCAGACCCGGACGAGAGAGGCTGGGACACGCTCTGGCTGGTCTTCGAGAAGCTGGGCAGCGAGTGGTATCTGGTCGGCGTGGTCAAAGATTCACCTACCATCTGAGAAGACTAAATGCGAAAACAGTTTGCGATTCTCTTGGCCGCGCTCCTTGTCTCGGCCCTCTTTGCACAGAAGGCTGCGGCTCAGGACACTTCCGACGGCGCTCCGCGCTACACCCTCTCGCCCGCCGAGGCCAAGAGGCTCACGGAGGCAAAGGGCAGGCAGATAATGCTCGCGCTCAAGAACAGGGACATGCGCAAGCTTTCTGGCTTCGTTCATCCACGGCGGGGCTTGCGGTTCTCGCCCTACGTGTATGTTGACACCAAGACCACCAGGGTCTTGAGGCCGGGGCAGCTTGTCAGCCTTTACAGGAACGGGCGAAGGCTTGTCTGGGGCGAAGCTGACGGCTCAGGCAATCATATAGTCATGACCTTCCGCGAGTATCTGAGCGCGTTCGTCTACAGGCAGGATTTGCTGAGCGACAGGGAGCCCGACTATAACCCTGCGCGACGGTATAGCGGGAACACCATAGACAACCTGCTTGAAGTGTACCCGCGCTCAATCATAGTCACCTACGGCCACGAAGGCATCACGGGCCCAGAGGGCGGAGCTATGGACTGGCAGGCACTCTACCTTGTCTTCGAGAAGATAGGCAGCGAGTGGTATCTGGTCGCAATAGCCAACGACGAATGGACAATCTAAAAGCAGGCCGGAAGTAAAGAAGAATTGATTCAGCGGTTCATCTCTTCATTGATTCAATGAAGAGATGAACCGTTTTCTTCTGCCTTCTGCATTAGATTAGCTGGTAGGTGGCGACGCTGGTCGGAGTCTCGAAACAGCGCACCTTGTAGATTTCGACGCGCTCGTCGCGTACGTGCGAGGCTACGCGCTCGAGTATGAAGCGCGCAAGGTTTTCAGCCGAGGGATTCAACTCTTCGTCAAAGGGCGGCAGCTCGTTGATGTTCTTGTGGTCTAAGAACTGCACTATCTCGTCGGCGGCCTGTTTCAGCTCCACGAAATCAACCAGCAAGCCTATGTTGTTAAGCTCGCGCCCGCGCGCGTAAATCTCAATCTTGTAGTTGTGCCCGTGAAGGTTCTCGCACTTGCCGCGATAGCCGCGCAACTGGTGGGCGCTCGAAAAGTTGCGCTCTATCATCACTTCAAACATTCCGCTCATTCGTCTTCAAACCCGACTTTAAAAAGATTTCTTCCTGTGTACGACCCGTCTCAACTGCCCGGCTCATTTCCCTCTGACTGCGCGGCCTGCTCCATCTTCCTGCGCAGGCTGAGCGGCCTCATGTCCGTCCACACTTCCTTGATGTAGTCCAGACACTCCTGCTTTGTTCCACTCTTTCCCGCGTCGTTCCAGCCCAGAGCGTTCTCTCTATCGGCGGGCCAGATTGAATACTGCTCTTCGTGATTTACCACTACTTTGTAGATGGTGTTGTCTTCTCTGTCCTCACTCATTTTCGTCTCTCCTGAAAGCAGTTGTTGATAAAGCTGGCATGGCAGGGATTATCGCACCGACACACGCGTCGGCTCAAACACGCTCGCAACCTCGTCTATGTCAGAAGTCACGCGGCACGGCGGCAGGCTTTCAAGAAAGAGCCGCCCGTAGGCTTTAGTCCGCAGGCGCGGGTCAAGCACGGCCAGCACGCCTCTGTCGGTCGCGCTGCGAATCAGGCGACCGAGCCCCTGTTTCAAGCTGATGATTGCCTGAGGCACGCTGTACTCGTAAAAACTTGTCCCGCCCTGCTCGTCTATAAATCGCTGGCGCGCGGCCACCACCGGGTCGGACGGCACGGCGAAAGGCAGCTTGTCAATTATGACGCAGGAGAGCTGCTCGCCGCGCACGTCAACTCCCTGCCAGAAGCTGGAAGTTGCGAAGAGCACCGCGTTCGGCGTCTGTCTAAACTTTTCAAGCAATCCGGCCTTCGCCGCGCTCCCCTGTATAAAGCATGGGAAATCCACCTGACGAGAGACTCTTTCATAGAGCGCGTTCATCCCCGCGAAGCTCGTGGAGAGCACGAAGGCGCGGCCGCTCGTGGCGTTGAGTATCTTGACGACCTCTGCGGCGGCTTCGTCAATCCACTGCGGGGAGCGCGGGTCTGAGAGCCTGCGGGGCAGATAAAGCACCACCTGATTCTCGAAATCGTAGCCCGACGGCGCGACCAGCTCTTCCGTCTCCGTCATTCCGAGCCGCTCGCGTATGAAAGAGAAGCTTCCGGCGCTCGCTAGCGTAGCGGAGGTAAGCACGGCCGTCTCCACTCGCTCGAACAGCTTGTCCTGTAAGAGTCCAGAGACGTCTATAGGCGAAGCGCGAAGGAACGCGCCGCGCCCCCTGCGCTCAAGCCAGTAGACGAAATGATGGTCGTCGCCTGCGACTATGAATTGCAGGTCGAAGCGAAGCTGTCGTATGCGCCGGACAAGATTCTCGACTTCGGGCGGAGCGTCTCGCAAGGCATCGAGCGTCGTCTCCATACGCTCAAGCGCGCCGTCCAACCCCAGATAAGCGTCTCCGAGCGCCGTCGCCTCAACCTCTCCCGCGCGATTCTTTCTGGCGAACGTGCCCGGCAAGATAGGAAATCTACCGCCTTCTTCGCCGCGCCCTTCGCGGAAGCCCATCCAGAAATTTTCGGCAAAGCGAATGACGCGGCCTGCTGTCTTCGTCAACTCCCGGTTGGCCTCTACGCTCGTGACGGGCAGCAGTTGAAGGTCACGCACGAGGTCTTCTATCTGATAGCTGGAAACCTGCGCGCCGAAATATTCCGCAGCCACGTCTTCAATCTGATGCGCTTCGTCAAAGATGACTGCGGAGTAATCGGGCAGCACCTGCCCGTACTCGCCGCCGCGCAAACTGAGGTCTGCGAAGAAGAGATGATGATTGACTATGACTATGTCGGCGTCCGTCGCGCGCTGGCGCATGCGCGTGATAAAGCAGGCGTCGTATTCGGGACACTTCTGTCCGAGGCAGGTTTCGCTGCGGGCGTCTATGTGCCGCCAGAAGGGCAGATTTTCGGGAAGCTCCGTCAGCTCGGCGCGGTCGCCCGTCTGCGAGTCCCTGACCCAGCGCTTCACCTCATCGAAGTAATCAAGCTCTTCAAGGCCCTCCAGCACGGGCGAATTTTCCGCACGCTTGATGCGTTGCAGGCAGGCGTAGTTGCTGCGCCCCTTCATGTAGGCGGCCGTGAACTTACCCGGCAGCACCCGTTGAAGAAAGGGTATGTCTTTCTCCATCAACTGCTCTTGCAGATTTTTCGTGCCGGTGGAGATGATGACGCGCTGGCCGCGCGAGACGGCGGCGGCAATCGCGGGCACAAGATAGGCAAGCGTCTTTCCCGTGCCCGTGCCCGCTTCTACAATCAGATGGTGCTTCTCATGAAAGGCGCGCAGCACGGCTTCGGCCATCTGAATCTGGCCGGGGCGATACTCGTACTCTGGATGAGAGCGCGCAATTAAACCGTCGCGCCCGAAAATCTCTTCCATATCAGGTTAATCAGCGCCCATGGCTTCCTGTTCCGGCCTCTGTCTCAAGCGATGAGGATAGAGCGGAAATTGCGCCGTCAGCTCCGAGACGCCCTGCTGAACTTTGCGCCGCACCTCTTCGGACTGCGGGTCGTGAAGAATCTCTGCTATGAGCCCGCCGACCTTTCTCATCTCATCTTCGCCCATCCCGCGAGTCGTCAGAGCGGGCGTGCCAATCCTTATGCCGGAAGTGACGAACGGCTTGTTGGTGTCAAACGGAATCGTGTTCTTGTTGACGGTGATGTGCGCCGCGTCCAGAGCCTTCTCCGCGTCCTTGCCCGTGATGCCTTTGCCGTCCATGAAGACATCCACGAGCAGCAGGTGGTTGTCCGTGCCGCCCGAAACTATCCTCAGCCCCTGCGCCTGCAACTCTGCGGCGAGCGCCTTGGCGTTTGCCAGAACTCTCTGCTGGTAGCCTTTGAAATCCTCGCGCAAAGCTTCACCGAAGGCCACTGCCTTCGCCGCGATGATGTGAACGAGCGGGCCGCCCTGCACGCCCGGGAAAAGCTTTTTGTTGACTTCCGTTGCGTGCTCTTCTTTGCACAGTATGAGGCCGCCGCGAGGGCCGCGCAGAGTCTTGTGCGTTGTCGTGGTGACGTAATCGGCGCGCGGCACGGGCGAAGGATGAAGACCCGCCGCGATGGGGCCAGCTATGTGCGCTATGTCCGCGAACATCCGAGCGCCGATGCTTCGCGCAATCTCTCCTATGCGCGCGAAGTCAATCGTTCGCGGGTAGGCGGAAGCGCCGCAGACAATGAGCTTCGGTTTATGCTCTTCCGCAAGGCGTTGCAGCTCGTCGTAATCAATCTGCTCCGTCTCGCGCGAGACGCCGTAGTCAGCCACCTTGTAGCTGATGCCGGAGAAGTTCAGTGGATGCCCGTGCGTCAGGTGGCCTCCGTGCGAGAGGTTCATGCCGAGGATTTGGTCGCCGTAAGAGATGGCGGCCATGTAGACGGCCATGTTGGCCTGCGCGCCCGAGTGCGGCTGGACGTTGGCATGGTCTGCGCCGAACAGTTCTTTGGCGCGGTCAATGGCCGCCTGCTCCACCACGTCCGCGAACTCGCAGCCGCCGTAATAGCGCTTCTTCGGATAGCCTTCGGCGTACTTGTTGGTAAAGACCGAGCCCATGGCCTCCAGCACTGCCTCGCTCACGAAATTCTCCGAAGCTATCAACTCGAGCCCTCCCGACTGGCGACGCACCTCGTCATCAATCGCACCTCCAATCAAAGGGTCAACTTCCGAGAGCGGCGCATTGAAAAGTCTGTTCATCTCTCCTCCAAAGAAGTCTATAGAGTCCTGAGAGTCTAGAGAGTCTATAGAGAAGAACGCTTCTTGACTCTCTAGACTCTCCAGACTCTCAGGACTCTATAGACTGTTTTTCCATCTCAGCTATCTTCTTTACGCGTGCGGCGTGGCGTCCTGCCTCAAAACGGGTTTCGAACCATGCGCGGACGATTTTGGGAATCTCTTCGGGCGGGGTGGTGCGAGCGCCCAGCGCCAGCACGTTTGCGTCGTTGTGCTGTCGCGCGAGCCTTGCGACCTCTTCAGACCAAGCTACGGCGGCGCGCACGCCAGCGACCTTGTTGGCGCTGATGGCCATGCCCGTCCCGGAGCCGCAAACCAGTATGCCCTGCTCTGCTTCGCCCCGCGCAACACGCTCTGCAACGCGCCGGGCGTAGTCAGGATAATCCACGGATTCTTCGGAAACTGTGCCCAGGTCTTCCACCTCAAGGCCAAGGTCATTGAGCAGAGGCTTGAGCCTCTCCTTCTCCCTGTAGCCCGCGTGGTCGCTGGCAAGAGCAATCTTCATCTGATTCGGTGCTCCGGCGGAAAGTAACAAAGCGAGATTCAAATGCCGATGGTACATCAGAAGAAGGCAAAAGGAAAAATAGGGATAGGGTTTTCGGGATGATGAAAGAAAATCCATCGGTCTTTCTTTTATCATCTGCCATCCCAGCCTTTTGCCTTCTTTCTGTCGTTGCGCGAGAATATGAGAGAGCGCTGTTTGGAAGGAGTCTCGGTCAAACAGAAATCCCCTATGCGATGGTCGCAATTTTTCATCCCTACGCTTCGTGAAGACCCTGCGGACGCGGAGGTCGTCTCGCACAGGCTGCTGCTGCGCGCCGGTCTTATACGGCAACTCGCCGCAGGCATCTACTCGTACCTGCCTCTGGCGCAGCGCGTCATCTACAAGATAGAGCAGATTGTGCGCGAAGAGATGAACCGCATAGGCGGGCAGGAGTTTTATCTGCCCGCGCTGAACCCGCGCGAAATCTGGGAAGAGACGGGGCGCTGGGCCGTGATGGGCGACAACATGTTTCGCCTCAAAGACCGGAAGGGCGCAGACCTCTGTTTGGGCATGACGCACGAAGAGGTCTTTACGGCCATCGCCCGTGGCGAGTTTCGTTCCTATAAACAACTGCCGCAGGTCTGGTATCAGATTCAGGTGAAGTTCCGAGACGAGCCCCGCCCGAAGTCGGGGCTGCTCAGAGTGCGTCAATTTCTGATGAAGGACGCCTACTCGTTCGACATAGACCAAGCCGGGCTAGACCGCTCGTTCCAGAACCAGCGCGAAGCATACCGGCGCATCTTCGACCGTTGCGGCCTGAAGTACACAATCGTAGCGGCGTCTTCGGGCGCCATGGGCGGCTCGGCTTCGAGCGAGTTCATGGTTAAAACCGAGGCGGGCGAAGACATGATTGCGACCTGCTCCGCCTGCGACTACGCCGCTAATCTTGAGAAGGCTGCTTCGCGGCTTCCTGAGATAAAGGACGGCATAGGGCTCACCGAGCCCGTTGAGTTTCCCACGCCCGATGTCCGCACCATAGAGGCGCTCGAAAAATTTCCCGGCGGCGCGGCGGCAGACCAGCAGATAAAGACGCTCGTCTATGTAGTTGAAGCGAGCTTCGGCCAGATGTTCGTGCTGGCGCTTCTCAGGGGCGACCACCAGTTGCACGAGACAAAGCTCTCGGACGCGCTTCACGGCGCAGAGGTTCGGCCCGCTCATCCCGAAGAGATTTTCAACCTTTTGGGCGCGCAGCCCGGAAGCCTCGGCGGCTTCGGCGCTAAGCAGAAGGCGCGTGCCGCAGGACAGGAGATTCGCATCCTTGCCGATAACGCGCTGCGCGGCAGGCGCAACATGACTACGGGCGCAAACCGCGACGACTTTCACCTGCGGGGCGTCTCCCTCTCGCGTGACATCCCGGTTGACCAGTGGGTAGACCTGCGAGTTGTCTCTTCCGGCGAAGGCTGCCCGCAGTGCGAGTCCGGCACTATCGAAGTCTCAAAGGCGCTTGAGATAGGACACATCTTCAAGCTCGGCACGAAATATTCCGAGGCCATGAGCGCCACTGTGCTAAATCAGGAAGGCAAGGAGGTGCCGGTCGTCATGGGAAGCTACGGCATAGGCATTGAGCGAATCATGGCCTCCGCGATTGAGCTTCATCACGACCACGAAGGCATCATCTGGCCCAAGACGATTGCGCCATTCGACTGCGTGGTGACGGTGACGAACATCAAGCAGCCGGAGATGCTGGAGGCCGGAGAGCGACTGTATAAATCCCTGCAACTGGCGGGACTCGACGTGCTGCTTGACGACAGGGACGAGCGCGCGGGCGTCAAATTCAAGGACGCCGACCTGATTGGCATCCCGTACCGAATCACGATTGGAAGGAAGATAACGGGCGACGTGGTGGAGCTTTTCGAGCGCCGCACGAAGAAGTCCGAGGATGTGCGTTTCAGCGAGATAGTGAGCCGCATACAGAGCCTCGCGCTCGCCGGGCTCTGAGTACCGGCGCGAGAGCCGAGCGCCGCTCATCTCAAACCGTATGAAGATGAAAACTCTCTTATCACTTCTGTTTCTGCTGCTGCTCTTTCCGGCTCAGGCCCTGAGCCAGAAGTACAAGTTACCATCGGGCGCTCGCATCATAGAGACGCGAGCGATTCCTTCAAAGGCTCACGCGAACCGCGCGCTCGTAATGTGGATGGTCAATCCGAAGAGGAACCCGCGCGACACGCCCGACGAGCCTTACACCTGCCCGGAGGAGACGCGCGGCCATTACTATAGCGGCCCCCTGCGTGTCTCGCTCGTTGATACTAGGACGCGCCGCGTCATCAACACCCTTCAGATTATCCCCGACTACTACGATGACGAGGACTCATTCGATATTCCGTATAAAATCCATAACGGCTATTACACCGTGACGGGGCTGAGGCCGGGACAGAAGGAGGGCGTGCCTGTCATTATGCTGCTCAAAGATTATAATGGTGACGGGCGCGCTCAGGAGTTCGCGCTCTTTGATGCGCTGGCCTGCATGGGTCTTCCTACAACGCTCATCGGATATAGCGAATCAAAAGACAGGGTCATACAGTACCCTGTCAACGTCCAGATTTCTCAAGGCGAGAGCCACTGGCGCAATGTTCTCTACTGGCCCGACTACCTTTTCGGCCAAAAGCCTGCGGGACAGGGCTACTGGAAGTACGAGATTGATTACAGGGGCCGTGGCGGCTCTCTGGACAAGTGGGAGATTCGTTATAACCGCCGCTTGGAGGCATTTGAAGGCACGATAACTCACGTTCCCGGCGACTGAAGTCAGATGAAGCGTCTCAAGCTCACAGCTTTGCTCCTGATGCTCGCGGCTGGCGCGTCCGTCGCGCTGGCGCAGGGCGAGAGTCTGCCGGAGCTTGTCAGGCGCATCAAGCCGTCGGCCGTAGCCATCGAAACCTTTAACAGTCGCGGCGAGAAGCTGGCGCGAGGAAGCGGCTTTTTCGTCTCGCCCGACAGGGTCATCACCAACCGGCACGTCATAGAGGGCGCGTACCGGGCCGAGATTCATCTGGCGAACGGCAACGTTTATTCGGTACGCGGCGTGCTGGCCGTGGACGGAGAGGGAGACATCGCGCTCCTTCAAGCGGACGTGCCGCCCGGTCTGGTCGTGCCGCTTGAAGTCGTGCGCACCACACCGCAGGAAGGCGAGTCCGTAGTCGTCATAGGCAATCCCTTCGGACTGGAAGGCTCCGTCTCTAACGGCATTGTCTCAGCCGTGCGCGACATTCCGAACTTCGGCCGCATCATTCAAATCACCGCGCCGATTTCACCCGGCTCGTCCGGCAGTCCCGTAGTCAACATGCTGGGACAAGTGATAGGCGTCGCAACGCTTCAGGTATCCGAAGGCCAGAGCCTCAACTTCGCCATCCCCGGCGACCGCATAGCGCAGCTTCGCCCGACTCAACTGACGACGCTCGCGGACACTGTCACCGGCACACGCCGCAATAAACGCGCGAGCGCCGAGCGCTTCTACATGCAGGGCCTGGGTTTTCTGGCGCGAGACGACTACGCGCGCGCTCTTCCCTACTTTGAAAAGGCTGCGGACGCAGACCCGGATTATGCCGAAGCATGGTATCAGACAGGCTTCTGCTACGGGATGCTGGGGCGACACGCTGACAGCCTGAGGGCTTCAAAGCAGGTGACCCGGTTGAGGCCGGAATGGCCCGCTACCTACAGCAACATGGGCGCGAGCTACTATGCGCTCGGGCAATTCAAGGAGGCCGTGGACGCATACCGTCAGGCCATTCGGCTTGAGCCGTACAACGCGGACAGCCACTACGCGCTCGCGCTTGCTTACAGCAAACTGAATCAGACGCAGGACGAGATTCAATCGCTGCGCCGGGCGGTGGGACTCCGCCCAGACCACGCCAGCGCCTACGAGAGGCTCGCGCTCGCGTACTTTCGCATGAAGCGCTACGGCGAGGCGCTGGGAGCTTTAGAGCAGTTGAAGGTGCTGAAGCCCACGGACGCCAAAGTCTACAATTACCTCGGAGAAACCTACATTGAGATGAACCGCGCGAGCGATGCCGTGGAGGCTCTAAATCAAGCCATCAATATAGACCCGGCTTTGGAGCGAGCCCGTTACAATCTGGGACGCGCCTTCATCAAGATAGGCGACCGCGACTCCGCCATAGCGCAGTACAACATCCTCAGAACCTCCGACTCCGACTGGGCCGACAAGCTCTACAACGTCATCAATCCTTGAATGGGGGATAGGGGATAGGGGATGGGGGTTAGGGGATAGTAAAAGAAAGAGAAGCGGATTTTCTTTCTCCATCCCCTAATCCCCATCCCCTATCCCCTATCCCCTATTTTGTTGCTTCATTTACAAGCGCGGTGAGCGCGTTGTCCTGTAGGGTCAGGTTGTTCTGTATGTCGCCGTGCAGGTCGCAGGAGAAGACCGCGTAGGTGATGGGCAGCCCGGCATTGAAGAGTGAGCCTGTGCGTCGGCTCGCGGCGAGTGTCTCGGCCAGAAGCGAGCGGCGCGTCACTCGACCGTCGCCGGGCGAATACATGGCCAGTGTCACCTCTTTTTCGGTCATGCGCTGCCCCGCGCTGGTGCGGTACGAGCGCGGCTCTGTCAGCGTAATCCAGCGATTACGCTTCTCGTCACGCAGTATGACGGGCGCGTTCAGAGTCTCCTCGCAATCGCCGCCGAAGGCGAAGAGAGCGACGGGCGTTGTGCCGTCAGCCTCTGCATCCAGCGCTTCGTGAAAGCGTCTCGCTCGATTTAAAACGGCTCGGAAGTATGCCTCCAAGTCCTGCGACTGCCCGCGATTCGAGCGCGCGTACTTTTCATCGTCGCGCATGAAGCGTTTGCGGAAATTCTCGTCCGCGTACGGTGACCAATTGTAGCGCCGCCAGACTTCGGGGTCGTAAATATCAATCTTTAAAGGTTGAAGGTTCTCGTCAAGGAAGCGCGCAGTCTCGCCGTGCGGCATTAGCTGAAAAATGGAAGGCGCTGTGATGGCCGCCTCGCGCGAGAGCGTGTTGAGCAGGTACAGGCGGCGGCGCAAGCCTTCCGTCAACGAGTATCCTTCGAGCAGCGTTGCGAAGGCGTCGGCCGAGCCTTCGTTCGGCGTGCCGAACATGAAAATCTTGCTGATGCTGGACGCGCCCGCCCATGTAGGCTTAATCGGCCTACCGTCTTCGGGCAAATCCGCGTCACCGAATCTTGCGGCATAACGCGCGATAAGACCGCCCATGGAATGGGCTATGATGTTGAAGCGCAGGTCTGCGCGACCGAGCCTGCGCTTCAACTCTTCTATCCTGCGAATCAGCAGCCGCGCCGTCTCCACGTTGTCGCGCCGCCAGTCGTAGGCGAAGACGTAGAAGGTATCCCGGTCGCCGTTCGCGCCCGGATTGTCCCAATCGCCTTCCCTGTACCCGCCATAGTTTTTCAGCGCTCCGAGCAGGTTGTGATAGATGTAGACTTCCGGCACCAGCCGCGAGAGGCGCAGCGTGGTGACTATCTTCTTCGGAACAAGCTTGTCGCTGCTCCCGGCTATGTCGCCCTGCATGGGAAGCTCAAGACCGTCATTTGAGGAACGAAAAATAGAGGGCCAGACCTTCTCGCCCGTCTCGGAATTAACAAGCTCGGTTCCGAGTATCCCCGGAATGATAATCACGGGCCGCTTGCCCGTCTGCTCTCTGGCGGCAGCGAAGATGCGCTCAAGATTTGGCTTGCGATGCGCGCAGCCTGACAGAAAGGGCGCGAGCGCCGTCAGCAGTGAAACCAGCAAGAGGAGAGATGCGCTCGATTGAATGCGCGAGGGCTTGCGGCCTGTCCGTGGCCGTGCAGTGTTGTTCATATAGCGCTCGTTTGAGCGGCGTCGCTCGCCTCTCTCTCTTCGGCTGCCGCTTCCCACCTGCGATTAATCAGAGCGGCGACGAAGCCCGCGCCGAAGCCGTTGTCTATGTTGACGACCGTCACGTTCGAGGAGCAGGAGTTGAGCATCCCCAGAAGCGCCGCGACCCCGCCGAACGATGCGCCGTAGCCTATGCTGGTGGGAACGGCCACGACAGGAACGCTGACCAATCCGCCGACTACGGAAGGCAGCGCTCCCTCCATCCCGGCCGCGACTATGAGGACACGCGCGCGTCTGAGCAGCTCACGCTCGGCCAGAATCCTATGTATGCCCGCCACGCCCGCGTCCCAGATTCTATGCACGCGGTTGCCCATGGCCTCCGCCGTCAGCGCGGCCTCCTCCGCCACGGGGATGTCGCTCGTGCCAGCAGTGACGACGGCTATTGGGCCAACGCCGCGCTCCGTGCGGTCGCGCTGTATGCGTATCAGTCTGGCCGTCTCGTGCCACTCGGCGTCCGTGACGATGTTGCGTACATCTCCGAAGGTGTCGGCGTCGGTGCGCGTGACGAGTATGTTCGGAGAGCGGCGCGCTAGGCTCTCGACTATCCCCAGAACCTGCTCGCGCGTCTTGCCCGCGCCGAAGACAACTTCGGGGAAGCCCTGCCTGTGCGCCCGCGCATGGTCTACGCGCGCGTAGCCTATGTCCTCGTAATGCAGCTCGTTGATGAGGCGCGCAGCTTCGCTTTCATCCAGCTCGCCGCCCCTATACGCGCGTAAAAGCTTCTCTATCTCCCTTAAATCCATCCGTGGAATTCCGTTATATGATTAATCTTGAGCAACACGGGCATTCTAGCATCGAAGCCTACGCGCTCCTACAGAGTAGTGGCCGAAGTGACAAGCGACCGGCTACAAGCTAGAATCTTCCGCTCGTCGCCTGTCACTAATGACTCTACGCGGTTTTGTTTGGTTGGCAGAGTGCAAGCGGCGCGCGCTGCGGAATGGCGATTTGCAAAACGCCGGTGACGAAAGCGCAGCTTTTCAGGAGTAAAAGGGCTGGCAAGGGCTGGCTCGGCTTTTGCCTTTCACTTCATCGGAGTCTATCCTTCAGAGTCAGGAGCCGTTACTTTTTATTCTCATGCAACCGGTCGCACGAAACATACGCACGACGCTGGAGATGATTAAGATAGAGCACACGCTCTTCGCGCTGCCGTTCGCGCTGCTCGGGGCGTTGCTCGCTGCGCGCGGGATTCCGGCGGTGTGGCAGCTGGTCTGGATTACTGTGGCGATGGTCGGCGCACGCTCCTGCGCTATGGCCTTCAACCGCATAGCCGACCGGGAGATTGATGCGCGCAACCCTCGCACGAGCGGGCGGGCGATTCCTGCGGGCGCGCTCTCCGTTGGCTTCGTCTGGGCTTTCACTGTAGCGTCGGCGGCGCTTTTCCTGCTGGCCTCAGCCATGCTCAATCGTCTGACGCTCCTGCTTTCGCCCGTGGCCCTCGCCAGCATCATCCTTTACTCTTACACGAAGCGCTGGACTTCGCTTTCGCATCTGGTGCTGGGGTGGTGTCTCTGCATTGCGCCGACCGGGGCGTGGATAGCCGTGCGCGGCTCGATTGACGAGCCAGCGCCGCTTCTTCTTTCGACGGTTGTGCTGTTGTGGACGGCCGGCTTCGACGTTCTGTACGCGTGTCAGGATTACGAGTTCGACCGCCGCGAAGGACTGCATTCGATTCCTCGCCGCTTCGGCATAGGGCGGGCGCTATGGATTTCGCGTCTCCTTCATGCGGGAGCTTTTGCGGCTCTTCTGGGGCTGTATCTGACGACGCAACTCGGGGCGCTGGCGCTCGCGGGCGTCATAGCGACGGGAGCGCTGCTGATTTACCAGCACACGCTGGTAAGAGCAAACGACCTCAGCCGCCTCAACGCGGCCTTCTTCACAACGAATGCTTTCGTGAGCGTGATACTCTTTATTACTTTCGGCGGGGCCATCTTTTTAAGCTCCAAGTCGCAGGCTCCGAGTCCCGCGCCAAAGGCAAACGCCCTGAGAGCCTACGTGAGCATTAAACCCGTGGCCTGAGATTTGACAAACTTAACTTGGAGCTTGAGACTTAGGCCCTGAACTCAAAACACTATGAAATTTTCACACGACGATAATCTGAACAGAACCGCGCACAAGGTTGAGCGCAGCGAACGATTGAGCTTTGAAGACGGCCTGACGCTTTACGGGACGGACGACCTTCCCGCGCTGGCTAAGCTGGCCGACCACGTACGCAGGCGGCTGCACGGGCGCACGACCTATTTCAACGTCAATCGCCATTTCAACCCTACTAACGTCTGTTACGTTGATTGCAAGTTCTGCGGCTTCTATCGCAAGCCTACAGCGCCGGACGCCTACACGCACAACATAGAAGAGTCCCTGCGCATCGCGGGCGAAGCCGTCAGGGAAGGGGCCACGGAGCTTCACATCGTCGGCGGGCTGAACACAAAGCTGCCTTGGAGCTACTACACGGACTTGCTCTCGTCACTGAAGCGACACTACCCGCAGCTTCATCTCAAAGCCTTCACGATGGTAGAGCTTGACCACTTCGCGCGCTTCTACAAGATGAAGGACGAGGATGTGATTGGCGAGTTGAAAGAGGCCGGGATGGATTCCTGTCCGGGCGGCGGCGCGGAAATCTTCAGAGAGCCCACGCGCTCCATGCTCTGTGCGCACAAGTGCGACGCAGAGCGCTGGCTGGAGCTTTCCGGCAAAGTCCACGCGGCGGGCCTCAAGACGAACGCCACCATGCTCTACGGCCACATAGAAAGCACTGAAGACCGCGTAGACCATTTTCTAAGGTTAAGGGAGCAGCAGGACAAGTCCGGCGGCTTCCAGTGCTTTATCCCTCTGGCCTTCTATCCTGAGAACACAAAGCTGGCGCATCTGCCGGGGCCGTCGGGCGTTGACAGCCTTAAAACCATTGCCGTCTCGCGGCTGATGCTGGACAACTTCCCGCACATCAAAGCCTACTGGGTGATGCTCGGCAAGCGGCTCTCGCAGGTCGCCCTGCACTTCGGCGCAAACGACTTGGACGGAACCATCACCGATGGCGGCGAGCTTTCGGAAAGCTACTCCGTAGAGGCCAATCAGGAAGTCAGGATGACCAAGCAGGAGATAGTAGCGCTCGTGGAAGAGGCCGGATTCGAGGCCGTAGAGCGCGACACGGTTTATAACAGAATAGAGCGAGAGCCGACCACGGTCTGAGCCATAAGGCGGTCACGGGAGAGAAGCCTTTCCAGCTTGTCTCTCGTCACTCATCACTTTTCCATTATGTCTATTGCAACTGAAACAAGAACCATTTCTGTCGCGCATTCGCCGGATTCGGACGACGCCTTTATGTTCTACGCACTGGCGAACGACTTGCTGGACACAGGCGACCTGCGCTTTACGCACGTCCTCAAAGACATTCAGACGCTGAATGAAGAGGCGATGCGCGGCACCTACGATGTCACGGCCGTAAGCTTTCACGCCTACGCCTACATCTCGGACAAATACGCGCTCCTGCCGCACGGCGCTTCCATAGGCGACAACTACGGCCCCATAGTAGTGGCGCGCGAGCCCATCGCCGCCGAAGACTTATCAAAGATTAAGGTGGCCGTTCCCGGCACGCTGACGAGCGCATTTCTCGCGCTCAGGATTTTCAATCCGTCATTCGAATACGAAGTAGTCCCTTTTGACCGGATAATCGAGGCGGTGCAGGAGGGGCGCGCCGGCGCAGGGCTGCTGATACACGAAGGCCAGCTATTCTACCGGAAGCTTGGGCTTCACAAGGTGATTGACCTTGGCGAGTGGTGGCACGAGCGCACAGGGGGCTTGCCGCTCCCTATGGGCGGTAACGCCATACGGCGAGAGCTTGGGCCGGATTTGATGCAGAAGGTTTCGCGCTGCCTGCGCGACAGCATTCGTTACTCGCTAGAGCACAGGCAGGAGGCTCTTGCCTACGCCATGCAGTTCGCCCGCGACATGGATACTGAGCTGGCAGACCGCTTCGTAGGCATGTGGGTCAACGAACTGACGCTCGATTACACAGAGCGCGGGCGCGAAGCCGTACGACGATTACTGGCAGAAGGCTACGAGCGCGGCATCATCCCGCGTCAGGTCGAAGTAGAGTTCGTGGGTTAAAAGTAAAATCCGCTCCGGCACGTAAGCATAAGGACGCACGGCCTCCGGTGAGAGCGCCGTGCGTCCTTTTTTCTTTCCCTGTAGAGCTAACTGGCCGCCGCGAGCGTGCCGGGATGTTTGTTAAAAGCCTCTTCGGCCGCCAGCGCGCGTATGACCGTCTCCGCGCGCAGGCTTATGTGGCCAAGCGCGTCGGCCACCTCCCACCCCACTTCGAAGCCGCGCGCCATCATAGAAAGTGGCTGGCGCGTGGCGACTATCAGACGGCAGTTGACGGGACGCGGGAAGGGGTCGCCCACGGGCGTATAGCGTCCCGTCTCTATCATTCGACAGAGCACGTGGCGCGCGCGCTCAGGCAGCTTCTCTATGTTGGTCAGAAAAAGCGTGCCCGTGCCTGCTGCGGCAATGAGCCCTGTCTTGAAAGGGAGCGCGACGCCGCCCGTAGTCCCGCCCAGTAGGACTGACGTGCGGTCGCCGCGCATGTCATCGGCTAGCTCTTGGCCGTCAAGCTCCTCCCACGAGCTTGCCCCATCAATCCCGTGCAGCAAAACTGCCGCCCTACGCTGCGATTGTGCTCGCGCGCTGTAGAGATTCACGGGAAGGCGGGAGGCCGCCAGCCGCCGATATGAGGAACGTAACCGTGTCGTGTCGGTTCTCCAATCAGCCAGTGTTTCCACTCTGTCTCTCATTGGTTCTCCTGTTTGTACAGCTCGAACATCAGAAGCGAGGGAACTGACTTTCGGCTAATCTCTCTTCTGCAAAGAGGGCTTAAACAATCACGCTCAGGTATATTAAAGCCGTCGTCATGTAGCCCGGCGACTCTGCCGTGCCCTGATAACCCGGCGACTCTGCGGTTCCCTCAGCCGAGCCGCTCACAACGCCGGGCGACTCTGCTGTCCCTTGGGCAAAGGCCGCCGGCGCGTAAAGGCCGACCGCAAGGGTAAGTACTATGGTTGCTAAAAACCTCTTCGTGCTGCGCATTCTCTAATCCCCTCTCAATTTCCTTTTTATATTCAAGTCTATCGGCGAGGCGGTCGTGTGGAGGAATCGTCCGTCTCGCTGTCCCTTACATTAACAAGGCTCGTGCCACGCGCGTTGAAGCGGCCCGAGCGCAGGCGAATGCCAACAAAAGCGGGCTTTTCAGAGCTTTCCAGCTTGAGGGAGAAATCGCAGGAGCGACAGTTTTTTTGCCTGCCGACTACGGGCGGAAGTGCAAGACGGGAGGGATTAAACCGACTACTTATGAAGTGTTAGAGGCAGTGACAGAGATTTTACCTGAAGGTGCAAAAAATTTTGCGGCTCGCGGTGACAGAATCCTCTGGGCTCAATCATCGTCCGCGCCGTCCATGCCCGGATGCTCTATATCAAAGCGGCGCAGCTTGTAAGTGAAGGTCTGGCGGCGCAGGCCCAGCATCTCTGCGGCGCGCGTGGCGTTGCCGCTCTGGCGCGCAAGGGCTTCGGTTAGCAACTGTCGCTCCACGTCCATCATTATCTCTTTGAAGTTGATGGGCTTGGAGAAATCGAGCTGGAAGCGGACGGGCGAAGTCGTGGAGGTCGCGCGCAGAATCTCCGGCGAGAGCAGCTCAGCGCCTACGGCCTGCCCGTCTTCCGCGAAAACGACTACGCGCTCAATCTCGCTGCGGAGCTGGCGCACGTTGCCCGGCCACTGGTAATGAGCAAGGTAGAGCATGGCTTCGGGAGTGATGCCTACGAGTTGGCGGTTGTGTCGGCGGCAGGCGTCCTCGAAATAGTAAGAGGCCAGTAGCGGAATGTCTTCCGGGCGCTCTCTGAGCGGCGGCACTTTTATGACGAAGGTGTTCAGGCGGTAGAAGAGGTCTTCGCGGAAGAGCCCCTGACGAACATCCTCTTCCAAATCGCGGTTGGTGGCGGCAATCACGCGCACGTTCACCTTTCTGGGAGCTTCGCCCAGAGGCATAATCTCGCCGCCTTGCAGGAACCTAAGGAGTTTCGGCTGGGCATCCAGCGCGAGGTCGCCTATCTCGTCCAGAAAGAGCGTGCCGCCTTCAGCCGCGCGAATGATGCCGCGCTGGTCGTTGACGGCTCCCGTAAAGGTGCCGCGCTTGTGGCCGAAGAGCTGGCTTTCGACAAGCTCTCTGGGCGCAGCCGAGCAATTAAAGGGCAGGAAGATTTTGTCCCTGCGCGGGCTCTCTTCGTGCAGAGAGCGCGCAATCAGCTCTTTGCCCGTCCCTGATTCTCCCAGCACCAGCACGGTCGCGTCCGAATCCTTCAGCCGCTCCATGCGCGCCAGCACGTCCCGCATGGCAAAGCTGGTGGCGATGATGCCGGGGAAGAGGCCGGAGGCCAGAGGCAGAGCCGTCGCCGCGTTGAGCGGGCGCACGCGCCTTATGTCGGTCTTGAGGTCGAGCATCTGAAGCGCAAGACGCGCAATTCCCACTAGCGCATCCAGAGTTTCGGCACGGCGCTCCGTTAGAGGCGCGGGCTGTTTGAGATAAAGCACGAAAGCGCCGCCGTTACGCCTCGGCGCGAGCGTGCGGCAAAGGTCGTCCGCGATAGAGGAAGATGTGACGGCCGGAGCCTCGCGCGAGACGACCGGCTCCGTGCGGGCGCTCGCCGCAGAGCTTTCCTTGGCTTCCAGATGGCGCGCAGCCGAAGCCACCGCCTGCGCACGCGCCTTCTCGTCCAAATCAATCGTAGCCTGTGCGTAAAGATGGCCGTCGTCGTCCGCCGCGAAGACAGCCGCGCCGCGCGCCGCCAGAGCATTCTTGGCGGCGAACATCAGCTCGCGCAGCAGCCGCTCTCGCCCCGACGCAGCATCCAGAATCTGCATGATGAGCGGGGCCACTTCCGGCGGAATAAGGTTGATGGAAGGCGCTGGTGCTATCTGCCACGCGTCCATGCGCTCGGCTGCGTGACGCGCCTCTTCCTCGGCCCTAGTGGCGTCTAGGCTTGCGCCGAGCTCCGTGAACTGCCGCGCGGCCTCTGTGAAGCGCTCGCGCGCGGCCGGGTGTTCGCCGCGACGGGCAAGGCTCTCGCCGTGCTCGAAGATTGTGAGCGCCGCCTGATAAGCGGCGTTCATGGAGCGGAAAGCCTCTTCCGTCTGCCGGTAAAGTCGCTCGCCGCGCGAAGGGTCGCGCCGTCGTGAGATGAAGCTGGCCATGTTGCGCTGTAGGATTGCGTCCAGATATGGATAAGGCAGATTCTCAAGCTCTTCCTGAGCGATTCGCAGCCAGTCCTCCGCAGGCATCCACTTGTCGCTGCGGCGATAGCCTTCCACCATCAGCAGCGCAGCTTCGGAAGCGAATCTTTCATCATTTATCTCGCGCGCAAGGTCTCTGGCCTTTCTGGCGTAGGTCAGGGCCAGATGAGTGTTGCGCGCCATGAGCCAGAGCCTAGCCAGAGAAAGCAGGGCCGTCGTCTCATCCTTTTTGCTTGCGACCTCTTTTGAAAGCTCAAGCGCCCCGCGCAGCAGTTCGTTCGCCTCGTGTACCCTTCCCTGATGGCCGCGCAGTGTGCCGAGCGTCTCCGTGTAGCGCCCTTCGCTCAGGCGGTCTTCCGCCTCGCGCGCAATCCCCAGCGCCCTCTGCACGAAGCTCTCAGCCTTTGCCCACTCGCCCGTGTGAAGCGCCGACAGGGCCATGTTGTTGTGAATCATGCCGAGCAGCAGGTCGTTATGATGCCCGGCCAGATGCTCAAGGGCGCGGTGCGCGGCGTTGGCCGCCTCGTAGAAGTTCCCCTGATAATGATGCATCACGCAGAGGTTGTTCTGTAGCCGCGCGCGTGTGACATCGTCCGTGGTGTTTCTCAAGAGCCGCAGAGCGCGGCGGTAACACATGCCCGCTTCGTCCAAGTCGCCTTCGTGGCGCGCGACTATGCCCAGATTCATGTAGGTGATGGCCAGAGCGCGGTCTACGCGGGCGCGCCTGCCCCACTCTATGCTCAGTTCGTAATGCTCCCGGGCCAGATGAATCTCGTCCAGCGCCCAGTAGGTTCTTCCCAGACAGTGATGAGCGCGGGCCAGATTGGCTACGTCGCCTGTCGGCTCAAGGCATTCGCGCGAACGGTTCAGGAGCGTGACGGAGCGGGAAAAATCGTTGTGCCAGTAGGCTTGAGAGCCGAAGGCCAGAAGGATTATGCCGCGCAGGTGCGGGGGGTAAAGCTCAAGCGCGTGAACGTTGTAGACGGAAAGAATCTCGCCCGCTTCAGCGTATTGCCCCAGACCTTCGTAAACTTCCGTTAGGAGCGTGCGCGCCAGAACTTGCCGCTCGCTGGTCGCGCCTTCCACGCTTTCCTTGATTAAATCCAGCAGCAGCTTCTGAGCGCCCAGCAGGTCGCCGCGCTCCACCGACCGCGCCGCAAGGACGAGGGTGTCTGTCGAGGCAGTCTCGTTAGTAAAAGTCCGGCTCATACAGTTAGCGAGGCATGGGAACTATATTTTAAGCGCGAAAGGAATCGGGCGATCCAAAAGCTATCCGCGAGTATAGCACAAATCTCCCTACGGATTATCGTAAAAGCTTTCCGAATAGTGGACGCGGGCGGGCCAGTTCTGGCAAGATGTAGCCGGAATCAACATCTGTCGCGGCCAAGTCGGCCCATCGTCTCCAAGTCCTAAGGCAGAAGCCAGCGCTCACCCCGGCCCGACAGCAACTTCAACCAGAGATTTTTCAAACTCTTATGAAACGATTACTCTGCTTCACACTCGCAGTAATTGCGCTCTGTCTTCTATCCGACGCGCGCTTCAGAGGGATTTCGGCCCAGACACAAAAGCCTCAGGCCGCAGACGGCGAGCGCGTTCTGGCCGCGTTTCGCGCCAAGGAGATGGAGTTTCGCCGCGTGCTCTCCGGCTACGGCTTCAAGCGGGATGCGATAATCCAGAGCATAGGCATGGGCGGGCAGGTCACAGGCGAATATCATCGCACCTCTTTCCTGACCTTCGACTCGCAGGGCAAGCAGCGCGAGAAGGTCATAACCTTTCCCATCCCCACGCTGCCCATCTCACCGGCAGACCTTGAAGACCTGAACACGATAGAGATTTTCGCTGTCGAAGCGGAAAAGATTGACCGCTACAATTTCACTTACGTCGGACGCGAGCGCGTGGACGAGCTGGACACTTACGTCTTCGACGTTCAGCCCAAGGTGATGCCGGACGCTAAGAAATCGCTGGAGCGGTTCTTTCATGGCCGCATCTGGATAGACGACAAGGATATGCAGTTGGTTAAAGCCAAAGGCAAGGGAGTTCCCGAGGGCAAGCAACGCTTTCCGACCTTCGAGACTTACAGAGAGCAGATGGACGGGGGCTACTGGTTCCCCAGCCTGACTTATGCGGACGACACGCTGGTCTTGCCGAACGGGCGGCCCGTTCACCTGCGCATGCGCGTGCGCTTCACAAATTTCGAGAAGCCGCCCGCGCCCGAGATGATTCCAGACTCAGTCACCGTCAGGGAATAAACAGACCTCTATAGTTTCAGGGCCGGGCGTAAAGCTCTTCGGCTATGCGCGAGTGGGCTTTTTCTATCAACTGCTCCACGTCTTCGTCCGTATTAAGAGCTTCGGTCGGAATCGGCTCAAGTATCACCATCTCTATTGTGCCGGGGCGCGCAACGCCGGTTCCCTTTCCCATCAACACGTCCGTATTCTTCATGGCAACGGGCACGACCGGGACGCCCGCGTCTTTGGCCATGTAGAAGGCTCCCTTCTTGAATGGCAGGAACTGGCCCGGCCGGGCGCGCGTGCCTTCCGCGAAGACCGCGAAGGAGACGCCGGAGCGCAGCCGCTCCGTGGCCGCCTGCACAGTCTCTATGGCCCGCTCGCGGTTGCTGCGGTCAATCGCCATGATATTCACGAATCCCATCCCGTAGCCTAGAATCGGAACCTTCAGCAGCTCCTTCTTGGCCAGCAGTCCTATGCGCCGCCTCAGATAACAGAAGGCCGTGGCCGTGTCCAGATACGAGCGGTGATTAATCACGAAGACGTAAGATTGCTTTGGGTCAAGATGCTCGCGCCCGCGCACGACTACACGCGCGCCGCTCAAGCGCAGCCACTGGCGGCCTCCCCATCTGGCCCACGGGTAGACCCATTCCTTGTGGCGCGCAAGCCATGACACGAACAGCACCGGCGGCCCAAGCACCAGCAGCAGCATGGAGGCTACAAACAGCGACCACCAGTAGAGAAGCCGCCCGGCAAGACGCCCGCCCGCACCTGTGCTAGACTCTGCCTCACGCAGGCTCTTTGCGCTTGCATCATTGGACTCCATTAAATCGCTCGAAGGGTTTTCAGAATGCGTCGCCATTCTTACGCTCTATTTGTCTCTATCATCTTAAGCTGCCTGTTATTCTCTCATGAAAGCGCGCGTGCGCAATCTCAAAGTCCGCGTGCGGCTTCGCCGGCCGCAAACAATCCGTCAATCCCTACGCCGCAGAGCGCGCTCGGCTTTGTGCCCGGCACAGACCGCACCATAGCCGACTGGAAAGAGATAACCGCGTACTTCACTCGGCTGGATGCCGCCAGCGACCGGCTGCTCGTGCGCAATCTGGGCGAAAGCACGGGAGGCCGCCCCCTCATCGCGGCGTTCATCAGCGCGCCAGAGAATATACGCGATTTAGATAAATATAAAGAGATTCAGGGCAGGCTCGCAGACCCGCGCACGGTTCGGAATGAAGCCGAGCGCGACGCGCTCATTCAAAAAGGCAAGACTGTCGTAGCTATTTCATGCTCGATTCACTCGGACGAGATAGTGGCCTCGCAGATGTCCATGCAGTTGGCCTACGAGCTTGCGAGCGCCGAAGATGAAGAGACGCGCGAGATTCTACAGAACACAATCCTTCTTCTGATACCTTCGCCCAACCCGGACGGCGTACAGCTCATAGCAGACTGGTATCGCCGCACCTTAGGCACACCGTTCGAGGGAAAGTCGCCGCCGGAACTCTATCACCCGTACGCGGGCCACGATAACAACCGCGACTGGTTCATGCTGAATCTGAAGGAGACGCGCCTCGTCACGCAGCTTTTCTGGAAGCAGTGGTTCCCGCAGATTATCTACGACGTGCACCAGCAGGGCATCAACGCCTCGCGCTTCTTCGTCCCGCCCTTTTACGACCCAGCGAACCCAATCATAGCGCCCCTGCTACTGCGGCAGGTGGGCTTGCTGGGCCACAAGATAGCCGCAGACCTACAGGCGCTCGGCGCTCAGGGAGTGATTACCAACGCGGTCTACGATACATGGTGGCACGGAGGCTTTCGCACGGCCCCCTACTATCACAACTCCATAGGCATCCTGACGGAAGCGGCCAGCGCGCGATTGATGACGCCCGTGACCGTGACGCGTGAGCAGCTACAGCGCTCGACATCGCGCGGGATGCCTTCCGCGCTTCAGGCCGCGACGAACTTCCCTTCTCCGTGGCCCGGCGGCCTGTGGCGACCGCGAGACATAATGCAGATGGAGCTGGTTGCGAGCCGCGCGGTTCTCTCCATGGCCGCCAAATATCGCACTGACTATCTGCGAAACTTCTACAATCTCAATCAGGAGAGCGTGAAAGCGCCCATCAGGGAGCATGAGCCTGTAGCCTACCTGATACCCGCCGGACAGGGGCGCGACGAGAACGTGGCGAAGATGGTCTCTACGCTCGTGGCGCAGGGTGTGGAGGTTCATCAACTGGAAAGGGAGCTGCACGTAAGCTTCGGCACGCAGGCTCTCAGGCGCACGTCCGCCGCCGACCGCGCGGAAGCGGCCTTTGAAGTTGCAATCACAGAGAAGCAGCGCACGCAGGAAGTCCCTGCCGGAAGCTACCTCGTCTACCTGCAACAGCCCGCGCGCGCAAACGTCCGCGCCCTCTTTGAGCCGCAGGCGTACCCGGACAGGCGCACGGGAAGGGGCGAAGTCGAGCGCCCATACGACGTGGCGGGCTGGACGCTTCCCCTTCAGATGAACGTGGAGGCTTACGCCGTCACGGAGATTAGAGAAGTACCCAAGGAAAGATTGCTATCGCTTGTACGCGAGGAAGCGGAGGTGCGCCGCAGGCTCGGACTGCCCGCGTCTTCGGGCGCTCGCTCTCCTATAGCCAATCCGGTTACGCGCCCTGTGCGGCTCGCGCTCTATCGCGGCTGGACTGCGAACATGGATGAAGGCTGGACGCGATACGTTTTCGACCATTTCAACGTGCCTTACGAAACGCTGCGGGACGCGGAGGTGCGGCGGGGAGCTTTGCGCGCTCGCTTCGACGTGATTGTCCTGCCGTCTCAGAAGGCCAGAGAGATAGTGGAAGGCCACGCGCCCGGCACTTATCCGGCAGAGTACACGGACGGCATCACGCGGGCTGGAATCGAGAGCTTACGCGGCTTCGTTAATGAGGGAGGCACTCTCATCTGCTTTGACGCCTCAAGCGAGCTTGCCATAAAAGAGTTCAACCTGCCCCTACGCAACGTGCTTGAAGGCGTGCCCGCCACAGACTTCTACTGCCCCGGCTCTATACTGCAACTGGACGTTGACGCCTCGCACCCGTTAGCAAGAGGCATGGAGAGCAGGACGAACGCTTACTTCATCAACAGCTCCGCCTTCGAGCTGAGCAACGCGGAGCGGCTTGTCTCCTTATCAAACGAGCGCCCGTCAACGGAGCAGCGCGTGCGAGTCATAGCCCGTTACGGCGAGGCCGAGCGATTACTGCGCTCGGGCTGGCTGCTCGGCGCAGGCCGCATAGCGGGCCGCATAGCTCTCGCGGAAGTCCGTATGGGACAGGGCCGCGTCATACTCTTCGCCTTTCGCCCGCAGCACCGCGCCCAGACATGGGCCACCTTCCCCTTCATCTTCAACGCCATCATGACCGGCAAAGCATAAGCCGGAAAAATTCCCCGGTCGAATCCGAACCTATTTGAGCGCGTCCGGGTCATAATGTACGGATGGGCGAGATGGCGACACCGGAGAGAGAGAGTTGGTGGGTGCTGCGCGCCCAGAGCGGCGACCAAGAGGCGTTTGACTCGCTGCTCAAAAACATTCAGGGGCCGCTCTATCGCTACGTACTGAGTCTGGTCAGGGAAGCTTCGCTGGCCGAAGACATTCTTCAGGAAGTCTTCCTGCGTATCTATCGCAAGCTTCGCTGGCTGAGAGAGCCACGGGCTTTTCGCTCGTGGGCTTACAGGATAGCCACAAGAGAGGCGTTCAGGCATCTCAAGCGGGAGCGCGCGCTCGCGGAGCAACTGGCGGACGAAGACGCGCTGAAGATGGTCGCAGCCGATGCGCCCGCGCCGGCCCAGCCTGAATTGGCGGAGCGGCTTCCGCAGATGATTGAAAAGCTCTCGCCCGCCAGCCGCGCCGTGATAGTGCTCTATTACATGCACGAGATGTCGCTGGAAGAGACGGCTGCGGTGCTCGACATTCCACTGGGGACGGTCAAGTCTCGCTTGGCGTACGGGCTGGAGAAGCTGCGCAGAGAGTTTGGCAGGTAACGGAGGAATACAAAATGTCTGAGAAGAAGATTGATTCGGGCCTACAAAAAGAGGCGGCACAATTTAACAGGCGATTCAGGCAGGCAATCATCTGCTTCGCCGTCGTTGAGTTCATAGTCATGGCGCTTGTCATCTATTACAAACTCGCCGGATAAGTCGGCGTGGAGAAAGAGGCGGAGGTCATTATGTCAGACGGAGCAAATCTGGATAACGTGAGAGGGAAAGTGCTGGCGGACATAGAGCGCAGTGAGAGAAATTTCAAGCTTGTCTTCTTCATAGCGGCAATTTGGGAGGCGCTGTTTCTGGCCGCGTTTATTCTCGCCGCGGATTTTTCCAACCGGCTGCACCTGCTGCTGCTGATTGCCACGGTCGGAAGCTATTCGATTGTCGTAATCGGTTTGATAGCGCTCGGCGCGCACGTCAATCGCGGCGTCCTGCGGATACTGAAAGCCCTTGAGCTGCTGAAAACCGTATAGGGCGTTTCTATAAATTCATAGAGTCGGAATAACCGTGTAACATTTATGGCGCAGACGTTCTCCTGTAAGCTCTGTTCAGCCGTACGGCTGAGAGAATAGATTATCGCTGAGGAGAAACGAGTCAATGAGCGCCGCCAAACAGAACAACGAGTCGAAGGGCCGCAGCCAATCATCCCGTGACCCTGAAGCCGCGCTACGATGCCGCAGCAAGTTCCTGCGCCTCTTTCCGGGCGGCTTCAGAGACGCGACCTATCTGGACTGGGAGCGCGGCTACAAGTGGGAAGCTCACGAGCGTTGGGAAGAGTCGCTCGGTCAAGCGGAGTTTCGCAGGCTGATTCGCGCGGGTGAGTTCAACGAAGCCGCCAACCGCGCCGTTCGAGTCGAGCAAAGCACTCGTTACAGTATGCTCTTCTCCTTTGAGAAGATGGCGCTGCGCGACGCCGTCAAGTCCGAAGAGGGCGCTCGCACCTTTTCCGAGGGGCTTTACGATTTTCTGCACGGAGGCGGCAACACGGAGAAACGCTTCAACCGTTGGATAGAAGCCGTGGCGGCCCTGCCTCGCAGGCAGACGCGCGTGCTGACATGGCCCATGGTGACGGTCTGGGGCTTTCTGGCCCAGCCTGACGCGCACATCTTCCTCAAGCCCATGGTCACGCGAGAAGCCGCACGCGAGTACGGCTTCGACTTCCGCTATAAGTCGCGCCCCTCATGGGAAACCTACAGTAACCTTCTACAGTTCGCAGAAACTGTCCGCCAAGACCTCAAAGACCTGAAGCCCCGCGACATGATAGACATTCAATCATTCATCTGGGTGCAGGGCTCCGACGAGTACGCCTGATAAAGCGGAGCCAGAGAATCCGTTTTTACGCCAAAAGATTTGCCGCGCAGTCCTAAGACCTCGCCGCGCATCTTTAAGGATGCCGCGCGCAGCGTTGCGGGCTCCAAAGTGCAGCCGTTCAGCTTCGGCGTGCAGTTGTTCGGACGAGCCGCGCGCCAGTGCAAGGGGCGCATTTGTGGCTCTCGACGGCTTGCGCGTATGTGAACTGGCGCAGAAGGTCAGAAACTTCTATGATGGTCAGGCATCAGGCTTACTCTTCAGTATCTATGAAAAGGAACGCTCACTTTCTCAAAAGGCTAATCCCGCAAGTGAACCATCATGGAATATAAATTTCAGGTCAACCTCGGCGGCATTATTGACCTGCTCTCAAATCACATCTACAGCAGCCCGCAGGTTTTCATACGCGAGCTCTTACAGAACGCCGTGGACGCCATCACGGCCCGCACGCACACGGAGCCGTCTCACGCGGGGCGTGTCTGGATAGAGTTGCCCGAGGCCGCAGGCAGCGAGCCCCGCCTGCTAATCTTCCGCGACAACGGCATAGGTCTGACCGAAGAAGAGATTCATCGCTTTCTTGCCACCATCGGACAGACCTCAAAGCGCGACGAGCTATCGGGCGCAACCTCCGACTACATAGGCCAGTTCGGTATAGGTCTGCTCTCGTGCTTCGTCGTCAGCGACGAGATTGTAGTGCTGACGCGCTCGGCTACGGGCGCGGGCGGGACAACGGAGTGGCGCGGCTACGCGGACGGAACCTATTCTATACGGAGCGTGGCGCACGAGATGGAGGCCGGGACGGAAGTGCGGCTGCGCTGCAAGCCGGGCAGCGAATCATACTTCACGCCGGAAGAGGTCGCGCGCCTCGCGCATCATTACGGAAGCCTGCTTCCCCATCCCATAACCTTGACGACGCCGCAGGGCGCTTCCCTCGTCAATGAAGAAGAGCCGCCGTGGAAGCAGGAGTTCGTCTCATCGGAGCTTGAGCGCAACGCCTATCTGGACTACGGGCGTAAGACCTTCGGGCTAGACTTTCTGGATTACGTTCCACTGCACTCGTCCGTGGGCGACGTGCGCGGCGTGGCGTTCGTGCTGCCGCAGCCCATGAGCCTTGCGTCCAGAAAGACGCACCGCGTTTATCTTAAGAACATGCTCCTCTCGGAAGACGCCGAAGGATTGCTGCCGGAATGGGCCTTCTTCGTCAAGTGCGTCGTCAACGCAAACGACCTCAGACCGACGGCCTCGCGCGAGTCGTTCTACGAAGACGAGGCGCTACAGATTACGCGACAGGCGCTCGGGCGCTGTCTTCGCAACTATCTCATGGAGATGGCCGAAAGCTCGCCGCAACGATTGAAGAACCTGATTGCGCTTCACTACATCTCCATCAAGGCGCTCGCCGCCGAAGACGACGAGTTCTTTCGCATCTTCGTCAACTGGCTTCCCTTCGAGACAAACATGGGGACTATGACGCTGACGGAGTATCGCAGGGAGCACGAGACTATACATTACGCGCCGGACATGGATCAGTTCCGGCAGATTGCGCGCGTCGCCGCCTCGCAGTCGCTCTGCGTCATCAACACGGCTTACGCTTACGACCCGCAGCTTCTCTTAAAGTTTCAGGACATCTTCCCCGAGGTCGTATTCCGAAAGGTTGACGCCAATAATCTTTCGCACAACTTCGAGTTTTTGACGCTGGACGAGCAGGACGACATAGTGCCGTTCTTAGAGGCGGCCGAAGAGATACTGCGTCCCTTCAGGTGCTCCGTCGAGGTGCGAAAGTTTTCGCCCGTAGACGTTCCGGCGCTTTATACGGCAAGCAACGAGGCGAGCTTTCATCGCTCCGTAGAGATAAGCAAAGAGGTGACGGACTCCTTCTGGTCTTCCGTGCTGGACAGGCTGGACGATAGCTCTAGGGAGCAGTCGGACGGACACCTCTGCTTCAACTACCGCAATCGGCTCTTCTACAAAGTCTCACGGATGCAGGACGAGCGCCTTCAGCGCCTCTCCGTGCAGGTGCTGTACGTTCAGTCGCTGCTGCTGGGCCACAGGCCACTGACCTCCAAAGAGATGAAGCTGATGAACGAAGGGCTGCTGGGTCTGGTCGAATGGGGGGTGGACATCATAGAGGGGGGCGTGCAATGAGCGCCGGCTACATGGATATTGAGGGAAAGGTGAAAGAGCTGATTGACCGCGCCTACTACATGGAGGAAGGCGACGAGCGAATAAGTATGCTCGAAGAGGCAGTCAGGCTGGCCGACACCACGGGCGACGTTAAGCTTCAGTATGACGCGCGAGACTCTTTCATAGAGGCGGCTTACTTCGGCGGCGTGCCCGAGAAAGCGCTTGTCGCATACGTCTGGTGTCTGGCGCAATACGACCGCGACCCGGAACATTTCTGGGAATGGAAAATCCTCTGGCGCTACAAGTGGATGGTCAACGTCGTCTGCGACTTTCCGCAAATCTCCAAAGAGCAGATATACGAGATGCTGGACGACATGGAGCGCCGTTTCCAACAGACGGGCAGGGGGCTTCGCGCCGTCTACAAATACCGCTACCGCACCGAAAGATTCTTCGGCAACCGGCGCGAGGCGCTCAGGTATTACGACCTAGCGGAGCAGGCCAAGAGAGACGATTTGACGGACTGCGCCGCGTGCGAGACGGACGACAAGGTAAGCTATCGTCTCTATCTAGGGCAGGACGAGCTGGCGTTGAGGATTGCGGAGCCGCTTTTGGAAGGCAGAGACAAATGCAGGTCTGTGCCGCAGAGAACTTATGTGAGGCTCCTCGTCCCGCTTCTTCGCATGGGGCAGCCTGAGAAAGCTTGGCAGTATCACATGAGCGCCTATTCCATGATTGCGGGCGACCGCAGCATGCTGGAATACCTGTGCGGCAATTTAATCTTCCTCTCGCTCTACAATGATTTGAAGGGCGCGGCGCGGCTGCTTGAAAATCACTTTCGCTGGACGCAGGAGAACACGAATCCTTACGACCGCTTCCTCTTCTACCGCGCAGCGTGGTTCTTTCTTGAGACGGCACAGGACGCAGGACAAACTGCACTGACGCTGCAAATGGCGCGCACCTTCCCACTGTACGACGCGGGAGGCTCGTACAGGACTACGGACTTGAAGGACTGGTTCGAGGCGCGTGCGCGCGAGTTGGCCGCGAGATTCGACGCACGAAACGGCACCGACTACTTTACCGCCACGCTCTTAGACATGGCGGCGATTAAAGAGCTAAAAACAGTTTAGAGCTTCAACCGGCGGCAAGAGGAATGGGAGAAGGTTTGAGCGTAGAGTCCGGGTTTGCCGAAATCGCTGGCGCGCAAGTTTATTACGAGCTGGAGGGCGAAGGCCCCGCGCTCGTGCTGGTTCACGCGGGCATAGCGGACGCGCGCATGTGGGACGAGCAGTTCCGTGTCTTTGCCCGCAGCTTCCGCGTCGTGCGCTACGACAGGCGCGGCTTTGGCCGCACGCGAGTCACGGATGGAGGCGGCGGCTATTCTCATCACGAAGACCTGCACGGGCTGCTGCGCTTCCTCGGAATCGAGCGCGCGATTCTGGTCGGCTGCTCGCAGGGCGGAAAGACCGTCATGGATTTTACGCTTGAGCACCCGTACATGATGCGTGCGCTTGTGCTGGTATCTTCCGCGCTCGGTGGATTCGAGTTCAAGGGCGAGCAGCCGCGACAGCTTGCAGAGCTTGAGCGTGCGGACGAAGCTGGCGACGTTGAGCGCGTCAACGAGCTTGAGCTGCAAATCTGGGTGGACGGCCCGCACCGCGAGCCGCACGAGGTTGACTCTGTCCTGCGCGAGCGCGTCCGCGAGATGAATCGTATAGCTCTCTCGGCGGCGCAGGGCTCAGGTACGGAGCAGCCGCTTGAGCCAGCCGCAATCAACCGTCTCGCGGAGATAAACGTTCCGGCGCTCATCGTCGCGGGCGACCTCGACACGCCTAAGACTCTGGCGGCTGCGCGCGTGCTGGGTGACAAAATCGAGGGCGCGGAAACTGTCGTCATCAAGGGCGCGGCGCATCTTCCCAACATGGAGAAGGCGGAAGAGTTCAACCGGCACGTCCTGTCGTTTCTAAGCAAACTCAGCCTGTGACGGGCTTGAATTATTGAAGACGCCTTGCGGCTCAAGTGATGATAAAATCGGTGCGGAATCAAATTCTGAAGAGGTGAGAGTGAAGTGGTGACAACGCTGGACGCAGAGATTATAAAGAACATGGCCCGGGAGGCTGCGCGCGAGCTTGGCTTGCCCTGCGAGGTCGAGCAGGCTTCTCAACTGATGGGCTCAACCACCTGGTATATAAGATTCACGGACGGCCACGCCCCTTTCTTCAACGATTTCCGCGAGTACGTTGGCGGCCCTTATGAAGAGAGCCTGATAAAAGAGAGAATCAAAAACTATCTCGCCAGCCAGCACGCGCAGGCTGAAGAAAGGCCAAAGGGTTAATGGACGCAGAGACAATCAAGCGAGAGGCGCTCGACGCCATCCTAGACCTTCAACTGGACTCGACCGTAACCAACGTGACCCATAGCGGCAAGAACTGGTGCATACAGTTTGAAGGCGACTACGGGCAGTTCTGCGATTCGTTTCAGAACCAGTTCGAGCGGGACAACAGCGAGCGTGTGATACGCGAGAAGATTAAGAAGCACCTGCTGGGCCAGATTACACTGCTACGCAACAAGGGCGGGCGAAGGACTACCAAGAAGGGCTTTGAGGACGACGGGCAGCCCAACGTGACCGAGCTTTTTCAGGAGGCCGTATCGTCAACCGCCCGCACCATAGGCGAAGCGATTGACCGCACGCTGGGTTTCACGGGCGCTGGCATAGAGGCCGTGGGCGAAGTGGCCGAAGCCGTTACGTCCAGAACCGCCGAGCTTATACGGCCCGAGCGATTGACGAGCCCGCCAGAAGCGCGGCCTGCGGCGCGGCGCACGGCTGCGAAAGAGAGCGCCCCTAAAAAAGCTGCCGGAAAGGCTAAACGTAGCGGGGCTGCAAAAAAGGGTGCCGGAAAATCGAAGCGCGCCGCGACCAAGAAGTCCGGCGGCAAGAAGAGCAGCCGGAAGAGTTAGGCCGGAAAATAAAATAGGCTGCGAGTGAAGCTCCTTGCAGGGAGCCTCGCTCGCAGCCTATTTCACTGTTGGCTGGCCTGTTACATGCTGCCGACTGTGTTCGGCGTCTGGATTTCGTAGTTGCTCTCGCCCCTGTCCCTAGTAGCGCGATTGCGCTGGCGCAGGAGCCTATCTATCTCCATCTGCTTTATCTTCAACTGCGTCTCGCGGCCGGGCGCGAAGGAGGCAAGGTTGCCTCTGGAGGCTGCCTCGGCAATCTTCTCCGCGTCGCGTGCGTGCACGCCCGTAGCCCTCAGAGCCGTCTGCTCCCTTTCCGAGAAGATTACGGGACGCACCGTGTAGAGGTTCGCCACCTCGTCGCGGCTGTCGGAATCGGCCTCGACCGTCTCAGGAAGGACTGTATTCTCCTCGTCCTCGGAAGTCGCGCGTCTGGCCTCAGCCCTTGCACGCATGCGCGCTTCGCTCGGCCTTGAGTTTCTGGATTCAGCCTGCCGCACGACGACGCGCTCGGTAGGGCAAACTTCCTCCGTCTCCTGTCGGCTGCGCGCGGCGATTAACTCGCTCCTGCCGGAGGACTTAGCCTCGCCCGCTTCCGGCGACGTGTAGCTTAAAAAGATGCTCCAGAACTCTGACTCTGCGCGCTCCTGCGCGGCGTTTACCAGCCGGTGCGCGTCGTGCATGGCCTGCGGCGCGGCTGCCAGAGCTATGATTGCTATGAACAATACGTTAAGACGCCTGTTTTTCATCTCGGTTCACCTGCCGCCTTTTCTCGCGGCCAGAATTTTCTCTTTTGACTTCGGCGTGTCTGGGGCTTTCTCTCGTACTGCTCTTTCCCCCGAAACCCTCTGCTGTCGGCTCATTCGGTCAGGGCTTCAAACCTTCTGTTTCCCTGCTCTAACTCTATAAACACCGCTTGCTGCCGATTTGTGGCAGAAAATTTTTCTGCCTCTAATTACCTGTAAGACGTCTGAAAGTTCCAAATCATTAACGATAAACGGCCCCTGAAAGTTTGAATTTTACAGCAAGCCGGGGCCTCGCGTTGTAAAATGGTTGTAAAAGCTACTATGTTAGTGGCACTTGGGCGCTTTTCGTCGCTAATTTTTTTTTGAGCGGAGCGGGCGGTCGTGAGCCTGAATAAGAGGCGCGAGCCCGCGCCCGCGCATGCATTATGCGGGTCTTCGTCTGAGGGAGACAATCTGGATGGACTGGACTGCACAGGCACAGATAATTGGAGAAGTGGCGCTGGCCATGCTGCTCGGCGGCTTCATAGGCGTAGAGCGAGAGCTAGCAGACAAGCCCGCAGGCTTTCGCACGCACATGCTCGTGGCGGGCGCGGCGGCCCTGCTTGTGGGACTGAGCGACGCGCTCATTCATCGTTTTAGCGCGACAGGCATGGGCGACAGCCTTCGCTCTGACCCCATACGCATAGTGGAGGCCATCGTCACCGGCATCAGTTTTCTAGGCGCTGGCACCATCTTTCGCCGCACAGAGCAGAAGGAGCACGTAGAGGGGCTGACGACCGCCGCCTCAATTCTTCTATCTAGCGCCATAGGCATCAGCGTGGCGCTCAGACAATTCTTGCTGGCCATAGGCGTGACGCTGCTGGCGCTCCTGACGCTGCGCGGCTTCAAATTCTTACAGAACTGGATTGATAGCTTCAGGCATAAGAACTCCTGACTACGATTTGTGATTTAGACCTGCCGGAACATCATCTGAAAGAGGGCTGAGAAGTGAAAAGGGTTATCAAAGAGAGAGAAAGCGATGAGCGTGCGGCCCGGTCGAGTCGCAGGCGGTTTATCAAGTCGGGCGTGCTCGCCTGTGCCGCCGGACTGATGAGCCCGGTTCTGTCAGGCTCCGTCCAACCAGTATTCTCTCAAAACAGGACGCGCGCCTTCGAGCTTGACGAAGCGACCATCACAGACCTTCAGGCCGGGATGCAGTCCGGTCGCTGGACGGCTCGCTCACTCGCGGAAAAATATCTGTCGCGCATAGAGGAGATTGACAAGCGCGGCCCCGCGCTCAATTCCGTCATAGAGGTCAACCCGGACGCCGAAAGGATTGCGGAGGCTCTTGACCGCGAGCGCAAGGCCGGGCGAGTGCGAGGGCCCCTGCACGGCATTCCCGTCCTCATCAAAGACAACATAGACACGGCAGACCGCATGATGACCACGGCTGGCTCTCTGGCGCTCGTGGGAGCAAGGCCGCCGCGCGATGCTTTCATAGTCGAGCGCCTGCGCGCGAGCGGCGCAGTCATACTTGGCAAGACGAACCTGAGCGAGTGGGCAAACTTTCGCTCCACTCATTCGACTAGCGGCTGGAGCGGGCGTGGCGGTCAGACCCGTTTGCCTTACGTGCTGGATAGAAATCCCTGCGGCTCAAGCTCCGGCTCAGGCGTGGCCGTGGCGGCCAACCTCTGCGCCGTCTCGGTCGGGACTGAGACGGACGGCTCGATTGTCTGTCCTTCATCGGCCAACTCAATCGTAGGCATCAAGCCCACGCTCGGCTTGGTCAGCCGCTCCGGCATCATTCCCATAGCGCACAGTCAGGACACGGCCGGGCCAATGGCGCGCACGGTGCGCGACGCCTGCATACTGCTCGCGGCGCTTGCCGGTACAGACCCGCGCGACGAGGCCACGGGCGCGGCTCGCACAAAGCTTCTCTCCGATTACACAAGATTTTTAGACCCGGCGGGCCTGCGCGGGGCGCGCATCGGAGTCGCGCGAAAGTTCTTCGGCTTCAGCGACCACGTTGATAAGTTGATGAGCGAGTCGCTCGACGTGATGAAGCGCGCGGGCGCGATTCTCATAGACCCCGCAGACGTTGAGACGGCAGGCAAGTTTGACGACACGGAGCTTGAGGTGCTGCTCTACGAATTCAAAGCAGACCTTAACAAGTATCTGGCGGGGCTCGGGCTCGGCGCTCCCGTGCGCTCGCTGAAAGAGATTATTGCCTTCAACGAGCGGAACCGCGACCGCGAGATGCCCTACTTCGGTCAGGAGCTTTTCATAAGGGCCGAGGCCAAAGGCCCTTTGACGAGCCGCGAGTATCGTCAGGCGCTGGCAAAGAATCTGTTACTGTCCAGAGCGCGTGGCATAGACGCGACGATGAGAAAGCACGGACTGGACGCGATAGTCGCGCCGACGGGCGGGCCGCCGTGGACTACGGATTTAATCAACGGCGACCATTTCTCCGGCGCAAGCTCGACGCCCGCAGCCGTCGCGGGCTACCCGAACATAAGCGTCCCGGCAGGCTACGTCTACGGTCTTCCCGTGGGCATCTCCTTCTTCGGGCGCGCGTGGAGCGAGCCGCTTCTCATCAAATTAGCTTACGCATTCGAGCAGGCTACAAAACAGCGAGCCGCGCCGAAGTTCGATGAGCGCGTCGGCTTGAAGTGAATTTTTAGCTGAGCCTTAATAACGCAGGCTGCGGGCGCGGGGGATTGGGGCGCGCCTGCGTCTTTGTAGAAGAGCGGGGCGCTTCGTCTCGTACCAAGCGGGCCGCCTGTCCATGAAGAGCTTCGCCTGTGGAATCTTGATGAAGTCGCGCGACCACGGCTGTCTCTCAACCGGGATGAAGTCGTCCGTCAGAATCGCCGCCTCCGCGTCTATAGGAACCTTTTTCGTAGAGAGCTTTTCGTAGTCGTGCGTGCGCCCGCGCACCCTTGTCAGGTAGTCTCTGAAATGCACTGGCTGTACACGTAAGCCTTCGACCCAGTAATAGACCCTGCCGAAGTATGCTTCGTGCAGCCAGCGCTCGAAGGGTCTGGGGCTGTAAAGCTCCGCCTTCAGGCTCTCTTTATAAATGGGGAGCCAGAGAACGTATATGCCTCGACGCGCGTACTCTTGCGTGCGGTGAGCTATCTTCTCAAGGGTGAGATTGCTGGCCTGAACCTCTATCGCCACAGGCACGTCGTTGATGTAGGCGCTCACGTCGGGGCGTACAGCGCCGAGGTCTCTTTCCATCTCGCACTTGCGAACCCGTGGGTGTGCCGCGAGCGCCTCGAAGATGCTTATCTTGCAGCGACGATGCTCTTCTGATTCTCCTGTGCCGTACTCGCAGGTGACGGGCGGCTTGTGCGCGAAGTGAGGCGCGATGATTCCCCCGCGTCTGAGCGTCACGACTTCCGCGCAGCACGGGCACAGGAACGGACGCTCGTCCCTTTCGACTTCCCACGCCCCGACCTTAAGCCCGTCGAGTTCTCTGATTGCCGTCATCATCGCTCTTCTTCTTCTTCCCCTCTCGCGCCCGCGAGTTCGTCCAGCATCAGCTCGACCGCCACGGGGTCAAGATTTCTTTTGAAGACGATGACGTGCGGCGGAATCTTGGTTAACGGGTCGCGGCTTCCGCGCAGCTCGTCCCATGCGGCGAGTATGAAATTATGAAAGCGCGCGTGAGCGAACTCCTTCAAGCGGCGGCTTAGATGAGTGGGCGTCCAGAATCCAAGGACTTCCAGATAAAAGGTCTGGCCATCCGGGTGCTTCAGAACAAAATCCGGTATGAAGGCGCTTTCGCCAAGCGGAATGACTTCGCGGCTAGGCTCAAGCTTCCACTCTGTCTCGTACTTCTCCCACTTCGCCGCGAACTTCTCCTTCACAGGATTCTCGTCCGCCAAGCCTTCCAGATAATCCGACTGTAGCCGCTTCTGGCTGCTGGACAATTCGAAGAAGGCGTTCTCCCGGCCCGGCTTGCCGGAAGCAATCTCTGCGCGCATCTCCCATCCCTTGCACATCAGAAGCGCAGGCAGAAACACGGCCATCTGCACGCCGTACTTCTGCGAGCGATGAAACATGGAGACTGGCCCGTCCAGCCGCACTTGATAACCGCCGCGCCCGTCGCCACGGATGGTGTGAATCAGCCTATACGCTTTGATGGCGTTGAATAACTCGCGGTAGTCCTCGCGCGCCAGTGGCTCCACGCTCAGGTGCATCTCGACGCAGTGATAAAGGAGCGCCTGCGCCTGCGCGAGGTTGTATATGTCCAGCAGCTTGTCCGGCGTCACGGGCTGAAACTCTATGAGCTTCTGATTCTCAGGCAGGTCTGCGTAGAGGCTGTTCAGGAGCGCGTCGGGTGGGGCATTAAGCTCAAGCGCGACTTCGCGCAGGATTTCAGGCCGCGCTTCGGAATCGCTTAAGACCGGATGAATGGAGGCTGCGCGCGTGAAGAGAGCGCGGCGTATGTCCGCAGGCTCCACCGGCGAAGCCGTCTCGAACTCGCACCTGTCCGTCAGGAGCTTTATAAACCCGCGCAGGATTTTGTAGTCCGTGCCGGTTCCAACGTACTCCTCCAGCGCGTTGTCCAGCTCACGTCTGGGCCGCCCCTCGTGCTCCGAGAAGATGCGTATAAGCGCGTCGGCGTCCCGCAGGTAATCCGGGTCGTGTCTATCTACGTATCGCGGCCCGCAACGCCCGCTGCGCTGCCAGCTCTGAGAAAGGTCAGCCGTCAACATAAGAAATGAGAGATTGATTCACCGGCTCATTGAATCAATGAAGAAATGAAACGGTGAATCAATCTATAAAGTTCGCCCCCAAAGCTCCGGCGTTGCGCCGCTCATGGCGGAACGGAACTGGCCCGCGTCCGTGCGGCGGCGGCTGATGTTCTCTTCCGTAGTCTCGCTTGTCACGACTTCGTACAGAACCGCCTCCTTGCCGGGCTGCTTGCGCAAGATTCGCCCGAGACGCTGTATGTGCTCGCGCGAAGAGCCTGAGCCGGACAGGACTACGGCCACGGAAGCTTCAGGAATATTGACCCCTTCGTTCAGGACTTTCGAGGTCGCAAGCGCGAGCACGCGGCCTTGGTTGAAGGCTTCGAGCCATTCCCTTCGCTCCTTGATTCCCGTCTGGTGCGTGATGGCCGGAATCCAGAACTTCTCGGAAATCTGATAGACCATCTCGTTCTCTGCGGTGAAGACGAGCGTGCGGTCTTTGCTGTGTCGGCGCAGAAGGTCGCCCAGCACTCTGAGCTTCGATTCCGTTCCGAGAGCGATACGCTTCTGCTCCCTGTAAGCCATCATGGCGCGTCTTCCTTCTTCGCTCCGCGCGCTCTGCGCAATGAATAGCTGCCAGCCGTGCAGGCTGCTCAAAGAGATGTGCTTGTCGGTTAAAAACTTTCTGAAGACGGCGCGCTCACTTTCGTAACGCTCGCGCTCTTCCTTTGAGAGCTTCACCTCAACGCGCACAAGCTGGTAGTCGGCCAGATACTCTCCCGCAAGCTCGTGCGCCTCTCGCCTGTACACGGTCGGGCCAATCAACTGCTGTAAATCCTCTTCGCTTCCGTCCCCGCGCTCGGGCGTAGCCGTCAGGCCCAGACGAAAAGGCGCAATCGCCATCTCGGACGCGTAGCGATGCACGCTCGCGGGCAGGTGATGGCACTCGTCAAAGATTATGAAGCCGAACTGATTGCCCAGCCGCTCCATGAAGCGAAAGGCCGAAGCATAGGTCGTCACCGTCAGCGCGCCTATCTCGTAATAGCCCCCGCCAATCAGGCCCACCTCCGCCTGAAAACATGAGAGCAGAATGTCGTACCACTGATTCATCAAATCAATCGTGGGCACGACTACAAGAGTTGAGCGCTGCACCTGCGCGATTGCTATCTGCGCCACCAAGCTCTTGCCTGCTCCGGTAGGCAGCACAACCACGCCGCAACGCCCTGCGCGCCGCCACTCGGCTATAGCCTCCTCCTGATACGGCCTCGGCTCGAAAAGAAGCTTCGTGGGGAAATCAAACTCGTGATAACCGCGCGCCCTGTCTTCAAACTCCAGCCCGCCCCGTACAAGCTCCCTGACAACCTGCCTGTAGGCCCACGCGGGAGCCCGCCATCGCAACACCCTCTCGTCCCACCGGAAAGCCGCAGGCACAGCAAAATCAAGCTCCGCCCCATCCAGCAGCAGCGTCCCTGCTTCAAACCTCAATGTCAGTTGTGCGGGATTCATACGCGCCGAGAGTACAACAAATGGGACGCGAACGCGCCGAATAAATCGTGGGCGGATTGAGCAGCCATAAAAATCTTCCCTGATAGCGGCTCAGATTTTTACGCGGCCTGCTGCTTGGCGATTCTACCGTTGAGGAAGGCCAGCACTTCGCGCTTTTGACTCTGCGAGAGGCTGTCAATCCTGCCCTCACCGAACTTCTTCTGTAGCCAATCCTCAAGCTGCTCTTCAGTTTTCCCGAGCGAGCGGCAGGCCGCTAAGATAGCGGGCCGCAAGTCCGGCTCTTCGTTCACGGCTACAGGCCGGGCGGAGGAAAATCCGCTTTCAACCGTAGCCTCGCGCACGTTGTTTCTGTTGAATGAATTGTCTCTGGCGTCAACGGGCGCTGCCGTTACAGGGATGGTCACGAGGTCTTCAACGTCCTGCGTGAAGAACTCCGAGGCGTTGACGGCCAGCAGAGTCGCCGCTACGAGCGCACGCTTCTGGCTCATCTTCTGTATGGTGTTGACTTGGTCGGCAATGTCCGGGTTGAAGATGCGCCCGACCGTCTGGCCTTCGATTGCGGCATCGCCGCTATTGAATTTAGCGCCGCAGCCGCCCTTCTTCTTAAAACATATCCAGCCGCCGCCGTATTCCTCGCGCCCCTTTATGATGGCGGCCTGCGAGCAGACGGGGCAGACTCTCTGGGCTTCGCGGTAGCGGTACTTGGTTTCGCGCGAGTTGCAGGAGGCGTCGGCTTCGGCCACCAGCAGGTCGCCGCGATAAAGCTGGCAGCGATATAGATAGTAGAAGAAGGGCTCGCCGTCGTGCAGCGCTCCCGTCCAGTCTTCTATGCGCTCTATGACCTGAAAGCGCGTGGAGAGGCCGAAGAAGGTCGTGAGCTTTTCGGCTCCCGGCTTGAGAAGCGTCAGCTTCTCCGTGCCCGGAATCGTCCCGTAGTCAATGTCGCGCCTGAGCACACGGCTGACGAACTCCGTGATGGTGTTGTAGCGCTCCACGGCCAGCTCTATGGACATGGCCGGCATGAACTGCGATTGATCCAGCGTTGCAAGCACGCCCGCCACGTCCGGCGTCTCTGAAGCTTTATCGGTCATAGTTATTCTCTTCTCCGGGCGGATTTCAGATTTGCTCACGAAGGCCGAGGCGCTCCGGCCTTCCACTCAGAGCCTGTTAAAAAGGTATCTCGTCCTCGTCTACTTCGGCCGCCTGCGCGGCGCGATTGCCTGCCGTGATGCGTCCGCCGCCTATGGAGCCTTCGCCTACGGCTGCGGCTGCGCGCACGGGAATGCCTTCGCCGCCAGCGCCGCTCGCCGAGTCTATGAAGTGAACGTCCGTCGCGTTGACTTCCAACGTGTAGCGCTGTTTGCCGTCACGGTCTTGCCACTCTTCTATGTGCAGGCGTCCCTCTACGTAGACGCTGCGCCCCTTGGAGAGATACTTCGAGACGGTTTCGGCCTGCTTGCCCCAGACGGTGACGCGGAACCACGTAGTAAAGTCCTGCTGCATCCCGTTCTTGTCCTTGCGCTTCTCGTTCGAAGCCATGGTGAAGGAGCAGACGGCCGTGCCCTGCGGCGTATAGCGCAGCTCCGGGTCTTTGCCCAGATTGCCCACGATAGTAATCTTGTTAAATGACATCTTCTTTTTTCCTCGCTTCAGTTTTTCTTCCGGCGCACACACGCACGCCCTTGTTGCAAGCGTGAAACATCGTACCACAGGCAAAGGCCGTTGTACATGGATGATTGGGCTGAGAACTTTTTGAGAACTCTTTAAGAAGTTTCTGAGGACGCAGGCGCTCACTTAACTGTATTTAACTACACGCGCCCAGACATCTCTATAACTGGTCGTGGATTTGTCCTACCGGGCTGCGAATTGCTTCTCAGCCTTCCTGACAATCTATTAACAATTATGTTTCGCCAGCAATAGCGAGACCGCGCTCCCGCGCGCTCCAACTCTCTGCGCATCAAGAGCTTTCTGAAGATGGCTTATATGCGTCTCTGCAACCTCGACCCTCAGGAGCAGAAGTGCTTCGGTCTCCTGAGTCTTTGTAGGAGAAACTATGAAAAAGATTCTGTCCCTTCGCAACGCCGTTTGCCTCTTTACACTCATGCTTGGCATAGCATTGTTCAGTCCTCAGGCGGCCAGCGCTCAACAAACCTCTCAAGTGGTCACGGCGGTTCCCCTCTACAGGTTTATTGTGCCCGACGCCAACCAAGGTTATTTTCTAACCCCTAACTATCAGGAAGGCATTAACCGTGGCTACTACTATAACGCCACCGTCGGCGGTATTCTTATTCCACCGGGGCCAGGCTGGACTCCGGCTCCGGGTCAGTATGTGGTTCCCATGCATCGCTGGCGCGTCAGACACAGAGCCGGTACTAACTACTATTACTCCGCCGACATCTATCCCAGCCTTACGTCCAATTCCGAAAATACATATGAGGGACTGATGGGCTATGCGCTGCATCCGACCGACCCTAACTTTGGCTTCAACAGGTTTGCCCTTCACCTCTGGTACAGCCAGACCAACGGCTACTACTATACTCCGAACGGCAGCCTGACTGTTCCACCGGCGCGGCCAAACTCCTCTTATAACTGGCAGGGCGTAGCCTATATCCTGCCCAATGCTCCCCAGACTCCGTTCGTCACCTGCGGCGTCAGGGAGGGCTGCTTCACGTTTCTTTCACCGCCCGCCGCGCCGGTTTGCAACGCCGACCAGGAGCAGGCGTGCTACAACGACGGGGGGATGTGGAATTCCGACAACTGCTCTTGCAGTTATATAACCCCGCCGGGGGGGGGCGGGGATGACCCGAAACAGTGTCAACCGGGCATGATTTGTCCTGAGACGCCATACAATCCGCAGTAAGGATAGCGAGATTAGTCTGGCCTTGGTCGGATGATTCGAAGAGCGTGGCAGAACTGCGTCGTTAAGGCTCAGGTCTGCTACGCTCTTTTGTATCTTCAGGGTGATTATAAAGGAAGCAATTCAGTGGAGAATAATGGCGCTTCAAAAACGGCTTTTCCCCGGCGCAAGCCGGGTGAAGCCTATGCGCCGCAGCAGGCCCGTGAATCGTGTGTCCGACCTCAGAGCCTCAAGCTCCGGGCCGACGTTGAGCCACATCAGAAAGTCATTCCGCTCTTCATAGGTCTTGCGCAGCCAGAAGAGCGCCTTTTCTCTCTCGCCCAATCCTAAATATGTTATAGCTATCCCGTAAGGCGAGACGTACTTTTTCTCAGAGGTTTCCAGCAGTTCTTTAAGCACTTTGGCAGCCTCGTCACGCCTGCCCGCAGCCCCGTACGAATAGCCCAAAAATCCGAGGATTGAGTAAGCTTCATTATCCAATTGCCAGGCCAGTTCAAATTCAGCTACGGCGTTGGGCAGATCACCGCTCGCCAGATAACTACAACCCAGCGTCAGGTGGGCCGGGCAGTAGCCCGGGTCTAGCTCTATCGCCTTCTTTATTTGCCGGACTGATTGCTCATACTCACCCATGAGGAATAGAACCGTCCCTAGATTTATGTTGCTCTGTAGCGACATGGGATCAAACTTTAAGGAGAGCTTATACTCCTCAAAGGCTTCATTGAACCGTCCGGTAAACATCAAGTACTCGCCGTAGCGCTTATGTGACATCGCATTGCCGGGATTAAGCTCTATGGCACGCTTGAACTCGCTTTCAGCCCCCTCCCAATCATGATCGTAATACATCTTGAGTAAGCCGAAGGAGGCGTGAGCTTCGGCCAGCAGGTCGTCAATCTCCACCGCCTTGACGGCTGCGGCTCTGGCTTTGGGCAGGACTTCAGCCGGAGGCAGGTAGAGATTGGAAAGCCTGTGATACGCATCGGCCAGACCAGCGTAAGCCAGAGCGTAGTTAGGGTCATGCTCAATCGCCTGTTGAAAATAGTCTATACCCTTTTCCACTCCCTCCCTTGTGTACTTGTTCCAGAAGAAGCGTCCCATCAGGTAGAGGCGATATGCTTTCGTGTGTTCCGTGTAACGCCTGGTTAGAAGCTCCTGTACCTTGCTGGTCAGTTTGATTCGCAGGTTATAAGCTATCTCCCAAGCAATCTCTTCTTGAACTTCCAGAATATCGGAAGATTTGCGATTATACTGCGCGCCCCAGATGGCCCAGCCTCCGGTCACGTCAACCAGTTCCGTTCTGATAATCAATCTTTCGTCATAGCTCAGAATCCTGCCCGTCAATACGGCCCGCACTCCCAGCTCGCGCCCGGCCTCTCGCGGATTAACTTTCAGCCCCTTGTAGTTGAAGACTGTCGAGCGCGCCATGACTCTCAGGTGGGATAGCTGCGAAAGACTGTTGATGATGCTCTCGGTAATTCCGTCGGCCAGATATTCGCCGTTTTGATCGGCGCTGGCATTGATGAATGGCAGGATTGCCAGAGAGTTGACGACCTCTTCGGAGGTACTGGCTGCGTGCTCGTCGCCGGGCGCGGGCCGGGCCTGAGCGCCCTTTATTTCCGGTGCGGAATCTTCCTGCTCCGGCGTTTTGACCGGCGCAATAAAACGATACCCGCGCTTGGCTACCGTCTCTATAAACAGATGCTTGCTCTCTCTTTTACCCAGAACTTTCCGCAGCGTAAAAATATTCTGAGTCAGGTTGCCCTCTTCCACAAAGGTATCAGGCCAGACGGCATCCATAATCTCGGACTTCTCTACCAGATGCCCGCTCCGCTCCACCAGCAACAGGAGTATGTCGAAGGCTTTCGGTGACAGAGGGACGAGCGCCCCGTCGCAAAACAGCACTCGCTCTTCGGCATCTATGCGAAAAGGGCTGAACTCGTAGCTGTGCTCGATTCGGGTGCTCATAAAGACGCTATGACTGAGCTTGAGGGACTATTCGGCTTCTGAAATTTTCAGCCATTCCCGTTGTTAGAAAAGATGAAGCCGCAGAAGGAGTGGCATCGCTTCTCTCAGGGGTGAAGGAAATCCTATTACAAAACTGTCTGTAAGACAATATAGCGACTGCTAAATCTGCTTTTGCAACGCTCACCATCCTACACTTATCCCCGATTGCTCTTTGCCGTCTCTTCAAGTAAGTTTGTTGTTGAGTATGGAAGTAACTTTTCTAGGGACAAGCGCGGGCGTGCCTACGAGGCAACGCAATGTGTCTGCGGTCGCGTTGAGGCTGCCGGAGCGAGGCGAGGCTTGGCTCTTCGACTGCGGCGAGGGCACGCAGCAGCAGATTCTTCGCAGTGACTTGAAGTTCAGCCAGCTAGCCCGCATCTTCATCACGCACATGCACGGAGACCATTTCTTCGGCCTGCCCGGACTGCTCGCCACGGGCGGCATGGCCGGGCACGTCGAGCGCATGGAGATTTACGGCCCGCCGGAGGTGGAGACGTTCGTGCGCGAGAGCTTTCGTCTTTCCGAAGGCCGCTTCGGTTACGAACTGAGCATTCACGCCGTTAAAGAAGGTCTGGTCTACGAGGACAAGGATTTCACAGTCACTTGCAGGCAGCTCAAGCATCGCATCCCTGCCTTCGGCTACAGAGTCACGGAGCAAGAGCGCCCCGGCGCTTTCGACGTGGAGAAGGCACGCGCTCTTGGCATTCCTTCCGGCCCCCTTTACGGCAGGCTGAAGAACGGCGAGACGGTCACTCTGCCGGACGGGCGCACCTTTGACGGTCGTGACTTCTGCGGGCCGCTCAAGCCCGGACGCTCCTTCGTCTATTGCACCGACACCATCTATTGCAAGAGCGCGGTGGAGTTGGCGCGTGGCGCGGACGTGCTGGTTCACGAAGCGACCTACGCCGTCTGCGACGAAGACCTTGCGCGGCGCAGTCTTCATTCCACTACCGAGATGGCCGCGCGCGTGGCAATGGAAGCGGGAGTCAGTCAACTGCTGATTACGCACTTCAGCCCGCGCTATGCTCCGGGCGGCGCTGTAGAGCCAGAAGAGCTTTTAAGAGAAGCGCGCGACACGTTCCCGAACACGCTTATGGCCCGCGACTTTTTCACCTACGAGATACCCAGAAGAGCGGCGACAAGTGACAGTTGACAGGATAAGAGCCTCTTCCGGCGCATCATACGACGCCTTCTCGTGGTGCTATGAGCGCCACTGGTGCGAGGAGGTTCCGCCAGCGATTTTCACCGTGATAGAGCGGCTGCTGTTGCCTTCGCTCAAAGCCGGGAGCCGGATTCTAGACCTGTGCTGCGGGACGGGCTACACGGCTGCGCGGCTTGAGCGTATGGGTTACAGCGTCACCGGTCTGGACGCGTCCGCGAAGATGCTAAGCTTCGCAAAGCGACACGCGCCGCGCTCGCGCTTCGTGTTGGCGGACGCGCGCTCGTTCAACCTGCCTCAATCATTCGACGCCGCCCTGTCCACCTTCGACAGCCTCAATCACCTGATGACGCTCGAAGAACTCCGGGCGGCTATGGCTTGCGTGCATAGCTCGCTTGCGCCCGGTGGCCTCTTCCTCTTCGACATGAATATGGAGAGCGGGTTTCTCAATCACTGGGCGGACTATTTCTCCATCGTAGAGAAGGACGAGGCTTGCATACTGCGGGGCCATTACGACCGGGAAGAGAAGGTTGGCCGCTACGACATAACCATGTTTCGCCGCCATAGCGAATCGTGGGAGCGCTCGGACACGGTGATTACCGAGAGATGTTATTCGATGAAAGAGATTAAGGGAGCGCTCAGACAATCGGGCTTCGCAGAACTGTCTGTCTTCGACGCCGAGCGCGACATGGGACTCGCAGACCACACCGGAAGAAAATTCTTCATGGCGCGGCGCGACTGAAAAAGATTTAAGACAACTCTTCCAGCAGGGCGCTGGCTTCCTTCAAATCTATTGTCTCGAAGCCTTCTGTGAACCAGTTGTAGATTTGAGAGAGCATCTCTCGCGCCTCTTCGCGCCTGCCCCTCTGCTGCCACAACCGGCAGAGGTTCGTGGTCGCTCTAAGCTCCCAGCCCTTTGCCTTTTGCTCCTGCGCGACGCGTATGGCTTCCAGAAAACTCTCTTCGGCCTCCTTGATGAGCAGCTCTTTGTTGGACAAATCCGCAGTCACTTTTACCTGCGCGGACTCATTGAAGAGCCCGGCTTTCTTCAAGAGCAACTGGCCTTTGACCAGATGTATCATGGCTTCCTTGGCTCGCTCGCCGCTCTTCTCCACAGCCTCAAGCGCTTCCTTTATCGTCGCTCGCGCTTCGTCCACGCGACCATAAAGCCCTAGGACTTCGGCCAGCATGGAGAGGAAGTTCGGGCGGGCAAGCTCGGCTCCCATAGCTCGCTGGCGGTCTATGCTCTCGCGCGCCTGCCGTATGCCTGTGTCGCCCTGATTCAGATAAGCCAGCGACAGCCCGTGATGCGCGCTGCTCCACGCGAGCGTCTGCGGCAGGTCGTGTTCAAGTGAGACGGCCATGGAGCCTTCGGACAGCTTGCGGCTCTCTTCGAACTCGCGCCGCATGTAGTGGACGAAGGAGGACATGAAGAGCGCCAGCGCAAGCGTCTGCGGGTGATTCAGGCGACGCGCAAGCGCGAGCGATTCTTCCGCCTTCCGAAGCGCGCGGTCTGGATAACCCAGACTCCACAAGACCCAGCCCGCGAAGCTCATGCAGGTCATGGCCGGGTCGTGGCCCGTGAAGGCGAGGCGCGGCTGCTCCTGCTCACGGTAGAGCGCCGTTCCCTTCTCCAGATGCTCAAGCGCCTCTTCAAACTGCCCCAGATGCGTGAGGGACGCGCCGAGCATCGCGTGAGCCTCGACCCTGAGCGCGGGGTCGTCGCACGAGTAGGCAAGCTCCACCACCTGTTCCGCGAACTCGCGCGCCTTCGCTATCTCTTCGCGCACCATGTAGAAGAGCCACAAGCCCGACAGCACGGGAAGAAGCTCCGAGTTGACCTTCAACTGCTTGCACAGGTCGTGCGCGCGCGTGTAGTTCTCTTCCACCTCGGCCATGGCGTAGCCGCGAGTGGCCATCAATGGCACGCCCAAAGTTACATGAAAGAGAAGCTCCTGACGCGCACGCTCAGGCGTATCGGGCAGAAGCTTTATCAGGTCTAGGCCGCGACGCGCCAGCGTAACGACTTCGTGATTGGCGAAGACTTGCGCGGCCTGCTGTGCCGCTACGAGAAAGTATTGAGCCGCGCGCTCGAAATTACGACCCGCCTCGTAAAGCACCGCGAGTCGCGCGGCGATGGCCGATTCCTGCTCGCTGTAATGAGCGCGAAGGGCTTCGGCCACGCTTGCGCTCAGAGAAGCGCGACGCGTGGGCATCAGCGTCCCGTAAAGCGCGTTCTGATAAAGCACGTGCACGAAGCGATAGCGCAGCGTGAGCGTGCGGTCTGGAAACTCTTTCTCTCCCAGAGGGCGCACGAAGTAATGTATGCGGTTCAGGGCTTCAAGCCTTTCTTCCGCCTCTTCCGGGTCAATCTTGAGCGCCTCGGCCACCACGGTCGAGTCGAACTCGTAACCCTGCACGCTGGCCGCCACCAGCAGTCGAACGTCTTCCGGGTCGAGCTGGTCAATCTTTCGCTGAATCATGCTCCGCACGGACTGCGGCAGTTCCTTGTCCATGTCGGGCAGGCTCTGCGCGAGTTGCCAGATGCCGTCCTGCTCGGCTATCACCTGCCGGTCGCGCAGGTATCTGACCATGTCCACCATGAAGAGCGGGCTGCCTTCCGTCTTCGCGTGAATCAGGTCTGGAAGCTTTCTGGGGAAATGGTTTTCGGGGAACTCAAGATTCAGATAGCTCTCAACGTCATAGCTGGTCAAAAACTGTAGCATTATCTGATGGCACAGGCCGCGCGCCTGTAAGTCTCGCTTGAGCTGAAGGAACGGGTGCTTGGCCAGCAGCAGGTCTGACGAGCGATAGGTGGTCAGTATAAGAAGACGAAGCCCGTTGAACTTGCTGGCAAGATACGCAAGCATGTCTACGGTGGAAACGTCCGCCCAGTGCAGATCGTCTATGAAGAGCACAAGCGGCTTTATCTGCGAAATCTCCGTAAGAAAGGCGGAAAGCTCTCGCTTCATCCTCTCCTGCGAAGCCGTCTTGATGTCCGTCCTCAATTCGTCGGACGAGCCGTCCTGCGAGAGCGGCGCGACGTGCGCGTACCAGGTGGGCGCGACCAGCTTCATGATGCGAGCAGCGTGCTCGCCCTCGTTCGAGCGCAGCAGATAATCCAGCGCTTCCAGAAAGGGCATGTAGGCTTCAGCGCCCGCCAGCCGCTCGGAGCAACGCCCGCGAGCCACCGTGCATGGCTGGCCGCTCAAGGAAAGGTCAACCAGAAAATCTTCTACCAGAGTGGTCTTGCCAATGCCCGGCTCACCGGTCACGCAGACCAGCACGCCCTGTCCCTGTACGGTCTTGTCAAAGCAGGCGCGAAGCTCCCCGCGCTCTTCTTCGCGGCCCACGGTCATGCGGCGCATGGAGAGCGAAGGCGTGCGCGACTCGAAAGAGACGGGCCGCTTGCCCGTTAGACTCCCCAGCACCTCATCAACCGCCGAAGCCGTGGGGCGCAGCCGCTCGTCCTTCTCAAGCATTCCCAGAATGAGGGCGTCGAAGGAAGCGCCGATTTCGGGATTGAGGCGCGAGGGCGGCAGGGGCTGCTGCGTGAGGATGGCGTTCATGGCGCTTATCTGCGATTCGGCCATGAACGGGTGATGCCCCGTCGCCAGCTCGTAAAAGACTATGCCGAGCGAAAAGATGTCCGTGGGCGTGCCCGTAATCTCACCGCGAGCCTGCTCCGGCGACATGTAGCGCATAGTGCCGATTATCATGCCGGGGCTCGTGATGGCTTCGAACTTGCGGCCGGAGAGATGCGTGCCCGTGTCGTAAAGCAGAGTCTCATCCGAATACTGCGCTGCGCCGCCGGGCATCAATCGCGCAAGGCCGAAGTCCAGCACCTTAACTATGCCGTCCGGGCGCACCATTATGTTCTCCGGCTTGATGTCGCGGTGTACGACCCCGGCATCGTGCGCTACGCAGAGGGCTAGAGCCATCTGGCTGGCAAGCTGTAAGACGGAATCGAGCGGCGGCTTGCCCTTTGAGGTGAGCGAGCGAAGCGTCTGGCCTTCTATGTACTCTATGGCGATGAAGCGGCCGAGGTCTGAGCCGCCAATCTCGAAGATGGTGACTATGTTCGGATGATTCAGGGCCGAGATGGCGCGGGCCTCCTGCTCAAAGCGCCTGAGCCTGTCTTGGTCTTCCGTCAACTGTGAAGGCAGAAGCTTGAGCGCCACCTTTCGATTGAGCCGCGTGTCCTGACCAAGGTAGACTTCGCCCATGCCGCCGGAGCCGATGGTGCCTATAATCTTGTAATGGCCGATATTTGCGCCCAGAAGCGACGGCTGCGCCTTAGCCTCTTCGGCCCGCTTCCTTATCTTGAACGGAGGCTCTTCTATAAACCCGCTAGCCTTCTCGTAAGAGGTCAGCAGCCGCTCGACCTCGCTCCGCAGGGACGCGTCCGCCCCGCAAGCCTGCGCCAGATATTCCTCTCGCTCAGAGCTTGAAAGCTCCAGAGCGGAATTAAAAATCTCTTCTACCTGTCTCCAACGTTCGGGGGTCATAAGAACAGCGCTAAGTGACAAGTGACGAGTGACAAGCAAGAGACAGTATTAATCCTCGCGTCATCGTTGTTGAAGTTTACGCCGCAAAGCATTAAGCATTTTGCGCAATTCATAAATTTGTGTGAAAGCCGGGTTTGCGTCTTCACTCTCGCAATACTTTAATTCGACTGCGAGAATCAACTGTGTATCCAGCTCTGCAAGCGAGCCTTCTGCATTAGAGATGAACTGAATAAACTCGCCAGTCGTATGACGGGCCTGTCCCTCTGCTATATTAGAAGGCAGTGAAACTGCCGCGCGCCTCATTTGTGAAATTAAGCCAAACTTCTCTTCATCCGGTAACTTCTGGGTTATCTGATAGACCTGTTTTACAAGCGTGATTCCCTTTTGCCATACAAGCAAATCTTTATAGCCACCCGTTTTTATCTCGTCACTTGTCACTTGTCACCCGTCACTGTTTGATAGAGCCATGCTTTTGCCATGCGCCACTGGCGTATGACGGTCGCCGTGCCTATGCCTAGGGCTGCGGCTGTCTCTTCTATAGAGAGGCCGCCGAAGAACCTTAATTCGACGATGCGGCTCTTCTGCGGGTCAATCTGCTCAAGGGCCTTCAGGGCTTCATCGAGCGCGAGCATACTGTCCATCTGCTCGTCGGAAATCTCAAGCACGTCGTCCAGAGAGACTTTGATTCCGCCGCTTCCACGCTTGGCTGTCTGGTGCGCTCGCGCGTGGTCAACCAAGATGCGGCGCATCATCTGTGCGGCGACGCCGAAGAAGTGCGCCCGGTTCTGCCACTCCACGTTCCTCTGGTCTACCAGCCGCAGGTAGGCTTCGTGTACCAGCGCCGTAGCTTGCAGCGTGTGGTCTTCGCGCTCCCGCCGCAGGTATCGCTCGGCTATGTTGCGCAGCTCGTTGTAGACGAGCGGCAGAAGCTGGTCTAGCGCAGCACGGTCGCCGCGCGCCGATTCCTTCAGTAGCTCTGTTACCTCCGGCTTTTGGGGCTTCATACTGAGAGCGGCCAGACACAAGGGCCGTTAGGAGGGTTTCCCTTCGTTTCAAGCCGAGCATAGTTTTTGTACGCCTCGAAAGTCAAATGGCAGAATGGGGGATGGGGGATAGGGGCCGGGGGTTGGTAAAAGAAAGACTATTGGATTTTCTTTATCCATCCCCTGACCCCTAACCCCCATCCCCATTTTTTTCGTTTTCAGGTGATTCAGTTCAATTCTCGATTACGCGTTAATGTTTGAGAGGCAAAACGCAAGGAGACGAAGGACATGATGAGGAGCAGGCTTAATACCTTTAGACATATATCTACGGCGCTGGCGCTTCTGCTTTTAATCATAGGAATGGCTTTCACGCAGGGCGCTGTGCTTGGCGCGGGTAAACAGAAGAAGCAGCAACGCTTAAGTTCTCCGGCGAAAAGCAGGGTGGGGACTTTCGTCGGGGCAACCAGACCGCTCGGAAGCGGTTCTGTGCGCTCATGGGTAACTCTTGATGAAGCAGGCAGACCTTCGGCGGTAGGTCTGACCTTCAGCGAGTCGGCCTTGAAAACAGCGCCGACGGAGTTACCCAAGGGGCAGGAGAATGTAGAGATTAACCTTCCCCTGCCGAAGGAAGCTCGCGAGACGGCCTTTGACCACATAGGCTTTGACTGGAATCCTATGGGACACCCGCCCGCCAATATCTACACCGTCCCGCACTTCGACATACACTTTTATACCATCTCCACGGAAGAGCAGGCGCGGATTACGGCTCAGGGCGAAGATTTGGCGCGATGCTACAAGAAGCCCGGCGACGAGTATGTCCCGGCCGGCTACATACTGCCGCCCGACACGGCCGTCCCGCGCATGGGCGCGCACTGGATTGACCCGACCTCAGCCGAGCTGAAGGGTCAGCCCTTTACCAGAACTTTCCTCTATGGAAACTACGACGGCAAGCTCATCTTCTTCGAGCCCATGATTGCAAGGAGCTTCTTCGAGACTAAGACGAACATCACCGAGGACATAAAGCTGCCGCAGAAGTACGCCAAGCCGGGCTACTACCCGACCAAGTACAGCGTGCGCTATGACGCGGCGAAGAAAGAGTACACGGTGGCGCTCGAAGGCATGGTGCTTCGCTAAACAGCAAAAGATGGCAGGAGCAGTGGTCTTGTACTTTGCTCTTATACAATCTAAGAAGGATTGAATTTCCTATGTCACAGACAGAGATGCAGATTGAGGGTGGTGAGCAAGCGGGCGTACAGATGGAGATGGCCATGAAGATGGTCGGGATAATCTCCGGCTTCTGGGTATCTCGCGTAGTCTACATAGCGGCCAAGCTTGGACTGGCAGACCTGTTGAAGGACGGCGCGAAGACGGTAGAGGAGCTTGCGAAGGCGACAGACACGCACACGCCCTCGCTCTACAGGGTGCTGCGCGCTCTGACCGGAGCGGGCGTTGTCGCGGAAGACGAAGAGAAGCGCTTTGCTCTGACTCCGCTTGGCGCGACGCTGCGCTCGGACGTTCCCTTTTCGCTGCGAGCGTTGGCTACTTCGGAGCTTGGCGAGGTGCATTATCCTTCGTGGGGCGGGCTGCTTCACACGGTTAAGACGGGCGAGCGCGCGTTCGACCACGTCTTCGGCACGGACTGCTGGGACTATTTCGCAAAGCATCCTGAGTACGCGAAGATTTTCAACCAGTCCATGACCGAGGTGACCAGAGTCGTAGAGCCTGCGGTCACGCGCGCTTACGACTTTTCCGGCTTTGCCAAAATCGTTGACGTAGGCGGCGGGCACGGCGGCATGCTCACTTCGATTCTCAAAAAGAGCCCGCAGTCGAAGGGCGTCATACTGGATGCGCCGCAGGTGGTGGCGGGCGCTAAGGAGCGCATAGAGGCGGAAGGATTGACAGAGCGCTGCGAGGCCGTGGGCGGAAACTTCTTCGAATCGGTGCCCGAAGGCGGCGACGCCTACATCATGAAGCACATCATACACGACTGGGAAGACAAAGAGGCTGTAGCTATCCTGAAGAACTGCCGCAAAGCCATCAAAGAAGGCGGCAAGGTCATACTCATAGAATCGGTCGTGCCCGCAGGCAACGAGCCCAGCCTTGCGAAATTCGGAGACTTGGTGATGATGCTCATTCCGGGCGGGCGCGAGCGCACGGCGGAAGAGTTCGGAGCGCTCTTTGAAGCGGCCGGCTTCCGTTTGGAGCGCATCATCCCCACGGAGTCGCCCATGTGCGTAATTGAAGCCGTAACGGCCTGAAAGCCTCAGGTTTCTCTAAATTCGCACGAGCTTTTCTTTCCCCCGACTGTACGGCCCCGCATAGAAGCCTGAGCGTCTCCCCCGAAAACGGGCTTCAAGGCGGGGCCGTACGGCTTTCGTCTTCCTCTTTCCCGCGACATAAATTTCCCGCTCCCTGATTGAATTCCGCAGCCATTCTCGCGTTTAATAATAGAAGGGCCGAATTCAGGGGATTTCAAGGGGAAACTCGCCAACCAGCGACCGAAATTTATGTCATCAATCAATACAGAACCCAACAAGGCAGGCACCGCCGCGCTTCACACGAGCGCCCCGGAAGCGGAGGATTACATGGCTCCGCTCAGGGCAGCGCCGCGCACGGCGATGACACGCATGATTTACGGCTTCATGCTCTCGCAGGCCATATACGTCGCGGCCCAGTTCGGTCTGGCAGACCTGCTGAAGGACGGCCCGCGCACGAGCGACGAGCTGGCTGGCGCTACCTGCACGGATGCCGCTTCGCTCTACAGGATTTTAAGGGCGCTCGCGGCCGTAGGAGTCTTTGAAGAGACGGAGCCGAATCTGTTCGCACTCACTCCTATGGGCGAGACGCTACGCACCGATGCGGAAGGCTCTCTGCGCCCATTGGCTGTCTGCATGGGCGGCCAGTGCAACTGGCAGGCGTGGGGCGACATCCTGCACAGCGTCAAGACCGGCGAAAGCGCCTTTGAGCATGTCTTCGGCACCGGCTTCTTCCAGCATCTTGAGCGACACCCCGACAATGCGAAGATGTTTCTGGAGTCCATGAACTGCTGCGCCTCTCTCTACAACGAGGCGATTGTGGCGGGCTACGACTTCTCCAGCTTCGGGAAGATAGTTGACGTAGGCGGAGGACAGGGCAAGCTCATCACAGCGATTCTTAAGGCGAACACCGGGACGCGAGGCATCTTATTCGACACGCCGAATCAGACGCCCGTGGCCCAGCGCCTCTTTGAGCAACAGGGAGTCGCAGACCGTTGCGATACCATCACGGGCGATTTTCTGGAAGCAGTACCGGAAGGCGGCGACGCCTACCTGCTCAAGCACATCATACACGACTGGGACGACCCGAAGGCCGTTGAGATTCTGAAGAACTGCCGCCGCTCCATGTCTGCGGGAGCAAGGCTCCTGCTGATAGAGGAGATAATCGCTGAGGACTCCGAGTTCGCACCCGCAAAGGTTCTGGACATTCAACAACTGCTCATGCCCGGCGGGCGCGAGCGCACGGCGGAAGAATACAGAAAGCTTTTGGAAGCGGCAGGCTTCGAGCTGACCAACATCATCCAGACACAATCCAGCCTCAGCATCATAGAGAGCAAGCCCGTATAGAATTTTCCACATGAGGTAATTCACCTCGGAGAGACGCAGAGGGAGCGCAGAGGATTGGATTTTCTCTGCGCTCCATCTGCGTCTCTCTCTCTCTGCGTCTCTGCGAAGAGCTTGTGCTACAACTCCATGAAGTAAGTCTGGTCGCAGCGCGCTGACTTGTGCGTCATCTCGAAAGGCTTGAAGCCGAAGCGTGTGTAGAGCCTTATGGCCTTCTCAAGCACGCTTGCCGTCTCAAGCCGCATAATCTTAAAGCCAAGACGGCGTGCGTTCTCCACCGTTCGTTCTAGCATGTGACGGCCAAGCCCGCGCCCGCGAAGCTCCGGCGCGAAATACATCTTTCGCAGCTCGCAGGTCTCATTCTCCAAAGCATAAAGGCCGACCGTGCCGAGCAGGTTCCCTTCCGTGTCTTCTAGCACCTCGAACATGCCGCCCCTTTTGAAGTAGCTCTCTTCTATATCCTCAAGGTCTGCGTCCGTAGTTTCAGGGTCAGGCTTCAGGCCGTGCTCGCGCAGCGTGTCGAAGACCAGTTGCTTGACGCGCTCTACGTCACGATTGTTTGCGGCGCGAATGGTCACGCCCGAAAAGCCCTGCTCCATGGCGCACTCTTCTCTTTCGCTCGTCTTGGAATCACACAAGGCTTAAGCTCAGGACGCGAGCGCCTTGCTCGACTGCCTCTCTTCCATTCCGGCTTCCGACAGAACTCGTAGATAAGCCCTGACCGCGTTTGCCAGCCCCATCTCAAGCGCGTCACTGATGAGGGCGTGGCCTATAGAAACCTCCATGATGTTCGGGATGGAGCAGAAGAGCCCAAGGTTTTGCAGGTTCAGGTCGTGGCCTGCGTTGACGCCCAGCCAGATGCTCTGCGCCTTTTCCGCAGCGTTGCGAAAGTCTTCGAGCGTCTCTTCCACGCGCTCGCCTCTGGCAAAGCTGGCGGCGTATGGCTCCGTGTAAAGCTCCACACGGTCTGCGCCGACCGCGCGAGCCAGAGCTATCTGCTCAAGGTCTGTCTCCATGAAAAGGCTTGTGCGAATCCCTTCGTCCTTGAGGCGGCTGATGATTGGCCGCAGGCTCTCAGCCTCCGCTCCCTTCAAATCCCAGCCGTGGTCGGAGGTGAAGGCGTCGGGGCTGTCCGGCACCAGCGTACACTGAGTTGGCCTGACCTTCAGCACAAGCTCCATGAACTCAGGGAATGGATTGCCCTCTATGTTGAACTCTATCTCGGGCGCGGCCTTCAGGGCTTCGGCCAGCTCAAAGACATCCTGTCGCCTGATGTGCCGCTCGTCCGGCCTCGGATGCACAGTGATTCCGTGCGCTCCGGCTTCAATACAAATCTCCGCCGCGCGCAGGACGCTCGGTATGCCAATGGTTCGCGCGTTCCTCAGAAGCGCCACCTTGTTCAGATTAACGCTCAGCCGTGTTCCCATCATGCCGCCTCCAATGCCTGCTCGAAGTCCTTGATTAAATCCCGCTCGTCTTCCAGCCCGACGGATACGCGGAAGAGAGTTTCGCTGATTCCCGTAGCGCGTCGCTGCTCGGGCGTCAACTGGTGGCTCCACATGGCTGCCGGTCTTACTATCAGCGACTCCACGCCGCCTAGGCTTCCCGTATAAGCGGCGAGTTTCAGCTTTGAGATGAAGCGCTCGGCCTCTTCCGTGCCGCCCGCAAGCTCGAAGCTCAACATGCCCGTGAAGCCGCTCATCTGCTGGCGCGCGAGCTGGTGCTGCGGGTGCGATTCGAGCCCCGGATAGTTTACGCGCTCGACCTTCGGGTGCTGTTCCAGAAACTGCGCCAACGCCAGAGCATTCCGGTTGTGGCGCTCGACTCTTATCCCAAGAGTCCTGAGGCCGCGCATCAGCAGCCATGCTTCAAAAGGCGAAAGCACGGAGCCGAAGACTACGCCCAGCTTCCACGCATCCTTGATAAAGGATTGCGAAGAGACTACAGCGCCCGCCGTCAAATCATGATGGCCTCCCAGGTATTTCGTGGCGCTGTGAACAACTACGTCTACGCCCAGCTCAAGCGGTCGCTGGTTGACGGGTGTAGAGAAAGTGTTGTCTATGACGGTCGTGATGCCTCGCGCCTTGGCAAGCGTCGTTACGGCCTTCAAATCCGTCAGGCGCATGAGCGGGTTGCTGGGCGACTCAAGATAGATTAAGCGCGTGTTGGGACGAATCGCCGCTTCGAACTCTTCCGGCTTCGTCTGGTCTACGAAGGTCGTCTCGACTCCCCAGCGCGGCGCGAAGTCGCGCATGAGCGCGCGCGCTCCCGCGTAAAGGTCGCTTTGCGAGACTATGTGGTCGCCCGTCTTTATCTGGCTCATCACGGCCAGCGTGATGGCCCCCATGCCGGAGCCCGTCACGAGCGCAGCCTCGCCGCCTTCAATCTCGGCGAGCGTGTGCTCCACCCGCTCATGCGTGGGATTGCCGTAGCGCGTGTAGAACTCAGCCGGATGCACGGACGCGGCCGTCTCCGCGTAAGCTTCCGGCGAGTCGGACATGAAAGTCGTCGTCTGCCAGATGGGAGCCGTAATAGCGTGCGTCCTGTTCAGATGCTCAGCCGAGTGCAGTATGCGTGTCTGCAAGCCTTCAAACTCATCCTTTTTCATCAACCTCTCCTGTCTCTTCGCAACCTCTGAAAACAGAGATTGTAGCGATACAATTTGACAAATCCCTAAGAATTGTGTCGAATATACGCCGGTACAATTCTTCAGTCAACGAGAATCTTCTATGTGGAATCCAGACATTACAAGACAGACGGGCGCGCGTTATCTGGCGATTGCAGACCGCATAGCCGAGGACATAGAGCACGGCCAGCTTAGACCGGGCGAGCAGATGCCCACGCACAGGGAGTTGGCCATGAGGCTTGGCGTCACGGTTGGTACAATCACGCGCGCCTACGCGGAAGCGCAAAGGCGGGGACTGCTTGTAGGCGAGACGGGACGCGGCACATACGTCCGTGAAGACCTCTTCGCGGACGCCTTCCCTCCCAACATAGCCGCTCAGGATGACTCGCTGATTGACCTCAGCCTGAACCTGCCGCCCGTAGCCGCGAGCGACCAGTTGGGACAAGTCCTCTCTTCTACGCTCATGAATCTGGCCAACCGGCCGAATCTCTCAAACCTTCTTGGCTATCAAACGCCAATCGGGGCCGAGCGACACAGGGCGGCGGGCGCGACCTGGATTTCGCGCTCAGGCATGGAGGCGGAAGCGCGGCGAGTGTTGATTACCAGCGGCGCGCTTCACGCCATGACGGTAGTATTCTCTACACTGGCCAAGCCCGGCGACACTGTCTTCACAGAGCGCCTGACCTATCCGGGGATGAAGAACCTGGCGCACCTGCTTCACCTGCGCCTACAGGGGCTGGACGTGGACGAGCATGGGATTATCCCTGAAGCCTTCGAGCGCGCGTGTCGTAGCGGAAGCGTGAGAGTGCTTTACACCATTCCGACCATACACAACCCTCTGGGCACAGTGATGCCGGAGGAGCGCAGGCGCGAGATTGCGCGTATAGCCGAAGAGCACGACATCTCCATAGTCGAAGACGACGTTCACAGCTTCATGCTTGAGCGCCCGCCGCTCCCGCTCTCGTCTTTCGCGCCGGAGCGCAGCTACTACATACTGACCACGTCCAAATCAATCGCGGGCGGGATGCGCATAGGCTACCTGCTTGCGCCCGAGCGTATGGTCGAGCGACTTGCCACTAGCTTGCGCTCAACCGTCTGGATGGCCGCGCCCCTGATGGCTGAGATAGCTTCGGAATGGATAAAGGACGGCACGGCCGAGCGGCTCATAGAGCAGAAGCGCCGGGAGGCCGGAGAGCGTCAGGAGATAGCTCGCCGTATCCTTCAGGGGCTTCGCTTCCACGCGCATCCTCTGAGCTTTCACCTGTGGCTTGAGCTGCCTGAGCCGTGGCGCAGCGATGAGTTCGTAGCGCAGGCCAGAAGGCGCAACGTGCTGGTGACGCCGCCCGAAGCCTTTGTGCCTGCGCGAGAGGAAGCGCCGCACGCCGTGCGCGTCTGTCTAGGCGCAGTCCGCACGCGCCAGCAGCTTGAGAAGGGATTGAAGATAGTGCGCGAGCTTTGCAGGAGCGCTCCCAAGCCCACGCTCTCAATTATCTGAATCATGGAAATCGTAAACCTTGAAACCTTTCTCGATTACTTCAAGCGCATACGCGAGCGAACACTTCGAGTCGTGCGCGCCATTCCGCCGGACAAAATTGACTGGACGTACCGTGAGGGCAAGTTCACCTTCGCTGACATCATTCGTCATCTGGCGGCCATAGAGCGCTACATGTACGCGGAGAACGTGCAGCTTCGGCCAAGCCTTTATCCGGGACACGGGCGGGAGCTGGCCGACGGCTACGACGGCGTGCTCGAGTTCATGCGTCGGATGCACTCTGAGGCCATGGAAATTTTTCGCTCCTTAAGCGATGATGACCTGAAGCGAAAGTGCGTGACTCCGGGCGGCGCGGAGATTGCCACTTGGAAGTGGCTGCGCGCCATGATAGAGCACGAGATTCATCATCGCGGGCAGCTATATCTTTATCTGGGGCTGCTGGACGTGAAGACGCCGCCGATTTACGGGCTGACCTCGGAAGAAGTCAGGGCCAGAAGCGGGAAGCCGGATTAATTATGAAAGCATTCGAGCCGAATACGCCGCGCTTTGAGGAGCGCGTGCGCGAGAGCTTTGCGCGGCAAACGTTGATGAAGACCATCAATGCTCATCTCTCGCGCGTAGAGCCGGGCTTTGTAGCCATAGAGATTCCCTTTCGTGACGACTTGGCGCAGCAGCACGGCTACCTTCACGCCGGGATAGTCACCAGCGTAGCCGACACGGCCTGCGGCTACGCGGCCCTGAGCCTCATGCCCGAAGACGCAGAGGTTCTCTCCGTGGAATTTAAGATTAACCTTCTCTCGCCCGCGCGCGGCGAAAAGTTCATAGCACGCGCCGAGGTCAAAAGAGCCGGACGAAACCTCACGGTCTGCGAAGCGGAGGTCTTCGCCGTCAACGGCGATGAAGAGAAGCTCGTCGCTGCGATGCTGGCGACGATGATGGCTATACGACATTGATTCATTGAATCAGAGGTAGCTCAATGTTATCGAAGCCCCCGTTCAACCAGTCGCCGCCGGAGCTTGGCAATCAATATGAGGACGACCGCGTGCTGCTTTCATTCCTGCGCCGGGCATTGCCGCCGGAAGTTCTGGGTGACATAGAGGCGGAGCTTTCTGAGATGGGAAGACTCTCCGGCGGGGAGCTTTACAGGATGCAGCTCGCAGACCGGCTTAACGAGCCCGTGCTGACGCAGTGGGATGCGTGGGGCGAGCGCGTGGACAGGATAGAGGTTTCGCCGCTCTGGAAGAGGGCCAAGGCGCTGGCGGCCCGGCACGGAGTTGTCGCCACGGCTTACGAGCGCAAGCACGGCTCATTCTCTCGCACGCATCAGGCAGCGCTCGCCTATCTCTTCACTCCTTCGACTGACATATACAGTTGTCCTCTGGCCATGACGGACGGCGCGGCGCAAACGATTCTGCGCTCCGGCAACCGCGCTTTGATTGAGCGCGTCGTGCCGCATCTGACCGCGCGCGTGCCTGAAGAGTTCTGGACGAGCGGCCAGTGGATGACGGAGTTGACGGGCGGCTCCGACGTTGGATTGTCGGAGACGATTGCGAGGCGCGACGCGGCGGGCGTATGGAGGCTCTACGGGCGCAAGTGGTTCACTTCCGCGACCACGTCCGAAGTTGCGCTCACGCTTGCCCGTCCCGAAGGAAACGCTCCGGGCGGCCACGGCCTCGCGCTCTTTCTGGTAGAGACAAGAGACGCGGAAGGTCGCTTGAGAAACATTCAGATAAATCGTCTCAAGGATAAGCTCGGGACGCGAAAGGTTCCGACCGCCGAATTGACGCTGGACGGCGCACCGGCAGAGCTTGTCATGGGCAGCACGGACGGCGTGCGAAACATAGCGCCCATGCTCAACATCACGCGGCTCTGGAACGGCATCTCCGCCTGCGCGCTGATGCGTCGCGGCCTTGCTCTGGCGCGCAGCTACGCGCGCAGGCGATTCGCCTTCGGCGCAAATCTTTCCGAGAAGCCGCTACACGTAGACACGCTCGCGGGGCTGCAAGCGGAGATGGAGGCTGCGTTTCATCTGGCCTTTTTCGTAGCCGGGCTGGTCGGCTTGGATGAAGCCGGAGAGATAAGCGATGAGCAAAGAGAGCTTCTGCGTTTTCTGACTCCCGTGATGAAGCTCACGACTGCGCGTCAGGCGGTTTCGGTGACAAGCGAAGTGCTGGAGGCTTTCGGCGGCGCGGGCTACGTGGAGGACACAGGGCTGCCCGTCCTTCTGCGCGACGCGCAGGTGCTATCAATCTGGGAGGGGACGACGAACGTGCTTTCGCTAGACGCCCTGCGGACGCTGTCACGCAATACTCACGCGCTCACGGCGCTGAAGAATGAGGTCATGCACAGTCTTGAATCGGCGCACGATGTAAGGCTGGCGAATGTCAGGCACGCCTGCCGCGAAGCCATGTCGCACGCGGAGGACTGGCTACAGGGCGCGTCGAAAGAGGGCCAGCCCGCTCTGGAAGCAGGAGCGCGTCGCTTTGCTTTGACCGTTGGGCGCGCGGTCGCTCTGGCAAGGCTTACGCAGCACGCGCAATGGTCGCTCGACGAAGAAAGGGACGCTCGCTCTGTCGCCTCTGCCTGTCGCTTTGCCCAATCGGGCGTTGACCTCATCAAAGAGTTTGAGATTGAGGACGCGCGCCTGCTGATGGAAGACGAATGAAAGCGTGGAAGCCTACGAAGGAACAGGTGCTGGCTTCGGCTGGCAAGAAGGTGCCCGATGTCATAGCGCCGGGTTTGCGCGTGCTCTTCTGCGGCATCAATCCGGGCCTGTATAGCGGAGCCACGGGCTGCCACTTCGCGCGCCCCGGCAATCGTTTCTGGCCCGCGCTGTATGCTGGCGGATTCACGCAACGGCTGCTTTCGCCCTTTGAAGAGAGTGAGCTTCTCATGAGCGGCTACGGGATAACGAACGTGGTGCGGCGGGCGACCGCAGCCGCCAGCGAGCTTTCAAATGAAGAGTTGATTAAAGGCGGGCGAGAGTTGCGTAAGAAGGTGCTGCGCTATCGCCCGAAGTTTCTGGCCGTGCTGGGCGTCACGGTCTACCGCACGGCGTTTGCGAAACCTTTAGCAAAGCTCGGGCTACAGGAAGAGACTATAGGAGAAACAGCCATCTGGGTGCTGCCGAATCCTAGCGGCCTCAACGCTCATTACCAGCCGAAAGACCTTGCGCGTCTCTTTCGTGAATTAAGAGAAGCGGTAGGAGAATAGATTTCACCGCAGAGACGCGGAGTGTCGCAGAGGGGGCGCTGAGAAAAGCTTTCAACCTCTCTGCGTAAACCTCTGCGTCTCTCCGCGTCTCTGCGGTGAATCTCTGTTTAAGTTGCGCTCAAGCTTTAGACCGAGTCTGATTTCTGAAGCGCTTTATCCTTCTCGCCGTCCGATTGAAGAGGAAGCAGGAGCGCGGCCAGTGCTATGCCTGCTCCGGCGATGATGGCCCCGGTGACGAACGGGTGCAGCGACGCCTTTGTGTAGATACTGCGCTCGAAGATAGGAACTTTGTATTCGCCTCGCTCCTTAAGCTCGCCCGATGCATTGTACAGTCCGTTGTCGTTGCGCGGACGCGCGGGCGGCTCGTCCGACTTCTGCATCTCGAACATAGACCATTCCATGACCTTGTCCGTCACGCGCGGCGCGTAATGGCCCGACATGGAGATGGCTTTGCCGCCGCCGCCCGCGAAAACGTCTCGCTCAGGATTTTCAGCGCAATACAGGATAGCTTCGGCCACCACCTCGGGCGCGTAAACGGGCGGAGGAACCGTCGGCTCTCGCTCCATGTAGTTCTTGGCGTGCTGCGGATAAGGCGTGGCAATCGCGCCCGGCTTAATAAGAGTGACGGAGACGGGCGCGCCTTCGGCCTCCAATTCCATGCGCAGCGCGTCAGTGAAGCCCTTGACGGCGTGCTTAGAAGCGGAGTAGATGCCCTGAACCGGGATGGCGCGGTCAGAGAGCGTGCTGCCAACGTTGATGATTGCGCCGCCGCGCGTCTTGAGCCTCTCGGCTGCTACGAGCGAGCCGTAAACCACGCCCCAGAGATTCGTGTCGAAGAGCCGCCGCATGTCGTCCGTGCTGACATCAAGAAGATTCCCGTAGATTGAGACGCCGGCGTTATTGACCCAAGTATCAAAGCCGCCGAAGCGCTCCTGCGCCTTCTCGCCAATCTCCCGCACGTCCTCTTCGCGCCCCACATCGGCCACGACATATACGGCCTCGCCGCCGCCCGAATTAATCTCTTCGGTCAGTTGCTTGAGAGCCGACTCCGAGCGTGCGGCAAGCACCAGCCGCGCTCCGCGCTTTGCCGCCATGCGCGCCGTCACAAGACCTATGCCGCTTGACGCGCCCGTGATAACCATAACCTGTGCGCTTAGATTTTTGAGCTGTACGTTCATGAAAGTTTCTCCGAAACTCTTTTTCAACCGGTGGAATTATCCAACTCAACTTAACGAAAGTTATACGGGGGCGTAGCAAATTAATCTTGAAGGCTCTAGCCGTGGGGGAACCAATCAAAGGCTCTCTCGCGCAGGGTTGATACGCAGCTTGAGGCTATCTTCTTCCGACCGACCGGTGCTCTACCATCAGGCAGCGATCCTGCACAACCTTTATGCCCTCGCGCGCCAGAGCTTCGGCCACCTCGTCGTTGCGAATGCCGGACTGCATCCAGACCGCTTTGGGCTTCTTGCCGAGTATGTCATCCAGATGGCCCGCCACATCCTCCGGGCGTCGAAAGACATTGACCAGGTCAATCTCGCCCGGCACCTCCGCAAGCTTTCGATAAACCTTCTGCCCTAGAATCTCCGTCACATTAGGATAATAAACGGGCACGGGTATGACTTCGAACCCGGCCTGAGCCATGTACTGCGGGACGTAGAAGGCGGGCTGAAATGATTGCGCTTCGGTTTTGATGCCAAGCACGGCTATGCGCCGGGTATCAGCCAACAGACTCCTGATGCCCTCGGCATCGTCAACAAGGTTGTTTCGCCAGTTCATGTTCTCTTCCCCTATTATTTTTTTGTGTGGCTTCTAATTTAATCCTCATACACGGATTTGAAAAGCTCAGAGCTTCGTCTTTAGTATGAGAGTCTCGCGCAATTTTTCAGGCGACGCTACATTGCCCGCTCTATCGAATGCTCCCCACTGGCTGTTTGCCACGTAGTAGAAGTCGCCTCTGACCACAACTCCGAGCGTCGGCTCGTCAAACAGAGGATTGTTGGCTTCTATGATTTTGAGTCCTTCCGCGCGCTTCAAATCTGCGCTGAGAGAGATACGCACCACCCTGTGCGGGCGCGTGCCGTTCTGTATGGCTATGAGGCTCCCTCTGTAGAAGTATAGGCCGTCAATCCCCAGCAGCACCACGTTCAGCCCGGCGGAAAGCTGCGTCAGGCTCCGAGTCTTCAAGTCATAAACGAAAAGCCCTTTAGAGTAATCTGCAAGAAAGAGACGGCTTTCGTTGTCATCGAAGGCCAGCCCCTGCGGGGAAACGAAAGGCGCGCCTTCAATCAAAGGCTCAAGCTGCGCGCTCGTCTCTCTGAGAACATATAGAGCCGGTGTCAGGCTGTCCGTAACGAACACTTCCCCGCGAGAGCTCAAAGCGAGGTCGCCAAGCCAGTGTGGCTTGGGGCTGTTCGGCAGAGTGTACTTACCCGTGAGCTTTCCCGTTCTCAAGTCGAATTTCAGAACTCCCGATTGCCCGTCATCTTCTTTGCGGTAATTCATCATCTGCGGAACTGCGGCAGTGGCGACCCACAGGTGACGGCGTTTAGCGTCCACCTTCATGCCCATCACGCTCCACAATCCGTCTCGTTCGGAGGCGAACTCTCTGGCTTGGCCGTCCCTGCTCACCCTGAAAATCTTTCGCGCGCGAACGCTGCTCACGTAAAAGAGGTCTTCCACGGAATCGTAGGCGACGCCTTCCGCAAGCAGCCCCTTTTCGTGAATCGTGAAGGCCGCAGAGCTTCTGCCGACGGGCGCTTTATTCGACTCAAAGCGCTTCAGAATCCGTCTGAACTCTTCCGTGTCCCTGATTGCATTGAAATCCTCGTCAGCACCGGCCCCGTAAACTAGCCCCATCTCCGCCACTCGCGCGAGTCCGTCCAGAGCCTCGCGCCTGTTTCCGTTGAGCGCATAAGCGCCCGCCAGATTGTAAAGCAGCGTAGGATTACCCGGCCGAAGCTCTACGGCGCGGAGCAGGTTCTCAAGATAGGCCGCGTAGTTCTTCTCTTTATAAGCCCGCGCCGCCTCCTGAGAGTAGTAGCGCACGTCTCTCACTTCCTGCGCGCTTAAGTGAGCATGCGTGAAGAGCAGGCATGCCGGAAGAAGCGTCGCAAGAGCCCATCTGCGAAGATGAAACATTCTCTATTCCTTTGTTGGCTTTTCGGCTTCTGAACCTATTTACCCTTAGTCTTCAGGTATCTGTCGGGCAGAGGATTGTCCGTGCGCTCCGCTTCCCAGTAGACGCTTACAATCCACCAGCGCTTGCCGTCGTTCATCAGTTGAATGCTGTTGATGCCGCGCATGAAGGGCGTCGGGTCTTCGGCCTTGTGCCGGGACTCGTAGGTGCTGAAGACGTGGGCTATGTGGCCGAACTGTTCCACGACTCGCGCCGCCTCTCGCTCGAAGAAGCCGTTCGTCTCAAGGTAACTCCCTGAAGATTTTATGTAGCCGTCAACGTCCATGGCGCGGTATCCGAAGCCGCCTTCTTTCTTCGGGCCCACGGCCATAAGCCTTCCTTCGGGGATGAAGAGCGAGCGCATGCGATTCCAGTCGCGCTTCTTTCCGGCCGGGCCTGAGATAACGTCGTAGAGCGCGGCCAGAATAGCATCCATGGAAGCAACGTCTTCGGGCTTTGCCTGCGGAGGGGAAGCGACGGGTTCCGTCTTCTGTTGTGATTCCTGCTCGGTTGTCATAGTTGAAGCTCTCAGAGTGTTCTGGCCGTGACCGGCGCCAGTCAGGCTCAAGAGCAGAGCGACGGACGCGAGCCAGTGGATTGAGAATCCCTTGATTCCTTTATTGAACATTGATGCGGGCACCTTTTCTTTTAGTTGGAAGAACAGCATCAGCTTATGCAGCTTTCACCATGCTGTAAAGAATTAAAGTGTATGGAGACAGCTTTCAATAGAGCGCTTTCAAGAATTCGTATATCCGCACCGTTTTTTGCAAACTGCGGGAAAGCAACCGTAGAAGTGAAAGCTACATCTAGCTGATTGATTTACGAACTTTTGGAAGGGCTTCCCCAGGCTCATGCGTCAAAGCTTCGTTCGTGAATATCTGCCGCATCTCATCACAGGCGCTCTCCTTTTAGGGGTGCTGTCTACGCTCTATACTGCCCCGCAGGTGGCCGACCCGAACTTCAACGCGCGCGTCAACGGGCCTACTTTTACCAAAGAGCATCCCGTCATAATCTTTGACGAAGGGCACCAGAACTTTCACACCTCCACGGGTCGTTACAAGCCCTTCGCAGACCTCATGACTAACGACGGCTATCGCATTGTGCCGAGCCGTGAGAAGTTTCACGGCGTGTTGCTGAGCGGCGGTCAGATACTCGTAATCGCCAACGCTCAAGGGACGAATGACCGTGGCGACCGGGACGCCTTCACGGACGACGAGTGTGATGCAGTGCGCGACTGGGTCAACACGGGCGGCTCGCTACTGCTCATCACCGATATTTATCCCACGGGAGCGGCTGCGTCGAACCTCGCGCGCCGCTTCGGCGTAGAGATGAGCAAGGGCTACACGGAAGACCCCGTCAATCACGTTTCGAACAGGGCAGGCGTGATTCTCTTCACGCGCGAGAAGGGATTAATCGGCCAGCATCCCATCACGGAAGGGCGCGGGCCGCAGGAGCGCATCAACAAGATTATCACTTACACCGGACAATCCCTGAAAGGCCCTGAAGGAAGCGCGCCCTTACTTAAATTCTCGGACACGGCGGTTGACAGGCTGCCGGAGTTAATAGAGACGGAGAACCCGGACGGGCCTCCGCAGCAGACCATTCAATACAGCGACCCAGTCCCGGCGGCTGGCCGCTCGCAGGGCTTGGCCTTCAAGTATGGCAGGGGCCGCGTCGTCGTCATGGGCGAAGCCGGAGTGCTTTCGGCTCAGCTTCAGACGGACGGAGCGCTTGGCATGAACGACACGCGCGCGGACAATCGTCAACTGACGCTGAACATCATGCACTGGCTTTCGGGAGTCATAGAGCCCGCCGGTCATTAATCTCAATCAATCGCCGGAGCTAAAGAATCATGTATAAAGTAAACCTTCAGGAGAAGCTTGACAGCTTCAGCGCGCACTGGCAGCCGAAGATAGTGGGCGAGCTGAACGGCCAGCTGGTTAAGCTGGTCAAGTTTCAGGGCCCCTTCGTCTGGCATCATCACGAGACGGAGGACGAGATGTTCATGGTGGTGCGAGGCCGCTTTCGCATGGAGTACAGAGACCGCGAAGTGTGGCTGGAAGAGGGCGAATTCATCATTGTCCCGCGCGGCGTAGAGCACCGCCCCGTCGCGGACGAAGAGGTTCACGTTCTACTGTTCGAGCCCGCCTCCACGCTCAACACCGGCAACACCGAGAGCGAAATGACCGTTAGAGAGTTGGAGAGAATTTAAATAGAGGCTTTAGAACTGGACAAGCCATTAAGCGCAGTGTAAAAGAGTTGTTTTCAAACTGTAGCAACAACCGTTTCCGTAAGGGGTCTAGTCTTTATGCTGCGCGCAGGTATCGTAGGGCTTCCCAACGTGGGCAAGTCCACTCTCTTTAACGCGCTCACGGCGCAATCGGCGGCGCTCGCCGCCAACTATCCTTTCGCCACCATTGAGCCGAACGTGGGCGTCGTGCCCGTGCCCGACGAGCGGCTTGAGCCACTGGCGGCCCTTGTCAAAACCAAAACCATCATCCCCGCGACCGTGGAGTTTCTGGACATAGCGGGCCTCGTGCGCGGAGCCAGCAAGGGCGAAGGCTTGGGCAACCAGTTTCTGGCAAACATACGCGAGACGGACACGGTCGTTCAGGTCGTGCGCTGCTTCGAGAGCGAAGAGATAGTACACGTGGAAGGCTCCGTAGACCCTCGCCGCGACATAGAGACGATTCAAATAGAGCTTGCTCTGGCCGACCTCTCAAGCGTAGAGCGACGACGCGAGCGCGCACAGAAGACAGTTAAGAGCGGCGACAAGCAGGCCCGCGCGGAGCTTGAGATTCTGGACAAGATTCAGCCCGTGCTCGAAGAGGGCAAGCCCGCGCGCGTCGTTGAATTGACAAAGGAAGAGCGCGTCGTCGCGCGCTCGCTGTTCCTGCTGACGACGAAGCCCACGATTTATGCCGCCAACGTAGATGAAGCCAGTCTTGCAGACCCTTCGGAGAACCCGCACGTTCGCACCGTGCGCGAGATAGCTGCGAGCGAGGGAGCGGAATGCGTCACTATCTGCGCGCAGTTAGAGGCGGAGCTGGTTGACCTTCCGCCCGACGAGCGGCGTGATTATCTGGATGCGCTCGGCGTCAGTGGAAGCGGCGTTGATAGCTTAATCAAAAGCGCCTATCGCCTGCTCGGCCTCATGTCTTTTCTGACGGCGGGCGAAAAGGAGGTACGGGCGTGGACTATTCCTGTAGGCACGCGCGCACCGCAGGCGGCCGGCACCATACACACGGACATAGAGCGCGGCTTCATACGAGCCGAAGTTATAGGCTATGATGCGCTCATGCGTGCGGGCTCGATGGCTGCCGCGCGGGAGCAGGGGCTGTTGAGACTCGAAGGCAAAGAGTACGTCATGCAGGAAGGCGACGTTGTTCACTTCCGCTTCAACGTCTGAGATTTCCGCAGCCGGACGAACGAACAGGGGCCGCAGAAGTTTACAAAAAGAAGGGAAGGAAGCGCACGAATGTATTCTCTCATCAGACTTGCGACTTTAATTCAGGAGACTTCGGGCGACGGTGGGATGAGCGTGGTGATGATTATCATCGCCGCCATCATAGTTCTGATATGTCTTGCCATCTACATAGCCAGCCTCGTCTGGGTCTACCGCGATGCCAACCGGCGCGGCAAGAGCGGTATCCTTGTTGCGCTGCTCGTCGCACTAATCTCATGGCCCATAAGCTTGCTCGTCTGGCTCATAATACGGGACAAGGTCTAGGCTCGCAGCCGTCACGACAAAGAGCTTTCTGGTAAAAATGGCCCACGGCCCGGTGTCTATCAAACAGAAGCTTTCAGTCAGCTATAAGCGTCTGCTTGTGGCGCTGGCCGCGAGCGCCTGCCTCTTCGCTCTTTACATCGCAGGCATCTCGAAGAACCCGCCCGGTTTCTATCTGGACGAATCCAGCATCGCATACAACGCTTATCTGATGGCGCGCACGGGCGTAAGCGAAGAGGGTGTCGCGTGGCCCCTTTACGTTCGCTCCTACACAGGGCTGTTCAGCGTCTATGCCAATCCGACCTACATATACCTGCTGGCCGCCGTCTATCTCTTTTCTCCTGCGAGCATACTTGCCGCGAGACTTTTGAGCGCAAGCCTCGGGTTTGCTGCGGCTCTCTGTTTGGGGCTGCTGGCGTGGCGCATCAGTGGGCGCCGCACTATAGGCGTCATAGTTGCTCTTATAGCCATGCTCACGCCTTGGCTCTTCGAGGTCAGCCGCCTGGTCTTCGAGGTGGCGCTCTATCCACTGACGCTCGCTCTCTTTCTTCTGGCGCTCCACAGGGCGCGCGCGAGGTGGTCATGGACGGACTGTGTGCTGGTGGCGGCAAGCCTCGGACTTCTGACCTACACTTACACCATAGGCAGGCTGTTTGCTCCGCTTCTGGCCTTCGGGCTTCTCATTTTCGCGCGCAGCCGTCCGGCTTTGATTGGCGTCTTGAAGACGTGGCTTCTCTTCGGTGTGACGCTTCTGCCCCTCTTCATCTTCAACCGTCGGCATCCGGGCTTACTGACGGAAAGGTTCTATCTCATCTCCTACATCAAGCCGGAGAGCAGTTGGGGCCAGATAATACCGGAGTTCATCAGCCATTACTTTGACAACCTGAGCTTGTACAGCCTGCTGCTATCGGGCGACCCGAACCCGCGCCATCACGTCGCCGGGATGGGAAGCTTCCTGACGCCCGTTCTGGCGCTCTCGCTCTTCGGCATCTATCTGGTGCTCAAGTATCAATGGCGGGAATCATGGTGGCGGTTCATTCTGTACGGTCTGGTCATCTCCCCGGTTTCTGCGTCGCTGACGCTAGACCAGTTTCACACGCTACGAATGATTCCCTATCCGGTCTTCCTCATTGTGCTGGCGATTCCCGCGCTACAGAGGTTGATTGAAGGCAGAGTTGTCCGGCCCGCCGTCCCCACGAAAAAGAAGAAGGCAAAGAAGACGGAGACGGAGCCAGCTCCGCAAGTGTCGTTTCTTTCATTTCTGGCTCAGCGCAAGGTGCTGGTTGCCATACTTGCTCTTACTCTGGCGCAGGCTCTCTACTTTCAGTACCAGTTTCACAGGGACGGCCCCGGCCGTGGCGCGGCCTTCGACGCGGGCTATAGTGACCTTTACAGAGAAGCGCTGGCGCAACCCGCGCGCCCAATCTATCTTGTTGACGGTATGTGGGGGCCGGCCTACGTGCACGCCTTCTGGTACGCTACCATTGACGGGCGCGGCACCTCGGACTTCGTTCATCTGGATTACGGGCAGCGCCCGCCGCCCGGTGCTCTGGTCATAAGCTCCGAAGATAAATGCACGCGTTGCCAGATTATTCTGAAGCGCGAGCAGTACCTGCTCTATCGCGCTCTCTGATAAGAAAGGAATTTCAAGAATTCGGATTTGAAAAGTTCGGTCGGATTTTGCATAAAAGGAGAGGGCGCAACGCTTCAATCGTGAAGCGTTGCGCCCCTTCCTCTTGGTAAGTACATGGTCAGGCTCTCTCTAGTCGAATCCCTTAATTAGCGAAGCATTGCTCGAATGCCTACCAGAACCAAATATATGACGGCCACTACTATAGCCAGCTTGATAAGTCCCACCGCAAGGCCGAATACCATGCCGACTACGCCCACGGCGATTCCGGCTGCTGCCATCAACAGAGGAACGCCTACTATAAGTATAAAAAGCCCAAGGAGTATATAGCCTGCAATTTTTAACGGGTTGTTTGTTTCTCTCATTTCCCACGCTCCGAAATTTTCTTCAATTCTGCGACGGCCCTGACTCTCAGCTAAAACAGGCTTGAATCCCGGCCTGCCCTCATATACGCCGAAAGCCTCGCGCGCGTTCCAACTAAGTGTACCATCCTTTCTCAATATAAGGAGCGTTTCGCGGGTGACGCATCGCCTGCGGTTTATGCTAAGCTTTTCTTGAAAGAATTTCAGTTACCAGCTTATGCGCGGAGAGCGGCCTCTTTCGGGAGGCGCATCTTTGCATAAGAGCATTACAGAATGGCATGCCGCGACGCACTACCAAAAATCTTTTCTCAGACGACGAGCCTGCGCCATCTGTGAACGACCCAACCTTCGCGCCTCTGGCCGAGAAGATGAGGCCGCGCACGTTGGAAGAGTTCGTGGGCCAGCACCATCTTGTGGGCGAAGGACGAGTGCTGCGCCGCCTGATAGAGGGTCGCGGGAGTCTGCCTTCGCTCATCCTGTGGGGTGCGCCCGGCACAGGCAAGACCACTCTGGCGAGGCTTCTGGCCGAGAGAAGCGGGGCGCGGTTCGTGCCGCTTTCGGCTGTCTTCTCAGGCGTCAAGGACGTGCGCGCGGCCATCGCGGAGGCGCGCGAGTTGAAGCGCGAAGGCGAGCGTACGGTTCTCTTCATAGACGAGATTCACCGCTTCAACAAAGCGCAGCAGGACGCGCTGCTTCCGTCCGTAGAGGACGGCACCATCACGCTCATAGGCGCGACGACGGAGAATCCATCCTTCGAGGTGACGGGCGCGCTCCTTTCGCGCTCCAGAGTTCTTACGCTTCAGCCGCTCACGGAAGATGAAGTAGAGACTATCTTGCGTCGTGCTTTGTCGGACGAGGAGCGCGGGCTGGCCCATCTCAAGCCGGAAATCGCGGACGAGATTATTAAACGGCTGGCGCGTTCGGCTGCGGGAGATGCGCGCGTGGCGCTGGCCGCGCTGGAAGCTGCCGTGGAATCTACCGAGCCGGATAAGACGGGCGTGCGCCGCATCACCAACGAGACGCTCATGGAAGCTATGGGGCGCGCTCATTATGCTTATGACAAGGGCGGCGAGGAGCATTACAATCTGGCCTCGGCGCTGATAAAGTCCCTGCGAAACTCCGATGTCAACGCGGCGCTCTACTGGCTGGCGCGGCTGATAGAAGGCGGCGCTGACCCAATCTTCATAGCGCGTCGGCTCTGCATACTTGCCTCAGAAGACATAGGGCTCGCAGACCCGCAGGCGATTGTGCAGGCGGCTTCGGCTGCCTCCATCACGCAGCTCATAGGCTTGCCTGAAGCGCTTTATCCGCTCTCGCAGGCCACTATTTATCTGGCGCGTGCTCCGAAATCAAATGCCGTCAAGCGGGCCTATTTCGCCGCGCTGGAGGATGCGGGCGAGACTGCGCGCGAGCCCGTGCCGCTTCATCTCCGCAACGCCATCACGCCACTGATGCGCCGCGTCGGCTACGGCGGCGGCTATCGCTACGTACACTCAGACCCGCGCGCCAAAGAAGAGATGGCGTGCCTGCCCGAAAGCTTGCGGGGCCACGTCTATTATGAAGAAGACGCGGAAGGCGGCGACCATGAGTGCTGAGAGCATCCGCTTTCAGTTGGAATCCGTCTTACATTCTATTTTAACCAGAGGTGAACTATAGGTGAGCGCTAATAAATCGGACAAAGAGATGGCATTCCTGCACGAGCTTTACGTGGCTACGGATTGGGGCGAGCGCTTCGCGGAGTTGATTGACGAACACGTAACGCTGCCCAAGAAGGGGCGAATCCTTTACGTAGCTTCCGGCACGGGCGGGCACGCTATGGCCATGCTCGACCGGGCCGGTGACGACGTGACGATGGTTTGCGTTGACGAGAGCGAAGAGTGTCTTGAGCTGGCGCGCGCCAAGGCCGCAGTGATTAGCGGCGACCCTGAATTTTATAGAACGCAGCTTGAGTCGCTTCAATTTGATGACGAGGCGTTCGACCTTGTGGTGGGTGACGCTTCGCTCGTGCAGCCTGAGCGATTGCCTGAGATGATTTCGGAGATGGTGCGCGTCTGTAAGCCCGCCGGGACGGTCGCCCTGACGCTCGCCACCTCTTCCAGCTTCGGTGAGTTCTTCTCTATCTACTGGGAAGCGCTGCGCAGCTTGAATCTTGACGCGCACGGGCCGGACGTTGAAGAGCTTATCAAGGAGTTGCCGACCATTGCCGACATTGAGGCGCTGGCCGAGCGTGAAGGTCTTGAGACTGTAACCACATGGACGAGCGTGGAAGAGTTCGACTACGAATCGGGCGAAGACTTTTTGAACGCCCCGCTCATCACGGATTTCCTTTTCAAGAGCTGGCTGGCCTCGCTCAACGCGGAAGACCGCGAGCCCGTCATCAAACAGATTGAGCGCATCATAGACGAAGAGCGCCACGACATGGACTTTTCCCTCACGCTCAAAGCCACTCTGATTTTAGGTAAAAAGTAAGAAAGACAGTATTCCCGAAACAGATAGCTGCCCGAAAGTCTCAATAAACTTTCGGGCAGCTATCCTTTCTCTTCTGCTTTTTCTTCTTTAGCTTTTCGGGTCGTTCTCTGCGGCACGCACGGTTGCGGCGCGGCGTCTAGCTTCCTCGAAGAGTTCTTCGTCGTTGACTGCGGCTAGCTGCGACGGGGGCGCGGCTATATCTGCGCGTTTGCGTGCGGCCTGTCGCTGCTCTTCTTCCGCCTCGTCCTGTCCTTCGCGGAACGCGCGCTTGCTCTGGCCCAGAGCCTTTGCGAGCTGCGGCAGACGGCTCGCGCCGAACAGCAGGAAGACTATCGCCAGAATAATCAGAAGCTCCTGATAACCCAGACCTATTGCGAATAAGCTCATAATTAAAATCCTTTTGTGATGCGGCTCATAAGTAAGCGAAATCCGGTGCGGGCAGCTACTCTGCGCCGTTCGATTCGTAGAAAAGATACTTGCGCCAGGTCACGTCAGCGCGCCCTATGTAGCGCATAATCTGGCGATTGACGTGCAGCGAAAATCCGCGCGGGCGACGAAGCAGGTGCATCTTTGCCTCTTCCGGCGTTCGATTGCCCTTCAGGTGATTGCAGCGCTTGCAGCAGGCCACCAGATTATCCCATGTCGAATCGCCGCCGCGCGAGCGCGGGTGAACGTGGTCAAGCGTCAGTTCCGAGGGTGCAAACTGTTTGCCGCAATACTGGCATGTATAATGGTCGCGCAGCAATATGTTCTTGCGCGACAGCGACCTCCGCTCGAACGGGATGTGTATATATTCTATGAGACGTATGACCGATGGGGCATGAATCGAGAGCCTTGCCGAATGTATCATGTGGCCGTTGTGCTCCTCTACGCGCGCCACGCCTTTGAAAATCATGACTACTGCGCGCCGCTCGGTGCAAACGTTGATCGGCTCGAAAGAGGCGTTCAGGACTAAGACTCGTCCGGTCATACTGCTTAATGATATTAGCGGAGCGCGCCCGCGAGTGTCAAAATATAATGCGGAGCGAGCAGTGGCTTAATCGGGAGCATATTCAGACAGGATTGATAGGATAACAGCAGAGGACTTGCTCTCTCTTTATCCAGTCCATCCTGTCCGTCTTGGCTCTACTTCTTCTAGCGAAAGCCGTCCGTGGCGTCAACGAGCGCGCTGATGATTCCCGGCTCGCCCGCAGAGTGGCCCGCGTCCGGTATGATTCTAAGCTCTGCTTCCGGCCACGCGCGGTGCAACTCCCACGCGCTCATCATCGGACAGACCACGTCGTAGCGCCCCTGCACTATGACCGCCGGGATGTGACGAATCTTCCCCACGTTCTCAATCAGGTAGTTGTCCGTCTCGAAGAAAGCGTTGTTCATGAAGTAATGGCACTCTATGCGCGCAAGGGAGAGAGCCTGCTGAGCTTCGCCAAATTTGTTGATGAGGTTCACGTCCGGGAAAAGCTTGGAAGTGCTTCCCTCCCAGATGCTCCAGGCGCGGGCGGCTTCAAGACGCACGCTCTCGTTATCGCTCGTCAGCCGCCGGTAGTAAGCGCTTAGCATATCGCCGCGCTCGTCTTCCGGTATCACGCGCACGTACTCTTCCCACACGTCCGGAAAGATGGCGCTCGCGCCTTCCTGATAGAACCAGCGAATCTCCTTCGGGCGGCATAGAAAGATGCCGCGAAGCACAAGCTGGCGCACTCTGTCAGGGTGCGTCTGCGCGTAAGCTAGCGCCAGCGTGCTTCCCCAAGAGCCGCCAAACACCTGCCAGCCGTCTATCCCCAACTGCTCACGAAGGCGCTCTATGTCGGAGACAAGATGCCACGTGGTGTTGTCTTCCAGGTTGGCGTGCGGAGTGCTGTCGCCGGAGCCGCGCTGGTCGAACAGGACTATGCGATAGACGGCGGGGTCAAAGTAGCGACGGTAATCGGGAATCAGGCCGCCGCCGGGGCCGCCGTGCAGAAAGACCACCGGCTGGCCTTCGGGGTTTCCGCATTGTTCGTAGTAGAGCGTGTGAATCTTTGAGACGGCCAGATGGCCACTGTCGTAGGGCTCGATAGAGTCGTAAAGGGTTTTCATGGGCTACATCATACGAAGGCAAAAGTAAAAAGGCAAAAGTGGGTGACGGATGTCAGGTGACGGGTGTAGATTAAAGAAAGATAGCTGTATTTTCTTTCCCCGAAACCCGTCACCTGACACCCGTCACCCGCCTTATGTTGGCCGTGCAACGGTGAGCGCGTAGACGCTCGAAGCGCCTGCGTCTAGCAGTGCGGCGGCGCAGGCGGAGGCCGTCGCGCCGGTCGTGTAAACGTCATCTATCAGCAGTATGCGCTCGCCTTCAACGAGGCGCGGGCGCAGGACTTGGAAAGCATCGCGGACGCTTTCGCGCCGGGCACGCTCGTCCATCAGGGCTCTATGCCGCTCCGTATAATGCGTGCGCGCAAGGCTCGCCTCGTCAAGCGGCAGCCCCGTCATGCCGGACAGAGCGCGCCCCAATTCCGCCGCCTGATTGAAGCCGCGCGTATGGAGCCTGTCAGGGTGAAGCGGCACGGGGATAATGCGCGTGGCGTAGCTGAGCGGCGTTTGAAGAGCGACTCGGCGGAGAAGAGTCGCAAGACGGGCCGAGACGAAGGGCTCGCGCTTAAGGGCTATGACGGAGGCGCGCAGCGCCCCTTCGTAAGCGCCTACGGCACGCGCGGCACTGAAGCTCTCCTGCTCGCAGCGACGACAGAGGACTTCCTCCGGCTTCTCTTCCCGCGCCGCCCCGTTTAATAGCGCGCCGCACTTGCGACAAAGCGTGTCGTAGGGAGAGAAGATGCGCGTCCGTGACCAACAGGCCGCGCACGCCGCCCCGTCCGCGTGCGATTCGACCAATGAGCCGCACGCTTCGCAATCTCTAGGATAGAGAAGCGCCAGCGCCGCGTCACGAACGCTCTCAGAAAAAGCTCTCATCATGGAGAGTCGCATCGTCATCTTCCACAGGACGAAAAAAGTAGCGGCCTTCAGGCTTGAACGAAGTGTTCAAGCCTGAAGGCCGCAGATTATGTCACGTACGCCTGAGTTTCTTCTACTCGTCGTCGTCCGTCAGTAGACCGCGCTCCTGTAAATCCTGGCATCTGAGGCAATGACGCGCCCACGGCACGGCCTCCAGCCGCCTCTCCTGCACAGGCTCGCCGCAATGCACGCACTTGCCGTACTCGCCGCCCTCAATTCTAACTAAAGCTTCATCTATTAACTCAAGAAGATGCCGGTCGTTGGCCGACATGGAAAATAATAGCTCTTTGGTATAAGCGTTGGCCGCCATGTCCGCAGGGTCTTGAGTGGCTTCGGAGTCGCGCTCGCGGCTGTAAAGCTCCGCTTCCATGACCTGCCCCACAAGCCCCTCGCGGCGTCCAAGCAACTTGTCCCTGTAAGATTTGACTCTTCTTTTATCCATTCCGTTTCCTCTCTTAACCTTCGGGTTCTGCTACTTCCGGAACAGCCTCACTTCTGATACGGCAATCCATGAATGATGGTGTATGCGCGGTAAACCTGCTCCAACATCAGCATGCGCGCCATCTCGTGCGTCAGGGTCAGGCGTGACAAAGACCAACGTGCTGCGACCCGCTCCTGAACCTTGGCCGAGACTCCCCAGTGTCCGCCTATGACGAACGCTACTTCCTTGATGCTGCCCGCCTCCTGCCACTTCTCAATCTGCGAAGCAAGCTCAAAAGAAGTCCACTCACGCCCCTCTACATCCAGCAGCACTACGAAAGCGTCCGAGTGTAGCCCGCCTAAGATGCGCCTGCCCTCGTCTTCGATGCCTGCGTCTCTGGCCTGCTGCGCGCTTTCGCGCACCTCCAAGACCTCGAACCGCGTGAAACGCTTTAACCTCTTCAAATACTCGTCGCAGAGCGCCCGCAGGTGCTCGTTTCTGGTCTTCCCTACCCAGACGAAGCGAAATCGCATCAGAACAGCAGAGATAAAAGGTCTAGGATGAGGGATGAAAGCACTGCTATCAAACCTGCATTATTTTTCTCGTACTTATCACTCATCCTTCGTCTTTGCCTTTCGGAGCTTTTCGTAGAGGTTCTTGCGGCTGATGCCGAGGACGCGAGCGGCTTCCGACTTGTTGCCGCGCGCGGCTTCAAGGGTTTCGGCTATGTAATCGGCCTCAAGCTCCGCGAGCGTCCTCGGCTGTGTGCCTTTGCGGCCGCGTGCGGCTGAAGCGCGCAGGGGTTGGGGCAGGTGCGCTTCTTCGATTCTCTGGCCGTCTGCGACTATCACCGCGCGCTCGATTGTGTTCGCAAGCTCCCTGACATTTCCCGGCCAGTCGTAAGCTTCAAGGAGCGCCAGAGCCTGCGGCGTAAACTCGCGAGCCGGGCGGCCATGCTTTGCCGAATAGGTCTTCAAAAAACCTTCGGCCAGCTTCCCTGCATCTTCGCGCCGCTCTCTAAGAGGCGGCACCTGTATGCGCACGACGTTGAGGCGATAAAAGAGGTCTTCGCGGAAAGCCCTGCGCTTGACGGCGTCGTCAAGGTCAACGTTTGTGAGCGCAATCAGCCGGGCATCTACGCGAACCGTTTTACGGCCTCCGAGTCGCTCGAACTCTCGCTGCTCGATAACCCGCAGAAGCTTTGCCTGCGAGTCCCATGTCAGATGAGCAATCTCATCAAGCACGAGCGTTCCCCTGTGCGCGGCTTCGAGCCGTCCGGGCCTCGATTCGGTCGCCCCCGTGAACGCGCCGCGCTCGTAGCCGAACAGCTCGGCTTCCAGCAGCTCGCCCGGCAACGCGGCGCAGTCAATCTTGACGAAGGACTGGCTCGCCCTGCGCGAACGCTCGTGTATGAAGAGGGCCAGAGCATCCTTGCCCGCGCCGGACTCACCCGTCACCAGCACGTTTGCGTCCGTGGCGGCAACTTTCTCGGCCAGCCGCACGGCCTCGCGCATGGCTCGGGAGGATGCGACTATCTCTATCACTACTGCTCGCTTCTCAAAGAGCTGTCATTTGTGCCCGCCTCGCCTGCGGGCAGTGGTACACGCGCGGCGTCTCGCCATAATCTCTCAAGGTCGTAAAACTGTCTGGACTTGCTGTCGAAGACGTGAACTATAAAGTCGCCGTAGTCAACAAGCACCCACTCGCCGGTGTTGTAGCCTTCCATGCGTGCGGCGCGCGTGCCCTGTTTCTTCAACTGCTCCACGACCGCGTCGGCTATGGCCTGCACCTGCCGCGCGTTCGTGCCTGAAGTGATGACGAAGTAGTCCGTGAAGCTGGCTATCTCGCGCAGGTCTAGCACGACCGGCTCCAGCGCCTTCTTATCATTAGCGGCATTCAGAGCCGCGCAGATACGCTCGTCCAGTAGCTCCGTGCATGATTCGCTCGAAGCTTCAACGACGTCGCGCGCCTTTTCCGTCCGCCCCTTTGCAGACTGCTCAGGGTGCAGAGCCTTTTCCTTGATAGAAGAATTTTCACTCATGCTTTATCTCTGTAGAGCCTGTACTTTTCTATAAACTCCGCTACAGGCTGCGGGACAAGGGCCGTCCACTCCTGACTCTTGTCCTGACTGGCAAGCCTTCTAACCTGCGTGGCCGCGATGTCCATCTGAACGGCGTCGGTCACGTAAATCCTTTCAGCACCGCTTTCATCTAGGGCGCGCTTTATCCCCTGCGCTTCAGCGCCTCTCAGGTCAACAACCCGCTCTCGAATCTCTTCGCTGACGTGCGCCGCGTCCAAGTCGTATCCGGGCCGCGCCATGACTATGTGATTCGTGAGCGTCAGCACGCGCTCCCACTCGCGCCAGGTGCGTATGTCAGTCCACGAGTCAGCGCCCATGACGAAGAAGAGGCGCGTCTCGTCGCCATACTTTCCCTTCATGCGCGCGAGCGTCTCGACCGTGTAGGGTCTTTCGGGCGCATCCAGTTCGAAGGTGGAGACGCGCATGCGGGCTTCACCCTGCGTTGCCAGCGCCAGCATCGCATAGCGCATGAGGGCGGGCGAGACAAACTGCTCGCGCTTGTGCGGCGCGACGTGGGCCGGGATGAAGACCAGTTCATCTAGCGCAAAGAGTTGTAAAAGAGCACGGGCCACGCTCATGTGGCCGTTGTGAACCGGATCGAACGTCCCGCCGTAGAGAGCTATTCGCTTAACGCTCATTCATCAATCAACAAAACTGAATCTCAAGCCCTGCTGTGCGCTTCCTCCGTACTCTCTTCACCCGCGCGATTAAGCTCGTCCAGCATCCGCGCCGCAGCATTTACAAGCTCACGCACGCCCTCTTTCGTCGCGGAAGATATGGCGTGAAAGGGTCGCCCGTCACGTTCGGCGCGTTCGCGCAGGCGCTCCAGTCGCTCCGGCTCGTCCAACGCATCAATCTTCGTCGCCACTACAATCTGCGGGCGCAGCGCAAGCTCTTCGTCATAAGCCTTCAGCTCACGATTGATAGTCTCGTAGTCGCTCACGGTGTCGCGGCCTGAAGCGGAAGAGACATCCACCAGATGCAGCAAGAGCTTTGTTCTCTCTACGTGGCGAAGAAAGCGGTCGCCCAATCCAGCGCCCTCGTGCGCGCCTTCTATCAGGCCGGGGATGTCCGCTACGACCAGCGTGCGGTATTCTCCGAGGTCAACCACGCCCAGATGCGGCTCAAGCGTCGTGAAGGGATAATCAGCGATTTTGGGCTTGGCTGCGGAGACGGTCGAGATGAGCGTGGATTTACCGGCATTCGGAAAGCCCACGAGCCCCACGTCCGCCAGCAGCTTTAGCTCAAGCTGAAGCTCGTGCTCCTCGCCCGGGCTTCCCTCCTGATGGTAACGCGGCGCGCGGTTCGTGGAGGTTGCAAAGTGCGAGTTGCCGAAGCCGCCGCGTCCTCCCTGAGCGGCCAGCCAGCGCTCGCCGCTACGCGTAAAGTCATAAAGAAGCTCGCCCGTCCCGGCATCGTAAACCTGCGTGCCCACGGGGACGCGTACCGTTGTGTCCGAGCCTTCACGGCCCGTGCGGTTAGAGCCTTCGCCGTGACGACCGCGCTCGGCTATGTGCTCAGGGTTGTAGCGAAGATGAAGCAGCGTATTCAACGACTCGTCCGCCTCAAGCCAGACATCGCCGCCGCGCCCGCCGTCTCCGCCCGAAGGCCCGCCGCGAGGCACGAACTTTTCGCGGCGAAAGGCCGTTACGCCGTTGCCGCCGTGCCCGCCCGAGACTCGAATCTTTGTGCGATCAATAAACAATTGAGTAACCAGCTATCAACAGTCGGCCGACAGCTAAAAGCCTGACATTGACCGGTGATTGCCGCTCGCCATTAAAATCGAATGCGCCGCCTGTCCTATCGAGAGAGAAGCACTCGGGGCAGGCGACGCATCCAGTGGCAGGCTTGAGCTATAAGCCTTAGGCTGCTGTGGCCGCCGGCGCTGTTTCCGTGGCGGCCATCTCCGGGTAGACGCTGATGAACTTTCCTCCGCGTCCCTTATCCTCGAACTTTACGACTCCGTCAATCAAGGCAAAGAGCGTATCGTCCTTGCCGCGACCGACGTTCTTGCCGGGTTTCCACTTGGTGCCGCGCTGGCGCGCAAGGATGTTGCCGCCAAGCACGCGCTCGCCACCGAATTTCTTGAGTCCTAATCTCTGCGCATTAGAATCGCGCCCGTTACGGGACGACCCCACGCCTTTCTTGTGTGCCATTTCAAAACTCCTGCTTTATCCGATTGAATCTATCTTCAGCGTCGTGTAGTCCTGACGGTGCCCGCGTGTCCGCTTGTACTGCTTGCGGCGCTTCTTTTTGAAGACGATAATCTTCGTGTCGCGTCCGTGGTCTACGACCGTGGCAGCCACGCGTGCGCCGTCAACCGTAGGCGTCCCGACCTTAGATTCGTCGCCGCCCAAGAGCATAACGTCCAACTCAACGGTTGAGCCCACCTCTTTGTCCATGAGTGGAACTCGCACCTGCTGGCCCTCTTCTACGCGGAACTGTTTACCGCCGCTTTTGATAATTGCGTAAGCCATAATTTACTCCCTACTCTCAAGGCGAGCGCCCGCTCACCACGAAAAAGTCTTTTATTATAAGGGCGATAGCCCGAATCGTCAACGCGCCGGAGAGGCTGCTTCCACGCGCCCCTTGACGCCGTTATTGGAGAGGAAATCCTCCATGAATTTCGTAGAGAAATCGCCCGCGCGGAAATTCGCGTCTTCCATAATCTTCCGGTGAAGCGGAATCGTTGTCTTGATTCCTTCCACCACCATGCCGTCAAGAGCGCGACGCATGCGCGCAATCGCAAGCTCCCTTGTAGGCGCATGCACAATCACTTTGGCTATCATCGAATCGTAAAAGGGCGGCACGAAATAGCCGGGATAAGCTGCCGTGTCTACGCGCACGCCGGGGCCTCCGGGCAGGTTGAAGGCCGTAATCAATCCCGGCGAAGGCGCGAATGTCTCAGGATTCTCTGCGTTGACGCGGCATTCAATCGAGTGCCCCCTGATGATTACGTCCGACTGCGTGTAGCCGAGGCGCTCACCTTCTGCGATTCGTATCTGGTTACGCACTATGTCGGCCAGAGTGACCATCTCCGTGACGGGATGCTCTACCTGTATGCGCGTGTTCATCTCCATGAAGTAGTAGCGCTTGTCTTCGTCAAGCAGGAACTCCATGGTGCCCGCGCTCGCGTAGCCTATCTCCTTGCAGGCACGCACGGCGGCAGCGCCCATCTCTTCACGCAGTTCAGGCGAAAGCGCGGGGCTGGGCGCTTCTTCCAGCAGCTTCTGATGCCTTCGCTGGATGGTGCATTCGCGCTCGCCCAGATGTATGCAGTCGCCGTATTCGTCCGCCAGCACCTGAATCTCTATGTGGCGCGGCCGCTCTATGTAGCGCTCAATGTAAACGTCGCCGTTCTTGAAGGCTGCGGCCGCTTCGTTCGAAGCCGTCTCAAGCGCGGGGCCAAGCTCCTCTTCCAAGCGTACTATGCGCATGCCCCGGCCGCCGCCTCCGGCAGATGCTTTCACAATCACGGGGAAGCCAATCTCGCGCGCCAGCCTCATGGCCTCTTCTTCCGTCTCAAGCGGCTCGGGACTTCCGGGCAGTATGGGCAGCCCTGCCTTCTGCATGGCGCGGCGAGCTTCCACCTTGTCGCCCATCATGCGAATCACTTCGGGGCGCGGGCCTATGAACTTGATGTTGCAAGCCTCGCAGATTTCCGCGAAGTAGGAGGACTCGGCCAGAAAGCCGTAGCCGGGATGAATCGCGTCAACGTTGGCTATCTCTGCGGCCGCGATGATGTTCGGGATGTTAAGGTAGCTCTGCGCGGAAGGAGCCGAGCCGACGCAGAAGGACTCATCAGCAAAGCGAACATGCAGGGAGTCGCGGTCTGCCTCCGAATGTATGGCGACCGTCTGAATTCCCATCTCCTTGCACGTCCAGATGATACGGCACGCGATTTCGCCGCGATTGGCGATAAGAATTTTTCTGAATTTACGCGTGCCAGTCATAATGGTAAATCGCAAGCAACGGCGCGAAGTGAACTCCTTCTATTCACCATTTACCGCTTTAGCATTCACTGCTCTTATTGCTTTATTCCGAAGAGCGGCTGGCCGTACTCCACCGGCTGGCCGTTCTCCACGTAAATCTTTACTACCTCGCCGGTTATTTCGGCCTGAATCTCGTTCATCAGCTTCATGGCTTCGATGATGCAGACGATGGTATCGGGCTCTACGTGGCTGCCTATGCGGACGAAGGGCTCTGCCGTGGGCGAAGGCGAGCGGTAGAAGGTGCCGACAATCGGAGAAGGGATAATGTGCAAGCCTTCGTCTGCGGAGGCAGAGGCTTCGGCCTCAGCGCCCGGATGCTTCGGCTGAGAGTGCGACGGCGCGCCCTGAGCCGAAGAAGCGCTCGCGGCCTTCGCAGCTTCCGTAGCGGAAGACGCGGGCGCGCTCGCTTGCGGCTGGGCCGCGGGTGCGCTCTGAGACGAGATAACCTGCGGGGTCAGCTCGCGCCGCAGACGCACGCGAAAGCCCTCACGCTCAAGCTCGAAATCCGTAAAGCCGTGCTCGGCTATGAGTTGCACGAGGTCGCGCAGCTCGTCCATGTTTAGCGAAGGGTCTGGGCGACGCAACTGCCCTGACTGCTGCTGCTGTTGCGGCTGTCCATGACGGCGTCGTCTTCCGCCACGCTCACCGCGTCCCTGTCGCTCCTGCTTTGAATCCTGCGACTGTTCGTCGGGTGAGGGCTGCTGCATGGTTGCTTGTTCGCTCATTCTCTACAGACTCCTCTGCTCAGGCTCTCTCTAAAGCAAAGTCTCAACTAGCTTGCGTGCCGGGCTTGCGACCTTGAAAATCAAGCAAAGGAAAGAGCCCCAATCGAGTTCAGGTACGTAAGACCGACTTTTCCATTGGGGCTCAGGTCAACCGTTTCGCCCCTGAGGGGACTACTCTTTATCTACGGCTCTTCAGCGCGTGGCCCGTTAAAGTAGAACGGGCCGGAGCGCTATCCGGCTACTCCGTCTCTTTCTCTTCAGCCGTGGACTCCGTCTTCTTGGAGCGGCGTCCGCCCTTGGGCTGATTCGCTTCCGTCTTATCATCGTCGGGCGCAGCAGCCTTTGTCCCGCGCTTATCAGTGGTCTCTTCCTTTTCGAAAGTGCGGTCTGCCTTGCGGCCACCGCGACGACCACCCTCTGCGGCCTTGGACTCGGAAGCCTTAGCGGTCTTCTTCTTGCTGGCGGAGCGCTTGTTCGCGGACTCAATCGCCTCGCGCTCGCGCGGGTTATCAACCAGCTCTATAATCGCCAGCTCCGCGTTATCGCCGTCACGACGGCCCAGCTTGATGATGCGAGTGTAGCCGCCCGGACGATCCTTGTAACGCTCGCCCAACTCGTCGAAGAGCCTCTTCAGAGCAACGACGCCAGCCGTGCGAGGCGCGCGGCCCTGCGTGGAGCGGCGGCCCGTGGAAGCGGCCTGCTGGCGATTGCCCGCGTGAAAGAAGCCAGCCGCCTGACGACGAAGATGCACGGCCTGCTGGGCCGTGTTGTCGCCTTCCAGAAGCTGTGCCTTGCGCGACAAGGTGATGGCTCGCTCAACGAACGGGCGCAACTCCTTTGCCTTCGGCAGAGTCGTCACGATGCGCTCTTCATGAGCGGTTATCAGAGAGGTAGCAAGGTTGCGCAGCATGGACATGCGGTGCGCCGTCGTGCGTCCCAGTTTTCTATGTGCCTTGAGATGTCTCATAACTTTAGGTATCAGGTGCCGGATGTCGGGTGCTGGTAAGTGCCGATTCTTAAACCGGCACCTGACACCCGAAACCCATCACCGGTTCTTAGTCTTCTTCGTCTATGTCCGCGTAGTCGCTTGTGTCGCCGTCGCGTCCGCCCGTGCCCGGAATCGGATTACCCTGCTCGTCGAACTCCATGCCGAAATCGAGTCCCATGCCGTTCAGGATTTCCTTGATTTCATTCAGAGACTTCTTGCCGAAGTTCTTCGTGGCAAGCATCTCGCGCTCGGAGCGCTGCACGAGGTCGCGTATGGAGCGGATGTCGGCGTTCTTCAGACAGTTGTAGGAGCGAACGGAAAGCTCAAGCTCGTCCACGCTCTTATCGAGGACATCGTTACGCGGGAGCGGCGGTCGCTCCAGATTGGCGTAAGCGAAATCGTCCGTGTCCTCCTCGAAGTTGATGAAGATGGACATGTGATCCTTGATGAGCTTGGCGGCCAAGCCAATCGCGTCGTCCGGCTTCACGCTTCCGTCCGTCCAGACTTCGATTGAGAGCTTGTCGAACTCCGTGTTCTGCCCTAGACGCGCGGCCTCGACCGTGTAGTTCACCTTCTTGACCGGCGTGTGGACAGAATCAATGGGGATGTAGCCGAGGCTCAAATCCTCATCGAAGTTGCGGTCGGCCGAGACGTAACCGCGACCGCGCTTCAGGCGCATCTCTATGTGAAGAGAGCCGCCCTCGGAAACGGTTGCGATGTGGACGTTCGGGTCTAAGACCTCAACGTCCGCGTCCGTCTCTATGTCGGCCGAAGTGACTTCGCCCGCGCCGTCCTTGTGCACGTAGAGCGTCTTGAATTCGCCGCCGTGCAGCTTGAAGGGCACCTGCTTCAAATTCAGGATAACGTCGGTCGCGTCTTCCACGACTCCCGCAATCGAAGAGAACTCGTGCTCTACGCCCTCAATCTTGACGGCGGTAATGGCCGCGCCCTCGATTGACGAGAGAAGAGCGCGCCTGAGCGAGTTTCCTATGGTCGTGCCGAAGCCGCGCTCGAAGGGTTGCGCCGAAAAGCGACCGTATCGCTCCGTCAACGTCTCGGTGTCGGCCGCGAGGCGACGCGGCATCTGAAAGCCTGTCCAGAGATTAGTTTGATCTATAGCCATAATTTTTGAGTCTAACAGTCTATAGTCTGGAGCCTGAGAGCTGGGAGCGAGAAGCGATTAACGCTCGTACTCCAGACCCTCAGTCTCCAGACTTTGATGATTACTTGCTATAAAGCTCTACGATCAACTGCTCGTTGATAGAGCGGTCAATGTCGGCGCGAGTCGGCAAAGTCTCGACGCGCACACTCATGTCCGCCCCGTCAGCCGGAGCAATCCAGGATGGGCGACCACGACCGGCAGCCGTCTGCCAAGCACCCTCTATGTGAGGGTTCGTGCGGCTAGCGCCCTTGACGCTGATGACATCGCCCTGCTTAATCTGAAACGAGGGGATGTCAACCTTACGCCCGTTGACTTCTATGTGTCCGTGATTGACTAGCTGGCGCGCCTGCCTGCGAGAGGTTGAGAAACCTGCGCGATAGACAGCGTTGTCCAGACGGCGTTCGAGCAGGAACAGCAGGTTCTCGCCCGTGATGCCTTTCTGTCTTGCGGCGCGCTCGAAGTAGTTGCGGAACTGTCCTTCGAGGATAAAGTAGATGCGCTTGACCTTCTGCTTTTCGCGCAACTGCTGACCGTAGCCTACCAGTGCCTTGCCGCGACGCATGTTGTTGCCGTGCTGTCCCGGCGGCTGCGTCCCGCGCTTTTCAATCGGGCACGAAGGCTTGTAGCAACGATCACCCTTGAGAAATAATTTTGCACCCTCGCGGCGGCACAAACGGCACACCGCTTCTCTATACCTAGCCACTTCTTTTTTCTGCCTCCAGTCTAACTTTCTAGACGGAAAAGTTTACAGGCGAGGAGCCGCGCGGGCAGCCCGCCCTTCATCCTTTAGGTTAATAAAAGCAATCCGCGCCCAGCAATCAGCTTAAGATTTATCAAAGCTGAAGGCTGACGGCCGAGTGCTGAAAGCTGCTCTAAACTCTGCGACGCTTTGGCGGGCGGCAGCCGTTGTGCGGGATGGGCGTCGTGTCGCGTATGACCGTGACGCGAATCCCCGCGCTGTTGATGGCCCGGATTGCGGATTCACGCCCGCCGCCCGGCCCCTTAACGCGCACTTCACACTGCTGCATGCCAGCCTCTTTAGCCTTTTGCGCGGCTTCGTAAGCGGCCTGCTGCGCGGCGAACGGCGTCCCCTTACGGGAGCCGCGAAAGCCACGCGCGCCGGAACTGCTCTGCGCAATCAGATTTCCTTCGAGATCGGTAATCGAAATCATCGTGTTATTGAACGACGCGGCGATATGCACGATCCCGTTGGGGATGTTCTTCTTCTCTTTCTTACGAAAGACCTTCTTTTTTCCGCCTGCTTTTGCCATAAATCCTTTTGGGTGTCGGGTGTCGGGTTTCAGGTTCCAGAGGGATGTCTTAACCGACACCCGACACACCTGATACCCAACCCCTATTGGTTACTTCTTGCCCGGAGCCTTCTTCTTGGCTACGGTTGCGCGACGCGGGCCTTTGCGGGTGCGCGCGTTGGTGTGCGTGCGCTGGCCGCGCACGGGGAGTCCGCGACGATGTCGTAGGCCGCGATAGCAGCCTATGTCCATCAGACGCTTAATGTCCATCTGCACGCGCTTGCGCAGGTCGCCTTCAATCTCGCCCTGCGAATCCAGAATAGAACGTATGCGCCCAAGCTCATCTTCGCTCAGGTCGCGCACGCGCGCGTCGGGGCTGACCTGCGCTTCCTTCAGGATGGAGGTCGCGCGAGAGCGCCCGATGCCGTAAATGTATGTCAGACCAATCTCCGCGCGCTTATGAGGCGGAAGATCAACACCAGCTACACGAGCCATTTATTTCTCCAATTAAGCTATCAGCCGCCAGCTTTCAGCTACCGGCGAGAGCCCTGCTCCGGGCTGACTGCCGATAACCGATAGCTGAATGCTTTATTATCCTTGACGTTGCTTGTGCTTCGGATTGGTGCAGATTACCCTGACCACGCCTTTGCGGTGGATAATCTTGCAGTTATCGCACATCTTTTTAACTGACGCCCGTACCTTCATTTTGCTGCCCTCGCAAGTCCTGTGCTCTTCTGAGAAAGCCCCTGACGTTCTACTTGTAGCGGTAGGTAATCCGACCGCGATTCAAATCGTAGGGCGAAAGCTCTACGAGCACTCGGTCGCCCGGAAGAATGCGTATAAAGTGCTTGCGCATCTTGCCGGAGATGTGTGCCAGCACCTGATGCTTGCTCTCCTCCAGCTCGACGCGGAACATAGCGTTCGGCAGGGTCTCTAAGACCGTCGCCATGACTTCAATGGCCTCTTCCTTAGCCATAGTCTCTCAGTAAACGATTTGCCTGTACCGGCAAACCGCAAATATTACCATAGCCACCTAAAATTACCAAGCCAAACGGGGCGTGGACTTTATGCCCCGGCTATTTTCGCCGTTTCCGGCTCTTTTTGGGCTACGCGGGTAAAGACCTGCGGCCCTTCTTCCGTAATCGCAATGGTGTGCTCTACGTGCGCGCTGGGCAGGCCGTCCACGGTCACGACCGTCCAGCCGTCCGAAAGCACTCTGGTCAGATGCGTCCCCATGTTGACCATAGGCTCTATGGCGAAAACGTAGCCGTTCTTGATTTTAGCGCCCTTGCCGGGGATGCCGTAGTTGGGAATCTGCGGGTCTTCGTGCATGCGCCGCCCTATCCCGTGGCCCACGTAGTCGCGCACAATCGAGTAGCCGTGGGCTTCGGCGTGGCTCTGAACGGCGTAGCCTATGTCGCCCAGATGGTTGCCGTGATAGCACTGCTGTATAGCTCGCTCAAGGCATTCCTCGGTGACGCGTATGAGCTGCAAAAGCTCGTCGGACACATTTCCAATAGGCACGGTCGTAGCCGTGTCGCCTACGAAGCCTTCCAGAGTCGCGCCGACATCTATGGAGAAGATGTCGCCGTCTTTTAATTTATAGTCCGAGGGGAAGCCGTGTACGACCTGCTCGTTCACGGAGGCGCAGATTGAGAAGGGATAGCCGTGATAACCCTTGAAGGTAGGCAGAGCGCCCGCGTCACGAATCATGCGCTCCGCCGCCCGGTCAACTTCAAGCGTGGTCATGCCCGGCTCCGCCATGCGGCGCAGTTCCTGAAGCACGCCCCCGACGAGTTGTCCCGCCGCGCGCATCTTCTCCAGCTCTTTTCTGGACTTCCCTATAATCATAAAGCCCTGTGGGTTACGAATGATACGTGAAGAAAAGCTTTAGCCTCATCACTTATCACCCTTCACTATCTTCTCAATTTCCGCGTAGATGGCTTCCGGCTCGCCAGCACCGTCAACTCGCCGCAAGAGATTGCTGGCCGAGTAATAATCAAGGAGCGGGCGCGTCTGTTCTTCATAAGTCTCCAGACGGACGCGCGTCTTCTCGACCGTATCGTCGGGGCGGTGCGTCAATTGCGCCTCCGGGTGCAGGTCACAGACGTTATCGGTTTTAGGCGGCTTGAGATAGATGTTGTAAATCTCGCCGCAGACGGGACAGATTCTGCGTCCCGTAGTGCGCCTTTCAAGTAAATCGAAGGCCACGTCAATCAATATGGGAAGAATCCCTTTGCCCTGCTCCACGGCCAGATGCTCAAGCATGGCGGCCTGCGCGGCCGTGCGCGGGAACCCGTCCAGTATGTAGCCGTGCCTGCAATCTTCTCGCCCCGTGCGCTCTCTGACTACTCGTATGGTCACGTCGTCGGGCACGAGCTTTCCCGATTTCATAATCGTCTGGACTTCTTCCGCGAGCGGCGTGCGCTCATCCTTGAGCGCGCGAAACATGTCGCCGGTAGAAACCTGCGGCAAGCCCAGACGCTCTTCCAGAAGACGCGCCTGCGTTCCCTTTCCGGCGCCGGGCGCTCCCATCAAGACGATAATCTTCGACATTGACTCACCGGTTCATTGATTCATCAATTCATTTGTTCAATGAATCTATGAATCAATTCTTCTAGCCTCTGCGTCCGCGAAGGCGTCCTGAGCCTAGGAAGCCTTCGTAGTTGCGCATGACGAGCTGCGCTTCGATTTGCGCGACGGTATCCATGGCGACGCCTACCAGAATCAGCAAGGAAGTGCCGCCGAAGTAGAATTGATAACCCATCCCCGTTGGAATCCACCCGAGGCCCGGCGTGTTCGTAAAGAAGGCGTCTAGGGCCGTGCCTATGAAGGGCAGGCGTCCGACCTTGAAGCCGCTCAGCATAATCTGCGGCAGGAAGGCTACGAGCGCCAGATAGATGGCACCGACCGTCGTCAGGCGAGTCATAATCGTGTTCAGGTACTCGGCCGTCGCACGACCCGGACGAATGCCCGGCATAAAGCCTCCGTGCTTGCGCAGGTTGTCGGCCACCTCTTCCACGTTAAAGACGATGGAGATGTAGAAGAAGGTGAAGATGATTATGAGCGAGATAAAGATTAGCTCGTACCAAGGGTCGCCGCCGTGAAAGACCTGAAAGAAGCTGAAAATCTTGGCCCAAGCCGAATCAGGCTTGGTCGGGTCGGGCGGGATGGCAGAGAAGACCGTCTGCGGCATCGCCAGAACCGAAGAGGCGAAGATGACGGGGATAACGCCGCCCATGTTGACTTTGAGAGGCATGGTCGTCTGCTGGCCTCCGACCATCTGTCGGCCAACGTGCCTCTTAGCATAGCTGACGGCTATCTTTCTGCGACCCGATTCGACAAAGACTATGAAAGCAATCAGAGCTACAAGGGCTATGACGAGCGCTATCACTCCGAGCGTCTGAAGAGTGTCGCCCGCCCGGACGCGCTCGAACACCTGTATCACTCCGTTCGGAAGACCGATGATGATGCCAGCGAAGATTAGAAGCGAGATGCCGTTGCCCACGCCGCGCTCTGTAATCTGCTCGCCCAGCCACATGACGAACATGGTGCCGGTCGTCAGAGTCACTACAATCGTTATCAGGAATCCCCAGGTGTTCTCGCCTACGCCGTTGGCTTGCAGCCAGTGCGCGACGAAAGAGGTCTGAATGGCGGCCAGCACAACCGTCAGATAGCGCGTGTACTGGTTAATCTTCGCGCGCCCCATCTCGCCCTCTTCCTGCATCTTCTTCAAGGCAGGATAAACGACCGTCATCAACTGCAAGATGATGGAGGCGGTGATGTAGGGCGTCACGCCGAGAGCGAAGACGGAGATGGTGCGAAAGTTTCCGCCGGAAAAGAGGTCTAGCACGCCCAGCAGCGTGTTGCCTACCTCGTGCCACACCTGCTCAAGCCGCTCCTTGTTGATGCCGGGCGCAGTGACGTGCGCGCCTATGCGATAGATGGCAAGCAATCCGAGCGTGAAAAAGATGCGCTTGCGCAGGTCTGGAACCTGAAACATGTTGCGGACGGCTGCGAAAAACTTTTCCATGAGCTTGTGACCTCTTCTGAAACTTCTGTTTTCCCCGCGATTATCTCTTTCGATGACTGCCTATGGCAAGCCGCCCCGGAAGACCCGGCATGAAGCGAAACCACCGAAGCGCTTTTTGACGAGTCAAACATCGAATAGTTCGACTTATCAGGAGCGTAGCGCTTCAGTGGTTCGGTCTGACGGTTTGCGTCTTCAAGAAAGAGAATTATCAGGCCGTCGGCTGCTCGTCGGCTTCCGTCTGGGCCTGACGCTCAATCAGCGTGGCAGCGCCGCCCGCGCGCTCAATCTTCTCTCGCGCGCTCTTGGTAAAGCGGTGCGCGGAGATGCGCAGGGCCTTCGACAGCTCACCCGTGCCCAGCACCACCACGTCATGCTTGGCCTTCTTAATCAGGCCGCGCTCATGAAGAACCTGCGGCGTCACTTCGTCATTCGCCTCGAAGTTCTTATCGAGCGAAGAGAGGCTAATCTCTATCCACTCTTTCTTAAAGATATTGGTGAAGCCGCGCTTGGGCAGGCGGCGATGAAGCGGCATCTGGCCGCCCTCGAAGCCTACCTTGCCGGAATAGCCCGAGCGGGACTTCTGCCCCTTGTTGCCGCGCCCTGCGGTTTTCCCAAGGCCGGAGCCGGGGCCGCGCCCCAAACGCTTCTTCTTGTGCGTAGAGCCTTCCGCCGCATGCAAATTATTAAGACCGATTGCCATTATGATTTACTCCGTAAATCAGGGGTTAGGGATTGGGGTCGGGGGTTAGCAAGAAAACTTAAGCTCTCTTTACTTTTACTAACCCCTAACCTCTAACCCCTATCCCCCGCTATTCAATTATCCGCAGCAGGTGCGGGACTTTCTGCACGAAGCCGCGCGTGGCGGGCGTGTCCGGGCGCTCGACAACTTGATTGAGCTTGGTCAGGCCCAGACTGCGAACTATCTGCTTGTGCGTCTTCGGCGCGGCGATGAAGCTGCGATAATACTGTATGCGAATCGTTGCGCCGCCGTTCGTCGCCTGTTCTTTATTCTCTTGCGCCATCTTTATAACTCCTCAACTTGCTTGCCGCGCAGGCGTGCCAGCTCCATAGGGTCTTTCATGCGAAGCAGCGCATCGAAGGTGGCGCGCACAACGTTGTGCGGGTTGGCAGAGCCCAGAACTTTAGTGCGAACGTCGCGCACGCCTACGGCCTGCATGACGGCGCGCACAGCGCCTCCGGCAATCACGCCCGTTCCTTCCGAAGCGGGCTTGACCAGCACGCGGCCAGCGCCGAACTCGCCTACAAGCTGGTGCGGCAACGTGTTGTTGATGAGCGGCACGCGAATCAGATTCTTCTTGGCCGCCTCAATGCCCTTCTTGATGGCGAGAGGCACTTCGCGCGCCTTGCCCGTGCCGAAGCCGACGTGGCCAGCCTCGTCACCGACGACGACGAGCGCCGCAAAGCTCAAGTTCTTGCCGCCCTTGACCACCTTGGTCACGCGGTTGATAGAGATGACCTGATCCTTCAGATCAAGTCCCTGCGAAGAAATGCGTTGCTTGGGTTGTCTCATTACTCTTCCTGTTATTCCGAAGCCTCGCCTGCGCCTGCCTCGTCACCGTTTGACGCCGCAGCTTCGGCTTCCTCTTTATTCAGTCCGGCCTCGCGCGCAGCGTCCGTCAGAGCCTTGATGCGCCCGTGATAGACATAGCCGCCGCGATCGAAGACGACGCTGTTGATGCCCGCGCCCATTGCGCGCTCCGCGATGGCGCGGCCCACGCGGCGAGCCGCATCCAAATTTCCGCCGGTGGTTCCCTTCAAATCCTTCTCGGTAGTTGAAGCGGAAACCAGCGTCAGCCCGCGCTCGTCGTCAATCACCTGCGCGTAGATGTGATTCAGACTGCGATAAATCGCCAGTCGCGGGCGCTCCGTGGAGCCCCTGACCTTGCGACGTATGCGCCCGTGAACCGCGCGCCTAACCTCTGCTCTATTCTTCTGTGCCATTTCAAAACCTCGGATGTCAGGTGTCGGTAGAGAAAAAACGAAACCCGTCACCTACTTATTATTTTCCTGTCTTGCCCGGCTTGAGCTTCAAGGGAACGTCCGCGTAGCGCACGCCCTTGCCCTTATAAGCATCCGGCTTCCTCAGCTTGTGCATTTCGGCTGCGACCTGTCCGAGCTTCTGCTTGTCTATGGCCGAGAGCGTCAGCGTCGTCTGGTACTGCGGAATGCTAGACTTGGTGGCGACGCGCTCAGCGCGAGCATCAACGCCTTCGGGCAGAGGAAACTCAATCGGATGCGAGTAGCCGAGCGCGAAGACAATCTTCTTGCCCTGAATGTCCGCCTTGTAGCCCACGCCGACCACGTCCATCTGCCTTGAGAAGCCTTCGGTGACGCCTACGATGGCGTTGTTGGCCAGAGCGCGCGCGAGCCCGTGCGCCGCCGCCCGGTCGTCCGAGTCGCGGGTGGCCTGCAACTGGTCGCCGTCCAGCGTAAAGCCTATCCCTTCCGGAATGGGCGTGGTGAGCGTCCCCTTGGGCCCCTTGACCTCAAGCTCGTTCTCACGAATCGTGACCGTGACGCCCTTCGGAACCGTAATAACTTTCTTTCCTATACGAGACATAACAACCCCACAAGTGATTCATTGATTCAATGAATCAATAGATTTCTGCCAGCACTTCGCCGCCGATGTTCTCGCGGCGAGCGGTCTTGCCGCTCATCAAGCCCTTAGAGGTCGAGACGATGTTGATGCCGTAGCCGCCGAGCACGCGCGGTATCTCGCCAGCGCCCATGTAGACGCGGCGACCGGGCCTAGACACCCTCTGCAAGTAGGTGATGGAAGATGTGCCGCGCGCATCGTAGCGCAGGAAGATGCGAATCGTGCGCTTGATGCCTTCGCCCTTGATGACGAAGTTGTTGATGTAGCCTTCTTCCTTGAGGATGCGTGCAATCTCAAGCTTCAATTTCGAGGCCGGAATATCCACGCGCGAGTGTTTGGCCGCAATCGCATTGCGTATGCGCGAGAGCATATCGGCTATTGGATCAGTCATTCTTTACAACTCCAAAATAAGCTGTCAGCAATCAGCTTTCAGCAGTCAGCCAATTCTGTGCGCCACAGGGCGCAATTCAAAAGAGATATTCAGATGCGCCTGCCGTCAAAAAGCCGAGTGCTGATTGCTGACGGCTAGGTGCTTCTTTACCAGCTAGATTTCACGACGCCGGGAATCTGTCCCTGTAGCGCCAGCTCGCGGAAGCAGATGCGGCACAGATTGAACTTGCGCAGGTACCCGCGCGGTCGTCCGCAACGCTTGCAGCGCGTGTAGGCGCGCGAAGAGAACTTGGGTTTCCGGTTCGACTTAGCTATCAGCGATTTCTTTGCCATTAAAACCTCAGTGTTTATTGTCTGAACGGCATGCCCAGTGCCTTCAGGAGCGAGCGGGCATGCTCGTCGTTGCGCGCGGTGGTGACAATCGAGATATTCATGCCCCGCGTTTTGTCCACTTTGTTGAAATCAATTTCTGGGAAAATCAGTTGCTCACGAATGCCTAAAGTGTAATTGCCGCGCCCGTCGAACGCGCGCGGGCTGACGCCGCGAAAGTCTCTGACGCGCGGCAGCGCAACCGTAATCAGGCGGTCTAGAAACTCGTACATGCGGTCGCCGCGCAGAGTCACCATCACGCCTATGGGCATTCCCTGTCTCAGCTTGAAAGAGGCTATGGACTTCTTGGCCTTGGTGACGACGGGCTTCTGGCCCGCAATCGCGCGCAGCTCGTCCGCAGCCGTATCAAGCACCTTGTTATTGGCTATGGCTTCGCCCATGCCCATGTTGAGGACTATCTTCTCAAGCCGGGGCACGGCCATGGGATTGTCTATGCCGAACTCTTTTGAGATGGCCGGAGCTATCTCTTTTTGATAACGCTCTTTTAATCTTGCTGCCATGACTTAATATTTTCCTCGTATCGCATGGGTCTCGCGCGGTCTTACGGCGTTTCCATGCTCCCTTTTATTCCCGGCCTCTACTTTTCGAGCGAATGGCCGCTCCTTGCAGCCACGCGACTCTTCGCGCCGTCCGCCTGCACTTCGTAACGCACACGCGTTGGCTTTCCGGAATCCGGGTCAATCAACTGCACGTTGGAGATGTCTATGTAGGCTTCCTTGTCAATGATGCCGCCGCCGCGATTAAGGCCCGGATTGGCCTTCTGGTGCTTCTTGATGATGTTCGCGCCTTCGACCTTGACCTTGCCCTTGTTGGGCAGGACTTCCAGCACGCGCCCGCGCTTGCCCTTGTCGCGCCCCGAAGTGATGACGACTTGGTCGTTCTTCTTAATCCTTGCTCGTCTGTTGCTCATTAAATCACCTCCGGCGCGAGACTGACTATCTTCATAAAGTTACGGTCGCGCAGCTCCCTAGCGACGGGGCCGAAGACGCGCGTGCCAATCGGCGTGTCGTCAGCCTTAATCAGCACGCAGGCGTTCTGGTCGAACCGAATATAGGTTCCGTCCTTGCGGCGCACCTCTTTGCGCGTGCGCACGATAACGGCGTTATGCACTGTTCCCTTCTTGACCGCGCCGTCGGGCGAAGCCTCTTTCACAGTGACTTTTATCTTGTCGCCGAGGCTGGCGATTTTGGCCGTAGAGCCGCCGATGGGCATAATCATCTCCACGCGTCGCGCTCCCGAATTGTCCGCCACCTCAAGCGAGGTCTGCATCTGAATTGCCATTGCTCACTCCGTTCACAGTTTTCAGTTTTGAGTCTTTAGTTCTCAGTTAAAAGCAACCGGCTGTTTACTGAGAACTGAAGACTGTTTACTGAAAACTATTTCGCTGCTTTCTGTACTATCTCTACGACGCGCCAGCGCTTTTTGGCCGAGAGCGGTCTGGTTTCGACTATGCGCACCTTGTCGCCAACGGCTGCACCTGTTTCGTCATGCGCCATGAACTTCGAAGTGCGGCGAACATAGCGGCGATACTTGGGGTGCTTGACCTGACGGTCAACGCGCACAACGACAGTCTTCTGCATCTTGTCGGATGCGACGATGCCCACCTTCTGCGCGCGGTTCCCGCGCTTGCCCGCTTCCGAGCCGCTAGCGTTGCCCATCTGGGAATCAACGCCGGGCGCGGCTTCGTGCGCCAGAGTCTCGCCAGCAATCACCGTCTCGGCAACTTCCGCGTCGGTCGAAGTCGGCTGCACGTCCTGATTATTTTCTTCTGCCATCTCAAATCCTCTTTAATCGTCAATCGAAAGCCGTTTGACGATTCCTACATTTACGCCGTCACGGTCTGCTGCTGCTGGCGCTCTCGCACCAGAGTTTGAATGCGAGCCAGCGACTTCTTCTCCTGCCGTATGCGCTTGACGGCGTCCACCTCTCCCAGAGCCAGCTTGAAGTTCAGACGAAAGAGCGACTCTTTCAGGCGCTCGGCTTCGGCCTGTAAATCTTCATCCGACATATCACGCAGCTTCTCTAACTCTTCGCGCTTCTTCATAACTTAAATCGCGCCTCCTTCTTGCTCCGCGCGCGTGACGAACTTCGTCTTGATGGGAAGCTTCTGCGCGGCGAGCCTCATGGCCTCACGCGCCGTCGTCTCATCAACGCCCTCAATCTCGTAGAGAATTCTTCCGGGCTTGACGACCGCCACCCAATATTCGGGCGCGCCCTTTCCCTTACCCATGCGCGTTTCCGCAGGCTTCTTGGTGATGGGCTTGTCCGGGAACATGCGAATCCAGATTTTGCCGCCGCGCTTGATGTGGCGCGTCATGGCAATACGAGCGGCCTCTATCTGGCGATCCGTAATCCAAGCGGGCTCCAGAGCCTTCAGCCCGAACTGACCGAAGCTGATGGCAGAGCCGCGATGAGCTTCGCCCGTCATGCGCCCCTTCATCTGCTTACGGTGCTTAACCTTCTTCGGCATCAACATGATAATTGCACCCCAACTAGGTATCGGGTGTCAGGTGCCGGATGCTGGCAAGATGTCTTTCACCCGCCGCCCGATACCCGTCACCTGTTTTTATGATCTATCTCTATCGCCGCGCGGGCGTCCTTCTCCGCGACCGCCATCGCCGCGTCCACGGCCTTCGCCGTCACGGCCTTCGCGCTCGCGCCGCGTACGGGGCCTGCGCTCGCGTCCGCCGTCGCCGCGTGGCTCATTAATCGGGTCGGTGCCCGTGCCGCGAGCCATGGCGGCCTTCGGGTCAAGAATCTCTCCGCGATAAATCCAGACCTTGACGCCGATGACGCCGAAGGTGGTGTGCGCTTCAGCCAAGCCGTAGTCAATGTCCGCGCGCAAAGTGTGAAGCGGAAGCTGGCCTTGCAGGTGCCACTCGCTGCGTGCGATTTCGGCTCCGTTCAAGCGGCCGGAGACTTTGACCTTGATGCCCTGCGCGCCGAATCTCAGAGACTCTTCGACCGTCTTTCGCATGGCGCGGCGGAAGGCTATGCGCTTCTCCAACTGCGCGGCAATCTTTTCGGCCTGCAATTGAGCGTTGAGTTCCGGCTTGTGAATCTCCTGTATGGAGATGAGCACTTCGCGGCCCGTCTTCGCGGACAAATCACCTTTGAGCTTGTCAATCTCAGCGCCCTTGCGGCCGATGATGATGCCGGGGCGGCTGGTATAGATGATAATCTTCAGGCGATTGGCCGCGCGCTCCACGTCTACGTGGCTGACGCCGGCTCCATTGAACCGGGCCTTCAAATCGCGTTTGAGCTTGAGGTCTTCAAGGAGAAACTCTCCGAACTGGCGCTTGGCGTACCAGTGCGAATGCCAATCCTTGTTGTAGCCTAAGCGAAAGCCGTATGGATGAACTTTCTGACCCACTATTTATCTCCGTTCCAGTTCTCTTCTATTTCAAAGCTCGGAAGAGAATGCTATTCGTTTGTCGCCTCGTTAGTCTCGGGCGCGCTCGCTTCCGTGGTTTCGGGAGCAGTAGTAGTTGCGGCAGCCTCGTCTTTGGCGCTCTCTATCTTAGGGGCGCTGCGCTTGGCGCGCGGAGCGGCTGCTGCGCCGCCTCGTTTACGATTCTTGTTCTCGGCCGGCTTAGCGCTCTTCTCGTCAGTAGCCTTGCCGTTACCGCCGCCTTCCGTCCTCTCATCCGAAGAGAGCAGGATAGTGACGTTGCAGAAGTGTCGCTGCTCGCGGTAGGCGCGTCCCTGCGGCGCTGGCCTGACGCGGCGGCGATGCTTGGTCGGGCCACGGTCAACGAACGCCGCCTTTACCCAGAGGTCGTCCGGGTCAATCGCTATGTTGGCCTTCTCCGCAGCCTCAGAGGCGTTGGCTATGGCCGAGCGGACGCACTTTTCAATTCCATCCGCCGCACGCTTGTTCGTGAATTGCAGAATCGCCAAAGCCTCGTTGACGTTCTTGCCGCGAATCATATCAACGACCAGCCGCGCCTTCATCGCAGACCCGCGTAAATATTTTGCACTGGCTCTTGCTTCCATTAGCTCACTCCGTTAGAGCAATCAGCTATCAGCTTTTTTGTATTTAGCTGACGGCTGACGTGCTGACTGCTATTTCTTAGCTACCTTTGAACTCTTCTCCGCCTTAGTGCCCGAATGGCCCTTGAAGGTGCGCGTCGGCGCAAACTCGCCCAGCTTGTGTCCGACCATGTTCTCGGTGACATAGACGGGCAGGTGACGTTTGCCGTTATGCACGCCGAAGGTCAAACCGACCATGTCGGGCGTAATCGTAGAGCGGCGCGACCAGGTCTTGATTGCGGGGGGCCGTGCGGCTCCCGCTCTGATACGCTCGACGGCCTTAGCCACTCCCTTGTCAATGAATGCGCCTTTTTTAACTGAACGCGGCATAATCTAGCTTCACTCCAATTAGACTGTTACTTGACTCTACGGTCGCGCACGATGTTCTTCTGCGTGCGCTTGTTGTTACGCGTCTTGTAGCCGCGCGTGGGCTGTCCCCAAGGAGTCACAGGATGACGACCGCCCGAAGTCTTGCCTTCGCCGCCGCCGTGCGGGTGATCCACAGGGTTCATGGCAACGCCGCGAACGTGTGGCCTGATGCCTTTCCAGCGCGAGCGTCCCGCCTTACCGTAAGAGACGTTCTCGTGCTCTGTGTTCCCGACCTGCCCCACCGTCGCCATGCAGACGACAGGCACGCGACGAATCTCGCCCGAAGGCATACGAAGCTGCGCGTGGTCGCCTTCTTTGGCAACAAGCTGTGCGAAGGAACCGGCAGAGCGTGCCATCTGTCCGCCTTTGCCGGGGCGAAGCTCGATGTTGTGAATCTGCGTGCCCAGAGGGATGTTGCGAATCGGCAGAGCATTGCCCGGCAGAATGTCCGCCTCGGGGCCGCTCATGACGGTCTTTCCGACTTCAAGGCCGACAGGCGCGAGTATGTAGCGCTTCTCGCCGTCCAGATAGCTTATCAGCGCTATGTGCGCCGAGCGGTTCGGGTCGTACTCAATCTGAGCTACGCGGCCGGGAACGCCAGCCTTGTCGCGCTTGAAATCAATGATGCGATAAAAGCGCTTGTGGCCGCCGCCGCGACGACGCACCGTGATGCGCCCGTCGTTGTTGCGCCCCGAAATGCGCTTCTTCGGCTCAAGCAGAGACTTTTCGGGCTCTGCGCCGGGAGTCAGCTCGTCGCGCGTCAGGTAAGTCTGGTAGCGACGCGCCGGTGATGTCGGTGTAAGTTTTTTAATGCCCATAATCTTTAGGTGTCAGGGGCCGGGGCCGGGTGTCAGTTCTTTCTTTTACCGAAACCTGACACCTGATACCCGTCACCCGTTCTATATCGCTTCGCCGTAATCCACGGGCTTTTCGCCCTGCTTCAGGGTCACGTAGGCCTTCTTCCACGAAGGCTTGCGTCCCTCGTAGCGCCCGCGACGCGCGGTCTTGCCCATGTAGTTGATTGTGCGCACCTGATCCACCTTGACCTGAAAGATGACCTCGACGGCGCTCTTTATCTCAGGCTTGGTGGCGTGGCGGTCAACGCGGAAGGTCAGGAGCTGTCGTCCGTCCTGCGTCTCTTCCTTGGCGATGAGCGCCTTCTCGGTAATCACTGGCGACTTGATGATGTCCCAAACTGTTCTCATCTCGCTTACGCCGCCTCCTCTGTCGTATCGCTCACGGCGTTATCGCTCTCGCCCGCCGTCGTCTCTGCCGTCTCTTCCGTAGCGCCGCCCGTCTTCTTCTTGGGGTCGAGCAGCTCGTTCAGCTCTTCCACGGCTGCGCGCGAGACTATGAGCTTCTCGTGATAGAGCAGGTCGTAGATGTTCAAGCCGAAGCTGTTGACTACCTTAGCCCGTTTCACGTTGCGCGAAGCAAGCATAAGATTATCGTTCTCAGGCGAATCAACTATCAGCGTCTTCGCGCCGTCGAGCCCGAGCGTGTTCAGAATCTCCATAAAAGCTTTCGTCTTGGGCTCGGCCAGCATGAACTGGTCAAGCACAATCAGATTGCCCTCGCGGAGCCGCTCCGACAAAGCGGAGCGAAGCGCGCCCCGTCGCATCTTCTTGGGAAGGTTGTATGACCAGTCGCGCGCCTGCGGCCCGTGCACGTTGCCGCCGCCCTTCCAGAGAGGGCTGCGTATAGAGGCTATGCGAGCGCGGCCGGTTCCCTTCTGACGCCAGAGCTTCTTGCCGGAGCCTGAAACGTCTCCGCGCGTCTTCGTGCCGACCGTGCCCTGACGGCCCGTTGACAGAAAGCTCTTCACGGCGGCATGAATCAGCGCCTCGTTCAGCTCCGCGCCGAAAACGGCGTCCGCCAGTTCAACGTCGCCTATCTCTTCGTTCTTCAGATTGCGCACCTTAACGGTAGGCATAACTCACTCCGTTCGCAGTTTTCAGTGAAAAGCGCTCGGCCTCTACTGGAAACTATTTTTTCTTCTTAATCAGTACTACGCTGCCGTTTGCGCCCGGCACAGCGCCGTGCACCATCAGCAGATTGTTCTCAACGTCTACGCGGGCCACGGTCAGATTCTTGACCGTCACACGCTCGTCGCCCATGTGGCCGGAAGAGCGCGTTCCCTTGATGACGCGCGAGGGATAAGCCGACTGGCCTATGGAGCCGGGCGCGCGAACGTTCATGGAGCCGTGCGATTCGGGGCCGCGATTGAAGTTGTGGCGCTTGACGGTACCGGCAAAGCCGCGTCCCTTGGAGCGTCCCACGACCTCTATGGCGTCGCCGTCATTAAACTGGCTGACAAGCACCGCATCGCCCACGTTCGTAGCATCCGTAGAGTCTTCAAGACGAAACTCTTTCAGCACTCGCGTAGGAGGCACGCCGCCACCGGTCTTCTCGAAGTGGCCGCGCATGGGCTTGTTGACGTTCTTCAGCTTGACCGGCTTGTCTTCGACAAGGCCCAACTGAACCGCGTTATAGCCGTCTTTCCCACCAGCAGACTTCTTCTGCACCACGATGCAAGGCCCGGCCTTAATCACGGTCACAGGCGTAACCGTTCCATCCGGCGCGAACAACTGCGTCATCCCAACTTTTCTTCCGATGATTCCGTTAATCATCACTTAACCTCAGTCTATAGAGTCTTGAGAGTCTTGAGAGTTTTGAGAGCGAAGAATCTAGTTGACTCTCCAGACTCTATAGACTCTCTGAACTCTCCAGACTTATTGCTTGCCGAACGCTTTGATTTCGACATCAACGCCTGCTGGAAGGTCTAGCTTCATGAGCGCGTCTACCGTCTGCGGCGTCGGGTCAAGAATGTCCATCAGGCGCTTGTGCGTTCTGATTTCAAACTGCTCTCGCGATTTCTTATCCACGTGCGGCGAGCGCAACACCGTCCACTTCTGTTTCAGAGTGGGAAGCGGAATCGGCCCCGCGACACGAGCGCCCGTGCGCTTCGCCGTCTCCACAATCTCCGAGGTGGACTGATCCAGCACCCGGTGGTCGTAGGCTTTAAGTCTGATTCTGATTTTTTCGTTCAGCATAATTTAGCTTTCAGCATCCAGCTTTTGAGCAAAGCAGCCGGTCATGTCTAAAGCAACCGACCAGCCTGCTGCGTTAGCTATTCGATAACTTCGGAGACAGTCCCTGCTCCTACCGTCCTTCCGCCTTCTCTGATGGCGAACCTCAACCCCTTCTCCATCGCTATCGGCGCTATCAACTCTATCTCCATCGCCACGTTATCCCCGGGCATCACCATCTCCACCCCGTCCGGCAGCTTCGCCACCCCGGTCACGTCCGTCGTCCTGAAGTAGAACTGCGGCCTGTAG
>DASVQI010000039.1:0-2148 GCA_036389255.1 Pyrinomonadaceae bacterium
GCCCTTTTCAGGTTGTAGGCGTTCACCGCCAGCGCCATTTCCGTTCGCGCACCCTTGAGCTGGCGAAGCAGGAACCGACCATTGCCGTAGATCCATTGTTTGAGGTTGCCAAAGGGGTGCTCAACGATGCTTCGTCGAGCCTCAACCATTTCCGGGTGCGCCTGCATTCGCAGCGCCATTCGCTCAAACGCATCTTCATGGGCATGACGAGTGATCGAGCGATACCGGGCCTTGGTGCATTGGTTTTTAAGAGCGCAGGACCCGCAGGCATCAGCGCTGGCGCGGTAGAAACGCTTTCCATTGTTCAACTGAACCAACGTCAGCAAGTGGCCTGTCGGGCACTGATAACGGTCATTTTCACGGTCATAGGTGAAGTCTTCCCGAGGAAAAAAAGAGGGCTCTTCGACCTTGCTGTTAATGGTTCGGTTAATTGGTACATACGCAGTGATGCCCGCTTCGTCGCAGGCCTGGAAGTGCGCCCCGCTGGAGTATCCAGCGTCAGCGGTGACGGTCAGATTCGGTTGTTCAAGGACTTCTTGCGTCGCTTTTGCCATCGGCTCCAGTTGCTTGCGGTCGTCGCCGTCCTGGGTCACTTCGTGGTGCACGATCAGGCTGTTTTCAGCGTCCACGGCGGTCTGCACGTTGTAGGCGACGGCCATACCTTGCGGGGCTCGCATCATCCGCGCATCGCTTTCGGTGCTGATGAATTGCGTGATCTGCAGCTCGTCCATCAGTGCCTGGCACGTCAGATTGTCCGCGCGTTTGGCGGTCAGTTTTTCCAGCACCGTTTTAACCGCGCTTCGATCAACTACTTCTTCATTTTCGTCGCGATCTGCGCTGTCCAGATCCTCTAAATACTTCGCTATGCGGCGATCAAGTTTTTCCTGATCGCGCTTGAGGTGTTTGACGCTGATATGACGACGGGCCGAAGCTACCGCCTTGAATTTGCTGCCATCGATGGCAACCAAATCACCTTTTACCAAACCTGCTGAACGGCAGAACTGAACAAACGCGCGGCACGTTGCCGAGAACGCAGTGGCGTTATCTTTGCGGAAGTCGGCGATGGTTTTGAAGTCCGGCGCGAGGCGGTTGAGCAGCCACATGACTTCGATGTTGCGCTGGCATTCAGCTTCGAGCCGGCGCGAGGACCGTATGCGCTGGAAGTACCCGTAGATGTAGAGTTTGAGCAGGTCGGCGGGGTTGTAAGGTGGGCGTCCGTTGCCTTTGGGGATAGCTTTGTCGAACCCCAGAACCCGCAGATCAAGGCGCGAAACATAGGCATCGATCACACGGACCAGATGGTCTTCGGGGATCACTTCGTCGATGGAAACCGGAAACAGGCTGGTCTGGTTTCGAGATTCGCCCTGAATGTACGCCATAAGAAAATGCCCCGCATCTTTCGATGCGGGGCATTTTCTTAGATCTAAGGCAGGTTGGCTAGGTTTTCACACAATCTGAGTGGGACCGGCTTCAGCCGGGAAGGCATTGGTTGGTCACACCGCAAAATCGACGCTGTTTGCCGACTGCAAAGTCACGCCACAAGGCCCGTCAGCGCCTGTGATATCCTCCGGCGCATCCTGACGGAACGTGATTGATGACTGCGCCAAGCCCTGCACCCGAACGCCGCCTCTACCAGATAACCGCCGACCGCTTGCGCGAGCACATTCGCAAGCATGGCATCGCCCCCGGCGCGCGGCTGCCCCCTGAGCGTGATCTGGCGCAGTTGCTCGGCGTCTCTCGGCCCTCCCTGCGCGAAGCGTTGATCGCCCTGGAAATCGAAGGCAGCGTCGAGATCCGTATGGGCTCCGGCATCTACGTCTGTGAGCACTTGCTGGGCGTCAAAGGCAAAACCCGAACGCTGGGAGAAAGCCCGTCCGAGCTGATGCAGGCCCGGGCGTTGATCGAGGGTGAGAGCGTCATGCTGGCCTGTCTGCACGGCACGGCCGCCGATTTCCGTTACCTGCAGGCCTGTATCGAGAAAATGCGCGAAGGCGCGCTCAAAGGCGTGCCGGCGCTTGACGACGATCGCAAGTTCCATCAGCGCCTGGCGAAAATGAGCGGCAATTCAACCCTGGTGCGGATCATCACGTCCTTGTTCGAAGAGCGATACAGCCCGCTCACTGCCCACGTCAGCGAACACTCCGAAAC
>DASVQI010000040.1:0-97453 GCA_036389255.1 Pyrinomonadaceae bacterium
TACCTGATTGACGGTTAAGCGGTGCAGCCATGTGGTGAAGGCAGATTCTCCACGGAAAGAGCCTATTTTACGAAATAGCTGGATAAAGACTTCCTGAGCTAAATCTTCGGCTTCGGAGGCGTTCTGAGTCATGCGCAGGCACAGAGAGTAGACGCGACGGTTATGGCGCTCGTAGAGGAGCTCAAAGGCGGAGATATCTCCTACGGATGCGCTCTGCGCTAACTCGTAATCTGTCGCTTGTAAGTTATCGGCTTCAGATGCGGTCACGTTCACCCACGTTCGGGCAAGCAATGGAAAGTTTACGATCTCCACCTCGATTACCTCTCGCTGCTTTTTCAGTGTGAACCGACTTGCGGCGTGGCCGCCAGAACTCTTTGGAGGTTTCAGAAAATCGGGTTTCCCTGCTTTTGCTGGCTAGCGGCCCTCCGACCTTCAGCGCCCTGTGGAAGCGGTCGCTGCTTGCGGGCTGCTCGGAGCCACTTTAGGGGAATCCCTCCAAGGGTTTGTGATGCGGCGCGTCTCGCGCGTCGTTGTCTTGCCCTCTGAAAATTTAGCTCTTTTTCGCGCTTCGCGCCAGCACTTTTCGGCTGATTTGTCGCTTTTCAAGTCCAGTAGGTGCGGTCAAGTGACCTGTAGCCCACCGCTTCGGCTACATGAACGGGCTGAATCTGCTCGCTTTCGGCCAAATCCGCTATCGTGCGGCTGACCTTCAGTATGCGGTCGTAGGCCCGCGCAGACAAGCCCAGCCGGGACATAGCAGATTCAAGCAGCGACTCGCCCTGTCCATCCACAGAGCAATAGCGGCGTATAAGCTTGGGCGTCATCTGCGCGTTGCTGTAGACGCCCTCCTCCGAGCGAAAGCGCTCGTGCTGCATCCCTCGCGCACGCATCACGCGCCCACGAATCGCAAAGGAGTCTTCAGTCTCGGGCGCGCCCCGCCCGGTCAACTCCTTGAAGCGCACGGCCGGGACATCAATGTGTATGTCTATGCGGTCAAGCAAGGGGCCGGAGATGCGGCCTATGTAGCGCTGAATCTGCAAGGGCGTGCAGCGACACTCGCGCGTCGAGTCGTTCCAGAAGCCACAAGGACACGGATTCATGGCGCTCGCCAGCATGAATGACGCGGGGAAGGTCAGAGACATTGAGGCGCGGCTGATGGTGACTCGCTGGTCTTCCAAGGGCTGGCGCAGGACTTCCAAGACGCTGCGGTCAAACTCCGGCAGCTCGTCAAGAAAGAGCACGCCCTGATGCGCCAGAGAGACTTCGCCCGGACGCGGGACGCTTCCGCCGCCAATCAGCCCGGCGTCGGAGATGGTGTGATGAGGCGAGCGAAACGGTCGCTCTGTGACCAGACCTTTGCTGCTTGTAAGACCGGCGACCGAGTGAATCTTCGTCAGCTCAAGCGCCGCTTCAAACTCAAGCGGCGGGAGGATGGTCGGAAGCCGCTTGGCCAGCATGGTCTTGCCTGAGCCGGGCGGGCCTATAAGCAAGATGTTATGAGAACCCGCGCTCGCCACTTCCAGCGCGCGCTTGGCTGCGTGCTGGCCGCGCACTTCACGAAAATCTACGTGATACCGGTCTTTGTATACGAGCAGCTCCGAGGGGTCTACGCGCAGGGGCGCGGGCGGATTCTGCGAGCGAAGCGCCGCGATTAAATCTACGGCCTGTCTGAGGTCTGAGACGGAGTAGACGTTGATGCCCGAGACAACGCCAGCTTCTTTCGCGTTCTCTTCCGGCAAGAACAGGTGTCGTATGGAAGCATCTCTTGCGCGCAGCGCTATGGGGAGAGCGCCGCGAATGGGACGTATTCGACCGTCAAGCGAAAGCTCTCCGACAGACAGCACGTCGGTCAGGTTTTCTATCTCCCCTAGGTCGCCGTTTGCGCCGAGGATGCCGAGTGCAATCGGCAGGTCAAAGCTGGCTCCCTCTTTTCTGACATCAGCAGGAGCAAGGTTGATGGTCGTCTTGTGAAAGGGGAAGAAGAAGGAGCAGTTGGTGATGGCCGCGCGTATGCGCTCACGAGATTCACGCACGGCCGCGTCGGGCAAGCCTACGATGGTGATGGGCGAAGGCGAATCGGTTTCACCACGAGCGGGCGTCAAATCTACTTCTATGTCAACAAGGTCTGCGTCTATGCCGTAAACTGCCGCCGACTGTGTGCGAAAGAGCATGTGTGAGAAGTGCTCCTAATCATCGAGACAAAAAAATTGAGCGCGCCCTTCATGAACCTTGAAAGGCGCGCTCAAGGATTTTAACCGGATTCTAATCTAAGCCCGGCGCTCTAAGTGATACGCCGAACTGTTTAAGGCTTAACGTCCGCCGCGACGCTGCGGGGCGCTGGTCTTCGACGGAACTTTGATTTCCTGTCCCGCCTGTAACTCTGCGTCGGCAGTCATGCCGTTTATCTTCGCCACTTCCTCAGCCGACACGGCAGAGCGCTCGGCAATCTTGGCAATGGTGTCGCCGTTACGCGCTTTCACAATCAGCAGATTGCGCTGCGCGGGGCCGGACGTGTTCGGCCTCTCGTAGATGCCGACCACGGCCTGCGTCAGGCGCGGCGACTGGTCACGACGATCCACCGGAACGTTCTTGATGTAAGCAACGGCCTGAGCAGCCCTGCCTGCCGGGATGCGTACCGCGTAGGCTTCGCCGCGCGGCGTCACATCCTTGCGAAGCTCCGGGTTGAGATAGCGCAGAAAGTCCACGCTCGTACCCGTTGCCGCCGCTATCAGTTGGAGGCTCGTTGCGTTCTGAACCTGAATCGTGTCGTAAGAGAGCGGCGCGTCCGGGCGAACGTTTCCGAAGCCATACCTCTCACGATTCTTCGTAATCAGAATCGTCGCAAGAATGTTAGGCACGTAGTTGCGCGTCTCCTGCGCGATGTAGGGATAGACGGCCCAGAAGTCCGCGCGGCCCGCACGCTGGATGGCGCGGTCAATGTTTCCCTCGCCCGTGTTGTAAGCGGCGATTGCCAGCTCCCAGTTGCCGTTGTAGCGGTTGGCCAAGAACTTCAAATATCTGGCCGATGCGCGCGTGGCCTTTTCAAAGCCGTTGCGCTCGTCAATCCATGCGGTCTGGCGAAGGCCGAAGTTGCGGCCCGTGCTGGGGATGAACTGCCAGAGGCCGGAGGCTGCGGCGGACGAATAAGCCTTCGCGCGCCAGCCGCTCTCAACCTGTCCGAGCCACGCTATGTCTTCGGGCACGCCTTCTTCGCGGAAAATCCTGCGGGCCATCTGCATGAACTGACCCGAGCGGCGTATGCCCGTCTCCATCGTGACGCGGCCACGGCCCTGATAGTAGTTGATGAATCCCTGTATGAGCGGATTGACGTTGAACTGGAAGTCAATCTGGTTCTTGGCGACTTCTAAGCCTTCCAAGTCTAGCGGGTCAACGTTAATCTCTGCGGGCGTCAATATTAGCTTGGCCAGCTCGTCCAGAGGCGAAGGCTCGAACTTCTGATCCTTGAATCCTACTACCTGCTCATCCTGCCCGTCCTGCTGGCCATCCGTCATGGAGGCGGGGATGTTACGGGCAATCTGCTGGTTGAGCACCGCTCCGGGCGTATTGCGCTGCTGCGGGACTTCCAAGCGGTAGATACGCTCCGTAAGCTCCACATAGTAGGTGTTCAGGCGCGGCAGCCCACGCACGTCAAGGCCGGAATTCAGAATAGTATCAACAGCTTTATCGAACTTCTCACGCGCCTCAAAACGCTGGTTGGCCTGCAAGTGAATCTCGCCCTCGTGAAAGAGACGCTCGGATTCAGTGATTATCTGCTCCACTCTGGGAGCATTTCTGTCTATCTCTGTCGGAGTGTTTCGTAAAGACGAGCCCAGTGAGCCCTGCGCGGAAACGTTGATTGCGGAGATGGAAAATATAGCGAAAAGAGCCAGGGGGGCCAGCGCGCTCAAGCGGGGGAAGGTCTTCCTCATCAGTCGTCGTTCTCCTTTATTGAGACCTTAAAGCGAATCCACGACGGCGACATCTCTCACATAGGAGTCGCACAAGCGGCATCCACCAGATAAAAACGCGAGGGTTTTAAATTAGTTCCTTTTTGGCACGGGCTTTCGCGTGGTAGGGCTTGCAAAATCGTAGCGAAGCCACAGAACGCGAAGGTTAGCATACGCCCCGGGGGGTGTCAAACCATGCCTTATTGCAAAGAGAAGGCGAAGCGGTGAAGTTTTCCACTTAAATGCCGCTTCGCCAGTTAAATAAAGATGCGCTGGAGGCCGCACGGGTTGCGCCGGGAAAATCAGAAATTTAGCGCCCCTAAGTGCGAAAATAGTTAAAGTTAAACCGCCTCAGTGTGTCGTCCCCGAAGCCGCCTGCGGGAGCCTAGCCGGGCGCGAGCCGCGCACGGGGGCGGGCGGCACGACCTTGTCCCGCAAAGCCTCGCGGAAGACCTGCCGCACGTTATCCACGAAGACGAACCGTATATCCCCGAAAAGCTCCTTGGGGACTTCATCCATGTCCCGGCGGTTCTGCTGGGGCAGGATTATGGTCGAAACTCGCGCCCTGCGGGCCGCCAGCACCTTCTCTTTAACCCCGCCTACGGGCAGCACGTTGCCGCGCAGAGTGATTTCGCCCGTCATCGCAACGTCTTTCCTGATTGGGCGCTGCGAGAGCACGGAAACCATAGCGGTCGCCAGAGTGATGCCAGCCGACGGGCCGTCCTTAGGGATAGCGCCTTCAGGAATGTGTATGTGCAGGTCGTACTGGTTGAAATCCTCTTCGTTGATTTCAAGCTCGACGGCGCGCGACTTGGCATAGGAGTAAGCGGCCTGCGCGGACTCGCGCATCACGTCTCCGAGCTGGCCCGTAAGCACAAGCCCGCCTTTGCCCTTCATGCGTAGCGCTTCTATAAACAGCACGTCGCCGCCCACGGCCGTCCAGGCGAGGCCTGTAGCCACGCCTATCTGGTCTTTCTTCAGTATCTCATCGGGGATAATCTTCGGCGCGCGAAGGAACTCGTGAAGGTTCTTGACGGTGACGCGAACGGTCTCTGTATTCCCTTCAGCGATGCGGCGCGCCACCTTTCGGCAGATGGTTCCAATCTCGCGCTCAAGCTGGCGAAGCCCGGCTTCCTGCGTGTACTGCTGAATGATAGCGGTAATCGCCGTCTTGGAGATGTGGACGTTTTTGGCGGTGATGCCGTTCTCCTCCATCTGCTTCGGCAGCAGGTGTCGTCGCGCTATCTCGCGCTTCTCTTCCTCCGTGTAACCCGCAAGCCGAATCACCTCCATGCGGTCACGAAGCGGAGGCTGAATCGTCTCAAGCACGTTGGCCGTCGTCATGAACATCACGTTCGATAAATCAAACGTGACGCCAAGGTAGTTGTCGCGGAACGCGTTGTTCTGCTCCGGGTCGAGGACTTCCAGAAGAGCCGAGGACGGGTCGCCGCGAAAGTCCGCACCCACCTTGTCAATCTCGTCCAGCATGATGAGCGGGTTGTTGGTTCCGGCCTGCTGCACCGCCTGTATGATGCGGCCCGGCATAGCGCCTACGTAAGTTCTGCGGTGGCCGCGAACCTCCGCCTCGTCATGCACGCCGCCTAAAGAGAGGCGCACGAACTTTCTGTCTAGAGCACGCGCAATCGAGCGCCCGAGAGAAGTTTTACCGACGCCCGGCGGGCCAACCAGACAAAGAATAGGCCCCTTTGGCTTCTCCTTCAGCTTGCGCACGGCGAGAGCCTCTATGATGCGCTCCTTGACTCGCTCCAGCCCGTAATGGTCTTCGTTCAGTATGCGCTCGGCCTTGATTAAATCCAGATTATCCACGGACGCCTTAGACCACGGCAGGTCTGTCATTATCTCAAGCCAGTTTCGCAAGGTCGCCGTTTCGGCGGCATCCGGGTGCATGCGCTCAAGCTTCTTAAGCTGGCGGAAGGACTCTTCCTCCGCCGGCTTAGGCATGCGAGAGGCTTCAATCTTTTCACGAAACTGCGTGACCTCTTCCGCAAGCTCGTTGCCTTCGCCAAGCTCCGACTGAATTGCCTTCAACTGCTGGCGCAGGTAGAACTCTCTTTGCGAGCGGTCAATGTCGGCGCGCGCCTGCGTGTTTATCTCCTGCTGGACGGTGAGAACTTCAATCTCTTTGTTGAGAAGCTCGTTGACGCGACGAAGCCGCGCGGTCGTGTCGGCTATGTCCAGCACGCTCTGCGCGTCCTCCACCTTCAGCTCAAGGTTGGAAGCAGAGAGGTCTGCCAGACGACCGGCGTCATCTAGATTGGCTATGATGGCCATCACTTCCGGCGAGATGTTCTTGCCGAGGTTCGCGGCCTTCTCCATTGAAGCGCGTACGTTTCTGACGAGCGCTTCGACTTCCAGCGAGCGCTCTGGGGCGGGTGGCTCCTGCATGACCGTGAGGCGGGCTCGAAGGTATTCGCCGCCGGTTTCCACGACATCCAGCCGCGCTCTGGTCAAGCCCTGAACCAGAATGCGTATGCGGCCGTCCGGCAGCTTCAGCATACGCATGATGACGGCCACCGTGCCTATCTGATAGAGGTCTTCTCCGGCAGGCTCCTCCTTGTCCAAATCTTTCTGCGAGGCCAGAAGTATCATGCGATTTTCGCCCAGCGCCTCGTCCACAGCGCGAATCGAGCGCTCGCGCGAGACGAAGAGCGGGACAATCATGAACGGATAAATGACTATGTCTCGAAGCGGAAGCACGGGCAGCTCACCGGGAATCTGTAGCTGCTCTCCGCCGCCTCCGTCCGAGCCTTCCAAGCCTTCGGGTACCTCTTGATTGATGATAGTGGACATAATTTCCTTCTATTAAATATGAGACCCTGCTGTGTAAGTACGAATCAAAATAAGCTTACGGTTCAGCCTTACTGACGAGCCGCGCTCGCTCTTAATCGCCCGCCTCTTTAACCGGCACCTTAAACGCCGCGCCGCGCCTATCCTTCAGTTTAGGGAGACGCACCAGCAAGATGCCGTTGCGAAGCTCCGCAGTCGCCTCGCGCACGCTGACAGCCCAGCGAAGCGGAATCGTGCGACTGAAAGGGCCGTAGCTCCTCTCAGAACATAGATGCGAGAGAACGTGCTGGCGTGGGGCGTTTTTTTTCTTCTGACCACAGACGCTCAGCTGTTCGCTCGTCAATCCGACTTTGATGTCGGCCGCGCGCACGCCGGGTAATTCGATGCGCACGACTATCTCATCCTCCATCTCGCAGAGGTCTACGGGCGGCAGCCATGAGCCGGGCGCGGGCGGGGCCTCCGAGTGCGTAGCCTCCTGCAAGGCGGCAAAGAGATGGCCCACGCGGTCGCGCAGCTTTTCAAGCTCTATGCGCTCAAGCCCCGTGGCGTGGACTGCTTTGACCATCTCGACTGTGACCTTTCGCGGGCGCTCTCTCTTCATGCTCGTTTACCGGCCTGCGGGTGCCCGCCCTGTCGTGAGCGCACCAGATTCTTCAGCTCGTGCATGAACTCCGACACGTCCTCGAACTCTAAGTAGACGGAGGCAAAGCGAACGTACGCGACCTTATCAAGCTCTTTAAGACGGCGCATAATCATCTCGCCAACCTTGCTGGTTGGCCGCTCGCGCTCGGGCGATTCCTGCACGTACTTCTCAATCGAGTTGACGATTGATTCGAGCTTGGACGAAGGGACGGGCCGCTTCTCGCAGGCGCGCAAAAGTCCCGCCATCACCTTGTTCCGGTCGAAGGTTTCGCGCCGCCCGTCCTTCTTAATCACCATGTAGGGGATTTCGTCTATACGCTCGTAAGAGGTGAAGCGCCGCTCGCAGCGCAAACACTCGCGCCTGCGCCGGATTGCGTCGCCCTCACGGGATTCGCGCGAATCCACCACTTTATCTTCCAAGAAACCGCAGAAGGGACACTTCATAAACAACTCCGTTGTTTAAGCCTAGAGTCCGGGGGGTTCTAGACAGTTTTGGTTGTCGGTTTTCTATTAACATCCAGTTCTTCGTCTTCGATTGCGTGCTCAACGGCTTCGGGGCGAGCCATCTCGCGTACGGCGCTCAGGCTCACTTCGCCTCTGAGAAAGTAGTAGAGGCCGAAGAAGAGCGCCGGGCCGAAGAACACAAGGTGCATGATGATGGCTATGGCCGCAGCCTTGTTCACATCTACACCCAGAAAAGTGTGCAGCCCGTACTGCGTCGTCGCGTGAAAGGCTCCGGCAGAGCCTCCCGGTGTCGGCACCATGGAGCCCACCAATCCCCAGCACATCACAAAGAGCGACTGCTTGGCTCCGAAATTCAGGCCAAAGGCATGAAGCACGCACCACGTGGCTATGCCTATCACTACCCATAAAGAGACAGACCACGCAGCCGTCATCAAAAACTCTCGCGCATCAACGAAGACGCCCAGAGCGCGCGCCAGTTGTTCAAGCAGATGTACGAGCGCGTCGGCAACTCGCTTCGGCATGAAAGGGACGCGCTTAAGGGTCTTGTCCACCCACTTTACAGCGCCTCGGGAGCGGCGCTGGAACCACGCAAGGCCGAGTAAGCCCAGAATAATGGCTACCAGCAGAACCAGCCCCGACCTGCGAATGTTGGCGAACTCAGCCGCGCGTTCGACGGGCACGGGAAACCACAGAAGGTTAAGGGCGAAGAGCATCGCCACCAGCGACATGTCGCAGATGCGCTCGACCGCTATCGTGACGAACGAGGCTGCCGGACGCACGCGCCTGTCCCTGAGCGGCAGCACGACGGGGCGCACTACCTCGCCTGCGCGCCCGAAGATGAAAATCGCCGCAAAACCCATAGTCGTCGCCACGAAGACTTCACGAAGGCGCGCGGGCGCGAGCGGGGCCAATAACACCCGCCAGCGATATGCTCTTATCCCGTATCCCACGCTGATGGCCAGCACAGCCGCCGTCAACAGACGCCAGTCGGCGCTCTTGACCGCCGCGCTCACTTCCTTCCAGTCGAGCCCCCGGCTGAACCACCAGAGGATGAGCGCGGCCAGCAGGATAAGTGCGATGAATTTCAGGTGTTTACGCAAAGACTAAGAGCCTCTGGATGACGACCGGCCAAATGCCTCTCACGAAGCTTCCGGCTTGACTCGAACAGGCAACCGACCACAATATATTGGGTGGCTGTGAAAGGCTACTACAGTTCCCTCCGCAGGCGCAAGACGGCAGAAGCCACGGGTCGGAGGCCGGAGCTTGGCGGGTTGATTTTCTTTCCGGCAACCTCTAACCTCTAGCCGCAGGCATCTTCCAGATTCAGGGGAACTTTACCCGCGTGATGGTCGTAACATCTGCTTGACAAGGGAGTTTTCCACCTTGTGGAGCTTTGGCGCTAGCTGGGCGTGAGGCTGAGCAAAATTGGAGAAGGATAGGGTGGGAGCTGCAAAGAGTTTGGCTGTAGGCGACGGAGCCGAATTAGTCAGGAGGTGCCGGGCGGGCGACGGCGCGGCATGGGAGGAGATTGTCTCAGGCTACTCCCGCCGCATCTATAACTTGGCCTACCGCTTCACCTCCCGCGCAGACGCCGCAGAAGATTTGACGCAGGAAGTCTTCATACGCGTCTATCGTTCTTTGGAACAATACGACCCGAAGCAGGGCGACCTGCAAAACTGGCTCATGAGGCTGGCGCGCAATCTGATTATTGACGACTACCGCCGCCGACAGCGCACGCCGCACGACACGCAGGCCGACGATCTTGAGGATCACACCTATCACCTGCGCTCGGGCGCTGGCTCCGTGCAGAATGAGATGGAGCGCAGAGAGCTTGGCGCTCAGGTGCAGGCCGGAATTGACAAGCTGAGCCCGGATTTGCGCACCTGCGTCATACTGCGCGACATAGAAGAGTTGAGCTATCAGGAGATAGTAGACCTTCTGGGGATACCCGAAGGCACTGTTAAATCGCGCATCAATCGCGGGCGCATAGAGCTGGCGAAAATCCTGCGGCGCATGCGCGTGGTGGCCATGTCGAATACGTAAAGACAAAAGAGGGAGGCCGGAAGCGTCTACAGGGCTGTGAGACGGCTTTCGGCTTCGAAACTGACAGAAATTTGGAAAAGGGGCGAGAAACGGAAAACAGAATGCTTTGCGCAGAATTTGAGGATAGTTTGACGGATTATTTGGACGGCGTGCTTGAGGCCGACACGAATCGTGCTTTTGCAGAGCACGCTATGCGATGTCCGGTCTGTCACGAGCTTTTAAGTGAAGTCAAGAAGACTTTATCCGCCTGTCGCGCCTCGCAAGCGCCCGCGCCGCCTGCTGCGGAACTGGAAGCGCGGATTATCATGAGCACCATGCCCAGCGCCGGCATGAGCTGCGAAGAGTTTGAAGAATACCTCACGGACTACTTGGACGGATTCCTACCTGCTCCACTTTTTCATCGCTGGGAAAGACACGCTGCCATTTGTGAACGCTGCACGGAACTGCCCGGTCAGGTCGTGCGCTCCATTGGCGCTTGCTACACCTACATCAACGAAGAGATGCCCGTGCCCGCAGGGCTCCACGAGAGAATCTTGCAGGCGACGCTCGGCACGACCGATGCCGAAGAGGTGCGTGCGCCCCTTGCTGCACGCATAGGAGCGTGGATGCGCAGCCTCCTTGACCCGATTGTCTCGCCGCAGTTTGCTACCGTAGCGACTATGCTTCTGGTAGCGGTACTGGTTCTGACCAGCACAGTCTCTGCGGACGGCTCGGTCGGCGGCATGTATCGCGCCAGCATCAAGCTTGCTGAAAAGACTTATGTGAACGGCGCGTCCAGCATGAAGGGATTGATTAATCAATCGGACAAGCAAGGCACGCAGCACCAGACGGAAGGCAAAGAGGAAAATCGTTAAAGAGGGATTAGAGCCGCAGCAGATGGGTAAATTGATGAATTGCGCTTATCACATGAGAAACCCTGCGGTCGTGCAGTGTAACAACTGCGCCCGGCCGCTCTGCCCTGCGTGCGACCATCGTATCAAAGGATTTCCGTTCTGTCAGGATTGCATAGTGACGGGCGTGGAGATACTCAGGCAGCAGGCTCGCTCCGCTTCAGCGCCCGTACTTCGCCGTAACAGCTCGCCTCTGCTGGCAACGCTTCTTTCTTTCATAGTGCCGGGCTTGGGCGCGGCCTACAACGGCCAGACTTCCAAGGCCATAGTCCATTTCGCCATCTTCGCAAGCTTCTTTCAAATGGCGATTGTCACGGACGGGCTGGCCTTCTTCGTGCTGGGATTCATAGCCACGTGGTGCTTCGCTGCCATAGACGCCTGCCGTACGGCGCAGATGCTGCGCTCCGGGCTGGCCCCGAACGCCGAAGAGGATGTTATAGCGCGCCGTCTTTACGGCAACCCGTTCGCGTGGGGCGTCACGCTTCTGGTTCTGGGCACAATCTTCCTGCTGCACACAGTCTTCAGCATACAGCTTCCCGTTAAACAGTTTCTCCCCATTCTGCTGGTAATCCTTGGCGCATACATGCTCGTGGATTTCCTACAACGCAGGCAGAAGCGCGTGCGCGACTCGTTGCCCGCGTTCGACGCGAATCAGCCGCCGCCTTCCATCATCAGCGCGCCGTTTGAAGCGAGCACTCGCTTCGGCACGGGCGAGATAATCACGCAGGTTTCCACGCGTGAGGCGGGCGGCCCGCTCCCCTTTGAAGGAAAGAGATAGCGGGAGCCAAGCGGGTGAAAGCCCGTGTCTCTTTCATCGTCGCTTTTTGTTAAGGGATTCTGTTATAGTGCGTTAGGGATTTCAGGTAATTCGCAAGTCAAGAGGTAATTCGGTCATGTCATCTTTCATAAAAGCAGCCAGTGGCTGGGGCCTTATCTTAACGATACTTGTTCTGGTCGTCACGCTCCTGAAACAGTTGATTTCGCTCGTCACCTTTATCATGGCGGCGCTCAAGATTGGAATCATAGTTCTCTTCGTAGCGCTCTTTCTCGTAATAGTGCTCGCCATGCTTCGCGGTCGTCGCTCGCGCAAGCGCGAGGCGGAAGACATTTAAGCTTTTCCAACATCGAATCCTAAAGATAAAGCTCACACGCGGTTGCCTGAAAAGAGGCCGCGCGTGAGCTTTTCTTATACCCACCCGACCTTCCGCACGCTTTCTGGCCGGTTGCAATCTCCTGCCCGATGTGATAGTTTCCGCGACCTTGCAGCTAATCAAACGCTAGACCCTGTATCGTATTGGCTTTTCGCTTCAGAGGGGAAGGGTCTGGGGCTGCCGGGTTCCATCAAGCAGGTAAAATTTAAGTCCCCGTAATTTGTAGATTTAGCATCAGTCGCCCTCGTCCGGCAGGCTGTGCCTTTCTGCTGTCTAATGGGTTTCAGGCGCTCCCTCGTAGGCTTTTAGCGCTCTCCCCCGGATGACAGCCCAAGGAGCAGATTTGATGGTTAGAGACGACCGTCTGTACGCATTCATCGTTGCCCGCACTAACAGTTCCCGCGCCCGCATACGCCAGATACGCGTTCACAAGCGAACACTCAAGTTACTGACCGTCTTGGGTTTGGTGGCCCTCTCGGCAGCCCTCTACGGCTTTTACGGGCTGACCCAGCAGGCCATACACCTGCGTATTGAGCGTGAGAACGAGCGCCTGCGCGCCGAGAATGAGCGCCAGCGCAAACAGCTAAACAATCTGAACCAGCGCATAGAAGCCGTTGAAGACAACGCGCGCCGTCTGGTTGAATTGTCCGGCGCAAGTAGCGAGAACAGAACGCCCGAAAATCGCGGAACCGGCGGGCCTGAAGTTCTGCTGGATAGCCTTCCGGGCCTTGTCGCCGTCGAATACAAGACTGATTATCTGGAAAGAGAGCTGAAGTCCTACGAAGAGGTGCTGAAGCGTCGCGCGACTGTGCCTTCCATCTGGCCGGTCGCGGGTGAGCTGTCGGACGGCTTCGGGGGCCGTCGCAATCCCTTCGGAGGCTTAGGCTCCGAGTTCCATACGGGACAGGACATCTCAGCCATTACAGGCACGCCCGTCATGGCCGCCGCTCAGGGAACTGTCATCTTCGCTGGCTGGCAGAACGGCTACGGCCAGATTGTCATCATAGACCACGGCAACGGGCTGACCACCCGCTACGGCCATCTCTCAGGCATAGACGTTGAGTTGGGCCAGCAGATTGCGCGCGGCCAGCAGCTAGGCCGCGTAGGCTCCACGGGCCGCTCCACGGGCCCGCACCTTCACTACGAAGTTCGCATCAACGACGAGCCGGTCAACCCTCGCCAGTATCTTCCGCTCGAATAAGAGAGAGAAGAGTTAAGAGACTGCACGGCGCGGCGATAGTTGAGCGTAAAGCTTCTATCGCCGCGCTCTTCTTTTCGTCTCCAGTCTCGTCTTTCCATCCCTTCTTCTGTTAATATCTCGTATCCAATTTTCAATTTAGCAAAATCAGATTCAAAGGAAGATTCATCATGAAATCCCACAGACTCTCGCGCTTTATGAGCATAGTGCTGGCGGCGCTGATGCTCTTGAGCGTTGCTCCTTTGCGCGCTGTCGCGGACGAGGGAATGTTCTTGCCCGACGCGATAGCTTCGCTTCCTTTCGACAGGCTTGCCAAGCAGGGTTTGAAGCTCAAGCCCACAGAGCTTTATGACCCGAACGGCGTCAGCATAAAGGATGCCGTCGTCATAGTAGGGGGCGGCACGGGCGAATTCGTATCGCCCGACGGGCTGCTCCTGACCAACCATCACGTGGCCTTTGACGCGCTCGTAGCCAACTCGACCGCTAACAAAGACCTCGGCACTATGGGATTCACAGCGAACTCTCGCGCCGAAGAGTTGCCCGCGCCCGACTACACCGTCTCCATCACGCAAGCTCTGAAGGACGTGACGACCGACGTTTTAGGCGTTGTCAATAGCGGCATGTCACCGACCGAGCGCAATCGAGCGATTCAGACGAAGGTGCGCGCGATGGAAGCCGAAGGCACGAATCAGGCTGAAGGCATGCGCCGCCGCGTGCTGGCCATGAAGGAAGGGCTCTCTTATTACCAGTTCGACTATCTGGTGCTGCGAGACGTTCGCATAGCTTATGCTCCGCCGAAATCCATAGGCTTCTTCGGCGGCGACGACGATAACTTCGAGTGGCCGCGCCACTGCGGCGACTTCACCTTCATGCGCGCTTACGTAGGGCCGGACGGGAAGCCCGCAGACTATGCGCCCAACAACGTGCCTTACAAGCCGAAGAAGTTCCTGCCGCTTTCCATGGCCGGTGTTAGGGAAGGCGATTTCACTATGGTCATGGGCTATCCCGGCTCCACGCGCCGCTACCGCGAGAGCTATTCGGTCGCCTATAACCAGGACACTGTGCTTCCCTTCCTCGTGGACGTTTACAGAAATCAGATTGAGGCTATGCGCAACGCTGGCAAGTACAACGCCGGGCTGCGCGTCAAGCTGCAAGGCCCCATCTTTGATTTGAGCAACGCGCTCAAAAATTTCGAGGGCTCTGTGCTGGCCATGCGCCGCGCGGGAATCGTTGAGAAGAAGCGGGCCGACGAAGCAGCTTTTACAACGTGGGTCGGCCAAGACCCGCAACGTCAGGCGAAGTACGGCCAAATCCTGCCCGAGCTTGATAAAGCCTATCGTGAGCTGACTTCAACGGCTCAGCGCGACCTTCTGGTTCAACAGATGTTCTCGGCCAGCGACCTGCTCGGCATGGTCTATCTGGCCCAGCAGTTCGCCGCAGACAAGGAGAAGCCGGAAACCGAGCGTAACCCTCTGCTCAACGCTACGGCGGTGCAGCGAGCGCGGGGACGCATTGCGCCTACGTTCGCCGCGCGCAACTCGGGCGTAGAGCGCGAGATGCTTCTCTACATGCTGCGCAGGGCGGCCGAGCTTCCCGCAGGACAGAAGATAGAGTTTCTCGAAAGACGCTTCGGCAGCCTTCAGGCTGACGCGCGCGCGCGGGCCGAAGAGGAGTTCGCTTCGAGCATCGTTGACAGCAGACGCTTCTCGACTGCCGAGTCAGTGGCGGGCCTGTTCGACGTTCCTTTGTCGGAGATGCGCGGGATAAAAGAGCCGCTCGTTGAGCTGGCGTTCGAGCTTGGCTCTGCGGTGCAGAGGATTCAGACTCAACAGCAGAGCTTCAACCTGCTGGTCGGACGCCTGCGACCGCTTCTCATAGAAGGCATGAGCGCCATGCGTAACGTCAAGCCTTACCCGGACGCCAACCGCACGCTGCGTTTCACCTACGGCGAGGTCAAGGGCTACGTGCCGCGCGAGGCCATCTCGTACTCTCCGTTTACTACTCTGGCCGGAGTAGTCGAGAAGGACACGGGACGCGAGCCCTTCGACGTTCCGGCCAAGCTGAAGCAGCTTTATCGTGCTAGGGATTTCGGCACGTACGGCGTGGGCGGCGATGTGCCCGTTGATTTCCTCTCGACCACGGACATCATAGGCGGCAATTCCGGCAGCCCTGTCTTAAACGGTCGCGGCGAGCAGGTAGGCATAGTCTTCGACGGCAACTATGAAGGTCTGGGCAACGACTTCTTCTACAACGAGGCGAAGGGCCGAACAATCTCCGTTGATATACGCTACGTGCTCTTTGTCACGGATAAGTTCGGCGGCGCTGGCTGGATTCTGAAAGAGCTGGACATACGCAACGCGGGCGGCAAGAGCAGGCGATAGGGCGAGGACTTAAGTAATTCACCGCCGCCGCAGACGCCGCAGAGACGCTAGAGGCCGACGCAGAGGGAAGCATTCAACTCTCTCTCTCTGCGTGTCCTCCGCGTCTCTTCGGCGTCTGCGGCGGTAAAGTTTCAGCCTTCTTTGAGGGCAAGCGTACGGATGAGACGCGACGTTAGCTTTATTCTTGCAAGAGCGCTTAAGTCAACAAAAATCTGTTTTTTGCGATTTTTTCGCTTGACACGGTAAAAGGCTATCGCGTAGTATGCGCAGTCGTTTCGAGTGCCGGGCACACCCAAATATCCGCCCACGCATCTTCGATTTGCAAGCTTTACAGCAATGTGTTTTGTTTTGTCCCCGCTAGTCTGTGTCTGATTCGGCATGCGCGTTCACTTTTGAGTTGACCGCGCGCGCCCCCCATCAGCCGCAGGCTTTTTTGTTTGTGTGTTTGTGGAGCGCTCCCATTTCAAGAAGCGCATCCGGCTCACAAGTGTTCACCTCGTCGGAGGCGGTGAAAGACTCGCTTCAGGGGCTTTCAGCCACCCCGGTTTTACCGAATCATTAGGAGGATTCGTCTGCTATGTCTAGAATTACCGGTAAGGTCAAGTGGTTTAATAACTCGAAGGGTTACGGCTTTATTGAGCAGCCCGGCTCTTCGGACATCTTCGTTCACTACAGCGCCATTCAGGGCGACGGCTTCAAGACTCTCGAAGAGGGTCAGACGGTCGAGTTCGAGGTGACGCAAGGCCCCAAAGGCCCCCAGGCCGAAAAAGTGATAAAGATGTAAGTCAGGCTTTTTGAAGAAAGCCACTCGGCTTCCGGTTTGAGTCCGGAAAGCGCAACATTAAGTCCCAAGTCTCAAGTCCCAAATCTCAAGTCAGAGAAATCATTCTGTTGACTTGGAACAGGGGACTTGGAACTTGGGACTTAGTCGTTATCGTCGGCTTTGGCCTTGAAGTTGACGCGCCCGCCCTCGACGTCCACGGAGAATTTCACGCGGTCGCAGTTCAAACGCTCCTTCAAAGAATCTGTCTTGGAGGCTATCAGGTGATGAAAGCGCGGGAAGGACATGTCGTCCACGGACTCGTTGCACCTGCGCTTGGCTTCTACCAGCGCGTCGTAAAGCTCTCGCACGCTCTGCACGTCCGAGTGCGCGTCGCTACAGACGACCGTAGAGCGAAACTCTTCCACGTCATGCTCGGCCTGCTGTTGAGCGCGTGCCTGTGACACCGGGTCGCGCCCCTCTTCGCGCCCCTGCATGGTGCGCCGCCAAAGCTCTCTGAAGGCTGTGTAGCGCGCCGTCAGGGTGTTGAGGCGAAAGCGCTGCGCGAAGGTCAGCGTGCGGTCGTCGCCCAGACGCTTGAATACCGTTTCGACGCGGTTCTTGGTGTCGTAGGGAGGCCGCTTAGACGCACCGTTGAAGTAGATGTCGAACTCTATTTTGAGCTTTCTGATGTCCTCTTCCAGTCGGGTCAACTGCTCTTCTACGGTCGGCTCATCGTCATATACGAATCCCTGCTTGTTTCTCTGTTTTCGCTGCTCTTTGGCGCGAGCCCACTTGTTTTCGCGGATTGGCACTGTGTGGTGTATCTCCTATTCTGAAGGTGCGCCGGGCGGGGCTGAGTGATGCGCTACCCTCTACAATCGAATCTAGCCGTTTTGAATCCACGGTGTCAACACTCTTTTTATGCTATTTTTGTTTGAAGTCGAACGGCTTATTAAGGAATGAAGGCTCTGTAAATGTCAGATAGCACGGGAAACACGAGCCCTTTGCGGGCGCTTCCGTCGGTTGATGCGCTTTTGCGCACGCCGGAAGCGCGGCTGCTGATTGAGAGAGTCGGGGCAGAGCGGCTGGCGAATTTAGCGCGCACGGTCACGACCGAGTTGCGTGCGAAGCTTCAGACCGAGGCGCGCGATTCGGAATCGGCCAACGGCAGCCACACGCGCGAAGCCCTGCTAACGGAGGCCGTCAGGCGGCTTGAGCTTGCGTGCGAGCGCGATGCGCGGTCGGGCCTGCGCCGCGTAATCAACGCGACGGGCGTCGTACTGCACACCAATCTGGGGCGCGCTCCTCTTGCGGAAGCCGCGCGACGGGCGGTTGCCGACGAAGCCGCGCGCTATTGCACGCTTGAATATGACGCGGAAGCTGGCACGCGCGGGCGGCGCGGGGAGCACGTTGAGCGTCTTCTGTCGGAGCTGACAGGAGCCGAAAACGCCCTTGTGGTCAACAACTGTGCGGCGGCAGCGCTGCTGGTGCTGACGGTTCTCGCAAAGGGAGGCACGGGCCTAGTCTCGCGCGGCGAGTTGGTGGAGATAGGCGGAGACTTTCGCGTGCCAGACGTGATGGCAGAGTCCGGCACGCGCCTTCTGGAAGTCGGCACTACGAACCGCACGCGGTTGTCCGATTACGAGCGCGCGATTGACACGGACACGCGCCTACTGATGCGCGTACACACTTCCAACTACCGCATAGTCGGCTTTACTTCCACTCCCTCTCTGAGCGAGCTTGCGCGGCTGGCACACGAGAAGGGGCTTTTGCTCTATGAAGACGCGGGCTCCGGCGCGCTCGTTGACTTGAGCGGCTATGGTCTTGAAGGCGAGCCGGTGATAAGTGAATCCATACGCTGCGGCGCTGATGTAGTTACCTTTAGCGGCGACAAGCTGATGGGAGGCGCGCAGGCGGGAATCATAGTCGGGCGCGGCGAGATTGTGGAGAGGCTCAGGCGGCACCCGCTCTACAGGGCCATGCGAGCAGACAAGCTGGCCCTTGCGGCGCTACAGGCGACACTGGAAATCTATCGTCGCGGCGCTCAGCTTCAGGAGATTCCCGTTCTGCAAGCTCTCTCGCTCACGCCTGAGGAATTGGAGAAGCGCGCGCGAAGCTTTCTCTCCAAATCAGGCGAGCAACGCGGTCTTTCATCCCTGCGATTAGAGATAATCGCAGGAGAATCGGCCATAGGAGGCGGCGCTGCGCCTACGGCCCACCTGCGCACCTTTCTCATAGCACTAAGCCACGACTCGCTGTCGCCCGATGAGCTGGGCCAGTCTCTTCGCAGGGGGAACCCGCCGGTCGTCCCGCGCATAGCCGAGGACAGATTGCTCCTAGACCTTCGCACCGTGGCGGAAGATGAGGAAGCGGAATTGCTGAAGGCTCTGGCCTCTCTGCCTGCTGCCTGAAGTACGCGAATCAAGTTTCTTCTTGCATCCTATGCCGTCACTCAGTGTATAATCCTTTTAGCTCGTTAAGCATAGAAGCTTAGCGAGTCTTGCCTTCAGAAGAGAGAGCGTCCTTCCGCTCGGTTCTTCAAACCCGCACCGGAATCTTAACCACCCTTGAAAAACAGAACTCTTTTAATAAAATCGCTTTTTTCCACACTTCTGCCGTCGCTCTGCGCCGGGCTGGCGGTCTGGATTTTGTGGGCTTCGGGCGCGCTAGTCTCCTTACAGGCCCTCTTCGTGCGCGGAGGCGGCCAAGCAGTCGCGCCGCAACCCCGTATAACGACGCTGCTGATTCTATCTGCGGCCATCATTAGCGGATTCGCCGTAGAGAGCGCGGGCGCTCGTCGTGCAGTCGTCTACACGGGCTGCGCGCTCCTGTTGCTCTGCGTAGCGAGTTTCGTCGCCTCCGCATTTTTCCAGCTCGACGTAGTATTTGCGCCCATAGCCCTCGCGGCCTGCGCGGCTGGGCTCGCCGTGCAGATTAAGAGGCTGCGCGAAACGGACGCGGAATTGACGCGCTGCATCATGGACGCGGCTTCAGAGGTCAACCAGTTGGAAGGAGCAGAAGCAGGCGCGCGTTTGATGAGCGGCCTTAAGCTTCTGGAAGCCGTGCTGCCTCTGGACGAAGCGATTATCTTTCACCCGGACGAGAATGGGCGGCTCGCTCCGACCGCACGCACGCGCGGAAAGATAGCCGGCGCTAAGATGGACGCAGACCGCAACTCCACATGGCGCGAAGGCATAAGGTTGTGCGAGCGTGCCGCCGCAAGCGGCCAGATTTTGACGGCGACAAAGGATACGGAAGGCTCTCCGGGCCGGAACGGCGCGGCCAGCGTCGCCGTGCCGCTCTGTCATGAAGGGCGAGCCGTGGGCGCTCTGCTCCTGCGTATGCGCGAGGGGTTCGATGAGAGCGACAGGCCGCTTCTGAGCGCGGTCGGCGCACAGCTTGCTCGCAGCTTCCAGCGCGACGAGGCGCGCAAGCGTATGCGGGGCGGCGACATGGAAACCTTTCTCTCTCAGCGCGAGGCGGCTAAGCGGCTGGAAGCCTTCCGTGTCGTGAGCGGTCTTTTGACCGAACAGCGCTTCGGCGCGGAGGTTCTCTCGGAGAGTTCCGACGGGCAGGCCGTGGCCTATCTTGACGGTACGCTTGCATACCTTAATCCGCCCATGATTGAGGCGGCACAGCTTGAGGACGAAGAAGCCTGCAAGGTTGACCTCTTCGCACTTCTTGACCGCTTCCGCACGGGGATATTCGATGAGCCGACGATAGCCGTGCGCCGTGTGCTTCAGACCGGCAACGCGTACGAGCGGGAGCTTTATTACCCGGACAGGAATCTGACCCTGCTCGTTCGTATAGCTCTCTGCTTCGCGCGCCGTGATGATGAAGACTCTCAGGCTGAGCCCGTATGCTTGGCCGTCACCGTGCGCGATGTCTCGCGCATGAAGGAGCATGACAAGCTGAGGAGCGACATGATTTCGCTGATGTCGCACGAGCTTCGCACGCCCATTACTTCCATCAACGGGTTCGCGGAGATTCTGGCGATGGACGACTCCGTCCCGGCCGAGTCGCGCGAATTCCTGAACATCATCGTCAGCGAATCGCAGCGCCTGTCGCGCATGATTGACACGTTCCTCTCCGTGGCTAAGCTTGAGGCTGCCGATAAGCAGGAGGTCTTGAAGATTCCGCTCAAGCTGGACGACGTAGTCGGTGACATGGTCACGAATCTTCAGCCCGTGGCCAAGAAGAAGCGCATACGACTGGTGCAGTTGGCCGCCGAGAGGCTGCCGCCCGTGGCCGCCGACAAGAGCTTGATTACGCGCTGCGTCGCCAACCTGATTGACAACGCCATCAAGTACAGCCCCGAGCGGACGACCGTTTCCGTCTCGACCATGCTTGAAGCGGACGCCGTGCGCGTGCAGGTTGAGGATAGAGGCTACGGCATTCCTCCCGAATCAATAGACCGGGTCTGGGAGAAGTTCTACCGCGTGGCGCGCGACGGGCAGGAGAAAGACGCTGAGACGACCGGCCTCGGGTTGTCCTTCGTGCGCGAGGTCATAGAGCAACACGGCGGCACGGTCGCGCTGGAATCAGAAGTCGGGCGCGGCTCAAAATTCAGCTTCACGCTTCCTAGATTATAGAGCGCTACCGCTTCCATAATTTTTGAGACGGGACGCGCATGGCCCGGTTGAATTTGCTGGAGGAGTTCTCCCATGCTATGACGGCGGTCAACTCCACCAGAGCGTCGTCGTCATAGACTTCTCTGAGGCGCGCGAAGAGTTCGTCCGCCACGTCGCGGCCGGTGATTGTCATGGCGTCCGCGTATTCGAGCACGAGCCGCTCTTCGTCTGTAAAGAGCGGGCTGGTACTGTAATCGGAGAGCGCCAGAAGCTTCTCGTCCGTTATCCCAAGCTGGCTGCCCACGGCAGCGTTTATGTCCTGTCAAAACTCGCAGCCGTTCAGGTAGGCGACGCGCCGGTTGATGAGCGCCACGAGCCGCGTGTCAATCAGCCCGGAAGAATCAAGGCCCGTCCACATGGCCCGCACGCCTCTAAAGATTGTGGGCCTGCGCGCGTAAATGAGATGGTTTAGAAGCGGCGCGCCCCATCGCTCCGCCTGCGCCTCAAAGACCTTTCGTATGGAGCTTTCGGCTTCCGACAGGCTCACGCCCTTTACTCTGGCCATGCAGACACTCTCTCCCTTCGCCTCTACACTTTATTGATTGTCCCCCGACAGTTGGGCGAGCCGCAGAAGCAGCGCTTCCTGTCCGAGTGCAGCGTGTACTCATAATCAATCGTAATCTCTTCGCCGGGGCGTATGTCTCTGAGCGCGTAAAACTGTATGTGGCCGTACAGGATTTTCATAAAGCCGTTCGGCTGGCAGGAGTGGTTGATGTAATGCGTGCCGTTGCCGCCCCGGCTCCCGTCCAAACTCCAACGGGAATTGATGGCGCAGATTCTAAGCACGCGCCGCTTCCTTGCGCGCCGCGTGGCTTCGGCGTCCGAAATCTTCTCGCCAGCGTACTCGGCAATCAGCTTGCCTTTGGGAAAGCTTTTGGTGGCAAAGCAGCCTTTGCCGTTGATTGCGGATCTCCTTATGGCGAGGCCCGGCGCGAGCTTCAGTCTCATATCAACATTTGTCCAGACAGTTCAGTTCTCACTTAAAAAACGTAGGCCGCCCGTATCTTAATCCAAAGAAGCGGGCGGCCCGAAAGATTTTTGGTGAGCTTCAAAAGCGCTTCTATTTAAGGCGGAAGCTGCGCGCGATGATGTCCGTCTGGTTGCGTATGCGCGTGAGACGGTCGCGCAGCGCCGTGAAGCGCAGGACGTAAATCGTGCGGTTGTCGGCCTGCAAGTAATAGATGCGCCCGGCCATAGGCTTTCCAGCATGCGTGTACTCGTAATTGAAGGCGACGCCGTTCATGCGCCCGTTAAAAGGTTCCTCTTTGCCTTCTATGAAGCCCGGCAGGAAGCGCAGCTTCTGCTCGCTTTCACGCTGCGACAGGTTCTGCGGCGTCACGCCTGCGTCCACCACCTCTTTGCGAATCTGTAGATAACCGTCCGTGCGGTCGCCGTAGATGAAGCCTACGAGCGAGTTGTCCGGGCTCGGCCTCTCGTTCAGACGCCACGCGGCCGAGGGAAGCTCAAGCATGTAATCCACGCTGGCGTCCGTAAAAGTCTCCGTCTGCGCCGTAGCGCTCAATGAAGAGATGACGATTAGAAGAGCACAGGCAAGCGTGATGCTCAATTTTCGCATAAACTTTTAACTGCTCCTTGTAGTTCTAATACTTTTGGCCCTGTTAAATGTTCGTGAGTTTGTCTTGAAAGCTCAAAAGTAGCTGAAAGCTCTGTTTTCACCAGCCTATCAGATGCCGGTCTTTCCCGGCCGAGTTGTCCCCGGTTCTACCGGGCTGCCCTTTCAATGGCTTCGCGCTGAGCAACCAGCAGTCGCTCTATGCCGCGCTCGGCTAAGACGAGTAGATTGTCCATCTCGCCGCGCGTGAAAGGCGAGCCCTCGGCCGTCCCCTGAACCTCTATGAAGCGCCCGTCGCCCGTGCAGACTATGTTCATATCCACCTCCGCGCGCGAGTCTTCGTCGTACTTCAAATCCAGCAGGGCCGCGCCTTCGACTATTCCTACGCTGACGGCTGCAAGCTCGCCCGTGACAGGATTCTTCTCAATCTTCTTATGACGTTGAAGGCGTCGCACGGCCAGTACGTAAGCCACGTAAGCGCCGGTGATGGCTGCGGTGCGCGTGCCGCCGTCCGCCTGTAGCACGTCGCAGTCAATAGTGATGCTGCGCTCACCCAGCAGGGTTAAATCAGCCACGGCTCTAAGGCTGCGGCCAATCAGGCGTTGAATCTCGTGAGTGCGGCCCGACGGCCCGCCGCGCCCCGTCTCTCGCTGCGTGCGCGAGAGCGTGGCTCGCGGCAGCATGGCGTATTCGGCAGTCACCCAGCCCTGCCCCTTGTTACGCAGGAAAGGCGGCAGGCGTTCTTCCACGCTCGCCGTGCAGATGACGCGCGTCAGCCCCATCTCTATCAGTGCGGAGCCTTCCGCGTACGGCATGAAATCGGGCGTGATTCTGACGGGGCGCAGTTCATCGTGCGCGCGTCCGTCAGTGCGTGCGAAGCTCATCGTGTCCCCAAACCTCCACGGCCTCCAGATGAGAAGGAGCGCTCCCCAGGAATCTTTCGGCCACGCGGCTGAAGCGCGCCGCAGCGTCCGTCACATAAAAGTGGTCAAGGTCGTCGCACAGTTGTCGCTCGCGTGCGCCTCCGAACTTCTGCGTGCGCCGCAGGGCGTTCTTCTCAAGCAACCCTTCCACGTCGCTGGCGGCGGCCTCGCCTGAATCAATCAAGGCGACTTCTCTTCCCACCGTCTCCTGAATCACGCGCTTTAGGATAGGATAGTGCGTGCAGCCCAGTACGAGCGTGTCCACACCGCTCTCTTTAATCTCTCTCAGATAATCGGAGGCGACCATCTGCGCGACCTCCGTGTCGGCCCAACCCTCTTCGGCCAGTGGAACAAAGAGCGGGCAGGCGCGCTCTGTCACGGAAGCATCAGGGTCAAGCCGCGAGATGGCCGAAGCGTAAGCGCCGCTCTGCACGGTGGCTTCCGTGGCGATGACGCCGATTCTTCTCTTCAAAGCTTTACCGCCGGAAGCCGTCACGGCCGCCTGCGCGCCCGGCTCTATCACGCCGAGCACCGGCACTCGCACCGCGTCGCGTATCGCTGGCAGAGCAAGCGCCGACGCCGTGTTACACGCCACTACCAGCACCTTTATGCCGTGCGATTCCAGAAAACGCGCGTTCTCTATGGCGTATCGCTCGACGGTGGCGAGAGAGCGCGTCCCGTAAGGCACACGCGCCGTGTCGCCCAGGTAAACAAACCGCTCGTCGGGCAGCCGCTCGTGCAGCGCACGATAAACCGTCAAGCCGCCTACGCCGCTATCGAATATGCCGATGGGAAGGTCTTGCTTCAAGGGAATTCAGGCCGAGGATATGGGATGAAAAAGCAAAGCGAAGTATCGCAGGAAACCGCAGGTAAGGCAAAAGTAAAAAGGCAAAAGTGAAGAGCTTGTCTTCTTCTATGTGACTTAACTCATAATATGGCGGCTTGCCTCACAAAAGCCCTAGCATTTTAAGTACGTGGGTATCAGTTCTCATACGCAAGTTGAACTATAATATGGCAGAAAGTACAAAATGGAAGCTCCCTATCTGGCCGGAGGAACTCCAGTTTCGTTAGCCGGAGTTCGGCGCACTGCGCATCATCTATCGGCGGCTCTCCATCACCGGATTCCCGGCAGATGAGTATTCTCATACCGGGACATCTAGCCGGTAAAGCGACTCCCTCAAGAGAATTTTTGGCACGAGGCGGCATGTTACAAATTTAAGGCTGTACTATTTACGTTGCAGCCTGATGCGCTAATGTAAATTCCTGCCGGACTCCATACCACATCAGAGTTAGTGTCCGCCGCTGTGAAAACACAGCCGTTAAATGACGAAGGTTTAACGGAGAACCTTTGCGTGGCGAGACTCAGTTGTTGTAATAAAGATGGGTCTAAATCGGCACGGGCTATCAAGGCCGCTAAAATGTCTGAACTTTTATCGCAACATAACACGAACACCATAAATCTATCGGCGGAACTGCGGAAGACGCTCCAGGAGATTCGGGAGATATTGCATCGCAGGGGGCGGCTTTCTTCCAGAAACGAGTCTCTTGATGAAACTTGCAAGCTCCTTTTCGCCCACATCATGTCGGTCGCGCATGGCTCGGACGGAATAAGTCGTGCGAGTGTGCTGAACGGCCGTGCGAAGACCTCTGCCGCAGCGGCTTCGCTCCGCAACTTTGTCAACGAATCCTATAAAACATATATGCCTTCATCGCTCGCGCATGAAATGAAGGCCGATGATTTTAACCTCAAGATAAAGCCGCAGGAAGACCTGCTGGCGCTGGAGGTCATAGACTGTTTCGAGCAACTCGGCGGGCGTGTCAGCGCAAGCACGCTAAAGCATGTTGATGTTCTAAACGATGTGTTCGGGAAGTTCTTAGCAGATTCATTCACCGACGAGAAGGAGTTGGGGCAGTACCTGACGCCGCCGGAGGTGGTGAGCTTCATGGTACAGCTCGCCGTCGCTGATATGAGTTCATCGGAACTGGCAGCGCTTCGTGACCCATATACTTGTGCTCAGACCGGATTGATACTTGACCCATCATCCGGAGTCCTTTCCTTCCTCACAGAACTGTTGAAGCTATTGCGCCATAAGATTGCAGAAGAGAGAGGTATTGAGCAGGCTGACAAGTGGACTGATGCGATGGTGAGAGAGGTTATCGTCGGGCTAGATAAGAGCGAGCGCATGATTCGGCTGGCTTTAACGAGTTCGGCGCTCTTTGGCCTACCGGCCGCGAAGCTCCATCTGGCGAACGCGCTGGCGCGCACAGGCAAAGATGCAGAGCTTACAGCCTCTCTTGAAGGCCGCGTCCAACTGATCCTAACTAATCCGCCGTTCGGAGCCGAGTTCCAGGGTAACGACCTTCTAAAGTACCAACTCGTTACGAAGGGGGCGCGAAAGATTCCCGCGAAGGTGAACTCCGAGCTTCTGTTCATGGAGCGCTACGTTGACTGGCTCATGCCAGGTGGGCGGCTGCTCGCTATCGTGCCAGACAGCATCCTGACGAACAGGGGGCTGTACGAGGATCTGCGAACTAATCTGGCCGACCGGATAGAACTACGCGCTGTAGTCTCCCTTCCAGCCGTAACCTTTGCAGGGGCCGGGACTACTACTAAGACTTCGGTCATCTACCTCCGCAAGCCGAACGGTACTCATCGTAAAAAGCGGATCGCCTTCTTCGCCGTCTGTGAGGATGTGGGCTTTACCATCCAGACGAAAGAGACGCTCCGGATAAAAGTCCCGACCCGCAACAACCAGCTTCCGGCCATCCTGCGAGAATTCCTTGACCCGGCGGCTGAGCCGATTCACGGGCGCCGGGTGGCTGGCGTAGAGCGCCGGAGCCGGTGGGATGCCAACTACCATGCCTCTCTCTCTGCTGACATAGAACAGCGGCTGAGCAACGCTAAACAGGCTGCCCTGCGCGTGAAGGAAGTAGCCGAGCTTTCATCCGAAAGGGCAGATCCAAGGAGGCTAGGCGAGACATTCGAGTACATCGAAATCTCTGATGTAGATACCAGCACATGTATGGTTCGTACCAAGACCGTGTCGGCAGCCGACACGCCAGCCCGTGCGCGCAAAGTAGTGCGCGTAGGAGATGTGTTGGTCTCTACGGTGCGACCGGACAGGCGTTTGATCGGTGTGGTAAAGGATTCTCAGGACGGGGCGATATGCACGACTGGCTTCGCCGTGCTGCGCCCGAAAGCTATCGAACCTATGGTGCTGGCTTACCTGCTCAAGACCGACTTCGTAACGGCGCAGATCATGCGGAACAACATCGGCATTGCGTATCCGGCTATAGAGGAAGCCTGCCTTCTTGATGTGCTTTTGCCGGTAAGCCAAGATAGCATCGAGGCGCTAAAAGGCGCTGGCACTGAGCTTCTCGTAGCTGAGAAGTTAGTCGAAGATCATCGGGAGACTTTCAGAAAAGATATTGAGCAAGCCGTTTCGGATTGGTCTACCACACATCCTTAATATCTTTGAACCAAGTCTCGTTATCAATTAAGCAAGGCGGATTCTGGTTCACATACTCCGTATGCTTTCTTGCAGTAGGCAAGCCATGCGGGTTTTGTACGCTCTTCGGTACTGAACGCGCGAAGGCGAATTCCTGAATGTTCCCAGTCCGCAGAAACAGGTTCACAGCAAAGATATCTTGCGTATCGAACTTACAGCTACTGGTTTTATAGTTAGAACCCTCTCTGCTCTTGCCATGAATAAGACGCGCCTTCTTGGTGTCCGTGCCCCACAGTGACTTCACTTCCACCCGTCGCATCTGGCCTCCCTTGTGGAATTGAAAATCGTAATAGCTGTATCCGCCGACATGGCGTGCAGTGTCCTCAGGCATGCGGATTACATCATACCCTTGTGAGCGCGCGGTCTTGGCCAGATAGTATTCAGTCAGCCCACTCAGGAGCTTTGCGGCTATGCCGTATCTATCCATCTCCAGATAGTCGTTATCCGTGAGATTCTTGAGAGCTTCTTCAAGGAGCGCCTTCTTTGACCCCACACCGACATAGACTTCCCCACATGCGATGTTGGCCTTGGCGTGGACGTGGACAATCCTCCCCTTAGCGAGCTCATTCCAGATGCCGCCTGCGACGTAGCTGTGGGGCACGAACTTTCCGGTTCTCCCCCGATGCAGCAGCCCTATGTTGTGTGGTGTTACATCTATTGTAAAAGATGCGGTATAAGGCTTATTAGGCTGTTTCACGATGGTCTTATCGAGGGTGCGAATCGGTATCAGAACAGGACTGAGCACCTGTTCCAGAGCCTCTGGCTCAAGGGGGCCATAACGCATCGTCAGTCGTCTGAACAGGTCTTTGTAGTCTGTAACCATGCTGTCCGCCGCATGAGGGGCTTAATAGATAGGATGACAGCATTTTGTTTATCACGGCGGGACTACTTAGCACAACCCCCGCATGATAAAAGGTTTAATCAGCCCTTCCCGTATCGAGTCGCAGTAAAACAGTTGATGTCCATCTTCAGGTTTCAGATAGAAGGTGCGACCTCGATGAGCAGAACCGACATCATGAGATAAAAACTTTAACGACTAAAGCGTTACTTTCAATCATAATAATCGCTCAATTGCTCAAAAGTGCTCCTATAGCTCGCTGCAGTTCTTCAGAAGCTACTGGAGTTAGTAATTCTGAAAGATACTTAGCCACAGCAGGCCGTTTGTACCTTCCCCTTACCCCAACAGCCTTGAGAGCCGTTCTCTCAAATTCATCCGTTCCCCGAACTTTTTCCAATATGTTGATGAGGGCATCGGTGGCGTGCGGGTTCTCAAGACAAGCCAGCGTCGTCACAGCCTTATCGAAAAGTGCGGGATAATTCGCTACCTCGCGGATGAAATGGGCAACATCCTCCGAGTCTGCACCGCACTTATTCGGATCTAACTTCTCCAGCAGCTTTCCGATCTGCTTGGCCGAGTCTTTACTGGCCTTGGGTAATCGCAATCCAATCAAATCCATGAGAACGCTAGAGGCTTCTTTTCGAAGCTCTGAGTTCTTCTGTTTGAAACACTGCAACCGGGCCAAATCGTCCAAAGTAGTATGGAACAGGTTTTTCATCTTTCCCTGGCGAAGAAGGTCAAGGAAGAATCGCGCAACCTTTTCAGAATCCTGTTTGCTGCGATATTCGTCTGTCGCCGCCAGAATATCCAGAGCCTTGCGTGCGGGGCTCGTATCCGCGAGTTTGCGCTTATTGGCTTCAAAAATATTCGGATCGCTGGTGACAACTTCAGCACATTTGATCAGATCATCGGTATCCCAGTTCTTGAACACCGGGCGGTACTTTGTGCTCCAGTGATCACAGGCCGCGCGGAAGATGAATACCTTTTCAGCATCTGACAACGGCCGATCCGGGATGTTTTTGCTGATGCGGTCGAAATCCGTGCTCACAGGTAGTGAGCCGGTCTGCTCCCATAGGCGGAAGTAGTACTCGAACCCCCTGGCAGGACTGCTCATCGTAAAATTGCTCACCGCTCCTATGAGCCTGCCTTGCAAGGGCATGCGCCATTCCGTCACACCGAGAAGATTCGCCATTGCTTCAATGCTCTTGGGTCTATGGGAGCGATTCTCTTGAAGGCAGGCGAGAATAAGATTCCCTAAGTTCTCGGCTTCATGGCCAACTTCCGCCAACCCATCTATAAGCGAATGGGGCGTCCAACCGGGGCTGAGTTCTTTTCCGGTGAGGATTGACCAAAGCAGGAGTCCTGTCGAATAGACATCGGCCAGCGCATCGCGGTTCTGCGGGCTATGCCAGATAGTCGGATCCATGTATGCGATGGTAGCTACCACCTGTGACAGAGTGGTGCTGGAACTGCCGCCGATGTGGCAGAAGTCAAAATCAATTAGCTTGGGCGTACCATCGCTCTTAACAAGCACATTGGCCGGCTTCAGATCGCAATGAACGACGTCTTTGCTATGCGCATGAGAAAGGGCTTCGCAGATTTTTTGGAAGAGGTCGAGCCGCTCCTCTAAACCGAGGTTCTGCCCGGTCACGTACTGCGTCACGCTGATGCCGTCCACTAACTCCATCCTGTAGTAAGGGCGCTGGCGGTAGACGTTTACATCGTGGACTCTGCAGATGTATGGATGCTCTAATGCGGCAAGCCCCTGAGCGCCCTTCTCAAAGCGGCGTAATAACGACGCTGCTTGTTCAGCGCCGGGGTGAAGCACCTTGATGGCCTCTGACCTCCTGAGCCTGTCATTCCAAGCCTTAAAAACGCGCCCGTAGCCACCCGAACCCAGTGGCTCGGCTAGTTGGACGCCTGCGAAATGGCGCCTCAAAGACGGCGCTCCAATGATTTCAACAAGATCATCCCAGGATTCGCCTAGCCGTGCTACCTCGTATGAACGAATCAGATGCGGGAGGGCGCTTATAGATTCATAAACATCTAGCTTAAAACCGTTGACCAGAATGATATGCGTGGCCTGCACAGAGCGGTGTGAAGCATAGTAGCGCGCTTGGTCTAAAACTTCCGGATCGGATAGCGAGACGCTTGGCCGCTTCACTTCAACTACTACCTTGTTCGGCGGAAGGTCAAACTCGTGTTCTGTGAAAATCACGTAGTCGGCACGTAGGGTACTCTTATCGCGCAGACTTACGGAGAACTCGACTAGGATATCTTCGTCGTCATATCCGAGTGCTCTCAGCAATGGTGCGACGAGCGATTCACGAACTCTCGTTTCGTTGTCAGATTCGGAGAATGAGGGAATAGTAATCATCGAGTGTGGTTGCTATTCTTTACCCACTGGCGACGAATTTCAATCAAATTACTTTGCCGTTCTAAGGGAGTGAGAGTCATAGTAATTACTTACGCCATGCCAGCGCAACAATGAACACCGCGCCAGTTAGAGCGGCGGCCAGCGCGTAATACTTGAAGCGGGGTCTCCCCTGAACTGTATCAGGCGCAATGATGGCCGAGCCATAAGCATTCTTTTCACCATCCGGCAAGAGCGGCTTTTGCCCGCGTGTAAAGAACTGCTCCCAGGGGTGCGCAACTGATGTCCAGGCAAGTAGAAGCCCCGTCATTAACAGCCAGTCTAAAGGCCAAGAGGTGACTGCCAGTCGTGTATTTTCAATCGAATCCTGCAAGAATTTCTGCCAAGTAAACTCCGCTGATTGCCCTGCGACGGCGGACGCCGTGCCAACTCCCCCCTGAAAAAGGAAGACCCAAACATGTAGCACAGCTATTCTGGTAAACATCGCCAGCGGATAAATCAATAGTAGCAGCGCAAGCGCGTAGGAATCTCTCCGGCTTAGGAAAAAACGGCGCAGGCTATCGGGAGGGTGAGAAAGCCGAAACAGAATCCATCGCCACCAGCCCAGCTTCCCATGTTTTTTGTTCAACTCTCTCAAAATACCGTCCCTGTATTTTTGATGGCCGGCAGCAAAATGGTCTGCATTGAACTCTGCTGCCCAGACACATGCTACTGGCAACACAAAAGAGGCTACGGTTCTCACCAAGAAACCGGCGGTCGTTGTTAGAAGCCCGAAAGCGCTGATAAAGATTGAAGTGGCAAGAGGCAAGAAGTAGCCGGGCGCTGGCTGTTCTTCTAAGCCCATACTTCGGCGCATATTGTTTATCTCGCGCCCTAATACATCTATTTTTTGCAGCGACTCGTATTGCTGCCAAGTTCGATCTGCGGAAGTAATAATGTAGGGTAGAGCGACGAAAAGAAGGTAAAACAGAATGGTGAGCTTGACGGCGTTTTCAAAGAAGTCGCCCGGCCCCATAAATAGCGCATCACCACGCCTGTAGTGCTCAAGCTCGTGCAGCAGTACGGCCTCTGCCGCTTCCCGGTCAGTTTTCCACAACATCACGAAACCGCTGAAGACGGCCAGTGTTGCTTTGCGGTAGCCGTTGGGATAAATCCAGATTCGCCCGGGACGCTTGAGATTTACTTTCAATTCTAAGCCAGGAGCGTGAAGTTCTATAAAGCTCTTGATCTCATTCAGAGCCTTGAAGGAGACGGGCGGCGGCTCAAGCCTGTTTCTACGCTCAATGACGGACACGCGCAAGCGCGGAAACAGAATGGTGAAAAGTCCCAGAAACAGCGCGATGCCGGGGAGGTTTTCAGTAAAAAAGCCTGGATAGGAAAGATACAAAAGTCGTCCGGCCTGCGGGTCAACAGCACGCAGCCTTTCGGCGCTTCTGATAGATTTGACGAGTGCATCATAGCTGGCATACCAGCTTCCAAACAGCGCGGGGAGATTGAGCGTGAACATCATGACCCAGTACCACATCCAGGGCGGTACGCCGGGCTGCGTGCGGAATTTATATGCCTCTGTGCTCATTTGCTCTTTGTGAGTTGGTTGATAAAACGGGTGGCGTCCGGTGGGTTTTCCAGCAGCAGACGCAAGACTATGAGATTGATGCGATCCCTCTTAGTTTTATTTAGGCCCAACGCTCGAACCTCTTTATCCAGTTTCGTCATAATCTCGTTCAGTTTCTCATAAACAGCTTCGGGCGCGGCTGGAGGCTTCGCTCCGGCATGTGGCTCTTCCGAAAGTAAGGCTTTACCTTTTCCCACAACTTCCCCGAAGGCAAGCCCATTTTTGACCACATCCAGAAACTTGCCAGTGAATTCTGAAGTTAGAACCGCTATTAATGTAGGCGCGGCAAAGGCCAAGGCTTTTAGAATTACTGGCAACATAGGGATGAAATCGCCTGGAAGAAAAGCGCTCGCCTGCGCGTTACTTCGGGTAAAAAGCTCTTGACGATCTTTGCCGCCCTTAACGAATGCTTCCGCCCAGAGCGGAGCGAAATCGGTTTCAACGGGCGATACTTCTTCCGCAATCTTCACCGCCCATTCTTCGACAGTCATCAGTTTTCTCCCTGAACAAGCCATCCCCGTCAAAACTGTGGGTAGGATGAGTTGTTCGGCTGCGTCGCAAGAGATAAGCCATTAATGCTCGGTAACCCACGCTGCTATTTTCCCTTAAGGCGTTTCGCTTCCTTATATTCAGCATCTGCGGCCGCAAACTTTCCTTGCCTGTACAAATTACTTCCTAAATTATCATGATAAAGAGGATTGGTTGGATTTAGTCGAATCGCTTCTCTATCCTCAGCTTCCGCCTCGGCATATTTCTGTTGATAAAATAGAGCGACGCCTAAATCATTATGATAGTCCGCCACATCCGCATTCAACTTGATCGCCTCTCTAAACGCACCTTCGGCGTCAGCATATCGCTTCCGATCTAATAAAAAAGCTCCCAGCCTATATTGATAATTGGCTTCATTCGGGTCTAATCGAATTGCTTCTCTATACTCGGCTTCCGCCTCGGCGTATTTCTTCTGTATAAATAAGAGGATGCCTAAATTATTGTGAGCAAGAGCGCCATTAGGATTCAGACGAATTGCTTCTCTATACTCGGCTTCCGCCTCAGCATACTTCTTTTGATTTACCAGGGTGAGGCCTAAATCATTGTGATAAATAGCTTCATCAGGTTTTAAACGGATGGCCTCCCTAAACGCGGCTTCAGCTTCGGCATACCGCTCCCGGTCTAATAGAAAGCTTGCAAGCTGGGAACGATAGTACGTCTCATCCGGGGCTAATCTAATCGCTTCTTTATACTCAAGTTCTGCATCTTTGTATCGCTTCTTTGTAACCAAAACACTACCTAAGCCGACATGAACCGAAGGCTGATATGAAAACAGTCTTAACGCTTCCCTGTACGCAGCATCTGCCTCATCGTATCTCTTTTGTCCGAATAGAGCATTTCCCAAGTGATAATGCGAGAAAGCGTAATTAGGGTTTAAGCGTATTGCTTCTCTAAGATTTGCCTCCGCCTCATCGTACTTTTCCTGCCGGTTTAAAACTAACCCTAAGAGAATGGTGTAACGATAATAATTTGGTCTTATCCGTATTGCTTCTCTTGCTTCAGCTTCGGCCTCAGTATTCTTCCCCTGAGAGATTAAGGTAAGCCCTAACTCACGATGATAATCGCCCTCGTTAGGATTTAGTCGAATAGCCTCCTTGAATTCAGCTTCTCCTTCAGCGAATTTATCTTGTCCAGATAAACTCGCTCCTAAATAATAATGATCGGCGGCCTTGCTTCGCTCAACTTTCAATGACTCTCTAGCCAAGCGCTCAACCTCTCTGTATTCGGATTGAGCATCCTCGTTCTTCCCTAATACGGATAACGAGTATGCCAGCTTCAAATGATGACCGGCATTATTCGGCTCCAACTGTACTGCTTTTCTATATTCAATCTCGGCTGCTGCCCATTGACTGCGGTCGCGTAGTAGATCCCCTTGCTCGACATGTGACTTGGCCGCCTCCGAATTCTTTACTGCCGCCGCCAGCATTTGGCGATTCAGTGACCACGAATAGAGTTTCTTGGTAGTAATTATCAGAGCGCTGATAATCAGTAGTGAAATAACACCACCAGCGATCCACCGGAGCATCCTTGATTTCGATGAAGGCGGTGCTTCTTTTGGCTCAGATGGCTCAGCCTGTTGTACTGGCATCGGAGGTGCCACGCCGGGCAGGACAGATTCTATAGTCTTAAATTGAGAAAGAGGCGAGCTAACAGTAGCTGCCAATGGCTGAATCTTTCCTCGCCCATCACGCTGCAATGCCGGGGCGATAGATTCATGCTCATGTAGTGGTCTGACATGAGAGGCTTCACGCAACGCTTTACGCATTTCGTTCGCAGACTTGTAGCGCTCCACGGGGAGTTTTTGCAGCGCTGTAGCAATAACATCCCTCAATGGTTCTGGGATAGAAGAGGGTAGCGAAGGGTCATCCTTATCTATTGCATTCATCAACGAGCGAATATCTTGCTGCGGAAAGGGCAGGCTTCCAACTAACATCTGGTAAAAAATAACGCCTGCGGCCCAGACATCCGTCTGTTCGGAACGCTCTCCACTGAATGCTTCAGGGGCCATGTAAGGGAACGTGCCCGCAGCCTTCATACTATGTGTGTTTGCTTCCAATAAGCGGGCTAAACCGAAGTCTGTAAGTCTGGGTGTTTCCCCTTGCAGGAGGATATTGGCAGGCTTTAAGTCCCTGTGGATGATGCCTTTTGAGTGTAGGTGTTCCAGCCCGGCTAAAATGCCACACATCATATCAACTGCCGCCTCGACTGATGGGGCACTACCACCATAACGCTCTAGCCACTCTTCCAACGATCCATCAGGCGCATACTCGCTAACAATCACAATTTGCTCGTCATAAATCCTTACGCTGAATATGGGGAGCACATTGATATGACCGCTGCCATGCACCCAAAGCTTAGCTTCTCGTTTGATTGCCTCGGAACTGACGCTATCTTCAAGTGCGATTTTCAGAGCTACTCTTGGCGCGGCGAAGATGCTACGCTCCTCTGCCAGCCAGACCACACCGAAGCTGCCCTTTCCGAGTTCTTCGATAAGGGTGAAGGGGCCAATTTCGTCATGAGCGCGCAGCATATTAAACTTCTCTCAGAGGCATGAAAGAGGCAGAGCGCTAAAGGTCTATACAGTCGGTGGTCTAATACATTAAGAGCCGACTTTAACTGAAAGGAACAGCCACCACGCCAAAAGTATATTGAGCGGGATGGTTCGTGAGGCTAACGAGCGCATTGCACTCGTTAGCAGAAAGCTAACCTATGAACGAGAAAACAATATTGCCAGCAAATCTGAATGTCAATGCCTGCAGAATTATTGACAGTTATTAACAGCAACTAATATTTTTTCATAAGCATCTCAAAGGTTATCAAGTCTACATTCACGGAGGCTGCCCAATATGCCTGTTGCCCATTTTAGCCTTCGCCTAGCACTGGCTGCTTTATTAACTATTATTTTCTCCTATTACGCTTATTCGCAGGAGAACCTCCCGCAGATGGAGTATAACAACGATGCCTGCTACCCCGCGCTTAACAGCGCGAGGGCTACGGCCGCATATTTTCAACGAGGCCAAGTGGCGAGAGCGGAGAGTCAGCACCGAACCACTATGGCTTTGTTGCGCCAACTGCGCTCCCTAGACCTTATACAGTGCTCGTTCGCAGTGCAGTGGGAGTTCCCCTTGGAGGCCAAAAAGTATCCGGCCTACATCACGGAGTATTCGACACTCGCCTTCGATGAAGCATTTAGAACCGGGAATGTTGAAAACGCCACACAACTTCTCGCTCAAAAAGCCGGCCTTCTTTATTCTAAAAACCTCTTTCCTGAAACGATGCGGGCCTTCAGGCAATTCGGCGTCTTTTATGATCCCTTCGCTGCGATGGATGTATATGAAAGCGAAGACGAGATCGTGAGGAAGGCTCAAATCTTTAAGGATGTGACGAGAAGATATGTAAGGTTCATGTACAGAACCAAATTTGTTCGTCCGCCACTGTGCGAGCAGAACGACTGCCGCCATCTAGGCTGGGACATGCAGGAGAAGATCAAGTCCAGGCTTTTCAGAGCGCAAATATTAAGAGGTGCGCTGCTGCGGCTGAATGCCACGTCGCGAAACAGAGTTAGAGATTTGTTGCGTCAGGACAAAGAGCTAAGGTTACAACGGAATCAGTTCTACTTCTCTACTGGCCGCTTCACCGGCCCGACCCCTTATGACGCCGAGCTACAAGCAGTAGGGCGGCAGATCGCCGCCCTCATCCCTGAATATGATGAGTTGGCGTCGGTAATTGTCCAGCCTGAAGAGATAAGCAAGGTGTTGGCTCCAGATGAGACGCTACTGTCTTTCTTCTATGTTGATAAGGATGACAAGCCGGTATATGCATGGAAACTGGAACGGGATTCTGAGCCCCAGCTGGAAGAACTTACCATCAACATCAAAGACCTCTATAATGAGATCAGAAACTTAAAGGGTGCGATAGAAGGAGGAGCAAGCCTAGACAGCATCAAAGGCCAGCTGGCCTTCCTGCAGGATAAGCTGTTATCCAAATTCAATCTGCGGCCTAACCGGAAACTGATTATCGCAGTAGACCAAAATCTCTCCTCGCTGCCATTCGATATTATGCCCTGGGGCGCGCAAGGAATGATGCTGGATGTGTTTGATATAAGATATGTGCCTTCTGCCACCGTCTTTTACTATTTGCGCCACCGCCGCCTTACAGCAATATCCGAACCTCCTTATAAGATTGAGTACGCAGGGTTCAGCTATCCCAGTAAAGGAAAAGGAGAGTTGGACTATGCGAACATTGAGATAGAGAGGGCAGGCGGCCCCTCGCCACCTAATGTAGTCCGCCAGAATGCTACCGAAGCCGACTTGTACAGGAATAGCGAGGCCATCGCTAACGCGCAGTATCTACATATGGTCACGCACAGCAACCCCTTAAAAGGCATTGCCGGGGGTTTCTATCTGCCTTTCGGAAAAGAAGGCAATGAGGATGGAGAGCTTACAGCTTACGAGATCGCGTCGAAGCTAAAAAACCACGCGGAACTGGTCGTTTTATCGGCGTGTCAAACAGCAACGAGTAATGAGAATCTACCCCCGTCAGCGTACGTCCAGTTAGATCCGGGAATAAATGGTGAGGGCTCCCTATACGCGGTAAGCGGATGCCTCTGTAATTACGGAGAGTCGTTCTCAAATCTCAGCGGCTCCTTCTTTGCGGCCGGCAGTAAACAGCTACTGCTGACGCAGTGGCTAATCCGTGATGATGAATCCACGGCGGAATTCATTAAGCGTATTTTTGATATGCTTCGTGCGGGTAAAAAACTTGATATGCTTCGTGCCGGTAAAAAACCAAGCGAGGCGCTCCGTTTAGCCAAGCAACAGATGCGGGATGATAAAAAAGAGAACATCCCGCCCGTTAACTGGGCAGGATTTATTCTAGCTGGTGATTGAGTATGAATTCGGCCGAGCCATGAGCGAAGAATCGCCGACAAATGAGAAGACATCAATCAACTGGCTGAAGGAACTGTCGGGAATCGGCCTGGGCGTGGTTGCCATTCTGTATGTCTGCGGCTACCTGATTCATATAGTTTATTACCGGCTTTTGGGTGTAGACGTGGGTGCACAGCCCCTCACCTACCTGAAGCTCGCAGGCGATTATCTGGTTTCGATTTTAATTTCTATCCCACAGCTTTTTTCACTATTTGGCGAGTATAGGCACGCCCTGTACGAGGACTTGCTGTGGCTTGGAATCCTGTTCTGTTTTTTAAGCCTGATCTGCATCTTTCTACTAAGAAGAAGGCGACCTAAAAGCAGGTTGTTGAAGTCACTTATCTTCGCCTTCATCCTTTTCACCTTTCTCATTATTATTTCGTCTGAGTTTAAGGTTTTGAGAGCCCGCAACGTACTACAGCCATTCTCATCTGTTGAGATGGGGAATTATGTAAGAACTATCGCAGACGAAAATAATAAGCCGATGGAAAAGCGTGTATCCCTGACCCAAGAGATATATGAGGAGCACGAAAAACTGGGCGTTAACGAGCCAGGGTTTGATGAATGGGATCAATGGTTCAACCCGCTGAATCCAAGTAACCGGCAAGCCGAAAGCGGAGATCAACGGCCTAAGAAGCCCGGATTGCCAGCTCAACGGGAGAGGGCTAATTCTTATCTGGCTTTGATGCTTCTGAACATTCTGTTTCTGGGTGTCGTGTTTATGGCATTCTGGTTAAGCGGCAATGGCCTTTATTCAAAGGTTATAAGAATTGAAGCCTTGACAGGGCTGTTAGTGGCGTTGTTATTGTTCCCTTGCATATACGCCACACTAGGCAAGGTCACTTCATTCTCCGTCGTCAGGCTGAAGTTGAAAGTTGAAAGTGGCGGGGGCGCTGATAGAAAGGGCGATAACACTCCACAAGGGGATAATAAAGTGCCTGAAGCAGGAGGCGGGGAGTCAGAGCAAAAGGAGTTGCTAACCCATCCTGTCTTCTTAATATTTCAGGATGAATCGGAAGTTATCGTCTATGACCGGCTAAACTTATTTCAGATAAAAAGAGTGCCGCGTTCTCAAGTTATAAATATCAATCAACTGTCTAACGCATCGCCGTTCGATAATTGCCAGCTCGAAAAAGGGTTTACTCCATGCGAATCACTATGGGTAGAAAGCTCAACTCCAATTATAGATTTTTAACCGTTCTCCTACTTACGCTCATTACATGCAGTACTGCGAATGCTTGGCGTAAGCCCTCGGCTGCCAACGTATATATACGTGTAAAAAGCGCTGAATGTAGCAAGACCAAGCTGGTAATCGAATTAACGGGTATGGAGCAACTTCCTAAAAACATTCTTCTATCGATTGAGAATAAGGAAACAAAAGCTACTGAAATAAAGCAAGCTAATGTAGAGCTACAAGGTGATGAATATGTTTGGACTGGTCTACTCCCGTTCGGGAGTTTTAGAGCTAGTGTTCTCGTTCCTAACAGCAAAATACCATTGGAGGATAGCTTCACAAATATTAGGCTACTAATGCTATTCCGTGATCGGGGCTCCTCCTTCATTCAGGTAAGGAATGGAGACAAGACTCCAGTTGATGGAAGGACGCCGCCACCAGGCATGCCGTATGATATCTCCGTAGGGCCATTGTCACCAGCCACCCATAGAATTCACTTACTGTTATTAGGGCCAGATCGCAAGCTGGTAGCTCAGTACTTAGGCCCTCCTATATCTTTATGGACTCCCACTATCCCGGATGGGGACTACGACTTGGTAGTAATAGAGTATGCTCAGAATGGCTCTACATGCAGCGTACATAAAAAGAAATCTTAGAGCTCAAGAAAGAAACCTGCTTGCTTGTAAGCAAACACGCAGATAAATATAGAAGTTGTACGTGCGGTAAGGAATCCCATCAAGCGACCTGATTTATGTCGTGCTATATCGGCACGAAACAGCGCCTATAAGAAGGAATTCTATGCGCAGGAGCGAAGCCGACGACGGGATGAGATACGGCGTGTCGCCTTCCAGCTTCATGCCAAGGGTATATACCCATCCAGAGAATTGCGGAAGGAATTAGGCCGGACGGGACAAAACAGAAGTAAGTAATTTTGTTATTCGGGAAAGAGTGTCTTTATGAGGAAGGATAATGTGGCGGAAAATGATAAGAAGCACAACATGGCGGAGGTCGCCAAATTATGCTTCAAATCACATTCTACTTTTGCCTTTTTACTTCTCTATTAAATGGAGGCGCAGGGAATTGAACCCTGATCCAAAAGCCGACCACACCGGAATCTACATGCTTAGCCGCTTCTCTTTTTTTTAGTTTCGCCTCCCGCAGAGTAAGTGAAGCGACGAAGACCTCGCGCGGGAAGCTAGCTCGACTTTGTTCTCGCCCGCTCCCGCGAACAGTCGGAGCAGGCCAGCTCATCTAAGTGACATCTCACTCCGCGCGCATGAGCAACTTGCGGCGAGACGCTCGGTGCTTAATTAGGCAGCGAGAGCCAATTCGTTTGAGTTGGCAATTGTGTTTCTCTACGCTTTTTAAAGAGCTGCACAGAGAGAGCCCTGCATGCATCCAAAGCGAGGTTCATGACTCCTGTCGAAGCCTGTCGCCCCCTTATCGTAAAAGCCCGTGAATTATAGTGACCGCGACCCGTTTGGTCAAAGAACTGAGAGCTAAAAAGAACGAGCCGCCGCTACCAGCCACAAGTGATTCAGAGCCAAATTGCTTGAAACACACCATTTAGATGTGAGAACCGCTCCCCAAGTTGTACTCGCTTTATCCCCGGAACTTCGGGCTTAGTATTTGGGACTTACTTTGTCTTGCGTTATAATTCGACGCTGGTTTTGTCCAGAGTCTCCTCCAGCCGACAGCTTCGGAAGCGAATCCTTTTGGAATTCTCGCTTCTATTTTCCGTAAGAGGTCTTTAAGTTTTATGGCTTCCAAAAATCCCGTCGCGCAGAAGACGCGCTTGAATGCGCCTCCGGCTCGTCGCCGCCATTTCCTGCGCCGCTTCTGGCTTCCGGCCGTGCTGCTTCTGGCGCTGACTGCGGGCGGCCTGACCGGCGTAATCGTGGCCTACGAGCTTAACTACTCGCAGGCGGCCGCAGAGGTCGCGTCGCTCGCCACCTACCGCCCGAGCGTTGTGACGCGCATCTACGCTGACGACGGCGAGACGGTGATTGGCGAGTTCGCGCTTGAGAAGAGAATCCCTCTGAAGTACGAGGAGATTCCGCCCAACGTCAAGAACGCCATCCTCGCCATAGAAGACACGCGCTTCTACGACCACGTAGGCATTGACCCGATACGCATAGCGGGCGCAGTCCTGAAGAACATAACTACCGGAACTCGTGAGGGCGGCTCGACCCTGACGCAGCAATTAACGAAGAATCTCTTTCTCTCCAAAGAGCAGACCCTGAAGCGCAAGATAAACGAGTGGCTGATTGCGCTTCAGATAGAGCGCTACTACACCAAGAACCAGATAATGGAGATGTACGTCAATCACATCTTCTTGGGCGCTAACTCTTACGGCGTGGAGGCCGGAGCCGAAACCTTCTTCGGTAAGCAGGCTAAGGATTTGACGCTGGAAGAGGCGGCGCTGCTGGCAGGAATTCCGAAAGCGCCGGGGCAGTACAGCCCGACCGTCAACATGCAGGCCGCCAAAGAGCGCAGAGACCTTGTGCTTGACCAGATGGCCAAGAACGGCTTCGCTTCGCAGTCGGAAGTAGAGAGGGCCAAGGCCAAGCCGATTGTGCTGGCCGACACGGTCTACTATCAGGGACAGAATCGCTCGACCGCCTTCGACTATCCGGTAGAAGAGATTCGCCAGTATCTGGAAGACAAGTACACGACTCGCGTGGCGCAGGGCGGCTTGCGCGTCTACACCTCCATTAACGCGCACGCTCAGGAGAAGGCTATGGAAGTCCTGCGCGCCGGGCTTCGTGAGTACGACCGCACGCACGCAGGCTGGCGCGGCGCTTATGCCAATATAGGCAACGGCCAGCCCGTCACGCCGCAGATGCTCCAGAACTTCAAGCACCCGGACTGGTACGGCAACGAGTACCGCTTGGGCGAGCACTATATGGGGCTCGTCACAAAAGTTGACACAGGAAAGAGCGAGGCGCAGGTGCGCTTCGGTGATTACATGGCGACCGTCACGGACAAAGACACCGGATGGTCAAAGCGCTCCGTGCGCTCAGAGTTCAAGGTGGGCGACCTCTTCCACTTCGCCATCAAGAACATTGACGACAAGAATCGTCGCTTGCAGGTGGAGCTTTCGCAGGTGCCGGGCGTGCAGGGAGCCATGATGACTCTCAACGCCAAGAACGGCGAGATTATCACCATGGCGGGCGGTTATGACTTCACGCTCTCGAAGTTCAACAACGCCACGCAGGCTTATCGTCAGACGGGCTCCGCCTTCAAGCCCTACATCTACACGGCCGCAATCGAATGGGGCATGACGCCTGAGTCCACAGTCTCGGGCGCTCCGATTAAGGTGGGCGACTGGGTGCCGCACAACTACGACGGCTCCACGGGTAACGGCGACGTGCAGATGAAAATCGCGCTCGCCAAATCGCTGAACGTCCCGGCTGTTCACCTGCTGCAAACCGTAGGCATACAGACAGGAGCGCAGATGGTCAGGCGCTTCGGCATCACGGTTCCCATGGCTCCTTATCTTCCTTCGGCTCTGGGAGCGACCGAAGTTCCTCTTAATCAGATGGTGTCGGCCTACTCTGCATTTCCGAACAAGGGCGTGAGGGTCGAGCCGCACATGATTCGCAGGGTGGTTGACCGGGACGGAAACGTTCTGGAAGAGTGGGAGAAGACGACCTACAAGGTGACGAGCGAATACGTGGCGCTGACGATGGTCTCCATGATGCGCGGCGTTATCGAAGCCGGAACGGCGACGGGCGCTCGCGTGCTGGGCGTGCCGCAGGCAGGCAAGACCGGCACGGTCAACGACCACACGGACGTTTGGTTCATAGGCTACACGCCGACCTACGTGACGGGCGTGTGGATGGGCTATCCCGGCAGGAAGAAGCCGCTCGGCAACGACATGACGGGCGGGCACGGCGCGCTCCCCTTCTACGTTGCCTTCATGAAGGACTTCCTCAAGGACAAACAGAAAGAGGATTTCCCGAAGCCGCCTGCGATTCCTGAGGACATGAAGGAGCTGAATCAGCAGCGCAAGAGCGAGATGAGCGAAGACAAGCTGGCCGCAGCTATGGCTCGCGCCAGCGCCAAGCGCGATAACTCCGACACCAATACCAACACCACCACCGAGCCCAAGCTCGAACAGGTGACGCTGCCTCCCGCTCCCAAGACTGACAACTCTTCCGGAGGGGATAACCAGCCTGCTGCCGACACGACTCCTAAGAAGACCGAGCCGCCTCCGCCGCGCACCGAAACGCCTACCGCGCCGTCTACTTCCAGACCCAGAGAGGTAGAGCCGAAGAAGAAAGGCAAGAAGGGCTCGGACGAGCCTTGATAAGTTAAGGCGATAGTAGAAAGGGAAAAGGGAAGAAAGAACGCAATGTTCCTTCTTCCCTTTTCCCTTTCTACTATCGCCTTCTTAGAACAGCTTATCCAGATAGAAGGGGAGCATCTTTCTCCACCATGGCCAGTCGTGATTCACGTCCTGGCCCCACATCTCAAGCTGATGCGGGATTCCCTTTTCCGTCAGGATGCTTGAGAGCTGGCGCGAGCGCTCCGGGTCTTCGTACGCTCCCTGCCCCGTGACTATGATGATGGCCTTGGCCTGCCTGAGCCTCGGCAGATGGTAATCGTCGTCTATGTTCTTCAGGTAGCTCGCGGGGTTATTGAAATAGACGTTGTCGTCAAAATGGCCTTTCAGGTAAGAGCGTATGTCGTAGCTCCCGCTCATGGCTATGACGCCGCGAAACAGGTCTGGATGACGAAAGTAAGCGTTGGCGGAGAGAAAGGCTCCGAGACTCGCCCCAGTAGTCACAGGCCCCTCAGGGTCGCCTGTCTCCTGCCGTATAAGCGGCAGCACCTCTTCCGTGATGTAACGGTCAAAGCGCGAGAGCAACTCCGCCTTCCATTCGGGCGACGCCTGCTCGTTGAGCAGGCTGTGACGATTCACGCTGTTGATGGAATAGGCGCGCACGCGTCCGGCGTCTATCAAGGGTTGTATGGCATCAATCAGATGAAATCTTTCGTACTCAAGATAATCTGCGGCGGCTGTGGGAAACATCAAAAGCGGGCGGCCCGCGTGACCGTAGGCCACAATCGGCATCTCCATCCCAAGATTATGGCTGTACCATGCAGACGTTCGACGCTCCATCCTCTTTACACTCTCCGACAGGCAAGGCCCTGCATCCCCTAAAGGGAGCGAACCCGTAAGATAAAAGAACTTAACTACTTCATACTGACGCTTTTTAAGTTGCAAACAGTCTGCAAATAATCTCTCACATTCAGCCACGACGCAAGCCGCCAACAGGAGCGGCACGCGCTTGCCAGCCTGATGCCGCCTCAACTTGACCTCTCTGCCACCGTCTGTTATAAAAATTGCTCGCGCCCGAGGCTTAAAGGCTGAGAAACCTCAAAGCTTCCCGGGCGCGTCTTCCGCAGTAGCTCAATGGCAGAGCATTCGGCTGTTAACCGAAGGGTTGTAGGTTCGAGTCCTACCTGCGGAGTTAATATCTACAGCAAGATACGGGCAGCACCTAAGCTGCCCGTTCTTATGTCTCCCGTTATTTTTCCCGTCTCGCTTAAATGCGAAGTCTCATTGTATCGCCGGATTTTGCATGAATCCCGTCATCTGGCTTCGGCAGAATCCTTTTGGACTTAGCCGTCTGGACAATGAAGGTGTCGTTGCTTTTTTACCAATTAGGAGACTCATTGCAGAATGAGACAAGATGTTCGTCGAGCCGTTTGATATTGGTATACCTGCGGCCGACGGTAATTTTGCTGCCATCTTTTTTATAGACTTCGTAGATGCCTCTCTCTTTTGTATCTTCTCCGAGATTTCCAAACTCGCTCGGCGGCGTGTTGCGGCTTGCCTTGTCGTAAACCAGCAGCACCGGCTTCACTTCCTGAATCTCGCTCCACAGGCAAGTTCGAGTTGTGAATAAATCCTTTTTGACAAAGCCGTTTTCGTAAATTTTGAGCCTGTATTTCTTCAACCAGAGGGGCGAAAGGCGGGACACAAGAGCGAACAGCCCGAATAATCCGAGACAGGCGGCGGCAAGGGCCAATGAAAAATAGAATCCTACATCAACATCGGCTGTCTCGCGCGCATAAGTCAAAGAGGCAATTAGACCCCACAGGCCAAAGATAAAAGGTAGAATCAAAAAACACCCGCAAGTGTACAAACCGCCTCGCCCGTAATCATCCAATTTATGTTCGCTTAAAAGTTTTCCGAGCGGCGCGTTATTGGTCATATTTCAGAGGTCAAATCGGATTTCGATAGAAAGCGCCTAACGCCCGAATTAACCGGGCTGGAAGAATCCGACCAAGCATCCAATCCTTGCGGATGAAAATCAACCTAATTCTGCTCCGGTTGAAGGAGTTGTCAGGTTTCCTCTTCGCCAGCAGGCCGCAGAGGCTTCAATAACTCGACGTGATTCTCCCGGAAGCCAAAGCTTGTGTACAAACTTCGCGCCCCTGTGTTCTCAGCCAATACCCCTATGCTAAGCATCGTCGCTCCCTGAACCCGCGCATACTCCTCGGCTCGCTGAAGCAACGCCCGCCCCCATCCCAGACCTCTATGACCAGCGACGACAATCAAATCAGAAATATAAGCCACTTCGGATTCTTCATTGACTAATCCATTAACCTTGACTTTAGCCCACACCGAGACAAACCCGGCGATTTTACCATGAGCCTCTAGAACAAAGACTTTCCCCTGCGTTTGAGCGCATCTCTCGAAGATGTGTTGTAGATATTTTTTAGCTACGACTTTACCTTCAACGCGTCTGGGCTCAATCTGCCTCTCGAATTCCTGCAACTCGATAAAGCAATCCTCGACTTGCTGATAATCCTCTGAGCGGTACTCTCTAATTAAGACCATACATATTCACCCATACTCTAAATCTACCTACAAGGAGGCGACCTAACCCCCGAATGAACCGCCGAAACCATCCAACTTCTCGATGAAAGCCAAGCTGACTCTCGCTTCTGTTGAATGAGTTGTTATGCGCTTTAACTTAATCCTTATTCCAGTACATCAGAAGGATAATCCAAAATGGAATTGAAAGCGCAAGTGCGATGTAAGTCCGCGTGCCGGGAAACGTAAACACAATATCGAACCACGCATGCAGCGTCACGGCGATGAGCAGTGACTTGCCTCGCTCCGTTGCTTCTCCAATCAACCATGAAAGGAGGATGCCTACCGGATAAAAGATGGCCAGAAATAGAACAATCTGCTTCAGTGACCCGTGAGTAGTCCGATTTGTGAAATGCCAGAACTCCCAAAGTACACCTATGAGCACATACCTTTTCAGAGGTGTAAGGGGGCGAAGAGCATCTTGTAGGAAACCACGCCAACCCAACTCTTCGCCAAGGATGGTAAAGAGCGTCACCAGACCTAATGCCATCGTGCCTAAACGATTAATGCTCCCGTCAGGCATCGGGACGCCGACAGCAATCGCAAATAGAATCGGCACCCAGTAGAAAGCCAGACTCTTAGACCAAGAAGTTCCCCGGAAAGTGATTGTACGACGATGTGTTTTCCTGAAAATTATGAGGGAAAGGACGGCTGCCATTCCGGGCCCCCACATAATGATAGCCATCTTCAGAATAAATGTAAGCGGAGAGGTTGGCGAAACCATTGGAAACTGCCAACTGAACCAACTTTCAGGATGTAAATCTCTCCACCAAAAGAAGGGCCATGAAAGGGCACAGGCCGCAAGGTAGTAGAAGGCGACTGCGCGCCAGTTCACTCTTTCCTGTGCCTCAAGCTCCTTCATAATATGTCTGATAGGAACCCGGCGCATAACACCAGAATTAACCGGCGGGAAGTATCATCGAATGGCGTCCAAGTTGTCGCTGAGAATCGAGCTAATTCCGCTCGCGTCGAATGAGTTGTTAGGCGGAGCCATATCGTTAATCTGTCCTGTCGGTTCGTTCGATGTGGTAAGACGCCACATTAGAACAATCCTTATCCAGACCTCCAATCATTATGGTAACTGTCACCTGTTCTTCTTTGGAACCGCTTATATCAACTTCAATCGTATCTGTTCCCTGACCGCTAACGATAACGCCTGACGAGATGCACCATTTGTAGATAAGCTTACTGTCCGGGGGAACGCTTGTCATGTGCACCTTAATCTTGTTCATCATCCCGCCACAGGTACTATCAGCCGCGCAATCAACCAGCATCGTAGGACATGGTATGTCGGCCAAAGATGCAGAAGATGAACTAACCTGCGCTAAGAGTAGAAGAATAGAGCCAAGATAGATGTGTATATGGCGAGACATCTTTTCATCCTCCGTCACTAAATTCAAGATTCAATCTGCTACGCCTAACGCCCGGATTAACCCGCGCCCCGAAGGCTAGTCCATTCTGCTCCTGTAGTGACTCATTCCAAAGGCGTAGTAGCTCATCGTAAAGCCGCCGCGTCATGCCCATAACGCGCGGGCGAGCGGTCTTGGAGTTCTCAGCGATGATTGTAATTGTGTGTGAGATGAAGTCAACCTGTTATCAGCGTGGCTTAAAGAGTTCACCTCGTCTTGCTGCTCCGGCCTATGCGGTTTGTAAGTTTCTATGTCGGAATGCGTGAAGGTCTTGACACGCTTTTTACCAAAACAAGCTATTACTGCTGAGAGTGCGGCCATTGCGGGAGCAACAGATTTAACGCCTTCAACCATTCGCCCGTTTATGCTCTTAGCAGGAAATAATCTCTTTCCGTGATAAATCGCCGTGGGCAGGAGGCAAATCACAGTCATTTCATCTTCTCGACTAACATCCGTGCTCTCTCCGTAACAGAAATCCGTTCTACTGCTTTTATTGACATCATAGTTAGGTTTTCAAGATGCCCGCACGCGGGACGGAGCGCATCCGCCCCGGCGGGCGATTATTTTGTCTGCCGGGGCAGGCACGAAGACAGAGCAATTTTTAGCTAATAGCTGCAAGGAGAATAAGGGTGATTAAGGCTGTAATCTTCGACGTGGACGGAACACTTGTGGATTCCAATAAGCTGCACGTGAATGCGTGGATAGAGGCTTTCTGGTATTTCGGCAAGGATGTTAGTTATGACGAGTTGTGCGAGCAGATGGGCAAGGGCGGCGATCAACTGATGCCCGTCTTCTGCTCTAAAGAGGAACTGGACAAATTCGGCTCGGAGCTTACCGAATACCGCGCAGAGATATTTACCGGCGGTTATCTGCATAAGGTGCAGCCTTTCCCCAAGGTGCGGGAGTTGTTCGAGAAGATTAAGGCGGACGGCCTGCAAATAGCGCTCGCGTCTTCGGCCAAAGAGGAAGAACTCGATGAGCACAAGAAGAACCTGAGGATAGTAGACCTGCTAGAAGCCTCAACTTCCGCAGACGATACCGAAAAGTCCAAGCCCCACCCGGACATTTTTCAGGCGGCGCTGGACGGGTTGGACGAGGTTGAGCCTGAAGAGGCCGTTGTCATCGGTGACAGCCCCTTCGACATAGAAGCCGCCGGGCGCGCGGGCATTCGCACCATAGCTGTTTTAAGCGGCGGGTTCGCGGAAGAGAAGCTCAGAGCAGCCGGGGCAGCCGAAATCTATAAGGACGTGGCCGAACTGCTTGAGCGCTATGAGAGTTCCCTGCTTGCGCGAAAGCCCACGATGACTGCGGCGGGGACGTGAGTAAAAGTTTTTACCGGTTATCTGATAAATCGGTAAGAGAAGAGGCTCTGCTTGTAGGCAGGGCTCTCGCTTGGGGCGTAACAGGAGTAATACTCCTGTAACAGTTGCGTGACTCAAATTCCGCACGAGAATGCGACTCTGAGTCTCATACAGAAACCGAAATCCGTTATCTTAGTTGGTAGATTGCCGTGCGTTTGGAATAAATATCAAGGGGTAATGTCGGCGTGGTGTTTAGCCCGTTCGGGCTCTAACACCACGCCCTAATTACTGAGTCTTTCCACGATAGACGTTAAAAGGGGAGGAGCCAGTTTTATGCTTGCTATGAACTACAGGGGGCCTCTGCGGGTACGCATTGACCATAAACCGGAGCCCGAGATTCAGCACCCTCAGGACGCCATCGTCAGGGTCACAAGGTCTTGTATCTGCGGCTCTGACTTACATTTGTATAACGGGTCTGTGCCGGACACTCGCGTCGGCATGACCTTCGGCCACGAGGTCACGGGCATAGTGGAAGAAGTAGGCCCGGAGGTGGAGAAATTAAAAGTTGGGGATCATGTCCTTGTGCCTTTCAACATCGCGTGCGGGAAGTGCGTCTTCTGCCAGCAGGAGCTATACGGCAACTGCCACGAGTCCAACCCGGAGGCCACAGCAGTCGGCGGCATCTTCGGCTATTCGCATACGGCGGGCGGCTACGATGGTGGACAGGCCGAATACGTCCGAGTCCCTTACGCGAACGTGAGCCCCACGGTCATCCCTGAAGGCATGGATCCGGACGATGCCGTGATGCTCACGGACGTCGTTCCAACCGGCTATCAGGCCGCCGAGATGGCCGGTATTCAGCCCGGCGACACGGTGATGGTCTTCGGGGCGGGCCCCGTGGGCATTATGGCAGCAAGGTGCGCGTGGCTCTTTGGTGCCGGTCGAGTCATAATAATTGACCACGTGGACTACCGCTTGGAGTTCGCACGGAATTACGCGCCCTGCGAGGCCTATAACTTCAGAGAACTGGGTGACGTGGTCTTATTCGCCAAACGTACGACTGACTGGCTGGGAGCAGACGTTTGTATTGACGCCGTGGGCGCGGAGGCTGCTGGCCGTGTGATGCAGACGCTCCTCGGCAGAAAATTGCTGATGCAGGGAGGCTCTGCAACGGCTCTGCACTGGGCCATCAACTCCGTGAAAAAGGGCGGGATTGTCTCCATCGTCGGGGTCTACGGCCCAATTGACACTCTCGTCCCGATTGGGAACGTGGTGAATAAAGGACTGACTCTCAGGGGGAATCAGGCGTCCGTCAAGCGACTGTTGCCCCGCCTGATTGAGCACGTGCAGAACGGGATACTCGATCCGAAGGCGCTAATCACGCACCGCATCCCTCTGGAAGAAGTGTCGGATGCGTACAGGATTTTTTCTGCGAAGCTGGATAACTGCATCAAGCCGGTGCTGCTGCCACCATCGGCCAGAAGCTAGGGAGGAACTGTCATGGAGAATATGGAGAAGAGAGCGATAGACCCTATGCAGGTCAAAGGGTGGGGCATAGACGCTAACCCGGACAACGACCCCACCTATCCCATGAAGAACCGCAACAACGGGGAGCACATGGGCTACAGTTGGGAGCGCCCGTCTCAACAGCCCGCGAGCGTAGAGGTGCTGCATTCCAACGAGCGCCCGAACCTCTCGGCCGCCTTCGGGACTTCGACGCCGCCTGCGGGCTTGAGCGGCGTTATCCGTCGCTTCGCTTTCAAGTACAGCGAATCGAGCTACGGGCACTGGCTGCCACTGATGCTGGCCGACCGTGTGGGCGTGGTCGAAGGCTATGCGGAAGACCTTGCTCGCGGTTACGTGCCTAACGTCTTTGCCGAGAGGGGCTGGAAGGCGGAGTGGAAGCACAACAGAAAGAGTCTGCTGACGAGAGTTGCCGTCGGGGCTGTTCTGGCTTCCGTCGCGGTCGCATACCTGCGTAGCGGAGGAGATAAAAGGGATAAGAAAAAAGGGCGCTAATTGATTGTAGAGGGGATTCGGCGGCAGAGCCTATTTAGCCTGAAAGACATCTTCTGCAAGCGGTTTCCGGGCTTGCTCTTTAGAGCAAGCCCGGAACGTTGTCTACAGTAGTGTGCTGTCACGACACTTAATATTTATATCCTGCCGATTAATGACAAATCACTGCAACATTGACGATTGTGAAGATATTACCTGCCAGCGACCGCTCCTTTTAATGAAAGTATCCGTATCCCTTGAGCGAGCAACTTTCGAGTTCTTATATTTAAGCGTGGTGATGAAAGTTATAGTGGCCTTATCGCCTTCCATGCTTTCCAAGCGCGCGTCGCTAATCTCCCAAGATTTAAGAGTCGGGTCGCCCCTTTTCCATACTGTTATCCACTCGGCTTTGTTGTAAGTCTTGCCGTTCTGCGCGACGTTGGTAAATTCATCCGCAAAGATGGTTTCAAGCGTCTTCACATCGCCCTTGAATTTCGCCTCTTTCCACCGATTTTCGGTTTCGATTAACTCGCGTAGAATGTCGGCTTTTTTGTCGGGCGCAGAGAGATTTCCGCTTGGGGCGGGCGAAGGAACCGGCGTCGTTGTGGATTGAGCCTGATTGTTGCTCGCAGTCCCTCTGTAGGAATCGCAAGAGGATGCGGCCAGGACTACGAGTATAATCATCAGAACTAGTTTCATTACGCTTTCCCTTAATTGCAGCCCGCGTTAATCACTCTTTGATAAGCGTGAAGTTTCCCTGCTGGGTTGCCGGCGTATACTTCGGATTGGTCAGACTGTATGTGCAGTTTAGCGTGTCTGATGTAGTGAAACGGCAGCGCACTGTCATGGGCGCGGTATAGTCCGCAACTTTACAGGTCAGCGTCCCGGAAAGGTTCATCTTACCTTCCTCTGTCAGCTTACCCGTCAAAGGAGCATCTCCGCAGAGATTGCCGCCGGACGTCAGCATGGATGAGACATAGCCGGTGTCCGCATTGATTGTAGTAATATCAAGATTTATAGTGCCCCGCGTATTGGATGTTGTGTTTAGAGCTTTCCCCTTATACAGTCCGGTTCTGTCGGCAAAGGCCGCGTAAGGCGGGCCGGGCGAGGCGTTTGATTGTGTTTGATTATTATTCGAGTTCTGGCTAACGCTCGAATTGCTGCTGCCGGAACTCTTGACGGCAGATGCGGATTGAGTATTCCCTGCCCCGAATATCACATAGGCCACGAAGAGGCCAATTCCAACTCCCCCCAGAAGAAGTATCACACCGCCAATAAGCCAAAGGGTTGCGCTTCGCTTAGAGGGAACACTGGATACTGCTTGGGAAGGTTGAGCTAACCCAAGCGACTGATGTTCTATGCTCTGATAAGGAGTTGTATCTTGAACCTGCCTGTTCGGCACACTCTGAAAAGCAGGCAGTACAAGTGTCGGCTGTGCGCCCTGTGGCGACGGTTCTTTGACGAGGGGGGTGCCATCGGTCAAACAATAGTTCAACGTATCATCTGCATACTGGGCGCGGCACGATGGACATAGCTTCATGTTGTTTCGGTTAATCCTATGTCGGTGTCAAACGGCTTAACACCCGAATTAACAGGGGGCGACAAGTGGCATTCTACCTAATTTGTAAAGACGAGCATGAAAGGCAGTCAAGCCGCGCTTAAGTCGAATGAATTGTTGAGCGCTCCTATCGAATCAGTTTCACTTAAACATGCTCCTCCATCTTTTCAATGAACTATCCTGACGGCATGCAGACAATGGCCGCGCGGTAGAACTCTTAATCTCCAATACCCTTTCCGTCTGCTTATTAACTCTCAGTTGCATGCACACGCACCCGTAGCCATAGTTACCGTTCCTGCGCACCCATTGTCCGGGTTTGAAATCGGGCCAATCCCAATCAGTCTCGACCTGATATCCGCCCTGTACGCCGATAATCCATTCTCCGCTCCGGTCGTATAGCGAAATATTCCCCGGCGTGGGGTTATCGAGCCAACCGCAGCGCCTTTCAACCTGTGCGGCCTGAAACTCTACGGGCTGCACACGGCCTCCGTCTGCGTACCCTACAGTGATTAGGAGTAGGAATCCCAAGATAATTAATGGGAAGTTTGCAAGTTTCATATTCATCATCTTCGTTACTTAGCCTTCGGTTGCAGTCGAGTAAACCTCAGAGCTTATTTCTGTTTTCTCTGCTGATTCACCGTTGTCGCGAAAATACTGAAGCAGTTTCCACCCTAGCACGCCCGCCACGCAAATGCCGAGTATAGCCCATGTAAGATTGCCCAGCATGTCAGCCAACGCGGCGACGCGGTCGCTGAAGAGCTTTCCCAGCCCCACGTAGATAATAACCCAGAGTACTTCTCCCAACACGTCCCAGAAAAGAAAATGAGGCCACGAATACCCGGCGATGCCGCTCGTCAGGTTAAGCCAAGGGCCGAGAGGCGTCACAAGCCACCTGCTCAAGAATATTCCCAATCCTCCACGTCGTTTGGTGAATTCTTCGGCCCGCTTGAGCATATCTGCGCCGCCAAACCGGTTCGTAACACGCAATACGAGTTTACGTCCGCCCCAACGGCCCAAGCAATAGCCTATCTGGTCTCCGGCGACTGCCCCCGCACTGCATATCAGCAACACCTGCCACAGGCTCATCTCGCCCTGTGCAACGAAAGAGCCGGAGACAATAAGCACCAATGTTACGGGCAGGGGTATGCCCACAGAGGCAACCGTCAATATGACGAAGAGCGCCGGTAAGCCATAAGTAGAGAGCAGTCCCAAAAGTTGATCGGTCACGGGCCGCCTCCCTCATCCGGCGGAGGCGGTGGCGGATACGGGGGGCGAGCATGCACAATCGCGTCCATTAGAATCGCTCGAACCTCTTCCATGGAACGATTCTGCGCCCGCGCTATCTCGGCCAAGGGACGTTTATCCGGCGGCTTGTGCGGCATGCCGAGGGCCTTATAAAGTACGTGAGGAGGCACTCTATAAGAGTGGGCTATATAGCCGACGTTCATCCACTCTTCAATCGGCTCATCACGGTGATAGCTCCAGTAAATTGCGTCTCGCACGAAGTAAAAAGCATGGTGGATTGTAAACCCGACGAAGAAGAGGAAGGCTATGAGCACCAGCCACTGCCGCCAGTTAAATCCTTTCAGGGTTTGAACTATTCGTCTACGCATCGTATGCGGCTAAAATTTGAATGAGAAATAGACTGCCCCGACTATGAGCCCGTAGGCGACGAAGTTATTCCACTTGAGCGTCTGACCGAAGAGAAAATAGGCCAGCACCGTGAAGACCACCAAAGTTATACACTCTTGCATGATCTTCAACTGAGTGACGCTGAGTGTCTGAGAGCCTATGCGATTAGCGGGCACCTGAAAGATGTATTCAAAAAGGGCCAGCGACCAACTAATCAGAATCATCCAGACAATCGGTTTCTCTTTGTGCCTGAGATGACCATACCAGGCAAGGGTCATAAAGATGTTCGAGATGGTAAGTAAGAATATTGTCTTCATTCAGCACCCCCGGATTTAGTCTCTGATCGTTGAGCAAACAAATTTTTGCTCTAACCCTTACATGTTGTAAGACCCAATCAGAAAGAACGCGCCGCTTCGGGGGCGGCTGATAAAGTCGCGCACGCTCGCTCACCTGCATCTCTTCTTAGGTGGCTTCAGCGCTGCGTGCGAGTTCGGAGAAAACGCCATTCCTTGCAATCAATTCATCAAATCCGCCTTGCTCTACAACACGGCCCTGATCGAAGACGAAGATGCAATCTGTTTCATTAAGTGTAGTCAGGCGATGCGCGACCATGATGACGGTTCGCGTTTGCCGCGCAGTCTCAATGGCGGCGCGCACCTGTCGCTCGCTGATATTGTCCAGAGCAGATGTTCCTTCATCAAGTATGAGGATGGGCGGATTTTTCAGAAACATACGAGCTAAAGCGATTCGCTGTCGCTGGCCGCCCGAGAGATTGCCGCCTCGTTCCGTGAGCGGGGTATCATAACCCTCCGGCATTTGTAGAATCTCTTCGTGTATGTGCGCCTGACGGGCGGCCTCCTGTATTTTATCTAAAGTAGTCTTGCCGCATCCGTAAGAGATGTTTTCCGCGACCGTTCCCGAAAAAACAAATGGCACCTGGCTGACGTAGCCGATGGATTTTCCTATGTCTTCGCGCGAGAGAACATTGATGGGTACGCCGCCGACTAAGACTTCGCCTGACACGGGGTGAATCAGCCGCAGCACGCAACGCAGCCATGTGGATTTCCCGGAACCGGAAGGGCCAGCGATGCCTATTGTTTGGCCTTGTCTAATTTCGAGCGTCAGCCCGTTGAGAATGCGTCTGGACTTACCGTCGGGCAGAGGATAATCGGCTATCACGTCCCGGCATTCCAGCAACGGGATGCTGCCGTCGAGCCGTGGGGCACGCATGGTAACTACCCCGTAGGATTTATCCACCGGCTGGTTGAGCATATTTAAGAGCACGCTCACCTGTATGCTGCTGTCGTAGGTTTCATCGAGTATGCGATGGACTTCCTTGAGCGGGCCCATGACCTTTAGAAAAAGGTTGGAGAAGATTATGACCGTCCCGAAAGTAATCTCACGGTAAGCAGCCAGCACGACTGCGAAACCGATGATGATGACATGGAACAGTCCCTCATTGACCGCTTTCATCCAATCGAAGCGGGACATGGCAATATGGTGCTTGACCTCGCGGTCGCGGCGGGAATCGGCAGCATTCTCAACGCGCGTTACTTCGAGCGGATACGTGTTGGCTGCGCGAATATACTCAAGACCACCCAGTTGCTCTACGACAGTGCCGTCCAGTCCCTCCTTGGCATGTAAAAGCGCGGCCCGTATCCCCTTTTGTGAATTCACCTGCCACATAGTAATAGCGAGAGACACCGGAATGACGCAGAGCATGACAAGGCCCACACGCCATTCCTGCCAGATGGCAACCGTCAGGGCAAAGCTCGCCAGTAACACAGCCGGTACGAAATCGCTAAAGATAACCTTGAGAAATTTCACGAAGCCTTCGACGCTTCGGATGATGCGCCCGTGCAACGACCCTACGCGCTCGCGGGAGAGCGCCCCGAGGTCAATCTTCAGTAGATGACCTATGAGGCGCACGGTCATATCGCGTTCAATGCGAGTCGTGGTGCGCGAGACAACCCAACGACGCAGCAGTTGCAGGGATTCTTTCAGGATGTAAGCGCCGGCGATGACTGCCAGCGCAAGGATGGCGTAACGTGTCCACTCCGAAGCCGGCCTGCCGGCGAAGCCCAAGATGCTGTCAAAAAACCGCCCAATCATCCAGGCAATTCCGGTCTCGACCCCGGCGGCAAGCGCACTAATGAGAACGCCTGTAGCGAATCCCAAGGCGTCCGCGCGAGAAACAAGCTGCCGAATCTGTTTCCGTCGCGCCCACACCGAGCCCACGTCACCAAAAAACGAGCGTTCTTCTTTAGACATAACTCTTCAGCTTAGCGAATGAACGTGAAATAGGTCGCGTAAAAGAGGAGCATAAAGAGCGAGAACGGCAACCCGAAAACCAGATAACGCCGGAAAGTGATGGCGTGCTCGGGGTCTTTGAAGCGCTGGCTCTCCTCCGCCAGAATAATCCCGGCAGAAGCCGCCGTGACTAATGAACTGCTGCCGGCGCAGATTCCGCCGCCGAGCGCCCACGCCGCAGCATGCGACCTATCGAGTTGGTAAATGGAGTTGGAAACGGCCGTCGCCCAAGAGGCGGCCTCGGTAAAGGTCGTGCCGAAATAGCCTGTCACGGCGATAATCCATGGAGCAGCCTGCGCAGCTATAAGCTGCTCCTGAAGCACGTGGCCAATCCATGAATATGAGACGCAGCCGGCAAGGATGAAGATGGCGGCGAACGTGAGATAGACCTCGAAGCCTAGCGATGTCAATGTGTGGTAGCGATCTTTTCTCCGCTCCAGTAGGACGGCGATGGCTATTGCCGCCGCTCCTATGGGAATGGCGTAATCTATGAATATCACCTGCAACGTGATGACAAGTACCAACACCACGATACCGATTGTGAGCAGACGGCGGTCTATGGCAAGGTCTGCTTTGGCCTTCTTCCAATCGGCTGCCGTCTGCGCGACCTGCAAAGTGTAATGTGGTACTTGAGTCGCGCCCGCCTGCCGGCTCCGTCTGGTGATTCCGCGCTGGGTTAGGAGCGTGGCGACTATAATAAGCACCACCATCACAATCAAATTAGCGGGCACTACTTCCCGCATAAAGTCAGTGGCATTCAGGCTCCACGTGGAGGCCTCTATGATATTGGGCGTATCGCCCCAGCGCGTTGAGAATCCGCCAAGGTTGCTGGCGATGAGCGCAGCGCTCAGAATCCAGCGCGACGGCACGTGATACGAAGCACACAGCCGGATTATCACCGGCGTCATGATGAGAATCGAGGTGACGTTGTGCATCAGCGCCGCCGTTACATAAGTGGTAAGCAGCAGGACTCCTACCAACAAGGGTGTAGTCAGGCGAGGACGGCGCAAACGGATTTTACCCAACTGGTGGCCGAGCCACGCGGCCACCCACTTGAACCCCTGAGAGCGCTCAATCATGTGCGCCGGTACGGCTATGGCTGTAAATAATATCGTGATGTCGGCGTAATGCATGAAGCCTTCGCGCAGCACTCTTGACGCGTTCCCCCACTGGATGACGAGGAATGCAAGACTCACGAGGGTCATCGCGAGCGGCAGAGGAACCTCGTATTTGGTCATGGCGAAGAAGGCTGTGAAGAGCAGCACGAGCATCAGCACGCCGGCGGGCCAAGTCATCTGCCAAGCGTCGGGGGGAAGAGGTGGGCCGCCGGGCGCAGGTGCGGCTCCGGCAGCCCAGACGGGCGTACACCAGAGCAAGAGAAGAGCCAGCACGCCGAGCAAGGGGAGAAGGCGTAACTGCGATTTCATATAAATGCGACCTCAGTTGTTGGCTGAATCAGAACGTCACCCGGATTTCGATGGGGCCGAAGGTGGGCGATAAGGAGAATGTGGGCTGGGAGAATCTTCGGCTCAAGAAGCTCGCTAACAGATACGTCAACGAACAGGCCGCCCTCTTCGCGGAACGTCTCAAAGACGAGCGCTTTCATCTCCTGCGCTTTCGCGCGGCAGGCGCGGACTCCCTTCACAGCACTTTCGGAGAACTCGTGCAGACCTCCGTGGGCCATTTTCTCGCCCGGCTCAAGGAATGTGACGTCCGCCACGGGAATGAAAAGGTTGGGCAGATGTGGCGGGAGTGGAAGAATGAGTCCAGTCTTTTGACCGCGACAGGCGGCCAGTATTTCGCTGTCACGCTTATAATCCAGAAGGCGTAAATGGATGCTGATGGCGTCAAAGGCAAGGTCTACGGGAATGTTTTCGGCTGCGAGAACGCGCAATCGCTCTTCGGCTTCCGGGGCGCCGTACTGGGAAGCGTACTTGAGCAGGTCGGCGGTGGTCTTTACTTTTTCTGTTTCAATTAAGACGCGTAGAACTTCGAGCAGGCCGATTTCGTCTCTGGGCGGTGCCTTCTTGTCAGGCTTGTTAGTTGATGATTCAGTCATAAGGCCCCTTTCAGTGGCCCAGCATTATTCGTAAAAGTACGTGACTCGTCAAGCAAATGTTTTTAATTCTCCAAAGGGGCACGCTCCTCCAGAGCAATTCCGAGTTTGCCCGGCACGAAGCCGTTGATGCGAAGGCGCTGGCCCTGACGCAAGACCTCTATCCATCCTCCCGGAAAGCTTCCTGCCGAAAGGATTGCGTAGGCGCTGGTCACAGGTTTGCCGTTTATGGCGATAATCTGGTCGCCCACTTTCAAATCCGATGATTTGGGTTGTTCCGGCGGCGGCGTGACGTAGTTGATAATGACGCGTACGGATTTGAGCGTTGTCCCGTCGCCGCGCGTGTGAACGACGCTCTGTAGAGCGCCGCCTGAAAACTTCGCTTCCCGCGTGCTGAACCCGACCAGTTTCTCATCGAAGCCGGTCTCATATATGCGCTCCGGCCTCTCGTTCACGTCAAACTCTGTTTCTTTACGCGAGGGACTTCCGGTGGAGATAAAGGGCAATGGCTGGCGATTTGCGTCGCACACCTGCTGTACCTCACGCTTCATTTTGCCGTTGGACTGCCACTCCCTATCGAAGCGTAGGATTGGGCCGCCGAAATCCTCTGGCTTGCTGACGGTCATCCACTCGGCCGTTATGCGCCCGTTCTCATCGTATAGCGCTTCGGTCGCGGCAAAGAGATAACCGTTGTCAGTGACGAGTCGCCCCTGTTCGTCTTCGAAGCGTGTAACCATACGGCTGAGGCGGCCCGTAGTGTATTCCGGCTCGCTAACGAATCGGTAATACTTGAATCGTGACTGATCGTATTCTTCATATATCTGCCGGCGCAGATTTCCGGTCGTGTCCCATTCGTTAATCAAGCGATGATGACCGTCCTTGGCATAAGCCTTTTCCCCGGACGCGCCGAAATATGCCTCCTCGACCCGCGAGCCCTGCGCCCCGAACGTGTAGGTGAGGCGTTTAATCGCATATCCTTCATCCCCTGTTATTGGATTGCCTTTATCATCGAGACGTTTTTCTTCGGTGATGTTTCCTCTCTCATCGAAGCGCAGCGCCGTTCGCCACGAAGATGTCTCGCCCCGAAATCTGATATCAGCCGGATGACCGAAATCGTCGTAAGCTAAAACAGTTAGGCCCACCTGTTTCAGAGCGCCGCTCGAATCCGGCTTAAAAGAGGCTCGTTCGATTAGCTCGCCGCGCTCGTTGCGCTTCATCTCCTGCACAGCCCATTCCGCCTGAGCCGACTGCCATGGCTTTCCGTCCGCGCCCAGCATAGAGCGGCGCAAAGGGTTGCCAGCGTTGTCATACTCGTTCACGATGGCAGCGACTCCATTCCAGACGGCGGGCTGGCCCTGCGCGTCGCGCACTTCGACCCGAACCTCTTTTCCCCAGCTTACGGTGTAGGCGATAAGCCCGGCACGATTCGCTGCCGGCTGGCCATCCTGCCCAAGATTTACCAGCCGAGTGATGCGGCCCGCGTCGTCGTACGCCAGCTCGTAGCCGTACACGCCTTCTCCGTTGATGGTGGGCTTTCCGACGGCGTTGAAGAAGCTAATCTTTGTGTCGCGGCCTTTATCATCGCGCTCTAGCTCTATGTGCGATGCTTCCAGAGTCCTCAAAGAAGACTGGCTAAATCCGCGCAGGTTAACAAAGCTTGCGCGCGCGTTGCGCCCTGAAAAACGGGGGTCGTAAATAATGCGCCACCATGTGCGCCCGTTACGATCCCGACCGGTCGCTTCACGCGCCTTTCCGTCTTCGTCCAGCAAGAATTCGACGGCCGTTGTTTCGGGCAATCTCTCTGTATAAGGCTGCGCCCCTGCCAAGCCTTCGATGTAGATTGGAATCATCTCATCATGCAAGATTCTGCGTAGCACCGCAGGGCGTCCGCGCGCGTTCAAGACTTCAACCTTCGTGATGGGGCCGCTCCGGCCGCGCCGCGTCAGGCGCAGGTAAGCGTCCAGACCGGAAGCCTCCGCCTGACTAATACTCCCGGCAGACTCCAAGCGCCCATTCACCCAGACCACCTGCTTCGCGTATTCCAGTTGGGGACGAATATAGAGCATCCACCAAGCGAGGCCCGCCAATAAACTGGCCACCACAAGGACTGCTGCGACAGAGGAGATAAAGGCCCATGGATGTCGCCGTATCCACTTAATGCTGTGGCTGACGGTGCTCGGCGGCTTGGCGAGAATTGACTCATCATCCAGAAAACGACGAAGGTCTTCGGCAAGGGCGGCTGCGCTTGCATAACGAGCGCGCGGCTCTTTGGCCAGACACTTCATGCAAATGGTTTCGAGATCACGCGGAATGTCAGGCCGATGCCACGCTGGCGAGACAGGGTCTTCGGTTAAGACACGCACCGTTATCGCCGTCTCGCTGTCTTCCGGCAAAAAAGGCGGTCGCCCCGTCAGCATTTCGTAGAGAATTGCGCCCAGTGAATAGATGTCAGCCGCAGGCCCTACGTGCCGACTGCTCCCCTTGGCCTGCTCGGGGGCCATATAAGTCGGCGTTCCAATCACGGCTCCGGTGCGCGTAAGCTTGGTATCTTCTTTAAGCCGTTTCGCAATTCCAAAGTCCGTGACTTTTGGCACACCGTCAGGGGTCAGCACCACGTTGGCAGGCTTCATATCACGATGCACCACTCCGTTTTGGTGTGCAAAGTGCAACGCGCGCGCGACCTGAATCAGCAGACTCGCAGTCTCCTGCGGCGAAGGCAGTTCTTTGCGCAATCTATCCGCAAGCGTGCCGCCCTCTACATATTCCATAGAGAAGAACGGCGCACCGTCATGCTCCCCTACCTCATAGATGTGTGCGATGTTGGTGTGATTCAGCCCCGCAGCAGTCTCCGCTTCTTCACGAAATCGGTGCAATTCATCCGGCCCATAATGGCCCGTTAACATCTTGAGAGCGACGGGACGGTTGAGTTCCGTCTGTCTGGCCAGATACACCACACCCATTCCGCCGCGCCCGATTTCTCGCTCAATCTCGTAATCGCCGAATGATTTTAAAGGTGGATTCGTCGGGTCTGGGGCAGGAGGTAAAGTTCCACTGTTGTCCATCATAAGAGTTTTGTTACACGACTCTGCTAAGCAAGTAATTGAATTGCGCCCGAAATATCAGGGCACCCGAGCGACGTTGATTGTCACCGGGGCCGAATTTCAAAACGGTTCACTTCCTGTGGAGACTTCTGCGGCATGAAAGTCGGTCACCGACGCAATGAGTTCGAGTGGCTGGACGACCGGCTACGGAGCTTCATCATGCGCACGTAGCTTATAACGCACTATTTAAGCCCCTACAAGGCAGGATAGGCGCTTATCTACTCCATTTCGCTGGCGGCTATTTACTCTTTGAAGCGTCTTGAGGGATTACAAAAACCAAGCGCACCAGCGACTGTCTTACAGATTCTTTTATTCTTCCTCATACTCCTGACGCGTCTCTTATCACCTAATCGCAATATAATCTTCACCCGCCTGCAACCTACGGGCACACTCTCTCAAGTATTCATCAACCACTTTATCTAAGACGCAGTTTGGAAGGCGACGCTGGCGGCTTCCGTCTACACCCGACATCTTCAGCACAACTGATACTTAGCCCTCGCGCGGCACACCCGACGACACGCCATTAATCCGTTGCGCCTTGCCCGATTTCTGTCGAAAAAAGGAGCGTATCTAATGAGAGGCAGTGGTTCACGTAGTCTAATCCGCCGAACGCAGGCGATGGTCGCTGCGGTTGCTCTATTCGGCGCGGTTAGGAGTTATTCAACGGCGTAAACGCGGGCGGGCGTAGCTGTAGCGCCTGCCACAACTCGGCAAACAACGGCACCAATTTCGATAATCTACTGTTTGACATACGCACGGCGTCGGCAGAGGCGCGCACGCCGGACTTGCCCCTGTACACTTTTCGCAACAAGACGACGGGCGAAATCCGCCAGCTAACAGATGCCGGGCGTGGCAATATCACAGGGCTCTGGAATGACCTTGGCCGCTTCAAGACGCCGGGCCTACGCGGCCTTGCAGCGCGCGCTCCGTATTTCCACAACGGCATAGCCGCCACGCTTGAGGACGTGGTGCGCTATTATGAGATTCACTTGGGCTTCGTTTTCACGGACGAGGAGCGAGCTGACTTGGTGGCCTTCCTGAACGCGCTCTGATGGTCTAAGATTTCAACATTGAGATACGTTAAGGTTGAAAGATGATTTCGCATCGTTCCGGATAACCGCCTTCCGTTCTTCTGCTTCCTGATGAGGAGGAGAATCTGTGAAACGCACTCTTTCGGTCGCCGCATTTTTAATAGCGAATCTTTGCTTAGCTTCTCTGTGCCACCTTCCTGCTGCTGAAGCGCTGGGCGCGCGCCAGCATGACCACGACCCTTCGGAAATGGTCGGGCGGGTCAACTTCCCTGTCTCCTGTGCCCCCGAAGCCCGCAAGAAATTCAGTCACGCAGTCGCATGGCTGCACTCTTTCGAGTATGAAGAGGCGGAAAAGGCATTCACGGAAGTCACCGTCACTGACCCGCGATGCGGCATGGGCTACTGGGGCGTTGCGATGAGCAGCTATCATCCACTCTGGGCTCCCCCGAATGCTGCGGAGTTGAAGAAGGGATGGAGCGCCATAGAAAAGGCTAAGTCCGCAGGCGTGCGCACCCAACGAGAGCGGGATTATATAGCCGCACTTGAGCTTTTTTACAAAGACTCGGACAAGTTGGATTACCGGACGCGCGCTTTCGCCTACAGCGAAGCAATGGAGCGGCTTTACCTACGCTACCCGTCCGACAGCGAGGCCAGTGTCTTCTACGCGCTGTCGCTCATAGCTACGGGCACTATGAAGAACGACAAGAGCTATACCAACGAAAAGAAGGCCGCGCGGATTTTGAATCGCGTTTTAGCGCGCCAGCCGCGACATCCGGGCGTCGTGCATTACCTGATTCACGCCTACGACTACCCCGCGCTGGCTTATCTTGCGCTTCCAGCCGCTCGAAGCTACGCGAAGATTGCGCCCGCGTCGGCCCATGCGCAGCACATGCCTTCGCACATTTTTACGCGGCTGGGCTTGTGGCAGGAAGCCATACGGTCAAATCTGGACGCAGAGGCATCGGCCAAGGCTTTCGCCGTCAGGAACCGTATGACTGCTGCTTGGGACGAGCAGTTTCATGCGATGGACTATCTTGTCTACGCCTACCTGCAAGCAGCGCAGGACAAACAGGCACGGGCCGTGCTGGATGAATTGAACAGGATTCAGAGAGCCGAGCCGGAGACTTTTAAGGTAGCCTACGCCTTCACGGCCATCCATGCGCGCTACGCGCTTGAACGGCGAAGGTGGGATGAGGCTTCTAAGTTGACGCTGCCTCAAGGTGCTTTGGGGGCCTTCCCGTGGGAGAGCTTCCGTTGGGCCGTAGCCCACATTAACTTTGCGCGGGCCGTGGGTGCCGCGCGCTCAGGCGACACTGCATCTGCGCGTCAAGAGGTTAAGACATTAGAAGCTATCCGGCAGGCCCTAGTCGAAGTCAAAGGGGGTTACGACTGGGCCAAACAGGTAGAGATAGAGCGCCTGATTGCATCGGCATGGCTGGCCTATGCAGAAGGTAAGCAGGAAGAGGCGCTCGGGCTGATGCGCTCGGCGGCGGAGTTGGATGACGCGACCGAAAAACACCCTGTAACGCCCGGCGCGATTCTTCCGGCACGCGAGCAACTTGGAGAGCTTCTGCTGGAGCTTAAGCAACCGGCGGTCGCCTTGCAGGAGTTCGAGACTTCGCTTCGCAGCGCACCTAACCGATTCAACGGGCTTTATGGCGCGGCCCGTGCGGCCAAGCTCTCGGCAGATATGAAGAGGGCAAAGATTTACTACGCCAAGCTCGTAGCATTATGCCGCCAAGCTGATAGCGTCAGGCCCGAGACGGAAGAGGCGAAAGCTTTCCTAGCAGGCATGAGCGGGAAGCTCGCCGCGACTGCGAAATAGATAACACACAACACAAACCGTTCATATACTTTCAGCGACTTATTCATTCAGCTTAGATTCAATCCTGCGGTCGGGGATGAGCCACATAAGGGCCACGAAGACGTAAAGTCCGTCAGAAATCCACTGGTTAACGAAAGCCAAAGCAATCGCCACGATATAAATTAAGGGTGAGAGCTTGCCCTTGATGTCTTTACCGACTGCGGCTTTGAGCTTCGAGTCCGGCCCTTGTGCCGCAATTATCAGTTTCTGAAGAGTATAGTAAGCGATGGCGGCTGCGAGCAGCACCACGCCGTAGACGGCCGTGGGTAAAGGAGCAAAGTGGTTCTCCCCCATCCAGCCTGTGACGAAGGGTATCAGCGAGAGCCAGAACAACAGATGCATATTCGCCCAGAGAATCTTGCCATTAATCCGGTCGGTGATATAAAGCATGTGGTGATGATTGTTCCAGTAGATTCCAAGATAGACGAAGCTCAACAGGTAAGTGAAGAAGACCGGAGCAAGTGGGCGAAGTGATTCCCAATCAGCGCCGTGCGGAATCTTCAATTCCAGCACCATGATGGTTATGATGATGGCTATCACGCCATCGCTGAAAGCTTCGAGACGCCCTTTTTTCATCAACCTACTATACCTTCACAAAAGATTCCGTCAGCAGTTAAGCAGATTAGCACAAGGGGTCGTTAAAAAAGGCACGTCCCTTTCGGATAAGCTACCGGCACGAGTTTCTCACCTGCCGGCAAGGTAGATTGGATGGCTCCTCCTAGATTTTTACACAATCAAGGCTCCGCGCTTCTATCCTCTTGACAATAGTCGTTGTAACGACTATATTCTTATTTATGGTTACGAAACTGCAAAAGGAGTTGAAGCAGACCAAGCCGTTTGCCAGTCTTGAGGAGGAGGTCATTCTCAACTTGGCGCGCACAGCCGAGTACGTAGGCGCTCGCGGTGCAGAGGTCTTTAAGCAGGCAGACCTGACGCCCACGCAGTATAACGCGCTGCGTATCCTGCGCGGGGCCGGGGCGGAAGGGCTCACCTGTGGCGAGATTAGCGAGAGGATGGTGACGAAAGACTCTGATATCACGCGGCTCCTAGACCGTCTTGAGCGGCGCGGGCTTATCTCTCGCGAGCGCCCTGAGAGTAACAGGCGTGTAGTCATCACAAGAATCACGGATGAAGGATTAAGCTTACTCGCTGAATTAGACAACCCGGTGCAGGAGTGCAACCGCAGACTTGCAGGGCACCTCGGCAAGCAGCAGCTCAAGGCACTCAATGAGCTGCTTGAGGCGATGCGCATCGCAGAAGATTAAAAAATTTTACCTTAACAGTTGTTATAACGACTTAGCGCGCGACAGGGATACTCAAGATGATGAGAAACATAACCGAAGGCGGTCAGCGACTCCCGACTTACTTCATCTCTCATGGCGGCGGCCCGTGGCCGTGGCTGAAAGAGCAGATGCCGGGCGTCTACGACAATCTTGAGGCGTCGCTGAAAGACATGCCCCGGCAGTTGGGAACGAGCCCTAAAGCGGTGCTGGTCGTGTCGGGCCACTGGGAAGAGCGCGACTTCACGGTAATGTCTAGCCCTGAGCCTCCGATGGTCTACGACTACTCTGGCTTTCCTGAGTTCACATACCGCATTAAGTATCCTGCGCAGGGCTCGCCAGAGGTCGCGCGTCGCGTGCAAGAGCTACTGTGCGGCGCAGGCTTTGCCGCATCCGCCAATGACGTGCGCGGCTTTGACCACGGTACTTTCGCGCCGTTGGCGGCTATCTATCCTGAAGCCGACGTGCCCGTCCTTCAGCTCTCTATCAGGAGCAACTACGACGTGGAGGCGCACCTCGCCGCCGGGAGGGCGCTCGCGCCGCTACGTGACGAAGGGGTGCTTATTGTTGCGAGCGGGCTCAGTTATCACAACCTGCGGCGATTCGGCGCTGCTGGCCGACATCCATCGCGTGAATTCGACGCATGGCTGACGAGAGTAGTCTGCGAATCAACTTCCGCAGAACGAAACCAAAAACTCCGCGACTGGACTAAGGCTCCCAGCGCGCGTCTGGCGCATCTCGACGAAGATCACTTGATACCTTTGATGGTCGCCGTGGGAGCGGCGGAATCGGAGGTGGGCGAGCGCGTCTACCACGAGGACTCGTTCTTCGGTGAGCTTACAGTCTCAAGCTATCGCTTCGGGCGGGCGACCGGCTCGGCATGACATTAACTGGCGCGAGCGTCGCTAAGCGCGGCCTGCTGCGCCTTGTACTGATTACCATTAAAACTTCTTAGGAGAACAAGATGAGAAACTTCAGGTACGCAATGGTTGCCGCGATTCTAGCGGCGCTCTTTATCATCCCCCTTATTGCAGGTGTGACTACCACGCCTGTTGTGGCCCAGACCCCAAAGGCTCAGGTTTCGTACGCGCCAATTCCGGGCGGTGACTACAAAATTGACCCGGCGCACAGCATCATAGGCTTTGCCGTTCGACATCTGGAAATCAACTGGGTCGAAGGTCGCTTTAAGGATTTTAGTGGGACGATTCGCTTCGCGGATGCGGATATTACAAAGTCCTCAGTCGAATTTACGGCCAAGATAGAGAGCATAGACACAGGGGTAGAGGCGCGTGATAAGCACCTGCGCACGGCGGACTTCTTCGACGCGGTGAAGTACCCGGAGATGACTTTCAAGAGCACTAGGGTAGAGCGTAAGGCTAAAGACAGCTATGTGCTTCACGGAGATTTCACTTTGAAGGGCGTGACGAAACAGATTTCGCTTCCCTTCACTATCACGGGCGCTATCAAAGACCCTTGGGGCAACACTCGCTTCGGCATCAACGCGCAGACGAAGATTAACCGTCGTGACTACGGGATTACCTACGGCAACACTATGGAGAACGGCGGTCTGGACGTTGGAAACGAAATAACTATCAGCCTTCAGCTAGAAGCGGTAAAGCCTGCGGCCAAGGCGAGCGGCGAATAGTGTCGCCGCTTGCGGGAAACTGAGACATAACATTTTGGAGAACTATCTTGACTAACATTGATTCATTTCGCGCGCGATGGACGCCGCGTCTTTTGAGCGTAATCCGCATCATCCTCGCGTTCCTCTTCATCCCGCACGGCGCGCAGAAGCTCTTCGGTTTCATGGCCCCGCCGCAGTGGTCAACGCCTCCTATCTTCTCGCTCGTAGGCGTTGCGGGCGCGCTTGAGTTCTTCGGCGGCATGCTCATACTGCTGGGACTATTCACGCGCCCCGTGGCCTTCATCCTTTCCGGCTTGATGGCCGTCGGCTATTTCATGATTCACGCGCCGCAGGGCTTCTGGCCTTTGCAGAACAAGGGCGAGTTGGCCGTGATTTACTGCTGGCTGTTTCTGTTCCTGTCTGTCGCCGGAGGCGGAGCATGGAGTCTGGACAGGCTGTTTCGCAGGAGCAGGACAGAGGGCGGTTACGACAGTATGGCTGGTGATTCTGTTTGATGAGATTATTTGCTCAATTATCTATCGTCGCGCCGTTTACTCCTAGAGCCGCTTCGGCGGCTTCCCGGAGCGTCATGGCACGCCCGCGCGCCCACCCGCGCTCAAGCGTCCTGCCATCGAGCGTCGAGCGCAGCTTAGCCACATAGCGGTCACGAAGCGATTGCTCCCACTCTTCCAGAGGTGAGCCTGACGCTTCGCAGAGCGCTTCGGCCGCTCCCGCGAGCAAAGCGGCCTTCTCCGCGTCACCCGTATCGAGCGCTACTGCCGCCAGCCCGTCCAGCGCGACCGCCGCCCACATCCTGTTCTCCAGCTCCGTAACGACTGCGAGCGACTCGCGGTAGTAGCCGGAGGCCGCGCGGTAGTCGCCCTGTTCGAGCGACACGCCTCCGAGGTTTGCCAGTATGATTCCGTTCGGATTAGACCGGACGTGTCGGCCCACGGCATCCAGCGCCTGTTCGTAGTAGGCGCTCGCCGCCTGAAGGTCGCCCGCTATACGGGCCACCTCGCCCAAGCTGCCGAGCGCGACCGACAGGGAGTGTGACGAGCCGAGAGCGCGAGCTATCTCAGCCGACTCTCCGAAAGCCTCGCGCGCCGCGCTCAAGTCTCCGGCGACCGAAAGGGCGTGGCCGAAGCCGCCGAGGGCGATGCCCAGCACATCCAGATTGCCGGATGCTCTGGCCGCCTCGACTGCTTCGCGCCCGCACCTGACCCCAGCCTCCGAGCGGCCCATATGCACCTCACATCTGGTCAACCCGTTCAGGAGCCTGGCGCGAAGCACAGGTGGAAGCTCGCCCGCGTCCAGCGCCTTCACCAACCAGACTCGCCGCTCCGAGTCGCTGTAGCCCTGCGCGCTCCAATACGATTGGACGCTGCCCACGAACGCGGCTCCCTCCTGCGGCTCAGCCGTAAGCAGAATCGTCAGCGCCGCCTTCACGTTCTCATGCTCCCGGCTCAGCCGCCGCACAGACTCTACCTGATTCCCGCTCCTTATATTCGAGTCCGATTCTTCGGCCATGCGCTTGAAGTAGCGAGCGAACGTCAGGCGCACAGCCTCCGCTTCGCCACTCGCCTCCAGCCGCTCAAGCGCGTACTCGCGCACCACTTCCAGCATAGTGAAGCGGGCCTCGCCGTCTTCCTGCTCTCGCTGCCTCACAAGGCTCTTTTCGATAAGCGAGCCCAGCGCCTCAAGCACGTCTTCGTCGCCCGCCCCGCACACTGCCTCCGCAGCTTCCAACGTGCACCCGCTTGCGAAGACCGCCAGCCGCCGCAGCACCGCGCGCTCCTTCTCGTCCAGCAGGTCGTAGCTCCACGCCACCGCCCCGCGCATAGTCTGCTGCCTTCCGGGCAGGTCGCGCGCCCCGCCCGTCAAAAGCTTCAGTCGTTGGTCTAGCCTGTCCAGCATCGCGCGTGGCGTCAGAAGCTTGACGCGCGCCGCAGCGAGTTCCAGCGCCAGTGGCAGCCCGTCGAGCCTGCGACACACCTCCGCCACGGCACGCGCGTTCTCCGGTGTCAGCGCGAACGTAGGCTTCGCGGCCCGCGCCCGCTCCACAAAGAGCGCCACGGCGGGGACGCGCGCCAGTTCGTCAAGCGGCGGCAGGCTCGTGGACGGCGGCACTTCGAGCGGCTCGACCGGGTACTCGCGCTCCTGACTGAGCCGCAACGGCGCGCGGCTCGTCGCCAGCACCTTCAGTCTGGGCGAGGCCGCGAGCAGTTCCGAGACGAGCATCGCGCCTTCCAGCAGGTGCTCGAAGTTGTCCAGCACGAGCAGCAGCCGCTTGTCCGAAAGCTCGCGCGCGAGCGCGTCCGCGAGCGAGCCGCCCGGCGTCTCCGCTACGCCGAGCGCCTGAGCTATGGGCCACGCTATCAATTCCGCGTCCGAGAGCGGCGAGAGGTCAACGACAAAAACGCCGTCTGAAAAATCTCCACTACCGAGCAGCTCGCGCCCGGCCTCCTTGGCGAGGCGCGTCTTGCCCGTTCCGCCCGGCCCAATCAGCGTCAGCAGCCGCTCGCCGGGCGCGCGCAGCGCAGCCGTGACTTCTGAAAGCTCGCGCCTGCGCCCGATTAGCTTCGAAGCGCGTTGCAGAAGGTTCGTCGGAGGCTGAGAAGGCCGCGCTTCAACATCCGTCTCTATGCCGCGAACCGTCGTCAACTTCACGGTGGAGCCGAACTGGCTGGACACACCTGAAGGGTGTATCAAGGTGACGGTTCTGTTCTCCTGACCCACACGCGACAAAGCCGTTGCCCCGGCCTCGCCTGCCTGCTCAAGAGCGCTCGCGGCCTGCTTGAGCGCCTCAGCCATTTCGGCGGCTGTCTGGAATCGCTCGGCGCGTTCCTTACGCATCGCCCGCTCAACGATACGGCAGAGCGCCTCCGGCGCGTGCGGGACGAGGCTAGACAATGGCACAGGCTCACGCGAAGCGATGTCTATGAGCGTGGCAGTCAGGCTCTCCTTGTCAAAGGGAGCGCGGCCTGAGGCCAGCTCATATAGCACTACGCCGAGGCTCCAGATGTCAGTACGCACATCAACCGATTCACCTAAAGCCTGCTCCGGCGACATGTAGCGGACGGTTCCCACCAATGCCCCCGTCGTCGTCACGGAGATATTGTCCAGGGGCGCTTCCGAATTCTCGTCGCTCGCCATCACCTTGGCGATACCGAAGTCCAGCACCTTGACAAGGCCGTCGCTACGCCGCATCAGGTTCTCAGGCTTGATGTCGCGGTGGACTATACCGGCACGGTGCGCCGCACTGAGCGCGAGCGCGGCCTGACGGACGGCGTCCGCCAGCTCGGCCAGCGAAGGGCGCTCGTTGCTTACCCAGTCGCGCAGGGTCAGGCCCTCTACCAGCTCTGTGACGATGAAGTACATGCCCGCCTGTCTGCCCACGTCGAAGACGGTGAGGATGTTCGGGTGGTTCAGGGCCGAGGCGGCCTTGGCCTCGCGCACGAAGCGAGCTAGGCACTCCGCCTCCCGCGCCAACTGAGGCGGGAATATCTTGATGGCGACGTAGCGGCCGAGCAATGAGTCCGAGGCTAAATAGACGTCGCCCATACCGCCTGCGCCAATCTGTGAGCGGATTTCGTAGCGACCGAGTCGTGTATTCGGAAGAAGGTTCATATTAACGAAGACGACGCAAACGGCATAAAGCTTATGTCCTGAAGCGGCCCGCGAAGGCGCAGCTCGGCCCCGCCTGCCGTGTGATTTACCGTCCTATCAACTGCCATGGCGATGCGTTCAGGAAACCTCATTAGATGGTGCTTCAGGACTGAGCGCGAGTAAGGCGCGCTCAAGCATTGCCCTGTGCGCGGGATTGGTAGCACTTTTTAGCTGCTCCTCAATGCGCGCGCGAGACAGCCGCCGGGACTCCTCATTTGCTCTGCGTTCCATTTCCTCGGGCGAAGCCTTCTCCTTTCGCGCCGCACGACGCGCCTCGGCAGCCTCCTCCTGCTTCTCAAGCGCTTCTTCCATGCTTCCGGCGAGCGCGTCGCCGTCCCAACCTGCCATGTTGATTAGCCCTCCCTTACCTCAATTCTACTACTCAACTTCCCTTTGAAGTTAACCCGGCGTCTCACAATATTATGTAACATACGTGTAGAGATTCCCTTACCGAACGGCAGCGCCCCGACCCTTGACGGCAGTCGGTTGTTTCCGTTTCCCTATAAATCGGAGAAAATAAGGGGCCGCGCGCCGTTATGCGAGATAATAAAGAATAGAGCCGGAAGCGTTCCAGTCATTGACAGGGTTACATAGAAGCGGGATTTCCGAGGTACTGAATTTTGGGCATACGTTGGCGATTACTGATACTGACGCTGGGCGTCGCCGTGCCACTGGCGGCCGTAGGCATCATTGACCTCAGAGGCATGTGGAGCGTCAGCCGTAACCAGTTGGACGACTCCGTTAAGCAGCAGGCGGAGCTGGCTGCGGTCGCCTTCGAGCGTTGGATGGATGCTCAACGCCAACCACTGATGACCGTCGCGGCCATAGTCTCCGAGCGCGGCATGAACGCCGCAGGGCTTGGAGAGAATCTACAGTACTCGGTTCAAACGCATCCCCACTGGATTGACCTTCAAGTCATCAGCGCTTCGGGAGAGAGGCTGCTGGCGCGGCCCGAGGGGCGAGAGCCTCTGCCGGATGCGCTGTTGGAGCACGTGATGGAGGAGGTGCGTCGGCGCAAGTCATGGACGGTGGTGACGGACAGGACGAAAGACGAAGCACGCCCCATCTTCATCATAGCGAATCCGACGCGGGAGGGCGGGGCCGTAATAGCCCGGCTGGATGGGGCGGCCATGAATGAGCTGTTCGGCGGAGTTCAGCTTTCAGACCGCAGCGTGATAGGCATCTTCGATTCGCAGGGACGCGTTCTTTACAGAAAGCGCACGACCGAGACTCCCGTGGATACGAACGTCATGGCCACTCAGTTGCTGAGCGCGCTCGGAGACGAGCGGAAGAATGCGCTGGGCGATAACCAGTCGGCTGTCATAGAAGTCGAAAGCCCCTATGACGGCGTGCTACGGGTCTACGGGATTTCGCGTGCCGGTGCCACCGACTGTGTAGTGATAGTCGGCATACCGAGCGCCACCCTTTATGAGCCCGCGCGCAGACAACTAACGCGCCATCTCTATTTCAGCCTGCTCGCGCTCTGCTTCGCAGTGATAGCCGTGCTTATAGTCTCGCGCAGCATAGTGCTGCCGCTCGGCCGCTTACGCGATGCCGCGCAGGCCATAGGCAGGGGCGACCTCAGTGAGCGAGCGCCGTCGAAGGGAAGAGGCGAGATTAACGAGCTGGGTACGGTCTTCAATACTATGGCCGACCAGATTGCAGAGCGCGAAGAGAGACTGAAAGAGCTTGACCGCTTGAAGTCCGAGTTCGTCTCAAGCGTCTCGCACGAGCTTCGCACGCCTCTGACGACGATTAAGACGCTGACTCGCGTGCTGCAACGCGGCGGCCAGACGGAAGCGGAGCGCAGCGAGTATCTGGAAACGATTGCCGAAGAGTGCGACCGGCAGATTGACTTGGTGCTGAACCTGCTAGACCTCTCCCGCATAGAGTCCGGCGCGTACAAGGTCACTCTCTCGGGGGTGAATGTCGCGGAGGTCGTAAACTCCTGTCTGGTGGCCGGACGGCATGCCGCAGAAGCTCGCAATCAGAGGCTTGAAGTTGATTTACCGGATGAGCTTCCCCGCGTGCTGGCCGACGAAAGGGCTTTGCGAAGGGTCTTGTCCAGCCTGATTGAGAACGCCGTCAAATACTCCGTGGACGGCGGGCGCGTGCTGGTTCAGGCGAGCGCGGGCGATGAGGGCGAGGTTGTGCTGGCAGTCCGTGACAACGGCTGCGGCATTAATCGTGACGATTTGCCTCGCGTCTTCGAGAAGTTCTTTCGTGGTCGCCCGGCTTCGGACGGCGCGGCCTCGCCAATGGCCCCGAGCGAATACTCGGAAGCGCCGGGCGTGGGGCTCGGCCTCTACCTGACACGGACGATTGTGGAGCACATGGGCGGGCGTGTGACTGCCGAAAACAACGCGTCGGGCGGCGCGACTTTCACAGTTTACCTGCCCGCGTGGACTGGCGACGGCCGAAGAGAGACAAACAGCAAGGAGGGGAGAAGTGTCGAAGCGATTGCTGGTGATTGATGACGAGCCGAATCTGCTGCGCGCTGTCTCGGCCTGCCTGCGCGCCGAAGGCTACGACGTGGCGACGGCGCGTAGCGGCAGAGAGGCGCTCGTCAGGCTCTCCGCAACCGTGCCCGACCTGATAGTGAGTGACATACGCATGCCCGGTATGGACGGCTACCAGTTAGCGGGCCACATACGCGGCTCGCAGCGCACGGCGCTCGTCCCCATAGTCTTCTTAACCGCTAAGGACGAGACGGCTGACCGCATAGAAGGCTTTCGCTCCGGCGTGGACGCCTACCTGACGAAGCCCTTCGAGCCGGACGAATTGATTGCCGTCATCACAAGCATCCTGAGCCGCGTAGAGCGCACGCACGCCGAGATTGCTCGGCTGGTCGGAGCCAGAGAGGAGAGCCAGAGATACGTCCTGCGCGATGAAGAGCTAACGGAAGCGGAGGAGCGAATCGCGGCGGCGGTCGCAAGCGGGCTCTCCAACAAGGAGATTGCCGCGCGGTTCGACATCAGCGTGCGAACGGTCGAGAATCACATCAGCCACATCCTAGGCAAGAAGGGCTTCAGCAACCGCGTAGAGATAGCTCGCTACATCATGGCGCGCGGCCAGTCCGAATGACGCGCTGAAGTATGAATGAAAAGCTCTCGCTGGCCAGCCTTTGCTTTGTGCCTCTATTTTACGCGGCCCGCCCCGCTAGGTGAGCAATCGTGGTGATTAGCTCGCGCGAGCCTACGGGTTTGGCTACGTGCATCTGAAAGCCTGCGGCCAGAACACGTTCGCGGTCTTCTTCTCTGGCGTAGGCGGTGAATGCTGCGGCCGGTATGTGCCCGCCCTTTTCCGCCGAAAGCGAGCGCACCTTCCGGATTAAAGAGTAACCGTCCTCGCCCGGCATCCCTATGTCGCTCATCAACACGTCCGGCTTCCAATCAACTAAAGTCTCTAAGGCTTCATGCGCGGACGCGCAGGTTCTTACTTCCGCGCCCGACTTTTTAATAACGGCGCTGATGACCTTTCGCGTATCCGGCTCGTCATCTACAACCAGCACGCGCAGGCCCTCTAATTTGAGCTGCGGGTTGAATGAGGCTCTTTCCGTGCGCGCTTGATGAGCCGGGTCGGCCTTGGGGGCTGCCGTGCTGGCGGCCAGAAGCGGGAAAGTGGCCGAGAAGGTGGAGCCCTGACCGTCGCCTTTGCTCTCCACGTCAACCGTTCCGCCGTGAAGCTCTACAAGGTGGCGCACGATTGCCAGTCCAAGCCCGAGCCCTCCGTGAGTTCTGGTCGTGGTGCTGTCGGCCTGACGAAATCGGTCGAAGACGTGCGGGAGAAATTCCGGCTCGATGCCCTTGCCCGTGTCGCTGACCGATAATTTTATGTGAGAAGCTGCGCGCTCAAGGCTGACGCTGACGTGGCCTCCTCCGGGCGTGAACTTGATAGCATTCGAGAGCAGGTTCCAAGCAATCTGCTGCAACCGCGCAGCATCACCGGATACCAATCCTTTCTCAGCCTCCCGGTCATAGGTGATGCATATGCCTTTGGCTTTGGCTGCGGGGCGCACCACGTCAACCGCGCTCTCGACTACCTTTTCAAGCTGCACCTCTTTTATGTCCAAAAGGAGTTTGCCTGAGACTATGCGCGAAACGTCCAGCAGGTCGTCTATCAACTGGGCCTGAACCCGCGCGTTGCGCTCCATCGTTTCGAGCGCCTGCTCTTTCATCTCCCCTTCAAGGTCGCCGGAGCGCAGCAGCCCAGACCAGCCTATGATAGCCGTCAGAGGCGTGCGAAGCTCGTGCGAGAGAGTCGCCAGAAACTCGTCCTTGATGCGGTTGGCCGCTTCGGCTTCGGAGCGCGCCGACTGCTCGCGCAGCAGAATCTTCTCGCGCTCTTCCTCGCTGTGCTTCAGCTCGTTGATGTAGCGCGAAAGCTCCTCTACGTGTCGCTCTACCTGCTCGGCGTGCGCGATTGAAGCCTCCAGATTTTTCAGGTACGTCTGATAGGTGAAAAAGATTATGGCGATGATGGGGATGGTCGCCAGCACCGCGTTAAAGCCGAACGTGTCAATCAGGTGAGCCGTGATGCCCGCCAGCGACGCGCCCGCGAAGAAGGTTATGGATGTCCATAGATAGTAGGTCTTCCATGTCTGCCAGAAGGGCCTGTTCAGCTTGCATGATTTCTCAACGGCTATCAGCCCCGTGTTGGTCGCGTACTGAATCAGCGCCATCACACAAAGCACTACTAGGAAGTTCGCGGTGTAGCCGCCATCGTCCACGCCAACTATCGGCCCGAACATGAGACGCAGGGCCCATGTGGTAATAAATGTCGAGAAAGCCAGCACTGTTGAGTTAAAGACAATTGTGATGGTCTTCCTGCTAATCCAGAGGCTGGAGCAGACGCCTTCCATAGCGGCCAGCAGAACCGCCGCCTCCCCGCCATACAGAAGCATGGTCAGAAAGATTAAGGTGTCAGAGACTGTGATGCGCCCACTGACTCGCGGAATCGGAACGGCCACGCGCGAGCAAATCGCAACCATCAGGGCAAGGAGCAGGAACTTCAGGTCGAGTTGCTTCCATTCAAGCTGGTATATGGAAAAGAGTATGACCATCGAGCCTATGACGACGATAGTCCACATGAACGGCCTCGTGAGCTGCTGCCTGCTCATCTCCGTCCCGCTATGGCTCATGCCCGTCTGCGCCAGTTCCTGCGCCGACACGACAGCACGGCTTTTCCTTATCTGCGCGTCCCTCAAAGTCAAAGATTCCGCCATCTCTGCTCCTTATTCAGTAACGACCGACGAATTAGTAGTCCAGACAATCCACCCCGTTATCCGCCTCAACCGCCATAGAACCTGTTTCGTCACCATTAATCGCCGCCGACTGTGATTGCAGGTACAGGTCGCCGGTGATGACTCCATCGCCCGTTATCACCCCGTCGCCAGTGATGACTCCGTCGCTGAGCATGTAGCCGTCGCTCAGCCGCGTGCCGTCGCCCAGCAGTATGCCTATCGCCAGAAACGGGTTGCCGTCGCCAGTGATGACTCCGTCGCTCGTCATGATGTGGTCGCCAGTAATTACGCCGTCCGTCATCATGGTCGCGTCGCCGGTAATCACACCGTCTCCGGTAATGACTCCGTCGCCGAGCAGTACGCCTGTGCCGAAAATCTTCTGGTATTTGCTGATGAGGTTAGAGCCGGTGACGTAGGTCTGACCCAGAATAATGCCGCGCGCCCAGGGGAACGCGTATCCGGCTATGGTCGTCTGCTGCGCGGGCAGCGTGCTAACAGTCAGTAAGGGGTCGCCAAGCGGCGTGCTGTTGGTTAAGTCCGTACGCACCAGCCTTGCAAGGCGAACAGCGCCTTCTATGTTGACCTGCCCCGTTCCCTGCTCAAGCATGTTAGCGCCCGCGAGCGGCTGTGCCGTGTACATGAGAATGGCTTTAATCATGTTCGGCGTCAGGTTGGGGTTGACCTGCAACATCAGAGCGGCTGCCCCTGCGGCCACAGGCGTCGCCATAGACGTGCCGTTCAGATACATCTGCTTTCGGTTATCAACCGGACTGACGCCCGCATCCAAAGAAGGATTCTGCGCAATCAAGTTATTGTTTACTGCCTCCGCGTTCACTACCTTGTTGCCGGGAGCAACTATGTCCGGCTTGATGAGGTTGTCGTAATGCCTGACGCCCTCCGAATCTGTAAAGTAGCTGCGCGTAGGCCCGCGTGAGCTGTAAGTAGCTACGCCGTCATCACCGCGCGCGTCCGTGCCGAAGGTGTTGCTGGCCCCGACCGTGATGGCGGAAGGCTCGTTGCCGGGCGAGTGAATCCTTCCGTAAATCTTATTTCCATCACCATCTTTGCCGTTGTTGCCTGCGGCGGCCACGACCACCACGCCCGCGTCAACCAGCGCCCTCACGGCCTTACACACAGGGTCGTTTCTATAAGAATCAACAGCAGGCATTCCCAGGCTCATGTTGACCACGCGTATGTTAAAGCGCGCGCGGTTGGTCAGCACCCAATCTACGGCCCTCAATAGCTGCGCAGCCGAGCCGACTCCCTGCGAGTTCAGGACACGCATGTTTATGAGGTTGGCGTTCGGAGCTATCCCTGTGTAAGCGGCATTCGAGATGCGGCCATTTCCCGCCAGTATGGACGCGACATGAGTGCCGTGGCCGTAAGGGTCGTCCGTTCGGTTCTCGCCGGTAAAATCCTGACTGGCCACGATGCGCACATTATTACTCTTATCCAGAAAAGCCTTGTGCGTAACATCCATGCCTGAGTCGAAGACGGCTATGCCTATGCCTGTGCCGTCCGCGCCGACAACCGTCGTACCATTCTGATTACGCACGGCATCAGCGCCCGACGTCGCGGAGACATGACCCAGAGTCCTCACTTCATAATTGAGCGAGACGTAAGCGACATCGCTTCGCTGCGCCAAAGCCATAGCGGCCCCTGCGGGCAGGCTCACGACGCGAAAATTAAAGTTCTGGAATTGGCGAAAATCCGACCCGCCCTGTAACAGAACGGCATAATTAAGGGCATCGCTCCAAGCCGCGCTGGGCTGAATGATTACGCGAACGCGCTCCGCGCCTTGCCCGTTGATGGTTTTGCGAACCAGCTCGGACGAAGCTTTATTTTTCGCTATTAAGCCCGTAAGTGACTGAGCTTGAGCGCGTTGTGTGATTAGCCTGCCTGCGCAGAAGGAGAGAGCCAGCAGCAACGCGAGCCACACGGCAGGAGCTATTTTCTTCATCTCTTTTATCCTTATAGATGAATTACCGGAGTCGTATCAATGACTTAGACACACAAAGAGTTGGAGCTAAGAGATTCGATAACGAGGATTATCAATAGTTACAAGTCTGGTATTACGTCGGGTATCGGGGGAATTCAGAGTATAACAAAATGCACAAAATGGTAAAACATTTTTTTTGATGTTTGTTAAACCGGCAGGTAGGTTGAACGAAAGGTCTTATTTAAAACCTGAAAAGCGGCCTCTTATTCTTCTTCTTGAGACTGTCCCATCTCTTTTTCTGCTCTCTATTTAGCTCGCTCGGCAGCGTTTCTATGGCTATGTTGCTTTCCGCGCAGAACATGCGCCAGAGCATGAAGCGTGGGTCTAGCCTTCCCGTCTCCGGTGTGATTGCTCCGCTCTCGGCCTCTCTTTCCTCGCCGGAGGTTCCGCGCAAAAGCTTGTCAATCATGACGCGCAGGCGGTCAAAGTCTATGGGCTTTGTGAGATAGCCGTTGACGCCAGCCTGCTCGGCCCTCCGTCTGAAATCATCCGTGTCGAATGCGGACAGGATTACAATCGGCACATCGGCTATCTCGCCGCATTGTCGAATAGCGCGCGTAGCTTCTATGCCGTCAAGCACAGGCATGGCTATGTCCATCAGAATCAGTTGCGGGCGGGCTAGGAGTGAAACCGCCATAGCGTCCTCGCCGTTGACTGCTGTGACCACACGAAAGCCCATCTCCTGCACGGCAAGGCTGACCAGCACCAGATTGTCGTTCTGATCGTCTACGACAAGGACTTTCTGAATCCGGTTTATCTCGGACATCTGCGGCTTAAAAAAGAAGTGGGCCGCCGATGTGCCCGGAAGGCTCCCCCAAGCCAACGGCGGGCGCAAACATCGGCGGCCCTTGAAAAACCTGACCTTAGATAGGGCCTACAACTCGCTGACACGTCCGGTTCTCGCGAAGGAGTGCCAAGCTTCGGCCCTTTTTAATTCACCCGGATAATCTGCACATCTTGTGCCATCGCGGCTTCTTTTTGCTGCCCGCTATAAGTCATTCTCAAAGAGGACGTTTAGAGACACGGGCGTAAACTTGAGCCGGGGCAGGGACTGTTCGCATGCCGTACTTTTGTAAGTATTCATTACATCATCTCCGCATCCCTGCTCATTACGGGCCGCAGAGATTTTCCGCCTGTGCTGACCTGTGAAGCCATTCAGCTTGAAAGCCGCCTGAGTAGAATGAAGGCCGGGTAGCTGAGGGCCAGTAGCGCCAGCGCGTACAGGCTGGTGCGCGTGTCGCTGGCTATGGCTCCTACTAGAAACGCGACCGAGCCTAAGAGGACGAGTCCCGTTGTCCACGGGTAACCCCACGCGCGGTAGGGCCGCTCAAGCTCCGGCTCGCGCACGCGCAGGACGAAGACGGAGATGAAAGACATCGTGTAGTTGGCTACGAAGAAGAAGGCCAGCGCCGCTATCACCGTCTCGAAACGCTCGCCGCCGACTATGAAGAGCAGCGCGACCACAGTGCTCAGAAAGAGCGCAGCCGCAGGCGTGCCGCCTTTATTAACTCCAGCCGCCCGGCTTGAAAAGAGCCCGTCACGACTCATGGAGAAGAGGACGCGCGAGGCCATCAGGTGATAAGCATTAATGCCGCTCAGCATGGCTATGATAGTTAATGAACGGATGACGGTGTCGCCGTGAGCGCCGAAAATCGTTTGCGCCGCCTGCCCCAACGCCAGATTGTCGCCAGCGATTCCTTCAATCGGCAGAACGTAAACGAGGGCCAAGTTGACGAGCAGATAGATGGCTATGATGGAGAGCACGCCGCCGAAGAGTGAGCGAGGGATGTTGCGCGAAGGCTCTCTCACCTCTTCAGAGAAATAGATAACGCCGTTCCAGCCGTCGTACGTGTAGATGACGGCTTGCAGGGCCAGCACGAGCGCGCCCGCGAATGACAGCCCCGCAGGAATCGGCTTTTGCTCCTGCACGACCTCATAGCCTTGCCCGCCTCCGAAGGCGAAACAGGCCATGACGAGCGCGACGAAGGCAATGGCTTTCAGTAAGCTCGTCAGATTCTGCACGCGGCTTCCCCAGAGCACGCCTCGCCATTGCAGGACGGCGAAGGTAAGCGCGACCGCAGACGCAATCGTGACGGTTCGGCCTGCGAGAGCGGGAAAGAGCACGCCAAGGTATTCGCCTATGACTATGGAAACGGCTGCGGTCGTCCCGCACGTAGAGAGCCAGTCGCTCCAGCCGACTATAAAGCCAGCGTAGTCCCCAAGCGCTCGGCGCGCGAAGACGTACTGACCGCCGGAACGCGGTATCGAAGTGCCAAGCTCCGCGAGCGAAATCGCTCCCAGTAGAGCATAAAGCCCGCCCGCTACCCACACGCCCAGAAACAGCCACACGTTCGGCAACTGCGCCGCGACTTCGCCCGGCGTGCGAAGGATGCCTGCGCCTATCGTGTTGCCGATTATGACCGCAAGGCCGAAGCCTACGCCTAAGACTCGTAGCAGTTGGCGGCTGGAAGTTTCGGCCATCACATCAGCTTACGGTGTAGAAGACAAAATGATGATGCTCGCGTTCTATCCGCTGGCAGTCTGGTCTTTAATTTGAGAAGCACATGAACTCTATAACATCAGGCGGAAGAAAAAGGCTATGACAATCGGCTTCGGAATGTAGTCTCTGACGGCGGGACTGTGAGTTTTGAGCCGGCCGAACGCCGCGCTGACGACCGGGATGGATGGAGATGCTGCGCCTGTATTACATTGAATAAGAGCCGATGAGCAGGTCTGCGTCGTCTTGCGTGATGACGTTCTCATCCGGCTTTAAATGTCTCTGCCGCTCGTTGCTTATCAACGCTTCGGCTTCGGCAGCAGGCACGGGCTCGGAGAAGAGAAAGCCCTGCCCGTACTGACATTGCAATGCTTTGAGCCTGTTCCACTGCTCGCCGGTTTCTATGCCTTCGGCCACGACCTGCATCCTGAGCTTGGAGGCCAGCGTGATAATAGTCTCGACAATCCCCAGACTCTCCTCGTCAATAGACATACGCATCACGAAGGACTTGTCCACCTTCAATATGTTGACGGGGAAGCGGTGCAGGTATGAGAGCGAGGAATAGCCCGTGCCGAAATCGTCTATGCTCAACTGGACGTTGAGCGAGCGCAGTTGTCTGAGCATGGCGATTGCCGACTCCGCGTCTTCCATCACCATGCTCTCTGTAATCTCCAGCCTGAGACAGTGCGGGTCTAGCCCGGTCTGGTAGAGAATCCGCTTGACCTGTCCGACGAGGTCAGGCTGCTTGAACTGCTTGCCGGAGAGATTGACGCTGATGGTCAGAGGCTTCTCGGAAGGGAAAGCTGACTGCCACTCGCGCACCTGCCGGCAGGCTTCCAGAAGCACCCACTGGCCTATGGGGATAATCAGCTCAGTGTCTTCGGCCACAGGGATGAACTCTACGGGCGAGACTAGGCCGCGCACGGGATGCTGCCAGCGAATGAGCGCTTCGAATCCTGAGAGGCTACCCTCTTCCAGATTCATGATTGGCTGGTAGAAGACCTCGAACTCCCTGCGCTCAAGCGCGTGGCGCAGGTCGTTCTCCAGTTGCAGCCGCGCTATGGCCCGCGCGTGCATCACCTTATCGAAGACTTCGAGGCGTCCCTTGCCCTGCTCCTTCGCACGATACATGGCCGTGTCCGCGTCTCGCAGTATCTCTTCCGTGCCGGTGTAGCCTATGGTCGAAAGAGCCACGCCGATGCTGGTGCTGGTGAAGACATCGTAGCCGCTCAGCTTAAAGGGCGCTTCTATGGCACGAAGGATTCGCTCGGTGATGGCGAGGGCGTCCGCCGAGTGATTGATGCCGTTTAAGAGTATGGCGAACTCGTCGCCGCCGAAGCGCGAGACAGTATCTTCGGGGCGCACGCAACGGGCCAGCCGCTCCGCCACTGCTTTAAGAAGCTGGTCGCCCACTACATGGCCCAGAGAGTCGTTGATGTTTTTGAAGCGGTCTATGTCCAGAAAAAGCACGCCGTACATGTGCTCCGGGTACTGCTTCGAGCGATTGATGGTAAGTTGCAGGTGCTCTGTGAAGAGAGCGCGGTTGGGAAGGCCCGTCAGCGAATCATAAAAGGCCGCGTGATGAAGCTGCTCTTCGGCCTGCTTGCGCTCGGTTATGTCCTGTGCCTGAAGGATAAAGTGCATGGGCTTGCCGTGCTCGTCGAAGACGCTTGACGTGCTGATGGTAGCCCACACCACGTGCCCCTGCTTATGTATGTAGCGCTTCTCGCGCATGGTGTTGACGAGTCGGCCTTCCAGCATCCGGTACATGTCGGCAAGACTATCGCCAAGGTCGTCCGGGTGCGTGACGGACTGGAAGTTCATCTGAAGCAGTTCCTGCTCGGAATAACCGAGCAGCTTGCAGAGCGAGCGGTTGACGCTCAGCCAGCTTCCGTCCGTGCCTACGAGCGCCATGCCTGCCGCCGCATAATCGAAGGCTGAGCGGAAATGCTCCTCGCTCTTTCTGAGCGCTTGGCTGATGATTCTCTGCTCTTCGGCGTGACGCTCGGCCTGCTCGGCGTGCTTCTGCGTGGCGTCCAACTGCTTGCGGTAAGACTGGTAGGTGAAATAGATGATGCCGATAATCGGAATCATCGCCATGAAAGCATAAAAGCCATTGCCGTTGACCAGCTTGACCGTGATGCCTGCTGCGGAAGCTCCCGCCAGATACGAAACCGAAGTCCAGAGAAAGTGTGTCTTCCATGTGTGCAGGAATGGAAGGTTAAGCTTAAAGGTTTCGCGCCAAGCGGCCAGCCCCGTGTTCACCAGAAACTGTGTAGCGCCCAGAAAGCAGATGGCCGTCACGAAGTTGCCAGTCATAGAGCCGCGCCCAAGCTCAACTAGCGGCCCGAAGATGTGGAAGGCCAGAGTTGCCGTGACAAAGGTTGAGAGGGCGGTGAGGCTGGCGTTAAAGCTTCTGGTCAACCAGAGCCGCGTAAAGCGAAGAGACGAGCAGAGCGCTTCAGCGCCCGCCAGTAGCACGGCAGCCTCCCGTCCATAAAGCAACAGCGTGAGGAAGATGAAGCAGTCCGAGACGGTAATCTGATTCTTATGCTTGGAGAACTCTATGCCTATGCGAGAGCCGAAGCAGATTGTCGCCGCAGCCAGTATCAGAAAGCGAAAGTCTATGAGCGTGAGCGGAAGCAGAAAGATGCTGTAGCCGCAGACGACCACACCGGCCGCGACAATCAGCCGCATGAAAGGCTTGTTGAATCTCTGTTTACTCAAAGGGCTCGCTCTTAACTTGTGTGAACCGAAATTATGGCGCGACGTCCGGGCAGGACAGTCAGCATCAAGAGCCTATTGTCCTGCCGGGTAGAGTTAGCGATTGACATGCCACCTGAGCCCGGCGTTGAAGATTGGCGGATTTGCTCAGGAAATGAGGCTTTGAGAGGGTTATGCTGAAGACGCGAATCGGTCAACGTGGCAGACTTCGATTGCCGCGCTGACCGATTCGCACATCAACTTGACTGTTAAGACAGAGGCTTATTTAAGAAGGCTGCCCGGCGGGCCACTTCCTCCCTTCGGGCTTACGGCACTGTGCCGTCCTCAAGCGCTACAGGCATCCCTGCGGTGTTGTCTCCTTTGGTCAGAATCGTCAAGGCCCATGCAGTGGCTCCGTCGGAAACCATCACGCCGTCACCCATGACAACGCCGTCTCCCATCACCACGCCATCGCCCATGACCACACCGTCGCCCATCACTACGCCGTAGAGCTTGAAGCCGTGCAGGAAGATGAGGCCGTCGCCCATCACTACGCCCGTGCTGGTCAGAATGTTGTCGGAGACCATCACGCCGTCAGAGACCATGACTCCGTCCGCCACCATCACCCCATCGCCCATCACCACGCCGTCGGAAACCATCACACCCAAGTTATAAATCTTCTGATACTTCGTGATGAGATTTGTGCCGGTGGCGTAGCCGCGTCCCATGAACATGCCCTGCGACCAGACGAAGGTATAGCCGTCAACGGTGGTGTAGGGGGCGGGCAGCGTGCTCGAAGTCAAAAGCGGAGTGCCCAGCTTGGTCGAATTGGTGAGGTCTGTACGCACCAGCTTGGCAAGGCGAACAGCGCCTTCTATGTTGAGCTGTCCCGCGCCCTGTTCGTACATGTTGTAGCCAGCAAGAGGCTGCGCCGTGTACATCAGAATCATCTTGACCATGTTCGGCGTCAGCTTAGGATTTGCTTGGAGCAAGAGAGCGGCTGCGCCAGCTACTATCGGCGCGGACATGGAGGTTCCGCTCATCCTCATCATCTTGTGATTCGAGTTGCTGCCCGGCGTGCAATCGAGTTTCTGATTGACTGCCACGAGCCTGTTGTCTCTGGCCTCTGCCGCGACGAGCTTGTTGCCGGGCGCAACTAAATCCGGCTTGATGATGTGGTCGTAGGTTTTGACGCCGTTGACTGTGCGATAGCTGCGGGTCGGGCCGCGTGAGCTGTAAGTCGTGACGCCGTCGTCGGCGCGCGTGTCCGTGCCGTAGGAGTTGGCCGCGCCGACCGTTATCACGGAAGGCTCATTGCCGGGAGCATGTATGCGCCCGTAGATTTTCTGGCCCAAACTATTGCTGCCGTCGTTTCCGGCTGCGGCTACGACTACGAGCCCGGCGTTGACAAGGCGGCGAGCGGCTATACAGAGCGGGTCGTCCAGATAAGAATCTATGGCCGGTGCGCCTAGACTCATGTTGACGACCTTAATCCTGTATTTCTGATAGTTCTTCTCACCGAGCGGCTTGTTCGGGTCAACCGGCGCGAGTATCCAGTTGAGAGCCTTCAGGACATTCGAGACGGAGCCCAGACCGTCGCGGTTGAGCACACGCAGGTTTATCACCTTGGAGTCGGGCGCGACGCCCGTGTATGCGCCGTGCGCGACGTGGTCTGCGCCTGCGGCCAGAGAGGCTACGTGCGTGCCGTGGCCGTAAACGTCTGCGAATATTCCTTCGCCGGTGAAGTCGAGCTGCGCTTCAATGCGGCTGCCTATCTGGTGATGGTCTTTGTCTATGCCGGAATCAAGGACGGCTATGTTCATGTCCTTGCCCTTGATGCCGCTATTGCCCGACTGCGCTCGCATATTAGAAGCGCCCGTCGCGTTCTCAACGTGGCCGAAGAGGCGAACTTCCCTGTCAGGCGAGATGAAATGGACTTCATCGAACTCGGACAACTCATCCAGCACGCTCAGGGGCAGCTCAACTACGGTCGAGCCAAGCTCTGCCAGCTCGGCCTTGACGTTGATTCCGTTGCGGCTCAGGAGCGACTTCAAACGCCCGCCGGGCTCGCCCGTGAGCTGAAGAATGACTTGAGCCGTCTCGTCTGTTGCGGCTGCGTTCTGCCTGCGCTCTCGCAAAGCCTCGGATACTTTTTCGCCCTTCGAGCGCCTCTCAGACGTTTTGGATTTTTGTTCGGAAGAGTTGCCGGACTGTGCGCTGCCTGCCGGGCTCAAAAAAGTGGCTGCCGTGAGAGCGGCGATTAAGAGCAGGGCCGTTAATCGCGCCGCGCGGGTGAACTGTGTCGAGATATTCATCTTCTATCCTTCGGGAACTCCCACTACCATGTCCCGCGCATCGGAGGGATTTAGGCTGGTAAGTGCATGCCTCTTTCCCGTTTTCACGAAGAGGAGGCTCTTTTCGATGATGCTTGCGCTCTTAAATATCCTGCCGGGCGCAGGCTGGGCAGACATCACATTAGCGAGTCACGTGCCAGCAGAAGAGAAGCCGGGAAGGCTAAGGAATTACTAAGAAAATAGGGAAAGGCGGGATGGTCGCCGTAATCAGTCTGACGGAATCGGTCAAAAAAAGGTTCGTGCTTCGGTCATAGTGAAGAGCGCGAACGTAGAAGCTACAACGGCACGGATGCAGAGAGAGAGATGAATTGCTCAAGCGCAGGCATTAGCGTCTCTCTCTCTTTGTGTGTCTCTGGCGGCGGCGGTGAGTCTAAGCTTCCGCAGGCAGAAGCAGCTTGATTGTGTGAAGCAACGCGGTCGGGTCTATGGGTTTGGTCATGTAGCCGCAGCATCCGGCGCTTATGGCTTCCGTGCGATACTCCAGCTTGTCGTACGCCGACACGATGATAATCGGCATCTCTGCTATGGGAATCTGCTTGCGGATTTCTGCTACCGCAGAGAGGCCGTCCGTGCCCGGCAGCGCCAAATCCATGAGGACTAAGTCGGGGCGTTCGCTGAGCGCAAGGCTGGCAGCCTGTTGACCGTCCACGGCTTCCAGCACGCCGTAGCCGTTGGCTACGAGCAGTTCCTTTAGCATATCGCGCAGGTCTTCATTATCCTCTGCGATTAAAATCTCAGCCACTCCGTAGCCCTCTCTTCCCACCTTGATAATTAAACGGGCTTCACGCAAAGCCGTGTCTTTGTTCTCTTCTTTTCTCTCGCCAATCAACCGTCGCGCTGCACCAGACTCGACGCGACTGCGACAAGCTCTGCAAGCTCCACAGGCTTTGGCACGTGCATCTGGTAGCCTGACCTGAGCGCCTGAAGCCTGTCTTCGGTTCTGGCATAAGCGGTCAGGGCTATGGCCGGAACCCTTCCGCCCTTGTCGGCGCTCAGCTCTCTGATTCTCCTTATCAGGTCGTAGCCGTCCGTGTCCGGCATCCCTATGTCGCTGATTAGAAGGTCGGGCGGAGCGGCTTCGATTGCTTCAAGAGCTTCGGACGCGGACGAGGCTGTAGAGACTTCGGCACCGCATTGGGAAAGCCCTGCCTTCAACAACTCGCGCGTGTCCGGCTCGTCGTCTACGACAAGCACGCGCAGCCCGTCGAGCCTCTCCGCGCATTCATAGGAAGGCAGAGTATCGCGCGCAGCAGGATGCACGCGCTCGGTTGCCATCTCGGAAGCATAAACCGGAGCTACGGGCAGAAGCACCGTGAAGGTAGAGCCATTGCCTAGCCCCTCGCTCTCCGCCCTCACGGTTCCGCCGTGAAGCTCTACAAGGTGGCGCACGATTGAAAGACCGAGCCCCATGCCTCCGTGCTGGCGCGTGGTGCGCTGGTCAGCTTGTCGGAAGCGGTCGAAGACGTGCGGTAGAAAATCGGATGAGATGCCCGAGCCCGTATCGCTCACGGCTATCTCTATGTGAGAGTTCACGCGCTCCAGCTTGACTTGAACGCGCCCGCCTCTAGGCGTGAACTTGATGGCGTTCGACAGAAGATTCCAGACGACCTGTTGCAGCCTTATGGGGTCACCGGCGACGGAGACTACGCCCGTGTCCATAATCTTCTGCACGCGCACGCCTCTGGCTTCTGCGGCGGGTCTTACGGCCTCGATTGCGGCTTCAATAAAAGAGTTCGGGTCAACGGGCCTGACGTCTATCCTGAGCTTGCCCGTGATGATGCGCGAAACGTCCAGCAGGTCGTCTATGAGCTGTCCCTGCGCGCGTGCGTTTCTCTCAATCGTCTCAAGCGCCTTGAGCGCGGATTCCCGGCTGAACTGCCCTGTTCTGAGCATGTGAGCCCAGCCGAGTATGGCCGTCAGGGGCGTGCGCAGCTCGTGAGAGATGGTGGCTAGGAATTCATCTTTAAGGCGGCTGGATTCCTGCGCCTCCTTGTAAAGGCGCTCGTTCTCTGTGGCTACACGTTCGGCCTCCGCACGCGCACGCTTGGCCGACTCATAGAGCCTCGCGTTGTCCATTGCGATTGCGGCCTGCGCCGCAAGCCCTTTCACCATACGCTCGTGACGCTCGGTGAAGACGCCCGCCTCCGGGTGGCCGAAAAAGAGGCCGCCTAGCACTTCGCCTGAGCGCGAAATAACGGGCACGGCCAGATAGCTTGTGACGGGCAGATGCCCCTCCGGCATGCCGAAGTAGGGCGAGTTATTGCCGTAGCGCGGGTCTAGCTTCACATCATCTATACGCATGACGCCTTCGCCGCGAAAGGTCGGGCCGAAGAGGTCTGTGGCGCGCGGCATAGGGAAATGCTCGAAGGCTTCTCTAGGCACGCCCGACAAAGTGTAGAGCATGTAGCTCGCGCCCTCTTCGTTAAGCACGTTGTAGAAGAAGGAGCCGAAGCGCGCGTCGGTCAATTCGGTCGCGGCGTCCGTCACGGCCTGAACTATCTTGTGCAGGTCTAGCTCGGCCGAGATTATCTGGCCGAGTTTATTAATGGTCTGGGACTCCTCGCGCGCCTCCTGTTCCAGTTGAAGCAGGCGCTTGCGCTCGGTTACGTCTCGCGTGAAGCAGCGAGTGTGTACGAACTCGCCGTCCTGCCACAGGACGCTTGAGTCAATCAACACGTGCTTAATCGAGCCGTCCTTACATTTGAGCCGCGCCTTGTACTCGTGCAGCACTTCGCCCGACTGCAAGCGGCGCAGGATGTCCGTGATGACATGGCTGTCTTCGTGAAACTCTGCTACGTGATGTCCTATGTACTCTTCGGCAGTGTAGCCGAGCATCTCAAGCTCAGCGCGGTTGGCGCGTAAAATCCTGCCGTCCGGCCCTACCCAGTGCAGCCCGACTACAGCGTTCTCGAAGAAGTCCGAAAGCTCCTGCTCGCTGCGGCGCAGAGCCTCCTCTGCCTGCACTCGCTCCGTTATGTCGCGCGCAATCTTCGAGGCTCCTATGATTTTTCCCGTGGCATCCCTGATGGGTGATACGGTCAGAGAGATGTTGATGAGCCTGCCGTCCTTGCGAACCCTTATCGTCTCGTAGTGCTCTATGCGCTCGCCCACCCTGAGCCGGGCCAGTATGCGAGGCTCCTCGTCAATGTGGTCTGGAGGAATCAGAACCGTGACGGGCCTTCCGATTATCTCATCGGCTTTATAGCCGAAGATGCGCTCGGCCCCCTTGTTCCAACTCATAATGATGCCTTCGAGCGACTTGCTGATGATGGCGTCCTCGGCAGACTCTATGATGGCCGACAGCCAGAAGGGAGCAAATGAAGGGTTTTGCAAATTTGCAACACGCTCCTCAGGTGCTTTGTTCTCAGCCTGCTCTTCAGATAGGGGCTCAGTGGACATAGATATTCTTTTGACGACGTTAAATAAAAGTAGAGTTCTAGGGACTTATGGGGGAATCAATAGATTATACAGGCCCATTCCTGATATTGCTACAGCTATTGATGCCGGGAGAGGTTGTGCGGCCCACGCGTTGCGAAATCAAGCCAGACATGAAACAGGCTCACATCAACTGAGCTGAAGAAATTGTTGTAACTCCCCTTTCCTAATCGGCGTCTTAATAATCAGGTCGGACTCTCCCGTTGGGCGAATTAAAAAGCCACGGGTGCGTCCGGCTTATGTTTTTTCCGTTAAGGGGGATAAAGATGAAGAAAATACTTGCACTTACACTTTCACTGGCGTCAATCGTGTTTGTCGCCTCGTCCGCGGAGGCGGCTGATAAATCGGCCTCTGCCGCAACTACCATTACAGCCAGCAGCTCTGCGGCTCAGTTGCGTCGTTCGGGCATATTTGGCAGACGCATCAACAGGCGCGCACGAATCGTAACGCAGACCCGTCTGGTGCGTTACGGAAGGCGAATCTTCCGCGAGACATATCAGGTCAGATACCTGCCTAACGGTAGAACGCAAACAAGACTGATAAGCCGCGTGCGTGTTAGATAACCTGTAAAAAGTCGGAAGCCGGTCTGCCGGAAAGTATAAAGCGGACTGGCTTCCGACTTTTGCAGTTTTTAGTGCGGTATCGGAGCTTAAAGCGCTGTGTATATAGGGCTAACACCATATGGAATATGTATGTACGATGCGGTGTCGGCGGGCCGGTTTTGCGAGTTAGAAATCGAGTGTATTCATAGATTCGATGATGGAATGAGACTTGCACTCATTTAACGGAATCAATTTGGGTTCTAAAGACTGAAGGGGAAGGCAATGAAAGTAAATTATTTTCAGCGATTGCTCATCTCGTCTGTGATAGGCGTTCTGTCGCTGGCGGGGTCAAGCGGCATGGTCTACGCGCAGGGGCGCGGGCAGGAGAGACGACAACAGCGTCAGCAGGAGCGGCAGGAAAGACAACAAGAGCGCTCTGAGCAGCGCGGCCAGCAGCAGGAAGCTCGTCAGGCCGAGCAGCAGCAACGCCGACAGGCTCAGGATGCCGAGCAGCAACAGCGCCAGCAGCAACGCGCAGCCCAACAGCAACAGCAGCAACAGGAGCGCCAGCAGCGTCTGGAGCAGATACGGGCGGCCCAGCAACAGCAGCGACAGCAGGTAGAGCAGCAGCGCTCCGAGCAGCGACAGCGACAGATTGAACAGCAGCGCGCCGTTCAACAGCAGCAGCAGATACAGAATCAGCAGCAGCAGATATACCAGCAGCGCCAGCAGCAGCGCATACAGCAACAGCAGCAGCGCGCAGAGCGCCAGAACCAGATACAGCAGCGACAGATTCAGCAGCAACGCACTGTCACGGATAGACAGCGCGCCATCTGGCAGCAGCAGCGCGAGCAGCGCGCCTACGTATATCGTCAGCAGCTAGAGCAGCAGCAGCGCATAGCGCTACAGCGTCAGCAGGCCCTACAGCGTCAGAGGCGCATGGCTCAATGGCGTTACCAGCAGCAGTATCAGGAATACATACGCCAGCAGCAGTATCGTCTACAGAACCAACGCTACGATGACCAGTACTACTACTCGTCTCAAAACTACCGCTACTCCAGAAGCGGCAGGTACTACGAGACGAACCAGTACGGCGCTGAGATGCTCAGGCAGGCAATCAACTACGGGTACGAGCAGGGCTTCCGCGCAGGTCAGGCAGACCGTGAGGACAGGTGGAACGGCGGAAGCTATCAGGACTCTTACGCCTATCAGGATGCCTCCTACGGGTACAACGGTTACTACGTAGATTCGGAAGAGTACCGCTACTACTTCCGCGAAGGCTTCCGCAGGGGCTACGAGGACGGATACTACGGGCGCTCGCAGTATGGCCGCTACTCAAACGGCACAGCCAATATACTGAGCACCATACTGCAACAGATACTGAACCTTCAGCTCTTCTAAAGTAAGGGCGGGTAAAATTCGGCCTGACCGTTCAAGAGAGCGAACAGGTCTCGTCAATATAAAGCAGTTACGGGCGACATTCTTATGCCCCGTGACTGCTTTATGTCTATGTGAGCCTTTCTCCGACTTCTGATAGACTGCTTAATTAATCGGAGTTCTACTTTTATTCTGCCCGGCCTACGCTAGCGCGGCTTCTCTTTTCGAGCGCGACTTGGGGGCCGGAGTTTATTCAGACGCACCAGATATATAGGAGCAAGTCATGCCGGATTCTCTTCCCCTTCTACAGGATTTACTTCTGCTTCTGCTCGCCTCCGTGCCCATAGCATTCATCTTCAATCGTCTTAGACTGCCCACGATAGTCGGCTTCATGATAACGGGCGTCCTGATAGGCCCTTACGGGCTAGGGCTCATCAAGGACGCGCATGCTATAGAGGTGCTGGCCGAGATAGGGGTCGTGCTGCTTCTGTTTACTATAGGGCTGGAGTTCTCGCTGCGCCGCATTATGGAGATGAAGCGGCTCGTCCTGCTCGGAGGCGGCTTGCAGGTTGTACTGACCACGGCGCTGGTTACGCTTATAGCTCATCTGCTCGGTCGTCCCTTTAATCAGGCCATCTTTTTCGGCTTTCTCTTTGCGCTCTCGTCCACGGCCATAGTGCTCAAGAGCTACATAGACCGGGCGGAGATAGACGCGCCGCACGGCCGCGCGGGCGTAGGCGTTCTGCTCTTTCAGGACTTGAGCATAGTGCCGATGATGCTGATGGTTCCTATCCTCGGCGGTCGTGAAGGGCTGTCCGTTGCAAGCATAGGTCTTGCGGTCGGAAAGGCCGTCGCCGTCATAGCCGTCATAATCTTCACGGCGCGAAAGGTTGTGCCTTACCTGCTTTATCACATAGTGCGCCTTCGAAGCCCGGAAGTCTTTATCATCTCGGTAGTGCTGTTGAGCCTCGGCACCTCATGGCTCACTTCGCAGTTCGGATTGTCGCTGGCGCTCGGCGCGTTCATAGCAGGCATGATGCTGTCCGAGTCCGAGTACAGCCACCAGATAGTCGCGGACATACTGCCGTTCAGAGATGTCTTCAACAGCCTCTTCTTCATCTCCATAGGGATGCTTCTCTCGCTGAGCGCCCTGTGGTCAGACCTGCCTGTGGTCATGGCGTGGGTCGCCGCGCTGGTTCTGGGCAAAGCCCTGCTGGTGTTGCTGGCGGTGCGTCTGCTCGGCTATTCGCTGCGGATTTCGACAATGGCGGCGCTGGGTCTGGCGCAGATAGGCGAGTTCTCTTTCATACTGGCCAAGACGGGATTGCCTGAAGGGCTGCTGTCTCTGGGTGATTACCAGCGATTCCTTGCAGCCTCCATCCTCTCCATGATTCTCACGCCCTTTCTCATAAAGGCCGCGCCGCGCATTGGCTACGCGCTGCAATCCTTGCTCTCGCCCGGCTCGCTGCTAGAGCCCACGGTTGACGGCTTCTCGCCGGAAGAGACGGAGTTGACGGGACACATCATCATAGTCGGCTACGGCTTGAACGGTCGCAATCTGGCAAAGGTGCTGTGCAGAACAAGCGTGCCTTACCTGATTATGGAGCTGAATGCCGAAGCCGTGCGCACCGCTCGCGCAGAAGGCGAGCGTATTGTCTACGGCGACGCCACGCGCAAGGAGGTCATGCATCACATAGGAATTGAGCGGGCGCGCATACTCGTGCTTGCCATCTCAGACCCTGTGGCGGCCCGTCACACGGTCTGGCTTGCCCGCCAGATGAACCCTGAGATTCACATCATAGTACGCACGCGCTACATGTCCGAGCTTCATGACCTGCTTGAGCTTGGCGCGAACGACGTGATACCGGAGGAGTTCGAGACGAGCATAGAAATCTTCTCGCGCGTGCTCAAAGAATACGGCATCCCGCGCCACGTCATACATAGGCGGGTCGGAGAGGTACGAAGCGAAGGTTACCAGATGCTTCGCTCGCCCTCGGTTGCGCCCGTGGAGATGCACGACATAGCGGATGCTCTCGCAGGGGCCGAGACTGAAACCCTGATTGTAGAGGCGGGCTCGCCCGCCGTCGGCAGGACAATTGGCGAGCTTAAGTTGCGTAGCCTGACCGGCGTGACCGTGGTCGCGGCCGTGCATGAAGGAGAGACGGAGATAAATCCCGGCCCGCAGCTACGTATTCAGGCCGACGACGTGCTTGTCCTGATGGGCTCCAGCGAGCAGATAAACCGCGCCGTCGAGTATATTAACTCGTCAAAAGAGGCCGTTAAATGAGCCCGAGTGCGCGATAAATACCACTCTGTAAAGTACGTTACCGAACGGAAAGCATCGGTGTGATAAGCCTATAGTTGCCTCTCGAACAAAGGAGGCACCATGCAGGTAATCATTGCGCAGTTTATACGCAGGATTCTATCCAGATGGTTCGGCGTCTCTGACGACGGCTCTGCGCCACGGCAGGAATAAACATTTCCGTCCGCACCGAATGCTCATAAGGCAAGGATAGGACGCTGCTATTTCCGCCTCAGGTTTGACTGCCCACATCTCTTAATTTACTCTCGGATAATGTTCCGCTCGAATGCTCTGAAGATTGGCGTAGGCGTCCTTCTCTTTCTTTCGCTGCTCTCGCTGCTCCGCTACCGCTCGCTGCAAAAGCCACGCAGCCACGAGCAGGAGGAATTTCATCAAGCCCCTGCCACGGGCCAGAGCCAAGACCTGACCGTAGCTTTTATCCCCGTCACCTGTCACCTGACCTGCCCCGTCACGGATTACGCTTCAAAGACCACAACGACGGGGACGCGCTTCGACGCCATGCGCTTCACGGAGTTTCCCACAATTGTCGAAGCGCTCAAGACGAAAAAGCTGCTGGCCGGATTCCTGACCGTCCCGCTCGCCATGAAGATGCGCGAGCAGGGAGTGCCTATTAAGATTACAGCGCTGGGCCACAGGGACGGCTCGCAGCTTGTTATACGAAAGGAAGACCCGGCCAGAGACTTGCGCGACCTGCGCGGCAAGACCATAGCCATCCCCAGCCCCTTCAGCAACGAGAACTTCTTTCTCAATAAAATGATGCGCGACCAGGGCGTGCGGCCCGAAGAGATTAATCTGGTAGTGATGCCTCCGCCCGACATGACGGCCGCGCTCTCCGCGAAGGCCGTTGACGGCTTCATAGTCGCGGAGCCCTTCTGCGCCAGAGCGGAGCTTGAAGGCTACGGGCGCGTGCTCTATTACGCCAAGGACATCTGGCCCAACTACATCTCCTGCTGTCTTGTAGTCCACGAAGACCTCATACGCGAAAGGCCCGAAGTAGTGCGCGACCTAGTGCGCGGCATAGTAGAGAGCGGCGAATGGGCCGAGCGCAACCGCGAAGGCGCGGCCACGCTCGTCTCGCCCTACTTCCGGCAGGACAAAGAGCTGTTAAAGTACGTCCTGACGCAGCCGCCTGACCGCGTCACCTACCGCAACCTGAACCCCACGGACATAGAGATGCAGAGGATTCTAGACATGGGCATCAGCCTCGGCTTCATCTCCCGCCAGATACCCATGTCGGAACTGATGGACAGGTCGTTCATCCCCGAACAGGTAGAGCCTGCCAAGATAGACCTCAACCGCATGCCCGAAATCATCAAGCCGGACGGCGCAGGCAAGTAATAAGATTCTTCATTACACCGGAGAAAAGCAGTAAGATGATTCCGCTATGAGCCAGCGCAGGCACAAGACATATATCAGCGTGGCGGATTATCTGGCCGGAGAGCTTGAGAGCGCGGTGCGCCACGAGTACGTGGGCGGAGAGGTCTATGCGCTGGCAGGGGCAAGCGACAGGCATAATCGCATAGCGGGAAATATCTATGCGCGATTATTGAGGCATCTTGGCGACGGGCCTTGCGAGCCTTTTATCTCGGACATGAAGATTAAGGTCGCGCCCGAAGTCTTCTATTACCCGGATGTGGTAGTGACGTGCGATGCCGAGGGCGGGGATGCCTACTTTCGCACGGAGCCGCGTCTTATCGTAGAGGTTATCTCGCCTTCCACGGAGCGCATTGACAGGCATGAAAAGATGGCCGCTTATAAGAGTGTGCCGTCTTTAGAGGAGTACGCGCTGGTGTCGCAGGACGAGATGCGCGTGGAAGTCTACAGGCGCACAGGCAGCGACTGGGAAGTCTCTGTCTTTACGGGCGCGGAAGACGAGTTAGAGTTCGCGTCCGTCGCTCTCTCTTTGAGCGTCGCTGAGATTTACCGCAACGTCCGCTTGCCGGAAGTAAATGAAGGCTGAAGCCCCGTCGCTACACAGCGCTAATGGTCAAAAAATCCTCTTGATACGGGACACTCACAGTCATAATACCCGAATTAACCGACGGGAAATATTATATTGACCCTTAAAGTTGTTGAATGAAAAATCAAGCTATTTTCGCTCTGTTTGAATGAGTTGTTGGGCGGTGTGTTACTCATAGTCTCACATGATGAATTACCATTTCTATTTCAAACGAATGAGCCTCGCCTTAATGCTTCTGCGGGATCGTGCCAGACAGCTTCAATAAAGTCCTGTATCTCTCGCACAAACCGATAAACAACTTCTCCATCAATCGGAAAATCTCTATGCTGATCTCTCACTTCTTCATAAATACTTCTTTTATTAGAAGGAAGCCTTTTAGCATGGCGAAGCAAAAAGACATTGTCTACATCGGTTAATCTACTATCCTCTGCCTCCATATCTAAGAACTCAACTAATACATAGTATTTGGCAGAAGGACATCCCCGCTTTAGTCGAGAGGCAGTCCCGCAGCATTCCTGAAACATTGTTTTATCAAGATTCACTTTGACCTCAGCAGATAACACAGCAAGAAAAAGTTCTCCTTCTGCGGTTCGGGGAACTTCAAATGTTGAATCGGTTGAGAACTTGTAATGAAGAGTCTTACCAATCGTAAAATCTTGGTCTTTAGATTTGATAACCACATCTGGTTGTTCATTTAGGCTAGAGATATTTGCTGGCCTGAAAGATAAAGTCATAAAAGCATTGTGAGGGCCTACCTCCAACTCGAAATCCGGCAGAGCGTCAAGAATTGAAGGGTCAACTAATCGAATCAGGAATTCTTCCATGACAGAGTTATCTAATTTCAGTTGTCCTTTTTGCCTTTTTAGGAAAGGTGAGCCTCTACGAGCAATAAGCTCAACTTCCAGAAGGTCTTTATACTCATTGAGCAATCTTGTCAGGTCTATAACTTTCTGCCTTCCTGTAGTTGCTACGTTATCAAGTTGCCGAATCCAAATCTCATAAGCCTCAATTGCTTCTCTTAAAAGAGGTACATCGTTTCTACTCTTTGAATTTCTGATAGCTGCAAGTAACTTGTCTTTATGAGGGGTTCTAGGCATGTCGCAAGGCTTCCTTCACTGTGAACAAAGGAGATGGGATAACGGAGCTTGCGTTCGATACAGCATCAACTATGTCATTTTTTACATTTAAGGCTGCAGATTTTAATGCGGTCTTCAGGTGTTCGACGGCTACATCTCTGCCCACGACCTTATCAGATGCGCGAGCGATTTTTCTTGCAATAATTATGTCCTCTTTGATCTTTGCCCCGAACTTATTAGTAAATGTCCTCTCATGATCAGAGACAGACTCAAAGCCGCCCATACTTAGCATAATTTCCTTTACTATTCGACCATTGTAAAAGGGCGAACTCCGCACATTAGATTCTCTTCCAATAACAATCACGACCAATCCATTTTTTTGTAAACACTGCCAGAAGCTAGATAACGCTTGCTCCATATCTAGGCAGTATTGAATGACAGTTTTAAACCTATTACCTCTGTTTTTTCTATTAGCACCAAACTCACTCTGCGCTACAGACAGCATATTCCAGCCAATAGCCTCAAGTATTGCCCTATGATTCTGATGGTAATTAAAAACATTGATATAAGGCGGACTAGTAATTATTAGACTTGGCGGACTGGGACAGCGCAAGTGAATTGTCCGAGCATCACCTAAATGAGCAGAGACAGGTCGGGTTGTGAACGGAAGCGACAATGCGAACTTCTTAATCTGGTTGAATGAGACAAGAATAGATGCTCCTAAGTCATAGTTTTTGTGTCCTTCACTTATGAACAACATATTCAATGCCAAAACTTTTTCAATCCTACTTTCAAGCTCAGTGAATAAGTTGCCCGTGAATTCTATTAAATTCTTATATTGTTCACGATAAGTTTCGCCTCCACTAAATATAGGTAAACTGCCACATCGCTGAATCAACCTTATCATTTTACTCTCTAGACAATCTAGAATTTCTGTTCTTGTACTCCGCTCTAAGTTTGCAATCGAGTAAAACTTCGACATTGCATATGCAGCCGGATTAATCTCAAAGCCGAAGCAGCTTACATCTTTAACAATACTTTCCAGCAAAACCGTACCGCTTCCCGCAAATGGATCTGCGATAACATCCCCCGATTTTGAATAATGACTAAGGAGATATTCGATCAACTGCGGAGTAAACTGACCTCGCCAGTTGAATATATTGGCTCTAGTCTTTTGAGTAACGTCTAACTTCTCTTGTAATAAGACAGCTTGCACTTGATTTAGCCTTAATAGTTTCAAAATCTGCAAAAGCAATGTAATTCTACTATTGCAACCTAAACTTTCAAACATTTTACGCAAGTTAAGACGCCGAACTACAATTAAATCGGGTCATGCGGTATTTGTCAGCCTGTGGCAACCTTTTACTGCTATCCACAGCAAAACACAATCCTTTTTAAGGCATGAGACTATTCCACAAAAAGGTTCTTTTGTGGAATTAAAGCTTCCCATAAAATTGACATCAGGTCAGTGCCGCCTGTGATAGCGGGCGACTAAAAGGATGGAAGGTAAACATGCCTGAAAGAACAAGGTCGCCGCGACCGCTCTCCCAAGCTTGACGGCGACCCTGCCCCTTGACCGCACAACCCGGCACCTCATCGCAACAGGCCGTGCGCTTCAAATTTATTCACCGCAGAGACGCGGAGTGTCGCAGAGGGGGCGCAGAGAGTTAAGCATTCAACTCTCTGCGCTAATCTCAGCGTCTCTCTGCGTCTCTGCGGTGAATCGTCATGTTCATGTTCCAAAGTGAGCCACTACTCTAATCCCCCTCTCTTTGTTATCATCTCTGAGTTCTAGTCTTTGATAACTTGTAACGGCTAATG
>DASVQI010000041.1:0-579461 GCA_036389255.1 Pyrinomonadaceae bacterium
GAGGCAGCTTGGACTCATTAGATTGAGCAATGGCCATATGATAAAAGCCGAGCAGAAGAATGGCGGCCAATATCCACAATAGGAATGACTTCTGATTCATGCTACTCCTCCAAACATGAAGCGTCTAACGCCCGAATTAACCGGGCGGGAAGAATCATATCGAGCATTCAAATCTCGCGGATGACATCCGCGCTGATTCCGCTCCGGTTGAATGAGTTGTTAGATTGCGTCGCAGATACGAGAATTCCTTACTTATCCCGCTTCGCTTTACGCGGTAAAGGCTCTAACAGTTCAGTTGTGCCCTCTACGACACTACGCCCGCCGACGAACGGAGTCGCATCGCCTGCACTCAACACCCGCCCCCCTGTTTTGGCCCCCGCCTTCATTTCTTCCATACCCTCAGTGCGACTTTGATCTATCCTCTGCTGTAATTTGTAACCGAGATAAAAGTTAACCACCTGATAGGCGGCAACAATAAAGCAAAAGAAGACCGCTAAGATAAGTAATGGCGTTTTGGCGCTGCCTGCTAGGACAGAGATGATAATGGCGGCAGAAGTAAGAGAAAACCCGGCGCTAAACGCTTCCAGCACACGTATCTTTCTGATCTTCTGCTCGCGCGTCCATTTTCTAAATAACCTTGGCTGGGCAAGGGTATCCATGTCCAGCAACCATTCGCCACAACGTTTACAGTAAGAGTCCGCACTCTGGTCACCGGCTCCACACTTTGGGCAGAACATACTTTTCATCATAGCTTTAGTGTAACTCTGGTACTGCAACAGAGGAAGCAATCTAACGCTAATTATGTTGCGCCATCCGTTGTATCACGCCGATTAGCTTCACGCGCCTCTGCCTCTTTAGCAGATTCCTCCAACTCTAAGACAACTTGAAGCGGCAATCTTACCCATAATGCTTCGACACTATACTCTGGAAAAAGATCATGATTGACCACCATCTGAACGTTAGCTGGAAAGACCGCGACCAACAATGCCATCAAGCCCCAAGCCGCCAACTGCGTAAACTTTGGGATAAGAAGCAAGATGCCCAGAATGATTTCAACTAAACCGCTCAGATAAACCAATAGCAGATGCCAAGGCAGATAAGACGGCATGATACGCAAATAGAATGTGGTATTAAAGAAATGATTTAAGCCGGCCAGCACGAACAAAATCGCAAGTAAGAATTTGAGAATTAGCTTGATTTTCCGCATAAGCCATAGCTTGCGATAAGTGTCTTCCGCAGCCTAACGCTCGAATTAACCGGGCGCAAGCATATAGCATTCGAGCAGACCGCAGAGAGCAACTATGAAAAGAATGCTATTGAGCGCTCGGGTTGAATGAGTTGTTAGGCGCGCTTTCGCCTTGGATATACTTTTGTTTTATCAAGGTGAACTGATTTTTCTTCATAATAGCTCATAACATAGGTCAAATAAATGCTGACATTTATTATCATCATTAACAAGGCTAAATCTTGATCTCTAAAGGGAAGAAGATTGCCCCTCCCTATGTAAAGGCATCTGTATATCGCGAGAGCAGATGTCACAATACCATAAGGAAAATAGTATTTTCTATCAGCAATATTCTTCCACTTATACCAGAGGAATAACCAAGGGACAGTTCCGAATACAATGATGGTGATTAGATAATTGGGTGGAGCTTTCAATGCTATAAATGAGAACAAGTATCCAAAACACGTTAGAATATCGCATAGAAAATACCTTAAAGGTTTTCTATTTGGATCTTCAATTACACTCTCCATGTCGCCATATAAGTGAGCGAAGTCAAGAAAATAAAAGAAAAGAATAAGGTAACGAATGAAATTGTCAGGTGTTATAAAAAAGGCCCATGTAAAATTTGATTTGTCTGGGGGTATTAGCTCATAAAGCATGGAGCCAAGAAATCCCGGATAGATTAGCCCGTAGATTATTTTGTCCCAAGTCTTTTTATCTGACATTTTCATAAGTGATGCCTCTAGCTATTAAACGATGTGTCGAATTGAAGCACCTAACGCCCGAATTAACCCGGCCCGCGAACAGCATCCGACATTATGGGACAATTCAATGATGGAAAGAATGCTATCGCGGGCTCGGGTTGAATGAGTTGTTAGGTGGCGTTGTTTTGATAATGCAAGACGGAAGATGTATTTCAATCGGGGATTGATAGTCTCAATCCGCAAATAGCCTTACCTCTCCTTGTGATTTTCTAATTTTATGTTCGATACGCTCAAGATAATCTTTACCGAGAAGAGATTCCAGTCTCGCATGGTTAGCACTTATTGTTTCTAGAGTTGTTATGTCTCCAAGCAGTTCAACCAAAGTTATGCAATTACGAATGAATGGCTCCACCAATGATTTAGATGCTATTTGTATATTTAGCCAAGGTTTAATCAGAGGAGCTAAGTTTTCTAGACGCTGGCGACTAACTATAGGTATTTCTCGAGAAGAATAATGGGACTTAAGTTTTGGCAGTAGCTCTACGATCTTAGTGTAAAGCATTTTGGGATTTGGTTCGAGGTTTATTAGTAATCCTAATGCCATCGAGGACATTTCATTATTCTCTTCAAATATTGAGTATAGCGACCTTAAAACTTCTATTGATACACTAGGCTCCTCACTGCTCGGATACCAAACTCCATTAGTTTTTAAGAAGCCAATCAAACTATGTCCCCAGACGCTGAATATTTCTTCACGTTGCCCAGTAGGAATACTATTATCAGTAACGAACTTACTTATTACAGCATCATATTGTCTGTTTCCAGCTTCAGCCATTATTAATGTCGCCAGAAATACTGCATACCTATTCTTAGAGTTAGAGGCAACATCCTCCAACCTTCTGTAATCTTCTTCTGTTGCAATTGCAGTGAATGCATGAGTAAACCAAGTCGACCATATATTAGCCCCTTTCCTCTCAACCTTTCCTAGCATGTCAAATAAAGCGGGCATTGCTTCAGTTGCATGCATATCGCCAAGCGCTATTAATAAATGCCCAGCTTGATCCGAATAAGGAGATAACTTAAGCAACTTTATAAATGCAGGAATGGCTGGCTTATAATTCAGCATTGCAATACTTCTACAAATCCACGACCCTAAATCTTGGCTGAATTCGTGTGTGATGAATCTATTATAAAGCTTTTCGCCTGTGTCATGTAGAGATGAACGTGCAAGTGTTAAAGCAATATCCTGCTTGACGCCAGATCTCTTCGAATCATCGAAAATCTTTATTAACTCATCTCTTAGATAAGAATCCTCCAAAGCGGGATACCAGCTGCGCACATACGTTCGAACGTCGGCACTTTCATCAACCATCAATCTTACAAAAAGCTCTTTCCGATTTGGAACAGTTCTATTTTCTAAACTCTCAATAATGTATCTTCGGACGTAGCTTGTTTCTGGCTCTTCTGATAATAGACTGATAAGTAATTCTGTAGTAGACGCGTCGTTCATATCTGATAGCAGAGCCGCTAACCGATGTGAAACATAAATAAATGGCGAACCGGGGTGCTTAATCAGCATTGCGAAGAACTCACCTAACAGAGACTCAATGCCGCTAACTTCTACCAAACCTTCTACAGAATCAATTATCTGATTAGCAATGGTCAGATTATCTTTATTCTCATCAAACATATATTTGAAATGCTTAAGTATCTTTTCTTTTAGCTTGATCTTTACTGATTCGTTTAGGCTTTCCGCGTTCCAAGCTAATAGTCTCGCTAAGACAGCTTTACGATTATCTCTGTCGTATTGTATAGCAGCCTCAATGCAGGAGATTTGTTCACTATCGTCGCCAGTTCTAAAAAAATATATAACTGCGCTTTCACCAATATAAGTTGATAAGTTCCAAGTAATGACTTGTAATCTTTGCTTATTCTCAATTTTGTCTAACTGCAAAACATTTAAAGCTACTATATAATCTCTAAGAAGAGAGAAATAAAAGCCGATGGTAGTACTTCTCGCATCATCAAAGTATTTATACAAAATGTTTAGATTGAACAAATCAGGAGGAATATCATCATAAATCCGAAGAGACAGTGCACTTCTTAGACTTTCCTCGGATAACTGCACTTGATTCCGATCCAAAAGGCACTTACTCATACCATTCAAAAACCTAAGACATAGATCGCTGTTAGCGCTTTTCTCCAACTTCAACTTCAAATACCTGTTTAAGGTACTTCTGGATTCTTTGCTTAAATCAAGCGGTATTTTATCAGCGTATGCAACTTCACACGCAACGCGTAGCCCAAAAGGATTCATATTCCCCACTGCAAATATATCGTCGAGTTGAATGATGCCGAGCCATTTTTCGTATTTAGTCACTGCATCTTTAGTTTCGGCATTATCAAAATCGGCCAATTCAGGTATCTCCGGGAATAGACTATCGTTGATCGTTGTTGGAATGCCGTTCCTAGATAAGAAAGATTGCCAAATTGAAGGTTTACAACTAACAACGAATTTCATTCGAAGTAATTTTAGGCAATTTACTACTTGGCTTAATTGATAAACCTTATCTGCCGCCTCCCATTCGTCAACGGCATCAAGAAAGACCGTAAATGATTTGCTATATCTCATGGCGAGCGTGGATATCTTCTTCAACACACTGATCTCAGATTCTTGAGGCGAAAAATCTAGGTTGAAATCAACGCTAATTTCCTTAAGAAAGGAAGATCCCAATAATGAGCCCGAATATAAAAGTACTGGCTCGGAAACACTACTATCTACAAGGTGACATATTGTATTCGTCTTTCCTGTCCCTGATTCGCCAACTATAGCAAAAAGGCATTTATCGTCTTGCTCTATAAATTTCTCAAAGCAGCTCTCTAGCGCTTCTCTGCGGACATACGCTTCAGGTATGTACTTTTTCTTTATCTGGGTATCAATATTTTCAGTTGGTTGTGCCCGAAATTTTTCCAGAGCAGCTTGATTATGCGACTGACAAAAATTAAGCAAATTGTCATAAGAATACCCCACGAAGTGCTTGAGCGCTTCGAAGCGCAATCCAATTTCTGATTCAAGGCTAGGATAGTAGCCACTTATCACTATATCTCTAGCTATTTGATTAATGGCCTCTCCTTTCAAAGTCTCGTATATTAATGTTTGCTGTCCATTTGAAAGAATTACATATGGAGCCATTGGGTCAAGAAGGCGAGCGTAGGACAGACCTTGTTTTCTATCTGCATCTGTTAAATCTTCTCCTTCAGCCTTTAGTTCAATCAAGAACAAAGGTTTTCCATCTCTTCGGCATAAAATATCTAATCTACCCGTGGCAATTTTCGTCTCTTCACCTTTTACCGTATAAACACCACGCCCTAATTGAATCGTGAAATTTGACTCGAATTCTAAATCTCCCGCTGAAAATCCAATGCCCTGAAGCAACGGGAGCAAAATATTATTCTTAATATTTTCTTCATTTATTTTCATAGGTTGATAAACCTTACGAGCACATCATCTCATAGCTATTAATTACTTCTAGTATACAGATAAGAGTGTTATGTCATTAGTAGCCACCTAACGCTCGAATTAACCGGGCGCGACGAGCCGTGATAACCAGCATAGTCTCGCGCATGAAAGCCGCGCTATTCGCGCTCCGGTTGAATGAGTTGTTGGGCTTTCGCGCGGAGCTAATCACTCAAGGTTGCCATAGGTCTCATCGTATATTTCCTTTAAAGGACGCCCTTGATATGCCCAGTGAGGGCTCGGAGCAATATCATGTTCTATCCCGTATATACGCCGAGTGGCGGCGGTTAGCGACATCTCTTCATCACCCAATCTTACTTTCTTAGCTGCAATAACTTCTACTACTGTGTCTGTATGTATTGACTGAAGATTCGAACCTATTGGAATACCCATCTCCTCAAAATTCAGATTAGGTCGCCGCGACTTCAAATGCTCGGCAGCCGCAACAGATTGTTGGTCGAGAGTATTTGGCTGCTGCAAAATTTCAGCCGTTGCATCCTCCGTATGAAGCAATTTTAGTATTGCAATAGCTTGTTCCGGTTCGATTCGGAAAAATTCCCTTTTCGGATTTACGCGGTAGGGAGCAAATGCGGTGTGCAGAGCTTTCTCAACCTCTTCTGAATTCGGTATACGTCCAGCAAACTCAATCGTAAATGGAACGGGCACGCCCGTTGTGTATAGTTGAGCAATACGAATATTTGCATCATCGTGCGATGTTCGCCCAATCTTCACAAGACCCGGCATAGCCGGATTCGATAATACATAGACAATGCTGAACTGTTGCATAATTTTTCCTCGATAGAAAGCCCAACGCCCGAATTAACGCGGCGGGAGATGCCGAACCAAGCATCCAATCCCCGCGAATGAAAATCGAGCTAATCCCGCTCGCGTTGAATGAGTTGTTAGGTGCGCCTTCATTATCAGCAGCCTTCGATTAGTTTCCTTTACTCTTTAGCTTCTTCTCAAAAGCGGCCACCCATTTCCTCAAATAGTTAACCTGCTCACTATTATCATTATGGAAGCAACATACATAATACTTAGCATAGGTATAATTCTCCATAGGACACGTTCGATACTGTGACAGGAACTTCTCGAATAGGGACTTCTTCAACTCCTTATGAGACAGTTTATCAAGTTCTGGATACAATTTCTTGAGTTCATCACAAGAGTATATTCTGGGTTCGAGTGAAGACTTGGACTGGAGAGCTAATGCATTCAAGGCAACAAAGCTAGAGAGAAGAAAGGCAATACACATTATAAGAAAACGATGGATTAAAATATCTGTTCTCATTTCATATCCTTTCCTGATAAAGCGAAGCACCTAACGCCCGAATTAACCCGGCGCGATGAACTGCTGATACGAGCAAGTTAACGATGAAAGACAAGCTTATTCGCGCTCCGGTTGAATGAGTTGTTATGCCGCACCATTGTCGGGAAATAGAGCAAAGTCGGTTACCAAACTTGTTAATTTGCCTGCCGCATCATACCCCCAGAAAGATGCGTAGCCACCGTCTCCCCAACCAGAAGAAAAAGTAATTATGTTCCCCTCAATATCATCGCTTACTCGCATATTAACCCAACCTGCTGTCCGATATTTGCCAAATGAATGTTTATCCATTTCCGCAAGTATTCGATCACAGCAACTCTCAAACTCGTCTGCGTCTGTAGTTAACTCTTCGAGAACTTGAGCTGCATCTAAATCCATAAAACAACCAGTTCCAGCATCAACGCTATAGGAAATCCGGTCTTCTGTCTGGTTAGTGTTAGGTTCGTTGATAGATGCAACTTCCCATCTGACAGGTGATTTGTCGCTAATTCTGAGCATTGCACAAGCAAAACGAGATTCACCAGAAGGCTGGAAATTGGCAACGCTAACAATAACTGGATAATGTCCAGGTGTTACCGTTTTCTTGAAGTAGTAGCGGGTATCCGGCCCAATCAACGGGTCGCAGGCAATGATTTCCCCAGAAGGAACTATAAGTTCTCCGATTTGATGAGTTGAAATCGTAGCGTCCTGTACATCCGGTCTTCCGTAATTTGGCATGTTTCTAAAAGAATAACCATCTTGCAGGACTGCATCCAGATTAGAATAAGGTTTCATGAGCAATATTCCGTTTGGTAACAGTTTAGCGGCATAACGCCCGAATTAACCGGGCGGGAAGCATTGAGAGAAGCCTTCAATCCTTGCGAATGACATCCATGCTGATTCCGCTCCGGTTGAATGAGTTGTTAGGCGGCGCTCCAATCATACAACTTCAAATTAAAGCCATCTGGCTTTCTTTCCTGTTTAGGGCAACGGCAACAATGACAAACGATAAGCACCAAACATAATACCCATATAAAAGCTGAAGATTCTGAAAGATGAGAAATCCGACTGTGCATACAAACAGAGCGGCAAAAGCTATAATCCATCGCACCCAACTAGATTTTTTACCTCTCAGCAGCAACAAGGTCGGAGCTATAAGCATTAGCAAGTTAAAGAGGCCAATGATTCCAATGCCCAAGAAGAAGACTACCTCGGCTTTATCACTCCAATCAAGACTCGCAAATATGAGATAGATAGAGATGAAAGAAAAGAAAATGTGAGAAAAGCCTCGATGAGGTTCAAGTCCGGCATCAACGCCAATGGTGAGACTTACTGGTAGAAAGCAAGATAGCAAGAACATGAGCCAGCCAATGAGCAGTAATGTTGTTCTCGCCATTCCCCGCATAACTTGTTTATATCAGACTATTCTAGAAGACGCCTAACGCCCGAATTAACGCGGCGGGAAGCACCTGCGAACAACGTTCAATCCTTGCGAATGAAAGACATGCTTATTTCCGCTCGCGTTGAATGAGTTGTTAGGCTGCGCCATTGCCGATAATCACGACCTTGGCGGTTTACAAATATACCGCTGGGATTGCGGATCCCAGAACACATCGCAACTCTTTCTCGTTCCACCCTCATTATATTCGCTAAGCGTTAAACCGCCACTAGAAGCAAGAATCAGCATCCTCGAAAGATCACGGTTGCGATAGAGCCAATATGGACGATATTCATTACTACCACTCAGAGAACTAAAGATGACTAAGCCAAACCGCTCCGCATCATTCCTTGTCGTATCCACCGCAATCGCCACTAGATGATCCTTATCGGTATCAAAGCCTCGTTTCCCCCAAGCATAATTAAAAGGCCGATTGATTTTTTCCCAATCGCTGCCCCATTCTCTTTTTGCGGCATCAGGAAAATTCATATCACTGGCGCGGGCGAGCCGAAATTGACCGCTTTCTGTAAACTGACGCCAAGCTTGAGCTATACCCTCACGATTGTAATCTAATCCGCAGCAAGTAGGATCAGTGATTTCTGAAGATGTAGCAGCAGGTTGAGCCTCTGCATTTTTGTTGGCAGAAGCAGGGGAAGCCAGATTTGATTCAGCACCTGACTTGGTACAACTAAATATAGTCAACAAAAGAAAGCAGAGGCTACTGAATTTAATGAAGTCTTTGAAACCGATAAATTTCATAAGTTTATATATGACCAAACACGTTGCAGCCTAACGCCCGGCATCACCCGCGCCCCTATTCAGCGTGCATGAGAGGCAGCGTGATGGGGCGTCGGGTGCATGCCGTTGTTATGCGGCGCATTCCCGGAGGATTATGCTGCCTTAACAGGTGCTACCGATGAGGATTTAACTAGCTCAATAGCTTCTAAACATTCAGCCTTGGTTTTATAACGCTCGCTCGAAGTGGCGATTATCCGGCCGTTAGCGGCGACCAAATTCCACCACCACTGCCCAGAGGCGTCTCTAAAAATTTGGTAGGTAGCATGCGTCCCAACATATTCAATGCTCGAAGACGGCTCAGGGATCGGCTGGGCATCTTCGCGCAAACCTTCAAGATGGAACTCAATCGCCTCTTCAATTAGCTTCAATGCTTCTTCTTTCGTTTCGCCCACGGCAACACAGCCCGGCAGGTCGGGCACATATGCCCCAAAGCTATTCTCACCTTCTTCAATAATCACGGCATAACGCATATTCTTCATACCTCACGCTTACTTTAATCCTGCCTGCTTCAAGATGCTGTTGAGCGTTCCCGGAGGTATATCAACGCTCGGCTTACCTGAAACCGTAACTGTTCCCGGTTTGGTGGGATGCTTCAACTGACAGTGGCTACCTTTCGTTCGCGCCAAATACCATCCATCATCTTCAAGCACTTTGATGACCTCCTTAACCTTCATGGCGGAATAATATGATGAATCTCACATCAGAGGAAGCCGCATAACGCTCGGATTAACGCGGCCGGAAGAACCTGCGAGAAGCCTTCAATGCCCGCGAATGACATCCACGCTGATTCCGCTCGCGTTGAATGAGTTGTTATATCGCCCCGGTGTTAGCACCATTCAACTTTAATTCTTTCATTCTTTGCATCAATTCAAGCATGTCGCGTTCTGGAAACGGCTCGCGCCACTGCCTTTCATATTCCTCCAAGCTTTGCTTCGATTGCATTTCACGTAAACCTTTCCAGAATGGATGCAGAACATCATATCGGGAGCCGCTAAAAGCAAACCTCTCATCGCGCACCTTTCCAGCCACAACGGAATCAATAATCTCGTACACCGTGAAATTAACCCGCTCGCCTTCAGACATAAATACGAACTCATGTTCAACTGGCTCATCATTCCAACGCACGATAGCTTTAGGATAGCCAGCCAAGATTTCAAGCAGCGCATTCACTAATTCGCTGACGGAATCATAAGGAACGTGCGACGGGAAGAACTGATAATGCTGCTCTCCCACGCTCAACGTGACCGTTGTCCAGCCAGCTACAGGAGGGGCAAGATCAGCTTTCAACTTTGAACATTCAGTCATAATAGCTTTCGCAAGTGACTAGCGGTATAATGCCTGAATTAACGCAGCGGGAGATGCCGAACCAAGCACCCAAGTTAACGAATAAAAGCCCGTCTATTTCCGCTCGCGTTGAATGAGTTGTTAGGTGCGCCTTAATCTGCAAATTTCACTGTTTCGAATATCATCCGAGATATATACAGTGATCTTGTCCCTCGATTATATGACCTGATAATTAGACTACCACGCCCCTTACCCATATTAGGAACAAACAGGATTGTCAAATTATTTAGACTATCAGCATCACTGCATGTGATTACCTCTGCCTTCTGACCATCAATGAGAAGGCTCTTCAATTCACATTCAGGTTTGTCTGCGTATTCACTTCTGCGGCTCTCATTTTCATCCAAGCTGATACCTAAGACTTCAAGGTTGAGAGAAGTGTAGTCGCCTTGAAATTGGCCAGGACAAGAATTCGCTGCCTGCACTTTCTTTTCACGAAAGTCAGAAGGAAGATAGAAAGTTACACCACAGGATTTAACCTGTTTCCAATCGCGGGGAGGGGCAAAGTTGCGTTCTCGGATAATCTGAGACAGATGAGTATGTACTCTCGTGTGAGTAGAATTGTTCGCCTGACCGCAGCCCTGCAGGGGAATGAGCAATGATAAAGTTAATAATATTATCGAGATTTTCATTTTCACTAAAACCTACTAGCGCCTAATGCCGAATTAACCGGGCGCGCATTCAACCCCATTACAGTCAAGTTGTCGATAAAGGCAATGCTATCCTGCGCTCCGGTTGAATGAGTTGTTAGATGCTGATTTTTTTCCAATCATATTCAAGCTTAATTGCGCGCCATGGATATTCCCCCACACGCTTATGTACAAAATCCCGAAGGGTATTACTTGTTATCATTCCTACCCTCGATATAAAAATACAGTAATCAAGGAAACTTCTTCTTGTCACAGACTTACTTGCCGACACTCTATGGGCGATTGCACCTCTAAGGGTAATCAAATCCCCTAGTTTCTTTTTAGCCTGATTGTTACTCATATTCTTCCAATGCCAATGAGAACTTGAATTTTTGAATCCAATCAACATTTCAAAAAGGGCATCAACTTGGGCAGAGCGGGGAGTATTAAAACTACCAATATAGTCTTGAAGTATTCTGCTTTTGTGAGAGGTTAAGACAGTTCTCCACCCAACATCGGCTAATGCCCATACCCCTCTTTCATCTTTAGAATCCCAAAAGACCTTTGACGACCGAGTCAAAACTTTGGTAGGAAAAACATTCGGCTTGGTAGCATTGGACAGCATGAAATCAAAAGAATGTGATGCTAAATCTTCAACAAACGACTCCCAACAAGCAACTAACAGAACAATACCACTCTTATTCAGTACTTCTAGATTACGACGAAATTTTGGCCTGTCTCTTAAATACCTGTTAATGTCTAACAGACTGTATATTTCAATCATGTTCTTGTTCCATAGCTGATGAATATGTTCCATTCTCTTTTACCAATCTCGTAAGCATCTAACGCCCGAATTAACGCGGCGCAGCGAACCGCAGACAGAATGTAGCCTCGCGCATGAAAGCAACACAATTTGCGCTCGCGTTGAATGAGTTGTTATGCCTCGCCCTGCATTAGAAATCGAATAGATAGGCAACCATATAGTTTGGATTAGAGAAGCAGAAATCTCTCGATCTTTCAACCTTCCCAATTTGTTCCTTATCCATGACACTCAAATCATCCATGTGGTTATAGAGTGACTTAATCATTTGGTCAACGTGGTCAGGACGTAGCAAAAGAAAGGTCTCCTCTTCCTGCTCCGGTAAATAATCAAGACTTGAAATTGAACCTTCAGGATGCCCGTTAAAGATGGCAGAATAGCAGCCCCAGTAATCGAGATATATTTCTTCATCTCCAAGAGCGAAATCTTGGACAAGGTCTGATTTTAGTGATTCGAACGTATATTCACCGGTAAGTAGCGTTTCAAGCGCATCAGTAATAGAACCGCCATTTTTGTCAAACTCATACATTATTGGGTTTAGGACAAATTCCTTTTGCCTCAAGTTGTTAAGGTTTTCTTCCAAGAAATGTGTAAGCGACCCGCGTTTCATTGCTAGGATTTTATCGGCAAGTGTTTTGTTGAATAATTTGATGCTATCAGTTCCCATATCTCACATCTCACAAAGAGGCATAACGCCCGAGTTAACCGGGCGCGGCAAACCGCCGATAGAGCCAAGTCTCGCGAATGAAAGTAATGCTATTCGCGCTCCGGTCGAATGAGTTGTTATGCTGCGTGGTCGCACCACCTTTTTCACTTCTTTGTTTTCACTTCCGTAAGGTCTGCGAACTTAACATCCCAAGATTTTCCTACTGACTCTCGAAATTTATGTGCTAGTGACAGAGAGCGTTGCTTCAGTTCTGTCTGATCGCATTCTTCTGTTCCGTCAAGACACCATCCAAATTTCACCATTTCACTTTCTATTACCGCATCCTCCGGTTTTTTCATTCCAGCATCCTCTACAATGGCGAGAGGCCCCCAATACAAATTCCAAAACTTGGCTTCTGCGGCTCGTTTCTCAGAAGGATTGTTTGAGGTCGCAATTGTAGCTGCCGCCTCAGAAGCGCCAAAATAAAGGGCTAATTGTTTCTCCCAAAAAGGCTTCCGCAACTCTAATTCTTTTGCATCATTAGCGCGTTTCAGTTCGCTTTCATAACTCTGTAGCCTTACTTTTTGCTCAGTTGCCTGTCTTTCTGTTTCAAGCTGCTGCTGGTGGAAATACTGATAAACACCGAACCAAAACCCTAATACTGCTATTAAAGCTGTAATTACTGGAATGTATTTCTCTATCCTGTCCGTAAGACCACCTTTGCGTTTCAGTTCTTCGATTTCAAGCTTCAGCTTTTCATTTTCAAGCCTTATATGTTCTGACTCTTTCTCACCATACATTTGGCTCATACTCTTTGTCCTTTCTCATTTAGCCTTACAAGTGTAAAGGTTTCTGTGTGTAATGAGCAGCATAACGCCCGAATTAACGCGGCGCGACAAGCCGTGATAAGAATATAGCCTCCCGCATGAAGGCAACGCTATTCGCGCTCGCGTTGAATGAGTTGTTAGGCGGCGCGTTTCATTTCCAAACTGCTAACATTACCTAAGATTAAGTATCGCCAAAAACCGATTTATACCAATAGGCTACTGGAGAGGCAAACCATAATTCATTATGAGTATTGCGGAATTGGGCCAAATCAGCCATTGGAATATTGTAACGTTGGAAAAGGGCAAGCAATTTGCGCAGAGAATTATCCGAGATACGTTTTGTTTTGATTCTAATAATGATTGAGGATCCTTGACCAATGATGTTACTGACTGCCGTGATAGATTGCGCCCATGAAAAGAAAGACGCCTCGTCCTGTAGGGAGTAAAATTTAACTTTTCGGCATTCAATTTCGACCATATTTAAGACGCCTAACGCCCGAATTAACCGGGCGCGCACACAACATCGAAACCATTAAAGTTGACGATGAAAGACAAGCCAATTCGCGCTCCGGTTGAATGAGTTGTTAGGTGCGGCATTGATTTAATTCAATTCGGCAATGGCCCCACAACACTCATTTTCCAATCCTTGCCAATTAGCCATTGACCTTTAATCTTATTCGTAGCTATTGGCCTGAAATCATCTGAATACGTTTTACCATTATGGCGAAATACGACGTACTGCATCTTTTCGCCACCGCCACCCAGCTGTAAAACTAAGTCTTGCCACCCATGACTTGATGAACGTAACACTACTAAAGGCGTCCATAATTGGTCATGCTTCCATAACAGCCTGTAACCATTCTTCTCCCGCGAGAAGATTAACAGCGGATAACCACCAGTCCCGCCAAAATCCTGTGTCGGAACCCAAACCAATACCTCATAACGTCCATCCCCATTTAGGTCAGCACGTTTACTGACGAATCTGAGTTCGTTCGTAGGATTCCCCAATTCACGAATTATCGCCTGCCGCAATAAGCGGTCAGTTTGATTCGCACCTACGAGAGCACTAACACTCGACAGACATGTGAAAGCAATTAAGATAAGAAATCGAATTGCTATAAGTCTCATAAGTTACTCCAATTTCACAAAAGCGAGCACCTAACGCCCGAATTAACCCGCGCCGAGCGCAGCCATTCAAGCAGCGACGCGAGGAAGCACCATGAAAGAGATGCTATCGAGGCGTCGGGTTGAATGAGTTGTTAGATTGCGCCTGTGCGCCTCATTCGCCAGCATTCTCATATGCGCTACGCAGAAGATTTGTCAGAAATTCTGAATGTTTTTTTAATATCACCTTTAGATAATCTGATGCGATAACGCCCCCACTTCTTGTCATAATCCATTACATCTAATCCAGCAGCTTCCAGTTTTTCTTCTATCTCATCTGTACGTTGAAGACGCGGCTCAAGACGAAGACTGTTTTTCTGTGGACGGAAAATCACGAAATTATTGGGCTGTCCATTTTTAGCCAACCCGATATAGAACTTGTTGTATTTCAGTTCTACCTCTTCATCAAAGGATTTGATGATTTCAAGCAGTTCATCTGCCATGCTCACCGTCGCCTTAGTTCCACGTCTTTCCAGTCAATAAGTACGGTCTGTGGCTTCCTGTACCTCTTCATCCTCGTCAACTAGACCAAGAGGCAACTCATCCAGAACGGTCGTGAACACAAGAGAAATTTGCTCGCCAAATTTGATGGCATTCATTTGCACTACGATGAGCGGAATAAAACCATTGAAAAGACTGACAACGTTGAGAAAGCGGCTGGTTATATCTTCTGCCACGATTACAGCACAATGGTCATATTGAGGATAGCGTTTACGTTCAATGTCCCAATACTCAATAGTACGAATGATGTGACTTTCATCTGTTTTACCAAGCTGAACCTCCACTTCATATCTACGATTCGTCTCTGCATCCTGAAGAAGCAAATCAAGCCGCCCGGCTCTCGGTTGGATACGCTCCTTATCTTTGAGAATGAGGTCGCCAAGCCCAAGAATAGCCGGGTCATCCGCAATTATCTGCTGTACCCAACGCTCGTTAAAGGTCTGATGTTCTTTTAGCCAAACTCTTTCAGGTTTGATGTAGGTAAGGTTGCCCATGGGAAGTTTATAGACCTATTTGCTCCATGGGTTCAAGAGGCGAAGCAATCTAACGCCCGAATTAACGCGGCGGGAATCAACTGCGATATGGCCAACTTAACGATGACATCCGAGCTGATTCCGCTCGCGTTGAATGAGTTGTTAGGCGCATCTATTTATCATTCAAGCCTCAATTCTATGTCGCTATGGTTTTCGTCCGTGATTATATCCAGCAACCAATCGAACACTGTAGAACCCTCATCCCGTTTGGCGCGCTCAAGCTGCATTTTGACATGCGCTTTGTTAGATGGATGACATCTCTGCAATCTCTTTTCAAGCTGCCTTACGGTCTCATCGTATCCAAGCCGCTCTTTAGACAAATCAGAATTTTTCCATACCAGAATGAAGCCATCATCAGGCGTTCCAAAGCCACCATACAAAATATCATTGAAGGCATCCAAGTTTCTGCCCCAATCTCCTTTTGCTTCAGGAATCAACTTGTCGTCAATCTCATCCCAAAACTCTTCGAGTGTAGAAAAGTTGTTACCATCAATAACATACTCACGCTTGCTCATGGTTTAATTAATTCAACATCTGATGCGTCTAACGCCCGAATTAACCCGGCGGGAAGAATCTGACCAAGCATCCAAGTCTTGCGAATGACGTCCAAGCTGATTCCGCTCGCGTTGAATAAGTTGTTAGGCGGCGCGTTACGCGAAACATAAAATCATTCATAAGCGATTATGTAATCGCCAGAGTCATTGTTTTTAAACTGTGTCTGCGCTTGCCTGCCTTCGAGGAGCATCGTACCTTTTGCCCCCGTTATTCTGAGCGCTTCTAAATCAAAACGTAACTCGCTGCTTTCGCTATCATGCCCACTATAATTGAAGGCGTAATCTACTAGCAAAGCCTCATTCGCAGCTACATTCACCGTAAACGTGCAGGTAAGACCATCGTATTTATATTGATCCTTCGATAGATTTCTCCATTCATGATCTGATTCCTGAAATTCTTTGATATGTAGCTTAGCAGGCGGATTTGCGTCAGTATATTTACCGGATGTTTCAGGAGTACAGCGTTTAAGTTTGTATTGCACTTCAATAGCTGTGCCTGATTGATTAAGTACCACGAAATCCTCTCTTGTGGAACATGCGGAAAATAGAAGGATCAGCGCGAATGAAATAATGAGCACCAGTTGACGTTTCATATCTTTCTACTCCGTTTGTTACAAGTAGCCACCTAACGCCCGAATTAACCGGGCGGGAAGAATCCTACCAAGCCTTCAATCTTGCGGATGAAAAGCAAGCTATTTCCGCTCCGGTTGAATGAGTTGTTGGGCTGCGCTTTTAATAGGAAGCGATTACTTTAACGTCAGGCCCAAGTTGATACTCATTCCTTCTGCCGCGAGCCAGAACAAGTTCTTTCTCTATAGATTTAGAATCAGCACTAATAGACAAATGTACAGTGACTTGTTTTTTATTACGCCTAACCACATATATGGAATATGAATAATAGCCGCATTTCTCAGAACTTCCTCCTCCAGATATCCCAGTACCGCCTGTCAAATAACTTCTATTTATCGGCGCATTCAAATTTTGCGTCTCTACGCAATTCACAATAGAGATTTGAACAACAACGGAGTCACTCCGCCCCGCATTCTGAGCATATCCTGAAACAGAAGCAACTAGAACTACGAATAGGATTAGTAGATGAAATTGTGTTTTCATAAATCTAGCCCAAAATCACAAAGCAGCCCAACGCCCGAATTAACCCGCGCCCACGAGCAGCCTTCAATATACGCCGCAAGGAAAGATGATGAAAGCCATGCTATCGAGGCGTCGGGTTGAATGAGTTGTTAGGCGCATCTACCTTTCAACCTGTAGACCATCGTAGTTTACAGTTGCGTATCCATTGGCTAATTATATTTTCATCAGTTAACACAAATAATTGATCTGTAGAATTAGGTTGAGAGCCAATACACAGGCTACTACAAAACTGTTCAGCACCACCGTGTCGATGAAATACCAGAGCGAAATCAAACTCAATGAACTCTTCTTCCTCACCTTCTTCCCCATCTAAGGAAGTATAGTCTTTGTACGCTTCAAATATCTCAACTCCACTTACAAACCATGCCTGAGGGAGATATATTCCGGTTACGTTGGAATCACCGAATAGGTTACCGTTCAGCGTATAAGGAATATTTGCAGGGGAATCGGATTTTTCCATGCAGAGTTTCCAATATATGTGTTCGTGCTTCGTATATTGGTGTTCGGTCTTAAAGTTAAGAAAGCCGTCACCGCCAGAGAGTGACAAGCTGAGAGATAGGCTGGAAGCTAGAATGTAGCCATCAAAGATTTGTAGTGCGGGGCTGTAGATAGGGCCAATGCATTTTCCCAGCATCATACTTAAGTTTTCAAGTTGTGAGTCAGGTATATGAGCTTGATATTTAAACACTGAATTACACCTCCGATACTAACAGGATACCATGCGCTTAACGCTCGAATTAACCCGCCCGAAGCCAGCGCGATAGCGACAACATACCAGAAACCACCCAACTTAATGATGAAAGCCTCGCTGGCGAGGGTCGGGTTGAATGAGTTGTTCGGCGGCGCTTACGACGTGACCATGCAACGTCGCTCTTGCTCACCTTGTATTACCGAAGTATTTCACCAAGCAGGTTCCAACGAACTCAATGAATTCATCATATCCATGAGGGAACATCCCAATATATTCAATCAGCCCTTCGTCGGTATCAGCATTTTTATCCATTTCGAGGACGTGCCACAACGTATCCCACGTTTCGTATTGCGACAACTCCGCCGATCCCGCATCACGAATAAAACATGTGGCGCCATCTCGGATGGAGTAACTGATTGCTATGATTTTGTCGGACGCGGAGAAAAAGCAGACCTCCGTCTCATCCATTCCGCTCCCCGAACGTGTATCCTTGATATGGGTCGCGCCGATGACACGTAGCTCCTCACCGATCAGCGCCCTAATGTCTTCACAGAATCCGCCCACACATATACCTCTACCAAGGTGTCCCGTCGCCACATCAAAGCCGCCGAACGCCCGGCATCACCCGCCGCGAGCACAACGCATCAAGCACGGCGTCTCGCGGATGAAGGCCGCGCTATTCGCGGTCGGGTGCATGCCGTTGTTAGATTGCGGTGTCGGCTATGGCCTCTCACCGATAGCATCTACCACGTATTGCATGGCGATTGGGCCTTTACGAAAGAATCTGAACGGCCCATGTTGATGAACCATATCGAAATCCACGATGTCAACGACTTCAGACAGCAGTTGCACGTAGCGAGGGAAGCCGCTCACATCTTCAAACCCGAACCCTACTTCAACGCCGCAGAAATCAATCACCTTTTTCTTCAGGTGGTCTAAAACGATTTCTGCTTTCGTTTCCCAAGCTGCATTAGCATCAATGTCAGGCAAACTCTTGCGCGCGTCATCACACAACTGCCTGAAAACGGAAGCGGTAAATTCTTTGTGCTCTTTGTGAGTCATCTCAATTCCTCCATGTGATTGGATTATTGCCGTGCATATTACCGCAAGCAAGCGCGAGCAATCTAACGCCCGAATTAACGCGGCAGGAGATACCTAATCAAGCATTCAAGTCTTGCGAATGAAAGCCGCACTATTTCCGCTCGCGTTGAATGAGTTGTTAGATTGCGGCCTACGATTAACAGCGGTAAGCACAATTCTTTACCGCCAAGGAAAAAGAAAAGCCAACAAGCCGCTGATAATTCCCGCCCCCATACTAGCCCCTACCCATCGCAGAATACTCCAATTAGAACTCGGAGAGATTCGATTGAAGATAAAGAGAGCAATAAGCCACACAAAGAACATTGCAAGTCCTACGGCAAAATGTAGAGCAATCCATTGGTTTAGCATGTCCGCCAGAAGCGGACCGCAAAGACCAGCGACGAAGAACGGCCACCATCGCCAAAACGAATCGTTCGATTTTCTGCCATGCTCAATCATGAGACTCACCATAGGTAATTGCCACTACTGCGAAGCAATCTAACGCCCGAATTAACCGGGCGCGAGCGAGCAGCATTCTACCAAATCGAAGGATTCAATGATGAAAGCCATGCTGTCGAGCGCTCCGGTTGAATGAGTTGTTAGGTGCGCCTTGTAATTAAACAATCAACCTCTCTTTCTTTAAGTGTAGTATTTTCTTTCATCATAACCTTCTTCTTCAAACAACAGTCCCACATCTTTTCTTAAACTGCCACGAAAAGCATTCCGTAATTTCCATATTCGGGCATGTTGCTCCTCATTATATTTATTCCCTAAAGCAGGATTTCCATCCAATGCCTGCTGAAGCTCATAGAACACCTTAAGAGAATCTGAGGATAGAATGAAGCTTGGTTCTCCAGCCTTCCACTTTGAGAGCGAGTCTAATATCTCTTGGTATATAACCGGAAGCTCTTCATCCTTAAACCTGCTTCTTCTCCCAAGCCTTTCTGTAATTACAAAAGCCTCTGGATAATGCTTGAGTCTTAATTCATAAAGCCGCCCAGTGAAACTCCTAGCAAGATTTCGCTCTTGGCTTTCTTTTTCAGACCGTATTTTTACAACAACAGACATATATGTGATGACCGCAGCTATAATTGATATAGCTCCAGCAACTATTGCAGATGTAACTTGTTCAGACATTAACATAACGTAAGCACCTAACGCCCGAATTAACCGGGCGGGAAGAATCTGACCAAGCATCCAAGCCCCGCGATGACATCCGAGCTAATTCCGCTCCGGTTGAATGAGTTGTTATGTAGCGTATTGGATGTACTATTCACTTTGATTTCCCTTTCTTCGCGCCACATTCGATTTTTTCTATCAGCTTACCCTCTCCCCATTCTTGCAGACAATAGAAAGGGACGCCTTTGGAATCTATATCATTAGCTACAAGGTCGTAATAGCATGGTTTACCCTTCGCATACTGCTTCGTTACGGTAACATCAACGCACTTCTTCAGATATTTACGCTGGCCTCTCTCATCCATGAAGCAAGGGACTAACACATAAACGTATTCAGGATTATATCCATCGATTTTATTCTCAAGTTTGATTTTGAGCGTGCCAGCCCAAGCGATTATTCCGCATGAAGTATCTGTCATGCTGACCTCTTCGATTGTGCCTCGAACCTTGAGCAGTTCAGGGAAGCCATCATCTTTTCGCCCGTAGATAACAGGAAAAGGTGAGGAATCAGAACCACCCTGAGAATTGGATTGAGCTAAAGACTGGCTCAACACAAGAGGCGCAAGCAGTAAAAGAATACAAAGGAGTGTGATTCTGTTTCTCATTTTAAACCTTTCGCAAGAAGAAGCCACATAACGCCCGAATTAACCGGGCGGGAAGTATGACCGAGCAGCATCCAAGTTGTCGATGACATTCGAGCTATTGCCGCTCCGGTTGAATGAGTTGTTAGACCGCCCTTTAATTGATTTCTCAACACTGCTATTGCTTTCCTAAGCTGCATTACACAATGCTCGTATTTGGTAGTAGGTTATTTCAACGTTGAACACAAGTGGGATTCGACAGAAGGACACACCTGCCAGTCGAGTATGTCCTCTCTTGTAGACACTTAATCACTGTACTGGAAGCCAAGAACGCTTTTATGACCACAAAAGACAGAGATGATAATGGCATGTGGTTGGCATGAATATTGCTGTCTGTTGATATGACTCCGAACGCGGGCAGTAAGCTTCACATCGATTCAGCGATTGCCCTAATCGTTCTGGATTGCCCTCCCCGCCCAGTCAATTCCGACCTTGGGCGGACGATGACGAACTTTCCGAGAGCGAAATCAAATCTCTGGGTTCCTCATAAAACTACAAAGGAGATAGTATGATCATCACAAATGTATGGAATAACACCCCGGCCTCAAGCACTGGCGTGCTCTCCAGCAACTTCACAACCAATGGCGGCTACGTTCAGATCTTCTTCACAGGATCGGCGTGGTCGGGAAGCGGCGCAGCGATGGTGGGAGCGAATCTCGTCATCGACGGCAACGTTGTCACCTCAGCTAAGGTGTTCACGAACGAGCAAGGTTCACACAAATCCTTGGTGGCGATATCGCTCGTAACCAAACTCGCGGTGGGGGCGCACACTGTTGCGATTGCTTTCGCGACACCGCAGACAAAAATAGATCACAATGATCTGTTTACTCTCACAGTAACGGAGCTATCATTCTCTTAGCAATAACGGAAGATTGGTGCATGGCTGAGAATCAGAGCCAGCCAGTCAACCGCGCCGCAACTCTCACTGCAACATTGCGGCGTTGCTCCTAACTTGCGGTTTGTGAAATCGCCGTCTATGGCTGAGCGGACGCCCAAGACTGCGTTAGTGTGGCGGCCCATGTGGCGGGCCGCCGCCCAACTTCACACTTTAAACTGACAGCGTGCTTGTTCGTTCGCCGCGTGTCCCAAGTGCATAGTGCTGCGAGCGTCCACTCGTCAATACGGTTCGCAAGATGAAGGCGTCCCCTGCTGCGGTCTAACGCCCGAATTAACCGGGCGCGACGAACCACCGATACGGACAAGTTGACGGTGAAAAGCAAGCTAACTCGCGCTCCGGTTGAATGAGTTGTTAGACGGCGTTCGGTTCAAAATGGCAATGTTATTTCCCCCTTACAAGTTTGACCATAGGAATTGATATATCCCTTTGTTCATCCCCAACTCTCAACATTAGAGTCATTTCAACAGGGTCTTTCAAGATTTCATAGATTCCCTTACCGAAATCAAAATATAAAGCCAACCTACGTGTTTCGTTCGGAGGCACGCTTTCCCAGCTTGGTTCACCAAAAGGATGTGCAGAATATTCCGCTCCATTCGCTTTGAGAATAGCACGCTCTAAAAAAATAGGTGATTTTACCCGATTGTGAATCATCACCTCTGGAATAAAATGGTCTTGGCTTATCAAGCCACCCAAGTCAGTAATTTTTATATCAAGCTGCCCAAATGACTTCGTAAACCAAGGATGTTCTTCCTTTGTCCAATCTTTAGGCTGATAATAAATCCCACGATCACAAGCGGTAATCAATAGGGATGCCAGCAAGATCAAAATTGCAGAATGTTTCGTTCTCATACTCATTAGCATCAACAGCCGTCTAACGCCCGAATTAACCGGGCGCGCACACAACATCGAAACCATCCAAGTTCACGATGAAAGACCGGCTAACTCGCGCTCCGGTTGAATGAGTTGTTAGGCTGCGGCCTTAACTTATGCTACGCAGATATTAGGCACAGCTACCTTCTCAAAAAGGTGCGGAGAACCAACCGTGCTCGCTGGATAATTCTTTAACGCTTCATGAAATTCTGGTTGGCTTAAAGCCCGCCGGAAATGGGCCACCGACTCCCACACAGCATAATTGATAAACACACTACTGCCGCCGATACCTCGGTGCAACTGTGTCGAGATGAATCCCGGTTGCTGCTTGAAGAAAGCCGCGTCGGCGGCCCAAGCAGCAAGAAAGGAGCTTACATCTTCCGGATTGACGTTGAATTTGTTGATTAGGATTACAGGTCTGACCTCATGCAACATTTGCTGTTGCAAAGTAACGGCCTCATCCATCTCGACCATCTTCACCATGAATAAAGTAGCTTCCCCTTTCAGATAACTGAACTTATTAAGCTTACATCTTCAACCTAGAGCAGCCTAACGCCCGAATTAACCGGGCGCGCGCACAATCTAATTACGGGCAAGTTGACGATGAAAGCCAAGCTTATTCGCGCTCCGGTTGAATGAGTTGTTAGGCCGCGCGTTGGTATTACACAATTCTTAGATTGATTCTTCATTCTCGCCTGTTATAGATAACTCAACACCTCCAGCATGGCGGTCAACGAACAAGCGAGTTCCATCTGTAAATTCAACGCAGACTTCATTCGCACGATGACGCATAACTTTTGCGACTATTTTGCCCTTAAGCAATTCGGTTGCTCTTTCGGCTTCTTGTTCCAAACTCATAGACATTCTTTTAGCACATATGCGACTGCGGCCTAACGCCCGAATTAACCGGGCGCGCGCACAACACCGATACACCTAAGTCGCGCGCATGAAAGCAATGCTATTCGCGCTCCGGTTGAATGAGTTGTTATATCGCCCACTGGATGTATCACGCCATCTCGATTTTAAAGCACCGAAGAAATTACTCTGAGCCTTTAGCAATTTTAGCCTCCATTTCATCAGCTGTCATGGTATGTGCATAGCCTGCGCTTATTACAACATCGCAACCAAGACGCAAGTGGCATTGCCCTTCAATCAGCTCGTCGCGAAAGGATATATCTCCGGGGCGAATTTCACCATCCACTTTGAGGTTGTGACCTTGCGCGTTCAGACGCTCGACGACCTTCTGAAAGGCAGCAAGCACCGCCGCATAAATTTCTTCGGTAACATCATTCTGTAAATCATCAGCGAGCTTTCGGGCAGCCGGAGTGTTGAGGCCAAGAGATTCAAATTGCTGTTTGGAATATTTCTCGAAATTCATAAGCCTCTCCAAAAAGGACGCGAGTATAACGCCCGAATTAACGCGGCGGAACACAATGCACCAAGCATTCAAGTCTTGCGGATGAAAGCCGTGCTATTTCCGCTCGCGTTGAATGAGTTGTTAGGCGCGGTTTAGATTTAATGATTCAATTTCCGGCCCTCCTGCTGAGCGTGACCAAAATGCCAACCTCAATGGAATCAGACTGAACACAATCATTACTAATGCGGGAATGAATAACTCCCCAATAGAGAATCCATGCGCGGGACTTAAGTTTGCCCAGATAATGAACAAGAAGAAAAGCACATTAGGAATCATCAGAATCAACTCAGATACAATATACGTTTTAACAATAGGACGCCCTAAAACCAAAATTAAACCGAGAATGAAAATCCATCCTGCCGTTAGCCATCTAAAGATTCCCGGAGTAATAGGTTCTGAGCCTCGAATACCAATCTCAAAAAAGAAGATACCAATGCGAGGGTCAAAATAGAAGAGCCATTCATATTTATCTGGAGAAGTTGACATAGCGATATAGATGAGCAGTTGTAGAAAGCCAGCCACAAATACATACACGCCTAAGATTCTGGTTCTTTTAAGATTCATATTCAATTAAGCGCCTAACGCCCGAATTAACCCGGCCGGAAGTATTGTATCAAGCATTCGAGTCTTGCGAATGAAAATCAAGCTCCATCGGCTCGGGTTGAATGAGTTGTTAGGCTGCGCCTTCATAAGTAATCTTCGATATTAGTCGTTCCACTACACACTTCAATAAATGATTGTGCCACTACTTTCGCATCTTCATATCCTAAATTTCCAGATGCCGAGATTAAAATCGGATACTCTCCGCCATCCGGTTCTTCGCGCATATCAAAAACGTAAAAAACTCCGCCTCCATTTAAGGCAAAAGGAACCGCTTCAGGCATAAATGCCGGGAACATATAAGCTAACGTATAGCTGCGTAAATCAGGGATTCCAAGAAAACCAAACTCTCGCTCGCCTTTGCGGCACCAGCCGCCGTTGTTCCAAGTTAGAAAATTCAAAAATGTTTCAGGTAGAGGTTTATTGGGAAGAACCCATTTCGCTGGATCGTAAAGCTGGACGTCTATCTTGGCCTTGAGCAAATCAGCTTTAATCTCTGCGATCTCATTTTCAGATAAAGGCAAGGCAAAGTCTTTCGCAAAAGCGGCCCCTTCAGCCCCGGTCGCACCTTTTGCAACTTGCGTTTCGTCAAAAACAGAAGTCCAATCAATCATAAGCGAAGCAGCCTAACGCCCGAATTAACCGGGCGCGATCGAACAGCATACAACCTACATCGGGACAATCAAGCATGAAAACCATGCTATCGAGCGCTCCGGTTGAATGAGTTGTTAGATGTATTGTTGAATAAAATGCTCAACTACAGAACGATCTTTCCTTTTGATTTTCTTCAGAGTATCTAAATTTATAGGAACGAGTTCAATGCTTGCGTTTTTGTATGCAGTAGCTGAATCCGTGAATACACCCTTTCTCTGATGCTGCATTAAACGTCTGTTTTCGGTCTGAGTAATATAATTGAATCTTCCAAATTTCTCTCTATACAAACGGATCAGCTCATCAAGCGGATTAGCAATCTTAGCCCAATCTTTGGTCAGTAATTCTACTGCTGCTAACTTTCTCGGATAATCATGATCTTTACTAAGAGCCTTAGGCTTGATGGGATTATCTGGATGATAGCTCCTTATTGCCTCAAGCGAGATATTCCCTGTCCAGCAGAATTCATCCTCAGGCAAATACCAAATAGCAGCCCCAATTACTGTTTCAATGTAGTGTCTCTGAAGTTCTGTAGTCACTGACCTTAAATATAGTGGCGCTACCTGCCGGACAATATCTAGCAAGCTTTGACACTTTTCTTTGAGCTTTTCTTCTCTTCCTAACTTTGGCCTACTCACAATCAGTACCACTCAGTTGTCTTAGATTAGATGGCGGATACATCTAACGCTAAGTAGACGTACTAATAGCCACCGGTAAAGAGGCCCATTTGGGCGTATTTCTTTTTATTCCAGACTATTTTCCACCTGCAATTATGCCCAAATGGGCGTCTAATCCTGTAATATTCTCATTTTCTCTTGATTTTCTGACTCTTCAAGCGTATTTTACGCCCACCTCATCCCGTATTATACGGACAACGCCTTCCAAAAGGAGTACCTCATTGTATGTCTCATCTGCTAAATCAGGTGCGAGATCAGATTCGCATTCTCCACTACAGCATCCGTACAGAAGAAGCATACATCAATTGGATCAAACAGTTCATCATCTTTCATAATAAACGTCACCCGGATGAACTAGGAGCAGCCGAGATTAGTCGTTTCTTATCCTACACTGGCCAGCGAGCGTAACGTTGCCGCATCAACACAGAATCAGGCTCTTCCTGCTCTTCTGTTCTTATATCGTGAAGTACTGGATAAGCCGATTGATTGGATAGATGATGTCGAAAGAGCAAAGAAAGCCAGTAGATTACCCGTTGTCTTTAACAAAGAGGAAGCCAAAGCCGTGCTCCGGCATCTTCGAGGTGAGATGTGGTTGATGGCTTCACTACTTTATGGCTCAGGACTGAGATTGATGGAAGCGGTGCGCCTCAGGGTCAAAGATGTTGACTTCTCCAAATCAGAGATCATTGTCAGAGAAGGTAAAGGTAATAAAGACCGTGTCACAGTTCTGCCCAAGCCAGTAATCTACCCTCTAGAGCAGCATCTCATTAGAGTCAAATCCATTCATGAGATGGACATCCGAGAAGGATATGGGAGAGTTTATCTGCCATTTGCCTTAGCTCGTAAATACCCAAATGCAAATCGGGAATGGTGCTGGCAATATGTCTTTCCTGCCTCAAAACGCTCGGTTGATCCGAGGAGTGGACAGATACAGCGACATCATATAGCAGAGAGCGCGCTGCAGAAGGCGGTGAAAGCTGCAATCAGGAGGGCGGGGATAAACAAGCCAGGTAGTTGCCATACTCTCCGGCACAGCTTTGCCACTCATATGCTGGAATCAGGCTATGACCTGCGTACTATCCAGGAGTTATTGGGTCACCATAGCGTGGAGACGACACAGATCTACACGCACGTATTGAACCGTGGCGGCAGGGGAGTTAAGAGCCCACTAGAAGTTGACTGATGTTCATGTATGAATTAAAGGATAAATAGCCGCAACGCTTAAAGATGCATTAAAGATGGTTACACTAATCCCGTTTTTGTGTAACCTTAATTAATTAGCAGAACGAAATATTACGCGGCGCTTTATCCCATGGCTGAGAATCAGAAGATATAAGACCATCCGGGAGAAAGCTGAACCACCTAAATCCCTATCTAGCATTAGTAGGCGAATATGGACGGGTACAAACTTTGCCGGAAGCGGACTCGCACCTATATAGTGACGTACATGTGAGAATCTACCTTGTTTCCTTCATATAATAATGAATTTCAGTCTCAGAAATTTAGGATCAGAAATTCATTACTATTGCCATCCCTATTTACTATTCATAGACGTTTCTCTTATATCACCACAGCTTAATAGTCCTTCACATTAGCTCGAAGCTTTTTGCGAAAACTTTTAGGTCGCCTCCGGGGTGAATCAAGGTAATCTTAAAAAACAGGAAATCATTTAAGGGATAATCTTCCTGCGGCAGATCAAAATCCTTCAGCTTATCGCGTTCAAGTTTTTCTCTCTCTTCAGCATCAATTTCGCATATTGCGCTTGCGATATCACCGCCCGTGAGTTGCATTGCAAATAGATCCAGGTCTAACTGGATAATCCTGCACTCCTTTAAAACCAGACGCCTGTCTTCCCATTCATCCTCGCCACTCTGAGTAACTGCCGGCAACTTGACCTTGAGGCTGAGGTCATATATGCCGTCGCTATCCGGCAGCAATTCTAAGTTGATGAATTTCGAGTCGTGCCAGGCTATATGATTAAACTTATCCGCAATCTCTTCGGAGAGAGTCGTATCTCTGGCCATACATACCTCCTGCTTCAGTTGATCTGTAAGGCAGCAGGTCACATAAATATGTTGATCCAAAGAAACATATTTATGTGACCTAACCCCTGTTGTGATTTACATTCTGCCGGTAAAGCCGAGTGACCGGGAGCTATACCTCAAAAATCTTGAGGTATCATAGTGGCACCAAAATGGGCATCGGCTCTATCGGCATTATCGGCGTCATCGGCGGCATCACCGGATTAATAGGCATAATCGGCACCGTATTCATAGGCGGCTTCGGAAACGGGTCGGACAGCCCAGGATTAGAAACACTGGGATCAGGAGCATTAAGGTCGCTGCTCTTCAGCGGCTCTCCGGGATTGGGCGCTCTGCCTTTCTGTCTAGGCGGTTTCTTGCTCCAATCCCAATCGTGTACGTGCGGGTCTCCTGCGCCATGATCGTGTCCGGTGTCCACGTCCTTGTACGCCCTGCCGTTCGCATCGTAAAACCTGATGGTCTGCCCTCCCTTTCCATCCGGGAAGGTTAAAGTTCCGTTCGGTGGGCCGCCCGTCGCGGGAGTACGCACGGTGCCCAGCATCACGGTGATTATAGGCTGTTTAAGGTACTTCAGGAACCGGCCCTTGTCATGAATTTCGATTCTGATCGTCTCTTCCGGCGGGAAGTTCCGATCATCATCCATCCCTGGATCCTGTTGCTCCTGCGACTGTGCAAGACTTCCGACTGAGAGCGCTCCCATCAAGCCGGTCGCAACGTATCCCATAGTCGTTAAACTGATGGACGTGGAGATTGTACCTGTCGCAGCGATAAATGAGTAATTGAAAATTATCAATGACGAAGGATTCATTGTCAGGACAATGAGTGCCACGCCAATGGCCAGTCGCACCCACTTGTTCGACAGAATCTTCTTTATCCCGCGCCAGAGCTTGCCCCAGAATAATCCTTCAGGGTCAACCCTATTAATCGCTCGTTGCCGGTCATGGCCACCGCGACAGCCGAACCGCTTTCGGTAGTGGCGACCAAAGTGGCCATACCGGTCAAGAGAAAGTAGGCGTGCTCGATTGCTTCACCGGGATGGTAGAGAATCCTTCCTGCGGCTAAATGCACCAGCTCAAGATGTGGACGCAGACGTTCGTAATCTTGCTTGGATAAAGCCGAGAGAAGACGGTTACCATGGGGGAGATTAGGTTCTTTGTAGCCAGACAATTTTCGCCTCCTCGAGGTAGACCAAGACCTACGAGAGGTATAAAAGCTCGCGTCCACACCTCTTCCCTGGTTATTTGGGCGAATTTAGCTTTCCGCCTTGATATGCTCAGCTAAGGCTTACTAAAATGGCATGAAATTTTGAGAGCCCCCGTTAACGTTTAGCGTTCTGCTTCGTGAGAACGAGCTGCCGGATGCGATTTACAGTATCAGGCGTGGTCGGTGCCGACCAGATGTGGTCAAAGCTTGAGAAGAACTCAAATCTCCCCCGGTTATTGTCGAAGTAAACCTCTTGACCGCCACGCTTAAGAAAATGTACCTGTCTATTGCCCGCCTTGAATACTTCGGGCAGGAGGCGCGGCTCAAATGGATTAACGAAAGGGTTCTCCTGAAAGAGCAGAAATTCGACCCTCAATTCGGGATACTTCAACTCTCCCTTGAGAACTTCTATCACTCTGTAGTCAACGCTCTGCGTCGAGCGGGCAAATCCGCTCCAGAAGTTAAGCGAGGGTTGAACACCGATGACTTCCGCGACCACGACTATTTCAGCCTCGCCAGCCGAACGCTGCAACCGCGCATGGTCTTCAGGCAAAGCGCCGGAGATAAACAGTTGTAGATGCCTGACAGTCTCGGCGTCGGCCGCCGCCAGCCCGTAATGGTCGTCGGGGCTGAGGTATCTTTCGAGTTTGCCATCTACACGGCTTTTATCAAGGGGCCGCGTGGCCGGGTCAGCCTTCAGGAACAGGACGTGTCGCCTGCCGGGCGCGAATTGCTGCGGAGAGAGACGCGATTCCTTAAAGTCCACGAACGGAACCCCGAAATCCAGCGCGTAGCCGACGCTGAACTCGCCGGATGTAGTCTCTCCCTTGAGGACTTCTACCACCCTGTATCGAACGTCCTGAACACGCGCGCCGGGCTTGCCCTCGTGGCCCGGAGGCTCTTCTACTCGTAAGACTTCGGCCACAACTACGAGCTTCGCGCTGTAAGCGAGATAATTCAGCCTCTCCCGGTCATCACGCGGGGCGGCGCTAGCGGCCGAAGCTGATAGCAACAACAGTAATAGCAGTCTCTTCATGGCTTCTTCACCACCTCTACGCCCTTGAGCTTCATCTCATTGCTCTCATTAATTATCCAATATTCGTAGTGGGTAGTATAATCAACCCTGTATCTGGCATCGCCCGTTGGCGATACTATAAGGTTGCCAGCAGTATCCGTGACCGGCCCTTCCGTACTGGCTGGCCCGCGCGCAGGCGCTCCTTGAACTCTCGCGCGATAGACGTTTGTGGCCTCAATGGCGGCCTGGTGGACGATTTTAATTGCCGTCTTCATGTCGCCTTTAGCCATGGCATCCTTTGCCGCCTTGTTGGTCAAATACTCATAGGCCTCTATGATTTCATGATACACGACGTCGAGGGGTCTGGTTCCCGGTGATTTCGCGCCGAATTTATCAACGTCGTTAAAGTCAATCAGAGTTTGGCCTGATGCGTTGGTTCTCCCAATCATGGAGCCGTTGGCCTTAGTCTCTGAGTCTCCACCTCTCATACCGTAGGCAACCACACGGTTGTTCGGATCCTGTATGATGCCTGCGATGCGACGAGCCTCGGCGTTTCTAGGCTTCGGGCTATTCTTAGCTATAGTAACACGGCCCGTTATCGTGTCTCGGTCAAATTTAAGGCCCGTAATCTGCTCCAAGTCGCTCATAATTCTAGCGACTTCGGCCTCCGATCCTCTAACGTAAAGCTCAAGCCCGTTCGGGTCAGTCAACAGGACGGGATTGTTGCGTGTGTAGGTATAGAGGTTAAGCCGTTGTGGGTCACCCATGCGCTGCGACGTCATGGAGAGCGGGTCGGGCGTGGTAAATCGGCCCATCGTTGAAGAGTAATAACGATTGATGAAGTAATCGAGTCCCGTCTCAATATCCCTCTCTTTCTCGGTAAACTGTTGTCTGATACCATCACCCGCGTAACCTTGCTGCGTAGTCCTGCCGCCCGTCCCGGCGTACATCTCTTCCCCGAACGGCAAGTAGTCATGCCTGGTTATGCCCGCCAAGCTTCCGGTCTTATCAGCGACAATGCGCGGGGTGCCTAACTGATCCGCAACCATCCATTGCACCGTCGCCCCGGTATTATTTGCTGCTGTGACCGTCAACTGGCTGAGCCTCATGTTCACATTGCCGTGCCACCAGATTCTAGCCTCCAGTAACCCGAAGCACGGGTTGTCGAACTCCAGTGTGAACCACTGCCACTGGTTGGGCGCAGTGAACTCGTTGCGCCGTATCTGTCTTTGAACCAGAATGTTGTTGCCAAATCCGGTGACGGCGTCCAGAGTGGCTACCACATCCGAGCCGTTATTATTGTCCACCTTGAGCAGGAACCGCGCAGTATGATGGCCCTGGCCGAAGCTACTGTCATATGGCCCATATGACATGGCGTTAGACGGGTCAGTGCCGGCTGTAACTACCCATTCGCTGCCCTCCGCATGCCCTGTCAGGTGCCCGAGGCTTGGGCTGGTGGCCGCCCATGTCTTTGTGCCTTGATAGCCTACGCCGCAGTTCTGGCCGGATGCTGATATAAGCAGTTGCCCGCCGCGATAGCCGTATTCCTTCTTCGGCTGGGACGGCGAGGCGCCAGCCGCATACTCGGCTAACAGTTCCCCCTCCAATCCGTACACCTGCCATGTCTCCTGACCATAGCTATTCCTTCGGCTACGCCTGCCATCAGAGTCATAAGTATAGACGCTCTGCTGACCCGAAGTATTGGTGGCGGAAGTCATACGGTTCTCGGCATCATATACCCTGGAGCCGAACCCTGTGTAAGTATCATTAATGAGATTTCCGTTGGCATCGTACTGCATCACTCCCGGTAGTCCTGCGGGCACTCCGAGCCTGTTGGTATTAGCATCAACCGCGAACTGCTGGCCATTTATGCCCGCCCCGAAGAATCCACCGGGGGTGCGGTTGCCGTAGCGGTCTAGGTTCTGTCCCTGCGCGCCCGTGTAATTTGTGCCGTTATAGTACTCGCCTACCCAGTTAAGCCGATTCAGTGCGTCGTAGCCGTAATTCTGCTGCATGAAACTGTAAGAGCTGATGGCATCGTCGTTCGGCACATAATGCTGCTGCATCAGTAGATTGCCATTGTTGTCCGGGCCACTGCCGCCATGCTGTACGGGCTGGAAGCTGTAGTAGTTGACTATTGCCCCACGGTTCCAGTTCCATTCGTCGTTGACGCTAGAGAGGCGCACGTCGTAGAGCTGCCCGCGCACGTTGTAATGAAGTTTATGATAGAGGGGCGTGTCCGTGCCGAATGTTTCACGAGTCAGGCGGTTTGCTTCGTCGTAGGTGATTCCCGTCGCATAGGTGCGCTGCACGCCGTCGCCTATGTTGCCCCGGAAGTCGTTCGCCCGGCCCGCAGCATCATATGTGTAAGTAACGGTGCGGCCCGACGGATAAGTCTGCGTCGAAACCAGACCCGCATAATTGTAGGCACGCTGCACTGTGTAGGCTTCGCTCCATGTACCGTTCTGATAGAACTGGCGGCGCTGCGTGAGCGGACGCCCCAGCGTATCGTACGAGTCAACGGCGACGTGTTCGATAGTTGTATTGTTCTGAGCACGTTTATGGTCGTACCAGAATCTCATACGCCCATTGGTAGCCCCATCGTAATGTCGCTCAACCGAGGTTCCGTCCGAGTAGACGATGTGGGTGTTACGGTTCGTGGCATCATAATAGTAAGTGGCAGTAACGCCGCGCGCATCCGTCCGAGAGCTAAGGTTGCCCTGCGCGTCATACGAGTAAGCGATAGACCACTGGCTGTTGCCTGTTATGGGGTCGTAAAGGTTAAGCCCGCCGTTCACATCCTGTTCAGGATTCTTGACCCGAATGAGCCGCGTTAACGAATCATACATAAAGTAGCGGTACTGCTGCCCCTGTTCGATTTTACGCAGCTTGTTCATGGCGTCATAAGTGTACAGAGTCGAGTAGTTGAGGCCGCTCGGGTCTTCGACCACCTGTACGATTCTGCCGAATGCATCTGTCACGCTATACAGGGCTTTATTGGACTGGTCAGTAGTCCTCTTCGTCAGGCCAAGTATGCCCGTCGTGCTTGCGCCGTGAACGAAGGTGACATATGAGCCATCCGGCTTGATTTCCTTTTTAACTCTGCCGAGCACGTCATACTCATAGGTAGTGCAATTACCGCACGGGCTGACAGTGGGGCCTGGGGCAGCTACGCGATACGAGTTCGAGCCCTGCACGACTCTTCCCATTGAATCGTACATAGTATCCCTGACCGCCCACGGGGTAGCCGTTAAACCGTCATAATTAAAGGCGCGGGAAGGCCGGCCCAGGCCGTCAAAATATTGGTAAGAATCGGTTGTCTGAGTAGCATTTATAGAGCTTTGGGCTCTTGTGTAGGTGTTACCCGCAGTATCCCCGTACGTATAAGTTATCGAGCCGCCATCCGGTTTGCTAACGGCGCTCTCCCTGTTCATTATGTCGTACTGGTAGCTGGTCGTGCGCCCGTTAGCTTCCGTCGAAGAAGTGACGAGGCCCGAAGAGAAGTCGTACTTACTGCTCGTCACAAAGGGAGTGTTGGACGCATTTGCGCCGGAGGGGTCGGGTACGGGTGTGGTCGCGGTAGTCGCGTAGGCATAAGTATTTCGTGGCACGCCGTCGGAGAACGAGTCAACGTAGCTAATGGTCATCTGCCGTCCGAGGGCATCTACTGTGGTGACGGCGTTACCGCACTGGTCATAATAGGTGTGTGATTCAAGATATGTGCCGTTTGTATCCAGCCAAAGACTCGTCGTGGTCGGGTTTCCACGTATAGTCGTACCCGGATCGTTCCAGCTCGTAACGCTGCCGTAAGGCGTCAGAGAGTATTCATCGTAGCGGAGCTGCGTGTAAGACATCATCCTCCCGGAGCCGTCCCGTAGAATCTTACTGGTCGGTAATCCGAGAATGTTGCGGTTGTAATAGGCCTGGTTGGAGCTGTCCAGAAAGCTCATTTCCAGGCTGCGGCCGAGTGGCCCGACGGGCATTGAAGTGATAGCGCCGTTCTGCGCTGTATACTGGTCTACGGTCGTATAACCATACTCGTTGGTGGTTGTCGGATTGTGGTTCCCATCATACCCGTAGGTAGTGTGCTTCACGAGCGCGTTGGCTCCGGTATCGAGTATTATCTCTGTCTCTTTCAACACACGCTGATTACGATGGGCCGTGTAGTTACGCGAGCCTGTGATTGGGAAGGGCGATGGATAGGTCGTCGAATCCATTGTCCACTGCGTCAGCTTTCGCCGCAGCATTGCGCCCCCCTGTGAGGCCGGCGCGAAGAAACGCTCGTCATAAGCCATGCCGTTGCGCGCATCATCATATCCGAACTGGATATAGGTTGAATTAGTATTGCCCCACGGGGCCGGAATGAAGTTGTGTAAGTAACGCTCGGAGCGTGTCAAATCAGGATTGGTTGTTTGCACCCAGTAAAGGCTGTTCGACCCCGTCAGTACCTGGTACTGCCATAATGCCTCGTCCGTTCCATTCCCCGTGGCGCTGACCCGTCGTTCGGTAACGCCTCGATTGGCTTGCCCGTAAGGGCCGCTCTGATAACCTAATGGAGTAATCGCTCCGTACACGTAACGCTCGTAACCGCCGGTCGGGTAGATTATCTTATCTATTTCACCGTAGATGTTGTAGGTGAACTTGTAGCTGCTGCCGTTAGGTAGGACTATCTCGGCGAGGACAACCGGATTAAATAGTTGATTAGGACTGACGACAAACTCCATCGTGCCGTCGCCCGAATCGGTCGAGTTAAATAATCTGGAAGCTACCGGCCCCTGCGGATAGTTGCCGCCGGCGGGATTAGTCGGCGGGCTATTTGGATTAGAGAGGTAACGGTCGCTCGCGTTACGCAGTTGTTGATCGGGATTGGAAGGCGTAATGACGCTCTCGTTCGTATTTGGGTCTCTCAGATACCTCCAGCGAAATGTGTAGACGGCCGTAGTCCCATTCACTCCGGGTATCCTATATTCGATGTCGGCGCGACCCGAACTGCCCAGGGGCGGCTGACCTATACGGCGTCCCACCGTGTCTACCCATTCCCACTGCCCCGTAGATGCGTTGTAGCTGAAGTTTTGCGCGTTGCCGTTACGATCAATGAACTGGGCGGTGCTGCCTCCCAGGATGTAGCGAGTTCCGTCAGGCAGGTATAACGTCCCCGTGTCAGCGTCATAGCGTATGCGCGAACCATCTACAGCATAAAAGACCCCGGTAGTATCAACTCCCCCGTTATATGCCACGTCACTCTTACGAAGCTCATGCGATGCGCCGTTAGGCATATGAACGTACATACGCCTGATTCGGTAGGGCGTCTGCGTAGTGTTGCAGGGAATACAGATGGGTTTACCGTTGAAATTCCAGACATCGTTGACGTCAGGCCATTCGATGATCGGCAGGCCCAAGCTACTAGTCCAACCCGCCGCCGAGCGCTCGGCATACTTCGGTTCCGTCACAGTCTCGTAGATGCCGCCATACATGTCTATGGAGCCTGTGTACTTGATGCGCCACACCTTTGATGAATAATAGAGCGAGACGGGCAAACTTGCCTCACCGCGCCCGAGGTAGGCCCGCAGGGGTATTTGCAGGCTCATACCCAGATTAGAAGGGTCAACAGATGCATTGCTGCGCAAAGCGGAATTGACAGTGTTCTGCGTATACTGGACATTTTGCCCTGACGCCACCCCGGGCCACATGAGCGCGCAACATAGGACGAGCAACAGCGCGGTTAAGCTCAAATCACCACAGATACTATATTTGACAAACTTTCGGAAGTTAATGGCCAGAGTATGAACACGGTGTGGCATGAAGGAATTCGTCTCCTTTGTTCTTTGTCTATTGCGGCTGGCGTCTCTACTTGAGAAGCCGTCTATCTATTTCGATTGAAGTGAGTACTTGTGCTTACTGTGCTAACGAAATTAAGGATACCCCAGCAGGAAAGCTCAAAAGGTATAACGAGAGCCACCCTACATCCATAAGCAAAGGATGTCAATGACTTGTAAGTGCCATGTCAGCGTTTAATTCCCCAAATGCCCTCACAAGGTTTTCGCAGCTCAAAATAATTTTTGCAACGCAATGGAGAGGTCACAAATATCTCTATTATTGGAGAGACGTTGGTATTACTGCGCCATCCTTTCCAATAAGCCCTTATTTAACTTGCCGAATTTCCGACCGCCACGAGTACCGCGCCCAAACTTAAGGCTCACCTGTTCGCCGTCACGCAACTGTGAGAATTCTTCCGGGGTTAATCTGACGATTGCTTTATTACGGTCTGAGTCCAGCGTACTCACATTTAAGAATTCGCGCTTGCCGATTTGGACTACGGGAATCGCGTTCAAGGTGGGGAGCTCAGTATCGGTGGTCAGCTCGATCTCAATCAGGTAAGTACCGCCCGAGAGATTGATCTTTCGCATGCGAGTAATCACGTTGCCGCTAGCTGATTGCATCGGCCCTCGCGCCTGAGCAGGAAGATAGAGCCTGTCGGGTAAGACTGTACGCGATTGAGGGTCGCCGTAAGTTTCAGACGACACGGCCAGACTTTCACCATCCTCAATCAAAGAGCGATCAAAAATAATCGTCACCAACTCTGTCCGAGAATAGCTTACGTCACCGAGAGCCGTATCCCCTACCCATATCCTGTAAGAACCGGGCAAGAATTCCTCACCGCCGATTCGTAGGCGCAGGACGCTTCGGAACTGCTCCTTACGGCCATGGATTACCAGTTCGAGCGGCTTTGCTAATTCCACCTCTTCGAGTTGATAGGACTTTACCTTCAGCTTTCCAAAAGGAACCTCATTGTTCCCCTTAGATAAAACGGTGCCGGGCGTACTGGCCGGGTTATACAAGTCGTAGGTGGAGAACACCCTGGACTCAGGCATCTGTTGCGCCTGAACGATTGAAGATTGGACTACGAAGAACAGTAGAAGAACTAATGGGAGCCAGAGGACGGTTCGTAGTTGAACCTGATAGCTCCATTTTCTACTTAATTGCATGTGAAACTCCTTAAAGCGGAAAATACCCGCCACACGAATGTTATTTTACGACATAATCCAGGCGAGCGCCTATCCATTGTTTAGCCGAGCCGTTGCTATCTACCACAGGGAGCGGGAAAATAGCCGCGTGGTCAAGGCAGCCATTGGAGTCAGTTCTCTGCCACTCAGTATTGAAAAAATTGTGATTAGCTCCCCATACCGCGTAAGCCGACTTTTGCCTCGGCCTTGACTCTCCCGTAAAGCCCATCACACGGTCAAATGGCATGAGCCCTATCAAGTTTACTAAATCTCCATCACACATCGGCAGCAGTACGTTCCATGCCACCCCGCCTACATCAAGGAGACGGTCAGCCGCCCTATCAGTGGGGGCGACTTCGTAGATGGCCTTGAATGTAACGGGGCTGAGAATACGCGTGCGCCAGGGACTGTTCGAGGGCTCATATAAATTGTAAGCGGCCCGAACACCCTCGCCGCCTCTGGAATGGCCCATGAGCCCTACGTTACTGAAATCTATTTTACCTTTAAGGTCTCCAATGGCGCGGGGCGCGCCGCCGTTCTGGTTCCACTCGCTTAGCTTCTGTAGGTGGCGCAGGACAAGACGGCCGCGCGCTAGAATGAGGTTAGGATCATAACGAGAGAGATTGATGTCCGCGTTGTAAAGGCTCGGGTCTCGTGACCCTTCGGCACCTCTTCCCGTTATGCCACGGTTGGCATTGATTGAAACTACTATGAATCCCCAGGAAGCGAGATTCCTAGCCAGGTAATCATAGCCCATGTGGTTTAGCACAACGTTGTAGCCGGTCGGGCATTGACCTTCAAAGGTATACTTACTGTTGTCATCTAAGCGGGGGTAGTATTCTTCTTCCCGCAGGTGTCGTGGTTACCGTGAAGCAGTATTAATAGCGGTGAAGGCCCTGCGGGCAGCGTGGTCGGCCTGTACATCTGCCCCCATATTTCCGTCTCCCGCCCCGTGGCGGTAGAACCGGGAACAAGGTCTTCCCCCGGGTAGGTTAAATCTAAGACCGTAGGGTCAAGCGCCGCCGATAATCTATACTCGGCGGGGGTCACATCAGAAGGGCCCGTCGGTGTGGCGTCCGGGGCCTCATCCCTATTCTTCTCAATACAGACCTTGCTCACAAAACCCACCGTGTTATAGGTATTGGTAAGCGTGTTTATAGTCCCCGGGTAAGTCGCCTGAAACGCATTGGTGCTCGTAGTGAGGTTTGTAGACGTAGTGCTGCCTGCTATATAAACATTGCCGGAGCTATCCATGGCCAGCCCGGATGCGCTCTCAGCGCCGTTGCCGCCGAAGTAAGTGGATGAGACTAAGGACTTGCCAGTGAGCCCTAACTTCGTGATGAAGGCGGCGTTGGCGTCAGGATTGCTATTCTGAATTGAGTCGGACGTGGTAGGGAAGTTGGTTGATTCGGTTAATCCCGTTACATAGGCATAACCTTCCGCATCCACAACAAGCCGCCTTGAACGGTCGTCTCCGTTACCGCCTAAGTACCGTAGAGTATATGAGCCCTGTCCCCGTGCTATTTAACTTTGTGATGTAGCCGTCAAATAATAGTGATGTCCCCGGAGATGCAAATACAGTTTGAAAAGCTCCGGTAGTGATAGGGAAGTTGGCGGAGCCTGTGATTCCTATGACGTAAGCATTGCCTGAAGAGTCTATTGCTATGTCTGAAGACGCATCATAACTGCTTCCACCAAGATAAGTAGAGTAGATAAGCGAGCTGGCCGAAGGATTTAATTTCGCCACGAAGGCATCCTCACTGCCGGATGAAGCAGTCCTAAAGGCTCCGGATGTAACCGGAAAATTGGTGGAACTGGTGCTGCCTGTGACGTAAATGTTGCCGGTCGTGTCCAGCACAATCGAAGCTACTGCGCTCCCGGCGTCCCCGGTCAGGAACGTAGAGAAGATGAGGCCCGTGCCCGTCGTGTTCAGTTTGGTAATGAATCCCTTATGCGGCGCGCTGAGAGTGGGGTCAGGCGCTGCGGTCGTCTGATAGGCTAGTGCATAAATATTCGAAAACAATTCAGAGGTATGATTATGTGCGTGAAAACTTGGAGACGCGCCCTATCAATTCTTTGACAGCTGGCGGTTATCTCTCTACTACAAATTGGTATGAAGGAGAGAGGGATGGGACAAGAACGGCCCTCACTTTCACCCGCGCGCGCAACGAATGTCGAAGCTGATGAACTCAATACTGAGACAGAATAATTTTTGCAACAGAACCGGTGTCCTCATGGTAAGTGTGCTAAGGTGGAATTATGAAAAACATACTCGTGTTCTCTTTACTTTTCATACTGCTTGGCATGTCTGCACTTGTATCCAGTGCCCAGAACAAGGATACCGCCGTTATTACAGGGTTCATCTCGAAGCAGGCGACTCAGGAAAGTGGCACCGAATACGAAAGTGCGAGGAAGGTAGTAAAGGGAGACCTGAACCGAGACGGTGTTGCCGACCTCGCCGTCTTATACAAAATTGAGGGGCAGAATGGGTCAAATAACTACGTCCAATACCTGGCCGTCTTTACCCGGAACAAGGATGGGCTTGTTCCTGTGACGTACACTGTTGTAGGCGGCAAGTCGAACAGAAGTGTCGAGCTAACATCCATCAGGAACAATGTAATCTCCTTTAAGACTCTCAACTACGGGCCGAAGGATGCAGCCTGTTGCCCAAGTAAGAAGGGGGCGACCCGTTTCGTTCTGGTCAACTCCAAGCTCAAGGAGCTATAAGGCCGTGTTATAGCCTCCTGCGACATAACAACTCATTCAACCGGAGCGCGGATTGATTCTCTTTAATCAAGCTCTTAGACTTGAATAGAGAAACGCATTATCGGAGTCCTGTAACATTTCTTATGGCTTAATGAGCTACTTCACGCCCCGGTGCAATGACTTGTTCGGCGTGACGCAATTACCGATTCTCCTCTTTTTCATTAGCCCTTAATTTCAGAATAAATTCTTCAACCTCCTCGCCACGCGCGTTGGAAAAACCCTTATCCTCGCCGGAAATTGTGAACCCGCATTTTTCTAAGACCCGGATAGAGGCGATGTTGTCTTTGGCAACACGCGCATGGAGGGGGCGCGCCCTTACGTGACCTAAAAAATCTGACAGTGCTTTGGTAGCAAGACCCTTCCCCCAGTATTCCTTTCCAATCCAGTAGCTGACTTCCAGTTCACCAAACTGTTCAAAGCATGCAACGTAACCAGCCACCTGCCCGTTGAAGAGTATAGTCTTATTTATTTTTGTGTCGTCGCCCAAAATCTTCGCCCAATGTGCTGTGAAGGCATCCTTGTCCGTTGGGTCTCTGGCTATAAAGGCAGCCATATAGTTTGCATCCGAGTCCAGTTGCTGTTCAAAGAATATGGGCAGGTCGTCTTCAGTTGTATCTCGCAGTATTACGCCGTTTTTCATATGATTTTCTCAACCAGCTTATGACTTTCAACACAAGCTATGGGGCGTCGTGTAACTATCCTGCCCTCAAAGGCCCAGCGACCTTGTAGTGACTTAGGATGATGCCGGACGGCAAAGCTTTCGTGCTGACAAGCTCGAACGAGCGTGCCGGGGTTCCCTCGGCAAAGAAGCGCTTCCCCATTCCCAACAAAACCGGATAGACGGCCAGCCACACTTCATCCGCAAGCCCATGTTCGAGCAGCAGGGATGTCAGCGTGGAGCTTCCCCAAAGGATAAGGACGGGGCCGTCCTGCGACTTGACGCGGCGAACGCCCTCGACGATGTCCGGGCCAATGCCCTCGAACGGGCCCCATTCAAGACTCTCCGGACGGTGGGTTGCGACATACTTTGTTGCCGCATTGAGGCCGTCAGCCATCGGGCTGCTTGGCGCCTTTGGCCAGAAGCCCGACCAGATATCGTAGGTGCGACGCCCCAGCAGCAGATCGAAGCTCTCGCCCTGCGCTGCGAGGAGTGCCTCCCGGCCTTCGGGGGTGCGATAGGGCGCAGTCCAGTCTCTGTAGGGGAAATCATTGTCATCAGCGGAGTGCTGGATGACGCCGTCGAGCGTGATGTGTTCGATGATTTTGAGCTTTCTCATTTCTGGTCTCAGTGTTCCGGTTGAAGCTTATTCCCATTTACTAATACCGTGGGCGTATCTACCACGTTTAGCGACATGGCACGCACAAGCCACGCTCCTCAGGTTCTCTGCCGGGAAGTCAGACGCCACCTGCCATAGGCGACAAAAGCGGCAAGTAACCCAACTATGAGCGTAATCAAGGCCGGTGCGACAAGACCGCCTAAGAGGGTGACTGCTACCGCGCCCACCATAATAATCACCAGCCCCGCGGCTGCCAGCGGTGTGAGCCATGGCTTGATTCTCAGTAGGCTGGGGAGAATAAGTCCGATGGCACCCAGTACCTCACAGACACCGATGAAGCGCACGAACAAGACGGGCAGCGCCACAGGCCCTTTCAACGCCTCGGGCGGGAGAACAAGCTTTGTCACACCGGCGAATAGAAAAAGGGCGGCGAGCAATATCTGAACAATCCACAGCGCAACATTCAGTTTCCTCATCTAAATTACCTCCTGCTCAATCAACCTCTCCCCCTGGGAACGCGGACTGTTGATTAAAGTGCTGACCGGATAGGAGGCCATCTCGTCAGCCGGATAAGGCCGCAGTAAATCTTCGACCATCTCCAGCTTGCGTGTGTCGTGGTCTAGCCATAAAGAGTAATCATCAGGATGCAGGATAACCGGCATTCGGTCGTGTACGGGCCTCAAGACTTCGTTTGCAGTGGTCGTCAGGATAGTGCAGGAGTTGATGACCTGACCCTCTTCTCCTTTCCACTGCTCCCACAGACCTGCGAAGCCGAAGGGCGATTCGTCTCGCATCAGGAAGAAGAATGGTTGCTTTCTCCCATCAGTGCGCTGCCACTCGTAAAAGCCGTCGGCGGGTATAATGCAACGCCTCTGTTTGAACGCCTGGCGGAAGGAGGGCTTCTCCCTGACTGTCTCGCTACGAGCGTTAATGAGGCGCGCCCCCATGGAAGTATCCTTAGCCCAAGAAGGTATCAGCCCCCACTTGTAGAAGCTCATCTCCCGCCCATCTTCGGTCTCGCTGACGCCAAGTATCTCCTGCGTAGGGGCGATGTTATAACGCGGCTCCAACTCAGGAACTTCCTCTACCCCGAACCATTTGGCTACCCTCTTTGTGTCAGTGCGCTGCGCGAATCTTCCGCACATATTCTTCCGCCTCCGGAATCTCAAATTTTTTTGACCTAGAAGGCTATTCTAAAGAAATTTCTTGCCTGAAACAATGTTTCTCCGACAAGATACGGGCAGCGAGTCGTTCAAGCTGCATTCGACAAGGTTTCGAACTCGCAACGGTGGCAGACAGCTATTGTCAAAACTAAACAGCAGCTTGAAGAGAACCCGTATATACACTTTGACGGGCGCGCGCTCCTGATTCTCTCGCCTTCAGGCGAAATCTATAGCGCTAAGGGTATTTGTCACATGCAATTCTTTCATCGGCATTCAAGCAGCAATTAAGTGGCATATGCTTTTTTACAATCCCTGCGAAGCCGTTGAACTGCCTCGCTCAGAGCGGCGCGAGATGAAAGCTTTTCATCCAAAGGAAGCTGAAAGATTTCTGAATGTAGCGAAGGCCAATGAGCACGGCGTAATCTTTGCCTTTGCACTTGCAACGGGAATGCGACCAGAAGAGTATCTTGGATTGAAGTGGTCTGATGTAGATTTACAGCAAGGTACAGCAGTTGTTCGTAGAGTGCTTATACGTCGAAAAGGCGGCGGTTGGTATTTTGGTGAGCCTAAGACATCACGCTCTCGGCGTACAGTTCCCTTACCGGCCACTCTAGTAAAAGTGCTGGCGACACATCGGCGTAAGCAAATGGCGGCGCGACTAAAAGCAGGCACAGCATATCAGAATAATGACTTGGTATTTGCTACAAGCCATGGAACTCCGCATAATTCCCGCAACCTCGCCCAACGGCAATTTCTAGCGATTCTTAAAAGCGCCAAGCTTGCTTTAGATTTTCGGCTGTACGACCTACGCCATAGCTGCGCTACGCTTTTACTTGTAGCGGGCGAGAATCCAAAGGTGGTTTCTGAACGTCTAGGCCACGCCTCAGTGGTACTTACACTCGACACGTACTCGCACGTTCTACCGACGATGCAAGAGGCGGCTTCGCAGAAACTTGAAAGGATGTTGTTCGGCTGAACCAGTTCTGCCAATTCAACATTACAGTAGAATTTTATCCCTTATTGGTTCCATCATACGATACTTGGCCTAGCATCTCAGTTTTATTAGAATGCTAGGCTTTCTAATATTTTCAGAGATAAACCAAAGAGGAACTAACCTCTTTGTTGTTCATTCATATTCCACAAAAGAGTTATTTTGTAGAGTTAGACAAATCGCTCTAACTTAGGACATTAACGCTGGCAAAAATGCCTCGCCCTAAACATAGAAGTTGCCTCGCAACAAATTGACCGACAGAGTTATTTCGTATCTTTACTGAATTGAAGTTCCAGATCCCATCGGAACCCATCGCTCTCTAATTAACCTTATTGAAGGAGTGAGTCTGCACACCGCGGTTGAGTTTCGGCCCCTCCCATTTCTATTTCCTTCTGCTTCTAATTCATATTCAAAAGTGTAAGAGTCAAGTACTATTTGCCTCTTTTTACAATAGTTGCCATCTAACGCTCGTATTGTTTCCAAATTCAGATTTGCTGAACTCACATCAAGAGCCCAGCCCTCAGCAATTTGTTCATCTGATAGCTTTATTGCATATTTTGGCTTTTTATTAGTCCTAAATGCCTCTGCATATAATACATTAACTGATGTAATTGGATAGTTCTTGACTTCTTTTCTTAACTCAATCCTCCGCGGCAAATAAGCACGAGTAGAGCCTTGAGGTGTATTAACTGCAATAGCGAGAGTAGTAAGAGCATTGGGAAGGTTAATTACGGCTTGACACTTTCCGGATGCTTTTAATATGCGCCCCTTTTTGAAACATGCAGCACCTTGAGAAAAAGTCGCGCCTTCAGGCAGGTTGACGTCCTCTTCAAGCATTGTCTCTGTGACACCTGCCATTGGATACCATTCCAAAGTGGCGAAAACTTCTGTCGGAGAAGTTGGCTCGAATATCAACGAGAGCCCGCCTTTGCTTCTCATACAGTCAGTCCACGCCGTGATTATTGTCGAGTCGCCAGATGTTAACGCTACATCAAGTTCTCGATTAGAAGTAATGGATTGAAAGTTTTCCCTTTCTAAAGCACGCTTTTTTTCATTAAATTGATCAAGGGTAAAATTACCGCCAAGCACCACTTCCCCTACTGGGACTCCGAATCCGCCTGTTGTATCAGTTTTCGCTTGTTCATATGAGGAGGACATAAAGCGGGAATAAATTATCTGCTTAAAGTATCTGTTATCCCGGATTCGGGAGTTTTGTAAAGTTCCGTTTTGAAGCACATCTCGACATTGATCATTCTGTGCTTTTACGTTTTCAGCAGAACAAATAACAAAAGCAATTAAAAATAAAACACCTGTTAAGAATTTCTGATTATTCATTTACATATCTCCTATTGAGCATCACAACCATTTACTTGCTGGAGTGATTTTCGCATCCGACTTCAACAAGGCAGGAAGATTACAATGTTGGCTTGAGCGTACCTAGCTACCTAATTTAATGGGCCTAGCAAGATTGCTGACGACTTGTTTGCGCTAAGAGGATTAACGGTTGCTAAGACTTGCTTTTACAGGCTACGCACTTTACTTTAACAAGCCACAAAAGACAATCTTTATTTCGGGTGTAATTTTACAAAAAGGTTCAAATGTAGAATTGGGTAAGTATCATCTCTGTTCATGAGTGACATCACAGTGACTCAAACGACTTAGGGGCAGCTCATGAGCTGCCCCTAAGTCGTTGATATTATTGGTGGAGCCGAGGGGGATCGAACCCCTGACCTCATGACTGCCAGTCTAAATAGAGTCATACTGTTGGTTATAGCTGAGTACAGAAGAGTAATGTTTTATTGCTTTTCAACGCTCTGCTACTATAGTCAAGTATAGCATTGTATGCTTGGTTTGGCTGAGTTGGCACACATCCGGCACACAAAGAATGAAGTCTTATCGCTTTATTAGTGTGTCTAACTTAGCGTTGGGCCGCTTCAATATACATGAAGCAAATAGCCCCGGCTCCTCATCCTTAATTAAGCATTTTGCCCCAAAATAATCTTGAGCGGGGATTGGAGGGGTGATATAAAGCGCGCACGAACTCAGGCTCCAAATCTCAATGCTTATTCCGCGAAGGAGCGGCTCATGAAAGTATACGCGCAGAAACAGTCTCAGCAGCAATCATCATCCAACCTCATAAGTTCGAGTGCCCAGCCCCTTGCAGCAAGTGAGGCAGTTCATCCACTCATACAGTTACAGCGCATGATTGGGAATCAAGCTGTACAGCGATTGATAAGTGCGAATGCTCAGCAAGACGATGAACCGGTAGTTATAACCAAGAACCCGTCTCCCAGAGCTTTAATGCTTCTAGACATGTTTATAAAAAACAGGTCTAGCTTCAAAGGCTCTTTTGAAAACGATTTTCGAACGGAAGCTAAAGACAAGGATGCTAGCGAAGAATCAATACAAGTTAAAGAGCGTGAAATTTATTGGACACTTAAGTTTGTTGCTAACAATAAGACAGGTGTTATTTACGTTCGTCAAAGTCAGGATGGGACTGCGACTGTTAATTGGTATCAAGGTGTGATGAGCGAGAAAGCAGCCCCTGCTCAGGAAAAGCCTGAAGGGAAATGTGCTCAAAAGGGTAACGCGCCATTTTCAATTCATTATAAGAAGCCACTGCCAACGGGCAATATTGAATCAAAACTCGAACAATTTTTAATCATGGTAGTAAACGAGATTAAAGCTAAGAGTTCACCTCCGAAAGAGATACGAGTCTGCGTAACTTTATTTAATGTTCCCGGAGAGTCCGGCGGTAACATTGAAGAAAAGTTTGGAGTTAATATCAAGAAATTCATGGAAGCGCAACTTCCAGCATCAATAAAAATAACAGAAGTCCATGAAGTTGAAGCTTCTACTGAATACTATCTCCTGACGGAGGTAACTCCTGTATATTAAATCGAACCATAAAATATTCTCTTATCAAACGTCTACTTACTGGCCCTCATAAGGAATCTGTTGGAGGGATATATTTAACATCTGAGTAAGTTAAAAAGCCGTGAGCGCGTTCAGGGGCTGCCCGACAACTCATTCAACCCGAGCCCGCGGTAGCATTCCTTTCATGCTTGTCCTTTGCCATAGTCTTGGATGCTGAATGCGCGGGCCGGGTTAATTCGGGCGTTATGCCGCATGTAATATGTTCGGGAGAACTCTGATATGAACCAATCAAAAATTACCTATCTCTGTGGCGTGTTTATTTTCATCTTTGGTATCTCAACAATGTCTTATTCTCAAGCGGCCAAGTTGTCTGTAAAATTCCGAGTCTATGATCTGCGCCATTCATGCGCAACATTGCTATTAGTCGCAGGCGAGAATCCAAAGGTAGTGAGTGAGCGACTAGGTCATGCCTCAATAGTGCTGACACTTGACACTTACTCTTATGTTTTGCCATCCATGCAACAATCGGCTACAGAGAAGCTAGAAAACATTCTATACAGCAAAACTGGCACACAATAGCCTATGCCCCAAGCTGGCACACTATAGGCACACAAAACAATAAGGGGCAGCCAATGAGCTGCCCCTAACTTATTGAAAATATTGGTGGAGCCGAGGGGGATCGAACCCCTGACCTCATGACTGCCAGTCAAATCTTTGAATGGCAATCTTCATTATTGATAATAAAGAACTTAATAGCTTTCTTGCCAACAGAAATTAGTAAATCATCTGGTCAAATATTACTCTTAAACGTAATAAATTGCAATAGAATTACTTCTTAAAGCAGTAATAAATTAGACGTGCTATATTCCAGTTATGATTAAAACCCACGTAAGAGAAATGGCAGAGAAGAGCGGAATTACTACGGCTTATCAACTTCAGAAAGCTTTAGAAATATCCCCTAGTGTAGCAGCAAGATTATGGAGAGATGATTTTGAATTTATTAGTAGAACTTCACTTGATCGCTTATGTAAACTTTTGCATTGTCAGCCGAACAAGTTAATCAGCTACGAGGCCGATAAGTAAAGATTTGAAGTTAGTAAAAGAGAGAAAAGTTGGAAGGCCGAAGAAAGTTGTTAAGTAATAATTTATCAATCCCAGAAGATTGTCTTAGTAGTCGAAAGGGTAGGTTTGATTTTGGACATAACAGTAGTTTTGATTCGGCCATTCAAAAATTTCATTTTTATTTTTTAGATTCTTATGGATACATTAGATAATCTTCCATATCTAGTTGTTTAAAATATGATCTCTGAGAGAATCAAATGTATCCTTAAATATAGGAACTCTCTGTTTTTTTAGCGCCATGAAATTATTGACATCTGAAAATTTTTGAAAGTCCCTCTCCTTGATAAACTCGTACTTTTCAATCTGATCTTTAAGCCATTTATTTTGAATTTGACCAAGTTTCTTATTACCTTTTGAAATATTTTCGTCTTTTGGCAGCAGCCCTAAATTAAATAAATTATGCTGTACGTATTCTTTTTCTGGGAGGGCTGAAGAGGCAAATATTGATTGAGGAATAATATGATCAACCTCAATTTCGTACTGAGTTGAAGGCCCTTGCAGTTTTTTGATTGAATAGAAATGATATAAAATCGGTTCAACTAACTTTTGATTAATCTTGAAATTATCAATTGTATTAGTTGCAAAAATTTCATCTAATAAATTTGCCCACCGGGTTTTATCAATTGGCTTTAATACATCTGGCTGTGTTGGAATCTCTGAAAGATTGCTTGCTATTTTTGAATCGCTTGATCCTCTCCACTGTCTATTTACATATTCGAATATCAGTTGATCTATGAGAATAAAAGAGTTCTTTTGAAACTGCTTAGCCTTCTTATCGCTTCCAATTGGTTTGCCCTTACGTTTCCAATCTTCAAAAAGGACAAGTATAAAGTTAAGAGCAGTTGCCTCACTCATAATACCCATTACTGAGGCGTTCCAAGAATTAAAGTATTTAAAATATTCTGTACTTAAGATAAGTTTTGATAAAAGATTCAACTCGGCAATAAGACTTTCAAATTGCAAATTCCAATTTATACTTGGATTCTTACTTAGTTTGTCTATATCATCTTTCTTAACGCCTTTTTCAAATATTCCACTTATTAATTTAAAGCCTAATGTGAGTTGTTTATCCAGCCTTGCACTTGAGTCATTAGATATGTTGAAAAATGGCCTAAAGTTCTCTAGTCTACGTAACAATGTAGCAGGTAAATCCCACTTAACGACCTTATCATTATTGACTCCAATCTGCTTATACAAACTATCAGTCACATCTATTTGAGCTTGGGATGGATTTTTAACTGGCAGATTCCAGCTAGGCTTAGCAGATAAAATTTCAACAGCATTAAGTTTTGTCCCTTTTGAGTTAATGATATTGAAAATCTTTTGTGCATCACTGAGAGGAATATTTTTTATTTCAATCAATCCTATTTTAGATTGAATCAAGATATTCCGTATTTTTTCTAACACCTCAATTCTTTCAATAATTTTAGTCCAATTAAGGTCTATAATACGATTAGCCTTTTTTTGATCTTCACTATTTAAAGCAAATCTGTCCGTTATGAATATCTTAAATGAATTGACCATTTCATATTCTAAATTCTCATCGGTACAAAACGACATATACTGAGCAATAAAAGACTTTAACTTTTTTGAACTTAAAATACTCTTACCATCTTCCGTATCATCATAAGGTAAATTTTTAATAACCTTTGAGAAATCAAATGGCCTAGTAAAATTACTTGATCTCGATGTCTTATTATGAACTAACAAAATAATTTCTAGTAAAAGATGTAAGCCGCGTTTTGTAAGATCTAAGCTTTCAGTTTTATATTCAAAATCTTCTTCATTAATTAAAGCCTCATCATCAAAAACTTCAGCAGAAGTTTCATCTACCAGCTTTTGGGCATCTTCTTCTTCTTCCTCTTCTGCTTCTAAATAATTATCGATTTTTTCCCAAAAAATATTCGCAACATCATCGGGTTGAGCGTTTCCCTTAAACCCGGCCCACTTCTTTGCCCATTGGTAAATATTTTCAGGATCTTCCCACAGTTTTTTAAGCGCATTTCTTCTCTGTCTACCATCGAGAAGCCATTTACTAATCTTTCTCCCATCCGTTTCGAGGTTAAGAATACAAACACCCATTGGAAATTCCTTAAAAATACTGATACACAATTCGAAATTTTTCTTCGCATCCCAGCTCTGTCTACGCTGAAATCTAGGTAATTCAATGCTCGTATCTTCTATGAATGTTTTTATGCTCTCTGGCCTTATCTCGTACATAGTCACTCCTTATTTACAATGATCATGTTCACTTTATTAGGATATATTTTGTAAGCAATACTATAAGATCACAGTATGAATTAATATTCTTAGAGTTTTAGAATGTCAATAATTATTCTGAGGGTTAGTTGTCTGAAGGAGACTATAACCATTTTAGTAAATTGTGCATTTTGATGCGGATAAGATTTTTTGATTTTTTATTTCCTGTTAGGACTCAAGTATAAAACTAAAAGCGTCGAGGCTCACTTACTCACTGTTTTTTCTTAATAATACTTCTTCTTACCGGAGGTCGATTAAGTATTTGCTTATGTCTTGTTCTAAGAATAAAGCTTAATCGTTGATGAGAAATTCCTAATCTTTTAGCTGCATGTATAATAACGTTTTTGTCTTTCGCCAATGCTTGTCTAATAAATCGACCTTCATAGGCATGAACTATGTCAGGCAAGTTAAAATGCTCATCAAATTCCGGCCCAAATAATTTACGAATCACAATCCTAGCGCATTTGCGAAGCTGCATTATTGCAGCCAAATCCTGTGTGTTAGAAAGAAATCTATCTGCATTGTCATATGCCATAAAAATACTTTCTTCCGATAATCTTTTCCAGTGGTTCTCTATCATTGATAAGTTAGCTAATCCTGCGCTGGTCAGTGCGCCCGCCTCATAAGCAACCTTAGCGGCTCGTTTGAAAACTTCTAATGATCCTTCAGGATTAATTTGAGTCATTGCAGTAGCTTGTATTCGTAGAGCATCAGATAATAATGCTTGCTCTCCACCTTTTTCTAAAATACTCACTACCCCAGCAATGACTTGCAATGTTTCGGGATAACATTTTTCAGCAAGTAATACTCTGGCACGTGTTTCATTAACTTGCGCTATAAGGCCAACCTTTAATTGACTCTAGTTTCTTTGTTGCTCTATCAAGATGCTCATGAGCTTCTTCATAACGTTCTAGTTGATATAGAAGCATAGCAAGATTATTTAAGTTAGTAGCGCAATATCTTTCATGGCCTGCCTGTTCATAATGATAAATAGCAGCAGTAAATTCAATAATAGCTCGGTCAATATATTCAGGACGATGTTCTGCATTAGCGATTCTTCGCATAACAAGAGCCATTTGCCCGTGCCATTTTCCTTTTAATACATCGCTTAATAACTCAAAAGATGGCTTGATTGAATCGAGGATGTTCCAAGCTTCATGATACCTTCCGGTTGAAATCTCTATCAGTGTTTTTCTAATAAGAATCTTTGCCTGTAACTCAGCATCTTCTAGATTCTCTAAAGCTTTATCCAATACAACGCGAGCTTCACTGAAAGCGCCGCATCTCCAATAACACATTCCTAATTCATATCTTGCTTCGGAAATTTTAAAGCGGGTTCCTCTACTATGAAAAGCATGCTCCGCTTGCGAAATTAAATCTTTCGCAGCTTCTTGAACATCAAGTTGTTGAGTTGTACCAAGCCAGCCTGTAAGTGTTCCGCATTGTAATAAAACTTCAGCAGATATTTGTAAGGGAAGATTTTCAAGATAGGGTTGCCGTCCAATTCCTCGCCAAAAGCCTTCTAATGCTTCTTGAGCAGCTTCGTAATTACCTATCTCAATCAAATGCGCTGCTGTTCTACATCTAGATAAAATATCTTCACCAAGTTCAGCTCTTAAATTCATGTGAGGATTACCTTTCTGCGGCTGTGCAAAAATTCTTGCACATATAGTAAAACCGCCGCATCCTTAGACAGGCGCGACGGTTTATCAGTTCAATCGCCATAGGAGATGATTATGAAAAAAGTTAGAGCATTGCTACTAATTCTTGCGCTCGCAAGTCCCATTTATGCAGGTGACATTCAAAATGGAGTTACTTCGTCACCGAGCGGAGCTAATGAGCCAAATACACTAACGATAATTCTTACTCTAATTCAGACTATCGTTTAGTAAGTCCAAACAGAGACTTTCCATGCTGCTTTCCGGCAGCATAGGTGAAGTGTGCCCGATGATAGCAAAAAAAGTTGCAAGGGTACAAAGTTTTTCAAAATCAATAAGTAAAGTCCATTCGAAAAGAATGTTGATAAAGCAGAAGAAAATATTCTTGGAGATTTAGAATGTCAAAATTATTCAATTTATTTACATTAAGTCATAATCGGAAATAATACTATATCGATCGAATATCTCTTTAACCTTCTCTTCTCCGTATTTTTCATTCATGATATTAACTAGATCGTATGAAGCAATATTCCACCCGCTATATGCCTTTTCAAAATATCTATCAATATCATGATAGATCATTGCGTCCTCAAGCAAACTTTCATATGTTGGGTAGATTTGATGTTTAACTAAAGTGGAGATGTATTCTTCGGTTATTATATGGTCTAAATCTAACAAACTGTTGATACCAAACCGCCAGAGGTTAGTAATAACCTCCGTTAGATTGCTAGTAGTATTCTTAGGACTTATGTGAAATCCTTGGATTTTACTAACTCTCTTTGGTAGATATTCCAAAAGGTTAGCCATATTAAGCTCCGCATCAGATTTGCTAGAGCGAATTACCTCATCTACATCGCCTATGTAATCGTTTACTATTGCTTGATTACTTAACTCTTGTTTAGTACTTAACTTACTGTCAAGATTCTTGTCTTTTAACCACTTTGATAATTCCTGTTGAATTGTTAGCGATATATCTTGTGCATCGAAAGGTCTATATAACTTTCCTATAAGGTCAGTATGTAAGGTCTTAAGAGTTCGATCTTTTAATAAACAAACCGGCTTTCTCAAGGCAGACATGTATCCAACTTCTAGTGAAACATTTGGATTAAATTCTTCGGCCTCAATGCGCTCAAAAACAGCAATACCAAATCCGCATCCATAGATATATGTAAGTACGTTATAGTATAAATCCTCATGATATTCCTTATCATCTGCGCGTAATGCAGCTATATCGTAATAAGATAGTGTCTTCCTTATTGCGCTAACAATCTCTTCATGTGCTCTTGTCTTAGAGAACTTCATTAATATGAAAGCAGCTTTACTTGAATCTGGATGATCCTTATGAAATCTAATAAGGCTTTCTTGAATTTCAACAGGAATTGAAGATGAAACGCTAACTAATTGAGTCTGGCGAAGACGATCGACAATATCTTCTATTAGATTCTCTAATGTTGTGGCCTTAATCCTATGTTTCTTTAAGGCACTTTGGATTGAAATAACAACTTCTTCATAGAGCTTCCTTATATATTGTCTTCTAGATTGATAGCTTGAAAGATTGTTAGATTTCCAATATTCATACCAATCCCAAAGAGACCTAAAGTTATTAGGATTATGAATTGGTAGTCCTACTTGTTGAAACTCTTCAATATTTCCCTCTACTTCTTCATATAAAGTCTTATACTCATCCTCTTTTTCATCAATCGGTGTTCCTGTCGCTACTGCTATCATCAAAGATTTTAAACTATCAATCTTCTTCAGAAAGTTATCTAGCTTAGCTGTAACAAGAACTATATTACCCTTTTGAGAATCAGATTCTTTCTGTTCCATCTTAGTATCCTGAATAAGTATTTTTAGGCATGGCTTCAAACTTCTTTTTGAAGCTACTATCAGCTAAATCGCTTATTCTTGTTTTAGTCTCATTTTTTATTTTTATGTGTTGGGTTACTCGGCAATCTCTTCGGTAAATCTAATTCATCATCAATAAGGACATCTACACAAACTCCAGCCACGCGCGCATATTTCAAAAGAGTTGGCAAACTTGGCTCTCTTGTTCCAATTTCATAACCGGAAATTCTACTTTGCGTAATCTCATTTTCTAAACCTAAACGTTTAATCAATTCATTCTGAGATAAGTCCAAAGTAAGACGAATCCCTAAAAGCTTTTCTGAAAGTCTTTTTGGTTTCTTTCTTGAATAACGCCCCATCAGAAGTTTTCTCCTGATGAAGCTTTCTTGAGTTGAGAAAGATTGAATCTAAATCAATAGTGGTTTAATATCCGCGCTTGATAATGAATCGCTGGAAGCACATTTACTTTATGCTTCTCTACGACTTCCATCTCACTCTTTTAGTGAAAGGTTTTCGCGCATTAGATTGAATTTTCAAATATGCAAGAGTCCTAAGGGTGAAAGAATAGCACTTTTATCCTCTCATTTGGAGATGATGAAATGAATATTACAAGATTCATTTATGGCGCTTGCTCATTTCTCTTTTTAATTCTGAAGTATACAGTTTTACTAATTCATCTCTGGACAATAGTAATAGCTTATAATTGGAGTGGTTTAGGTGTAGCAGTTTTAACAGGCTTTCTCCCTATCGTAGCAGAAGGTTATTGGGCAATTCGTTTAGCGTTCATAGCAGGAACAATTATTAACCCTTACACCTTAACTATAATTACTTTCATAGTTGTTTTCGTAGCAAATTCATTTTTAAGAACAGCTATGCGGCTTAGAATAGAGGAATCAAGATTTGGAGGCATATCACTTCCCAGATTTTGATTCTAGATTCTTAAGGCGAATTCAATGAAGTTATCTGAAAAGGGTCTGATTATTCATATTAACTTTAAGCCTTTCGGCCCAACTCCCTTTCTCTACTTTATCTCTCTTAAATTAAGGATATAGAAATACTTGTAATGCACATGCCCTTATCTAGTACAGACTAATACCATCCAGCAAGTATTAACTGAACGCAGTCAAGTTGCTTGATTCTTTGAATTTAGCTTTAGAAGTAAATGAAAGATTTCAATAGATGCTTTCTTATATAGTAACAATATGGGCATAGCTTATGCCTCAATTAAGGGTTATCGCTTGTTATAAGGGGTTGAGGTTAGTGGCCTATGGCTAGAGCTGAGGGCTAGGGGGTATAGAGAACCCCTGTCTTATATAGGGGTGTTTTATCCCCTCTACCCCTCTTCCCCAATCATATTTTTATACCAAAGATGATTTTTCAACTCTTCCAAAGTTTGTTCCAGTTCATCTATTACACTTCGTTCCAATAAGATTGTTGATTTATCCTTATCAAGTATGTCCATAGCTTTTTTTAGATTAGTAATACCTGTCCTAACATATTTTTCAATCTCTTTTGATTCTGATAATTTATGCGAACGACTTCGATGATACATAATAGCTTGAGGGCAAAAACTAGATAGATATTCCTCGGCTGCCATTTCTAAAGCTTGTGCCCTATCACTAGCCCAAAGCTTTTCCTTCTGAGCATATTCAATAACTTTATCTGCAAGCGGAAAGATGTGAAGATAATAGCGGGATTTATGTAATCTGCCTGTTTGTTTCTCCTTATAGCCGGGCTCATATTCTACAAGGTTCAATTCTTTTTCTTCTTGCCATCTCTTCATTTGCTTGTGCGCGCTCTTAACTAAATCAGTAGCAGCTTTATCAACTACTGTACCCTTGATTCTGCTTGATATTTCTTTGCGGGTTGTTTCAAATTCAATTCGCCCTTCAGAAACACCCACTAAAATATTGATTAATCTACGAACTGATTGAGGACAATTTACTACTGCTAATATATATTGAATTGCATCGGTACGGGCAGACGTTAATTCCCAATTTATAGGAACTTCTTCATTAGGCATTTTGGCCTCCTTGAAAAGCCATCTCCTTGAAATTAAATCAACTCGCCAAAATCATCTCAAGGATTAAATGATTCTGTCCTCAAATTAATCAGATTTGAGTTAGGCGAGTTGAAGTTGCTGTTTCTACTTAATGCTAGTCTTAATTTCTAACTCGACTTAGCAAAGAGGTCTTGTAGTGCATATCCTTTAAATCTTCTGTTTCGACTTCTACATACTTCTTACTCATTGTAAGAGTTGTATGACCTAAAGCCTTCATTAAGTAGAAAAGATTTCCTCCATTTTTCACGTAAGATCGAGCAAACTTTCTTCTGAAAGCATGGAAACTTCCATCGAAGCCTTCAATCTTTAATTTCTCGCATAGGCTTCTAAAATCTCTTCTCGTATTATCGTATAGAAGCCTTCTACCATCTCTATTAGGAAACATAAGATCAAACTTGTGTTTCTGTGAGAATTTCCAAAGAATCTTACGAAGCTCCAAACTCATTGGAACTGGACGTTCTTTATTACCTTTGCCATGCACAATAAGAAGTAGATTATCAAAATCTACTTTCTCACGTTTCAAATCCAGAGCTTCGCTAATTCTTACTCCTGTATCCATTACTAAGCAGAGAAGAGCATGAAGCCTAGCTTCTGTGAAAGTTTTTGGCTTAAATGAAACAATAGCTTTCAATTGCTGATCGCTAAAGGTTTTCATTATTTTCTGTTCAGTTTTTAATTGCTTAACCTTTAGCCGCTCACTGATGAATTCATTCTCAAACAACCAGCCTAGAAAGCTATTCATCCCTCTTATATAAACATTACAAGTTTCAGGCTTAACACCTTTTTCTCTCATGTTCAAAACGAATCGGTTGAGATGATCTTTATTTAAATCAATATCATCTCCAAGTGATTCTTTGAATTTTTTGTAGCTGGCTTTGTAAAAGAGAATCGTGTGGCGAGAACTATTCTTGACGTATTCTCTTTCTTTGCAGAACTGCTCGAACAGTTGATCTAAAAATAAAGGACTCATACGCTCAAACTCTCCTTTTGGAGTTAGCTTGAAAGTTATAAGTCCTTTACTTATCTAATTAATGGAGCCGAGGGGGATCGAACCCCTGACCTCATGACTGCCAGTCATGCGCTCTCCCAGCTGAGCTACGGCCCCGTGTGGTTGGTCTAAAGCTGCCGTTGCAGCGAACTTGTAGAGTAGCTTAACGCGGGAAAGTGCGTCAAGCGCGTTCACCTTGATGGGCGGCGTGCGGCCCGGATGGCAAGGGCCGCGCCTACCAGAAGCATCAGAATGCCGCCTGCCGCTTTCCACCAGTTTTGAACTTCGCGTACGTCCGTGCTGGTGATGACGACAGCCGCGCTCGGCTCTAGGAAGAGAGCGCGGTAGGCTATGACGCCTCCAAGGGCCGCTATGACGATGCTGAAGATGAGCGCGATAATTCTCAAAATAATCTACGACTGGATTGAAGATACTCAAGATGAGGCATCGCTCTAATCCAAAATCGCGTCACTTGCCTTTGAAGTCGGGCTTTCGTTTTTCCAAGAACGCCGAGACGCCTTCGTCTTTGTCCTGACTTGAGAAGCAGAGCGCGAAGAGGTCTACTTCGCGTCGAAGCCCTTCGTCCAGATTAGAGCGCAAGGCCAGCTTGACGGCCTCCTTAGCCATGCGAAGAGCGACGGGGCTCTTCTCCGCTATGCGATTCGCCAGCTCCATCGTCTTTGCTTCAAGGTCTGCTGCGGGCACGACCATGTTCACCAAGCCGAGGTTATAGGCTGTCTGCGCGTCTATGATGTCGCCAGTCAGAATCAGCTCCATGGCTTTGCCTTCGCCTACAAGGCGCGTCAGGCGCTGCGTGCCGCCGCCGCCCGGGATGATGCCGAGATTTATTTCCGGCTGGCCGAAGGATGCTTTGTCGCTGGCTATGCGCAGGTCGCACGAGAGGGCAAGCTCGCATCCGCCCCCCAGACAGTAGCCGTTGACCATTGCTATGACGGGTTTCGGGAAATTATCAATCGCTGTAAAGAGCGAGCGGCCCAACATCACTTCTCGCTGCGTGATGGCGGTGCGTCCCTGAAATTCGGCTATGTCCGCGCCCGCTACGAAAGCCTTGTCGCCTGCTCCCGTGAAGATGATAACGCGGATTGTCTCGTCCGCGCTCAGCTCTTCCAGCACCATAGCGCCTTCCTCGCGCGTCTTGATGTTAAGTGCGTTTCGCTTTTCCGGGCGGTTAATCGTGATGATGGCGACGCGCTCGCGCCGCTCTACCAGAAGAGTCTCGTAAGATTGGGCCATCTCTATTTTCACTCCGATGCATTTAGTCTGGAAGAAGGACAATCCTAAAGGCTGCATCGAGAATCGTCAATCGCTCATAGCACATGTACGCCGAAGCAGGCCGCCATCTGTTTGATGTCCACTTCTGTAGACATGTGTGTGAACATCTCAGGACGCAGGCTGACGGAAACAACCCGGCCATTCCGCAGGAAATCTACTTTCGCGGGCGTTGGCATGTATCTTGCGATTGATGCAGCCGGTTCAGATGTTCTCTTTGGCTATGAGATAGAAGGACAATGCGACTTTAAAAGAATGCTGCGGCCCCGACTTACATCCCCGACTTCACATGACACGCTCACTTGGGCATCACTCTACTTCGGTTATCAACCATGAGCATTATCTAAGCTCTTCACACGCTATCTAATAAATCATTCTTAGCGCTCATAGCGTACCGCACGCCGTACGCTGTGATTGTGCGCAGGCCCTTTTGTGATTCCGCGCATAAGGGATTAACCGCGCACGGCTCTAGGGCCGTGTATGAGGCGACGCAACTTACCCCGAGTGAAAACAGTTGAAGGAGAGGTTATGAGTTCACGCAATGACCAACCTGATAGACGCCCCGCCCCAGCCGGGGCGGAGCGCAGGCTCGAAATCGGCTCGTACGACGAGTTGATTAGAAACGAGCCGGAGATTCTACGCCGCATTAAGGCCATGCCGAACGGCGGCGCGCTTTTCCTGATAAACCCGTTCCTGCTCTTTGAAGACATAGGAGTGGTGTTGTCCGACACGGCTAAGAGAGAGGTGCTGACGGCCGAGCCGCGTTTGGCGGGACTCTCGGCCATTCCCTACCGCGCTTTGAAAACCAGCAGGTCGCGGCAGAATTACAGGGTCAATGTTAGGGGGCTGTTTGAAAGGAGGTCTTTATGAGCTTACTTGCAGGATTCGATTTCGTATCGGAGATTTCAAACGCCACGCTTCTAGCCCTCATCAAGAGCAACATGACGATTGGCGGCGTGCAGGTCAACCCGCCTTTTGAGGTGACGGTGCCCTTTGCCGGAGCCAGCGCACACATGATTGTAGATGACTTGACGCTGGACTTGAACGACGACGACACGATGAGCTTGAACTTCGCCTTCTCACAGTCGTCCGTCACTGTGCAGGCTCCCGTGCCCAGAGTCATCTGCCCTCTGGCCGGCAATATGTCCGTGCGTATCCCGCTCACGCTCGTACCGTCGGGCGGAAACACGCAACAGGTGTCAGCCAACATGGGCGCGGCCACCGTAACGCTCAGCATGCCGCAGTCCGAACAGACGATAACGAATGCTCTGGCAGGCACTAACATCACTTCGGCCCAGTTCCAGACCATGGCCTTGCAGGGTGTGACGGACTTTGTACGCAGCGTGCCGAATGTGAGCTTCCCGCTCAGCTTCAACGTAGTGCCGAACGTGAACGGCTCAATCGCGCCGCTACAGTTCAGCAGTCTTCAGGTGCATTGCATAGGCAACAGCAATCGCAGCTTGCAGGCGCTGGGACTTTTCGGCAACCTGCTGGCCTCCACGCAGAACAACGGCAATCACACGGAGAAGACCTCGACCGCCATACAGGCCGGGCGAGACGCGGCGGTTTCGTTCTCGCCCGGAGCCTTTCATTCGCTTATCTTCTGCCCGGCGGTCGGCACGGCGCTGGGGATGGGAGTCGGCTCTCTGCCGCCAAGCTGCGGCGGCTCCACCGGAGGCGTGTCAGTGAACGGCATCAAGCTGATGTCCATCTCCGACAGCTTCGGTAACGGGCAGATAAACATCAACGGGAGCGTCAAGGACTCAGGCTTCTGCTATGACGCGAGCGGCACCTTTAGCGGCAACATTAAGCTGAGCGTCAACGGCAATGCGCTGACGCCGTCTATCAGCATGGACGAGCCGGACGTTACCATAGACATTCCTTTCCTATGCTATCTGGCGGCGGGTGTCGTGCTGGGGCCGATTGGCGTAGCGACTCTGTTCGTGATTGACCATGTGGCTGATGACATCGCGGACAAAATCGCGGGCACGGCCTTAAACAAGGCGCTCGGCGGCGGCGTCATAGGCGCTGTGGGTCTGAGCGCGCTGAGCGGCAGCGCCTCCTTCGCGTCGCTATCTATCACGCCGGAAGGCTTGACTCTGCAAGGCAACATAAAGGTCTCAGTGAAGAACTCGTCCTTTAAGAAGTCGCTTCTGCTGAAGGGCTCGACCACTACGTCGTCAGAGAATATAGCCAGCAGTGGCAAATGGCACACGCAGATTTGGTGTAAGCCCGCGAAGGACTACCCGTACACGGAGATTTTGCAGAATCAGGTGGCGACATACGACGTGACCTCACAGCTTATGGCGACACCGCTCAGCGTCAGCTACACCTTGCGAAGCATCACTTCGCCTGTCGCCATTCCGCTGACCGGCACAAGCGGAGCAGTTGATATACCGGATGTCACCTGTACTTACGCCGCGCCGCTCAGCACGGGCGGTGCGAAGGTCACGCAGAGCGTTCATCTGGAATACCAGCTCAACGGAACAGCCTTGCAGTTGAGGAACCGGCCCGAAGACGGGAACTTCGCCGTCTACCTTGAGGCAACCGTGCGCGACTGCACGGGCGCGGTCGTGACCGGCGGCTCTTCAGTCTCTCCTAAAGCATGGGTCTACTTTGACGGGAACGCCGTCGTGATAGGAGGCGGGTATGAGGCAGACTATCAGGAGTGCGCTGCCCAGATGAAGGAGCTCGGAGATAAGATAAAGAACAAGTACAAGCCGGAAGATTTATACGTGGAGCCATGGGTGCCTATAAACTTCCCGCCCGAGTACCGCGTCTACGAGCAGATACGCGTGCTGAAGGCCATGGGCGTGCGCGAGGCGCAGGAAATGATTCTGCATTCCAGACTCGCGCACGGCTCAGGATTTACGCGCGCCTTCCACGCCCCGGCTGACGTACGCACAGGCAGGGAAACGAGAGCGAGTCAGGAGGTGGACAGCTACAGGATTACTGAGACGGAGATACGCAGTCAGCTAGTTATGCTGACCAACCAGTTGCTCCAGATGCAGAGAGGGCTCGTCTCCAAGAGCTCTGAAAGAGCGCCCAATAAGCGCTCGCGTTAGCCCGCAATCAGTGAGTAAGGCGTGAGGCTAAGTTGCTCTCAAATGAATGAAGCGTGAATAGAGACAAAGCCGTCTCTATTTACGCTTCACGTTTGACTAGTGATTATTCCTGCGTGGAAGGGTCTGTCTCTGCTTCCTGTAGGCCGGGTTGCTCGTCGGCTACCCACGAGACGAAAAGCCGCAGCCAGTTCTCCGTAGGCTCGCTGATGGAGACGCCCACGCGCGCCGTCCCGTAGATGGCGGGCGCAACACGCACGACCATCGCAGTCACCTCTATGGGCGAGCCGTCGGGCCTGTGCGCGCGAAGGTACAGGCGCTCGCCTCGCGTCACCTTTTGATTGAGATGAAAGAGCGCGCCGGAGGTGGAGATGTCGTCGGTTTCCGTAGGCTCGCTCCATGCCGCGCCGTCCTCGTCCCGGCCAGAGACAACGATGGCCAGCCGTAACGCCATGCGCAACGCGAAACGTCTTTCCTCGTTGTTCTGCGGTGTGCTCATATCAAATCAAACGGGCTCAGCCCCGGAAGTATTGACCGAAAAGCTCAGTGATAGCAACTCTTAAAGTGCCTCTTCGTTCCAGAGGTAAAAGCCTTCGCCGCTCTTCTTGCCCAGCTTGCCCTCTTCGACCATCCGGCGCAGGATTTCCGGCGGGCGGAAGTTTTCCGTCCCCAGAGTGTCGTGTAGGTATTCCGCTATGCGCAGGCGCACGTCCAGCCCGACGAGGTCTGTCAAACGCAGTGGCCCCATAGGATGGTTGTATCCAAGCTCCATGGCGGTATCAATGTCGCATGCGCTCGCCACACCCTGCTCCACCATTCGCATCGCTTCCAGCCCGAGCGCCACACCCAGACGACTCGAAGCAAAGCCCGGAACGTCCCGCACTGTGATGGGCTCTTTCTTCATGCGCCGCCCGACCTCGCGCGCCGCTTCGAGAGTCTCATCACTGGTCTTCTGACCGACTACTATCTCCAGCAGCCGCATGATGTGAACGGGATTGAAGAAGTGCATGCCTATGACGCGCTCCGGTCTTTGAGAAGCACGCGCAATCTCCGTGATGGAGAGCGAGGAGGTGTTGGTGGCGAAGATGAAAGCGCCGCTCGTGGCTATGCTCTCGACCGAGCGCAGTATCTCCTGCTTTAACTCAAGCACTTCGGGCGCGGCTTCTATGAAGAGGTCAGCGCTGGCCGTCTCTTCCAGCCGCGTCGTGCCGCGTATGCGCTGCAAGGCAAGGTCGAACTCTTCGCCCGTCAGCTTGCCGCGCTCAATCCCCTTGCGCATATTGCGCTCGATTGCGCTCACGCCCCGCGCCAGAGCGTCGCGGTCAAGGTCGCGCATGACCACAGGGTAGCCCGCAAGCGCGGCTACCTGCGCTATGCCGTGTCCCATGGTGCCAGCTCCGAGCACGGCTATGGTCTCAATTTTCTGTGCGGCGTCCGGGGTTGTCACTATCACCGTTAGAAGAAGGCGTCTCCGAAGTCGTTTGATTCTCTCCGGCGCAGGAAATGGTAAGACGAAAACTTTGTCCGCCGGTATCAATATTCGACTACTCGTGCCGTGAGAAGTTATACTACACGGTGAACCGAAAAGGCTATAGGAGTCGCATATAAAGCGTAAGAAATCTACAGGGACGCTTCAAATTAAAAGGAGAGCGAAGAGGACGAGATGGCGAAAGATTTGCTGCACAGGGACGTAGTCATTATAGGGTCAGGGCCTGCCGGATTGACGGCGGCAATTTACGCTGCACGCGCAGACCTTCAACCGCTCGTCATAGAAGGCCCGCAGCCCGGCGGCCAATTGACGATAACCACGGAAGTCGAGAACTATCCGGGCTTCTCCAAGGGCATACAGGGGCCGGAGCTGATGGAGGAGATGCGCGAACAGGCCAAGCGCTTCGGCACGCAGTTTCTGGTCACGTGGGTTCACGAGGCCGATTTGAGCAAGCGCCCCTTTCGTCTTGAGACGGACGAGCAGACCATACGCGCCGAGACTCTCATCATAGCTTCGGGCGCATCGGCCAAGTGGCTAGGCATTCCGGGCGAAGCGCCCGCGCCGCAGGGCCTCGGCGGCTTAGGCGTCTCGGCCTGCGCCACCTGCGACGGCTTCTTCTTCAAAGGCAAGCCGCTCGTGGTCGTGGGCGGCGGCGATACCGCTATGGAAGAGGCCACGTTCCTGACGCGCTACGCCTCGCGCGTCACGGTGGTTCACCGCCGCGACACGCTTCGCGCCTCAAAGATAATGCAGGACAAGGCGTTCAAGAACGACAAGATTGACTTCATCTGGGACACGGGCGTCGAAGAGGTTATAGGCTCGCCTGAGACGGGCGTGACGGGCGTGCGACTGAAAAATCTGAAGACGAGCGAAGAGCGCATCTTCCCCTGCGAAGGCGTCTTCGTGGCCATAGGCCACAAGCCCAACACGGACATCTTTCGCGGCCAACTGGACATGGACGAGATTGGCTATATCAAGACGAGCGGTCGCTCCATGGCCACGAACATTCCGGGTGTGTTCGCCTGCGGCGATGCGCAGGACAACTTCTACCGGCAGGCCATCACGGCGGCAGGCACAGGCTGCATGGCCGCCATAGACGCCGAGCGTTATCTTGACGACCTGCCCGTGCCCACGCCCACAGGCGAAGAGATAACAATCGAAGGCGAGCGCATCACCGCAGACCACGAAAAGATAATCATGCCCGACGGCGAAGTCATCTCCAACATAACGGAAGGGGTCGGCGCTAAAGGAGATTAGCGACAAAGAGGCAATAAGAGATGAGCATTAAGGGCGTTCGCTACTTGATAGACGATCAGGGAAATCCGGTTGCCGTCCAGCTTGACTTAAAACAATGGGGCGAGCTTTGGGAAGACATGCAAGATATTATGCTTGCCAGAGAGCGCGCCGACGAGCCCAGAGAATCATGGGCCGTTGTAAAGGAACAGTTGCGCCGGGAAGGCAAGCTTGATGGCTGACGGCTACGCGATTAATGTTACGCGTCCGGCGCATAGAGAACTTGGCAATCTCAGCCGAGACACGCTTAACAGAGTTGCTCAGAAGATAGATGCTCTTGCGAATGAGCCTCGCCCTCCCGGTTGTAGAAAGCTTGTTGGACAAGAGAACCTGTGGAGAATAAGGGTAGGCGATTACAGAGTTCTATATTCTATTGATGATTCAGCGCGGTTGATTGAAATAATCGCGGTCAGGCATCGAAGCAAAGCTTATGAATGATGCTGAGGTGAAGAGATGAGAAGGCTGATTTTCATAGCGGTGATGATGATTCTGGCCGCCAGCGCCTCTGCGGAGCAGAGCTACAATCTACCGGAGCTTCATGTGATAAAGACCGTGACGCTCTCGCCTGCTTATAGCTGCCGCTCGGCCGAAGAATTTCAAAGGGGCTATCAGGAGACGGCGCTCTTTCTCTCTGACTACTCAAGGAAGAGGAACAGCCCCGACCTGCTGTTCAACGGCGCGTGCCGCGCGCAGGATTACTTTCATGCTTCGACCGCCGGAGACGACATGGCTCTAATAGCCGACCTTGGCGCGGACGTGCAGTTGGAAAGGGTCACAGCCCACAACGCCTTCAACCTGCGAAATGTAAACACGCCCGGCGATTTCACTCGCTTCGTCAAAACAGTTCAGGTCGTGGAAGGCCACACCTACGCGGTTCTTCTCAACAAAAGCGAGGTTCGCGGCCTCTTCATCTTCACGGTGGTCAATCACGTACAGAACCAGCGCGTGCTCTTGCGGTACGCCGTCAAGGAATATCAGATTATGGGCGCGAAGGCATCGGCCGAGGGATTCGACTGGAGTAAAGAGAGCTTAGAGAAGCCGGAAGCTAAGCAGAACTAGGGCGCGCGCAAAGAGGCACAGGTCACGCTTAGTCTCCTGACGAAGACAGAACTTTTACAACAGTACAATCGAGTCATCCGGCTGGCGGCGCGGGGCTGATGTATGTGATTCTTGTTGCCCGTCGGACTTCTGCGGGCAGGCTTCGCAGTAGGAGCCGTGGCGCTCTACGCGGTCTTCGCAACTGTTGCAATCGAGCGTCTCGCCCAAGGCTCTGAGCGCGTCCAGAAAGGGAAGCAGCAGGCGGCCTCTTTCGGTCAGAAAATATTCTACGTGCGGGGGACTTCCGCCGAAGTCGCGGCGCTCTATCAGCGCGTCGCGCTCCATGTCGCGCAGGCGTCCGACCAGCGTGCGGCTGCTTATGGGATGAAGCGCCGCCAGAAGCTCAGTGGTGCGACGCGCGCCATGAGAGAGGTCGCGCACCACCAGCATAGTCCACTTGTCGCCCACTAGTTGTAGAGCGCCCGTCACAGGACATCCGTCGCCTTCACGTCGTCGCACGCTTTCCCTGCCTCCTTTTTATTAGAGTCTGTAGTTGAAAGCCGAACAGCCTTATCCCCCGTGAGCCCTAGCCCTGAACTTTTCCGGCAGAGCTTATCACAAAAGAAAGAGGTCGCGTGGCCCAAAACTGATTTGATTTATGCTTGAAATGCGATATTGTGGCATCCCTGAAGCTCTCTGAATACCTGCAATCCAGTTTCTTCAGAAAGGCACACGGGGGCTTTCGCGCTTCGCCTTGCCGACGAAAGCCTTATCCAAACGACGCCGCCGCACACGATGACAAAGACCGGAACAGATTCACGGGGGGAAGAGCAGCCGGGTGATGCCCAAACGGCTCATGTGCTGCGAACAATCGCGCGTCTGGCGCAGGAGTTGACGAGCGCGCGCACTCTTTCCGAGAGTTTCCGGCTCACATTCGACACGCTCTCGAAGCTCTTCAATGCGGACGCACTTCGCGCCACTACGTATGCGGGCGAAGACCGCCAGCAGCTTTGCGCCCTTCAGGACGCGGAAGGAGAGTTCACCTTTCTGACGGACGGCGAGGTGTTGCCCGTCTCTCATACTATGCTTGAGCGCGCGGCCCAATCTCTCGCGCCTGTAGCCTTCAATAACGCGCAGGCCGAGTTGACCGGCTCTGAGCTTCTAATCTCGCTCGTGCGCCCGTCGGCCGAGTCCATACTGTGCGCGCCTTTAGTGGCGGACGCGAAGATGACAGGCATGGTCATCATCAGCACAGAGCGCGCGGGCGCGTTCTCCGAGTTTGACTTTGTGATTGCAGGCGCGATTGCTTCGCTGCTGGCGGCCACGACCGCTCGCATAGCATCTGCGGAGAAGGCCGAAGCCGCGCACGAGCGAGAGCTTGAGCGTCAACGTGAAGAGGCTTTCATTGAGCATCTGCTTTCAGGAGCACGCACCGCGCCCGATTTCGACCGCATCATACAACACACCATAGACGCGCTGGCACGCGTTCTTCCATCTAGCTTCGTGGTGCTTCGCGCTGTCTCTTTCGGACGACCGGAGCCCGTCATGCGCGCATGGACGCCGGGACACGACCGCCCGCCGCTTGAGATTCACGCGCCCATCTCGAAAGTGGAGCGCATAGTCTACACGGAGCAGCGTCCCGTCACGGTCGAGAACATGCGCGAAGGCGCTGCCGCCGGGACGGGTGGCAGCCAGGAGATGCGCCCTCTGGCCGAGCGACTCGGCGCGCGCGCTCTGATTCTCGCGCCCGTAGTTTACGGAGGACAGACGCTCGCGGCTATAGGGCTGGTGGAATCCGACGCGCAGCGACACTGGACGCACGAACAGCAGTCGCTTCTGATGCGCGTTGCCGGAAGCATAGCGCCGCTCATACTGAACTCGCAGCTACACGTGCGCCTGCGCTCCTACGTGGAAGACCTGCTGACGCTGCTCAGGCTTGTCTCGGACGTCGAGACGGAAGCGCACCTTGACCGTAGTTTACGCGCCGTCCTAGATTCATGGTCTAAGCTTTCGAGCGCGGACGCTTCGGCCATTCTCAGGTGGGATGACGAAGCCCAGTTGCTTCGCCTAGCGGCCTCCAAACAACTCCCCACCGGAATACTTGAGAGGTACACGCAGGGCGTCGGGCTGGAAGACCCCGTGTGCGGGCTCGCGGCAAAAAAGCGTGTCGGCGTGGTCGCAGACCTCGCCAGCGAGGCACGCGCGGCAGACCTTCACGCGGCGGTCAGGTGGTCGGGCCTGAGAGGCGCTTGGGCCACTCCCGTCACAGGCCCTAACAACCGGCTGTTCGGCGTCGTCATAACCTTCTCCCGCGTCGTCTCGGAAGTCTCGCCGGAGGAGCAGCGACTGGCAGACCTTTACGCGAGGCTCATGGCCGTCTCCATGCAGAACATCGAGCGAAGCCGCGAGGCGCGCACAAGGGTTCAGGCCATACGGCAGATAGAAGAGCGCGTGCGCCAGCTAGACCAACACAAGATGGAGTTCATGTCCCTCATCTCGCACGAGATGCGAACGCCCCTGAACGCCATCATAGGCTACGCGCAGATGCTCAAGGACGGCTTCTCGGGCGAGCTGAACGAGCAGCAGCAAGCCGACGTTCAGACCATAGCCGAGAGCGCAGACCGGCTGCTCAGTATGGTCGAAGAAACTCTAGACCTAGCGCGCATAGACACGGAGCGCTTCCCCATCTTCATGGACACAGTGGCCTTTGACGACGTGGTGCGACGAGCCGTGGCGAGCGTGCGCGCCCTAGCGGAAGCGAAGGGGCTGGACATAACCGTGCATATCTCCGAGGAGGCTCCAATCATTCGCACAGACCCTGAGCGCGTGCGCCAAATCCTGACCAGCCTGCTGTCGAACGCGGTCAAGTTCACCGAAAGCGGCTCGATTCGTGTAGAGGTCGAGCGCGTCTCGTCGGGCGGCGTGCAGATAAGCGTGCAGGACACGGGCATAGGCTTTGACGCTTCGGCCTTTCCTCAAATCTTCGAAGAATTCCGGCAACTGGATGCCTCAAACACACGCGTCTACGGCGGAAGCGGCCTCGGCCTTGCTGTCTCAAAACGGCTGGTCGAGCGTCTCGGCGGACAAATCGGCGTCAGTTCCCGTCCCGGAGAAGGCTCTACTTTCTGGTTTCGCCTCCCGCCGGAAATCCCCGACGCGGACGTATAAAATCTGATAAAGTTTTTCTATGGCTGAAAGTTTGGAAAGTAGCTCTGAGACTATTCTGGTGGCTGACGACGAGCCAATTAACCGCGCGCTGATTCAGCGAAGGCTTGAGCGGGCGGGCTATCGTGTGACTACGGCGAAGAACGGGCGCGAGGCCGTCGAGAAGGCGCGCGCGGAGCGGCCCGACCTAGTGATACTGGACGTGATGATGCCCGTGATGGACGGGCTGGAGGCTTGCCGTCAGATTAAATCGGACGACATAGTGCGCGACACGCCCGTCATCTTTCTCTCCGCGCGAGACGAGACGGAAGTGAAGGTGAGCGGCCTCTCGCTCGGCGCGAACGACTACATCAGCAAGCCGTTCAAGGCCGAAGAGCTGCTGGCCAGAGTCTACGTCGCGCTTCGCTTAAAGCAGGAGCGCGACTCTCTCAGACGGCGCGCGGATGAAGCCGTTGCACGCGCCGACGTAGCGCAGGAGCGGGCCATGACGGACGGCCTCACGGGCCTGCTGAACCGCTACGGCCTGCAACACATACTGGCGCGCGAGATGTCCGAGACGCGCCGCTACAATCGCCCGCTCTCCTGCCTGATGATTGACCTGGATAACTTCAAAGAGGTCAATGACGAGCAGGGCCACGCGGTAGGCGATGTGGCGCTTCAACAGGTGACAACTATCCTGACGGAAAACGTGCGAGGCTCCGACGTGGTCTTCCGCTACGGCGGCGAAGAGTTTCTCGTGCTGCTGCCCGAAACCGACCTCGAAGGCGCAATCAGCCTCGCGGAAAAGATTAGCCACGCCGCGCGCTCGCGCTCCTTCGGAGACGGCGAGAGAGTCTTTCCCCTCACCCTGAGCGTAGGCGCAGCGACCCTCTGGGACAACGAATCCGGCAACGACATGATTGCCCGCGCCGACATGGCGCTCTATCAGGCCAAAGAGCAGGGCCGCAACCGCGTGGAAGCCGCCAGATAAAGACGAAGCTGTTGCGGGTTGGCCCGCTCGCTGAGCAACAGGCGAAGAATCCGGCATAACAAACTATTGACATTTGCCCCTGACGAGCATATTTTGCGTCCGTCAAAAGTGATTCTTTTAACCTGATGAGTAGTTATTGGCCCTGCTACTTCACTCAACCAGCCGAGGCGAATCACTGAAAGCTCCTTTAAGAAGATTTACCTTCACTCAAGCTTTAGCCCACGCAGCCAGCGCAGGCTTATTCGCGCTCTCTTAACCGTAGAGGGCGACTTGCACTATCTCAAGCGCTATCCGGCGCTTCAATTCAAAAGGAGACCTCAAATGTCCGATAGCAACATTAGTGAAGCACCTGAGCTTAGGCACCACAGCACTGAGGAGCGTCGCCGCGAATTGAAGGCTGCTGGCGCGTCGGCCCATAAGCATCTTGATAAGATTAAACAACGCCTCAAGATACCGAACTTAACGTCCGTAGAGACGACCGTTGAGCCGCTTGCCGTCCTACCCGGCTGCATCGAACAATTTAGAATAGTGGGTTTGCAGGTCGGCCCAAACCAGCGCATGAAAAAGGTGATTTATGAACAATGGAACGATGGCGTTGACTGCGTCAAAGTCACCTACACAGTTGATTTCCAGTTCACAGGCTACGGCGCTTATTGCCTGAGCTTCGAGAAAGACCCCGGCAATACGAATCTATTCAACTACTTCTTCCGCGACATAGCCGCTTACGGCATCAACTTTCACCGTACGATGCTCTTCGTCAATGAGAATCTGGAGAACTCCAACACAGCGAATCTGCACCGTCTCTTACAGGACGGAAATCAATACACGGTAATGCCCAATACAGCCTATCTGACGAATCTGGAAAAGATGGTGGTGGCAGCGAAGAACCGTGGAATCGTCGTTGAAGTCTGCCTTTTCGTGCATCACTCGGTGGCCCACGACTATGCGACCACTCCCGCGCCGGTCGTGCTCACTGGCACTGCTTCTCAGTGCTACCAAGCTTTTTACAACACAAAGAGCGCCTACATTCCGATGCAACAAAACCTGATTGACGGCGTAGTGACAAAGCTGCTCCCGCACTGGAACGTGATTTACGAGATAGGCAACGAGCTACGTGTGCCCAAGCCGACTGCGGATTACGATAATTCACATCTCACCGCGTGGATTGATTGGGCCGCGGCCCGAATTCGGACTAAAGATACGAAACATCTCATCACGACGAGTACAGGCACTGATAACGAGGCTTCCGTCAACGCTCTGTCGAAGATTCAGTTCTGCTCGTTCCATCAGGGTCAATGGAGAGGGAATATAGACGGCGCATGCCTGCGGGTGGATACCAACTACAATCACAAGCACCTTGTAATAGACGACGACGGAGGCTCGCGCAATATAGGGGAGGTAAGTCCGTGGCCTAAGGCCGCGCTAGACTCACGCGGAGGCTGCCGCGCTTCGTTCAACCACAAAGGAATCTCCCCGACCAACCGCTACGACCCCAAGTGGGTGGACGCCGCGCCGCCTCTGGGCGAGAGCAACCCCAAGGCAGCGCTCGCGGCGATTCAAACGGGACGCGCCAACTCGACAAGTTCTTGCGCCGGGGAATATTAATCCGACCTTAGAGAAGCTTTTAATCTCTTCTCATTGTCTGGGGTCAATGTTGTAGGTCTTAATCTTTGAGTTGAGCGTGGTGGCGTTCATGCCAAGGAGGCGCGCGGCGCGGGATTGGTGGCCGCCCGTCTGCTCAAGCGCGCGGCGTATGAGGTCAATCTCGAAGCGGCGCACTTCATCGTAGAAGTTGACGCCACGGCCTATGTCAATGCCGGTGGCGGCGCTTGAGCCGTCGCGCATGGCGGCGCGCACCGATTCCGGGTTGCTGATTTCCGGCCTCAGACACTCGCGCGTGATTTCCGTGCCGGGCGCAATGACGACGGCACGCTCAATCGTGTTCTCAAGCTCGCGCACGTTGCCGGGCCATGCGTAGGCTTCAAGCAGCGCCAGCACTTCGGGTGCCATCTGCTCCGAGACTTGTCGGCCATTCTCTTCGTTGTACTTGCGTATGAAATGCTGAGCGAGCGGCAGTATGTCTTCTCGCCGGTCGCGCAAAGGCGGCAACTCAATCGGCACGACCGACAGCCTGTAGTAAAGGTCTTCGCGGAAGGTTCCCTGCCTGACGGCCTCTTTCAAATCTACGTTGGTGGCGGCGATGATGCGAACGTCCACGCGGCGCGGGCTGGTGTCGCCAAGAGGCGTGAACTCGCGCTCCTGTATGACGCGAAGCAATCGCGCCTGAGTCTCTGGCGGAATGTCGCCTATCTCGTCCAGAAAGATTGAGCCGCCGTCCGCGACTTCAAATAGACCCTTCTTGGCGGCGACAGCGCCCGTGAAAGCGCCGCGCGTGTGACCGAACAGCTCTGACTCAAGAAGCTCCGAAGGGATGTTCGAAGAGTTGACCGTGACGAATTGCTTGCCTGCGCGCGGGCTCTGCTCGTGAATGGCGCGTGCGATTAACTCCTTGCCGGTGCCGCTCTCGCCCGTGATGAGGACGGTGGAGCGCGCGGGCGCTACTTGGTCAACCATGCGAAAAACGGTCTGCATGTTTTCGGAGCGACCGACCATAGCGCCCCTGTCTACCATGCGGCTCATGGCACGCCGGAGGGTTTGCCGCTCTTCCTCTTTGCGACGACGCTTGACGCCAGCCGCTACGGTCGCTGAAATCTGCTCGTTCAGGAAAGGCTTTCTGACGCAGCCTATGGCCCCCTTCTCCCAAGCCGCTATGGCCGTGTCGAAGGTGGCGTAAGCCGTAATCATTATGACGACGGCCTCCTGATCCATCTTCAAAAACTCTTCGAGCGCGCGCAAGCCCCCCATGCCGGGCATGGAGACATCCAGCAGCACCACGTCGTAAGCGCGACGGCCGTATGCTTCCAAGCCCTCCTCTCCGGTCTTCGCCAAGTCAACGCGATAGCCTTCCGCAGAGAGCAGCGTTTCCAGCACGTCGCGCATAATCTCCTCGTCGTCTACGACGAGGACTGAGCCCTTCCTAGCCATTCTTTTCTCTGTTCCCAAACTTTGTTCTCAGTAAAAAGAGGAACGAATCCGGCCCGGAAACTCCGGTTCAAAAGCTCCGGCGCTCTCCTCTTGATAAGCTCGAATCCTAATATTTGCTTTATAAATCTACGGCGCGAGGGACGATTAAAATCAATCTCATTAGATGCAGAACAGGGGATAGGTGTTGGGGATAAGGGATAGCAAATCTGCTTCCATTCGTACCAAATTTTTCAGTCTCCGGCCGCTTGCAGCCTCGCTCGCCCGAGCATTGTCGGCAGCGTGATGCGAAAAGTCGTGCCTCGTCCGGGCGCGCTCTGCACGGCTATGTGGCCGTCGTGCTCCTGCACTATGCCGTAGGTGACGGCTAACCCCAGCCCCGTGCCGCGCCCCACGCCTTTGGTCGTAAAGAACGGGTCGTAAATCTTGGCTATGTTTTCCGGCGCGATGCCTATACCGTCGTCAATAACCTCTACCTGCACGTCCCGGTCGGCCAGAGAGGTCTTCAGGATGATGTGCCCGCCATCGGGGATGGCATCGCGCGCGTTCAGCAGAAGATTGGTAAAGACCTGTTGCAGCTTTCCAGCGTTGCCGTAAATGTGCGGTAGATTATCCGAGTACTGGCGCTCAATCTCTATATGGCTGTGGCGCAGTTGCGGCTCTAAAAGCTGAAGGGTGTCGTCCAGCACACGATGCACGTCAACTTCATTGAACTCTGTGGCGCTGCCCGTGCGCGAGAAGTTGAGCAGATTATTGACTATGTTGCTGGCGCGGTCTGCCTGACGACGCACCTTCTGCAATAAAGCGTGCTTCGGGTCGGTTTCCGGAAGCATCCCCAGAAGCATCTGCGTGTAGGATGACACGCCCGTCAAAGGCGTGTTGACTTCGTGCGCAACGCCTGCGGCCAGCAGACCAATGGAAGAGAGCTTCTCGCGCTGCTGCGACTGCTCTTCGAGCCGCGCGGTCGTAGTCACGTCCTCTATGACGACGATTGAGCCTGTGCGCTCGGGAGCGTCAACCTGAAGCGGCGCGATGGCTATGTTCAGCACGAGCGGGCGACCCTCTCGCGTGGCCGTGTGCATCTTGTAGATGCGGCGCAGCTCCGACACGTTCAGGTGCTCGTGGCCAAGTATCTGCCAGAGCGTCTCGCCAAAATCCTCCGCGAAGAGGTCTTCGACGCGATGGCCGACAGCCTCGTCTCGACTGATGCCGAGCATATCTTCGAGCGCGGAGTTGCAGCGCGTAATGTGGCCGCCGAGGTCTACAGCCAGAAGGCCGACATTGACCGATTCCACAATTGATTCGTTGAACTCTTTGAGAAGCTCAAGCTCCGTGGCTCGCTCCTTCTGCTCCTGATAAAGCAGGCTGTTCTCTATAGCCACCGCCACGTAGCCGGAGACGGTGCGCAAGATTTCAACGTCCTCGGATGACAGAAGCGCTCCGTCCGCAGAACGCCCCAGACCGATGACCGCGACCATTCGTCCACGCACGACGCACGGCACATAGTAATGAAGCGCACGCCGCACAAACCCTGTAGTCTGCGGCACAAGGTCAAGGTCGTCAGCCCGCACCACGCCCGTCTCGGCAGAGCGCGTGCGAATCATCTCGCGGAAGTCCGGCGGGACAATCATCGTAGGCGACAGGCCCACGGCGCGCGCCACTCTATAGCCTGCCCCGTCGCGTTTATCTTCTATGAAGATGGCCACGCGCTCCACGCCGAGGACTTGCTGCAAGCGGCTTACGAGGGCGTCCAGCAGGGGCTCAAGCGTGGTCGTGGCCGAGAGCGTCCGGCCGAAATCAAGCAGGCCGTTTCTTAAATCATAACGCTCGCCGTAGAAGAAGCGGTCAATGCGCTCCTGTATGAAGTTCTTAATCGGCGCGGCAATCATGACGATGACGGCCATCGCGCTGACGGCTATGATGACGCGCAGGGTAATCTCGCCCGGCGTCAGCGCGTCACCGAGCGCGTAGACGCCCGCAGCATAAACCACCACGCCTATCATCAGCGCTATGGCGAGCGTCGAGAGCGCGTAACCGGCTGCGCGCCTGACCACCATGTCAACGTCCATCAGGCGGTAGCGCACAACCGAGTTGCCGAAGGTCAAGGGAATAAGCGCGAGCGGCAGAATGGCTATGTCCGTCAGCCACTCTAGGCCCGTGATGTCGTAAACGTGCGGAATCGAATAGAGAATCGTGAAAGGCGCAATCGCCAGCGCCGAGCCCCACACGACCCACTTCAACTGCTGGCGCACGACGGCCGTATCGCTCTTAAAGAACCTGTAGATGATAAGCCCCGCGCCCACGACCAGCGCCAGGGCGAAGTGCATGAAGATTGCTCTGTAGGTCAGCCCGTAAGTCGCCTCGGAGAATTTCAGAAAACTCAGCCGGGGGAAGAACTCGCGCGCGTAAAGAATCGCCGTAAAGAGAATCAGAAAGGCGGCTGGCGTGTAGAGCAGAATGGCAGGCCAGCGCCGCTTTTCCGACAGGTGATAACGCGCCGGGTAGAGCGCGCAGAAATGCACGAAGATGGGCGCAAACAGCGCCAGCGCCGCGTTATCCAGAAAATCTATAGCCGCGTCCAAATCCTCGCCCGTTCCAATCGGACGATAGAAATGGAAGACGAAGGCCACCAGACAGAGCGTAGCGAAATGCAGCACGAAGGGCGCGCGCCCGCCCTGCTTGAAGAGTACGAAGAAGCCTACGAAGAGATAGATTAAGCCTATAAGATTGATGTAGAGGTCGCGCGAAGTCCAGTCGGGGACGTCCTGTAGGTCGTACAGGTCTGCCTCGTAAAAACGGGTCTCTTCCGGGTTGGAGGGACGGTAGATTTTATAGACGAGATGGCCGCCAACGCCCGCCTCTTCGAGATAGACCGGAACCTGCCAGGGCTCCGTCACCTGATCGAAGTTGTACTCGTCAAGGCTTACGCCGAGCAGCACGTCGCCGGGAAGGATTTGTGCGCGACCTGCGGCAGATAGGGGGTCTACCGTTTCGGCCACGACGCCGTCCTTGGTCTGCGTCCAGAGAACGCCGTCGGTCAGAGGCGATTTGTGCTTGAGTCGCTGTAGGAAATTGAGCGCACCGGCAGCAATCAAGAGCGCCGCCACAATCAGCAGCACCCATGTTCTCACTGTCAGCACAGAGCCTTTCACAACATTTTTACCTTGATTCTTTCAGGGCACACCCCAACATCGGTCGTAATCAAGCAAGAGATGTTCCAGATTCTGCGGCCAAATCTTTCTCCCTGCGCGCTTTATCCCAAGACAAGGCTCGGGCTGGCATCGCCTTGTGTCCGTGCAACTTCCACAAGTCCTTAAGCTATAAAGTGTGAAGACCGAGCAGGATTCAAACTACGCGCTTCTCCAAAATCTCGGACACGTCCGAAAACTTGGAGAAAGAGAAGAGAGGCCAGAGATTAAAGGCTAGAGGTCAGTAGTTCTCTTTCTTCAACTGACCTCTAGCCCCTGAACTCTGGCCTCTTCTCTTTTAGAACCTGACGGAGATGCCGCCGCGCAGCGTTCGCCGCGCCGCGTTGATGAGCAGGATAGTCTCGCCGTCTTCGGCGCTCACCTGAGAGTCGAAGACGTTTCGAGCATCAATCACGGCTTCAGCGCGAACGGGCAGACCAAAGGTCGGCAGCTCCTGTGTAACCATTATGCTGAGACTGGGGTCGTAGACGGCCAATCGCCCGGCAAACGGGTCTATGGCAAAAACGGTCGCTTCGGGCGAGAAGCGGAAGACCGTGCTGACGCGCGTGCCCGTGGGCAGGTCGCCGTTGACCTGAAAAGCAGCCGTCTGGAAGAAGCCGTTCTCGAAAAGCTCTCCGGGGCTCGTGATGCCTTCATGTGAGAGGCGCTGGCCGCGCCCGAAAGAGTAACCGGCTGAGGCGCTTAGCATCTGGCTGATGCGGCGCGTGTAGACGACGCGCAAGCCTCTGGCGGCTCCCTCCTGATTGGCGACGCTTAGAAGCGCATTGCCCTGCCCGTTCTGGAAAGCGTTGAGCGGCATATTCATAAGACCTACGCCGCGTCCCGAAGTGGTGTCGAAAAAGGCTGTCGCCTCTACCTGCGAGTTGTTGTCCAGAACTCGCTCGATGCCGAACTCGAAGCGGCGGCTCTTCTCCATCACGGCCCGCCCGTCAACGAGCGCGATTGCGCCGGAGCCGGGCTGACGAAAGAGGACGGGGCCGTCTTCAAACTCAGCCATGCTCTGTATCATGCTCTCCTGCCCGCCGGGAGCGTAAGCCGCCTTGACGCGCGTGCGGGCGTTAGCGTCGAACTGAAAACCGAGCCGGGGGCTCAGGGCGCTCGATTTGCTCGCGCCGAGGAAGCGGGAGTAATCCAGACCAAGGACTACTACAATGCCGTCTCTTACGACCCACTCGTCAACGGCGCGCACGGAGAACTGTCCCAGCGAGCGCGAGCCGTCTTCATTAACGGGAAGAATTGTATTGACGCGTGCGCCGCCCATAGTGACGTTCAGGCGGTGGAGGTCGTTTAAGCGAACCCGCGTGGTGGCTTCAAAGCGCTGCGGGGCGTTTGGATTCCCCGCGCCCATCTGGCCCGCGAAGATGAAATCTATGTTGCCGGAAGCCGGAACCGCCAGCGCGAAATTGACGCCCGTGTAGGAAGAGGCTTGCGGGCTGGCAGACGTTGCTCCGTAGGCTTCGACTACGCCCTGAATGCGGCCGCGCCCCGTGGAGTCTTCGACCGGCATGTCGAAAATCGTGTCGTCCGGCAGGCGATTGGCGGCCTCCTCGGCTTCCATTGCATCCCGAACCGTCCCGTCCTCGCCCTCTTCCATCTGGAAGATTGAGCGGCGGCCCTGATTGGCGCGCACGCGCCACTTTGCACTATCGCGGTCTGCGCGGCGCTCAGGCGCTGTACGCCCGCCCCCCACCGGCTCAAGGTTGAAGCGATAGCTGAGCTGGTCTGCGGGGCGAACCTGTACGGATGAGAAGAGAGCTTGATTAAAGCCTGTGGCCTCGGCCCGCACGCTGTAGCGACCGGGCGAGACTTTGGTGGTAAAGCTTCCGTCCGAGCCGGAGCGCGTCTGCTTGACTATCTCCTGCGCGCCTTCACGAAGGAGCGTGATGAGAGCGCCTGCGAGCGGATTTCCCTTGTTGTCGCGGACTGTGCCTGTGATGGTGCCCAAAGCCCCGGAGCCTCCAACCCCAAGCGCCTGCGGGGCGCTCGCCACACACAGGGCGGAGAGTGCCAGTAAACTCAAACCGATGCGCAAAGCTTTTCTCATTGTGGCAATACCTCCGACGCGCGGCCTCTCACCCACGGGCGACAGGCGCGCTTTCAAGCAACCGACCTTTCTCAGTGCCACGCATACGAGGGAGGAATCTCTTTTATCCAAAAGGCCCGGCCTGATTGCTGCGCCAAAGCTTTTACAGGGAACCTACTCTTTTCTTTATAACTTAAGCTGGCGGCGCTCTCTTTCAGCTTTTCGGTTGACCACAGGATGCTACACAGACTGATGCCATGCCTGGGAAGAGCATATTTTCCGTCAACTAGGTAAGCATGTCAAGAGAGACCATTCCCCTTTTGGTCATAGAGATGCTGGAAACAGCGTCCCGCGTTTGCCGCCCCTTTTCCGGCGTGCTAGGATTCTCGGGCTAACCGTAGAGAGTTTCACGCATCAAAGGGTGTTTTCCGAGATTTCCAAGCCTTATGACAGATCAGGTTCAATTCACGCGTTTAGACAACGGACTCACAATCGTTTCAGAAAAGATGCCGGGCCTGCGCTCGGCAACAATCGGGATATGGCTCCGCAGAGGCTCGCGCCACGAGACGGAAGCCGAGAACGGCCTCTGCCATTTTATTGAGCACGCAGTCTTTAAGGGTACCGAGCGCAGGTCTGCGCTCGATATAGCCATAGAGTCAGACCGGCTCGGCGGAAACCTTGACGCCTTCACCATGCACGAGATGACCGGCTTCACCATGAAGATCGCAGACCGTGGCGTGGAGAAGGCTTTCGACCTTCTCTCGGACATGCTCCTTAAGCCGCGCTTCGAGCGCGAAGACCTTGAGCGAGAGCAAAAGGTCATCATAGAAGAGATGAAGATGGTCGAGGACACTCCGGACGAGTTCTTGGGCGAGCTTTTCAACGCCGCATATTTTCCCGCGCACCCCTTGGGCCGCCCCATAGAAGGCACGGAAGCGACCGTCTCATCCTTCAACCGCGAGCGCACGGCAGAGTTTCACGCCCGCGAGTTCGTCCCGCGCAACATGGTCGTGGCCGCCGCCGGAAGCATAGAGCACGAGCAACTGCTGGAGATGGCCACAGAGGCTTTCCGTCATCTTAAAGCGGCGGAAGATTCTGCGGCGGCGGATACGGCGCAGTATGTCGGAGCGCCGCGTCCCGCCGCTCCCATAATAATTGAGCGCAAGAGCGAGCTTGAGCAGGCGCACCTGTTGATTGGCGCGCCATGGACGGACGCGCGACACGAAGACCGCTTCGCCGCGAGCCTTCTGGCGAACATCATAGGCGGCACGACCAGCAGCCGCCTCTGGCAGTCCGTACGTGAAGAGCGCGGGCTGGCTTATTCGGTCGGCGCGGGCGTATCCAGCTACACGGATGCCGGAGTCTTTCACATTTACGCCGGGACTTCGCCCGAACAGTTGGACGAAGTGGTTGACCTCTCGCTGGCCGAGCTGCGGCGAGTGGTGCGCGAGAGCGTCACGGAAGACGAGCTGAGGCTCGCCAAAGACCAGACATCTTCTTCAATCCTTCTCGGTCTTGAGTCTTCGAACGTGCGCGCGGGGGCGCTCGCCCGGCAGGAGATAATTCACGGTCGCCGCATCACGCCCGACGAAATCCTGCGCCGACTGGAAGAGGTCACGGTTGAAGACATACACTTAGTGGCGCAGGAGTATTTCAAGACCGAAGTGATGTCGCTCGCGGCCCTCGGAGACCTCAACGGCTTCAGCGTGGACAGAGCAAGGTTAGAGATATAAATGGGTATAGGGTTCCGAGTATCAGGTGCCGGGGAAGAAAGAGAACTGGCTTTCTTTCCCGGCACCTGACACCCGGAACCCGGCACCCGCTTTTCACCATCTATGAGATTCACCGTTCTGGGAAGTGGCTCGACTGGGAACGCCGTGCTGATATGCGCGGGCGAGACGCGTGTGCTGGTGGACGCGGGCCTCAGCGCGCGCGAGACGGTTCGCAGGCTGGCGCTCGTGGGCGAGGACGCTACAAAGCTGGACGGCGTCATCATTACGCACGAGCATGGCGACCATGCTGGCGGCCTGCGTGTGCTTTTGAAGAGCCTGAGCTGTCCCGTCTACATCTCAGGACAGACGCGCGAAGCTTACATAAGCGAGCGGCACGGCGTCTCGAACGACGAGCCGCGAAAGCGCTCGGACGCTCTGCGCGACCGCGTTGAGCTAATCGAATCCAGCAAGGATTTTAAGATAGGCGCGATTGACTTTCATCCCTTCACGATTCCGCACGACGCGGCGGACAATTTCGGATTCACGGCGACGCACGACGGAGTCTGCGTGGCTACGCTGATGGATTTCGGCCACATCACCACGCTGATAACGGAGCGGCTCAGGGGCTGCGCCGGCATCGTCATAGAATCCAATCACAGCCGGGACATGCTCAAGGCTTGCTCCGTTTATCCGTGGGACTTGAAGCAGAGAATCCTGTCGCGCACGGGCCACCTCTCTAACGAGGACGTGGCGGACTGGCTGCGTGACGGCTTTGACGGCACGTCTCGTTTCGTAGTGCTGGCCCATCTTTCGCAGCGAGCCAACAATCCGTTCTTGGCGAAAATCACAGCCGAGACGGCGCTCAGAGAGCGCGCCCCGCTCTTTCAGACAGACACGGAAATAGTCCTCTCGCATCCCAAAGAGCCTACGCCGTGGATAGAGCTATGACGCTTCATCTCTCATCGGGCGCAAGAGTTTCAGACGGGCGCGCATCCTCAACCCGAAACGTAAAAACCTTATCGCTTCTTTTAGCTCTGGCAGCACTTCTCGCTTCCCTCACAGGTTGCAGGATAGACGAGAGACAGACGGGCATTCCTTCCGCAGCGCAGGATTCCATCAACACACTGACGGAGGATTTCAACGCCGGTCGCTTCGACAAGATTTACGCGGAGGCTGCGGAAGAGTGGCGCGGGCGCGTCACACAGGAGCAGTCCAACGAGACGTTCCGCACGCTGAAGGAACGGCTCGGCGTAATTAAGGAGCGCGAATACACAAGCGGAAAGCAGCAGCAGAATCCCGGCGGCAATCTTCCCGGCAACTCGCTCGTGCTTCGCTACAACACGCGGTTCGAGCGCGCAGAAGGCATGGAGACACTCACCCTGATAGAGCGCGACGGCCGCTACCTGCTCGCAGGTTATTCGGTCAGCTCGAATCTTCTAAAACAGTGACGAGTGACAAGTGACGAGTGACGAGATAAAATCCTCTTGCTCGTCACTTATAACTTTTCACTCGTCACTGTTTTCTTATGATTGAACGATACACCCTGCCCGAGATGGGCGCGCTATGGTCTGAGCAGAACAAGTTTCAGAAGTGGCTCGACGTGGAGTTAGCCGTCTGCGAAGTACACGCCGAGATGGGAACTATTCCGGGCGAGGCCGTCGAAGAGATAAAAGCGCGAGCCGCGTTTACGGTCGAGCGCATAAACGAGATAGAGAAGACCACCGACCACGACCTCATTGCCTTCACCACGAACCTTGCGGAATCAATCGGTGAATCGGCCCGCTTCGTTCATTACGGCCTGACATCTTCGGACGTAGTAGATACTGCGAACGCTCTGCTTCTGCGCGACGCCTGCGACATCTTACTCGGTCGCGTAGAGGCGCTGATGGAAGTCCTTAAAAGGCGCGCTTTCGAGTTCAGGCGAACGCCGCAGGTCGGGCGCACGCACGGAATTCACGCGGAGCCCACATCCTTCGGCCTGACCTTCGCGCTCTGGTACGACGAGATGCGCAGGAACCGCGAGCGGTTGGAGCGTGCGCGCGAAGCGGTCGCGGTGGGAAAAATCAGTGGAGCCGTAGGAGCCTTCGCGCATCTTGACCCGGTTGTAGAAGAGCGCGTCTGCCACATCTTGGGCCTGAAGCCCGCGCCCGTCTCCACGCAGGTCATACAGAGAGACACCTACGCGGAATATCTATGCACGCTGGCCGTCATAGCATCGTCGCTCGACAAGTTCGCGCTTCAGGTACGCCACTGGCAGCGCACGGAAGTACGCGAGGCTCAGGAGCGCTTCAAGCGCGGGCAGAAGGGCTCATCTGCAATGCCGCACAAGCGCAATCCCATCCTGTCGGAGCGCATCTGCGGCATTGCCCGCACGGTCAGGGCCAACAGCATAGTTGGGCTTGAGAACGTGGCGCTCTGGCACGAGCGCGACATCTCGCACTCTTCGGCAGAGCGCGTAGTCTTGCCCGATTCCTCAATCGCGCTCGATTACATGCTTGAGAAGACGCGCTCTCTGATAGACGGGCTGGTGGTTTATCCGGAAAGGATGCTGGAGAATCTGAACGCCACTCGCGGGCTGGTCTTCAGTGGCCAGCTACTGATTGCGCTCGCCAAAAAGGGCGCGTCACGCGAGGCCGCCTACGAATGGGTGCAGCGCAACGCCATGCGCGTCTGGGACGAGGGCGGCGACTTTCATTCATTAATAGCCGAAGACACTGACATTAACTCGCTTCTCACGCGGGAAGAGATTGACGGCGTCTTCTCGCTGGATACTTACCTGAGGAACGTGGACGCCATCTTCGCCCGCGTCTTCACAGAGACTTAAATATAAGAGCCGCTAAAACAGACGAAGCAGCACGAAAATTCAACCTTTCGTGCTGCTTCGTCTGTTTTAGCGGCTTATCTACGTGTCTGCTGCGCTCTCTACTTTTTGGCAAAGTTCTCTGCGATGTTGCCTATGGCGGGCAGCTTGAACCACTCGCCCTGATAGGCTTTGTAGGCGCAAAAGATTACCGCTCCAAAACAGCCCAGACCGAATAGCATAATCACAAGGCCGATGAGCGTTCCCAAAGTAGACGACATCATCGCAAATATGACCGCCAAGATGAGGAGACCAATGTAAATTACAATCATCGTGCCGTACAGCAAAAGTGCCTGCATGGCGTTAAAGCGTGCGAAGCGATTCTGTTTCTCCGTAACCATCATGATAATCGCTATGATGACAATCGGATAACCGAGCGCCGAGGCCAGATTGGCGTCAAGGCCGCCCAGCGCCGTCTTACCCTTAGGGCCAGTGTCGCCGCCGCCGGGCGGCTGCATCATGGGTGAGTTCGGTGGTGTGCCGTAAGGGCTGCCATAGCCTTGCTGCTGCTGGCCGGGCGGGGGGTTCTGCATAGTAATTTTTCTCCTTCGGAAAGTCTTTGAATTTAAGTATCCTAATTACTCTATAAGCCCGCCCAAACCTTGTAGCGCGCTTCTTCTCACGTGATTGCTCAAACTTCGAGCCCGAAAAAAACTTTAACTTGGCAATGGGAATCTTATGCTAACGACTACACGTCACGCAACATTTTGCCGTAATATTGTGCGGGTAGGTTAGATAAAATATGAAAGCAAAAGTTTACGTCACGCTCAAGCCGGGCGTGCTTGACCCGCAGGGAAAGGCCATACAGCATTCCGTGGAGCTTCTGGGCTACGATGGCATAGCGGACGTTCGTCAGGGAAAGTATTTCGAGATAGCTCTGGACGGCGCGCTTGCAGAGTCGGAGGCCAGAGAAACCGCCGAGCGCATGGCCCACGAGGTTCTTTCAAATCCCGTCATAGAAGATTTTCGCGTGGAGATAGAGGGATGAAATTCGGCGTCATAGTTTTTCCCGGTTCCAACTGCGACCACGATGCCTACCACGTTATCTCTAAGCACGTGGGCCAGCCGGTTGACTTCATCTGGCATCGTGACACGAACCTCTCTTCCTACGATGCTGTGATTATTCCGGGCGGCTTCTCTTATGGCGACTACCTTCGGGCAGGAGCCTTGGCGCGTTTTTCGCCCGTCATGGCTTCGGTCAAAGAGTTCGCGGCGCGCGGGGGCTTTGTCCTAGGCATCTGTAACGGCTTTCAGATTCTGGCGGAGGCGGGGCTTCTGCCGGGCGCGCTCATACGCAATCGTGACCTGCACTTCGTCTGCGAGCATGTACACGTGCGCGTAGAGAACTCCGACACTCCCTTTACCAACGAGCTTGAGCGCGGGACGGTGCGCCGCATCCCCGTGGCTCACGCCGAAGGGAACTACGTCTGCGACGACAGGACGCTGGAAGAGCTTCAAAGGGAGGAGCGCATAATCTTTCGCTACTGCGACGCACGAGGGAATGTCACGGACGAATCAAACCCGAACGGCTCGCGCGATAACATAGCCGGAATCTGCAACCGCGAGCGCAACGTGCTGGGGATGATGCCCCACCCTGAGCGCGCATGCGAAGACCTGCTGGGCTCTTCCGACGGGCGCGACATCTTCCGCTCGCTCGCAGCCACTCTGGCCGCCGCGCACGTCTGAAGATTTTATGGATTATGAAGAGGACGAGAGAAGATTTCGCGGCGCAGGGGGAACGCCGGGCGGCGTCTTTCATTTTCTGATTGGCCTTGCGATGGCAATCGCGGGCGCTTACCTTTTGACAAACCGCGTGACGGTGACGAGCGGCTACTGGTCACTGTGGGGCTATAACACCTTCGGCCTGAGCTTGCTGCCGCTCATCGCAGGCATCGGTCTTCTCTTCTTCAACGGGAAATCAATCGCGGGCTGGCTGCTGCTGTTCGCAGGTGTCGTCATCATCTTCACAGGCGTATTGATGAACTTGCAGATTTACTTCCAGCCGACGAGCCTCTTTAACACAATCATCATGCTGGTGCTGCTCGCGGGAGGCATTGGCTTGATTGCGCGCTCCCTGCGCTCGCTAGCTTAGGCCGTCAATCTCCGCTTCAAGAGCGCGAAGGGTTCTCTGAAGCATCTCGCGGTGCGCTGGCCGTGTGGCCTGTTCCAGTTGCGTGAGCGTGCGCGCACGTGAGAGCAGCAGAGAATCTAGCCGCTCTCGCAGCGCCTTCTCTTCAGGCGAGAGTTCGTCCTGAGCCGCGAGCTTTCTGCGCGCACGCTCCTCCGCTTCACTTATCTGGTCTTCTACGGCTTTGCTCTCCCATCCTCTTGCCATCTTGCTTCCTCGCTTATAAATCTTTGCAGAGACAGTGCATCAGCAACGGTCGTGCCGCTCAACTGATACGGCCTTTCCCGGCCTGATTCGTCCCTGAAGACCGATTAAAGCAGAAATCCAGACCAAACGGGCGCGAACTCTGTGGCCTGAGCTTTGCTTTAGCACTCGTGGAGTGCCGATTTTGAGTATGAAGTTAGTACGCTTGGTAGCCCCTCTATTGCGAGCTTTGCGAACAATTCGCTTGATTAAGGTTAATTTGAAAAAGGGAGGATGTTGAAATGTTGGCGATTATTGGTTGGATAGTGTTCGGTTTGATTGCCGGACTGATTGCGAAGGCGATTATGCCGGGCAAAGACCCCGGCGGGTTTATTATCACCACTTTGCTGGGCATCGTCGGCGCGGTCATAGGCGGCTGGGTCGGACATTTGCTTTTCGGAACCGGGAGCGTGACCAGCAGCGACACCAACAGTCCGGGCCTCATCGTCAGCCTCGTGCTGAGCGTTGTAGGAGCCATCATAGTTCTGGCTATTTACAGGCTGATTGTAGGCAGAAGCCTGCGCACCTAAAACTGTGAGCCAGCCTTGGCTGGCACTCAGACTAAAGCATAATAGAACCTGCCCGCGCGAGAGCGTCCCTGTGTCTGCTTACGGCGAACACGGGTGAGCACGGGCAGGTTCTATTTTCCTGCCCGCGTCCTGCATAATGCGAAGCGAAGGAAGCATGAGACGCAGAGAGAGCAGAAGAGCGGCGCGCGATTCACGCACAGGGGAAGAGAACGCGGAGCAGGCCGAAGGCGCAGTTCTCTCATGGGCTGAGGTCAATCGCACGCACCGCATACAGAACGGAGTCTACCAGCGCGAGGGCCGCCTCATCTCGCTCCTGACGGACTTCGGGCGCATCAATCCCTGCTATCCCGACAGCCGTAACGAAGCGGGCGACACCATCTCCTACACGGGAGCGGGCCGTCGCGGCGACCAGCACTTGAGCCCGGCCAACCGCGCCCTGCTCGCGGCCATAGAGAGCGCGCACGCCGTCCCGCTCTTCAATAAACTCTCGGTCGGGCGCTGGCAGCACATGGGATACTGGCGAGTCACGGCCGCCGAGCATCTCTTCGATGAGAAAGAAGAGCGCATGCTCTGGCGCTTCACGCTCAGCAAAGTAGCGGATAATGCGGGGGCTTGAAAACCACGTTACTCCCGGCTCCTCATTTTCTTTCCCGCTCGTCACGGATTTAGGCCCGCTCGTCCTTCTTCGGGTTTCGTTTACACCCGAAGGCTTGTCATTTACCGCGCCGCGTTGTTAATCTCTTGATTCTCGTCAACCCTGAAAGGAGCATCTGACCATGATTAAGCGTTACCTGTTCACCTTCGCACTCGTGCTTTCACTCTCCTGCGCCGCGCTCTACGGTATCAACGTCAAGGCCAACGCCACCGGAAGCGATTCGGAGCCGGGCGCAGTCGGCTCTGTCGTAGCGGATTTCAAGCTGCCTGACCTTGACGGCAGGGAGCAGTCGCTCTCTTCGCTCAAGGGCAAGAACGGCACGGTGCTGATTTTCGTTGGCGTGCAGTGCCCTGTCTCCAACGCTTACAACGAGCGCATGGAGAAGCTGGCTCAGGATTACAGGGCGCGCGGCGTCAACGTCGTGGGCGTCAACGCCAACTCGACCGAATCCGCCAGTGACGCCAAGGCTCACGCGACGAGCAACAACCTGACCTTCCCGATTCTCAAAGACAACGGCAACAAGCTGGCGGACAAGCTCGGGGCCGAGCGCACGCCCGAAGCCTACGTGCTGGATTCAAGCAACAAGATTATCTATCGCGGGCGCATAGATAACGCGCGCAACCCGTCTTCCGTCTCCGCCAGCGAGCTGCGCGACGCGCTGGAAGCTATGCTCGCGGGCAAGCCCGTAGCCAAATCATCCGTCCCGGCCTTCGGCTGTACCATCAAGCGCGGCTAAATAAGAGCTGCTATGACACGTCTGATTAGCCCGTTGATTCTGAGCGCTCTGGTGCTCGCTCTCGTCTCTTCATCGTCCGCGCGCCATGAGCAACAGGCGGGCGCACAGCGCAAGGCTACGGCGTCTTCACCTGCGCCGGTCGTGCGCGAGATTGACTTGGCGGGCCTCAAGAAACTGCTGTCGCGTGAGGGGAAAGAGCGGCGACCGCTTCTGGTGAACTTCTGGGCCACGTGGTGCGAGCCATGCCGCGCGGAGTTTCCAGACCTAGTCAGTATAGACAATGAGTACAGGGCGCGCGGGCTGGATTTCATAACCGTCTCGATTGACGACGTCTCGGAGATTAACAGTACCGTCCCCGCCTTTCTCAGAGAGATGCGAGCCACTATGCCCGCCTATCTTCTGAACACGACGGAGCAGGACGCCGCCATTCAATTCGTTGACCCGCGCTGGGCGGGCAGCCTCCCGGCCACCTTTCTCTACGACGCGCAGGGCAAAGTCGTCTTCAAGCATCTGGGCCGCATCAAGCCCGACGAGCTGCGCGCAGCCATCAAAGCAGTGATAAGTGACAAGTGACGAGTGACGAGATAGAATCCTCTTGCTCGTCACTTATCACTTATCACCTGTCACCGCTTTCTTATGATTACTTCCGAACAAATCACCGCGCACAATCTGACCCGCGATGAGTATGCACGCATCGAAGAGTTGCTGGGCCGGGAGCCCAGCCTTGTAGAGCTTGGCATCTTCTCCGTGATGTGGTCTGAGCACTGCTCGTATAAATCTTCGCGCGTTCATCTGAGGCGACTTCCGACAAGAGGCGAGCGCGTGGTGGTTCCGCCGGGCGAGAATGCGGGCGTCGTAGACATAGGCGACGGCTGGTGCGCCGCCTTCAAGATTGAATCGCACAATCATCCCTCCTTCATAGAGCCTTTTCAGGGCGCGGCCACGGGCGTCGGCGGAATCCTCAGAGACATCTTCACTATGGGCGCTCGTCCCATAGCGGCCATGAATAGCCTGCGCTTCGGCTCGCTCGACAACCAGCAGCACGGGCGGCGCAATCGCTCGCTCCTCGCGGGCGTAGTCGCGGGCATAGCCCACTACGGCAACGCTTTCGGCGTGCCGACCGTGGCGGGCGAGGTCGCCTTTGATGACGCTTATGCTTTTAACCCACTGGTGAACGCCTACGCGCTGGGGCTCGTGCGCCGCGACCAGATATTCTTCGGCAAGGCCACGGGCGTCGGGAATCCCGTGCTTTACGTAGGGGCAAAGACCGGGCGCGACGGCATACACGGCGCAACTATGGCTTCGGCTGAGTTTGACGAAGAAGCGCTTGAGAAGCGCCCGACCGTGCAGGTCGGCGACCCCTTTCTGGAAAAGCTGCTGCTCGAAGCCTGTCTGGAAGCCATGCGAAGCGGAGCGGTCGCGGGCATTCAGGACATGGGCGCAGCCGGGCTTACTTCAAGCTCGTGCGAGATGGCGGCGCGCGCAGAGACAGGTATAGAACTGGACTTGAGCCTCGTCCCGCAGCGCGAACAGAACATGACCGCCTACGAGATGATGCTCTCCGAATCGCAGGAGCGCATGCTGATAGTCGCTCATCGCGGGCGCGAGCGAGAGGTCATGGACATCTTTCGCAAGTGGGAGCTGGACGCAGTCGTTATAGGCCGCGTGCGCGACGACCAGCGCATGCGCGTCCTGCACGAAGGCGAGCTGGTCGCGGACATCCCCGTCTCGGCCCTCACGGACGAAGCGCCCTGCTACGAAAGACCCGTAAAGAGTCCAGAGTCCAGAGAGTCCGGAGAGTCTATAGAGAAAGAAAGTCGTTTTGACTCTCTAGACTCTCCGGACTCTCTAGACTCTCCGGACTTCAACACCGCGTTGCTTGGCCTTCTGGCTTCTCCGAACATAGCTTCGAAGGAGTGGGTTTATCGTCAGTACGACCACATGGTGAGGACGAATACGGCTGTCTTGCCGGGAGCCGATGCGGCGGTCGTGAGGATTAAAGAGACGCGGCGCGCACTGGCGCTCTGTCTTGACGGCAACGGTCGCTACTGCGCCGTCAATCCGCGCGAAGGAGCAAAGCTTATAGTCTCGGAAGCTGCGCGCAACGTTGTCTGTGTGGGCGCTCGTCCCATCGCCGTCACCAACTGCCTGAACTTCGCCTCGCCCGAAAAGCCGGAAGTGATGTGGGCTTTCTCAGAAGTGATTGACGGGATGAGCGAAGCCTGCGAGGCTTTCAATACTCCGGTCATCTCCGGCAACGTCTCCTTCTACAACGAGACGGAAGGGCGCGGCATATTGCCCACGCCCGTCATAGGAATGCTCGGCCTGATTGAAGACGTGCGACGCATCATCCAACCCGGCTTCAAGAATTCCGGCGACTACATAGCCATGCTCGGCACAACCGGCGACGACACGAGCGTCAGCGAATACGCCGCGACCGTCATGGGCCGAACGACGGACGAGATGATTAAGACGGGCAACGTGCCCGCGCTGGACATCAAGTTGGAGCTGGCCGTTCAGAAGGCTTGTCTGGGCGCGGCTGAAGCGGGGCTGATTCGCTCGGCGCACGACTGTTCGGACGGCGGGCTGGCCGTGGCTCTTGCCGAATGCTGCTTCTCTTCTCTGAACCGCGATGCCGTAGGCGCGGAAGTAGACTTGACCGGCACCGTCCCAATCGCTGCAAGGCTCTTTGGCGAGACGCCTTCGCGCATCATCATCAGCTTCGAGGCGGCCGCGCTCGGACAAATTCAAGAGATTACGGCGCGCGAAGCCTGTCCGCTCACAATTCTGGGAAGCGTGGGCGGCGACCGCTTACGTATCAGCGCGGACGGCGACGAAGTCCTGAGCATGCCCGTGGCCGAGCTTGAAGCGGCATGGCGCACCGCGCTTGAGAAACGGCTACGGGCAGAGGTGCTGGTCGCGGCCGGAGAGTGAAAGCGGGGATGACATCAGGAATTGCCCCCGTGTTCGCGCGCGAGATTTCGCTTTCGGTTGAAGAACTGCTGCGGGCGCTGCTCGGTCTTGACGCTTCGCGCCGCGTCTCAATTCTGGATAGCTGCGGTTATCGCTCGCCGGACGCCCGCTTTCTCATAGCGGGCTTCGACCCGGCAGAGATAGCAGAGGCTTACGGCGACGAGATTCGCATCTCGCGCGCGGGCGAAACAGAGGTCAGGCGCGGCGACGTGCTGGCCCTGCTGGACGAGCGGCTCGAAAGCCTTCGCGCCCCACGCGGCCTGAGCCTCCCGGCTGCGGGCGCGTGCATAGCGTCCTTCTCTTACGACCTCGCCAGACAATTCGAGCGCGTGCGCTCCTACGCACCGCCCGCTTCTATTCAAGAGCCCGACGCGGTGCTGGCCTTCTACGACACGCTCGTCATTCACGACTATCTTCATAATTCTACAAGCCTCGTCTCCGTCGCGGCAGTCGAGCGGTTAGAAGAGTTTCAGGAATCCCTGAACGACGCCGCGCGCACTTCTCAAGATTACTACCGCGAGGACTCTTCTCAAGCTCACGCGGCCCGCTCCAACTTCACGCGCGAAGAATACGTGAGCGCCGTTGGCCACATTAAAGAGCGCATAGCAGCCGGGGACATCTATCAGGCAAACCTGACACAGCAGATTCACGTTCCGCTTGATGATTCTCTGTCGCCTGAGAGCATCTTTCTAAAGCTTCGTCACGCGCACCCGGCATCCTTCGCGGCCTTCTTAAGACGCGGCGACGACACGGTCATCAGTGCTTCGCCGGAACGCTTCCTGTGCGTGGACGTGCAGGACGGGCGGCGCGTTGTGGAGTCTTGGCCAATCAAGGGAACAAGGCCGCGCGGTCATAGCGCGGAAGAGGACGAGAGCTTGCGCGCCGAGCTTACCCGAAGCGAGAAGGATCGCGCGGAGAACGTCATGATTGTAGACCTCCTGAGAAACGACCTCGGGAGAGTCTGTCAATACGGGACTGTCAGCGTGCCTGAGCTTTTTACGATTCAGGAGCATCCCACGCTTTTCCATCTGGTTTCGCGTGTGCGCGGGCTCCTGCGCGAAGATGTGACGGCTGCGGCGCTGCTGCGAGCGACTTTCCCGTGCGGCTCGATTACGGGCGCGCCGAAGCTGCGCGCGATGGAGATTCTTGACGAGATAGAGCCCGCGCGACGCGCTCTGTCAATGGGAGCAATCGGCTATTTCTCATTCGACGGAAGCGCAGACCTTTCGGTGGCCATTCGCACTATGACATTGCGCGACCGCGCGGCGCGTTTCAACGTCGGCGGCGGCATAGTGGCCGACAGCCAGCCGGAAGACGAGTACGAAGAATCGCGCGTCAAGGCCCGCGCACTCCTTCAGGCTCTCAACGCGAAGCTTTAAGAGCTTGATTCATACGCTTCATTGATTCAATGAAGCGTATGAATCAAGCTCTTCTTACTTACGCATTTTTCATGTATCCTGCACGCTGTTCCGAAGCCGTCCGAAATTTTCCATGCTTGAAGCGGAGCGATTCCAGAGGCGTGCATTCGCGCATTATTCTCAATAATAAACTGCTGGACGGCGCGAGCGCGCGGCTTCCTGCCATCACGCCCGCGACGCTTTACGGTCGCGGAGTCTTCACCACTCTGGCGATACACGACGACCATCCATTTCTCTGGCAAGAGCACTGGGCGCGGCTTATGTTGCACGCAGACCTCGCGGGGGTTAATCGAAGCTCGATTGATGAAGAAAAGACGCTCGCCTCTCTCAAGCGTCTCATTGAAGCCAACAAGGTGAGCGAAGGACGAGCCCGCATCACGCTGCTGTCAAACTCTGCCCCGGAAGGCTTCTGGAGTCTGAATGATGAAGGGGAAGCGCCGGAAACGCATCTACTAATCATGACCGGAGAAGCTCACGCGCCGCCTGCGGACGCGCTTGCCCTGACAGTCTCGCCCTATCGCATCAACACTCTCTCGCCGCTCGCGGGCGTGAAGTCGGTCAACTACATGGAGCGCCTTATCGCACGGGAGGAGGCACACGCGCGCGATTTTCATGAAGCCGTGGTCATGAATGAGCGCGGCGAGGTCGTATCCGCCACGATGGCTAATATCTTCTGGGTCAAAGACGGCACGCTTCATACGCCAGCCCTACAGACGGGCGCGCTCGCGGGCACTACGCGCGCACGCATCCTTGAGCTTGCGGAAGACCTCGGCATCCCCGTCATAGAAGGCGTCAACGAGCTTGCGCAGCTAGGAGACGCGAACGAAATCTTTCTCACCTCCGCAGGGCTGGGCGTGGCGCTGGTCACAACCTTCGACTTTCATCACTACACAGTCCCCGTAGGCTCTGTCGCGCTACGGCTGCGCGAAGCCTTCCGCCAGCTTATTCTTCACAACGAATAAGCGTGAGCCTTGAGTCCCTGATGTCTGCGGCCCTGTCGCAACTGTTGCGTTTTCCGTGCTATCATACGTGGCAGTAAATGGCTCAAAAAAAGGTTCCCGCATAAATTTTATCGCGCTGTATTACAACAGGAGGATGCACTTGAGATGGCTACTGAATTGAGACGCGCCGACACGTCTATGGATAAGATAGAAGAGTTGCTGGGCGACGGGGCGCGCACGCTTCTGGATCATACCTCGACGACTATTTCTAAAGACGAGCTTCAACTGCCGGGGCCGGACTTCGTAGACCGCGTCTGGGCTCTCTCGGACAGGAATCCTGCGGTGCTGCGCTCGCTTCAGGCGCTGTTTGACAACGGGCGGCTGGCGGGCACTGGCTACCTTTCCATACTGCCGGTTGACCAGGGCATAGAGCACTCGGCGGGCGCGTCGTTCGCGCCTAATCCGCAGTACTTCGACCCCGCGAAAATCGTTGAGCTTGCCATAGAGGGCGGCTGCAATGCCGTGGCTTCAACCTTCGGCGTGCTCGGGTCGGTCGCGCGCCGCTTCGCGCACAAGATTCCTTTCATCGTCAAGGTAAATCACAACGAGCTGCTGACTTATCCGAACAGGTTCGATCAGGTGCTCTTCGGCACAGTCGAGCAGGCGCGCGACATGGGAGCGGTCGCCGTGGGCGCAACCATCTACTTCGGCTCGGAGGAATCCACGCGGCAGATAACGGAAATCAGCCAGTCGTTCGCCTTTGCTCACGAGCTTGGGATGGCAACTATTCTCTGGTGCTACCTGCGCAATCCCAAGTTCAAGACCAAAGAGGGCGACATGCACGCGTCTGCGGATTTGACGGGACAGGCAAATCACCTCGGCGTCACCATAGAGGCGGACATCATCAAGCAGAAGCTGCCCGAGCGAAACGGCGGCTACAACTCGCTCAACGTAGAGAGCAGCTACGGCAAGACGAACAAGCTCGTCTATGAAAAGCTGACCTCCGATAATCCCATAGACCTCGTGCGCTATCAGGTGGCGAACTGCTACATGGGTCGCTGCGGCTTGATTAACTCCGGCGGCGAATCCAAGGGAGCATCTGATTTGGCAGAGGCAGTACGCACAGCCGTCATCAACAAGCGCGGCGGCGGCATGGGACTAATTTCGGGGCGCAAAGCCTTTCAGCGTCCTATGGCCGAAGGCGTGCAGCTACTCAACGCCATTCAGGACGTTTACCTGACGGAAGAAATCACGGTCGCCTAAGCCGTCACAGCCACAAATCAAAAGTCCCGCGCTCCGAGTCGAAAGAGAGAGTTTTTAGACTTGGAGCGCGGGGCTTTTGTCTTGTGACTTCCCTTCATAAATCCAACCGTAAGGCTCATCACGTAGATTAGTTTTGGATTCACACGGTGGGCGAAAGAAATTTCGCCTGCGGTGGGACGAAACTATAAGGAGAAGAGTTTATGAAAAAGTATGCCTTACACTTGCGCCTGTTGCTTCCCTTCCTGCTGGCTCTGCTCATCATGTCTTCGAGCGGGCTGCCACGGGCGACGGCGCAGGAAAAGAGTCTCTACGAGAGGCTCGGCGGCTACAACGCCGTCGCGGCTGTGGTTGACGACTTCATAGGCCGTCTCGTAACGGACAAGAGATTCGAGCGCTTCTTCGTAGGCCACAGCAAGGATTCACAGAAGCGTATTCGCCAGCACATCGTTGACCAGTTATGCGCGGCTGCGGGCGGCCCCTGCATCTACACCGGGCGCAGCATGCGTGACTCGCACGAGGGTCTGAACATCTCCGAGGAAGACTGGAAAGCAGCCGTTGACCATCTTGTAGCCTCGCTGGACAAATTCAAGGTTGGAAAGCGCGAGAAGGACGACCTGCTCGGAGCCGTCTCGAAGTTCAAGCCCGACATTGTCGAGAAGAGATAGCAGGGCGGGCGCGCCGCTTGAAGCACTACACAATTTTCCACGAAGGAAACTTCTCTGGCCGGAAGCCAAAAGCCCCTCGCGCTTCCGGCCTCTTCTTTTCGCCCGGCCCGAGAGATAGAAAAGATATTTCTTTCGCCAAAAAAGCGTGAACTGTTTCGGCCAGATTCCCTGTCGGCTGCATTAGACCTCGCGCACCATAGAGTAGTATAAAGTTAAAGTTGAAGGCTTGCCCCGCCCCGCAATCGCTGGTTGCGGAAGAAGCCAAAGAGAGCGAGAAAGGTGCCAATGGCAGAAAACGAACGACCTAAAGTTACCAACGAGATTTCCGACGAAACCGGACAGTACGACGCGCGCTTTATTCTCTGGCGGCAGTTCTGCGCGCAGAACAACATTCCAGTCGAAACCCTCCCCAGCGACCTGAGCGGCGAAGTCAGAGATAAGTGGGATAAGCTGAAAGAAGAGAGACTTAACAAGCAAGAGAAGGGCTAGAACAAATCAGGCCCGGACATTGAGAGCGTAGGCTCAGCGAAATTGCCGTTCCCGAGCCTACGCTCTTACACTCTTACGCTTTTACGCCTCTTAAAATCCGGCGCGCAGGCCCACGAACAGCCCTTGCGCCCAGAAGGGCGAGTCGCTAAAGCTGAAGGCCGGGTATCTGGGGCCTGACTTGAGAGGTATAGGCCCTTGCTCGAAGATGAGAAAAGGCACGAAAGACCAGTTAATATTTAAGTCTATCTGCTCGGCCGAGCGCGCGACCCGGTTGATGTAGAGAAAGTCGTACCCGGCAAAGGCTTCCAGATTACCTGTCAGCCGGTAGCCGATGCTGGCCTTCGCCTCGGGAAGGCCGGCGAAACGGCTGCGCTCGTACCTGCCAATATTCGTCTCAAGCGCCAGAAAACCTCCTGTTATTGTCTGGAACCCGACTGCATTCTGTCTAAAGGTAGAGCCGTTGATGTTGACCAGTTGACGCACGCCGCCCAGCGCTACCTTGCCCGACAATTCCAGCCTCAGCCTGCCCCGCGTGAGCTCCGTCTCCACGCCGCCCTGCCCGCCGTAGAAGCGGTTGCGAGCGTTAAACTCATCCGTCACCTGATAGAACTTGTCATCGGACGAACCGAGAGGATTTACATTGTTAAATCGGTGTCTATCTAAAACCGTGAGCCGTTCTTTCAAATCCAGAAAGCGAAAGCCCGCGAGCAGCCGAAAGCGGCAGCACAAACGCTCTCCCACATCATACACGGAGTTCAATTCACCTCCCTGTAGGTGGGTGGCCAGTGATGCCGTGAGGCTCCCTCTGGCTCCTAAGTTACCGGAGAGGAGATATGGCGGCTTGCTGAGTATCACGGTGTTGTAGGGCCGAAGGACAACCGGGATAGCAGTTGAAATGCTCTCGTTGAGGCTGCTAAGGAGCGCGGGCCGAGGTAGAAATAGCTGGCTTCAACTCCTACAGTTCGCCTCTGGTTCAGCCACATCCCCGCCGTTATGCGCCCCCCGCCCGAATTACCCGGACTCATCTCCGTGTCACCGACCAAGACCGCATCGCTTAGGCCGAAGGTGGCTCCGCTTCTCTGTGCCAGAGGCTGCAAATAGCTGCTCTTGATGCGCCAGTTCAGGTATTCGGCCCTGACCCAGTAGCGCTGCGCGTCCCCGGCCGCAACGCTACCGGCGTCCGCCGCCCTCAATTCCCTTCCACTCTTTTCCGGACTCTTGTCAGGACTTTTCTTCTTCTCGGCCAGCGTGTCGGAGAGTGGGATTGATGTCACATCTGCGACTCTCACAAAACTCCGCGCCGCGAGTTGCCTGTCAGCCTGCGCGAGCGCCTGCGTACAGCCGAGCGCTATCATTAATAGTGAAGTACAGAAGATTCGCTTCATGAGGTTATCCTTTCCTGATTATTTTAGAGAGCATCCGGGACTGAGAAAGAATCTCAGCCCCTTTCGACGGAGATGGCTTCTTAAAATCCCAGCCGCAAACCTACGGTCAAGCCGCGCGCCCAGAAGGGCGAATCGCTGTAGGTGAACGCGGGCATATTCGGCCCGCCTCTGGGCTCCGAGGGAAAGTCAATGCTTCGGTAAAAGGGGACGCGCACCCAGTTGATTCTAAAGTCTATCTGTTCGGCGGGCCTCGCCACTCCGCTCAAGTAGAGAAAATCATAACCGGCAAAGGCTTGTAGATTATCCACGAGTTGATAGCCTATGGTGGCCTTTGCCTCCGGCAGGATGACTAGCCGCGTACGTTCGTAGCGCCCCATGTTTGTACTCTCCAGCGCCAGAAAGCCGCCGGGGCTCTGCCTCTGTATGTTGAGACGGTCAATGAGAATGGTAGAGCCGTTGATGTTGACCAGTTGACGCACGCCGCCCAGCGCCACCTTGCCCGACAATTCCAGCCTCAGCCTGCCCCGCGTGAGCTCCGTCTCCACGCCGCCCTGCCCGCCGTAGAAGCGATTTCGCGTGGCAAACTCATCCGTGATTATGAAGGAGAACTCGCTACCGTCTCCCAGAGTGCCTACATAGTTATATACAAGATTCTCTATAATCGTGAGCCGCTCTTTTAAATCCAGAAAGCGAACGCCCGCGAGCAGCTTGAGCGAACAGCAGCCGGTTTTGCCCAAATCATACACGCCGTTTAATTCGGCTCCCTGTAAGTGGCTGGCCAGAGAGGCCGTCAGGTTTCCTTTGGCTCTGGAGGGGAATGATATGGGAAAGTTAGAGCTAAAGTTGGAAAAGACAGGGATGAAAGGCCGCCCGATGAATGGAGAAGTGTCCGTGCCGGGGCCGCCCCCGCTCTGATTTATGGAGCGCGGGCCGAGGTAGAAATAGCTGGCTTCAACTCCTACAGTTCGCTTCTGGTTCAGCCACATCCCCGCCGTTATGCGCCCCCCGCCCGAATTACCGGGATTGACCTCTTGCCCGCCTACTAACACGTCGCCGGGCGCGCGCGCTGTAGAAAGGAAGCCGAAGGTCTGCGCCAAAATCGGCAGATAGCTCCCCTTGATGCGCCAGTTCAGATATTCCGCCCTGACCTGATAACGCTTTTTCTCTCCCGCAGAAGGATTGTCTGAGTCCGGCACGGCCGGTGCTCTTCCGCTCTCCTTCAGTCCGGTGTTAGCGCTTTTCGCTCTTTCAGGCAAAGTGTCGGAGAGAGGAATTGTTGTCACGTCCGCGACTCTCACAAAATTCTGAGCCGCCCGTTGCGCGTCACCCTGTCCGAGCGCCTGCGCATATAGCACCATGATGAATAGTGAGCTACAGAAGATTCGCTTCATGAGCTTCGCCCCTCCCGATTGCTTTAGAGAATGTCTAATGCTCTTGAAAGAGTCCGCGCGTTTACAGAACTCCGAAGGCTGCTGCTAGAAATATCTTCCAATCGTGTGCGCGCCCGTGAGAAACGGGTTGGTCTTTCGCTCGCGCCCTATGGTCGTCTGCGGGCCGTGGCCGGAATATACCTCAACATCATCCCCGAGCGGGATGATTTTGTTCATCAGCGAATCCATCAACTGCTCGGTCGAGCCGCCGGGCAGGTCTGTCCGCCCGATTGAGCCCGCGAAGAGACAGTCGCCCACGAAGACCTTCTTCTCGCGCTCGTTAAAGAGAACTACGTGGCCGGGCGTGTGCCCCGGACAATGCAGGACTTTGAAAACAAGCTCTCCGACACGGTAATTCTCTCCGTCCGTCCAGTAGCGGTCAACGGCGGGCGGCTCTTCGTAATCGAAGCCGTAGAGCGGCCACTGCGCGCGAGGAATACCTATCCACTCGGGCTGCTCCGCGAGCGCCAGGTAAAGCGGCTCGTCAGCTTCGTGAATCAGCACGAGCGCTTCGGGCCGCAGTTTTTTAAGACTTGCCACGCCGCCCACGTGGTCTAGGTGCGCGTGAGTCAACGCAATCGCCTGTAGATTAAGCCCGTGCTTATCCAGCGCCTCTGCTATTCTCTCCGCCTCGTCGCCGGGGTCTACGCAGATGGCCTGACGCGTCTTTTCACATCCGAGGATGCGCGTCTGCTGTTGAAAGGCCGTGACCGTAAGCTCTTCTATAATCATGGTTCTTCGGACACCTTAAACTCTTCGATTTTCATCTAAAGGAGTATAATTCCTCACCGGAATTTCCGCTATTTTTGAAGAGGTTTTAAGACAATGCCAATGGGTGCGCGCTCGGCTTCTCTGGCCGATGTTCTGGACGATTTGACGGCCGAAGGTGCCGCAGAATTAACCGAGCATATTAATGATAAAGATTTACGCTGCTATGCCTGCGGCCATCGCTGCCTGATTCGAGAAGGCAAGCGAGGTATCTGCAAGGTACGCTACAACGAAACGGGCCGCCTGATGGTGCCGAAGAATTACGTCGCGGCGCTTGCGTGTGACCCGACTGAGAAGAAGCCGTTTTTTCACGCCATGCCGGGCTCCGACACTTTGACCTTCGGCATGTTGGGCTGCGACCTACACTGCGGCTACTGCCAGAACTGGCTGACCTCGCAGGCGCTCAGGGACGAGGCGGCCGGGACTGCGCCTAAGATTGTCACGGCGGAAAAGCTAGTCTCTCTGGCGCACGCTTACGGGGCTTCTATGGTCGGCTCAAGTTATAACGAGCCGTTGATAACAGCCGAATGGGCCGTGGATGTCTTCAAGCTTGCGAAGCCCGCAGGCTTCAGGACGGCCTTCATCTCGAACGGCAACGCGACGCCGCAGGTGCTGGATTACCTTCGCCCTTGGACGGATTGCTACAAGATTGATTTGAAGTCTATGAGCGACAGCAACTATCGCAAGCTGGGCGGCGTGGTTGATAACATTCTGGAGACGGTCAAGATGGTTCACGAGCGCGGCTTCTGGGAAGAGATAGTCACGCTTGTCATCCCCGGCTTCAACGATTCCGGGGACGAGATTCGTCGCGCCGCAGACTTTATAGCAAGCGTTTCGCCGGACATCCCGTGGCACGTGACCGCGTTTCATCAAGACTACAACATGACGGAGAACGCCAACACGACGGCAGAGCAGTTGATACGAGCCTGCGAGATTGGGCGCGAGGCAGGGCTCAGGTACGTCTACGCCGGGAACCTGCCCGGACGCGTCGGCCGGTGGGAGAACACCTATTGCCACTCCTGCGACGAGCTTCTGGTGGAGCGCTACGGCTACATCATAAAGCAGGTGAAGGTCACGCGTGACGGACACTGTCCCGAGTGCAGGACGGCTATTCCGGGCATCTGGTCTTAAGGAAGAGCGGCTGGCTGCCTTATGAATAAGCGTCCCCTGCCGGAAGCACAACGGGTCGAGGCCATTGTCTTCGACTTGGACGACACTATCGTTGACACGTTCAAGCTGCTGATAGAGCCTCTGGAGTCGGAAGCAGCAACAGCTATGCTGGCGGCTTCAACGCCGGAAGCGGATGCAGGACAGATAACGGAGCTGATACTACGGCTCAGACGAGACGCGCCGGAAAGAGTAGATGAGCTGCTGGCTCAAAATCTTCCGTGGCTCACTGAAGAAGCGTTAGAAGCTCGCCGCTCGGTCTTCGCGCACGCCTCGCTCGACAATCTTCACATAGAGCCGCCCGTGCGCGAGATGCTGCAAGAATTATCCACGCGTTACGATACCTACCTGTTGACGGTTGGCCGCGCGGACTTTCAAAACAGAAAGCTGGACAGGCTTTCTATACGCGGGCTCTTCAAGGCAATCACCGTTCTCCCTCCCCACAGCGAAGAGACAAAGGAACGATGGCTGTCGTCTCTCACGGGTAGCGGCTACCGCGCGGAATCCGTGATAGTGGTCGGGAATCGTCTGGATAACGAGATACGGGCCGGAAACAGGCTGGGAATGGTGACCGTCTGGGTAAGACGCGGCGAAGGCTCCGGCCTTGTCCCATGCGACGAGACGGGAGAGCCCGATTACGTCATCTCGGACATCGCGGAGTTCCCCGAGATTCTGGCTAAAATCGAATCCTCACGGCAGCGCTTAAAAATTTGAGGAGCGGCGGGTCTTGCCTTCGGACGTGCCGTAGAGCGGCGAGTATTCTTCGTCATCTTCTGCCGCGCGCAGAGCTTGTTTGAGTTCCGCTATGTCGCGCGAGGCTATGTCGAACTCGTCTTGGTCGAAGGATTCGTAATCGCCCGCTATGGAAAGCACGTGGTCAATTCTCTGGCCTGCTCGCTCAAGCGCGCCCGACGGAAGCTTTCCTTTGATGGCCGCTTCTACAATCTTATCGCGCGCGGCCACGAAGTTCGCGGCCTGCTCGCATATAAGAATCATGTCCGAGCCCGCTTCCACGGCGCGCAGGGATGCTTCGGCAACCGACAAGGTCTTGACGACCGCTCCCATCTCCATGTCGTCCGTGATGACCAGCCCGTCGAACTTCAGCGTCAGGCGAAGCAGCCGCATGACCACGTTGCTTGAAATCGTGGCCGGAAGCTGGTGAATGCTTTCAAGCGGCGGCAGCTCTCCCGTGCGACGAAACCATGCTTGGAGAAACTCCGAGACATCCGGGAACGCCGCGTGGCTCACCATCACGCTGTGCAGCAGCTCTCCCGGACGATGGAACATCAAGTCCATGAAGGGCACCAAATCTTTTTCCAGAATCTCTTCCCATGTGTGCTGGACTACCGGAAGCCGCCGGTGCGAGTCCACGGTCGAGCCGCCGAGGCCCGGAAAATGTTTGCCGCAGCCTATGATGCGCCCCTTCTGCAAGCCGTCCAGATACGCGCCGGAAAGTCGTGAAACCTCCTGCGGCGTACGCCCGAAGGTGCGCCCGCGCAGCCCGTTCTCCTGATTATCGCCCGACAGGTCTAGGACGGGCGCGAAGTTTATGTTGAAGCCCAAGAGCCTCAGGATGCGCGCCGAAAGCTCTCCGAACTTTTTAGCCAGATGGGTCTGCCCGGCATCGCGCACGGCCTTGGCCGAAGGCATAGGCTCGCAGATGGCGCGGAAGCGGTCAACGAGCCCGCCCTCTTGGTCTACGCCTACGAGCACGGGATGATCAACCGCGTCACGTATCTGCGCGTTCAGGAGCGCCACCTGCTCCGGCGATTCGACGTTGCGACCGAAGAGGACTACGCCGCCCGGCTGCACTTCGTTGAGCAGCTTTCGCACACGCCGGTCTATCTCGGTTCCCGGAATGCCTATGAAAAGCATTCGCCCGGCCTTGTGCTCGACCGGCAGCTCCTTTTTGCTCTCGACCTGTTTTCCGCCCTTAGGCATAAGCCCCAGATTTCCCTTTTCATCAAAAAAAGCACAGTCGAATTTCTGTGCCGTTCATCATTATGAGCTTACGGCTTTGAAATACGGTTTGGCAAGAAGAGGAGAAACAAAAAGGCAAGCCGGAGCGCCCGCTTGATAATCGAGCGCGGGCGACTTACCATCTCTGTCTGTGCCATTTTCTCTCCCGACTGGATTTCAAGTATGAGCGCGCTCTTGTATGAAAAGAAGGAAAACCCCTCGCTTCAGTCAACGAGGATAAAGGAGCGGGCGCGTGAGCTTGGCTTTCATAAAGTCGGGATTGTGCCAGCCTCTGCGCTAACGGAAGAACGTGCGCGTTTAACCGAATGGCTTGAGCAGGGGCTTCACGGCGAGATGCGATGGATGGAGCGAGACCCCGCTCAGCGCACAGACCCGCGTCTTCTCTTCCCGCAGGCTCGCTCCGTCATAGTCGTTGCGCTCAACTACTTCACGCCTCATCACCACGAGGGCGACAGAGCGACGGGCAAGATTTCGCGTTACGCATGGGGCGATGATTATCACGATGTTCTGGGAGAGAAGTTAAAGACGCTGCTCGCTTGGATTAAAGAGGAGTGGCCGGAAGCGGATGGCAAGAGTTGCGTAGATATTCAGCCTGTGATGGACAAGGCTTGGGCCGTGCGCGCTGGTTTCGGCTGGATAGGCAAGCACTCGAACCTCATCACGAAAGAATACGGCTCTTGGGTCTTTCTGGGCGAGCTGCTCCTTAACCTTGAGCTGGAATATGACTACGCGGGCGTAGAGGATCATTGCGGAAGCTGCACGCTCTGCATAGAAGCTTGCCCGACAGACGCCATCAGAGAGCCTTACGTTGTTGACTCCAACAGGTGCATCTCTTACGCGACGATTGAGCTTCGCCAGCCTGAGCTGCCGTCAGAGGTTTCGGCAAACATGCAGGGCTGGCTTTACGGCTGCGACATCTGTCAGGACGTTTGTCCGTGGAACCGCTTCGAGCAGCCTACGGACGAAGAGAGATTCGAGCCGCGTGAGGGGAGCGTCAATGCTAATCTGTCGGAGATACTTTCGATGACTCAGGAAGCCTACAGCACGCGCTTTCGCAAGAGCGCCGTCAAGCGAGCCAAGCTCACAGGTCTGAAGCGCAACGCGCACGCGCTCATAAAATCCTGCGGCGAAGAAGAATAAGCTCACGTCGAACTCAAAAATTTCTCTCGCCGTAATATTCCGGAATGTTCGGTACCGCACCTAGCATCTCACTTCACCGACGCTTCTTATACGAGCTAGCAAAATTTTTGCTAAAAGCGGGAGCGTGTTATGACGCAGTAACTTACACAAGATTGTTTCTCCTCTATGCTTTCAAGCGTACAGAGCGTGCGGCTCGATTCATTCTAAGATGCAATGATTTTTGCTAGATTTTTTGAGGTATTTCGAAAAATAGGCTTTGACATCTCTTGCAAAGAGAGGTAATTTCCCATAGCCTCATCTGTATACTCCCATATTTTCAGCTATAGAAATGTTTGGAGATACATCTTTCTCCTAGGAGATTAATGTTGGAAATGGTTAGAGCCCAGAGTGGACACAAGGGAATAAGTAGAATCGAACAAGAAGCTCGAAACACCTACGGCTGGTACGTGCGTGTCAGCTTTAATAATCAGAAGCGCGTCAAGTTCTTCTCCGATGCCGCGTTCGGCGGAAAAGAGAAGGCGCTCGAACATGCCGTGGAATATCGCAACAAGGCCGAGAAAGAGCTTGGCAAGCCGCGCACGGATCGTCTTGTGATTGCGCGCAACCCGCGCAACACTTCCGGCGTCATGGGCGTTCAGCGAAAGACAAAAGTAGTCGTCACGGAAGACGGCGAAAAGCGTGTCGTCAAGAACGTCTACGAAGTGACGTGGAATCCGGAGCCGGGCCGTCTCTGCCGAACTTGGGTCTCTATTGACGAGTACGGCGAAGAGGCTGCGTTTCGCAAAGCCTGCGCCATACGACGCGAGAAAGAGCGCGAGATGTTCGGCTCAGTCGTCAAGACGAACTGGGAAGATGGCCTGAAAAAGCTTTTCGCCAACCACCGATAAGGGTCATTGCCAGACCCGTGCAGACCTGAGCAACGCCGCACTCGGGTCATGGCCGGTTATCACTATTCTTTAAGAAGGTGTATCATTTGTGGGAGGCGTTTGATTGCCACCTGATTTTCAATCAAGCGCTACTAACCTTCTGTTTTATGGAGAGTGAAAAGACCGGCGGTGACAGCTTCCCTGAAAGATTCCTTTGGCCGAGAGATACGCGACCTGCGCGTGTCTCTGACGGATAGGTGTAATTTTCGCTGCTTCTACTGCCTGCCGCACGGCGAGCCGCCTGCCGCGCCCAAATCCTCCATGCTCTCTTTTGAAGAAATTGAGTATGCGGCGGAAATCTTCGTCTCTCTGGGCATAGAAAAGCTTCGGCTCACGGGCGGCGAGCCCATGCTCCGCCGGGACATAGAAACCATTACGCGCAAGCTTTCCGCGCTCAAGCCCCGTCTAAAAGATTTGGCGATAACCACGAACGGCTACTTCCTGCCGGGACGTGCGGAGAGTTTGAAAGCGGCGGGCCTCGATAGAGTAACAATCAGTCTGGACAGCCTCAAGCCGGATGTCTTCAAGCGCATGACGGGCGTGGATGTCCTCGGGCGCGTGATGGAAGGCATACGTGCCGCCGAGAGCGCGGGGCTGACTCCGATTAAAATCAACGCGGTCGTCGTTCGTGACCATAACGAAGATGAAGTGGCGGACTTCGCGGCCTTTGCGCGCGAGACAGGGATTCGCATGCGCTTCATAGAGTTCATGCCTCTGGATTCCGGCCACGACTGGTCGCGTGAAATGGTGGTGCCGGGCCGCGAGATTTTCCGGCGCGTCAACGAGCGCTTTCCGCTTGTCCCCGTAAACACGGAGCGCGGCTCCGACACTTCAACTCGCTATCTGTTTGCCGACGGAGCGCCCGGTGAGATAGGCATCATTGCGCCCGTCACAGAGCCCTTCTGCGGCGCTTGCTCGCGCATACGCCTCACGGCGGACGGCCAGATTAGAACCTGCCTCTTCTCCACGGTCGAGCATTCCCTGCGCGACGTAATGAGAAGCGGTGCCACTCGCGCCGAAATCATAGAGTTTATAGAATCGGTCGTCATGAAGAAGGAGCCGCGCCACTACATCAACGACCGCAACTTCACGCAGCCCTCCCGCACCATGAGCCTGATAGGCGGGTAGATTCGGTTTGCCGGTTGATGATTTATTTCCTCAAAAGGATTAGAATCCGGAGTTGAAAATAGAGCTATTCATCTTTTGATAATTCCAGAAGTTTTCGGGGGAGCCTCAAGCGAGGCTGAGAGTCACCATTGCGTAGGTGAGACCCCTTGAACCTGATGCGGTTAGTACCGCCGAAGGGAGAAACCACGGAGTAAGACCGTTTCATCTCTCAAATAAGGTGGAACGGTCTTCTCTTTTTCAGGCCGAGAGAATTTGCAGGCCGGAAAGTTCTGAATCTTATGAGCACTTTGAAAGAGACACCGGAGAAGCTTAGCCGCGAGGTGAAGCTTCCGAACTCCAGAAAGATTTACATAGAGGGCAGTCAAAAGGGTGTGCGAGTCCCGATGCGCGAAATCTCGCAGCACTCGACACGGAATTTTGACGGCACGGTGGAAGAGAACGCGGCCGTGCGCGTCTACGACACGAGCGGCCCGTGGGACGACCCCGCCGTGCGCTGCGACGTGAGCGAGGGTCTACCGGCGCTCAGGCGCGAATGGATTCTGGCGCGAGGCGATGTGGAAGAGTACGAGGGGCGAGTGGTTCGACCGGAAGACAATGGCTATCTGACGCGAGGGGCGGAAGAGTTCGCGCGCGTGAAGGAGCGCGGGCGGTTGGAAGAATTTCCGGGCCTCAGGCGCGCACCGCTTCGCGCAAAGCGTGGGAGGCGCGTCACGCAGATGCACTATGCCCGCCAAGGAATAATCACGCCCGAGATGGAATTCATAGCCCTGCGCGAAAACATGGGGCGCGAAGCCGCTCAAAGGGCTTTCACGACAGATGACCGAAGCTCGCTCCATCATCAACACCGGGGCGAGAGCTTTGGCGCTGCTATTCCGGGCCATGTGACGCCTGAGTTCGTGCGCGACGAAGTGGCCAAGGGCCGTGCGATTATTCCCGCGAACATCAATCACCCGGAAACGGAGCCTATGATTATCGGGCGAAACTTTCTGGTCAAAATCAACGCCAACATCGGCAACTCGGCGGTGGCCTCTTCGATAGAAGAAGAGGTGGAGAAGATGCGCTGGGCTACCAAGTGGGGCGCGGACACTGTGATGGACTTGTCCACGGGCAAGAACATTCACGCCACGCGCGAGTGGATTTTGAGAAACTCGCCCGTGCCGATTGGGACTGTGCCGATTTATCAGGCGCTCGAAAAAGTCGGGGGCAAGGCTGAGGAGATGACGTGGGAAATCTACCGCGACACTTTGATTGAGCAGGCGGAGCAGGGCGTGGATTACTTCACGATTCACGCGGGCGTGCGTCTCCCTTATATTCCTTTGACGGCAAGGCGCACGACGGGCATAGTCAGCCGGGGCGGCTCCATCATGGCCAAGTGGTGCCTAGCTCATCACGAGGAGAGCTTTCTCTATACTCACTTCAGGGAAATCTGCGAGATTATGGCGGCCTACGATGTGGCTTTCTCTCTGGGCGACGGCCTTCGTCCCGGCTCAATCGCGGACGCCAACGACGCGGCGCAGTTCGCGGAGCTTGAGACGCTGGGCGAGCTGACGAAAATTGCGTGGGAGTACGATTGTCAGGTGATGATTGAAGGCCCCGGCCACGTCCCCATGCACCTTATTAAAGAGAACATGGACAAGCAGCTTGAAGTTTGTCAGGAAGCGCCTTTCTACACACTTGGGCCTCTGACTACGGACATAGCGCCCGGCTACGACCACATCACCTCGGCCATAGGCGCGGCGATGATTGGATGGTTCGGCACGTCCATGCTCTGCTACGTGACGCCGAAGGAGCATCTGGGCCTGCCGAATAAGAAGGATGTGAAGGACGGCGTCATAGCCTACAAGATTGCCGCGCACGCCGCAGACCTAGCCAAAGGCCATCCGGGCGCGCAGAGCCGTGACAACGCTCTGTCGAAAGCACGCTTCGAGTTTCGCTGGGAAGACCAGTTCAACCTTTCGCTTGACCCCGAAGTCGCGCGCGAGTATCACGACGAAACCTTGCCGCAGGAGGGAGCGAAGCTGGCTCACTTCTGCTCCATGTGCGGCCCGCACTTCTGCTCCATGAAGATTACGCAGGAAGTCAGGGAGTACGCGGCAGAGCAAGGCATGAACGAAGAAGCCGCGCTTCGAACGGGGATGAAAGCAAAGGCCGTGGAGTTCGTAGCCTCCGGCGCAGAGATTTATCAGGGCGAACTGCCGGAGGGCGCGCAAAGAGAGCACTGACAAAGCGCGGGTGTTGTGGCGCAAAGAGCCTGTGCGCCCGTGTAAATAACTTAAACGAAAGAGGCGCGACCGGGGAGAAAATTGGTCGCGCCTCTCTTATTGTGGAAGGGCTTTGCAGTCGGCTCTCTCCGGTTAAGGTTTATCGCCTGTGGTCGTAGTCGCGTTGGTGTCTTTGCGCTGCCTCACGTAAACGTTGCCGCGCTGCTTGAGGCTGGCCTTCTGCGCCAGCGTGTAGAGCGCGGAGGCCAGTATATCCTCGTTCTCCATCTTAAAGCTGGTGATGCCGTTCATCTGCGTGTCCGGGTCGTTGTACTGTAGAGTTAAATAACGGAACTTCTTCTTTATCAGGAGCGCCGGGAGGGCATAGATACTTGCGCGTGCGGCTATGTCTGCGGCGATTGGCCTCTTGGACTTGACGTCTGCGAAGGCCGAAGCAACCGAGCTGTATGGAATAGAGAATATCTCCTGCTGGTACTTGTTGCGGAAGAGCAGGCGGCTGTTGGCGTCGTCGAAGTTAATCGTGCCGTCCATCTTCTTGTCGTAGCCGAAGAGACCGCCCTCGTATTTCACCTTGATGCTTTGCGGTGCAAGGGGCGGCGTGGTCGGGTTCGCGGCCGGTGCCCCTGAATCGTCCGTCTGAACCGAGCGCGGTCGTTGCGCGTGTGCGGTTGCGCTCGCAATCAATAGGACGAGCATACCCATCCAGACTAATCTGATGGCTTTAATCATTTTGTTTCTCCCCTCAAATAGCAGAACTGAAATTAGCGCGGGAATCTTAGAACTAGAGACGCATTTGCCCGACCGTTCGTTGCCAAACTAATGTTTGTTTCAGGACGCAGAGGCGCTGGCGCTCTTCCGGCGCGCAGGCGGGCTCAAGTTGCTCAATGATTGCCTCTATGAGCGGCACGCTGAAGGGGCCCGCGTGCGCCACCACCTGCGAGTAGTAATGTAGCTGTATGCGCCCGTCCTCATCCTTGTGAAAACTCTGAATGTCTTCGTCCGGCAGCCTGTAGACCTCCTGATTGACGGGAATCACGCGGCGCGGGACTGCGTGATGAAACCTGTGCTTTGCGGGGTCGCGCCAACCCAGCAGAAGTATTCCTATCAACAGCCCCTGCTCGTTCAGGTAATCCGGGCTCAGGACGGAGAGGTCGGACGGGGGCGAAAGCCTTGGCCCGTAATTTCCGTATTCGGGATTGGCCAGAAGCGAATTGTAAATCACGCCTATCACGTCCAGCTCTTCGTCCAGAGGAAGCGAGACGAACTGCGCGAAGCCGTAATCATCCGGCCCCGGCGGCTCTCCCGCATCAAGCCTGTCAATCACACGCCCTATGTAATCTACGTGCGAATTAGATTTGACTATCTTGGCAACCTTAACCATCTCGGATTATCGCTAGAATCCTCCCGTTCCGGGGTTAGACCACTCCGGCACGTTGATGATAATCCACCAGAGCAGTAGCTGCACGCCGAGTATCACGAAACCGAAGAAGACGGATGCAAGGGATGCGCGGCGGCCTCCTTTGTGCGGCGCTCTATATGAATAGAAGAGGCCAGCGACCCCTATAAACACGGCCCCCGGCACGAAAAGTATCCCGAGGAAAGGAACCAGCGCGTAGGTCGTAAAGGCCAGCGCAGTAGTGGAAGCGCCGTTGCGATTGACATCTGGAAGCATCGTTGACATGGGACGTTTCTTTGAGCCGGGCGTATCCGGTCTGGTAGTTCTGTTGTCACTGCCGCTCCCTGTGCGGCCGCTACCGGGACGGTGCAGGTGATAGGAGGCGCGCAGCGCGTCAGCCGGGCGATAATGTTCTTCAAGAGAGCGCCCGCAGGTAGAGCAGAAATGTGCGTCCGGCCGTCTGGCCTCTGCGCCGCACGCGGGACAGACAGGCGCGACATCCTTCTGTTGCTCCTGCTGCGCTTCCGGCGTCTTGCCTGTTTCGCTACTCATCTGAAATCTGAAAGCGGGCCTTTCATGCCCTGTTTAGAGGTGCGGCGCTCTGAAGGGAGACAACCCTTATCATAAAGGCAAAAGGCAAAAGGGGAAAGGCTGGATGGGGGATGGGGGTTAGGAGTCAGGGGATAGAGAAAAGAAAATCCAGTTCTCTTTCTTTTTCCAACCCCTGACCCCTAACCCCCATCCCCCATCTTCTATCGTCTTCGCACCTTGCTGGTGCTCTTGCGAGAGAGGCCGAAGTTTAGATGCTCTCGCTCTGCGAACTCCTGAACGACGCGCAGGAACTCCGCGCGCTCGCGTTGTGAGATGACAGCCGCAGCGTCCGCAGTCTCTATGGCATAAGGATAGCCTAAGCCGACTACGCACTCTGCGCGAACGGTGTCCAGCACGTCTTCCAGCAGTCCGGCCTCGTAAACCCACGCGGGCACGTCGAGTCTCGCGGGCAGCCCCTCGCCGGTAGTCTGCAAGTAGGTGAAGCCTATGAGCGGCTCGCCCTTTTCGTCTTCAAATCCTTCTCGCAGAGAGTAGCAGAAGCTCGTGCGCGAGCCCCAGTGCTCAAGTAGTGATGGCTCGCCCGCTATCCCGGCATGAAGAAACTGCGCGTCGTAGATGTAGAGGTCGCTGGCGGGGCGCGTGCGGCCCCTTAGCACGTCCAGCAGCCGCACAAGGTCGCGCGCATAAGATTGGTCTATGAAGCCCACGAGCGGGACGCGCGTCTCGCGCGAGAGATTCACCAGACGAACAAGCGAGTCTACGTAAGCATCCTGAATCTTCGTCTTCGGGAGCGCAATCGAGATTAGAAGTGTGCCGTCTAGAAGCGCTACGGGAGTCCTCTCTTTTCGCTCCTGCCAGCCGCGCTTCTTCTCAAGAAATCTAGCTGTCTCTTCAATCTCAAGCCGGAAGCGGTGAAGGTCTACAACCGTGTCGGCTTTAATGCGCTCGTCCGCGCCGGAAAGAAGCTCTTCCGGCGAGACTATCTCCGAGCGCGCCTGCTTCTCATAGGGGAGCTCGCGCGAGTGAGGGTTCTCGAACCACGCAACCTGCACGACGGCCACGGGCAGGGAAATCTCTTTACCCGGAGTTAGCTGGCTGCCGTCGGCGGCGAAAGTCACACGCTCCGAGAGCACATCCACGGCCCACGCACGCGCCTCTTCATGCGTCGCCCACCGCTTGCCGAATGGCACTATCATGGAGCCCGCGTTATCAAGCTCCGTAGAAGGAAGCGCGCCCGGTGAGATGCTCGCGCGGCCGGCCGAGGCTCGCACCTCTTCAGCCGAAAGCGAGCCGAGCATTCTCAGCCGCTCAACGTACTCCGCCACGCTCTCGCGCCAGCTTTTATCAAAGCGCAAGAACTCCTCGCGCCGCTTCCCCAGCGCCTCTGCCAGAAGATTACGGTACAACATAAGGACAGTGACGTGTGACGTGTGACGTGTGACGAGTAGAAAGGAGAGCTTTTATCCTGCCACTCGTCACTCATCACTTGTCACCGCTATTTCTGCGCTCTGGCCCACTCTTCCTGCGAAGGTGTGAAGTAGGTGTGTTTCAGCTTGCCGCCCATGAAGGTGTAGGCGATGCCGTCCTTCAGGTTGCGGAAGATGGTGACGCCGCCCGCTCCGTCCTGCCGCTCGAAACGGTCGTTGCTAGTGATGTTGAGCGATTCGGGCGTGTCGTTGGAGTTGGCGTGCTGCAACACGACCTGTCTTACTGTGCCTTCAAGCTCGGGCTGAAGCTTTTTGGCCGCGACAAAGCGAGCGTCTATGAAAGCTATGGTGACGACTCCGCCCGCTACGTTGAATTGAAGAGTGCCGTTGCTGCCGGGTTTGTCCGTGATGGGCTTGCCGAGGACGCGCTCAACATCTGCGCGTCTGGACTTCAAAGGCTCAATGCCGTTCCAGGCAGTAGCCGTCACGAGTTGTGAAAAGATGGAGGTGGCGGCGATGGCTATGACAATGGCTGCTATCACGCGCCGCGCGCGAAGGCTAAAGAGAATCGCGTTCTTCATAGCACGGATGCTACAGCAGCTTAAAAGCAGTGACAAGCGATAAGTGACGAGAACAGTTTTCAGCAGGCAGTTCTCAGTTTTCAGTAAAAAGCAACCGGCTCTTTTCTGAAAACTGAGAACTGCCTGCTGAAAACTGCTTTATCACTGCTTTACGCGTTCAACGGATTGTCTGAAGTATTCGTCGTCGGGAGCCAGCCGCGCCCCCTTTTCGTAGGCTTCGAGCGCTTTGGCGTATTGCTTGGAGATTTCGTAGGCGTAGCCAAGCTCTCTGTAAACGTTCGCGTCGTCCGGGGAAAGTTGTGCTGCGCGCTCAAGGGCCGTGATGGCCTTCGGATAATTTTTGGCGCGCGAATAGGTGAATCCCAGCAGGTAGAAGGTTGTGCCTCTGGCCTCTTTGTCGGCGGCTGCGCGCTCAAGGACTGTAGCGGCGCGCGTCATCTGTCCAGCGCCTATCAAAGCCTGTCCCAGCAGCGTGTTCGTCGCGGCATCCGAGCGAGCGCGCACCAGACTTTCGCCCGCTCTCACAGCGTTCAGGTAATCCGCGTCGGCGCGGGCCTTCACACTGGCCGAGCCTGCGCGGCGAAGGTAAGCTATGGTCAAAAGCTGCCATGCCGAGGCTATCTGCGCGTCGTTGAGCGTGGCGCGGTTGAGCGCGGCAATCGTCGCGTCCATGTCGTTGCGCTCGAAAGCTATCTGGCCAAGGTAATAGAGCGAGCGCGCGTCCTTCGCATTAGCCTTGACCGCAGCGTTGAAAGAGCGCTCCGCATCCGCCTTTTTGTTCGTCTGGTATTCAGATAACCCGCGATAGTAGAGCATCGCCGCGTCTGCCTGCGCGCCCTTGCGCGTCGTCGCGGCAACGAGCAAAGGCAGCGCCTCTTCAAACTTTTCCGTAAAGACAAGCGCCTGCGCCAGCGCGTCCGCGGTGTTCGTATCCTCCTTGCCTTCCCTTCGCTGCAAATCGAGCGCACGCCTCAAATCGTCTGCGGCCTCGGCGTACTGCTTCAGGTTCATCTCGGAGAAGCCCGCAATCTTCCATGCTTCGGCGTTGTTCGGGTTGGCGGCTGCGACCTGTTTGGCCTCGCGCGCTGCCGCCGCGTACTGCTTCTGCTGAAACAGCGAGAAAGCGCGAGAAGTGTCGCCGCTCGCGCCCCCTGCGCCCGGCGTGTTGATGTTGGAGGAAGAGCGATTCGCGCTGCCGATTCTTGGCCCCGCGTCGTCCGAAGAAGAGAGAGCGCCACCGTCGCTCGTCTGCGTCGAAGATGACTGGGGCGGGTTTACACGTCGCGGGCGCACGGAGCCCGATTGTGCAGAGGCTGCGGCGGCGAAGGAGAATGTAAGCAGGCTGAGTGCGAACGCACGTTGAATTTTACCCGTCATATATCACCTATTCTTTCACGTTCGTAGGCCCTCGCGCCAGCCCGACGGGGAGAAGACCGGCCGGAGCCCTGAAAAGCTAGGCGTGCGATGCCGCCAGCGCCGATTTTGGTTTGCTTCAAAATGCGGGAAGTAAAGTGCTGGCCCTGCTGATTTGCTTACTCCTGCGCGCTGAAACCTTGAACCTGAGCCTTTCGTATCTAAGGGCCTCAAGACTTTCTAGCGCCCCGTCCATCTCAAAAAGCGATTGGAGAATAGATATGAGTATACGAATTATTGTAAGAACGGCTGTCGCCCTGACGCTCCTAACCACGCTGGCCGCAATCGTTCAAGCATTTCCCGCTCAGGCTCAGAACTCTACGGCACAGGCCGCGACCGCTTCCACTCTTCTGATTCTCAATAAGTCGGAGAACACGCTGGCGATTGTAGACCCTGTGAGCTTAAAAGTCTTAGGAAAGGTTCCTACGGGAGAGGGGCCGCACGAAGTAGTGGCTTCTGCGGACGGTCGCATCGCTTACGTAGCCAACTACGGAACGCAGCAGAAGGTTGGCAATTCTATCTCTATCATAGACCTAGTGGCGCGGCGCGAGATAAAGCGCGTAGAGCTGGGGCCGCTCCTTCGCCCGCACGGAATAGTTCTCTCCAACGGCAAACTCTATTTCACAGCCGAAGTCAATCGCGTCATAGCCCGCTACAACCCGGCGCAGGATAAAGTTGACTGGATTATGGGCACGGGCCAGTCCATCACGCACATGCTCGTAATCACGCCGGACGGAAAGCGAGCCTACACCACCAACATAGTCTCCGGCACGGTCACTTCTATTGACTTCACAGTGCCGGTTCCTCAACAGGTCACGCAGATTCAGGTGGGCAAGGGGCCGGAAGCCATAGACATTTCGCCGGACGGCACAGAGCTATGGGTAGGCCAGAACGGCGAGGGAAGCATCGCCGTCATAGACACAGCCACCAACAAGGTCAAAGAGACAATCAAGGTCGGAGAGGTTCCCATACGCGTTAAATTCACCCCGGACGGAAAGCGCGTGCTCGTCTCAGACCCGAAGGCGGGCGAGCTTGTGATGCTGGACGCTGCCACGCGTAAGGAGCTCAAACGACTGAAGGTCGCGGGCGTGCCCGTAGGCATTCTCATCACCCCCGACGGCTCTCGCGCCTTCGTAGCGGCGATGGAAGCCAACAAGGTCATGGTCATTGACATGGCAAAGCTTGAGATTGTGGGAGCCATAGAACCGGGTCAGGGGCCGGACGGTCTGGCGTGGGCCGCAGGCGCTGGCAGAGACGCGGGCGCTCAGGTTAGGCCCGCCAACGGAGCGCAGCAATAAAAGCGTATGACACCGATTCTCAGCGCCCCCTCAGCGTCTCTTTGCGTCTGCGGCGGTGAATGACTATGTAAGACGTTCACCGCAGAGACGCAGAGAGACGCCGAGACAAGCGCAGAGAGTTCTCAAATTCTATGTAACTAGAAAAGAGTTCGTGTAGCTGTCGCCTCTTCGCTGATGTAGCCATCATTATCAGGCAGGTCTTTGGGGATACGTTCGATGCGCGGGTCAACGGAATCTAGTAGAGTGGACTTTTCTTCGACGCGTCTTTCACCCATCCGTATGTAATCGGGATTCAAGTCTATTCCAATCCACTTTCGATTTAATAGATTCGCCACTCTGCAAGTTGTCCCGCTCCCTGCGAAAGGGTCTAGCACCAAATCGCCTTCGTTAGACGAGGCTTTAATCATTCTCTCCATCAAGGCTTCAGGTTTTTGCGTGGGATGTTTTTCTCTCTCCGCGCTGCAATAATGCACGTGCGAGAACTGCCACACGTCGCCCGGATTCGCGCCCGTCATGTTGTTACGCTTTCGGAAATACTTTTGCGGGACTCTTACTTCGTCCAGATTGAATGTATAGCTGTTGGTTTTAGTGAAATACAGGATGTCTTCGTGACGCGACGAGAAGCCGCGCTTGCGGCCCATGCCCTGCGTGTAATGCCACGTAATCCAGCCGTTAAAATTTAGTCTGAGCTCCTCTTCCAGCATTCCGAAAAGAGTGGAAATGAATCGGACGCCCATGAAAATATAGATTGAGCCCGTCGGCTTCATCAGCCGCGCGGCCTCCATCAGCCAGTCCTTAGTAAATGTCTCGTACTCATGCCATGCTTTAACGTCCCGGTTGTTGCCGTAATCTTTTCCCAGATTATAAGGAGGGTCTGCTACAACCAAATCCACGCTGCCGCCCGGCAGCTTCCGCATGACCTCTATAGCATCACCACACTTAAAGTAATTAGTCTTCATCTGTACTTCCACGACGGGGTATATTACATCAGAACCTGCGGTTCTTCTCTTTAGCTGCATCTCATCGTCATCTTCTCAGGTAATATTGAAGTCTGTATACTCGCGTCCGGGCGCGAGGCCGCATCTGGCGCATAGTCTACTCATTCAATACGATAATTAATTGATAATTGCGTTCTAATAATAGTCAGGCACTTTCCGTAGCTAGGGCTGAAGTAGTGGCTCAGTTAGAAATCTAAAGAAGTAATTCACCGCCGCAGACGCAGAGAGACGCGGAGGTAAGCGCAGAGAGATGAATGCTTTTCTCTGCGCCCCCTCTGCGACACTCTGCGTCTCTGCGGTGAATGATTTTGAAATTGACCCACTACTAGGGCTGATTACATCTTGACCTAAACGCTAGGCTAATCATATAGTTACCTTGCTGTATAAAAGCCATTAGGTTAAACCTCGTCTTGCATTAGTTGAGCATATCGCTGGTTACGCCTTCTGTTAACAACCTATTCATAAGGATTGTGTATACTGAGGGTGCCTGACCGCTTTCTCTCATCAAAGTAACCCAAACACTTCTCACATTCCTCTTATGAAAACTGCTCTGTGTGGAGCGGGAAGATTTACCACTTGAACGGATATACTTTTTTAGGGGAACAATGAGAATCAAAATCATTCTGCTGGCAGCACTCGTTTTGGCATTCAATTCATTTGTGTTTGCTTCAGATACTTTCAATGACAACCGTATAGCTTATCTCGTCACTGAAGCAGGTCAACCGGCGCAATCAGACTTTGCTGGCAGCTATAGTGGCGAATGGACTGCCAAATTTACGGATGAATCAAACGAGGAGCACGAAGGAACGTGGAGAATTTCGATTGCTTCGGATGGTCAGATCAGAGGCACGGAGACTGACAAAACCTCTTCGGAAAAGGGAGAAATAAGTGGTTTTATTGATGACGAAGGCTATGTAAAAGTATTCGTCAAATATGCCTCCGGAAGAGTTTCAATCAAAGGCACGCTTGAGCTTCGAGGTACTCGTTTAACCGGAACCCTGGAACAAACGTGTAATAGCAGCGCCGACATCTGTGCCAACGTAGACATCATCCTCAAACGCAATTAAGAATGGTTCTGATGAGTGTTAGAGAGAATTGAATAGTTGGGACAGCGCGCTTAACAACTCATTCAACAGATATGAAAGAGAAGAGGCCGGATGCTATATCAGCAGTCGCGGCCTCTTCTCTTTAATTACAGCTTAGCTCTCTTTCCTTATCTTCAGGAGTAAGCAATTAAAGCTCATCCCATTTAACCATGGGTTATTTGACCGCCTCCTGCTTTGGAGCCGGTAAAGCTCTCTTTCTGGCCGGGCGCTCTACATGGCTGGCGCTCTCCCACGCGGCCATTTTCGCGGGGTTGCTCCGATATTTGTTGCGTACCATCGGGTCGAGCTCGCGCTTTAACTGCATCCCGCGCTCAAGCGCATCTCTGAGCGCGGCTGTCGCGGAGACTCGCTTTCCGGTATTGAGATTTTTAGTTCCGGCAGCCTCTTCAAATTTCGCTATTGCTTCTGTGAGGTCTTCTATAAAGGTTGCTGATAGCTCGAAGGCTAAGAATTCGTCCTTCATTGGCCTTGCGGCCCCCACAAAAGCGCGCGCGGCATTTATTAGAGCCTCGTCGCCGTTGCTCTTCGGCATGCGGAAAGTATTAGAGATGCCCGGATAACTCGGTTCCATAGCCGCAGCCGTATCGCTTATGGCGCGCATCATGCGGCGCACCGTTTCGCGCGCCGCGCGCTTCTCTTCCGTACTGGTGAGCGCCGCGCCGCTCCCCGCGCTCTGCTGCGCTCCAAGTATGTCTATCTCAGCTACCAGCGCGTTGAGGGCCGCGAACTTCTGCCCGCCCAAAGTCGAAGGCGGGAAGTCCAAGCTATTCTCCACCCCGAAGTCACGCATACGCACAATAGCCTGATTCTGCCGAATCTCAATGTCTCTCATGGCAAGCATCCTTTCTGAGGTTTATGGAAGAAGAGGTTCTTCCGGTGAGTTAAATCAAAGAACGCACAAAGCATCCCTACGCAACCTGAAAACAGAAGACCTGAACCTGAAAACAGTTCACAGGCATCCTTACCCAATTCCCTGAACACTGGCGCAACGCTCCGAAACGCCAGCGCAAGCGCCCGCTAACCCGGCGCAGCTAAGCGAAACAACGGCGCAGCCTCGCGGAAACGCGCGCAGCCTCTTGTAAACACGCCGCAACTGCCTGTAAGCAGCGCGCAAGTCCCCGGAACGCCAGCGCAGCCTCCTGTAACACCGTCGCAACTCCCTGTAACTGCGGCGCAGGTTCTTGTACACACGCGCAATGAAGTGTTAATCCCTCGCAAGCTCCCGGTAACACGCCGCAAGCCTTCTCAACACCCGCGCAACTCATCTTTCACACCAAACATGCCGTCTCAACACCCCCACACGCTCTTTTTACTCGCGCGCGAGCTTTCTCAAACACCCTCTGAGCCATCTACACACCCGCACAAAGTCTCTACACACGCCCGCATCTTCGCTCGACACAATCAGGCGCACTTTCACCTATGAACTGACTATAATTAATCTCCGAAAAAGGATTCACAGCATGAGGACGCTGCATCTTGAAACTCCTACAGGAACTGCATCAAGGCCAACCAGAGGCGCGAACAAGTCGGCGGTAAACTAAACGCGAGGCCGTGCGACCCTACATGAGAATGGCGAGACTTTATGCCCGCCTACTACTTTCTGTCAAGGTTTTTATTCAGTTTTTCTAACCAAGGTGCTTGCGAATTGGTCTAATATAGGCTGATAGTAGCGTTCTAATGATAGTTATGTCTCTAGATTGAATTGTTTTGAAGGGAGTAGTAATGGCACATCAACTTAGTCGAGAATTTTGTCGCCCTATGGCTGGTCAGCGATTCGTCGTAAATGGGGACGAGTACGATTTGGGCGGACATATTGGGGATGGCGCTGTGGGTTTAGTGCGAAAAGCCACACGACTTAAAGATGATGCACAAAGGGCTGTTAAATTTTTAGCTCCCGATCCTAAATACATTGAGGAGTCAGTTTTTGATGACGTTGCTTGCAGGTTTCGCAGGGAGGGTGAGCGAGGATCAAATCTTAAGCATCCACATCTGATCACTACGTATGCATATTGCGAGAATACTGACGGGAATGCTTTCGATTCAGAAGAACCGAAAAATCCTTTCCTGTTAATGGAATACGTCCACGGAAGACCGCTCGAAAATTACATACGAAGGCTTCCATCCAAACAGCAGAAGGTGTTCACTATAACGCGAGAGCGACTAAATATTGCTATACAGATCGCAAACGCATTAGATGAGTTGCACAGAAAGAGACTGATTCACCGTGATGTCAAACCTGCCAATATTTTTATCTCTAAAGTAGTTGGAGATGGTGGGTATCCATTAGCTAAATTGGGTGATTTCGGTATTGTAAAGTGGGGAGATTTTCACGCTTCACTTTCTACTGGCATGCTCACAGCGACAAATCAAAAGGGGCTTGGGACATTGAAATATATGTCTCCTGAACAAGCAATCGCACCTAAAGATGTTACCGTGCGTTCGGATATTTACTCATTTGGTATCACTTTGTTTGAGCTTTTTACCGAACAAATACTCGCGAGTCCTCACCACGTTTTTGAGGTTATGAACGCGAGGCTTAGTAGGGGAAATACGACAAGCAGATTTCTTCAAATGGGATACCAAATCCGTGATGAAGATGAGCACATAGCAGGTTTACTGCTTGAGATGCATCTTAGAGGTGCTAGCGGTCGCCCTTCTATTGATCGGGTCCGGGGACATTTGGAATCTGAATACGAAAGACGATATGACAGTAACTGGGAAGCTGACCTTTTATCTAGTGGGGAGAGCCGATTTGAGGATAGTTGGGAGGACTAGGCTAGAGTTCCAAGGTGTATCGTAGAGATGGGGCATAACAACTCATTCAACTGGGACGCGAGTTAGTGGGTCTTTCATCGTCAACTTATTCGTACCGATTTTGAATGTGCCCGGTTAATTCGGGCGTTAGACGCCTGTTGAATGTAATGGTATCGTAAGTGTGAGAACTGAAAATGACAACCTATAATTACATTGTAGAAAAATGTCCTGACACTGACCTTTACATTGGCTATGTGCCTGGATTCCCCGGTGCTCATAGCCAAGCCGAGACGCTTGATGAATTGCAGCATAATATGCAAGAGGTGATTGAAATGCTGCTTGAAGAAGGCGAACCAAATCTGGAAGCTGAATTTATTGGCATGCAGACGGTGAAGGTTGCCTAAAGATGGGCAAGCATCCCGTGCTGAAACCCAGAGAGGTAGTTGCTATCTTGGAGAAGCTTGGCTTTACTGAGGCACGACAGCGTGGCTCACATAAACAATTCCGTCATGCTGACGGGCGCAGCACGACGGTGCCGTTTCATGGAAGTCGAGACATCTCACCAATCCTTCTACGGCAAATTGCAAAAGATATTGGACTGACCATCGAGGTTATGCTGCAATACAGGTAACAGGGTCTAACAACTCATTTAACCCTTAAAGAGAAGAGACCGGATGCAGCACACATCCGGTCTCTTCTCTTTAGCTACGGCTTAGCTCTCTTTTCTTTCAACCTTCTTCCATTTACTGATTGATGCCCATTTGGGTGAGCATGAAGGCGAAGTCGAAGGCTATCTCACGAAGCGCGTCGTAGCGGCCTGATGAGCCGCCGTGGCCCGCGCCCATGTTGGTCTTCAAAAGCACGGGGTTGTTGTCGGTCTTGGTGGCGCGGAGCTTGGCCGCGAACTTTGCGCCTTCCCAGTAGGGAACCTGGCTGTCGTTCAGGGAAACCTTGATGAGCATCGCCGGATAGTTCTGCGGCTTTATCTGGTCGTAGGGCGAGTAGGATTTGATGTACTCGTAGGCTTTGGGCTCGTTCGGGTTGCCCCATTCGAGATATTCGCTTGTCGTCAAAGGAAGGCTTGCGTCGAGCATGGTGTTGATGACATCTACGAATGGAACCTGCGCGACTACGGCTTTGAAGAGGTCGGGGCGCATGTTTACGACCGCGCCTACGAGGAGCCCTCCGGCGCTCCCGCCCTGTATGACCAAGCGCTGGCTATTGGTGTAGCGCTCTCTGATTAGATATTCGGCTGAGCTGATGAAGTCCGTGAAGGTGTTCTTCTTGAACATCATGCGCCCCTGCTCGCGCCAGTCTTCGCCCATCTCTCCGCCGCCGCGTATGTGCGCTATGGCGAAGATGACGCCACGGTCAAGCAGGCTCAGGCGTGTGGAAGAGAAGCTCGGCGGAAGTGAATAGCCGTATGACCCGTAGCCGTAGAGCAGCAAGGGATTCTTGCCGTCCATCTTCAAGCCTTTTTTGTAGACGATGGAGATGGGGATGCGCGTGCCGTCCGATGCTGTGGCAAACGCGCGCTCGGACGTGTAGAGCGAGGCGTTGTAGCCCGGCACTTCCGTCTGCTTCAGGAGCTTTCGCTCCCTCGTCGTCATGTCATAATCGAAGACGGAGTTCGGCGTGACAAGCGACTGGTAGCTGAAGCGAAGAGTGTTGGTGTCGAACTCTCTGTTGTTGCTGAGAGCGGTGCTGTAGACGGGCTCGGAGAATCCCACTCGGTGCGTCTTCCCGTTGGGCCTGAGGTCTATAATCTCAAGCTGCTCAAGCCCCTTCTCGTGCTCGGAGATGACAAGGTGATTGGCGAAGAGGTCTATGTCGTCGAGCTTGACCGAAGGGCGATGCGCTATGAACTCTTTCCAGTTCTTCTTCTGCGGGCTCGCGGCGGGCGCTGTGACAACGCGGTAGTTCTTGCCGCCCTGATTCGTCCTGATGTAGAAGAGCCCGTCGCGGTGGTCTACGAAATACTTGTGCTCGCTCTGTCGCGGCTCTATGAGCTTCAATTCACCGGCGGGCTGCGCCGTAGGGATGTAGCGGACTTCCGACGTGAGCTTGCTCTCGGACACCAAGAAGACGTAACGCTTGTCGCGCGAGCGATAGGACTCAACGTCGTACAGCTCATCCTTTTCATCGTAGAGCAGCTCGCTTTTATCCGCGCCCAGCGTGTGACGATAGAACTTGTCGCGCCTTTTTGTGACCGCGTCCTCCGTGCTGTAAAAGAGCGTGCGGTTGTCTGCGGCCCACGAGACATCGCCCACCCTCTCAATCTTCTCGGGATAGAGCTGGCCCGTGCGCAGGTCTTTGACCTGTAGCGTGTATTGACGATAGCCGGTCGTGTCCGTCGTGTAAGCCAGAAGATTTCCGTCGTCGCTCACATTGTAAGCGCCGAGCCCCAGATATTTGTGGCCGCGCGCAAGCTCGTTCAAGTCCAGCACCACCTCTTCGGGCGCGGAAAGCGTCTCGCGCTTGCGTGCGTAGATTGGATACTGCTTGCCCTTCTCCGTGCGCGAGTAATAGAAGTAGTTGCCTTCACGATAAGGGACGTTCACGTCCGTCTCCTTCAAGTGGCCCACCATCTCCTGATAGAGCGTCTGCCGCAAGCCTTCCGTCGGCTTCATGAAGGCGTCCGCGTAAGCGTTCTCGGCCTCCAGATATTTAATGACTTCGGGGTTCGTCTTCTCACGAAGCCAGAAGTAGTTGTCCACACGCTTGTCGCCGTTGGTCGTCTCTTCTTTAGGAATCTTTCTGGCCACGGGCGGCGTAAGTGCGTTCTGGTTAGTTTGAGCCATAGAGAGCGAGAAAGAGAAGATGATAGAGAATGCTAAAAGCTGTCGAAGGATTAGAAGTTGTTTTCTCATGTCTTCTTATAATCTTGTTACTGAAAGCAACAGGCCGCCAATTTAATTGAGGCAGCCTGTCGCTTTCAGCGCGGAAAAATAGTCCGCAAGTTAAAAGTTCAGCTTGAGGCCGAACTGGAACTGTCTGGGGTCGAAGGCAGCCGTCGGGCGGCTGTAGTAGCGACCGTTGGAGGCTCGCTGGCCAAAGGCGTTGACGTCCTGAAAGAACGGAGTCGCTGCGGCCTCGTTGAACCGGTTGAAGAGGTTAAAGCCTTCGGCGATTATCTCAAGGTTCGTGCGCTCGCCAAAGCGTATGACGCGCGCCAGACGCATGTCGAACGAAGCGTACGAGTGAGTGATGCCGAAGTTGCGCGGAAGGCTTCCGCCCTCAGACAAAAACGGCGGAAGAACAAGAAGCCCGCTAGCGGTAACGCTCGGGCGCTCGTTCGTGCCCTGAAGGTCTACGTTCTGGTCAGCGCCGCTCAGTATGTTGAACGGGCGGCCCGATGAGATTTCAAAGATGGGCGCGAGTATGAAGTCCGCGAAGGCCCTGCGCCAGCCGGATGCGCCGCGCCATGCCGGGGGCGACATAATCACCGCGCTGAAGACGAAGCGGTGGCGCTGGTCAAAGAGCGAATCGGCGCGCTCGCCCCGCAGGTTGCGGTTATTCTGCGGCTTCAAAAGCGTCTGCAAGTCCGAAGAATCGTCAATCGAATGCGACCATGTATAGCTGGCCAGAAACTGGAAGTTGTTCGAGAAGCGCTTCTTCAAATCTATGTTCAGAGCATTGTAGTTGGCATTGCCGATTGAACTTTGCGCGTTGACGTCTCCGAAAGGCGAGATGATGTTCGTAGGCGTCGCCAGCGTTCCGGCAAGCTGCGCGTCGAAGACCGCCTTCGGCACGCCGTTGGCTCCCGTCAGGAAGTAGTTCGGCCCCGACGGACGGAAGAAGTTCACCGCGAAGGGCAGCACTACACGACCGCGCGGCCCCTGCACTATCAACCCCGGAATGACTACGGCGAAGGTTTCGCCGGTCAGGGGATTGGTAAAGGTGGAGCCGGGCGCTGTCGTCGGGAAGAGGCCGGAGCCTGCCAGAAGCAGCGCCGAAAGGCTGTTGGTTGTAGCCGCCGAGCCCGCATAGCGGCGGAAGTTTGCCAGCAGAAGGTCTTGCCTGACTTCGTTGACATCAATCGGCAGAGGCAGGTGGTGCGTTCCTACAAACAGGTAGCTCGCAGAGATGGACATGTCTCTGGTCAACTGCCGCTCGATTGTGAAGTTGGCCTGATTGGCGTAGGCGTACTCGAAGTCCTTCGACACGGGAAGCGTGAAGGGCAGGAGTGAGCCGAAGCCGGGGAAGGTCTGGTCGTTGAAGCGCTGGCGTCCGAACTGGTACTGCGTTCCAGCCGCCACGCCCGGAGTCACTACGCCCGCGCCGCAGATGCCCGGCGTTCCTGCTCCGGGCACGCAGACGGTTCCTTGAAAGACCTGCACGGCGTTGAGAAGCGCAGTCGGATTGGGGCTCCCCTGAAGAAGCGTGGCCTGCTGCTGCTGCGCCGCGTCCGCGATGTCGGAGTTGAAGCCGACGGCCAGAAGCGGGTGGTCGTAGAAGAGGCCGTAGGCCCCGCGAATCACAGTCTTGCCGTCGTTCCACGGATCCCACGCCACGGCGAAGCGCGGAGCCCAGTTGTTGTAGTCACGCGGGAAGCCCTGCTGAACTTTCAGCACGTCCTGCGCGGCGGTAATGTCGGCTGCCGAAAGATTGATTCCCGAAAGCGGGTCTCTAAAGGGGACAGCCGGAATCTGGTCGGTCAGCTCAACGTCATAGCGCACACCATAGTTAAGCGTCAGGTTCGGCCTAATCTTCCACGAATCCTGCGCGAAGAAGGCGAAGGGCTTGTTGCCGAGCTTGCTGACGGGATTGCCGAAGCCTTCGATGAAGCTGCTGGGGAAGCCCAGCCCGTACTGCTGCGTGGGCGTGAAATCCGGCGCGCCCGCAAAGGCCGCGTTGATGGTCGTGGCGGAGAGCCCGCCGAAGTTAAAGAGTCCCGCGAAGTTCAGCTCAAAGACCGCCGAAGGAATGTTGACGAAGTTGAAGTCCGCGCCGAGCTTGAAGGTGTGATTGCCCGCGACTATGTTCAGATTGTCCGCGAACTGGTAGCGCGTCTCCGTGCGAATGACCGGCGAGAAAAGCTCGCGGCCTATGAAGCCCGTGCCCGTGATGTTGAAGGCTACGGCGTCGCCATTCTGCGATTTGAAGGTAGCGCGGCGCACGCCGAAGTTGACGCGCGCTTCGTTCACCATGTTGTTTGAAAGAATCGAGTTCAGAGACATGACGGCTGCGGTGTCGCGCAAGGTCTGCGCGCCCGTGCGCGAGACATCGTTCTGTCCCAAAGACTGGTTCTGTGACTCTACCTGTATGCCCGTCAGGTCGCTCGTGTTGTAGCCGAAGCGGAACGTCAGCAGGTTGCTCTTGTCTATGTTGTGATCAAGTCGGAATGAAGAGAAGTTCGTTCTATCCGTGACGGGAAAGATTCTCTGCAAGTTCAGAAGCGGCCTGAAGGCTATGAACTGCCCCTGAGCGTTGACCGTATTCACAGGCACAGGAGCGCCGCTCAACAGAAAACGTGTTCCCACAGCGCCGGGCGCAATCGGAGTCAGGCCCGACGGATTAAAAGCGGTGGAGACGAGCGGGGCAACGATTAAAGGATTGGTGCCTAGCAGAGCCGTGTTGCCGCCGCTTGATGCAAGGTAAGCATAGTTGACCGCGAGCCCGAATACCTGTACGCCCTGCGGGGCCGTGGCCGGATTTCCGAAGAGCGCGTTCGCCGTCGTAAGCAGCCCGTTGATGTAGGCAGCCTGAGCAGCCGTGATGTTGCCGAAGGTCTGCGCCGTCGGGAAAAGGGCTGCCGTCGCGCCGAGCGCCGCCGGAAGCGCAGGAATAGTTACCGAGCTATTCAAGGCTTGCGGGCCTTCGCCCTTGACGTTGCTCGTAAAGAAGCCCGACTCGTTGCGCTGTCTTCGCTCGTAGGATGCGAAGAAGAAGGTGCGGTCACGATTCAAGGGGCCGCCGAGAGTCGCGCCGTACTGCGCGCGCGTAAACGGAGCTTTATCGTCTCCGGTGGTGGCGCGCAGGAACTCTACGGGCGTGAATGGATTGTTGGCCTGAAAACTCTTGTGTCGCAGGAAGCCGAAGACGTTGCCGCGAAGCTGGTTCGTGCCGCCTTTGGTGACGACGTTGACGACGCCGCCTGCGGCGCGACCGAACTCGGCCGCGTAAGAGTTGCTGACGACCTGAAACTCCTGCACAGCCTCCTGTGAAACCGTGGTGCGAGCGGCGTTGACGGAATTGTCCGTGTTGTCCGCGCCGTCAACCTGCACAAGGTTGGAGCGTCCGCGCTGGCCGCCGAAGTTCAGGCCCGAAGTCGGCGCGGGCCCGATGGGCCGCCCGTTGTCGCGCGTGACGGTCGAGGTCGTCAGCGCAAACGACAGGTAGTTGCGCTCGTTTATCGGCAGGTTATCAATGCGCTGCTGGTCTACGGTCGTCGCTACGGCCGTGCGAGAGGTTTCTACGACCTCTGTCGTAGCGCCACTGACCGTGACGGTCGCGCCTATCTCGCCAAGCTCAACGGGGATGTCTAGGTCTGCGCGCTGGCCGACCGTGAGCTTGACGCTCGGCACAACGGCTCGCTTGAAGTTCGCGGCCTCGACCGTGACTTCGTACTCGCCCGGCGTCAGGTTGATAATCTGGTAAAAGCCGTCCGCGTCGGTCGTGGCAGAGCGCTCAAGGTTAATGGCAGGGTTGCGCGCGGTGACGGTCGCGCCTGCGACGGCAGCGCCCTGCGGGTCACGCACAAACCCGCGAAGGTCTGCGGCGTTTGATTGCGCTTGGCCGGAGGCCGCGCCCGCGCATGCAAGCACTGCTGTAAACAGCAGAAGAATGTGAAGGGAAATTCGTGCCCACTGCGTAGGGAACACACGCATCATGGTAAGTCTCCTTGAATCGGAAGAACGGTTTGATTGAAAAAGTCAAAAGCAAATCTCTCTTCAGCTTCAGGCCCTGTGACCGGCCCCTAGCGCGGCAGACAAAGTGGCGGCGGACTCAACCGCGCTCTTCTGAAAAGAGGTTTGCAAAAAGAAACTCTTGTAAATTAGAGATTAGGCTCGCGCGTTACCTTCGGGAGCGGAACTGAAAACGGCGGTCATTAATGACCCGACAGATGAGAGCCAGCCTGTGAAGGCTTTTCCGCCTCTCTGTCTCGGTTTCTCGCGCTTGGCCTTTGTACCGCAAAACAACCGACCGTGGCAAGCAAAAAGCAATACAAAAGAGATTGATTCACGGGCTCATTGTCTCATTGATTCAATGAGCCGGTGAATAAATGAATCAATTTCTCGTCGCTCTTGCGAGGCGGCGGCGCAGGCGCTCGCTCGCGCCTGCCAGATGTATGGCGGACGCGGCCAAGCCGGGGACGAAGGCGGCGCGGCGAAGAAGCGACGAGACGCGCAGGCGCGCATTGAACCGGGCGCCGTATTGAGCGCGATAATCGTCGGCAAGCTCCGCGAAGGCTTCGCCCCCGCGAAGCTGTTCCAGCCGACGCGCAATCACGCCTGCCACCATCTCGCCGCTCTCAAGAGCCATCAGCATCCCGCTTCCCGTGAAAGGGTCTATAAAGGAGGCGGCATCGCCTATGGCAAGGAGGCCGCGCGCGTGCACCAAATTGCGGCGTCCGAAGCTTTGGAGCGCCACGCTCAGCCATGGCGAGGCCGCGCTTGCGCGCTCAAGCGTGAGCCTTGCGCGCTCGTTAGAGCAGACAAGCTCGCGCATGACCCGCTCGGGGTCGCTGCCAAGCCGCCTGACATCGCTCGCGCGCGCAATGAAGCAGAGATTACTGAGGCCATTTTCGACAGCGCTTAAACCGCCGTAGCCGCCTCTATAGAAGTAGATTTCGCAATGCCCGGCCTGAACGCGCGCGTTCTCAAGATGCGCTTTGAAGGCCACCAGAGACGCACGCGCCTTCTGCCGGTGGGCCGCGCCGCTTTCTACGTGCCTGACCAGAGCGCAAGCCCTGCCCGTGGCGTCAATCGTGATGAGAGAGAGAGCTTGGAGCGGGCCGCCCACGTTCGTCTTCAACTCTACGCCGCGCACAGTTCCCTTCTCTATTATCAAATCATGCGCCTGCGTCTCTTCCAGCACCGTCGCCCCGGCCTCGCGCGCTCGCTCCAGAAGGCGCGCGTCCATCTCCGCCCTGCTCAGTCCCAGAGCGCCGCCTTGCTCTTCACCGAACCACTCGCTGGGCACGGAAACCCTTCGCCCCCGCCCGGAATAAAAGACAGTCTCGGTCAAACGCGCTCCGCCCGCCGCCGTCATTCGTTCGTCAACACCCAGCTTCTCAAAGTGCCGCAGGCATTCGGGAGAGATGAATTCGCCGCACAGCTTCTCGCGCGGAAATCTTTTCTGCTCGACAAGCAGCACGCGCGCGCCCAGCCGCGAGAGGTGAATCGCGGCGCTCGTCCCGGCAGGCCCAGCGCCCGCGACGACTACATCATATTGTCTCTCTCTCACCATCCCTCATTTTCCTTGCGCTTAAGACCAGACGAAAGGGGAAGCGGCGCTTGACGGATACGTCCTGAAGATGCGCGCCTGCGGCTAGGGCGAGAAGCTCTCCGGGGCGAAAGCTTCTCAGGATTGAGAGCGCGCCGTCTTCGCGTATCAAACGATTGTGCAGAAAGAGACGGCCTACGGTCGTGTATAGATAGTAGGCCACAGCGTGACGGTGCAGGTCTATGACGAAGATTCCGCGCCGCGCCACACGCGACATCTCCGAAAGCACAAGCCTGACCTGCTCTTCCCTCAGATGATGCGTGAAGAGCGAGCAGATACTGTAATCGAAGGCGTCGTCAGCGAAAGGCAGCCTCAAGGCATCGCCTCGCACAGCGCTGATGAAAGAGAAGCTTTCAGACTCTTCCAGAATCGCGCGGGCAGAGCGTGCGTTTAGCTCAAGTCCCGTGAGCCGCGCCCGTCTTCCGGACGCATCGGCCCAGCCAGCCGCGACTCTGAGCAACTCGCCTGAGCCAGCGCCCACGTCCAGAAGCGAAAACTCACGGAGTCCTTCGCGCTCTATCTCGGCCAGCACGGAGCGGCGCATGGCGCTCGAATCGCCCAGATAGCGATTCACGCGCTGAAGCTCTACGATACAGCCCTCGTACTCTTCGTCCGTGTAATCGCCCTTGTCCAGATGCTCAAGCTGATAGCTGCGGCGGCGGAAACGCTCGAACATAATTCACGGCTTTTCTATCACGAGCGCGCTGTTCTTTGAGCCGAAGCCTATGCAGTTGCAGACGGCTGTGCGTACCTGAGCTTCACGCGCCCGGTTGGGGACGTAATCAAGGTCGCAGTCCGGGTCGGGCTCGTCCAGGTTGATTGTGGGGGGAATGATATTTGTTTGCATGGCGCAAAGCGCCGCGCCTAAGCCCGCAGCGCCCGACGCTCCCTGCGGGTGGCCTATCTGCGATTTGGTGGCGGACATTGGGATACGGCGTGCGCGCTCACCGAAAGCCTGCTTGAGCGCCTGAGTCTCTATGCGGTCGTTGAGCTGCGTCGAAGTGCCGTGAAGGTTGACGTAATCCACATCGTCCGGCGAGCGCCCGGCGTCTTCGAGAGCCAGCATCATAGCGCGTGCGGGCTCGTCGCCCGACTCCTCCAGCCGCACGCGATGATAGGCGTCGCACGTTGAGCCGTAGCCGGTAACCTCCGCGTAAATCTCAGCGCCGCGCTTCAAGGCACGCTCGCGCTCTTCCAGCACATAGACCCAAGCGCCTTCCCCAAGGACTATGCCCGAACGGTCGCGCGAGAAGGGACGCGACGCTCTATGCGGCTCGTCGTTCCACGCGTTTGTCAGGACGGTCATCAGATTGAACGCGCCGAGGATGCCGGGCGCAAGTGGCGAGTCAACGCCTCCCGTCAGCATAACGTCTTGGCGGCCGAGCGCTATGTGCTGCGCCGAGTATGCCGTGGCGTCCGTTGAGCTTGTGCAGCCGGTGGAGATTACGTGCGAGAGGCCGCGCAGGCCGAAGACCATCGAAAGCTCGGATGAGAGGCCGCCGTGAGTGGAGGAAGGAATCGTGTAGACGCTGGCCTTGTAACGCGGGCCAACGTAAAGATACTCGTACTGCTGCTCTGTGAAGGCAAGGCCGCCGCCGCCCGTGCCAATCACGACTCCAACCGAGCGGCGCTCTTCCAGCGTCATGTCGTTTGGGAAGATACCGGCATCGGCAACGGCCTCGCGCGCGGCGGCAAGCGCGAGCGGCACCGTGCGCGGAACGTGCTTGTAGTCCTTCGGATTGAGCTGAGCTTTCCAGTCGAAGTCCTGAACTTCGGCGGCAATCCTGACAGGCCACTCCGAAGGGTCGAAGCTCTTGATGTGGCGCACGCCGCTCGCGCCGCGCTGAAGCGAGTCCCAGTAGGCGGCCCGTCCTATGCCTATGGGCGTCACGCATCCCATGCCGGTAATGACGACGCGTCGAGGCTTATTAAAACGTCCAAGCATCGGGTGTGACACCTCCCTTGAAGATGGCTCAGGATAAGCTAAATACGTTTGAGACTGCGAGGCCGGATGTTTCCCCTCAACATACGACCCGGCTTAAGCGGCGGCTTGTCTGGAAAAGAGAGAGAAAAAGAGGCCATGAAGGATAAAGAGAGATGACCTTAAGCTCAAGCCATCTCTCTTATCATCCTTCAAGCCTTGACGTTTACGCCTGCTGTTCTATCTTCGTCCCGCATTCGTTGCAGAACTTGGCGTCACCGGCAACTTCGTGCTGGCAGTTCGGGCACTTGGGCTTCTCCTGCTTGGCCCCGCACTGGTTGCAGAACTTTGCGCCTTCCGGCAACGGAGCCTGACACTTGACGCAAGGGGCGGTTGCAGTCGCCACCTCCATCTTCGCGCCGCATTCGTTGCAGAACTTGGGCGAGCCCGCGTTGGCCGCGCCGCACTTAGGACACTTGACGGTCGCGGAGCCCGTGGCAGCGCCGCTCTGCGTGTTCTGCTGATGCTGCTGTTGCGGGTTCATGGCTCCGCCGAGAGCGTTCGCCATAGCGCCGCCGACCGCAAAGCCCGCGCCCAATCCTGCTCCCAATCCTGCGCCGCCCGAAGGATTCTTCGCGGCGTCGCGCATGGCGTCCGCCGCCTGAAACTGCGCGTAGCGCTGCGCGTCTCCAAGCACGCCCATGGAAGTGCGCTTGTCCATGGCGGCTTCGACCTCCGGCGGCAGCGAGATGTTCTCGATGATGAATTTGGTCAGCTCAAGGCCGAAGGAGGCAAACTCTTCGTTCAGCTTCTTGCGACCGAAGACGCCCAACTCGTCGTAGTTCGATGCGAGGTCGAGTGCGGCTATCTTCGATTCACCGAGCGCGTCCGTAAAGCCTGATACCAGCGTGCGCTTTAACTGTCCTTCAATGTCTTCGGTGTCGAACTTACCGTTGGTTCCGGCCACCTCCTTGATAAAGGCGCGCGGGTCTTTGACGCGAATCGAATAGATGCCGAAGGCGCGCAGGCGTACCATGCCGAAATCGGCATCCCTCATCATGATGGGGTTCATCGTTCCCCACTTGAGGTCTGTGAACTGCTTGGTGTTGACGAAGTAGACTTCGGCCTTAAACGGCGAGTTGAAGCCGTATTTCCATGCGCCCAGCTTCGACAGAATAGGCGTGTTGCCGCCGTCAATCGTGTAGAAGCCCGGCGGAAAAACGTCTGCAATCTGTCCCTGAAAGACGAAGACGGCGGCCTGCGATTCGCGCACGGTCAATTTAGCGCCGTTCTTTATCTCCTGGTCTGCTACGGGGAAGCGATAGAGCATGGTGTTGCCCGAATCATCGAGCCACTCTATGACTTCTATAAACTGATTGAAGGGGTTAACGCGGTCTAGGATTCCCATAACGCTTTTTGCAATCTCCTTATCTATCGGCTGGAATCTCTCTTTTGTCTCGCGGAAATTTTGGATTCAGGCAGCCGCCAAAGATTATACGCTTGAAGAGAGCTGCGGGTTCAAAAGTGACCCGGTGGCTAAGGACGCTATTCTTACAAAACTATTGCACAAATAGCTTCACTAAGGCAATCCGGAAGGAATTGATTCATTTGTTCATCTGTTCATCGAATCAATGAATCAATAGAACAGACGAATCAATCTCTTCAATTCTTCACTCTGCGCCATGCGGCCAGAAGCGAAAGCGCTATGAATCCGCCCGTGATGTCTATCAGGCTGTCATAGATTGAGCCGGTGCGCGCGGGCACAAAGCGCTGGTGAAGCTCGTCCGAGAGCGCATAAACGATGACCAGCAACCACGCGTAGAGAAACCAGCGACGGCGCAAGCCTTCGCGCGAAGAGGTCATGAAGGCCCGCGCCGCCAGCAGCCCCAAAATAGCGTACTCCGTCAGGTGCGCCAGCTTCCTTACTATGAAATGCACGAAGGCTAAGCTCTCTTCGCTGATGTCAGGAAAGAGCCAGATAAGTAGCGGCCTTATGATGCGCGAAGTGTTCGAAGCAGATAGCTGCGCGGTGGAAGCGAAGAAGATAAAGGCCATCCACAGAAGAAGCGGCCCGTAACGCCACACGCGAGACGCCGCGAGCCCACGCGCCTCGACTGCTTCCCTTTTCTCATTCCCTGTCATCAACTCTCTTCAGGCCATTAAAGCAAAAGGCAAAAGTGAAGAAGCCTCGCGTGCTCCCGACTTTTGCCCTTTGCCTTTTTACTTTTGTCTTACTTAAAGCGCCGCCGCGCCCGAAACGACTTCTATAATCTCGTTGGTGATGGCGGCCTGCCTGATGCGGTTCATGTTGAGCGTCAGAGAGGCTATCAACTCGCCCGCGTTCTTAGAGGCCGAATCCATCGCCGTCATGCGCGCTCCGTGCTCGGAGGCTACGGATTCCAGAAGCGCGCGGAAGATTTGCGTCTCGACCACGCGCGGCAGCAGGCGAGAGAAAATCTCCGCAGGCTCCTGCTCGTAAATGTAGTCGGTCATGTCCACATCACGCGGCCCTGCGCCCTCATCTTCTATGCTTTCCGAGATGCGCGAGACCGGCAGAAGCTGCTCTATGATTACGCGCTGCTGCAACACGGACTTGAACTCGTTGTAGATAATGAAGACCTTGTCCAGCTCCTCGTCTTCCGTGAAGCGCTTGATGATTTCGCCCGCAATCGAGACCGCTTCATCGTAGGCCACGCTTCCCTTACCCATGAGGCCGATGTACTCGCTGACTATGTCCATGCTGCGGCGGCGGAAGAAGTCGCGCCCCTTGCGGCCGACGGGCATCACCTCGAACTGCTTGCCCGCGTTCTCCTTTATAAAAGCCTGCGCGGCCTTAATCAGGTTGGTGTTGAAAGCGCCGCAAAGCCCACGGTCAGCCGTAATCAGAATCAGCAGGTAACGCTCGTCGCCACGCGCATTCAAGAGCGGGTGACGAAACTCTTCATCCGTGCGCGCTGCCAAATCACCCATCACTTCCATCATCTTGTTGGCGAAGGGGCGCGCAGCCACTACTCTATCCTGAGCGCGCTTTAACCGCGCCGCGCTCATCATCTTCATCGCGCGCGTAATCTGCTGCGTGTTCTTTACAGACTTGATGCGCCGACGTATGTCTAAAAGGTTTGCCATAAGAAAACAGTGATGAGTGACAGGTGATGGGTGACGAGTTAAAAGCTATCAGCCTGTCACTCGTCACTCATCGCCTGTCACTGCTTTTTCATGCTCCAGCAGCAGTAGTCTCGGCGGCTGGGAGGGTCGCGGCGGGCGTCGTGGCCGCTATGTCCGACGCGGTTGTTGCAGTCCCGCGCGAGATGACCGTCTCTTCAGACCAACGCTCCTGAAAATCCTTGAGCGTCTGCGCCATGTCGGCCTTAATCTCATCCGTCAGCGACTTCTTCTCGCGTATGCTGGTCAGCAGCGCCGGATTCGAGTTCTCGACAAAGCGCGTCAGTTCAGTCTCAAATCGTCGCAGGTCTTCTACCGCCACGTCATCAAGATAACCATTTGTCGCAGCCCAGATAATGAGCACCTGATTTTCAACCGACATGGGTTGATACTGCGGCTGCTTGAGGATTTCCGTCAGGCGCTGGCCGCGCGCAAGCTGAGCCTGCGTGGCCTTGTCCAAGTCGGAGCCGAACTGCGCGAAGGCCGCAAGCTCGCGGTACTGCGCAAGGTCAAGGCGGAGCGTCCCCGCCACCTGCTTCATGGCTTTAATCTGAGCCGAACCGCCCACGCGCGAGACAGAGTTCCCGACGTTGATGGCCGGACGAATGCCGGAGTTGAACAGGTCTGCTTCGAGGAATATCTGCCCGTCCGTAATCGAAATCACGTTCGTAGGAATGTAAGCCGAGATGTCGCCCGCCTGCGTCTCAATCACCGGAAGGCTCGTTAAAGAGCCGCCGCCTCTGGAGTCGGACAACTTCGCCGCTCGCTCCAGCAGACGAGAGTGCAGGTAGAAAACGTCGCCCGGATAGGCTTCGCGTCCCGGCGGTCTTCGAAGCAGCAGAGAGATTTCACGATAGGCGGCAGCCTGCTTTGAAAGGTCGTCGTAGATTGTCAGCGCGTGGCGACCGCTATCGCGGAAGTACTCGCCCATGGCGGCCCCTGCGTAAGGCGCAAGGAACTGCATCGCCGCAGGGTCTGAGGCTGTGGCCTTAACGATGATGGTGTAGTCCATCGCGCCTGCGTCCGTCAAAGTCTTCATCACCTGCGCCACCGTCGAAGCCTTCTGGCCAATGGCTACGTAGATGCAGATAACGTCTTTGCCCTTCTGGTTGATGATGGTGTCAACGGCAACGGCTGTCTTACCCGTCTGACGGTCACCGATAATCAACTCGCGCTGGCCACGACCGATGGGAACCATGGAGTCTATGGCTTTAAGACCAGTCTGCAAGGGCTCCTTCACGGGCTGGCGGTCAACCACGCCGGGCGCGATACGCTCGATTGGATTAAACTCAGTGGTCATGATAGGCCCGCGCTCGTCTACTGGATTTCCGAGCGCGTCAACCACGCGCCCTATGAGCGCATCGCCCACGGGCACTTCCATGATGCGCCCCGTGCGCTTGACCAAATCGCCCTCTTTGACCTTCTGGAAGTCACCGAAGAGCACCGTGCCGACCTTGTCTTCTTCAAGGTTCAAAGCAAGGCCGCGCACGTCATGAGGAAACTCAAGCAGCTCGCCCGCCATCACTTTCTCAAGCCCGTGAATCTCAGCGATACCGTCGCCAACCTTGATGACCGTGCCGACTTCCGTCACGGTCACGCCCGCCTGAAAATTCTCTATCTGCTGGCGAATAATCTCGTTAATCTCGTTAGCTTTTATCGGTTCCATATCAACCTCGATGAAAGGAATCAATTCATTTGTTCAATGAAACAATGAACGATGAATCAATCTCCTTATCCTTTCCCCATCATTCTCTCTTTGACCTGTTGTAGCTGTGTGCGCACGGAGCCGTCGTAGATGGTAGAGCCTATACGCGTCACCAGCCCGCCGATTAACTCTTCGTCTGTAGTAAAGCTCAAACGCACCTGCTTGCCCGTCATCGCGGCGAGCTTTGCACGCAAAGCCTCTTGCTGCGCTTCGGGCACGACGCGCGCCGTCGTCACCTCTGCCGACACGACGCCGGAGCGCTCGTCAAGAACCTGCGAGAATCGTCTGTTGACTTCGACTAATTCCGTCAAACGCTGGTTTCTTAGGAGCACCTGTAGGAAGTTGGATGTGGTCGGCCTGAGGCGCGTACGCTCTATGAGTGAAGTCAGAACCTTGCTCTTCTGTTCATAAGGAATCGTCGGGTTGCTGAAAACCTCCATCAGCATGGGATTGGAATTCATCATCATCTCCCACGCCGACAATTCCTCTTGCACTTGGCGCGCTTCGCCGTGCGCCGTCACGACATCGGCCAGCGCCGTTGCATAGCGCCGCGCCACCGTTTGAATGCTCAACGCCCGGCCCCTCCCAGTTCTTCTATCTCAAGAGTAATCAAACGCGCGTCGTCCTCCGGACGAATATCCTTTCGAATCATCTCTTCGGCCAGTCTCACGCTCTGCTCCGCAGCAAAGGCGCGCAAGTCCTGACGCGCAGCCTTGCCGGCGCTCTCAATCTCGCGCCGTGACTGCTCTCTGAGCTTCTCGATTTCCGCTTCGGTCGCAAGACGAAGGCGCTCGCGCTCGTCTGCGGCTTCCTTGGCAGACTGCGCGCGAATCTCGGCAACCTCCGCGTCAAGTCTGGATAGACGAGTTTCAACCTCTTCCAGCTTAGCCAGCGCCGCGTTCCTCTCCTCCTGCGCACGCATCAACTCTCGCCTGATTCCCTCACGCCTGGCCTTGAAAGCTTCGCTCAATGGTCGGCGCAGGATGTAGATGAGCACCGCCAGAAAGATAAAGAGGTTGACGAACTTCCACACTTCAAGCCCCGGCTTATTCCACCAGGGAGCCTCGCCTCCGGCCGCCGCAAAGAGAATCAGTGATGAAAGAAAAGCGCTTAGCATAAAACCTATACTCTAGTGTCCATGGATGAAATCGTAGAGCCGCTCACGGGGCGATGAAGAATCTGAGAACTGATTTCAGCCGCCAGCGACCCGGCGTCGCGCATGAGCGTCGAGCGGGCCTCTTCCACCTGAGCCTGAATCACACGCTTCTCTTCTTCAGCCAACCTGCCGACCTCTTCGCGCACGGTATCTACCTTTATCTGTCGCTCGCGCATGACCTCCGCACGCTGCTGCTCCATCAGCCTGTAGCCCTCACTGCGTGCCTCTCTCAAAGAGCGCTCGTAGCTGGCCAGCTTCTCCTCTACCTGCTGAATAATATCCTTCGCTTCACCTGAGCGCCCGCGCGTGCGCCGCTCGCGTTCCTCCAGTATGCGGTTGATAGGTTTGAACAGCGTTGCGTTCAAAACATAAACCATCACCAGGATAATTATGATGTGAAGAATAATAGTGCCGTCCGGCACGAGAACAGGATTTTCGGCAAAGCCCAGCAAGATCATGGCGCTCGATAGACCCTTATCAACGGGTCGTGCGACTCTCTAGGTTGTTGATAGCGAAAACTTAAGTGTGTCAAAAGCTTGCGAGTCTAACATGCAGATTTACGGCGCGTCAAGGCGAGTCCCCTGACTCACAAGCTGTTGTGAGAACTCTCAATCAAAACTTATCTTCACCGTAATATTCAGCTCTGTTTCTGTCTCTCAGGAACGGATTTAATATTTTCATCTAAACTACCCGTAAAAGCTTTTCTGAAGGGGTCGCCACCTCGCCTATAATAATAGCGTCTTTAACCTCTTTAACCAGTTCTTCAGCTCCACCTCTATCAATACTTATTAAGAGACCGCCCGCCGTCTGCGGGTCAAAGAGAGCGCTCTGCATCTCACGGGAAATATGTTTCTCTATCTCAATCGTATCTCCAACATAAGCTCTATTGTTTTTGTCCCCGCGCGTCAGCATTCCTTGGGAGATTAAATCTAAAACATCCGGCAACAGTGGAACTCGCGCTGCTTCTATGATTAACGTCACACGGCTGGCATTCGCCAACTCATAGGCATGTCCTAGCAACCCGAAGCCGGTTACGTCCGTACAGGCGTGTGCTCCCGCGCTTTGCATAGCCTCAGAGGCTGCTGCGGCAGAAGTAGTCATGGCCTTCATGGCTGCATCCACAGTGCTTTTGCTAGCTACACCGCGCTTTATTCCTGTACTGACAGCTCCGGTTCCTATAGGTTTAGTTAAAACCAATACATCCCCTACTTTAGCCCCCGCATTCGTTATTACTTTTTGCGGATTAACTACTCCTGTAACGGCATAACCAAACTTTATCTCTGCATCGTCAATCGAATGGCCCCCTAAAACCACCACTCCCGCCTCGTTCATGGCCATCTGGCCGCCGCGCAGGATTTGCCCCAATACCTCTAAATCCTCCTTCTGCGGATAGCAAACGATTGCCAGCGCTGTCAAAGGCTTTCCACCCATTGCATAAACATCATTAAGTGCATTAATGGCCGCCACTCGCCCGTAAATTTCCGGGTCATCGGCTACGGGCGTGAAAAAGTCAACTGTTTGCACTAATGCAACATCGTCTCGCAGACGAAACACTCCGGCATCATCAGCATTCTCGTACCCCACAAGTACGTTTTCATTATGCGGCTGTGCTGGTAATCTGCCCAAAACTTGAGCCAAATCTCGCGGTGCGAGCTTGGCTACTCAACCGGCGCAGGAAACCATTTCGGTTAATCTCTTTTTCATTTTACCTTGTAACTCCAACTATTAGAGCTTGCCTGATTCGTCATTTTACAATCAACCATGCAGGCTCTGTAGAAGACTTAAGTTATACAGATAAAACGCTACCATTTTGTTATGCTCAAATGGTAGCGTTTTTGTTGTTTCAAAACAGTAGATGCTAGCAAAAAGGGAAGTCGTCAACCGGGCGAAACTTCCTGTAGAGGCCCTACCAGAAGTTGGTACAGGCGATCCAAGTCTCCTTCGTTGTAGTACTCGATTTCAATTTTCCCACCCGCGCCGGTCTGACTTGGCATCACTCTAACCTGCGTCCCGAAGCGCCTGCGGAGTTTGCTTTCCGCAGCCCTTATATTAGCATCGTTACGCTTTGGCACAGGCAGAGTCGCTGTGGCAGGACTGGCCCCGGCTATGATGCGTTTGATGGCGCGTTCCGTCTCACGGACTGAAAGCGACTGTTCAATGACGTTACGCGCGACGCGTCGTTGAATGTCAGGGTCATCCACGCCCAGAAGCGCGCGGGCATGTCCCATAGAGATTTTTTCTTCTTCTACTAATCGCTGAATATCTTCCGGAAGCCTCAGCAGGCGTAAGTGGTTGGTCACAAAGGAGCGGTCACGGCCCACGCGTTGTGCCACGACTTCTTGAGTGAGTCCCAGAGTCTCTATTAATCTCTTGTAGGCATGCGCCTCCTCGATTGCGTTTAACTCTTGCCTCTGGATATTTTCGATGAGCGCTAACTCCAGAAGCTTGTCGTCTGGAATCTCGCGTACGACCGCAGGCACACGCTGTAACCCCGCGCGTTGGGCCGCGCGCCAGCGCCTTTCGCCCGCAACTAGCTGATAACGCCCCCCGCGCCTTCTCACCAGCAAAGGCTGCACGATACCGTTTGAGCGAATGGATTGAGCCAGTTCCTCTAACCGTGTCTCGTCAAAGTGGGTTCGCGGCTGAGCGGGGCTCGGCTCTATGAGGTCTATATCAACCTCGAGCAGCTCTTCGCTAGTTGTCGCTGCCGTATCCGACAGCAGTGCGCTCAAGCCCCTCCCGAGCACTCTTCTTGTCATGAGCCATAACCTCCTTTGCTAATTGAAGGTAACTTTCGGCCCCGCGCGACCGTATGTCGTACAAAATAATAGGCTTACCGTAACTGGGGGCTTCAGCCAGCCGAACATTACGCGGGATCATCGTCTCGAAAACCTGCTGTCCATAGAAGTCTCGTAAGTCATTTGCGACGGCTGATGAGAGGTTTGTGCGCTCATCAAACATAGTGAGCAACAGACCTTCTATGGCCAAGCCGGGATTAAGTACGCGACGAATTCGCGCCAGCGTGTCGAACAGTTCTGTCACGCCCTCCAGCGCGAAGTATTCACACTGAATCGGAACCAGCAGGGAATCCGCAGATGTCAGAGCATTTAGGGTTAAAAGCCCCAGAGAAGGCGGGCAATCTATGACGATAAAGTCGAAATCATTTTCCACTGTGGCGAGCAGGTCTTTTAGCCTGTACTCTCGCTTTTCAGCGTCTACCAGTTCGACTTCAGCCCCTATCAAATTCTTGTCGGAGGGTAAAACCTTGAGATTTGGAATTTCCGTGGCTTGTATAACGTTTTGAAGCGGCTCTGAGAGCACCAGCGCGTGATAAAGGCTGCGCCGGAAGGTTCCACGTTGCACGCCTACGCCGGAGGTAGCATTGGCCTGCGGGTCTGCGTCAACCAGCAAAACACGCATTTCAGAGACAGCCAAGGCGGCAGACAGATTGACTGCCGTAGTAGTTTTGCCGACTCCGCCCTTTTGGTTTGCAACAGCGATGGTTTTAGCCATTATCCGTTAGCCCAAAACCTTCAAAACCCTCTTCGAACCCGCATAAACTAACATAACCTCCAGCGACGCGCCACACTTTTTATCCTACTGTGACTGTTCCACGTAACCAAAAGGCCGAATTTTTCTGAAAAAGAGATGTTTCACGTATCCCCATCCTTCAGCAATGCGGAATGGGATACGTGAAACATCGTGGTAGATTTTTATTAAGCGGCTCGTTGACGCAGATTTAGCTGGACAAGAAGAGTGGAAAGGGCAGCAGGAGTCATACCCGGAATCCGCCGTGCTTGGCCAAAGGTTTGGGGACGGGCGCGCTCTAGCCGTTCCACCATCTCGTGGGAAAGGCCACTAATTGAATGAAAATCAAAATCTAGCGGCAGGCGTAGATTATCGTGCTGATACAAGCGGTCAAGCGTAGCCTTTTGAGAATCTATGTAACCGCTATAAAGGACGTCTGCCAGAGCCGATTGCAGGTCATCCGGGCTAATTTCAGCGCTAATATCATCCGGCAAAAGCTTCTGGATAAGGTCTGGCCGCACATTGGGACGCAGAGCAAGCTGGGCGAGCGTCACAGAATCACCCAAATCCGTTCCAAGTATGCGAGTCAGGGAGGTATAAGCCGCGTCTGAACGCTTCAGACGGGTACTTTCCAGAGTTTCACGTAGACGGGCCAGCCGGTCTTGCCTGTGGTTGAAACGCTCCCACTCAGAATCGCCTGAAAGCCCAAGTTCCCGGCCATAGGGCGTTAGACGCGCGTCCGCCGTGTCATAACGCAGGGCGAGCCTGTATTCGGCGCGCGAAGTAAAGATTCTATAGGGCTCGTCAACGCCGTGCGTGATGAGATCGTCAATAAGCACGCCTATGTAAGACTCCTCACGCCGCAGCCGGAAGGGCTCACGGCCCTGTACGAAGAGGGCGGCGTTAATTCCAGCCATTAATCCCTGACAACCGGCCTCCTCGTATCCGGTAGTCCCATTTATCTGCCCCGCATGAAAAAGGCCCCGGTAACGCGCAGTCTCCAGACTTGGCGTCAACTCACGTGGGTCAACGAAATCGTACTCTATGGCATAGCCCGGACGGATAATACGAGCCTCCTCAAGGCCGGGAATCATGCGTACCAAGTCCTGCTGTAGCTCCGAAGGCAGGGAGGTAGAGAAGCCGTTGAGATAGACTTCGTTGGTCGTATGCCCTTCAGGCTCTAAAAAGAGTTGATGCCGGTCTTTTTCGGCAAATTTGACTACTTTGTCCTCTATCGAAGGACAGTAACGGGGCCCCACGCCCTTGATTTTGCCTGAATAAAGAGGGGATTCGTGCAGATTTGCGCGAATCGCGTCGTGAACAGCGTTTGTCGTGTAACCTATGTGACAGGTTATCTGCGGCTGCTCGATTCGGTCGGTGCTAAAAGAGAAGGGTACAGGGCGCTCATCTGCATGCTGGGGCTCGAAAGCGTCCCAATTAATAGTTCGGCCGTCCAGACGCGGCGGTGTACCGGTCTTCAAACGTCCCACGGGGAAGCCAAGCCGTTTCAGGCTTTCGGCAAGCTCTATTGACGCGGGCTCGCCGGCTCGTCCTGCCGTATGTGTGCGTCGCCCGGTGTGAATCAGGCCATTTAGAAACGTGCCTGTAGCTATGACAACCGCTTTTGCCCCAAGCGTTCGAGTATCCTGAAGCTCTACACCGCAAATCTGACTATTCTTAATCACCAAATCTATAACCATGCCCTGACGTAGGTGCAGGTTAGGCGTTGATTCCAGCGTGCGTCGCATCTCCGTGCGATAGAGTGAGCGGTCGGCTTGTGCGCGCGGCGCTTGCACGGCTGGGCCTCTGGAGCGGTTAAGGAGGCGAAACTGTATGCCTGTGTGGTCAATAACGCGACCCATAATGCCGCCCAGGGCATCCATTTCACGTACCAAGTGGCCTTTGGCTATACCGCCAATGGCAGGATTGCAGGACATCTGGCCGATTAAATCCAGATTGATGGTCACAAGGGCTGTTTCCGCTCCTAAGCGCGCGGCGGCAGAGGCAGCCTCGCACCCGGCGTGGCCTGCGCCGATTACAATCACATCGAAAATCTCGTCGAAGCTCATGGTCATTTACCTATACAGAAGGTCGCAAATATCTGAGACAGAACATCTTCGGTAGTTGTCTCGCCTGTTATCTGTCCCAGAAAACGTAGCGCGTCATAAAGTCCCGTCAGCACAAGCTCTTCGCTGACATGCTGTTCCAGCAGATGAGCAGAAGTCTCAAGAGCATTCTGCGTGCGCCGCAGCAGGTCGTAATGGCGTGCATCCGTAATCAGTAGACCACTATACTCAGAGCCGCCATCAGCGAAAGGCTTCAGTATAGCAGCACGAAGCAAATCAAGTCCCGCCCCCGTTTTGGCCGAAACAGGAATTACCGGAGCGTCAATCAATAAGCCATTTACTCGAAAAGATTCCAAATCGGACTTATTGAGCGCAACGAGGTGTCGGAGGTGGCCCACCTCTGCTAGAACTTCTTTATCTTCAGCAGTTAGAGGCTGCGAGCCGTCCAGAACCACAAGGATTAAATCAGCATCAGCGATAGCGCGGCGCGTACGCTCAACCCCTAAATTCTCTATCTTGTCTTCGGTAGCGCGCATGCCCGCCGTATCAATTAAAAGAACGGGAACGCCTTCAATACTTATCACTTCGCTTAAACTGTCGCGCGTAGTCCCCGGAACATCTGTTACAATGGCTCTCTCTGAAGACAGTAAATTATTGAAAACACTGGACTTACCCACATTCGGGCGTCCCGCGAGAGTGACCTTGAGGCCGTCTTTCAGCAAATGCCCGGAGCGGTAAGTCGTGGCCAAGCGGTCAATCTTTTCAATGAGTTCAGAGAGATTCGCTTTGATGCGGCTGACGGCCATGTCCGGGAGGTCATCCTCGACAAACTCAAGAGAAGATTCAAGAGGCACTATGACGTCCAGAAGAGCATCTTTAATCGGCTGAAGGTAGCTTGAAAGCTCGCCTCTAAGCTGACGCGCGGCCTGCTTTATTGCCGAGTCAGTCTGCGCGTTGATGAGGTCGCGCACGGCCTCGGCCTGGCTCAGATTTATTCGCCCGTTCGAGAGAGCGCGAAGGGTGAACTCGCCTGGCCCGGCAAGACGCGCATCAAGCGTTAATATCAAATCAACAAGGCGACGCAGGAGGACTGGCGAGCCGTGACAGCTAAGCTCCACGACATCTTCGCCAGTAAATGAATGAGGCGCTTTGAAGTAAGTGATGAGCGCACGGTCGAGAGCATCCTTGCTTTCAAGATCATAAACTGTATGAAGGCGCGCGTGATTAGGCTCAGGTCTGAATTGATTGTCGCTTACGAGAGCTCTTGTTATCTCAAGAGAGCGCGGGCCGCTTAAGCGTATGACGCCGATACCGCTACGACCGGGCGGCGTTGAAAGAGCTACGATTGTGTCTGTTGATTGCACTCTGCCTGCACGAGCGAAGGGAATCAAGCGAGGGAAACAACTTAAGCATCAACTGCTCGTTGAGAAATTCTACTGCTTGGGGGAAGCTTTGCGAGTTACTTTCAACCTGCGCGCAGAGCCTTCACCTACAGACTCCGTGTGAAGGTCTTCTTCCGTTGCGAGCGACATGTGAATGACGCGCCGCTCATTCGCATTCATAGGCCCGAAGGTGAAGGCGACACCCGTTGTTCGAACACGGTCGGCAGCATGACGAGCCATAGCTCGAAGCTCCGCTTCACGAGTTGCGCGAAAATTTTCAACGTCGCAGATGATGCGTTCTTCTTTGGGAAGAGTGCGAACGAAAGCCTGATTAAGAAGGTGCTGCAAGGCTTCAAGCAGCTCGCCGCCTTCGCTCAGCAGAAGGGAAGAGTCCGGGCCTTCTATGTTCAGGAAACAACCGCTCTCTTTCGTATCAACATGAGCGCGCAGCTCAAGACCCGCACCCTCAAGTACGGCGTTGAGAAAGTCCTGAGCCTGTAAGCATGCTTCGTTCATCAATCTTTAGGTTACAACTCTAATCAAGTTCGAAAACAGAAGACTTGGTCAAGCCTGCGAGACGCGCGGCGTCGGGCCAAGCTTCTTAGTCGGGGCTTCAACTTTCTGCGGCGGCTCCTCATCGTCGGACTTGGTCAAGCGATTGATTAGAAGCTGCTGGCTGAAGCCTACAATGTTTCCTACAAGCCAGTAAACCAGAAGACCCGCCGGCGCGCTCCACATCATGTAGAGCATAAAGATGGGCATGCCTATGGCCATCATCTTTCGCTGCAAAGGGTCTGCCGAAGGCTGCGGCGTAATCAACTGCAAGACCATCATGGAGCCCGCGAACAGTAACGGAAGCAGGTGTATCATGGTGGGCTCTGCCGCAGAGAGGTCTGGTATCCAGAGAAACGACGCCTGACGAAAATCAATCGAGATGGTAATCGCACGATAGAGCGCAAAGAGAAACGGCATCTGAATCAGAAGCGGAAGACAACCGCCTAGCGGATTGCCCTCCTTCATCAGACGCAGTTGCTCCATCTGAAGGTCTTTGAGCTTCGGGTCGTTCTGCTTCATCCCCTTTATCTTCTCTTGCAGCTCTTTCATCTTCGGAGCCATCTTCGCGGCCTTTTTCATGGCCTTCGAAGAGCGCCATTTGAGCGGGAAGAAGAGAGAATAGATGACGATTGTAAAGAGAATGATGGCCAAGCCATAGCTGCCCGTTATCTGGTAAAGCTTCTTGATTGACCAGAGAATCGGCACCGCCAGAGGACGCGAAAGCGTGCTTAAAAAGCCGTAGTCAATGGACTCTTCCAAGTCAATATAGGCCACGCCTTCCTGCTGAATCTGCTTGCTCGCGGCAGTCAGAAGGTAATGGTCTTTCGGGCCTACATAAAGGTGCGTGGCCGAATCATCAGTTGGAATCGGAACGTAGCCCGTTATCAAATAACGCGCCTCTTTGGTTCCGTTCGCCTGATGCTCGTACTTGGACGTGCGATACTCAAGCCCTTCTGTCGGCCTCGAAGGCACGGCAATCATAGCGAAGTAAGTATCACCCACTCCGGCCCAGTTGACCGCACCGTTCAGAGCTTTTCTGTCGGGACTCTCTTTAGTCTCGTTGATTGATTGAGCGTGAAGACGCTCTACCTTTCCTCCGGCGACTGCTATGCCTTCGGGAGCAACCGAGTAGAAGCTGTAATGCGGAATGCCTTGGTCGCCAACGCTCGGGCCTATAAGCAGCTTGGCATTCGGAACCGTTTGGTCGCCGCGCTTGAGCTGAACTTGTATGTCCGCTATGTAGCGGTCTGGATAGAAAGTTAAAGTCTTGACTATGTCCAGCCCCGTTGCTTCGTCACGCAGGTTGAAAGCGACGCTTCTTGGCTGGCCCGTAGCAACGTTGATGCTGCTTTCTTCCGTCTCTTTTCCGTCAACACTTACTTTGTAGTTTCTGGAACCCAGAGCTTCATCCGTCTTCTGGTCACCGGTGACAACGCGAAGCGGTGCGAGGTTATTCCTCAAGCCCTCTGCCGAAATAAGCTCAAGCTGTTGCTTCGTGCCTCCGACTGAATAGACATCACGCGATTTGTTCGGGTCAGGATTATCCAGATTGATAATCTTGGTAATGACCCAGCTCTTGGCCACGGCTCCGCGATTATCCAACTCGACCTTGTAATAGGGAGAGCTGATGGTGATGGTGCGTTGCGGAGTTGAATCCTGCGGGGCGGTTGTTGTGTTGTTATTCTCGGTAGATTGCTGCGGCGCAGAAGGGGAGGCCGTAGCAGCCGCGTTATCAGCTTGTGCTGAAGGAGACGGCTGTGCGCCTGATGTATTCGCGTTCGGTTGCTGCGTGGGCTTCGGCGGAGGAAACATGTAGCTCCAACCGAAAAGTATCAAAGCGGAGATGGTGATTGCCAGGAGAAAACGCTTCTGTTGCATCTGAATTAAATAACCGACTCTACTTTCTCAATCGAAGAGGGCACGACTATCAAAGTGTCACTCTGGCCTTTCGACCTGCTTGACCGGGTCGTAGCCGCCCGGATGAAACGGATGACAGCGCAGCAGTCTCCTTACGCCCATCCAGCTTCCGCGAAAAGCTCCGTGCCGCTCTATGGCCTCGCGCGCATATTCCGAACAGGATGGAACAAAGCGGCACGAGGGAGGAAGCAGGGGCGATACAAGCGCCTTATAAAGCTTCAGGAGCGTGACCAGTACAACTCTCACTTACCAGAGCCTCAACCGGGCTGCTGCGCGTTTGGCGCTTGAGCCGCCTGCCTGACAATCATCTGAAAATCTTCGAGCGAGGATTCCACCTTCACATCCAGAAGCGAGCGTCTGGCGTTCAGTACCCAGTCGTACTTTACATCCAGAGCTTCCAGTGCGCTCTTGCTTAAGCGAAACGTTTCACGCAAAAGACGCTTGGCGCGATTGCGCTCGACGGCATTGCCCACGGCCTTTCGGGATGCGGTAATGCCGAATCTATGATGCTCAAGGCCGTTCGGAAGTGCGAAGGCTGTCATCAAACGACCGTGAAAACGCATGCCGCCCGCATAGGTGCGACGGAATTCTGCGGGGCTGCGTAAATGCGTCTGTTTGGCCAAAAGCGCGCCCGCAAAGTCCAGCTTAGTAATGCGACGGCGTCAGACGCTTGCGACCCTTTGCGCGGCGACGCTTGAGCACCAGCCGGCCATTCTTCGTGGCCATACGGGCGCGGAAGCCATGTGTCTTGGCCCGGCGGCGATTGTTAGGTTGAAATGTTCTCTTAGGCATAAGTCAGTAATTCTCCACTCAAGTCAAAAGCGTAAGACTAACTTCCAGTGCGGATTATGTCAAGAAGACCCGCCCCGGATTGCACACCGTAGGAGAACTTATCTAAGCATTCCTAATCTGTGAAAATGAGCAAGAAATCCCGCCTGTAGAAGATGTGAGAGGAATCTATAAGTGTCCTAAATCAATTCTATTCCGGCAAAAGTCAATATTAACGGTTCTATAAATCCTTAGAAAAACGGGCGTTTTCGGAGCACAAAAAAAATTTCTTCTGAGCCTGTGGATTTCTCTTGCTTATTGGTTGGCTTCATGCTAATCTCCGCCCCGTTTTGGAAGCGAAAAATACCTGTAAGTGGTTGATAGATAAATACTTAAAGCTTTACTTTAAGTATCAAGAAGTTTTCCACAAGCCTGTGGAAAAACCTGTGGAAAACTTCTCCTGAAACGGTATAAAAGAGACCAAGAGGGTGCATTTACAACGTTTTCCGTCAGGTCAGTCAAAGAAGAGCTTGAGCAAAGCAGAATGGAAGTTTTGTATTATTTTGTGACAGTCCTTCAGCCCTGCCACAAATCCACTATAAGGACGGTCAGGCTATGAGCACCGCGATTGAAAATAGGCTCTGGGACGACATTCTTAATGCTGTCGAGAAAAGGCTCAATCGCCAGAGCTTTGAGACATGGTTTAGGCCAATCAGATTCGAAGGCTTCGACGATTCGGAGCAGATTCTGCACCTGCGCGCACCTAATCAGGTCGTCAAGGACTGGGTAAGCACGAACTACTCGGACGTGCTGGTGGAGTCGCTTGAGGAGATGAATCTGGCTGAATATCATGTTGACTGGCTGATTGAGGATGAACAGGAACAGTCTGCCGAAAAAATTGCGGACAAGAAGGAAGCTGACGCTGTCACAAGCTACAGCCTGCCTGAGACAGCCACGAACGGGAATGGCAACGGCAAAAGCTCCAGTCTGTTTACGCTTCTGGAAGCGGCTGAATCTGATGGCCTGACGCCAGCCGCAACCACATTTGTTGACATAGAGCCCATAGAGCTTTCACTTAATCCTAAGTATACCTTTCAGACCTTCGTGGTAGGCTCCTGCAACCAGTTCGCGCACGCGGCGGCGCTGGCCGTGGCCGAAGCGCCCGGAAAGACCTATAACCCGCTATATATATATGGAGGAGTGGGCTTAGGCAAAACTCACCTGATGCACGCCGCCGGGCACGCCATCAAGGAGCGAAATCGTCACCTTCGCCTCTCCTATATATCTGCGGAAAAGTTCATGAACGAGCTAATCAACGCGATTCGCTATGATAAGACTCAGACATTCCGCGAAAAATATCGCTCCATAGACATACTTTTAATGGACGATATACAGTTCATGGCCGGAAAGGAGCGCACGCAGGAGGAGTTTTTCCATACCTTCAACGCGCTCTACGACGGGCAAAAGCAGATTGTTATCTCCTCCGACTGCCCTCCGCGAGAGATTCCCACACTGGAAGAGCGTCTGCACTCGCGTTTCGAGTGGGGATTGATTGCCGATATGGAGCCGCCCGACCTTGAAACCAAGGTTGCGATTTTAAAACGTAAAGCCGACCTCGATGGCGTGCAACTGCCGGATGACGTGGCCTTCTTTATCGCTGGCAAAGTCAAGAGCAACATACGCGAGCTGGAAGGCTCGCTTGTGCGTCTGGTGGCTATATCTTCCTTGCGCGGTCTTCCCATTTCGAAGATGCTGGCGCAGGACGCTATTCGCAACATAGCCGAAGACGATCAGCCCGCAGGGATTAGCATCCCACAGATTCAGCAGGCGGTCGCAAAACACTATCGCCTGCGAGTTGACGAGTTGACTTCCAAGAACAATGCGCGCCATATTGCTGTGCCCAGACAGATAGCCATGTACCTCTGCAAGAGGCTGACGAAACATAGCTTCCCGGAGATAGGAAGGGAGTTCGGCGGTAAGCATCACACGACCGTAATTCACTCTGTAGAGAAGATTGAGGCGCTGGTTTTGAAGGATCAGAATTTCCACAGGGTCGTCAGTGACCTTATGGATAATCTTTGCAAGTAGTTAGCTCACTTTTTGCCTTAAAAGTTTTCCACAGTACGATTTTCGATTAAGTTCTTTATACGCAAAAGTTTAACTTGGACTTTTCCACATTTCCACAGGGTGTCGAAAAAAGAGCCTGTGGAAATGTGGAAAACTTTTGTTGAACAGGAGATTTCCACAATCGGCTGATTTTTTCCACAGCGATTTCCACAGCCCCTGTGGAAAACAATCCCTTTGCTGTCAACAATAAAGTGACTTTTCCACATTTCCACAGGCCCTACTACTACTACTATATATATATACAAGGTATTAAATTAGTATAAGTAGTAAAAGGCGCTGGCTTATTAAAGTCCGTTTGATTGGATATAGAATAAGCAATCATTCTTGATAGAGGAGTTCATAAATGGAATTCAGTATTAGCAAGAGCAATCTGCAAAGGGAGCTTGGCTTTGTGCAGGGCGTGGTTGAGAAGAAGAACACCATCCCTGTCCTCTCAAACATTCTCATAGAGTCTGTGGGCGAAAACACGCTGCGCATCACCGGCACGGATTTGGACGTGACGATTCGCTGTGAGACGGAAGCGGAGATAAAGACGCCCGGCGCCATTTGCGTACAAGCCCGCAAGCTCTTTGACATTGCGCGGCTACTGCCGGAGGCTACCGTCAATTTTCAGAAGGAAGAGAATGACTGGGTCTCCGTGAGGTGCCAAAACTTTCGCTCGAAGATTCCGGGAATCCCGCGCGAAAATTTCCCTGAAGTCCCCAGCTTCAAATCCGCACCCATGAAGCTGCCCGCAGAGGTCTTCAAATCCTTCGTTGACAAGACCATCTTCGCCATCACTCAGGAGGAGTCGCGTTACACGCTCTCAGGCGCGAAATTCATCCTGGATAAATCGGGCGCAAAGATGGTTACAACCGACGGACACCGTCTGGCCTATGTCGAGCGTCGGGATTTGGGAAAAAACGCGCCCAAGGAGACGCTAGACGCCCTTATACCCCGTAAGACGCTGGCGGAGCTGACCAAGTTGACGACTGGTTTTGAAGAAGAGATAAGTCTAGGCTCTGACGAGAACCACATATACTTCGAAGTCGGCTCGCGCCTTTTAATCTCAAGAAGGCTGTCGGGGCAGTTCCCCAACTACGAGATGGTTATGCCGAAAGGTAATGACAAATCTATACGGTTCGACAGCGCGCAACTCAACCAAGCGATTCGACGCGTAGCCCTTATGGCCGACGACCGCTCGCACGCCGTGCGCTTTCATCTTGCGCCCAAGCAATTGCAGATTAGCTCGCAGAACGCAGAGGAAGGCGACGCGAGCGAAGTAGTCGCCACAGAATATGAGGGCGAAGAGACAGAGATAGGTTTCAACGCTCAGTATCTTCAGGATTTCCTGAACGTCATTGGCGAAGGCGAAGTCAACTTCGAGTTCAAAGACGGCAACTCTCAGGCCCAGCTTCGACCTGCTGATAATGGCGATTACGATTACAAGTACGTCGTAATGCCCATGCGTATTTGAAGGCTCACTCAAGCGGCGACATACTCTCTATCGAAAAAGCATCTTCATCTTCAAAAATGAGGATGCTTTTTCTTTTCGACAAAGACTTTTTGCTTTCAAATAAGGGGCGTAAAAGCTGTTCGTGTGTTAAAATTGCTGCATGCTGCTCGAATGGATTGAAGCTCATAATTTCAGAAACCTGAGCGGCAGAGTCTCATGGGGCAAGGGGCTCAACATCATCTACGGCGACAACGGGCAGGGAAAGACAAACTGGCTTGAAGCCATCTACACGCTCGCCACTACGAAATCCTTCCGCACACAGAAACTGCAAGAGGCCGTTCGCTTCGGTGAAGATTTGAGCGTCATACGTGGCCGGGTTGGCCGCTCGGAAGAGATTCACCGCGACCTGCAAGTAACTTTTCAGGGAAACACCAAGACCATCTCGATTAACGGTAAACGCGAGGCTGTTACACGCTACTTGCGGCAACTGAGCGCCGTAGCCTTTACAGCCGACGAGCTTGAAGTCGTGCGGGGCGGCCCCGAAGCCCGTCGAAAATTTCTTGATAGAGGCGTGGTATCGCTTCATCACGCTTACATACAGACGCTGGCGGATTACAATCGCGTCATCAAGCAGAAGAATCGCCTGCTGCAAGACGCCGCCGATTCCGAGATGAGCCTCGCTGAAGTGGAGCGCATAATCTCTCCTTGGAACGAACAGCTCATAGCCTTAAGCGCCGAAATTCATCGTTCGAGAAATGATTACGTGCGGCGTCTGACGGACGTTCTGGAGCGGCGTCTTTTCGAGCGCGAAGATATAACTATTCGCTACCTGTCTTCGCTTGAAGGCAAGGGCGATATAGGCGATTACGAAGCCCTCATAGCGGAGCGTTTACAACTTCGTCTACAAGCCGAAATGTCAGCCGGATACAGTCTCATAGGGCCGCACAGAGACGACCTGGAAATACTGTTTGACGGACGGGACATACGAGCCTTCGGAAGCTCCGGTCAGCAGCGTAGTGCGTTGATAATACTTGACTTAGCGGCGATTTCTGTGTATTATTCATGGCACAATGAGTATCCACTTTTCCTCATAGACGACGTGGATGCAGAGCTTGATCGAAAGCGTATTCGTTACTTGCTGGAGTACCTTGAAGGGCGGACACAGACCTTCGTTACAACCTCCAAAGAGAGCCTTGTGGAAGAGTTCATGGGGCGGTCGAATGTGTTCCGCATAAGGGATGGCCTGAGCCATGAAATAGGGTCGGAAAAGGACTTAATTCAATCAGCCGCGAAAGGCGCGGAAGGCATCTAACCGATACGGTCGGAGAGACAGATTTTCTCTCCGTCTCATCAAGCAAAGTTGGTGAATTTTATGAGCGATTTATTTGAAGAGGAGAATGTTTTGGCAACAGCACCATCAACATTAGAGAAGAAGAAAAAAGTACAGGCTTATGACTCAAGCTCTATCACAGTTCTGGAAGGGCGCGAGGCCGTGCGTAAACGCCCGGCGATGTATATAGGCTCTACCGGCGACATAGGTCTGCACCACCTTGTCTACGAAGTTGTTGACAACTCTGTGGACGAAGCATTGGCAGGCTACTGTGATTCGGTTGAAGTCTCGATTCATTTGGACAATTCGATTACGGTCGTTGATAACGGTCGCGGCATCCCCGTGGACTATCACAAGGGCGAGAAGAAGAGCGCCGCCGAAGTCGTCATGACGAAGCTCCACGCTGGCGGTAAATTCGACTCGAACGCTTACAAAGTTTCCGGCGGTCTGCACGGCGTAGGCGTCTCCTGCGTCAACTTTCTTTCAGAGACGCTACAGCTTGAAATCTGGCGCGAAGGTAAAACCTACGAACAGGAATACAAGCGCGGAATTCCCGTGACCAAACTGGAGCAGACCGGAAAGACCAGAAAACGCGGCACCAAGATTACTTTTAAGCCGGACTCGGAGATTTTCACTGAAACCGTGTTCAGCTTTGACAAACTCTCCGAGCGTCTGCGCGAAAAGGCTTTTCTCAACAAAGGCATTCGCATCACCATACGCGATGAGCGTGAAGAGCAGGAACGCTCGCACGAGTTCTATTACAAGGGCGGCATAGCCGAGTTCGTCAAGCACCTGAACAAGAACAAGAACACGCTTCATGATAAGCCGCTCTATTTCGAGAAGACGGGCGAAAATCTCTCGATAGAGGTTGCTATTCAGTACAACGACGGGTATGACGAAAAGGTCTACTCTTTCGCCAACAACATCAACACGGTTGACGGCGGCACTCACCTTTCCGGCTTCCGCTCGGCGTTTACACGTACCATCAACGCTTACGCTCAGTCTTCCGGCTTGGCCAAGAACTTCAAAAGCTCTCTGACGGGCGATGACGTGCGCGAAGGGCTGGTAGCTGTCATCTCCGTCAAGCTGCCGCAGCCACAATTTGAGGGTCAGACAAAGGGCAAACTCAATTCGGATGTGAAGGGTGCGGTCGAGTCCTTCCTGAACGAGCGCCTGACAGAGTACTTTGAGCAGAACCCGAACGTGGCGCGCAAGATAGTCGGCAAGTCTCTGGACGCCGCCCGCGCACGCGAAGCGGCACGCAAGGCGCGCGAGATAGTTCGCAAGGGGGCGCTTGGCTCAAGCATGCTTCCCGGCAAGCTCGCGGACTGTCAGGAGCGCGACCCTCAGTTGTGCGAGATTTACATTGTAGAAGGAGATTCGGCGGGCGGCTCGGCCAAGCAGGGACGCGACCGCAGGAATCAGGCGATTCTCCCTCTAAAAGGTAAAATCTTGAACGTTGAGAAGGCGCGAGTTGATAAAATGCTCGGCCACGGCGAGATTAAAGCGCTGATTACAGCGCTCGGAACCGGCGTGGGGAGCGACCTGGACGCGGGCAAGCTGCGTTATCACAAGATAATTCTCATGACGGACGCGGACGTAGACGGCTCGCATATACGTACGCTGCTTCTGACCTTCTTCTACAGGCAGATGCCTGACCTGTTAGAGAAGGGATATGTCTATATAGCACAGCCGCCACTGTTCAAAGTAAAACGCGGGAAGAAAGAGGAGTACATCAAGGACGAGCGGTCTATGGTGCGTTACATGATGCGTCAGGCTACGAGCGACATGAAGGTGACCTCTCAGACGACGAATGCTGTGCTTGAGGGCAAAGACCTGGCACGCGCTCTGGAGCAGATGGTAGAGTTTAAGCGCTATTGCGAGAAGGCTACGCGCCGTCTTGCTGGCGACAACCGGCTTCTGAACGCGCTGCTTGAGGCTCTTGCCGGGCCGAATGGCGTGCTCAGAAAAGACGGACTGTCACTACGCGATGTCTTTCATAGTGAAGACTATATGGCGAGCGTAGAGGGTGTGCTGGCCAAGGCGGGGTACAAGACGGAGTTGACTGAGGACGAAGAGCATGGCCTATGGGATATAGAGACGAAGACGGATTCCGGCGTTGGCGTCTCAATTGACTGGAACCTTGTGAGCTACGTGGAGTTTCAGAAGGCCGTTGAGCTTTACAAGGCTCTGGAAGGAAACCTTGCTTCGCCTTTCGTGGTGGGCGAAAACGGCTCAAGCGAGGCTGTTCAGACCCGCGATGAGCTGCTTGACCGAGTGCTTGGCGCGGCCAAGAAGGATTTGACCATACAGCGCTATAAAGGCTTGGGCGAGATGAACCCGGAACAGCTCTGGGAAACCACCATGAACCCGGATAAGCGGACGCTTTTGCAGGTGAAGATTGACGACGCCGTGGAGACAGACCAGATTTTCACAGTCCTGATGGGCGATCAGGTCGAGCCGCGTCGCCGTTTTATAGAAGAGAACGCATTGGATGTAAAGAACTTAGACGTTTAGTTTACGGTTCAAAGTGTGCCTGCGGCGGGAGTCTAATAGGGACTATTTGACACACCGCAACACTTTTGTTACACTACGGTTCCTTTTCCTCCTGTGGATCTTGCCGCTACAAGCATCTCGCGCTTGTAGCGGTAATTTTTTTTAATGCTCCTGTGAATAGGCCGTGAAGTCGAAAGCTTCTATGTAATTGCCTCCGGCTGCCTGAAGAAGGCTGATTAAACGCTTAACCTCATTTTCGGGCGTACGCGCCACAAGCAGCGACTCGCCTTTCTTCAGTGCCTGTTCATAAAGGCGTGCAGAGATGCTGGGCACGCCTTTAATCATGGAATCCACGGCATCCTCCCTCTTCGTGATGACCGAAAAGCGGCAGGACTCAAAGCCGCCTGATGCGGCATAGGCAAGGACGCGCGCCGCCACCTGCGGATTGTCAAAGGTGGAGATAATAGTCTTAGCCATAAACCAGCCTCCTCATTAGAGGTAGAAAATACTTAGGCTTTAGGATTTGTCGTCGTCCGTCCCGGTGTCTATGTCATCCAGATTCAGGCGGTCTGCTTCGGCTACGCCGTGCTGGTTATAGTAGCCGCCGGGCGCGAACTGCCCTGACTCTCCAATGTCCAGAGAACGGCTGTCGTTTGCCGGATTAATTTCTTCCGCGCCGTCGGGCATGTCTGAAAGCTTGGGTTTCGGAGTAGCTTCATTCTTAGCTCTATCGTCTGCCATTACGGGTTTTCTCCTCTGCTTTGAAAAGTTTTAATCCTTCATCTCGCTGAAACGCTCAACGCGAAAGCGCGAGAGCTTAAGGGGCGTGCCGGGTCGTATGCCAGCCTTTCGCGCGGCTATCTCTACCTGCTGGCTGGCGGTCTTGACGCCTTCAATGTCCGGCAACAGAAGCCCGCGCCTTGTGCCGCCCGCGTCTTCTACGATCACGCCGTAAACTTTCGGGTCTAGGTCATCAAAGGTCGCAGGCTCCGGTTCGTAAAGTACATCAACGGAGTAACGTAAATGTGACAATTCATCTGCGGAGACGGGCGGAAAGCGCGGGTCGCGAGTGGCCGCGCTGATGGCGTTGGCGATTATCTCTTCAGCCAGAGAATCCTGCGAAGGCTCAATAGTGCCGATGCAGCCGCGCAGCTCTCCTTCATCGGTTTTGATGGAGACGAAGCATGCCGCACGCTCAGGCAATAAATCGGCAGAAGCCTTCGGGATTTCAACGCCGCTCACATAAGCCTCAATCGTGCTGCGCGCCAAGCCGATTATCTGCTTCTTAACCTCGCTCTCCGTTTCCGTAGCCTCCTCGACCATGCTCTCAGCCTGAGCTGCTCCCTTGCGCGACGAAACCTGCGCCACCATGTAGCCCACGCCGAACGGCGCTTCGTAGCTTAAGACTTCGCAAGTCGGCTCCGCGCTTTGAGCCGCGCCGAAGGCTATGAGCATTGAGCGATAGCCGCATTCGCCCGCGCGCTTTCTAAGGCCCTGATCTATTTTGACAATGCGCGATGGGTCACAGACGCGAAGGCTTGCCACCACTTCCTCGTCGAAGAGATGAGCTTCCGGGTTGAAGCCTGCCGGAGCGCCGGGCTTTAAGCGGTGCGACAGGTCGCCGCTTGCCACGAGCGCTGCTGGCCGCGCAGTCTCTTCAATCGCGCTCTTGATGCATGAGCCGAATCTGAGGTGGTCTTCGTTTGAGAGGAAGGTGTAACCGAGCGCTACTACGCGGCCCTGCCAGCCGTTCCTCAAGAGGAAGTAGAGCGGCACGCTCGTCCCGTGGTCGAGTTCGTAGCCGCTCACCGCAGACACCTTGTAATCATGCGCGCGCGCGGTTCGTCTGATTGCGTTCAGGAGTTCTTCGTCAAGCGGGGCTTCGACGCGCGTGCCGGGCGCGCGAAAGTTTCGGAAGTCGCCGTAGAGCTGTGCGTCTTCATAGGCTACAAAGGCGGTTGGCTCCAAAGGGGCATGCGGCGAGACGAGCACGACAGTCTCCGCGCCGCTCTCAATCAGCCGGCGCGTGAACTCGCGCATGGCATCTATGGATGCGCGCACTTCGCCCGCAGCCTCCTGTCCGACCTCAGGAACCATTATAGGCGGGTGCGGAGCGATGCCTGTAAAAACCAGATAGCTCGCCGTCATCTCAAACCTTGTAGGGAACAAACGCATTTTACCACACGGCTCGCGCCTGTCTACAAGCCGGATTGAACAGGTTGGTATGGCCTGCTCAATCCGGGAGAGTTGCTAGCTAAGGCAACACTGGGGTACGGTATGACCGCCCGGCTTGAGCAGGCCGTACCGACCTTCTTTATTATGTTGGAGCAGAGAGACTTTTGATGATGAGAGAGAAGTTTGACGTTCTGATTATAGGCGCGGGCCCGGCCGGGTCGTTCGCGGCTGAGAAGCTGGCTAGAGCAAAGGTTCGCGTGGCGCTCTTTGACGGGCGACCTGCCGGAGAGCCTAAAGCGTGCGGCGGCGGGGTGACATCAAAGGCGCTCAATGCTTGGCCGCACCTGCTCGAAGCAACGGGACGTATGGTAGAAGAGCTTGAGCTTTACTCGCCGGGCGGCAAACGCCTTCACCTGAAGCTGGAAGAGCCTTTCGCCATATACTCTCGCACGGCCTTCGATTCCTACCTGCGCGAGCGCGCACAAGACGCGGGCGCGTACATCGTCAAGGAGCGCGTCACGTTTCGACCGCGCTCGGACAAAAGCGAAGACTGGACGGTGAAAGCCAGAAGCGGCGCGCAGTGGAGCGCTCCCATGATTGTCGCGGCCGACGGCGCAAACAGCCCCATAGCAAAGCGGCTCGCGGGAGCCTTGCCGCCTGCCGAGATGGAAGTGGCCTTCGGCTATCGCACGCCTCTGCCTAAAGCCGGAAAAGATGCGCCGACCGTCGTAGCCTTTCTTCCGGGCTGGGCCGGTTACGCCTGGGCCTTTCCGCGCGTAGACCACATCTCCTTCGGCATAGCCACCTCGCAGGACGCTTTCGACCATCAGGCGCTGGACAATCTTTTATGGTCGTTCATGCTCGGCTACTATCGCATGCGCGAAGACCCTGCGGCGCGGCTCTGGACTTCCAGAAAGAGCGACGCTGCGCTCGATGCTCAGATTCAAGCCGAGCTTAAGCTCGTAGCCGAGCGTTACGCGGCGCGCATTCCGGGCCTCGCCCCTGAGACATGGGATACCAGACGCGCTGCGGGCGACGGCTGGGCTTTGATAGGCGACGCTGCTGGCTTCGCAGACCCGGTCACAGGCGAAGGCATATACTACGCGCTGCGCTCCGCAGAGATTTTCAGCGAGGCTTATCTTGAGGGCAGAGCGTCCGAGTACGAGAATCGCTGGCGCAGGGATTTCGGTCAGGAGCTACGCAGAGCCTCGGAGATGCGCCGCCGCTTCTACGGCAACTTCTGGGGCGCACCCTTCACGGAGAGAATGATAGAGTTCGCTCACGCTCATAGAGGCATACGCAAGACACTTGGCGAGCTAATCGCGGGCGACCAGGGCTATACAGACCTTAAGCGCAAACTCGCCCTGCGCGCCCTGCGTCCTCTCTAACAATCAATATCGAAGATTGCTTCATCTCTTGGCGCAAATTCCTGAGACTTGCCACGTTCATCCGGCATGACGATAGTGCGAGTAGAGAACGGCAAGATTGCGGAAGCATGGAACAACTTCGATTTCATGAGCATGTTCCGTCAGCTAGGCGCGCTCTGATCTTCAAGGCCGAGGACGACGGCGCGCGCCTTTTCCAGTGCGTGGGCGTTGTCCAGAACCGAGGTGATGCAGTCGTTAATCTCCGTGCGGGTGTGCGACTCTGCTTCGGCTATGGTGGCTATCAGCTTGGGCGTGTAGCGAATCCCCTGCACCAGATAGAGCGCTATCTTCTCAGCTTCCAGGCGGTCGCGCCCCTCGCTCTGGTAGAACTCGACCAGCCTGCGCCGCACGTCCTCGAACATATCAAATTCCAGACTGTTATCTTCAATCATCCTCTTGCCTCATAGCCTCTCTGCGAGAGAGATATATTACACGCCAACTCTCTTTGTCTCACCTGACGAAGCCTGTGCGAGGTGATTGCCTAAGAGTGGGGGATGGGGGGTCGGGAGTTAGGGGATGGTAAAAGAAAGAGAGCTGGATTTTCTTTATCCATCCCCCAACCCCCGACCCCTATCCCCCATTCTTACTTCTTGGGGACGCTTCTCAGCTTGGCCTTGATTGTGAACTGGCCCCCGTTGTCCTGCGGCGCGTTGTCGTTGATGATGAACTCAAGCATACCGCGCTCGTCCGGCAGGTTCTGCCAGTCGCCTCTCGTGCCTGCTGCGACCATGTTGGAGAAGCGTCCGTCTGCGTAGCGCGTGCGCATAATGAGCGCGCCTACGGGGAACTCCGGGAAGAGGCGGCGCGATTTGAACTTGGCATCGCTGACGCCTCCGGCTCGCACGCCTGTCTTCACGCCTGATATGTCTACAATGCCGTCGGTAGTAGTCGTGAACTGCTCCAGAGGGACGACGGCTATGTTGGACATCTGCCATCCTTCGTTCGCGTAAACGGTGAAGGAGCCTTCTTTGGTGGGAGTCGTAGGCGGCTCAAATAGCTGTTGTCTCGGAGAAGGGGATGCCTGAGGCGAGCTTTCCGGGCTGGCGTTGGTGTTGGCCTCCGTAGGTGTAGCCTTCTTGTCAGGGTCAAGCGCTCCCTGTCTGTTACTGTTGCCGTTGTTTACCGCGACACCTTTTGAGTTCGAATAGTAGTAATAGCCCGCGATGCCGCCGACGCCCAAGAGGCCCAGCAGTAAGAGTCCTGCGATTACGCCTATGACCAGACCCGTCTTGGACTTCGCGGGCGGTGGCGTCGTCGGCGTCGTCGTGTTATCCGTGAAGGGCGGGGCTGTATAAGGCGTAGTCGGCGTGCCCATGCCGACTGCCGTTTGCGGCGGCGCGTTGAAGCTGATTGTCTCGGAGGTAGCGTCGTAACCGCCGGGGCTTGCGCCCGACTGGCCGCCAGCCGCTACGGGCGTCCCGCAGTTGGTACAAAAGCGCATCCCTTCTTCATTTTCCCTGCCACATTTCCAACACCGAACCATAAAAACTCCTCTTAACTACAAAAACTTTCCCGCGCCTGACTGTTGATGAAGCGCGCGACTAGAATCATGACGCCTCTATTCTAACACCAAAAACAACGCAGAAGTCAGAAGGGATTGATTCATTGAATCAATGAATCAATGAATCAATCTTTTTGTGTGTATTGAGCTAATCGTTGGCGTAGTTCTTCAGGGACAGGGACGGTTTCAAAGGTGTCGCGGCGCACGGCCACCATCACGAAATGGGCTTCTGCATAGAGAGCCTCTTCGCCTTTGCGCCGGACTTCAAAGTTCAGGCGCAGCGATTTTGTGCCGATGCGGCCTACGTAGACTGAGACTTCCAAGAGGTCGTCCAACTCTGCGGCGCGACGAAAATCGCATTCCAGATGAGCGCGCGGCAGCCACACGTCCAGCTCGTCAAAGATGCGGCTGTAGGGCAGGCCCACCGCGCGAAACAACTCCGTCTCGGCAAACTCGAAGAAGCGTATGTATGCGCCGTAAAAGATTATCCGCGCCGCGTCCACATCTCCCCACCGCACGCGCTCTTCTATCGTGTATTTTGAGAATTGACTCATCGGTTCATTGACTCGACGGTTCAATGAATCAATGAATCAATGAACCGAGGAATCAATCCTTCTAAGGCTGGAGTGAATCCAGAAAGTCGCGCAAGTGCCGGTTGAATTCCTGCGGGCGTTCCAGATTGGAGACGTGGCCCGCGCCTTCTATTACTTCAAGGCGGGAGCCGCGTATCTCCCTGTGCATAAGCTCGGCGTCCTTTGGCGGAGTCAGTTGGTCTTCACTTCCTACAATGATAAGGGTCGGGGCGAGTATGCGCGGCAACAGGTAGGTTTGGTCAGGGCGCTCCATCATGCCGCGAAGCGCTGCGGCCGCGCCCTTAGGGTCTGTGCCGAGCATCATTGCGCGCAGTTCCTCTACAACATCTTCGTGCTCGCTCAATGTCCCCGGCGCGAGTAGCTTGGGCAGCATCCCTTCCACGATTGGTTCCATGCCTTCGGATAGCGCTTGCACGGCCTGTCGCTCGCGGTTCTCGCGCGCTTCGTCCGTGTCAGCCTGCGGGCGCGTGTCCGCGAGGATAAGGTTGTGCACGCGAAGGGGGAAGTGGCGGTAGAGAGCAAGGGCCACGTAGCCGCCCATCGAAAGACCGCCCAGTGTGAAACGCTCTATGCTAAGCCCGTCCATGAGGGCCGCGACGTCTTCGGCCATCTCGCGCATGGTAGCGGGCTGCTCGGACTGCGCTCCCGTCTCGCCAAAGCCGCGCAGGTCAGGCGTGATGACTCTGTAGCGGTCGCTGAGCGCCTCGGCCTGCGCGCGCCACATACTGCGGTTGAAGGGGAAGCCGTGCAGAAGCAGAACGGCTGGCCCGCTTCCCGCCGAGTCATAAGCCATCTCAATTCCGCGCAACCGCGCACGCTGCATCTCTAAAACCTCTCCCGTTATTAAAGAGTTTCATTCAGCCCGCTTCGAGGCCGCGCCCGCTTGCGGCGCAAGCTGAGCATCGCTGGCCAGACGGTGCGTGGTGTGCTCTGTGACGGATGAAACCGGCAGACCCGCTTGTGATGCGATTGGTAGCTCTTCGCGCCTCTTCGTTGCGAGACTCATGGCACGCTCAATCTCTTCCTTAGCCTCGTTCAGCGAGCGGCGCGACGATTCCCTCGGCACGGTAAACAGCAGGCCATTTAGCACTATACCAAAGCCTATCAGGAACGTCGCCACGCCCGCCATAATCATGAAGAACAGGTCAGTCTCCTTCTGAGCCAGAAGGAAGAAGAAGAGCGCGCCGCCCAACCCGCACATGGCCGTGATTACTCCGGCTCGTATTCTTCTCAAGCGGCGCTCTTCGGCCGTCTCGAAGAATTTGTCTACCTCCGGCAGCACGTTCTCTACTATCTTGAGGTCGTTCGCGTCTCTGACTTCCCTGATGCGAGCGGCTATGGCGTGGCCAATCTCTTCACGCGCGCTAGTGACGGAGGCCATCACGGTTTCCGGCCTCTCAAGCCCCTGACGCACGGCGCGCATGTCTGTCCCGCACGAGCGGCAAAACTGGCTCGACTGACGGTCTTCAAAGCCACAGTTAGGACAAAACATAGACACCTCTCAAAAGCAGTGATGCGTGATGAGTGACAAGTGACAGGCAAGAAAGCTTTTACAGCTTGTCACTCATCACTCGTCACTTGTCACTGCCTTTTACGTCCTGTGACGTTTGATAGTTTCGGCCAATCTTTTAGCGTACGCGGCTGCGCCTTCGCTTCAGGAAATCAATCAGCACGAACTGCGAGAGGTTGTTCGGGTTGGCGAAGTAGGCGCGGCCCATCGTCATGGCCGTCATCTCTTTGACGAACTCCACGAGGTAATAATCGCTGGCCAGCATGAAGGTGTTAATCATAATACCGGCCTTGCGGCAAGCCTGAACTTCCCTGAGCGTGGCCGCCATAACGAACGGGTCAAGGCCCATAGGATTTTTGTAGAGCCTGCGGCCATCGCTTGCGCCTGTACGGCTGCCCGGCTCACGAAAGCTCGCGCGGGCCGATGGAGCCGAAGCGCCCTCGTCCAGAAAGCAGGCCGTCGGCTTGCCGTCCGTGACCATCACAATCTGCTTCATCTCCTTGCGCTGCGCCTGCAACAGACGGCGAGCCAGCCTCAGACCCTCTGCGGTGTTCGTGTGATAGGGGCCGACCTGCGTCGTAGCCAGTTGCGACATGGGCAGCTCTTCCGCCGAATCGTGAAAGAGCACGATTTTCAGAGAGTCGCCCGGATACTGCGTGCGAATCAGATGCGCCAGCGCGAGCGCCACCTTCTTGGCCGGCGTAAAGCGGTCTTCGCCGTAGAGAATCATGGAGTGCGAGCAATCCAGCATGACTACGGTCGCGCAGGAGGATTGATAATCGCACTGGTGAACGTGAAGGTCGCTGTATTCCAGATTCAAGGGGACGCCGAGCCCCTCGCGCTTGATGGCGGAGAGCAGAGTCGTGTTGACATCCATGTTGATGGTGTCACCGAACTCGTAAGGCTTGGAGGCTGCGGCGGCCTCTACGCCGGTGGATAGATGCTGCGTATCGTGTCTGCCCGAAGAGCTTTTACCCAGACTGCCCAGCAGATTTCTCAGCGTCTTGTAGCCAAGAAAGTCCAGCCCCTTCTCCGTCACCTCGAAGTGAACGTTGCGCGGGACGGGCTCTCCGACCTGACCGGGGCCGCCCTGCCTCTGGTCTTTCATCTGCGGCTGCGTCTCTTCCTTCAGCTTGAGATAGCCCTCTTCCACCAGCCGCTCTATCAACTGGTTCAGCAGCTCTTCGAGCAAAGACCCCTTGAACTTGCCCTCGTTCTCCGCGAGCATCTCCTTTACCTGTTGCTCGTCAATCATCCCTTGGTCAATCAAAGCCTGCAAGAGCGCGCGCCGCAAAGCATCCAGCGAAGTGTCCTTCTCCCTCTGCTGCCTCGTCCAGTAATAATCGTCGTCAAACCCCGAATCCAACAGCGAGTCCGACAGAGACTCCATCAGGTCGCCCAGATTAACAGACGAAACATCAAAGCCCTTGAATTTTGAATAGCGTATGAACTTCATTTACTTCTTTTGCCCCGGTTCAGGAACCTGCAAGTCACGACAGATTTTCCGCGCAAGAAAATCATTTATCTCTCGATGCCTCGGAATTGAAGACGACCTTTGCGCCGCACGGTTAGCATAAACTGTATGCTTGCTGCCCTCGCGTAAAAACTCGCAGCCATGTTGCTCCAAATAGCGAATCAGGTCAGTTCGTTTCATGCCTTGTATAGTGGCATAAAGTTAATCATAAATGTGGGAGCAACATTACGGGCAACATTACATTCCTTGTAAACTTATGCTACTTCAACAGAAATCGTCTCGCGTATAACTTCTTCCCCCTCGATTGATTCCCGAGCCAGAGTACGATTGGCTTCCAGAACCAGTTCAATAGCCTCTTTCAGGTTTTCTCGCGCTTCTTCAAGCGTTTCGCCCTGCGTGTTAGCTCCGGGCAGTTCTTCAACGAAGCCTATGTAACCTTCGGGGACTTTACGGTAAACGGCTTTCCAGATTGTTTCCATAAATTTTTCTCCTCAACTGTACCGGCTAGTCTCCGAGAGGTCGTCGTATATCATGCCGCGACGGTCTTTGCGCGCCTTTGTGGCCGCGGTGTAGCCTCCCTCTTCGTTACGGCTGATTTTGTTCTGTGCGTAGAGCCCTTCGAGGACGAACTCGCAGGCGGAGACTGTGAGCGCTTCGTCAGAGCGTTTGAAGTCGAAGGGGATTAAAGCCGTGTCAATTAGCTCGGGCACGGCGTCCAAAAGGTTCATGCACTCGGAGGCAGATGCCGTGTCGGCCAGCCGAAGCGAGTTGCCGGAATCGAACCAGCGCACGGCGTCTGTGAACTCTATGCCGACGAAGTAGCCTTCGTAGATTTCTCCGGCGGCCCGCTTGATAAGGTCTCTGGCGATTTTCACAGCGCCGACCTGTTCGCCTTCATACTCAAGCTCCATCTTGCCGGTCATAGAAGGCACAGCGGCGTAGATGTCCGAGATGCGCGGCACAATCTCTTCCTCTTCCGTAAGAAGCGAGCGGCGCTCTGAGTTTGAGATGACCGATTCCATGACCGTGATTGGCAGCCGTTGCGAGACGCCGGAGCGTTTATCAATACGCTGGTCGTCGCGCGCTTCGAAGGCTATCTGCTCTACGAGTTCACGTATGAAGTCAGGCACGTTCAGGCGACCTTCCAGACCTTCGCGCTCAGTCCACGCCTCCTGACGGGTGATTTCCACGCCGAGCTGTAAGTCCGAAGGATAGTGCGTTGTAATCTCAGTGCCTATGCGGTCTTTGAGCGGCGTGATTATCTTGCCGCGCGCGGTGTAGTCTTCCGGGTTGGCCGAGAAGACGAGCATCACGTCAAGGGGCAGCCTGACAGGGTATCCCTTAATCTGCACGTCCCCTTCCTGCATGATGTTGAAGAGCCCTACCTGAATCTTTCCGGCCAAATCCGGCAGCTCGTTGATGGCGAAGATGCCGCGATTGGCGCGCGGCAGCAACCCGTAGTGAATCGTCAGCTCATCGCTCAAGAGATGGCCGCCCTTGGCCGCTTTGATTGGGTCAACGTCGCCTATGATGTCGGCTATGGTCACGTCGGGCGTGGCCAGCTTTTCGACAAAGCGCGCGTCGCGCTCCACCCACTCCACGCGAGTCATGTCGCCGTGAAGCTCAAGCTGCTGGCGTCCGTAAGCGGAGATGGGCTGAAAGGGGTTATCGTTGATTTCCGAGCCCGCGATGATGGGGATGCGCTCGTCCAGAAGGTCTGTCAGTTGTCTGATGATGCGGCTCTTGGCCTGACCGCGCAGGCCCAGAAGGATGATGTTGTGACGCGCTAGGATGGCGTTGATTATCTGCGGCACGACCGTCTCGTCATATCCCACTATGCCGGGAAACAGCCGCTCGCCCGCGCGCAGCTTGCGGACGAGGTTGCGCCGCATCTCGTCTTTCACGGAAGTTACCCGCCAACCGCTCTCTCTTAGCTCGCCTAAAGTTTTAGCCTGTTCCATTTTGTGAAATACCGTCCCTCTTGATCTCGTGTTCACCAATTAAAGATGCCAGCGCTTCCGCCAGAGTTCGATGCGTTCGCATGCTTGCGAAATCCACGCCCAAGCCTATCAGCGATTGCGCCGCCTGCGCCTTGATGCCTGTGACGATTGCTTCCGCGCCTACGAGCCTGAGCGCCATCACTAGGTTGTTCAGGTTGGCGACCGCGTGCGTGTCTACGATTCGCGCGCCCGTGATGTCTATGATACAGGCGCGAGCGCCCGTCCGCGTGACTTCATCGAGCGCCGTCTGTGTTGCTCGCTGCATGCGCTCCGTGTCTAAGGAGCCGATGATTGGAAGCACAAGGACGCCGCGCCAGACGGGCACAATCGGCGTCGAAACCTCTTCAATCATGGCGGCTCGCTCTTCGTTGAGCTCGGCCAGCGCGGCTTCGGCTCGCTTCTGTTCCTCTATGTCGGTGCAGGTGCCTATCCATTGCACGATACGCCCTCGCGCATCCCTGACGGGCACGGCGCGCGCAAGGAACCAGCGATACTCGTTGCGCGGGCGAGAATAAAAGCGATACTCAACCTCGTAAGGCACGCCGTCGCGCCACGCGCGCGTCCACTCGTCGAGCGTGCGTGCGCGGTCTTCCTCGTGCAGGGCGCTGGCAAAGCCGAAGCCCAGAGATTCTTCTTCACTCAACCCCGTGTACTCGTACCAGCGATAGTTGAAGTAGGTGTGAGAGCCTTTGGCGTCCGTGGCCCAGACTATCTGCGGCATGGCTTCCGACAGAGAGCGGTAACGGGCCTCGCTCTCCTGCAACTCTCTTTCGGCTCGCTTGCGCTTGATGCCCAGAGCTACGCCGTTTGCGACGGATGCCATCCCGTCCAGCACTATTTCCGTCAGAGTGTGGCGGGCGAACATGGCCATCACTCCCACCAGTACGTTGTCTATGATGAGCGGATAGCCAGCGAACGAAACCATGCCTTCGCGCTCTGCCCATTCCTGGTCGCCCACGCGCGGGTCGCCCACGACCGCGTTGGTCAAATGCGGCTTTCTCTCTTCGGCTATGAGGCCGATTTTGAATTTGCCCACCGGCACGCGCGAGTGCGCTCCGTCCAGATGCGTGTAGAGCCCCGCGCTCGCCTGAAGCTCAAGCACTTTCTCAGCTTCGTTCAGCGTCCAGATGCGCGCAAACGCCCCGTCCAGATGTTTGACCAGAGCCTCGGCGCAGCGTTGGAGCATCTCCTGCTTGGTGTCGCTCTGCGTCAAAGCGACGCCGATGTCTGCGCCGAGCGCGGCCAGCCGCACGCGCTCGGCCTGAGATTCATCGTTGCGCTTGCGCTCGGATATGTCGCGTAGGATGCCCGTGAAGAAATGGTGGCCGTTCTTCACGTACTCGCTGAAGGAGACTTCGAGCGGGATTTCGTGACCGTCTTTGTGCAGGCCCGGCAGCTCGTAGCCTTCCCAGTTGATGTGCCGCTTGCCCGTCTCTATGTAGCGCCGCACGCCTTCGTTATGTAGATGGCGCAGATAGTCCGGCATGAGCATGGTCAAATCCGCGCTCATCATCTCTTCCAGAGGATAGCCGAAGATGGTTTCGGCGGCGCGGTTGATGAAAGTGATGCGGCTCTCTTCGTTAATGATGATGATGGCGTCCGAGGCCGTTTCAGCCAGCGTGCGAAAGCGTTCTTCGGACTGGCGCAGGGCCGCTTCGGCCTCCTTGCGCTCTATGTACTGGCCTATCTGGCTGCCGACCGTTTCCATCATCTGTATGAGGTCATTGTCAGGCTCGCGCACTTCGGGGCTGAAGAACTCAAGCACGCCTAGGATTTCATTCGCCAGAAGAATGGGAAAAGCGAAGGCCGCGTGCAGTCCGGCTTTCTGCGCCATAGAGGCGCGCGGGAAGTTGCCGTTGGCCACGACATCCGTGACCCAAGAGGGTTTGCCGCTCTCCCAGACCCTGCCGGGCATTCCTTCGCCCCGCGCGAAGACGCACTGGCGGCTGCTCTCCTCGAACTCAGGTAATTCCACGCCCTGCACGTGCCACGTCTCCACGCAGCGCAGCGTGCCGGACTCCTCGTCAACACGCCAGATAGCGCCGAGCGACCAGCCAAGACTTCTACAGACGGCTTCGAGCATGCGCGGCGCAGCTTCGCTGAGCGTGTCCGAATCGGCTAACGCCCGCGTGATGGCGTACTGCGTCTCAAGCCTCAGCTCGGCCTGCCTGCGCTCGCTGTCGTTCTTCTTCGTAGGTGACATAATGAAATCAGGGGATGGGGGTTAGGGGTTAGGGGACAGTAAAGAAAGAGCGTTGGATTTTCTTTATCCATCCCCTAACCCCTAACCCCCATCCCCCATCCTGCTTTTCCACCTTCCGTCGGCTGTGCGTGTGACAAGGTTGTCGGTTTCCAATTTCTCGAGATGAGCCAGCACGGCGCGCTCTGCCATCGCATGAGCTTTCGGGTGAACGTCCGTGTAGACGCGCTCGACAATCTCCTTTGGCGTGCTGGCCCGGGCGCGCACGGCCCGCAAAATATTCTCTTCACGCTCAAGACGGTGACGAATGTACTCGTCAATCTTAGCACGGGGATTGCCGACCGCAGGCCCGTGAGCGCCGAAGAGGACGGTCAGGTGCGGGAGAGCCCTGAGACGTTCCAGCGATTCCAGATAATCACGCATGTTGCCTTCGGGCGGGTCAATCAGCACAGACCCTAAGCCGACTATGTTATCGCCTGTGATGAGCGCGCCGGTCGCTTCTTCATAAAAGCAGAGGTGGCCGCGCGCATGGCCGGGCGTGTGCATGGCTCTGAGGCGCAGGTGCGGCTCGCCTTCGAGGTCAATCAACTCTCCGTCTTCTATGAAGCGGTCAACCTTCACCTGTCCTTCAAGTGCGCTGGCCGTCAAGCGGTGCGCGGCCACGGGCACGCGGCCCCAGAGGTGTTCTCTAAGGGCATTCACGCCGCCCATGTGATCCGGATGAAGGTGCGTCAGGATTATCTCTCTTATGTTGCGCCCCTCCGCGCGAAGCTCGTCAACGCAAGCGGCCAGCGCCTCCTGTTCCTCTTCATAAACGGAAGCCGGGTCAATGATGACGACGTCGCGCGAGCCTACTAGGTAACAGTTGGTGTGCGTCGCCGGTGGCTTTGTCTGCGTGCGAACCGGAAAGCAGATGAAGCCCGGACGGAACTCTATGCGGCGCACGGGCTCTGCGTGCGCCTGTGGAATAGAGAGAAAGCGCTCGACCAAATCCTCCGTCAATCCCCGGCTGATTGTCCTGAGCGCGTGCAGCACGGGCGGCACGGACAAAACCTCCGAGCGTTGCCAGCGCGCGACGGCTTCGCTCGCTCGCGTCCACTCGCCCGCCTCAAGCTCCGCATCGCCTTTAACATTCGGCTCCTGCTTTGACGGGCAGTTAGCCATGAAGAAGAAGGTATCGAAGCGTCTGGGGCTGAAGGGCGGCGTGACCCAGCGCCCGACGTATGTCCAGTCATTAGCATCCAGATGAAGACCGTAATGCTTTAGAAGCTGTGGCCAAGTCATGCGCTCCGATTCCAAATCATCAAGGAGCGAGGCTCGCTGGCCCACGGTCAAGGCTTGCGCGCCGCGAGCCAGAAGCACGCCCAGCTCTTCAAAGACCTCGCGTGCGGCGCACGCAATCATGGCGGCCTTTTCCTCGTCGTCGCAGTTCTCTACGGGCGTCTCTTTATCCGTCTCGTCCAACTGCCCGCCGGGGAAAGCGTGAAAGCCGCCGAGGAAGGCCAGCTTGTGGCTGCGCCTCACCCAGTAGACTTCAGGGTCGGCAAGCTCAGTCCCGTCCCTCAAGAGAATGACGACCGCAGCGTCTTTCGGCGTCGCGGCTGCAACTCTCTGTTGAGGCTTCTCTGAAGATTCTGTTATCACGATAAAAAAAGTCCGGGCAGGCTTTTATTCCTGCCAGCGAAAGCGCTCGCCGTCGCGCCCGCTCCATGGAACGCCCCGCATGTGATAGCCGCCCTGCTCCCAATAGCCGGGCTCGTCTTCGGCCAGAAAATGTATGCCCTTGACCCACTTGGCGGACTTCCACGCGTAGAGCTGCGGGACAATCAATCGAACGGGGCCGCCGTGGTCGGGCGGGATGGGCTGGCCGTCGTGAGACCACGCGAAGAGCGAATCCTCCGCCAGAAAATATTCTATAGGCAGATTCGTAGACCAGCCGTAATCGTAGCCGAAGACGAGCGCAAACTTCGCTTCGGGTTTAACTCCCAGTATGCGCGCCATCTCTTTCGCCTGCACGCCGCTCCAGACATTGTCTAGGCGCGACCAGCGCGTCACACAATGAAAGTCTGCGTAGACCTTCACGGGTGGGAGTTGTAGAAACTCATCCAGCGACCAGCTCTGCGGATTCTCAACCAGCCCGCCCGCCTCGAAGCGCCACGTCTCAAGGTCTACATTCGGAGTGCCGTGCGCGTCCAGCACAGGCCACTTGCGCGTCCTCACCTGCCCGGGCGGAATACGATTCTCGCGCCGCGTGTCCGGGCTGATGATAATCTCCGGCTCCCCGACCTCTTCGGGCCGCCGGGGCTCACCAGATTGATAAAGCGGGTCTTTGATTAGCTTATTCAGAAAACTCATAAGAACTTAAGAAGTCTAGAGAGTCCGGAGAGTCCAGAGAGTCTGGAGAGTCAAAGAGACTTTCTTTTCACTCTCCAGACTCTCCAGACTCTCTAGACTCTCCGGACTATTTCTTCGTGGCTTTTTCCGCCAGTCGCATCAGGTCTTCGGGCATCCACTTGCCTACGCCCTTCTTGAGCGGCTCGTTTATGCCGACTGTCCGGTCGTGCCAGTCGTCGCTGTAGCCGGGAGCGCCCGTCTGTTGCTCGTAGTTTTCGGTCTGCTCAAGACTGAGCATGATGCCGTTCATAATCTCTTCCCAGTTCTGTTGCTGTATGCCGCGCAGCATCAGTGACAGCCCGGCAGACCAGTCTTCTTCGGGCGCGCGCGCGTCCTGCTCCGGGATGGCCAGACGACTCGCGGGCGGAAACGCCGCTCCCTTGTATTCGCTCAGAAGAAGCTGTTTTATCTCCTTGTAAGAGCTTTGCGGGCGCTCTCGCTTGAGGCTCTGCGCGCGGCGAAAGATGTCCGCGACGGTCGGTTGCTCATTAGCCATAATGCAGGCTTTCTGCGACCTCCTGTTTAAATTTTTTGACGTTGGCGTTCGACTTATACCTTACAGCCCTTTGCCCCAAAAGCACAACTCACAAAAGAGTGAAGATTTCGGCGCACTTTATCTATCTTCTGTTGCTATGCTGGCGGTTTCGCGTATCATCGAAATTCGGTGTTATCTGAAGCAAATCTTTTTATAGAGAGAATAGAACTGCCAGTTTATGTCTGAAGCAATTATTTCGAACGAGCCATCCGAGCTGCATTCGGATAAGGCCGCAGGTAAGCCAATCTGCCCCGTGTGCGGGCGCGAATCGCCCGACGGGCTCATTCCATTTGAAGCCGTTGGCGATGATTTGAAGGTGATGATTGCCGCGAACGCTCCGGGCGGCGCGCTCATCTACACCATCTGCCCGCGCTGCGTACAGCTTTTCGAGCGCGCGCGCATGCACCTTGAAGCTCACGCCGCCGTCTTTGAACAGGGCGGCAACGTACTTTCGACGCCGCTTCGCATGGATGCCGACGAGCGCTTTACGGGACGCGGCATCACGATGGCCTTTCTTGACTCAGGCTTTTACCCGCACCCGGATTTGACCAAGCCCGACAACCGCATCCTCGCTTATCACAGCATCGTCGCAGCCGAAGGCGACAAGACTACTCTTGAGACTCCAGACCCGGCTAGCTGGCACGGCATGATGACCTCCGTGGTGGCTGCGGGAAACGGCGGATTGTCGAACGGCTTCTATCGCGGCATAGCGCCGGACGCGCGCCTCGTGCTGGTCAAAGTCGGCAAGGGCCGCATCTCCGAAGAGAACATAGAACGCGGGCTTCGCTGGGTCATGCGCTATCGTCACAAGTTCAAGATTCGCGTCGTCAACATCTCCGCAGGCGGGGATGAAGAGCAGTCTTACCTGAATAACTCTCTGGCTCAGACGGTTGAAGAAGCGGTCAAGAGCGGCCTAGTCATAGTCTGCGCCGTGGGCAACGCCGGGCACATGCCCGGCCATCCTGTCCTGCCGCCCGCCAGCGCCCCTTCGGCCATTGCCGTTGGCGGCCTTGACGACCAGAACTCTCTAGACCGCACGCGCTTCGGCATGTACCGCTCATCCTACGGGCCTACGGTTGACGGCTTGCAGAAGCCCGAAGTGATTGCGCCGGGCATCTGGGTTCCCGCGCCCATACTGCCGCACACGCCTACTGCGGAGCAGGTCAAGCTGCTGTCGCTACTGGATAACGCGCCCGACGATAGGCTTCATGAAATCATCGCTGAGCACGAAGGCATAGACCAATCGCTGGACGAAGCGCGCGAAACCGGGCTGCCCTCTTACCTGCTGCGCCAGTTGATTATGATTAAGCTCAGCGAGGAGAACGTCATCACGCGCCACTACAAGTATGTTGACGGAACCTCCTTCGCCTCTCCAATCGTCGCCTCAATCTGCGCCGCCATGCTCGAAGCCAATCCGGATTTGACGCCGCAGCAGGTCAAGCGGATTCTGATAGAGACGGCAGAGCGACTTCCCGGCATAGAGGTTGACCGGCAGGGCTGGGGCGTAGTCTCCGCGCGCCGCGCCATAGAGTACGCGCTCGGCCTCAGAAAGATGGCCAAGGCTAAGTGAGGTGGACACGCGGCGCGGGCGTGTGACAAAATTCAGACCGATTCCGGTAAAGAGCGAGAGCAGAAAGATTCTGAGAGGAGAAGTTTCGTATACGCATGGCAGAAAATGAAGAGAACCTATCGGGCGAGGCAAGCAGCACGGAACCGGCGGAAGCGGCACAGCCTGCCGAAGACATTACCTATCACGCCGTAGAGAAGGACGGGCAGGTGACTGCCATCTGGGAGATGCAGGGACGCAAGCACCTGCGCACCATTGACCCGCGCTCGCGTCAGGGACAGGAAATCCTTCGCCTCTACACCACCGAGCATCACGAAGAATAAGAAGGGAACAGTTTTCAGTAATCAGTTTTCAGCAGAAGACAAGTTCGCTTTCTCTGAAAACTCAAGACTGAAAACTGTTCTTTTACTTAACTAAGTTTTTCGGCTCGCCGCGTATGAAGGCTTCTATGTTGTCAATTAGCTGATTGGCGAGCGCCTGCATAGCCTCACGGCTGGCCCATGCATTGTGCGGCGTGAGTATGAAGTTCGGCAGGCTCAGTTGAAGCAGTTGATTACCTTCGCGCGGCGGCTCTTTGGTCAGTACATCGAAGCCAGCGCCACCGATGCGCCCGTGCTCCAGCGCTTCCGCGAGCGCGCTTTCGTCAACCAGCCCGCCGCGCGCAGTGTTAATCAGAATCGCGTCAGGCTTCATCAATGCAAGCTCCGCCCTGCCTATCATGTTCCGCGTCTCGTCGTTGAGCGGCGAGTGAAGCGTCACTACGTCGCTCGTCCTCAGCACCTCTTCAAAATCGGTGCGTCCCTCTCTAATCCTTTCAGCGCCCTTGCGCTCAGCTATCAGCACGCGCATGCCGAAGGCAAGGGCCAGCCTCTCCACAGCATGACCCAGCGTGCCGTACCCAATGATGCCCAGCGTTGAGCCGTGCAGGTCATGAATCGGATGGTCGAAGAGACAGAAGGCTCTTGCGCGCTCCCACTCTCCTGCCCGCACGTCTCTGCGGTAGCTCAGTAGATTACGACGCAGCGTCAGCATGAGCATCAGCGCGTGCTCCGGCACGGTGTGCCCGGCGTAGTTGCGTATGTTCGTGACGGCTATTCCCTGACGCCTGCAATAAACAAGGTCAATGATGTCAACGCCAGTCGCCGCTACGGCTATCAGGCGAAGCGAAGGCAGTTGCTTCAGCTCGGCTTCGCGCAGGGGAACCTTGTTGGTGATGGCTATGGTCGCGCCCGAGAGCCTCTCTACAAGCTGAAAGCTTTCTGTCTCGTCATATTCAATCCATTCGTGCTCGAAGTCCGGGCGGCGTATCCCGGCTTCCAGCGTGTTCCTGTCTAAAAATATGATTCGTTCCATACTGGTTGAAAGCGTAGCCGCCTGTATTCCAACACGCCGCGCAAGCGTTTGTCTATTTCCGCACGGTTCATTGATGCCCTATTGCAGAGCCTACCCGCCGAAGCAATATATCCAAAAAATCGTACAAAATTCGGAATTTGTGTATGAGGGATTACGTGCCTGATGCTTGAAGCCCGTCCTCTTCCGTCTTAAAGCCAAGAGAATGAGTTTCTTAAAATTTCCCGCTCGTCCTCTGAGAGCAGGGTATATTTCTTGCGTCATTAGAAACCGCAAGCTTTCCAACAGGTAGCACCTTAGTCAGCTAGACCGTCACCAAGAAGTAGCCAAAAGACAATCGAATAAGCTCTATCCTTAAGGAGGAACCGTTATGCGAAGCGTTCTACGCTTAGTCTCAAGCGGGTGGCTCATCTCCTTTGTGCTTGTCTCCCTCGCATTTACCCAAGGAGCTCAAACCGGAGGTATCACGGGCGTTATAACTGACCCGCAAGGAGCAGTTGTGGCCGGTGCCACAGTCTTAGTTGTCAGCGAAAGAACAGGCAACACGGAGCGCACCATCACCACAGGTGAAGATGGCAGCTTCTCCGCCACACTTTTACCCCCCGGACTCTATCGTCTGGAAATCACTTCTAGAAACTTCAAAAAAGCTACGATAAAAGATGTGCAGGTGCGCATCAACGAAACCACGCGCCAGGATTTGGAGCTTGAGGTGGGCGCTGTCACGGAAACGGTGGTCGTGCAGGCTGCGCCCAGCCTGATTAACGCTTCGAGCGCGGTCACGGGCCAGCCCATTGATGCCGTGACGCTGCGTAATCTGCCTCTGGCTTCGCCCAACTTTCTCTTCCTTATCTCGCTCTCGGCAGGAACGGCGGGCGAGCCTACGGACGTGAGAAGCGCGGGACGCGGCACGGCGGACGTAAACGTCAACGGCCAGCGCACTTCAAACAACAGCATACAGCTTGAAGGCGTCAACGTGAACGACTTCAACCTAGCGCACTTCGACACGGTGCCTTTGCCGAACCCGAACACGATTCAGGAGTTCAAGGTCGCCACATCGCTTTACGATGCTTCTTCAGGCAGCAAGGGAGGCGGGGCGCTCTCGCTGGTGCTGCGCTCAGGCTCAAAGGATTGGCACTTGGACGGCTACTGGCAGCATCGCAACGATGCCTTGAATGCCAACGAATGGTTCCGCAACGCCAACGGCTTGAGCAAGCGCGCGCGCCTGCTTCAGAACGTTTTCGGCTTTTCCGGCAGTGGCCCCGTGCCCGCAGCCGGAGGCTTCTGGTTCTTCAACTATCAGGGCGTGCGCGCTCGGAACGGCCTAGACCCTACGGGCTCAAGCGTGAGTCCGATTGTTCAGGCGTTTCCGACCAATCCGGACGGGACGACCAACGCCGCTCTGCTGGCGGCAGCCTTCGGCCTCACTCCGGCGCAGATTGACCCCGTGGCGGTCAACATTCTGAACGTCAAAAACACGAACTTCGGCGGCCAGTTTCTAGTTCCGCGCCCCGGCCAGACAGGTTGCGGCGCTATCACGGGCGGAGCTACGGGAACCTTCAACTGCGTCTTCTCGGCCATAGCTCCCATTACCGATAATCAGTACATGATTAGCTACGACCGCTTCTGGCGCGACGGCAAAGAGAAGCTGTCGGGGCGCTGGTTCTGGGACAACGGGGCGACCGCAAAGCCCTACGGGACGGACACGACGCTGGCTTTCCCGCGTAATGATTTACAGAGAAATCGTTTCCTCTCGTTAAGCTACACGCACGTTTTCAGCCCGACCGTAGTCAATGAGCTGCGGACAGGCTATAGCCGCTACATCTCTGCCTTCAGTCCTACAGACCCGGTTACGCTGGGCGACGTGGGAGCGCAGCGCGGCAATTCCGGTCAGTTCCCCGGAATCTATCGCCTGAGCGTCACGGGCTCTTTCTCGCTCGGCACGGGTGTCAACGACGAGCGCGGGACGGTATCCAATCAGTACAATCTGGTGAACACTCTCTCTTGGATTAAGGATCAGCACAGTCTTCGCTTCGGCGTGGAGGGCGTGCAGTACCAGTTGAACCGCTTCAATAATTTCGCGGTGCGCGGGTCGCTGGGCTTCGCGGCCACGACCGGCGCGGGCAACACCTTCACAGCCTTCCAGAACTTCCTGCAAGGCCGTGTGACTTCTATCCAGTCGGCTTTCGGTGACCCGGCGCGCAACTTCATAGCCACCGACTACGCTGCATTCGTGCAGGATGATTGGCGCGTCACGCCGCGTCTGACACTCAACCTCGGCCTACGATGGGAAGGCATGAGCTTCGGCAAGGACAAGCTCTATCGCGCGGGCGTTTATGATTTCGGTCGCGCCGCAGCAGGCCAGAACCCTTTCCTCTTCCCTGAGAAGGTAAATCTGGCGGGATTCACGGGCACGCCGGGCGTCAAAGACTGTGCGCTCAATGACTGCTTTGACGGAGACAACTTCGCCCCGCGCGTCGGATTCGCGTGGGACGTGAATGGCGACCAGAAGACGGTCGTACGCGCGGGCTACGGCATCTACTATCAGCGACTCTCTAACCAGAACATCTTGCAGAACTCGCTGGCCGCGCCCTTCACCGTGCAGCCGCTTTCGAGCACGACCACGCCCAGTGCGTTACAGCTTGCCAATCCGTTCGCGGGCCAGCCGCCGCCGTCAGCGATTGCTGCGGCTTACATCCCTTCGCCCACGTACTTTGCGGGACTGCGACGAACGGGCGGAGCCGGGCCGCTCGACCCGAACGACCCGAACGTGGCCCCAATCTTCGTCAACTCCGCAGGGCAAGCCTGCTTGAACTACGGCGGGACGGCCACCAATTGCTCTATCAATCTGGCGTCCTTTACGACCGCTCCGACCACCGCCTACACGCCGTGGACTCAGCAGTACAACCTGACCCTACAGCGCGAGCTGTGGTCGGGCTGGGCCATAGAGGTAGGCTACGTCGGCGCGAAATACAAGGGCGGGCTGGGCATCTACACGCCGTTCATAGCGCGGCTTGCAAGCCCTACCAATCCCATCACGGTGACAGACATCAACGGCAACGTCTACACGATTACTACGAACACGCCCGCGAATGAGGAGCTGCGTCATCAAATCCTCGGTCTGTCGCGCAGGCGCGGCGCGCGCCTTTCCGGCAACATAGGTGAAGGCATTTACAACTCGCTGCAAGTCACACTGTCACGCCGATTGGCGACTGGCATGTACTTTCAGGCTGCCTACACCTTCTCGAAGAACATAGACAACGTCAGTGGCTCTTTGAGCACGGACGAGTTGAACGCGACACGCAATGGGCAGAACGGGGCCAATCTTTACAACGACCAGTCTAACCCGGATCAGAATCGCGCCATCAGCGACTTCGACCGCCCGCACAGGCTGGTCGTCTCTTACGCTTACGACCTGCCGTTCGGACGCGGCCAGCGCTTCCTGAGCGGCGTTGACGGCATAGCCGATAAGCTCCTGAGCAACTGGGCCATCAGTGGCATAGTCACATACCAGAGCGGTCTGCCCTTCTCCGTCACCGACAGTACGAGCGGCGGAGCATACGCGGCGGCTCTGGGGACGGCGCGCTTCATCTGCAACGGAGCGGAGTCGGCCTACACTCAGGGCTCTACGGCGCAGATTGTGGCCAACTACCTGAACCCGGCCTGCTTTACCACGGTTCCGGTGGTTCCGTTCGGTACGACGGGCGCGACCGGCTGGGGCAACAGCCCGCGTAACGCCTTCCGTGGGCCGTTCCAGCAGAACTGGGACTTCTCTCTCATGAAGCGCATCAACGTGACGGAGCGGCAAACGCTTGAGCTTCGCATGGATGTCTTCAATCTCTTTAACCATCCGGTCTTCCGTATTCCGTCCGCGAGCACTTCCGTCAACATCGGTAGCGGCTCTCCTTCGACCTTTACACGCATCACGGAAACGGCAGTCCCGGCGCGCCTGATTCAGTTCGGTCTGAGATACAGCTACTGAGAAGAACGAGCGCGTCCTAAACCTTAACCTCGCCGGGCGGGTTGTCTATAATCCGCCCGGCGCTCTTTATTAAGCATCCGAGGTCGGCAATATGTTCTACCTTTACCGCCCGCTCATAACTCTTTCTCTTCTCTTCGCAGCCTGCGCCGCCGCTTTCGCTCAGCGTGACCGCGACACTTATACCGGCGGGCTGGCGGTTGAGGTAAGCGGCATGGTGCGTATGGTTGATAAGAGCGAGCCCGCGCGCGGCGTTCAGGTGCGGTTGGAGAGGCTCGGCGGCGGCATCGTTGACCAGATAGTGACGGACAACAATGGCAAGTTCCGCTTTCAAGGATTGCAGCGCGGCTATTACACGGTCATCATCAGCACCAAAGGCTACAACACGGTGCAGCAGCAGGCGGACGTGAACGTGGTGCTGCGCGCCTACATGGTCGTTGAGCTGACGCCGGAAAAGGCTCCTGTCATGGGCGTGCAGCCTCCTCTGGTGGTAGACGCCCGCGTGCCTCTGGAGGCGCAGGACGAGTTTGAGAAAGGGCGCAGCGCTCTGGCTTTGAAGGACACTAGGGAAGCGCTCTCACATCTGGAAAGGGCCGTCGCGCTCTACCCTGAATTCTTCGAGGCGCAGCTTCTGCTGGGGACGACTTACGCCAACGAGCGCAGGCTGAAGGAGGCCGAGGCCGCGCTCAGTCTAGCGCTCAAGATAAAGCCTGAGTCTGCGGCCCCGCTCTTTGCTCTGGGCGATGTTTACCGGCGTGAGAAGCGCTACGAAGAGGCGGAAAAGGCTCTCGAAAAGGGGCTCAAGCTGGATGAAAATTCATGGCAGGGCTATTTCACGCAGGCGCGGCTCTACTGGGAGATGAATGATATTAAACGTGCCGCGCCAGCCATCGGTCACACCCTTCAACTCAAACCCGACTTCGCGGAAGCGCACCTGCTGGCTGGCAACATACTGCTCAAGCTCAACGCCCCGGGGCGCGCCCTTGTGGAGTACGAAGAGTACATGAGACTAGCGCCCAGAGGGGAGTTCGCGGAACAGACCCGCCAGCTCATTCTAAAATTGAAGAAGAGCATGAAAAGCAAGTAGAGGCGCTTCGGCTACAAAGAACAAAGGCGTGATTGTTTCAGTCAAACAATCACGCCTTTGTTCTTTAGTCCAAGGAATATAAACAGCGCATACGGGGCTCGAACCCGTGGTCTCAGCCTTGAGAGGGCTGCGTGTTAACCAACTACACCAATGCGCCTCAAATGCGGAACTCATTATAAAAGCTCGTGAGTGAGCTTGCAAGCCTGTAGCGGCCGCTTAAATAGCCGGTTCAACGGGATAGTTATAAACTACTCCAGCCGCAAATTCCGGCTCGCCGGACGGGAAAATTGCTCAAGATCACAGGCTGGCCGGGGCCGTTCGCGGCCGGGCAAACGTTTCGTGCTGCTTTCGTGCTTGTAACGGTGATATTCTAGGCCCGTAAGCGTCTTTGAAGAATCTCACCGGGATGATAAAAACTTGCACGCCTGACGGTCAGCGAAGGAGAAGATTTGAATGAAGGTCGTAGTGTTGCGCGAAACTCAGGCAGAGGAAACGCGCGTGGCCCTTGTGCCGGAGTCCGTACGCAAACTCGTGGCGCAGAAAGCGGAGGTCGCGGTGGAGAGCGGCGCTGGCCTGTATGCCGGAGCTACCGACGAGGATTACGTAAACGCGGGAGCCGAAGTCTCGGCAGACCGCGACCGCTTGCTCTCTTCGGCGGACGTGCTCGCCGCAGTGAATCGTCCGCCTGCGGAAGAGATGCGGCGTATGAAGCAGGGCGCTGCGCTGATAGCCTTCCTCAGACCACTGGATGAGCCAGAGGAGCTTGCGCCTCTGGCCGAACAGAACGTGACCTCTTTCGCCATGGAGCTTATCCCGCGCACTACAAGAGCGCAGGCAATGGACGCGCTCTCTTCTATGGCCACAATCGTCGGCTACAAGGCCGTGCTGCTTGGCGCTGAGCGAGTGCCGCGCATGTTCCCTATGCTGATGACGGCAGCCGGAACCGTTCCGCCCGCGCGCGTGCTGGTGCTGGGCGCGGGCGTGGCAGGGCTTCAGGCAATCGCCACCGCTCGTCGGCTGGGCGCGGTCGTCGAAGCCTACGACGTGCGCGCGGCGGCAGGCGAACAGGTGCGCTCGCTGGGCGCTACGTTTCTCGAAGTGGACCTCGGCGGGATTCAGACGGAAGACGCCGGAGGGTACGCGAAGGAATTAACTGAAGAGGCGTTGCAGCGTGGCCGCGACATGGTGGCCAAACACGCAAGAACCGCAGATGTCATAGTCACGACGGCTCAGGTGCCCGGAAGACGCGCCCCGCTTCTGATGACGGAAGAGGCGGTGGCAGGCATGAAACGCGGCTCGGTCATAGTGGATTTGGCGGGCGCGTCGGGCGGCAACGTCGCCGTCAGTCGTCCCGGCGAAACGATTGAGCTAAACGGCGTCACCATCATGTCGCCTTTGAATCTGGCCGCGACCATCCCCGTGCATGCCAGCCAGCTCTATTCGCGCAACATGACGGCCTTTCTCACGCTCTTAATCAAAGACGGCCAGCTCAATATAGACATGAAAGACGATGTCGTGGCTCCTTCGTGCGTGACGCACGAGGGCAGTTACGCGAACGCGCGCGTGGCGGCCGCCCTTGAGACAGTGGCGGGCAAATGAATGAGCGACAGACAGACTTAGGAAGAAACCAACAGCATGATATTCATGATTCTTTTCAGTTCCGAGACGAGCAGCAGTTTCACAGTGGAGACTCTGATGCCGGCGCTTTACGTCTTCGCGCTCGCGGCCTTTCTTGGCTATCAGGTTATCTCGCGCGTGCCGCCGCTTCTGCACACGCCACTGATGTCGGCTACGAACGCCATTTCGGGCATCTCGCTCGTAGGCTCGATTGTGACCGCAGGCGCGAAGTACAACATGGTGAGCACCATTCTGGGATTTACCGCCGTGACCTGCGCGACGATTAACGTGGTGGGCGGCTTCATGATAACCGACCGCATGCTGAGGATGTTCAAGCGAAAGCCCACGGCTAAAGAGACTAAGGAGTTGGCTGCCAAAGAGACGCGGCAGATTGCTTCAGGCAACGGGGACGGGACGAAGCAATGAACAAGAGCTACTTCATAGAAATAACTTATCTGGCCGCTTCCATCCTCTTCATACTCGGGCTGAAGGGACTGACCCATCCGGAAACGGCCAAGCGCGGGATGCACTTGGCTGAGTTCGGCATGCTTATGGCAATCATAGGCACGCTCCTGCATAAAGATATAATCAGCTACGAGTGGATTATCGCGGGGCTTGTCTTGGGCGGAGGCATCGGCGGGGCGATGGCCTACTGGGTTCCGATGACGGCCATGCCGCAGCGAACCGCTCTCTCTCATGCCTTCGGCGCGTTCGCCGCAGCGCTCGTCGGCGTCTCGGAATATTACCGTCACGGCGCGGCTCTGGGCGAGTTTAAGATGACTGCCTTGAGCTTTGAAGTCATGCTGGGCGCGCTTACAACCACGGGCAGCCTCATAGCCTTCGCAAAGCTTCAGGGGATGATGCGCGGCACTCCCATCACCTTCAAGGGACAGAACGTCTTCAATATGGCTCTGCTGGCCGTCATCCTCGGCCTCTTCGTCTATCTGCTCTTTGTGCCGAGCGCCGGAACGGCCTTCTATACGATGATGGGCCTTGCCTTCGTCTTCGGAATCATGCTCGTGATTCCGATTGGCGCGGCGGACATGCCCGTGGTGATGTCGCTTCTGAACTCTTACGCGGGACTCGCGGCTGCGGCGACCGGGTTCGCTCTCTCAAACAACGTGCTGATAATAGCGGGCACGCTCGACGGCTTCTCCGGCTTCATCCTCTCCATACTGATGTGCCGCGCCATGAACCGCTCCATGACGAATGTGCTGTTCGGAGCATTCGGCAGCGAGACGACTGCGGCGGCAATAGACGGCGAGCAGGGAGTGATGCGAGAGGTAAGCCCCGAAGACGTGGCAGTACAGTTGGCCTATGCGCGTCAGGTAGTCTTCGTGCCGGGCTACGGGCTGGCCACGGCGCAGGCGCAGTACGCCGTCAGGGAACTTGCGAACACGCTCGAAGAGAGAGGCGTGTCGGTCAAGTATGCTATTCATCCCGTCGCAGGCCGCATGCCCGGTCACATGAACGTGCTGCTGGCCGAAGCGAACGTTCCCTATTCGGCTCTATACGAGCTTGAGCAGATAAACCCGGAGTTTCCGCAGACGGACGTGGCCGTAGTCATAGGCGCGAACGACGTGGTCAACCCGGACGCGCGCGACAACCCGCAAAGCCCCATCGCCGGGATGCCCATCCTCGAAGTAGACCGCGCGAAGTCCGTCGTAGTTCTCAAGCGCGGAAAGGGAAGAGGCTTTTCGGGACTGGAAAATCCGCTCTTCTTCAAGCCCGTCACGGGCATGCTCTACGGCGACGCCAAAGATTCGCTCGTGCGCCTGACGCAGGCCGTACAGCAGGCATAAGAAAACATCAGGACGGTGCCATCAATCATAGGCTGGACTGACCTGTTCGTCCTCGGAATATGGCGTTTCGTCACATTTCTTTACGCGGGCAGAGCAGGTAGGGTTAGAATCCGCCGATTTTGATTTGGAAAGTTGAGCCGCTATTTAGACAAAACTTTCCGAAGGATTTTCCCGTACTACACCGGTCTATAAAGATTGCAGCGAACCGTCCCTTATTGTGTCGTCATCGAACTGCCTTCTTGAGCAATAACTCAACAGCCCATTTCCACGGAGGAAAAATGCGAAGATTCTTAACCGCACTTGTGCTTACGGCCGCCCTGCTGGCACCTCTGCCCGCAGCCACACAGGCGCAACGCAGAAGCAGTCAGGTAACGAGAGGCGCGGCTTCTTCTACGAACGCTGCCGGACGCAGAGCCGCCGAACAGATTACAGCCCAGCAGTTGAAAGACTATCTCACGTTCGTCGCCTCGGACGAGATGGAAGGCCGCGACACTCCGTCGAGGGGTCTGGACATCACCGCGAAGTTTATCGCCGTGAACCTTTCTCGCTGGGGCATCAAGCCCGCAGGCGACGACGGCACCTACTTCCAGAGGATAGCCATGCGGCGATTCAAGATTAACCCTTCCGCGACACGCGCAGAGATGGGCGGTCAGTCCTTCAGCTACGGCACAGATTTTCTGGCCTCGACGAACGTGGGCGTCTCTTCTCCCACGGGCGGCTCGGCTACCGGCCAACTCGTTTACGTTGGAAGCGGCTGGATTATCAAGGCCAAGAACATAGACGCTTATCAGGGCATAGATGTAAAAGACAAAATCATGATAGTCACGGGCGGCAACCTGCCAAAGGGCGCTACCTTCTCCGACTTGCAGAACGGCAAGCAGGGCGTGGACTACGACAGCCCTGTCTCCTACGCGCAGAGCCACGGGGCAAAGGGTCTTATCTTAATCCCTAACACGAACGTCCTGACCAACTGGGAGCGAAGCCGCCAGCAGGCCGTCACCACCGGCAGCCAGCCCATCGTAGACCGTTTTCAGCAGCAGGCCGCGACGAACGCGCCGCCTCTGCCCATCATCACGGCTTCGCTTGGCATGCTGGACACAATCTTCAGAGGCGAGCAGACCAACGGCGCGGAGATTTTCCGCAGACGCGTGACGGACGAGCCCGGCGCGGCCTTCGCCCTCGCAGGCACAAAGGTCATGAGCTTTACGGTCGGCACGGTCAAAGAGAGCGTGAATACGCAGAACGTCGTGGGCATCTGGGAAGGAAGCGACCCCGTGCTCAAGAACGAGTATGTAGCCATCGGCGCGCACTACGACCACGTGGGAATTGGAAGCCCGGCCAACGGCGACGCCATCTATAACGGCGCAGACGACGACGGCTCCGGCACGGTCGCGGTTCTGTCCATGGCGGAAGCCTTCGCGCACAGCGCGCGCCCCAAGCGCTCAATCATCTTCGTCTGGCACGCTGGCGAAGAGAAGGGACTCTGGGGCTCACGATACTTTACGGACTTTCCTACGGTGCCGCTTAATCAGATAGTGACGCAGCTCAACATAGACATGATTGGCCGCAGCAAGCGCGAGGGCGACACGAATCAGAAAAACGCGACACTTTCGGGGCCAAACGAAATCTACGTCATAGGCTCAAGGATGATGAGCACGGAGCTGGGAGAGCTTTCGGATAGAACGAACCAGTCGTACCTGAACCTGAGCTACAACTTCAAGTACGACGACCCGAAAGACCCGAACCAGTTCTTCTTCCGCTCTGACCACTACAACTACGCGCGCAAGGGAGTGCCGATAATCTTCTACTTCGACGGCGAGCACGAAGACTATCACCGGCCCGGCGACGAAGTCTCCAAGATAGATTTTCAGAAGATGGAGCGGGTCACGCGCACAATCTTCCTCACAGGCTGGGAGATTGCGAGCCTCGCCGCGCGCCCCAAAGTAGACAAACAACTGCCTTCAGACCTGAACCGGTAGAAGAGATTGACTCAACGTTCACCGGCTCATTGATTCAATGAATGATTTATTCATTGAATCAATGAGCCGGTGAATCAATCTTCCTCATCTCCACTCACCGAACTGCTGGCGCATCGAATCTCTTCTCTCCTGAAAACGTTTTCTCACAAGCAGGAACTGCTCGCGCCTGTATTCCAGCGTGCCGAAGATTAGTAACAGGAGCGCTCCGACCGTTATCAGGTAGTACTTGAGCGGCACCTGAAGCCAGTTAACGCTCGTCAGAGTCAGAACCGCAAGCTCCGTCACTAGAGAGACGGAGCCGACAATCACGGGAGCGCGCATCCTTCCCAGCACGCCGTAGAGCATGAGCCCGAGCGATGCCGCCAGCACTACTACGTCGCGCCAAGGAGCCGGGCTGTCTAGCAGCACACGAAACTCAAGAGAGCGCGCAAGAAGCGGGACAGAGAGCAGCAGGCTTCCCATCCAGAGCAGAAGGCCGACGTCCGAGTTGTACTCTTCCCACGCGCGCCTGTGTGACAGGTAGGCGATGACGAGAAGCAGCAGGGCAACGGGCGTCGTGTAAATCTCCACGTCCGAGATTGGGTCAAAGCCTGCGCGCAGACTCACCAGCATGAGCGCCACGACTGACACCCACAGGCCGGTGCGAAAGTATAGGACGCTTGCTCGACCTCTGGAAAAGATGCTTGCCGCGAAAGAGAGAAGCGCGACTGCGGCGGTAGTCAGCGAAGGCGAGAGCAATCGCGGGTTTCCGGCCTGAAGGTGCGGGACGGCTTGCAGGAGCGCCATGAGAAGCGCGAGCGCCAGAGTGGCCACGGCTGCCTGATTCAAGGGCGCGCGCATCCATTCGGGTGCGCGCGGGCTTCTACTCAGGATGAAAAAGAACGGAAAGATTGTGAGCGTAAACAGTAGAAGGAGCCAGTCAGCATCTACGCGAAGCGCTATCAGAAGCGCTATGAAAAATGCGCCCGTGTGCGCGGAGGCCACGCGTATGTGCCACGCTCCGCGCATCTTCACCGCGCGCTCGACCCAGTAAAGAAGCGCCAGCAGAAGAACGGACGGAGCGCCGAAGCCGCCCGCGTTGATGCTGGTTAAGGCCGTTATCAGCCAGAGCAGCGCGCAGACTACTACCGCCGCATCCAGCACTATGCGAATCGCCGTCATGGGAGATTTCGCAGGGCTTAACGCAGGGCCGCCTTCGCTCGCTGTAGTCACACCGTCCGCGTGGAAGAGCCGCGCACATGCTCTCTCAAGCAGAAAGGCGAAGCCGATTGTGACTGCCGCAATCGGCCACGACGCGGGCCACAGGCCGCGCTTTTGTAGCGCGTCCATAAGGGCCGGAACCATGATGACTGAGGCGAGCGCGGCAAGCGCGGCCCCGTAAACCGAGCGCGAGCGGGCAGTGCGGAGCAGGCCGTAAAGCAGTGAGCCGCCGAGCGCGAGAATTGCTACAGAGCGAGAGCCGCCGCCGCCCGCAAGGTGTATGAAGAGCGCCAGAAGTGCGCTCAATGAAAGCATCAGAGCCGCCAGCACGTCTGCCACTCGCGTAAAAGGCGCGGCAAGCTGCGGCTCGCGCCTGAGCCGCGTGGCCGCTTCAGCCGCTAGGAAAAGGGCTGTGGGCCAGATGGCTACGAGCAGCGTGTTGAGTGTCTCGGAGTTGAGCGATGCGCTCGCTACGGCCGCATAGTAGGCGGCTGAAAAGTAGAGCGCGGAGAGATAGGCTAGCGGCTCCTGCTCCAGTCCGGAGCCGAAACGCGGGGAGCTGAGCGCTGCAAAGCTCGCGGCCACCAGAGCAAAGCTCGCGCTGTGCGTGAACGTCAAGCCGGACGAGTTCAGAGCGACAAAGCCAGTTGCAACTGCCACGATGAGGACTGCCACGAGGCTCGCGTAATGTAGCGGCTCGGACAACGCACGCTCGCGCGCGGTGCGCGCCACGAGCGCCATGAAGAAGGTCACGAGCGCCAGCGCCAGCATCACAGACTCTGCCTGTAGCCTGAGCCCGTCGCAGACTACCAAGACTGATAAGAAGAAGAGAAGCGCGGCGGCGGTGTGAAGCGCGGCGCTCCACGCAGGATAAACGTAGCGCCCCGCGAACCAGAGGACGTACGCGGCTGCGGCCAGAATCAGCAGGGCCACGCCCGCGTCATAAGTGCTTGAGCGCAGGCGAAAGATGCTTTCGTAGAAGGACGGCGCGTCCGTAGAGAGGCGCTGGGGCAGATAGATAAAGACGCCCAGAGTTGCGTAGACAAGAGAGGTGCGAACGAGCGGCACGCTCCAAAGCTCGTAGCTCCAGCGACCTGTGGAGCTTTGCAGGCGCTCTGCTTCATCGTCTTTCTCCGTCTCGCCCGGAGCCTCTTCCTCTCTTGCGGGAAAGAGCCGCGACAGGTGTATGAAGACGAGCGAGGCCGTCATCAACGAGAGCGCGTAGAGGCCGAACGCCTGAGGCGCATCGCGCAGTATGAGCGCCCAAAGGATTGCTACGCTCGCCACCGCAGCCATGTAGACATAGAGGCGCTCGCGCAAGATGGCCGCCGTGTGTGCGTATAGCACCGCGCACAGGGCGCAGACGACCCACGCGCGCCCGCGATTCTCAATTAGCCCTGAGCGGACAAGGAACCAGAAGTTGACGGGAACCAGAAGTGAGCCTGCTATAGTCAGCGCTCGACCCGTCCAGCGCTGTCGCGTGCGAAGGATTGTGTACCAGCCCGAAGCTATCAGCGCGGCTGTCGCCGTGGCCAGAAGCCCCGCCTGAACAATAGGCTCCTGCAACTTCAGATAAAGAAGGTCGCGCAGCCAGATGATTATCCCCACGACCAGCATGCCTGAGCCCATGTAGAGCAGAAGACGCAGGGTGCGAGGGTCTGCCAGTCTTTCAAGGAGCGTGCGCTGAGGCTCGGGTGCGACCGCCTGCGGCTGAAAAGGCGGGGAGGCTTGCTGCGAAGGTTTTCGCGGAAAGGCTACGAACTCCGATTCGCGTTCTGTCGCGTTGTCATTCCCGGTCTGCGCTGAAGCTTGCTCTGCCGGCTTTGGCCTTTCGGCCTGAGCGGCTTCCGGTTCTGTAACAGTCGAGCGCGAATAATCTTTCTCTTGCGCCTGCTTCTGCTTTTCACCTCTGCGCGACGCAAGCTCGTCGCGTAAGAGGTCACGGCGCTGCTCATAGATTGCGCGAAGACTCTCTGCTTCGTTGGCCGCTATCCGGCCGGACGATTCCCAGCCCGATAGCTCCGAAAGAAGATATAGCACGCCGCGCAGTTCTTCTTCTTCGCGCGCGTAATCGCCGTTGAGTTGCGCCCCGCAGACGGGGCAGAAGGGAAGGGCAGCATTAAGACCGGCGCGGCAGATTGGGCAGTGCGCCGTGTCGGTTCGAGGAGGCTGCGGTGGTTGCATAGAAATTCAGAAGCCCTGCACGCGGCTTAAAGGCTCTTACCAGCCTACTTATTCTTCGTGCGCCTGTCTGGAGGCGGTCAGGCGGCGATATGCTTCCGAGCGGCTCAGGCCCATCTCACGGGCCACGCGCTTGAGCGCAGAGCGTGCATCCATGCCCTCATTCTCAAGCGCAGCCACGCGCGCAGCCACGTCCGTCTCGGAATCGGCCGCCGCATCTTCTAAAACATTGCGGTCAATAACGACTACCATCTCGCCGCGCGCAGCGTCTCCCGTGAAATGCTCCGCAAGCTCGCTCAAACGACCGCGCATGAACTCTTCGTGCAGCTTGGTCAGCTCGCGCGCGACTACGGCCTCACGCTCTCCGAGGATTTCACGCGCATCACGCAGCGATTCCGCTATGCGATGCGGGGCTTCATAAAAGAGGAGCGTGGAATGTATGGCGCGGACTTCTGTTAAGCGTGCGCGGCGTTGCGTGGAGCGGGCGGGCAGGAAGCCGCCGAAGAAGAATTCGTCGGTCGGAAGTCCGGAAGCCACCAGAGCGGCTACGAAAGCCGTCGCGCCGGGAACCGGAACAACCTGCGCGCCGCGCTCGGCGGCTACGCGCGCAAGGCGAAAGCCGGGGTCGCTGATGGCGGGCGTGCCAGCGTCCGAGACGAGCGCGATTGATTCTCCCTCCTTCAGTCGCGCGCCGAGTTCTTCCGCGCGCTCCCTTTCGTTGTGCTCGTGATAGCTGGTCAGTCTGGTCTTTATCCCGTAATGCTCCAAGAGCACTCGCGTATGGCGCGTGTCTTCGCAGGCAATGACGGACACTTCCTTGAGGACGCGCAGCGCGCGAAGAGTTATGTCCTCAAGGTTGCCTATGGGCGTTGATACCAGATAAAGAGTGCCTGCCATACTGTGCTCATTGTGGCATCACTACACGGAAAATGCGAAAGCTTCCGGTTACGCATCTAGCGTAACCGGAAGCTTTCTCCCCCCTGCTCGAACTTTTCCGAAGCGGCCCTGTTTCTTTCAGAGGCCCCGGAGCTTATCCTTTATAAACCGTGACTGTAGCCGAAGTCGCCGCCGCGAAAGCCGAACGCATCCGAGATGACTCGAAGCTCCCTGCGAATCTGCATCCAGTCCGACGCGGCGCGAGAATCTATAAAGCGCGCGCGCGACATTATGCGGTCAATGCGTGAGCCTAGCTGCAAGAGGTTTCGAGCAGCAGACGTTGCGCCGTAAAGATTACGTGAATCGTTAAGACGGTTCCTCAGCTCGTCAGCCGCGAATCGGAAGTTGCGGGCCTGGTCGTTGATGCGGTCTTCGCGGAAAGTACCGTCAACGCGGCTGCGGTCGAGCGAACGGTCAAGGTCTCTCTCGAACTGCCTGCTCAAATCGCTCAGGCGTCGCGCGCTCGTGCGCAGTCGCTCGCGCCGGAAGCGGTCGTTATCGTCTCTGCGGTCGCGCCCGTAATCGCCGCGCCCGTAATCACGTTCCTGCCACCACTGATTGCTGCCCTGTGCTGCCGCCATTGCGGGAAGAGATAAGACAATGAAAGCGGCTAGAATGACGGTCGGGATGATTGTTCGTCGTATAGCCATAACTCTAATGCTCCTTACTGAAATTTGTTTAGCGACCCTTCCCGCTTTTGAAAGTCATCTCCCAGAGCCGGAATGGGGGTTCGCGGTTCAATCCGTTTTCAAACGCTGCCTTGCGCCGGAAAAGCTTTTCGCTTCGAGCGCCGCAGCCTTCTTCCGGTCAAGCAACATGGCAAGAGGCGTGCCGCCAGACCGTTTACTTGAGAAACTTGATTGAGTGACAGGGCGTGAAAGCCGCCGAACATCGTGAGAGACGTAAACTTAAGTCCGGATTCGGCTGCGAAATTTAGAGTATAGGCGCACGGCGCGCGCCTCTTCCAAAACGTGCAGCACGCGCCGCATATCGTCGGAGAGCGGGTAAAAGAGGTTTTGTCCGGTAGTGATTCAACCCACGAGAGGAAGATGAGCTTAACCTATAAGCTTTGAGATGTGGCGGCTGACGCGCTCTTCCAGCAAGGGCGCGCGTGCGCCGTCCTTTTCCAGAATGAGCCAGCGCGGCAGGTTGTTCTCCACGTAGACCAGCAGCAGCTCTTCGTCCGATTTTGGCTGGCCGAAGTGGCGTATCCGCGCAGAGGCCAAGCCCCCGCCGCGAACTATGCCGTCACGCGGGGCACGCGGCCAACCGGCCTCGACCGATAGAGAACGCACGCCGAAGTGAAACTTCAGGAGCGTCCCGACCATAGTAGAGTTGCCCACCTGAAAGCGATGCGCTTCGCTACGCTCTATGCGTATGCTTGCGCCGCGGCGATTAGCTCGGCCCGCGTGCTCTATGAAGGTAGAGAAGAGCCAGTCCGCGCCCGCAGTGCGCGCGAAGTCATTCGTCTGCCGCAGCGTGAGATATTCAGCTACATCTCCGCGACCAAGCGCGCGAGCCCTCTGCTCCGCTTCGGCCATCACACGCGCCCACTCTTCGTCAAACTCGCTCATAAGATTCGGATTTGCCTTCTCTTTGATGTTATCATGCTGTTCCACAAGTGGTTAAGCGGGGGCGCTCTTCAACACGAAGAAAGCCTCCGAAGCTTGACCGCATCCGTACAGATGTCTTGAACAAGCTCATGAAGTGTAATCGAAGCCCGTCGCTAACGGTGAAATCTAGATGAAACGGTACCGCCTCATGCGCCACACCACCGCGCTTGCGCTCGCACTGCTACTAACGCTCGTCTCTCTGGCGGGGCCGGACGCGCGGCGAAAGGAGGCCCGCTCGCGGTCGGCCTCTGCTGCTGCGCTTGCGGCGAACGTGCAGGCGGGCCAGCCGTTCACGCGCCCGAAGCTCGTGCTGCTGATAGCCGTAGACCAGTTTCGTTACGATTACATGGAGCGCTTCAACGACCTCTTCGTCCCCGGCGGCCTGCGTCGTCTTATGCAGGAAGGCGCGTTCTGGACACAGGCCAACTACGACCACATGCCGACTTACACCGCGCCGGGCCACGCCACCATGATGACCGGGGCATGGCCTGCTGAGACAGGCATCATTGCCAACGAGTGGCCCGACCTTGAAAAGGGACGCAACATCACCAGCGTAGAGGACGAGCAGTCGCGGCTCCTGAACGGCCTGCCCGAAGAGAAGGCTTCCAGCCCGCGTCGTCTTATGGCTTCGACCATAGGCGACGAGCTTCGACTTGCCACTAACCAGCGCTCGAAGGTCATAGGCATCTCCATCAAAGACCGCTCGGCCATATTACCGGCAGGACGGCACGCCAACGCGGCCTACTGGTTCAGCGTTACTAGCGGGCGCATGGTCACCTCCAACTTCTACTTCAATCAGGTGCCTCAGTGGGTGAATGACTTCAATGATACGAAACCGGCGGACAAATACTTCGGCGCTCGCTGGGAGCGTGTGTTGCCGGAGAGCGAGTACCTGCGGCGGGCAGGCGCTGATGACCCGTCTTGGGAGAACATAGGCGTCGCGCCCGGCGATACGAACAAGTTCCCGCACGTCATCACTGGCGGCGCGAGCGGCCCCGGCACTCAGTTCTACACCGCGCTCGATTACTCTCCCTTCACGAACGACATCCTTCTCTCGTTCACAAAGCTCGCCATCACCAACGAGCGGCTGGGCGAAGATGCGGACACGGATGTTTTGACCGTGAGCTTTTCCGCCAACGATTACATAGGCCATCGCTTCGGGCCTTACAGCCATGAAGTCATGGACGTTACGCTCCGAGTGGACAGGCAGATTGAAGAGCTTCTTAAATTCGTTGACGAGCGCGTCGGCCTTCGCAACACGCTCGTCGTCTTCACTTCCGACCACGGCGTGGGACAAAGTCCCGAAGAGTCTGCGGCAAAGGGCCTGCCCGGCACGCGCATCACGAGCGCGGAAGTTCTGAGCGCCATGAAGAATGCCATCAAGGCTCGATACAATCCCAAGAATCAACAGCCTGACCCCACGAGCGATTACATACAGGCTTTCTACAACGGCAACGTCTACTTCAATCGCGTGCTGCTCAAGCGCGACGGCATAGACCAGGAAGAGATAGAGCGCATAGCCGGAGAGGCAAGCCTGACCGTGCCCGGCATGTTCAGATACTTCACGCGCACACAACTGATGCGCCGCGCCATCTCGCCCGGCGACGCGCTCGCAAGGCGCGTGATGCACGGCTTCTATCCTGAGCGGAGCGGCGACGTGATAGTAGTCTATCAGCCGTTCAGGTATTTTGAGACGAGCATCCCGGTCACGCACGGCTCGCCCTACGCTTACGATACGCACGTGCCGTTGATTCTGATGGGCACGGGCTTTCGTGCTGGCCGTTATCTTGAAGCGGCTGCTCCGTCCGACATAGCGCCCACGCTCGCGGCAGTCCTGCGCCTGCAAACGCCCAGCAACTCTATGGGCAGAGTCCTGACCGACTGCATCATACAGGGCGGCGCAGTCGCCAGATAGAGACTGAAGAGAAGATTCGTTGAAAGTATATGAAAGTGACACTCACGATTGAGAGCTTCAATTTATGATAATGAAAAATCGAAAAAGCATCCCTTTTATCTTCCTGATGCTCTTTGTCATGCTTGCCGCGCGGGAGGCTGCGGCACAGGAGCAGACCTCGGACGAAGCCGAGCGCGCCGAGATTCAGTCTGCGATTCAGTACGTGCCAGCCGAGCGTATAGAGAAGCTCAAGGCTTTCATAGCCGCGCATCCGAACTCGACTTTGAAGTTGAGGGCGCAGGAGTTGATTGTCAGCGCGCGTGCCGCGTGGGGCGACGAGAAATTGCGCGGCGGCGACACGCCGGGCGGGCTTGAGCAGTTCCGGCTGGCCGTCGCTGACGCGCCCGAAGGGATGACGGACAAGCTCTACGCGGAAGTCATCTCAAGGATTCCCTTCAATCTCTTCCTGCTGGGCCAGCGCGGCGGAGCCGTGGAAATCGCTCGCCTCATAGAGGACAAAGTCAAAGGGGACGCTAAGCGGCTGCTGATACTGACAAACTTCTACACGAGCATAGAGGACGGGCAGGAGGCTGCGCGCGTCAGCGAGCTGGCGGTGCGTCTAGCGCCCGACATGGCCGTGGCTCATCAGGCTCTTGCGCTTGCGCGCCACATCTCGCTACAGATAGAAGAGGCCGCGACAGAGTATGCGCGTGCGCTTGAGCTTGACCCGAAGCTACAGGCGGCGCGGCGAAGCCTTGCGGACTTGCGACGCGCGCAGGGCCGCCACGAAGATGCGCTCAAGCTTTATAGGGAGATGTTGTTGAGCGACCCGTCGGACAGGCTCGCGCGTGCCGGTGTGATTCTTTCGCTTCTGGATTCAGGAAAGAGGGAGAATGCGGAGCGAGAGATGGAATCGGCGCTCAGGGACGAGCCGCGCAACCTTCAGCTTCTCACGGGCGCAGCATACTGGTACGCGGCGCACAATGAGAACGCGCGTGCTCTTGAGCTTGCTCAGAAAGCCGTGGAAGTTGAGCCGCGATACGTCTGGGCTCAGGTGGCTCTGGCTCGCGCGCTCATAGCCGACAAGCGGCCTCTGGCGGCCGAACAGGCGCTCCGCACCGCGCGTCGTTACGGGAGATTTCCCACGCTCGATTACGAGTTGGCGAACGCGCTCGCGGCGGCAGGACTTTACACGGAAGCCGCCGCAGAGCTTCAACGCTCGTTCGCTTTGCGCGGCGGGCAGCTTGAGACGCAACTGGCCGGAAGAACCCCTGCGCGAGCGGCGTCCTTCATAGAGCTTCTAGCGCCCGAAAGACGCGCCAGCATCTTTCAGTCTACCGCAGCCGAAACGGAAGCGAACGCGCGCCGCCTTCGCGCTCTGCTGGCCTTCAACCTAGCCGTAGGAGAGTCGGGTAAGCGCGAGTCCGTCAGAGAGAGCGAAGCCTTAACGGCCGGGCAGGAGTTCGCTGCGGGCGAAGATGATATGCGCGCCTTCAGACAGCTTTACGTGGCCGAGCGGCTGCTGCGAGCGGGCGTGGCAAACAGGGCCGTGCTGGATTTCGCGGAAGCTTCCGCGAGCGGGCTTGAGGCTGCGCTGGACGCGCCCACGGCGAATGTAGCGGTCATGAGCGACGAGCTTTACAGCGTACGGCTACAGGCCATAACGAACGGGACTGAGCTGCCCGTCCCCGAAATTGAGCGCAGCACGCGCGCCAACATACTGCGCGGGCGCATTGAAGAGATAGCAGGCTGGACGCTCTACAATCAGGACAAGGCGGCCGATGCCGTGGAGCGTCTTCGCAAGGCCGCTTCTCTTTTACCTGAGAACACGGGCTGGCGTCGCACGGCTCTCTGGCATCTGGGCGCGGCGCTCGAAGCGGGCGGCAATGAACAGGAGGCGCTGGATAGTTACTTACAGAGCTATGACAAGAACGCGCCGGACGCGGGACGACGCGCCATCATAGAAAGGCTCTACCGCAAGCTCAACGGCTCGCTGGCGGGACTGGAAGCGAAGCTCGGCGCAGCGCCCAACGCTTCATACACCTCCGGAGGCAATCCTCAAGCTGGCGCGCAACCCGGCACGAGCCAGCCGACAACCACGGAAGCCGCGAACGAGACGGCAAAGAACGAGGCCGCCTCGAAGCCGGATGACGCGGCCGCCCAGAGCGCCAGCCCACAGCCAGCGCAAGCGGCTGCCAGCCCCGTACGGCAGGCAGATGAGGGCGACAGGCCGCAGACTTCGCAGCCCGCCCCGGCTACCTCTCAACCAGCCGCAGAGAGCGGCGGCGCAACTGAAAAGCGGGCGGAGGCTGACAGCCAACAGCCGCCCCCTTCAACGCGTGAGCGCACGACAGCACCGCCTTCATCCAGACCCGGAAGAAGACAGAGCGCGCCCGTCGAATGCTCTCTCTCGATTGAGGTGGACACTATAACCATCAAAAACAACGGGGGGAGCGGCGTCATCACAGTTCGTTTGACCGGGGCCGACAAGGTAACTCCGACCACGCGCGACTGGCCGGACATAACGGTCTTCTCCCAGACGCTCAGGGAATCGGGCAGCTTCCCGTTTCTCATCACCTCCATCAGCAAGCGAACCGGCAGGTACATAGTCACCTTCACGACTCCCTGCGGCTCCAAGGATGTCACGGTCATAGTCAAATAAAGGCCGAAATAGAGGGATAAAAGGCAGAAATGAAGAGGGCGCTCATCCTCCTTCGCTTCTGCCTTTTCCTTGCCTTTCGGCCAACCACTGACCCGTTTTAGCCATCAAACACGAGACCGTACCGGAAGTTTATTGAGAAAAATCTTTCCAGGCTGGGTCTCTCTTGCAATCTGTCCGAAAGCCACGCGAAAATCCTTCGCTTCCTTGCCTTGAGTCTCTGGAAGGTTTCTCTGGCGGGGCAACGGGGCGGCTTGAGGGTGTATAATCAGAACAAAATTCTCTCGTATCGCTAACGGATAATCTTATGAACAGAATTCGATTCCGCCTCCTGTCCGCCGCGCTTACAGCCTGTGCCTTACTGACTCTGGGCGCGACGGCGAGCGCGCAGCAGGCACAGAGTGGCCGCACGCGTTTCGACGTTACCAACTATCGTATTGAAGCCCAGCTCTTCCCGGCCGAGCACACTATGCGTGCCGCCGCCGAAGTGACCTTCACGCCGCTTGAGCCGACGCGCTCCGTTGTCTTCGAGCTTAACGGCTCGCTCAAGGTAGAGAGCATCAGCCGCAACGGCAAGCCCCTGACCAATTTCGTGCAGGATGCCGTGGGCGTTGGCGACCTTGGCCCGAGCGTTCGCGTTGACCTTGGCGAAGTGCTCCCGGCAAATCAGCCCGTCACGCTCCTGTTCAGGTGGGGCGGCGCGCTGGTTTCACCCGAAGGCGGCCCGCTCGCAACTAAGCGGCTGGCCTATGTGGGCAACGAAGGCTCTTACCTGATGTACGCGGCGCGCTGGTTTCCCTTTCACGATTACGCGGCAGACCGCGCCACGGCAGACATCAGCATCATCGTGCCGACGGGAACGCAGGTGGCCGGTTCTTCGGACGAGCCGGTCGTGCCGGTCGCGGACAAAGGCGGCAACACGCGCTTCCGCTTCGTACACAAGCAGCCCGCGCTCATAGGCAATATAGCCGCAGGACAGTACATCACTCGCACGCTCAAGTTCGGCAGCTACGAGCTACAGTTCTTCGTCAAGCCCGGAAGCGAAAATCGTCTTGACCGCTACGGCGAGTTGATGGGCAACGCCCTTCAGGCTTACACGCAGAGTTACGGCAACCCGACCTTCGGTACGCGGGTGGTGATAGCGCAGATTGACGACGACAGCCTCGACACATATAGCGGTCTGGGCATGGTCTTCCTCGCCTCTAAGATGTTCGACCCGACGCGCCCCGTGCCCGAAGACCGGCTTCAGAGAGAAGTGGCCTACCAGTGGTGGGGAATCTCTGTCGGTCTGAGGTCTTTCGACGACGCTTGGCTCTCGCAGGGGCTGGCCGAGTGGAGCGCCTTCGCGCTTCGTGAGACGACGCTTTCGGGCGGGGCGCTCGACGCGACTCAGCGCGAAATGCAGGAGCGCGCACTGACCTTTGAGCAGACGGCCTCGATTGCACGCGCGCCTTCGACTTTGGATGACCAGTCTGCGGCTTACCAGTCAATCGTCTTCTACAAAGGCGCTATGGTCTTCCGCATGCTGCGCGAAACGATTGGGCGCGAGAAATTCAACCAGCTTCTACGTAACTTCCTGCAACAGTATCGCGGCAAGGACGCTTCGATTGACGATTTCGAGAAGCTCACGACCCAAGTCGTAGGCGAGAACATGCGCTACTTCTTCGCGCAGTGGGTAGAAGGCACGGGCGTACCCGAATTCAACGTAGAGTATCAAATCATACGCACAAGGGCCGGGCGCTTCCGCGCGCGCGGCACGGTTCGCCAGAACTTCGAGAACCTTCGCCTCCCCGTTGAGCTGATGCTCAGAAGCGAGGGCGACACACAGAATCAGACCACCACAGTTCGCATTGATAACAAGAGCGAGGATTTCGATTTCGAGTCATCGGGGCAGCCCTTGGAAGTGCTGGTTGACCCGAACAACAAAATCCTGCGTATGTCCGACGACCTGAAGGTAGCCATCGTGGCGCGGCGCGGCATAGAGCAGCTCAGGGAAGGCAGCTTCGCGGAAGCGCAGCAGCAGTTCGAAGCCGCTCTAAGACTCGACCGCTCGAACTCTTGGATCTATTACAATCTGGGTCTGTTGTACTTGGAGCAGCGCAACTGGAATCTGGCGATTGATAATTTTCAGGCGGCCCTGAACGGCAACATGAAACCGGCATGGATAGCCGTCTGGGCGCACATCAAATCCGGTAACGCTTATGATGCTCGCGGCGACCGCGCGCGCGCAGTCAGCGAGTACAAGAAGGCCGTGCAACTGGGCGACAACTACGACAACGCGCAGAAAGCGGCGCAGCGCTACATAGCTACGCCCTACGACCCGAAGGCAGATCAGGCGCAGGCCGGGCTAACCAATTCTCAGTAGTTAAAAGAGGGGCTTGAAAGATAAAGAGGCGGGTGATAAAAGCCCGCCTCTTTTTCTGTTGTAACGCGGAATCAGATAGCGGGAGCAGCGACAACCGCGATGCCGTTCTTATCCGCGAGGCGAATCATCTCGTCGCGGTCGAACATCAAGGTCTTTCCGGCCGTGATGCAGAGGCAGGTTGCTCCGGCTTCTATCATGGTTTGAATCGTGGGCAGGCCGACCACCGGAACATCAAAGCGCATGTCCTGACCGGGCTTGGCGACTTTGACGACCGTCAGCTTCCCCCGCGCAAGCTCGCCCGCGCGCCTGATGGCCGCATCTGTCCCTTCCATGGCTTCTATGGCTACGCAGGCGCGAGAGCGCACGACAATCGTCTGGCCAAGGTCTAGGCGGGTAATCTCGCGCGCGATTTCCAGCCCGTATTCTATGTCGCCTCGCTCGCGCTCGTCGGGCGCGCGGCGCGAGAGCTGCCCGGCCCGAGGCAGGCTCTCCTGTAGAAAGTAGGTGGAATCAATCAACTCTATGCCCTCGCTCTGCAACTCTGCGGCGACAGCGCCAATGAGCGCGTCCGTGTTGCGGCGCGGCAATCTTAAAATAGTCTTTATCATGCGCAGGTCTGGCAGCGCGCCACTGAAAATCTGAACGTGCTTGACCTGTCCGGCCATGATTGCGCGCTCCACGCCTTCACGCTTGAAGAAGCGTATCAGCTTGCCGAGTTGAGCCACGCCTATCCACTCGACGCGCTCCGCCGCTCGCTCAATCTCCGGGTCTGTCTCTTCCTTGATGGCCGCCACCACCACGGGCACGCCCGCGCGCCGCGCGCCCTCAAGCACCAGAAAAGGAAACCGGCCGTTGCCCGCAATCAATCCGTAACGCATAAACAGGGGGTAGGGGGTTAGAGGCTGGGGGTTAGTAAAAGAAGGATATTCTATCCCCCAACCCCTAACCTCTATCCCCTACTTGATGACTCCGCGTTTTGAAGTTTCGATGAAGCGAAGGAGTTCGTCAACTTCCGGGGATTCGATTATCTCTTCGCGTATGCGAGCCATGGCCTGCGTGGTGTTGAGGCGCGAGGAGAGCAGTAGATGAAAGGCGTGGTGAAGCGCGTTCATTGTCTCGCGCGAGTAGCCGCGACGCCGCATCCCCGTGGTGTTCAAGCCGTAGCAGCGCGCGTGATTGCCTACCGAAAGAGCAAAAGGCAGCGCGTCTTTGACGACGACCGAATAGCCGCCTATGTAAGCCTCCCGGCCTACGCGACAGAACTGGTGGACGCCCGAATACGCGCCGATGTTCGCGCCCGATTCGACTATCACGTGGCCCGCAAGAGTAGCCGCGTTGGCCATGATGGCCTTGTCCCCTATGATACAGTCGTGCGCGATGTGAGCCTGGGCCATAATCAGGCACTCGTCACCGACTTCGGTGAGCATCCCGCCGCCCTCCGTGCCGCGATGTATGGTCACGAATTCGCGTATGGAGCAACGCGCGCCGATGCGTGTCTCCGAAGGCTCGCCCCTGTATTTCAAGTCCTGCGAAGCAAGCCCTATGGAGACGAAGGGAAAGACATGCGTGTCGTCGCCTATGTGCGTAAGACCGTCTACGACTACGTGCGAGTCCAGCCGCACGCGGTCGCCAATAGTTACGTCGTCGCCTATGATTGTATAGGGGCCTATGAAGCAGTCATGACCCAGCGAAGCACGCGGGCTGACGACCGCCGTCGGGTGAATAGTTTGCGTGGTGGCTGCTGACATTAGAAGTAAGAGTGGGGGACGGGTGTCAGGTGCCGGGTTTCGTGTAAAAGAAAGAGAGCTGGATTTTCTTTCCCCGGCACCTGACACCCATCTCCTATTTGTTTTCCTCGCGCTCGACTATAACGCTCATTATCTCTGCTTCGGCCACGATTTCGCCGTCAACCTTGGCTTCGCCGCGCATGCGCTGTACGCGCGTGCCTACGCGAAGCGCCGTGACTTCCAGTATGAGGGTGTCGCCGGGCGTGACGGGGCGGCGAAAGCGCGCTTCCTTGATGCCGCTAAAGAAGGGAAGCTTCTCCGCGTGGTTCTCTATCTCGCGCAAGACCAGCAGAGCGCCGCATTGGGCGAGCGCTTCTATGATGAGGACGCCCGGCATAACGGGCGCGCCCGGAAAATGTCCCTGAAAGAAAGGCTCGTTGGTAGTCACCTGCTTGATGCCTACGATTCTCTCTTTCGGCACAAGCTCCGTGATGCGGTCAACCAGCAGGAAGGGATAGCGGTGCGGCAAAAGCTGATGTATGGCGCGAATGTCCAGAACCGTTTCCATACGCGGTAAATCCCCCCGGTCAAGAAGGCTGGAGAAGATGAAAGAGCTAGTGAAAGCGGCCTTGATTTGTCGTAAGACTCTACGAAAAAACCAAGGCGGAAGCGCACGGAAAGAGCTTTAGGGGAAAAACTCTCCGGCGCTTCCGCTCAGAGCTAAACTACGGACAACAATCCTTAGACTTTAAGCTTAACGGCCCGGCCCGGTGGTCGAAGCGGTCGGAGGATTCTTGCTGTTGTATTCCTGTATAAAGGCGCGAGTGATGTCTATGCTGTCGGCGGCATAGAGGACGGGCACCTGTGCTGCGTCTATGATGATGGTGATACCGCGCTGACGTGCGAAGGCTTCAATCTGCTTGCCGATGTCGTCCTGCAACGGGCCGAAGATTTCCTGACGACGCCTGTTGTAGAGCGCCGTGGCATCCTCGCCCTTGCGCTGGTAGTCCTTCTTCAACTGGTCAAGCTGGTCTGCCTTGGCCTGAAGCGCTTTCGGGTCAACAACACCCGCGCCCTGCTGCTTCTGAATCTCTTCGGTCAACTGGGAAATGCGCGTGCGCATGCCGTCGAGTTCGGTCTGGCGGGGCTGAAACTCACGATTCAAGGTGGTCAGCAGAGCGGTGAAACGTGAGATTCCCTGCTTCTGGTCAAAGAACATGGCCGTGTCTATGACAGCAATTTTGGCATCGCCTATGGCGGTGGAACCGCCGGTCTGCGGGCCGGGGCTTGCGGGCCGAGTCGTGCCTTGTCCGTAGGCGGGCAATATACAAAAGGCTGCCAGGAAGAGGCTTGCGGCGGCTAAACGAAATATTCTCATAACTTCTTGCTAATGCTCCTTACAGTTTGTGGTGACGCCAGCTTAGATGTTGTCCCGGCTGTATACGTCGCCCATGGGTCAAAGTAAATTCGGGTTAAAAAGTCCGCCCCACGCTGAAGCGAACGCCCCTGCGTTGCTCATTGAAACGGATGCCCGGTAACTCATTGGTTACGCCGGTTCGCGCATTCGGATTGTAGAAGAATATCAGGCGAAACGGCACGTTGATAACCGGAACCTGAGCTCGAAACTCCACGCCCACAGTTGAACGATAATCTCCGAACTTCGCAAACGCGGCATCTGCGACACGCACTACAGTATTGGTCTGCGCCTCGCCGCGCAGGAAGACTGACGTGAAGCCGAAGGGCAGTCCCGTCAACGGGTCTGTCGGGCCTACACGAAGGGCGTTGGCGAACTCTTCGCGCGAGGCAAGGCGGTTATCTCTCGCCACCAGCCCAAGCAGGAAGGTCGAAGGGTCTGTGAAAAAGGCCAGATTAGGATTCTGCGACACGGCCAGAGAGCTTAGATTTACGCCCGCTCCAACGGTCGAGAGAATCAACTGGTCTTGCAGGAATGAGCTATTGATGACCTGATTGCTACCGCCGCGCAGGTTGAAGGCCGTGCCTATATCCGCGAAGGCAGCCATGCTGACAGGCCCAAGAAGCGGGATGCGGTACTCAAAGTTGCCGAGCAACTGTGTGTCGCCGCCCACGCTCGTAAAGGTGCGAGAAATCTGTACTATGTTCGAGCCTTCGGGGCCGGTAAAGAGACCTATGTTGGCCAGATTTTGCGGCAGTCCGGTGACCGGCGTAGGGGTGCCCACAGCGTTCGAAGCCAGCACGACATTACGCGACGTGATGAAGGTATCTACGGGCGAAATCGGGCTGATGGAGCGCACGTTGTAGCCGCGAATCGTGAACTCGTCGCCGAGGAAGAAGCGCTCGAAAATCGGCACACCGTTGATAAAGGCCAGCGAGTTGGAGTTTCTGATTTTTGAAGTCGTTGCGAAGCTGCCGACAGTTGCCGCCAGCACGCGGAAGCCGAAGACTTCAGGATTATCCGAGGTCTTACGCCGCACCTTCATGAACTGTATGTACTCGAGTGAAGGCTTGTAAGTGCGAATGTCGCCGCCCAGTCCGGCGAAATCAAAGGAAGCCGAGATACGCTTGCCCTCAACAGGGTCTTGGCCCGACTCCTTCGAGTAGTTGCGCGTGTCGTAAACGAAAGTCGGAATGACACGGCTCGTCAGGATGTTTGGCTGCGCGTAGATGACCGGGATGAAAGTGTTCGGGTTCTGCTCCTGATTGACGGGCGGGTCTTCCACGCTGGACTGCGCAATCTGATAGGACAAGCCTATGCGAGAGAACTGCGTGAACCTGCGCTTGCGATAGAACTCGGAGAGCGGGGCCGTGGCGAAGAACGAAGCGCCGTAAGACTTTCTCGTAAACAGATTCTCTTCGTTCACGTTCAGGAAGTCCACGGTGTTGCCCAATAGTCCCGTCAGAGCGTCTATGTTCGACGAGAGGAACGTGCCTTCACCGAAGAACTTCTGCTTGTAGGTGAAGAGCGAAAATCCGACCGTAATCGGGCGATTGCGGAAATAAGGCTCCGTGAAGGAGAACTGGAACGATTGCTGGCGGTTGCCGTAGGCCAACTGGAACGAGAGCGATTCGCCGCGACCCAGCAGGTTGTTGGTCGAATACTCGAGTCCGAAGAAGGAGCCGCCGATGCCGGAGATGCCGCCGTTGAATGAAATCTGCTGGCGACCGCGCTCCGATACCTTGACGTTGATGTCAACGAGTCCCTCTTCCTCGTTGGTGCGGAAATCCGCATCGCGCTTTTCGTCCACGGGCTCGAAGAAGCCCAACTGGTTCAGGCGCAGTATCGAATACTCGAAGAGCGACTGGTTGTATATGTCGCCTTCGTTGATGAGAACTTCGCGGCGAAGCACAACGTCGCGCGTAAAGGTGTTGCCGATGAATTCCAGCCGTCGCAGCGTAAACTGCTTGCCCTCTTCAATCGTGACGACGAAGTCTACTACGCCCTCCTGCGGGTTCGCGGGGTTGTCCTTGAAGGTCGGCTGCGGGCTCGCGTCATACTGTATGAAGCCTTGGGTGCCGTACGCTTTTCTTAAATCTTCGTAGAGCGCCTTACCGATTCTGCGCCCGTCGGCCACGTCGCCCGGCTTGAGGCCGATGATTGCGCGAATCACCTGCTCGGAGAAGATTGAGTTGCCTTCAATCTTAATCTCGCCAATGCGGAAGAGCTTGCCTTCCGTGATGGGGACGGTGACGCGCAGCGTCTCGTCTACTGAAGAGATGAGCGGAAGCGGGATGAAGAAGCCCGTGCGGCGGCGGCCAATGCCCTCCACTGTAGGCTCGCCCGTCCTCGCCTGAAGATAGCCCTTAGAGGCCATGTACTGCTGAACAAGGCGAAGGTCAACCTCCAGCTTCTCTCTATCCAGAATGTCTGTTGACTTAAAGCGCGCAATCAGCCCTGTCTCCGTGACGTACTTCATCTGGCTGCGCAGCGCGCCGTCCTTGAAGACCTGATTGCCCACGAAATCCACTTCGGCCACGCGCACGCGGTCGCCTTCCTTGATGACGAAGGTGACGCCGACAGAAGTCTGCGAGATTTCATCCGTCCTGACTTCTATGGTCGCGTTCGGGTGTCCTTTGGACGAGAGCAATTCTTTCAGGACGCGCACGGCGTTGTTCTGCTTGGCGGGGTCATAGATGGCCTCTTTGGAGAAGCCCACGCGCCGCTCGCGGAAAGTCTTCAGCACGTCCGATTCCTGAACGCTCTTGAGTCCCTCGAACTGTATGTCGCGGATGATGGGTAGCTCTACGAGGTTGAAAACGACTACGACGCCGCCGCGCGTGCCCTCTTCCGTGGTCACGCTGGCGTTCACCTTGTCGAAGAAGTTGAGCGCCAGAAGGGCTTGCAGGTCACGCTGGGCCTGCTCCGGGTTGAAGACATCGCCGGGGCGCGTCTGTACGTAGTAGAGAAGGTCTTCGTCACGGTTGCGGCGGTTGCCGCGCACGTCCACGGCTTCCACGACGCGCTGCCCCGAAGCGGGTGCGTCCTGTGCCAGAGCAACGTGATTTGTTCCGGAGGAGAGGATTAAGATGGCTGCGCTCAAAAAGATGAGCAAGAAAGCACGCATAATGTGCATAAGCGCTAATTCCCTTAGAGGTTCCTTGTCAGACTTCAGGGAGCGATTGTCAGAGAAAGAATTCGGTTATCTCGGATTAAGAATGAAACGGCGTGTCTCCCGACTCGCTTCTTCCGGGAAGAAGCTAGCGGAAACAGCGCCTCTATAAAAATGCGGACTCGGCACGAACGTAACTTTGGATTCCGGGTCGTGTGCCGCCCGTTGCCAGAATTGTCCCGAGTCCAGCAAAGTTGCGAATTATACAGGCAACAGGGGACAAAAGCCAAACTACAAGCCCAAAAATTACAAGCCCAAAGTCCCAAGTCAAAGACAAAGTTCTGCTTTTAACTTGGGACTCTAGACTTGAGACTAGTGACTTGCGGTTTTGGTTGGCAGTCAGTGAATCAAAAGCGCGTCCGATGCGTCTTCCACGCCAGCCGGTCGGTAATTCAACTCGTCGCCGTCCAGAAAGACCTCAACCATAGTAATCTCAGCGAGATGACCCTGAATCAGAGCCTCGGAAAGCGGGTCTTCGACATACTTTTGCAGCGCGCGTCTCAGTGGCCTCGCTCCGTAGGAGCGGTCTGAGCAGGTTTTGCGCACGACCCACTGTTTGGCCTCTTCCGTCAGGCGAATCTCAAGGCCGCGACTCGTCAGGGTCTTGTTCATCTGCAAGAGCTGTAGCTGCACGACTTCCAGCAGGTCGTCGTCCAGAAGCTGGTCGAAGATGATTATCTCGTCAAGTCGGTTGATGAATTCCGGGTTAAAAGTCTGTCGCACCGCCGACATGACCATCTCTTCCATCTTCTCGCGCGAGGAGTCCGTGGTGGCCTGAAAGCCGAGCGTCCCCTTCTTCTGTATGAAGCGCGCTCCGATGTTGGAGGTCATGATGATGATGGCGTTCTTGAAATCCACTGTGTTTCCGAGCGCGTCCGTCAGAATGCCGTCCTCGAATACCTGCAAAAGCACGTTGAAGATGTCGGGGTGAGCCTTCTCTATCTCGTCAAAAAGCAGTACGGAGTATGGCGAGCGCTTGATTCGCTCGGTCAACTGGCCGCCCTCTTCGTGGCCAACGTAGCCCGGAGGCGAGCCTATGAGCTTCGAAACCGAGTGCTTCTCCATAAATTCGGACATGTCGAAGCGAATCATAGAGCGCTCGGAGCCGAACAGGAACTCTGCCAGAGAACGAGCGACCTCCGTTTTGCCTACGCCCGTGGGGCCAAGGAAAAGGAATGAGCCGACGGGGCGCTGCGGGTTTTTGAGCCCGGCGCGCGAGCGGCGTATGGCGCGGGCCAGAGCCGAAATGGCCGGCCTCTGCGATACGACTCGCTCGTGCAGGGAGGTTTCTATGCGAAGGAGCTTTTGCGTCTCCTCCTCCTTGAGCGACATGACCGGGATGCCAGTCCAGCGAGCAATGACCTCTTCTATGTCGTCGCGCGTGACTTCCGCCGAGACGAGCGCGTCGTCGGAGGCGTCAGCGAAACGCACGCCGAGGCTTGAGTCCATGCTGTAGGTCGTGCCGGGAAGCTCGACGCCCGGATTCCAGTCCAGATTGCCCTGCTCGCGCCTGACGCGAAGCTTGACGCGTGCGCCCGCTTCGTCAATCACGTCAATGGCCTTGTCCGGCAGGAAACGGTCTGGAATGTACCGGTTCGATTGATAAACGGCAGCTTCTATGGCGTCGTCCGTGTAGCGCACCTGATGAAAGGATTCGTAGCGCTCGCGCACGCCGTCAAGAATCTGAACCGCATCCGCCTCTGAAGGCGGCGGCACTTTCACTGCCTGAAAGCGTCTTTCAAGCGAGCGGTCTTTCTCGATGGACTTGCGGAACTCGGCCGGGGTGGTCGCGCCAATGCACTGAATCTCGCCGCGCGAGAGCGCGGGCTTCAGGATGTTGGCTGCGTCCAGAGAGCCTTCGGCGCTTCCAGCGCCTACCAGCGTGTGAAGCTCGTCAATGAAGACTATGTAGTGCGGGTTCTCAATCAGCTCGCGCATAATCTGCTTGAGCCGTTCTTCGAACTGGCCGCGATACTTGGTTCCGGCGACAATCAGGGAAAGGTCAAGGCTTAAAATGCGCTTGTTTTCGAGGAAAGACGGGACTTCGCCACGAACTATGCGCTGCGACAGGCCCTCTACGATGGCTGTCTTTCCGACGCCGGGCTCGCCAATCAGGACTGGATTGTTCTTGGTGCGGCGGCAGAGAATCTGTATGACGCGCTCTATCTCGCCTTCGCGCCCGATGAGCGGGTCTAGCTTGTCGTTCTGCGCGTCTTCGGTCAGGTCGCGTGAAAACTCTACCAGGTGCGGCGTGTCCTTCTTCTGGGTGGCGCGAGCGTCGGCGCCTGACTGGCGGGCAATCTCTTCGCGCACGGCGTTCAGGCGAAGCCCGCGCTCGTAAAGAATCTCTGCGGCCATGGAGCGGTCTTCGCGCAGAAGCCCGAGCAGCAGGTGCTCCGTCCCTATGTGGCGATGCTGAAGGCGGTCGGATTCTTCGTGAGCGTAGGCCAGCACGCGCTTGGTTTCAGGCGCAAGCGGCAGCTCCACCGAAGTTGAAATCTTTTCCCTCAGAAGAGTGCGTCCCTCTATCTCCTTGCGAATCGCTTCGATGTTGACGGAGGCGCGCGGGAAGAAGCGGCCTGTGAGCGTCTTGTCTTCGCGCATCAGGCCCAGTAAGAGATGCTCCGGCTCTATAGCGGGAGCGCCGAATTGCGAGGCTTCATAGCGCGCGAAAAAGATGACACGTCGCGCTTTCTCAGTATAGCGTTCGAACATGGGGTATTACGGATTACCTTTTCTGTATGATTGCCGCTTATCGTTCGTGGGCCTCTGGTAATCTAATTCCAAGGGAGACGCCACCAGAACCCGCTACGCATTATAACCTAATATGCCGTGAAACATACTAACAAAAGAGAAGATTAAAGAAATTGCTTCATTGATTCATCGGTTCATCGAATCAATGAAATGACGAATCAATCTCTTCTTCTATCTTAATTAATCTCTATTTTCCCATCTTCTAGGCGAAGCACGCGGTCGCACAGCGCGGCGAGGCGCTCGTTATGCGTGGCAATGAGCATGGCCGCCCCGCGCTCTCTACAGAGGGAGGCGAGCAAGGAGCCGATTTCATCTCCCACGGTCGCGTCCAGATTTCCCGTCGGCTCGTCCGCCAGCACGAGTCCGGGCTCGGAGACTAGGGCGCGGGCGACCGCCACGCGCTGTTGTTCGCCGCCGGAAAGCTGCGCCGTGCGATGCTCTGCGCGCTCCGAGAGACGCACGCGCTCCAGAGCCAGAAGTGCGCGCTTTTCAGCTTCCCTCATAGGCGTTCGTTTGATGAGAAGCGGGAGGCACACGTTTTCTGCTGCGGTCAGGTCAGGCAGGAGGTGGTGAAACTGAAAGACAAAGCCTACCTGCTCGTTGCGAAAGCGAGCCAGCTCCGCGCCGCGAGCGCCGGTGATGTTGAAATCATTCAGAAAGCAAGAGCCTTCGTCCGCTTCCTCCAGACCGCCGACTACATGAAGCAGCGTGGTCTTGCCAGCGCCGCTTGCTCCCATGACGGCCACCATCTCGCCCGCCAAGACCTCGAAAGAGAGGCCACGTAAAACCTCCAGCCTGTCGCCCGACGGAGCGCGAAAAGACTTACGCACGTCGCGCACGACAAGACCGCTTTGGATTTTAGACTCTGGATTTTGGATTAGCGGAATCTCACTCTTTCAATCTGCCTGCTTCCGGAGGGCAATACTAAATCCAAACTCGGAAATCTTAAATCCGAAATCTACCGGTCGCGCAGCGCTTCGGCGGGCCGCAGGCGCGCGGCCACTCGTGCCGGATAAAGTGTCGCCAGAAGGCTCAAGATGAATGCTACGAGAGCGGCCAAGGCTATGTCACCGGCGCGCGTGTGAAAGGGAACATTGCTGATGGAGTAGACATCTGCGGGCAGGCTCACCAATCGGTAGCGCTCGCCTATCAAGGAGGCCGTCAGGCCGAGCAAGACGCCAAGGCTCGCGCCGACTGCGCCAATCAGCGCGCCCTCTATCATGAAGAGCAGCATGATGGAGCGGGCACGCGCGCCCATGCCGGAGAGAATAGCTATGTCTGCGCGGCGCTCGACTACGACCAGCACGAGTGTCGTAGTGATATTGAGCGCGGCCAGCAGAATGATGATGGCTATGATGAAGAGCCCCATGCGGCGCTCAAGCGCCAGTGCGGCGAAGAGCGGGCGGTTCGCCTCCTGCCAGTCAACCGTGACGAACTCCTGTCCCGCGCGCTCTCTTACACGCGCCGCCGTCTCCGCCGAATCGTAAATGTCCGCGACCTCAAGACTGATGGCAGAAGCCTTTGGCGGCTCACTCGAAAGCTCGTGCGCGGCTGCGAGCGAGAGATACACCCAAGTCGCGTCGTATTCGTAAAGCCCGGAGCGAAAGATGCCCGCCACTCGCACAGGATGGCGGCGAGGAGGCTGGCCGAGCGGCGTCAGGGCGGCGTCTCCTGAAATGAGCTGCGCCGTGTCGCCTACGCGCAGTCCCATGCGCGCGGCCAACTCCGAGCCGACTATGACACCCGGCAAGGCGGCTCTGCTTTGCGACGCCTCAGACTCTTTCCCCGCGTTCTGAGGGAGAGAGGAAACTTGAAGGAGCGGCTCGATTGAGCCCCCGGTGAGCGAGCGGCGAAGCTGCTCTACGGCGCGCGGCGATTCGCTGTCGAGGCCGCGCAGGATTGCGTAGGCGGAATTGTTCGCACCCGTTATAAGCGCGCCGTCATAGATTGTCGCGGCAGCATCTTTGACGCCCTTAACCTCTCGCACGCGCTCCCTGAGCACGCGGTAGTCTGTGAAGGGCTGCCCGTCGCGCCGCATGAGCGTGATGTGCGCTGTGCTTGAGAGAATCTTGTCGCGCATCTCGTCACGAAAACCGTTCGAGAGCGCAAGCGCGACTATTAAGGCCGCTACGCCAAAGGCTATGCCCGCCACGGCAAACAGCGCCGTCACGCGCGCAAGCGGACTGCGGCGGCGCGAGTAGAAATAGCGAAGCGCTAGGAAAAGCTCGTAGGGCATCTTCGGTTGCAGAGTGTTATTTACAGTAACACGAGTTTGATGAGAAGTGCGCTCGTGAGATACTTGAGAACCGTTGATGAAAGTTTTTCATACTCTCAAAAAAAAGGGAGATTCAAGCCTTGCTACGCTTCAGCCTGCTACTCGTTCTTCTGTGCCTTGCCGTGACTATCGAACATGACTCCTACGCAAAGGCGCAGACGAAAACCATAACCATAAAAGTTTACTACGCCAACGAAAAGCGCAACCCGAACGCAGAGCCATGCGGGCTGGTCTTTCCGGTCTATCGCAGGATTCCCCGCACGGACGCGGTGGCCCGCGCGGCGCTTGAGCAGCTCTTTGCGGGGCCTACAGAAAAGGAGAAGGCGGAAGGATACTATTCATGGTTTTCGCCCAAGACGAAATCGGTTCTTAAGAGCATAGTGATTAAGAACAAGATGGCTTACGTCAATTTCAAGCCGGACGCCTTCGCCATACTGCCGGGAGGCGTCTCTACCAGTTGCGGCTCAGACCAGTTCCTGTCGGAGATGGAGAAGACTCTGCGCCAGTTTCCTTCAATCAAAAAAATCTTCTACGCCGTAGACGGGAATCCTGCGGAGTTCTACGAGTTCCTTCAGGGCGAATGCCCGAGAGAGCTGGGAAAGAACTGCGACGGGTCGAATTTTCAGTGAGCCGCTAACGGCTTGCGGTCGCGTAGCGGAAGATGTCCGTGAACATGATGACGACGAGCACAACCAGAAATATTATGCTCTGCCTTGAGTAGTAGAGCGAGCGTTTAGAGGCCGATTCCGCGCCCGCGTAATCTCCCGCGCCGAACTTGCTGTTGACCTGAAATGACTTGATGAGCGCCGCCAGTGGCATGAAGATTCCCATCAGTGCCGCGACGCCCGCCAGCGCAGACATGAGCGCCGTCATCCACGCGGGAATCTCAGACCTGTACGGAGGCCCGAACAGGACGGTGACAGTCTCGTAGAACTTCGAAGCTGTTATGAGAAGTCCAAGAGGCACAAGCAGCAGCGATAATATGATTGCGCGCACCAGATAGTTCGGCGGGCGCTCGACTGACGCTACGCCCTGCGCCCCTGATTGAGTCACCATGCGGATTTCTCCCTCTTAAGCTTTAAGCGGCACGTCGCCGCCGCGCGCCCGCCCTGCCTGTCAGAGCCTTGGCAGCTTCCTCTCCGGTGACGACCGCCCCTTCCATAAAACCCTGCCAGTCCGCGAGGTGCTCCCCCGCGAAGAGGACTTTGCCGTGGGGTCTTTGCAGCACGGGCCGTATCCCGAACCACTGGCCCGGACGGTACACCGCATAGGCTCCGCGCGTGAAGGGGTCGCGCTGCCATGCGTAGGACTTGATGGCGCGCGACAGCTCTGTGGCCCGCGCGTTAAAGGGCGCTAGGTCGCGCGTGACAATCTCCATGCGGCGAGCGTCATCCTGCGAGGCCAGCACGTCGGCCTTCTCGCCTATAGCGTAGCTGCAAAGGATGCCCTCCTGCCCGGGCTGATTCTTGGTGCTGTGGAAGTAGTAGTGGGAGGTCGCGTCCGAGACGAGCGAGAAATCTTCAGCGCCCCAGAACCGCTCGCGGAAGAGAAGAGAGTTTTTGATGATGCGAGCGTACTGCAACTGCTCTGCCGCGTCTCTTTGAGCGGCGGGAAGCGGCGGGTAGAATTTGATTTCCGTCAGCACCCGCGCCGGAACCGTGCAGATGCAGGCGTCCGCACGATAGCTCTCATTCTTAGTGCGAACCGTGACTGTGCCCGCGCGCTCGCGTATCTCCAAGACCTGCGCGTTCGTGCGTATGTTCTCAAGGCCGACGCGCGCGGCCAGCGCTTCCGGCAGCCGGGAGTTTCCGCCCTCCATCTTGAAATCCATCTCGTTTGCAGGGCTGGACTCAAAATATTCTGAGGCAGCCGCAAACGCGGAGACGTGTCGTATGGATTCACCGAAGTCCGTCGAATCCATCAAGTCTCTCAGCAGCAGGTCGTCCGGGGTAAAGCCTATGTTCTCAAGCTCAGTCCACCAATCCGTCCGGTCTAAGCGCAGCTTATCGCGCATCTTGAATGATTTATAGGATTGCTTCAGCCTGTCGAAGGCGCTTTGCGCCTGCGGCGAGACATCCCAGCGCCCTGCCGGAGAGTAGACGCCGTTTCGCATCAGCGAAGCCGCGAAGCGATGATCGTTGAGCTTGATGCCGAACTCTTTGCAGAGAGCCTGCACGCGCTCGTGGCTTGCGCCGACCCACTCGCCGCCTAGCTCGCATATTAGCTGCGGGTTCTCCCCGAACCTGTAAGAGAGAATGCGCCCGCCCCTGCGCTCTCTGGCCTCCAGCACTGTGACGCGCCAGCCCGCACGCTTCAGAGCATAAGCGGCCGCAAGGCCGGAGAGGCCCGCTCCGATGACGATGCAAGAATGCTGCGCCGCGAGGCCGAACGAAGTGCGAAGCAGGGGAAGGCCGAGCGCGGCAAGGCCCGCGCCACGCAGGAACTCACGACGATTGGTCATAAGCTTTTATAATTATTCCAGTCCGGCTCGACCGGTCAGCTAGACTCACTTAAACCAGCTTAATCTTGCTCACGGGCGAGAGGAAAAATGCGTCCAGCACCAGATGAAGCGCCGCCGTTGTCATCAGCATGATGCAGACCCAGAACGCAAAGTTACCAATGATTCTCTTCATGATAACCGAATACCTCTTTTCTGAATTTAGAGGTGAGGCGGGCAAGAGAAAGTATGTAACCAATTCAGTCCACGAGTCAATCGTTTTTCCTAAGCCTCGGGGAAAGCCTAGCGCGTGGGGCCGCAGTCTTTCATCTCCGCCGCCCTGTTCTCGGGCAGAAGCTTTTCCAGATGCGGAGCGTCCACGGCAGAGGCGTCGTCAGCCGGTCTTACCTCGAAGATTGTCTCCGAGACGCGCCGGAAGCGAAACCGCTTTTCTAGCTTCACAATCTCTCTTGTCTCTTCTAACTGCCAGCCGCACGGAGCCCAGAGCCGCGCGTCCGTGTCCAGAAAGACGCGGCGGCCTTCCTTCAAATAGGATTCTATGAGGGGCTGAATCCGCTCGCCGCCGGGCCAGCCAGCGCCGGTGCCGATGGCGTCCCAACGGCCTAAGCCAACTCCGCGCCAGTAGGTGACGCCGACGGTCTGACCTCCGGCTATGACTACGGCGTCCTGCGGCAGCAAGACAAGGCGCTCCCTGTAGCTCTTCATCATCGAGTGCTTTTCAAGGAACCCTTTACGCAGAGAGCGCAGCGAGAAGAGAGTGAACGGAAGCGTCAGCCCCAGACAAATCAGTATCAAGAGAAAGGCGCGCCGGGGATTACCAGCCTTGCGAGTCGCACGGCTCATGAAAAAGGAGGCCGCGAGCGGGGCCAGCGCGGGCAGCCCCGTCAGAAAGTAGCGCCAGTTGACGGTCGTGCTGTAGTTGAGAAAAAGCAGCAGGGTGCTGAAAAGCCCCACGGCTCCGAGCGCTAGCTGAGGCGAAAATCTTCTCTCCCGCCACTCCTTAAAGAAGGCGAAGGGCAGCGACAGGAAGACCGGCGGCGAAGTCATAAACGAGAAGAGCAGAAATGGAAGCGCGTTGGAAAGCTGAATCGGATGACGCGCAGCCTCGTCCCGCATCGTCTCGCGCCAGCCGTTCCACGATGCGCGAAAGCCGCCCGCGTCCGTCCAGAACCACAGGGCGAACGGCACCAGCGCAAACAGTAGAAAGACGACGATTGAGAGTGTGACCGCAGCCACCTGCTTTCGCCCAATCTTCCACCCGCAGGCCAGAGGCGCTGCCACCAGCCACGCTCCGTAAAAGCCTACGGTTTCGCGCACGTTGACATCTGCGCCCAGAAGGGCTGCGCCCAAGAGCATCAGCCACAGGCGGCCCGTCCAGACCCCGCGTAGGTAGATGGTAAGGCTTACGGCCAGCAACATCAGCGACGGAATCTCCGTCATCACCTGCCCGCTATAGACTATGTAGGACGGCGAAAGCGCAACCAGAACGGCTGCGACGGTTGCGGTCTTTTCCGAGCCCGTCACCTCGCGGGCCAGAGCCCAGCAGGCTATAGAGCCGAGCACGCTCGTCAATACAACCGCGCTCTTGAACAGCAGGTAAGCGTCCGCAGCCTCTAGGCCGAAGAGCTTGTGAGCCGCGCGCCAGAGAGCGAAGTTCGTGAAGATGAAGAGCGAGCGGCCAAGCGCCATGGAAGAGGGAGCGCCGCGCAGAGAAAGAATCGTGTAATCCAGCGCGTCCCAGTCGCCTATGAAAGGGTCTAGATAGAGAAGCGCCAGCAACAGGGAGACGAGCGCGGGCGGAAGCCACCAGCGCCAGCTTCGCCACAGCCCCGCGCCGGCCGCCCGGCCACGCGTAACTTCATCCGAAGTCCCGCCAGTGCTAATCAACCCGAACAATATTTTGCATCTTCCGGCCTGTTCTCAGGCAGAAGCTTCTCTAAGTTAGGGGCGTCCTGCGCCGACGGGTCGTCAGGCGGTCTTATCTCAAAGATTGTCTCCGAGGCGCGCCGGAAGCGAAACCGCTTTTCGAGTTCCGTCAGTTGTCGAATCTCCGCCAGTTGCCAGCCGCAGGGAGTCCACCAGCGAGGGTCTGTATCTATGAAGACTCTGCGGCCGCTATTCAAATCTCTTTCTATCTCGGATGGAAGCGCCGCGCCGGGCCAGCCAGCGCCGGTGCCGATGGCGTCCCAACGGCCTAAGCCAACTCCGCGCCAGTAAGTGACTCCCACGGTCTGACCTCCCGCTATGACCACGGCGTCCTGCGGCAGCAAGACAAGGCGCTCGCCGTAATCCTTAGAGCGCGCACGGCTCAAAGCGTAAGCGTAATTGCCCGGCCAGTAATAGCTGCTAAAGAGCGCAGTGGCAAGCCCAGCGCCTACGACCGCAGAGATGAACGCGCGCCTGCGATTGCCCAGAAGCGACACTTGCGCTTCCATCAAGTAAGAGCCGACCAAGGGAATCATCGCCGGAACTCCCGTCAGCAGGTAGCGACCGTTGAGCACCACGCTGTAGTGAATGATTAACGACAGGTTGGCGAGAAAGCCTATGACTCCCAGCAGAAGAAGCGGCGTCAGGCCGCGCCTCTTCCACTCTCTCCAAACGGCAAAGGGAAAGCTTACCAAAACGACGGGCGCTGCCAGAAGGAAGTACCACATGAGCGGCCCCATGTTCGCCAGCCGCACGGGATGCCGCTTTGATTCCTCACGCAGAGCATGAAAGCTCGTCTCCCACTCGTAACGGTAATCGCCAACGTTCAGCAGATAGAAGAAGCCAAACCCGCCGAGCGCGAAGATGAAAAAGACCACGCAGGCGAGCGCGATTGTCATCACCTCGCGGCGACCGAGCCGCCACCCGCAGACGAAGGGAGAAAGCACTAGCCAGACGCCGTAGAGCGCCGTGGCCTCTCGCAGGTTGACGCTCAGGCCCATCAGCGCAGCGCCCGCTATCACCACGGGGAAGCTTCTTCTAGCAAGGCCCCGCAGGTGAATGAGCAGACTCACGCCCAGTAAAAGTATGGACGGAATCTCCGTCATCACCTGCCCGCTATAGATTATATAGAAGGATGAAGTCGCCAGCAGGAGCGCGGCTATGCTCGCCGCCTCTCTTGATTTCGCCAGCTCGCGCGTCACTCGCCACCAGACCATGACTGCCAGAGGGCTCTGCGCTACGACCGCGTACTTGAAGAGCAGGTAGGCTTTCTCCGGCGGGAGATTAAAGAGCGTGTGAGCCGTGAGCCAGAGAGCGCGATTGTAGAAGATGAAGAGCGAGCGTCCCAGAAGCAGCGTCGAAGGCTTGCCGTTTAGAGCTAGCACCGTGTAATCGAGCGCGTCCCAGTCGCCTATGAAAGGGTCAACGAAGTATAGAGCCAGTGCGAGTGAGAGAAGTGCGGGGGGAAGCCACCATGGCCATTCTGCAAGGAAGCCTTGCGCTTTGGGCTGCGGCATCTCAGTTGTGCGCGCGCGTGTCGTCCCGGTCGTTGAGGGATTCAATCAAGTCGTTTTCAAAGGAGTCTTCGGGGCGCTTAATCATCGTCAGTTGGTTGCCGCGCTCGTTGTACTTAACCTCGTCCATGATGTTGTAGATGAGCAGCACGCCCCTGCCCGAAGCTTTGAAGAGATTTTCCGGGTCGCAGGGGTTTGGAATCTCCTGCACGTTAAAACCCTCGCCTTCGTCTTCGACGGTGAAGCGGCATTCTTTGGCGGAAAGCTCGGCCGTGATGCGCACCAGCTTTGTCGGGTCGTTCTTGTTGCCGTGCTTGACCGCGTTGACGAAGGCTTCGTCCAAGGCCACGTAGAGGTTGGAGCGCTCCGGCTTGATGACGCCGAGCAGCGCCACGCGCTCGATTAAGTATTGCAGGACGCCGTGCATGAGCGATACGTCCGAGGGAAGCTCGAAATCAATCTTCTCCCGTATGTAGGGCAGCACCTTCAAATCTTCAACAAAGCGCAGCTTGTAGGAGAGCGTCTTTTCTACGATTGTCCGCAGCTCGTCATTGTTGTAGGGCGTTCTGACGAAGTTGGCCGCGCCCATCTTGAAGGCTTTAACTATGCCCGGCTTTTGTGCTTCATCCGAGGAGACGACCACGGGGACAGCCAAGCGCTGTCTTTGAAGCTCCGAGAGGATTTCGACGCCCGATTCGGCGTCATCCGTCAGGTCAGAGATAATCAGGTCGAACCCGTCAAGGTCTGCGCGCATGAGGGCTACCTCGCGGTCACCGATTGCGACCACGTCATGGCCCAGCTCGCGCAGGACTTTCTCCAGCGCAGTGCGCAGTTCGTCATTATCATCGACGATGAGAATTCGTCGTTTATCCATCAACCTCTGTGCCGTTCGGACTTTTTCGCGTACGAGGCGGGAGATGCCCCCACAGTCTATGCCCATAGCGATGCGCTATACGCCGGAAAGGGGTCTCACGTTTCAAATAATATTCAATTTGCGCCAAAGGTAAAGGGCAAACTTGCGATTTCACCACGCAATGCCCCTCTGCGGCGGCTTTTCTTTTTCCAGTTTTCCTTTTACCCTTTGCCGGAACTGATGCAAGTGACGGCTGAAAAGACTAATCGAGCGAGGCGCACGAATGGAGAACGCGCGGGCGCCGAGGTGCGCGCCTACTCCTTCCGCGACCTCTCGCAATATCCCCTGAAAAAGCGCCTGATGATACGGGCGGCAGACCTGCTCTTCTATCTTTTGATAAAGATAATAGGCGGCTCGACGCGCTTTCGTGTGGAGGGCTGGGAGAACTGGGAGGCTGTCTCAAGAGACGGGCTGATTCCGATTTACACCTTCTGGCACGAGCAGGTCTTTCTGGCCACACACTTCTGGCAGCAGCGCCGCATAGTCGTCATGACCTCCCAGAGCTTTGACGGAGAGTACATAGCCCGCTTCATACAGCGATTCGGGTACGGCGCGGCTCGCGGCTCCTCCACGCGCGGGGCCGTAGGCGCTGTTGTTGAGATGGTCAAGCTCATGCGAAAGGGCAGCCCGACCGCTTTCACCATTGACGGCCCGAAGGGGCCGCGCCGCGTGGCCAAGATGGGCGCGGTAATCTTAGCGAAAAAGACGGGCCATCCGATTCTGCCCTTCTCGATTACGCCCGCCCGCTACTGGGCCGCCGGTAGCTGGGATTGCTTTCAGGTTCCTCTGCCGTTTACGCGCGCGCTGGTGACAATCGCCCCGCCCATCTTCGTAGCGCCGGACGCGGACGACCGCGAGCTTGAGGCAAAGCGCGAGGAACTGCAACGAGAGCTTGACCGCATCAACGAGCGCGGCCAAGAGTGGCGCTCTTAAGCTCCGGAAACAGTAGCGCACGCCTTCAAGCGTGTAGTAGGATTCAAAAAACAGTGATAAGTGACAGGTGACGAGTGATGGGCAGGAACAAGCTGCTTTATCCGGTCACTTGTCACTCGTCACTCATCACTGCTTTATGGAGGAGCGATGATTAATCAGGAGCGCATCAAGAATCTTCTTCTGGAACTTGTACAGATTGACAGCCACTCGCGGAAAGAGCGCGACGTGGCCGAGCGGATTAAGAAGTATTGCGAAGAGATGGGCGCGGAGGTTGAGATTGACGACGCGGGCGAGAAGGTGGGCGGCAACTCCGGCAACGTCATAGCCCGCTTCAAGGGAACCATCCCCGATGCGGAGCCTATTATGATGAGCGCGCACATGGATACGGTCGTCCCCGGCGAAAATGTTAAGCCGATTGTCGAAGGCGACATCATACGCACGGACGGGACGACGGTTCTCGGCGGCGACGACAAATCCGGCTGCGCCGTCATCATCGAAACCATTCGCTGCCTCAAAGAGCAGAACATCCCGCACACGGACATAGAAGCCGTCTTCTCCATCTGCGAAGAGGTGGGACTGCTCGGCGCAAAGCATCTGGACGTTTCGCGCATACGCTCCAAGTACGGCATCGTCTTCGATTCCGACGACCCCGGCTTTCTCTTCACCAAAGGGCCTTCGGCCAATCACCTTGAGTTCAAGGTTCACGGGCTGGAATCGCACGCGGGCGTGGCTCCTGAGTTCGGCATCTCCGCCATACGCATCGCGGCCGAAGCCATCAACAACATGAAGCTGGGGCGCATAGACCACGAGACGACCGCCAACATAGGCGTCATACGCGGCGGCGAAGCCACCAACATCATCACGAACCTTGTCTACCTGAAGGGCGAGGCGCGCTCCCTGAGCGAAGAGAAGCTCAAGGCGCAGTGCGACCACATGGTCAAATGCTTTGAAGAGGCCGCAGCAGGAAAAGAGGTCACGGTCGAAGGCAAGACAACGAAAGCCCGTGTCGAATCTACGGTCGAAGCGGAATATTACTCCATGGATGTGTCTGACGAATCGCGCGTGGTGCAGCTTGTGTTGCAGGCGGCGGCGCGCATGGGGCTCGACGTGAAGACTATGGCTTCGGGCGGCGGCTGCGACGCGAACATCTTCAACCGCAAGGGCATTGAATGCGCCAATCTGGGCACGGGGATGCGCGCCATACATACCGTCAACGAATGGCTCGATGTCAAAGACATGTACGCCTCGGCCGAGATGACGCTGGAGATTCTGCGCCTCAACGGCGAGATGGCTATGAAGAAATAGTGAAGGGTAAATGGTGAATGGACGAAACGCTTCTCTCTATTCACCATTTACTATTTACTCGCACTTTGCTACTACTTAGACCCGGCTGGGCCAGAGCAAAAACAGGCGGCGGCGCGCGTCAATCTTCGCGGTTCGGGTGCGCAAGAAACCATAAAAGAGAACGTTCTACCCGCGCTGGCACTCTGGATAAAAACTTTCGCAGGAAGTTTTGCTATAAGAGCAGATTTTAACCACCTTCAGGAGTTCAAAGATGAAGATTAAAGAGTTTAGTTTGCGCCACGCGGCCCTTGTCTTAGGAGTTTTCATGGTGCTGTGCGGCGTAGAGAGCGCGGCGCTCGGGCAGGGACACGGCGGCGGCCCCGGCGGCACTACCGGCGGCGGCGGCGACATCAGTGGCGGTGCAAGTGGCGGCGCAAGTGGCCGCTCAACCGTCTCCACGCGTAGCGGGAGCGCTCCCACCGCGAGACGCAACGTGCGGCGCGGCAGCAGAAGACGCACGACTCCGACCACCCCGTCCACTGCTACTTCCCGCACCCCGCAGCCCACCGGCCCCAGCGCGGACGAGCTGGACAGACAGGGCGACGCATTTTTTCAGGCCCGCCAGTACGACCGCGCGGCTGAAGTCTACCAGCGTCTGGTTCGAGTGACGCCGAATGACTCGGAGGCGTGGTTCGATTTGGGGAACGCTCTATACAATGCGGAGCGCTATCAGGAATCGGTCACCGCCTATCAGAGGGCGGCGCAGCTTGACCCTCAGTGGGAGACGGCCCATTTCTATCTGGGCGATGCTTATCACGCGCTCCAACTCTATAGTGAGGCCGCCACGTCCTACCTGAACGCTATTAATATTAAGGCGGATTATCAGGAAGCGCTCAGGGCTCTGGGCAGCACCTATAACGCGCTTAAGAGATATACGGACGCGATTCCCTATCTCAGACAGGCGGTCAGGCTGAACCCGAACGACGATGACGCGCAGTTTTCTCTGGGCAACTCCTACTACAATTCCAAGCAGTACGCGGAGTCGGTCGCGCCGTATCAGGCGGCGGCGCGCATCAGCCCCAAGTGGGCCACGGCGCACTGGTATCTGGCGGACGCTTACCTGAACCTGCGACGCAATCAGGAAGCCCTCAAAGAGTACATCCTCGCGGGCGACCTTTATACGGAGGCCAAGCAATACGACGAGGGGCGCAACGTTTACGAGATAGCCCTTAAGATTGACCCGAACAATTCGGAAGCGCATCTCGGCATGGGCAACACCTACTACAACAACGGCCAGTATGCGGAGTCAATTCCTTTCTATCAGGCGGCCACACGCGCAAACCCGCGCTGGCCTGCGGCCCACTGGTATCTGGGCGACGCGTACTTTAACGTGCGCCGCTACGAGCAGGCTGCCGACTCTTACGAGCGAGCGGTACAGCTTCAGCCCAACAACGCGGAGCTTCGCTACATGCGTGGCCGCACTTTCATACTGCTTGGCAACCGCGAAGGAGCCATGGCGGAGTACAGGGTCTTGAGAACGCTGGACGCTGATAAGGCCAACAAGCTCTACGCCCTGATTAACAACCAGCAGGAGGAAGAGAATCACCCTTCGCGCACGGCCCAGCATAAAGCTGCGCGCTAAGCAATCTCTTCAGCACAACACGGACGCCGCTTGCAGGCTGATTAGCTTCTGCAAGCGGCGTCCTCTTTTCCTTCCATGTGCGGAATGATTCCCGGTAATCACTCGCAGGGAATGGACAGGATATACGGAATGATGCTAGAACTCGCCTTTCATACGGGAGACTGTTTTGATGGCTGAAGAGTCGGAAGCTAACGTGTATAGAAGCGGCTACGTGGCGCTGGTCGGGCGGCCAAACGCCGGAAAGTCCACGCTGCTCAACCGGCTCGTGGGCGAAAAGATTGCCGCCGTCTCCAACAAGCCGCAGACGACGCGCTATCGCATCGAAGGCGTGATTACGCGCCCCGCAGGTCAGATTGTGCTGGTTGACACGCCCGGCGTACACAAGCCCGGCTACCTGCTGAACCGCCGCATGATGGCCGCCGTTCACGAAGCCCTCGAAGGCGTAGACCTCGTCTGCCTGATACGCGACGCCTCCGCGCCCACCGGCAACGGCGACCGCTTCGTGCTCGATTTAGTCAAAGAGGCCGCGAAGCCCTCGCTCCTGCTGCTCAACAAGACCGACCGGATTCAGGATAAGTCTAAGCTTCTTCCTCTTATGGAACTGTACGCGCAGGAGTACGACTGGCGCGCGGTCGTGCCGCTCTCGGCTTTGAAGGGCGACCAGTTGGAGGTTCTTCTGGAAGAGATGATTCGGAACCTGCCGGAGGGCGAGCCCATCTTCGGTGAAGACGAATTGACCGACCAGCCGATTAGAAATCTGATAGCGGAGATAGTGCGCGAAAAAATCCTGCACGCGACCGGCGAAGAGCTTCCCTACGTCACGGCCGTCGTCACGGAAAAGTTCGAGCAGGAGCGCGAAGACTTCGCGCGCATCTTCTGCGCCATCTTCGTAGAGCGCCCCACGCAGAAGAAGATAATCATAGGCCATCAGGCGGAGCGGCTGCGCGAGATAGGCACGCGCGCCCGTCAGGACGTGGAGCGCCTGCTTGGGCATCGCTGCCACCTTGAGCTGTTCGTCAAAGTCGAAGAGGGCTGGCGCGACCGCGAGCACCTGCTCGACACGCTCGGCATACACGGCAAAGGCAAATGAGAGAAGTGGAAGATGCACGAGTCGAAGAGAGCGCGGCGCGGGTCTGGTACGCGCTTGACGTGCGGATTGAGCAGGCCGCTACGGAGGCCATAGAGTACGCTCTGATGGAAGCGGGGGCGCTCGGCACGGAGATAAACCAGCTCGGCCCCAATGCGCCGCGTGATGCGGGCGAGACTATCATCGTCACGGCCTACTTCGACTCGACGCCCGAACGAGAGCGCGTGCGCCTAGCGCTTCTAGACGCCTTGAGGCTCTACAATCTTCCCACCTCTTCGGCGCGTGATATGAACGTCCGAGAGGTGGCAGACCGCGACTGGCTGGGCGAATGGAAGAAGTCCTGGCAGCCCGTGCGCGTCGGAGAGCGGTTCATCATCGCGCCGCCTTGGAGCGAGATTAGCGAGCGGGAAGAGCGGCTCGTGATACGGATTGAGCCGGGCATGGCCTTCGGCACAGGCACGCATGAAACCACGCGCCTCTGCCTCGAAGCAATCGAAAAATATTTCAAGGGCGGGAGCTTTCTGGACGTGGGCACGGGCACAGGCATCCTCTCAATCGCCGCCGCGCTTCTTTCGCCTGATGCGCGCATAGAAGCCTGCGACACGGACGCGGACGCCGTAGAGATTGCGCGCGAGAACGCGCGCCTGAATGGTGTCGCAGACCGCACAAGCTTTCGCTCAGGAACGCTGGATGAACAGACGGCCTCCGCCGACTTGGTCTGCGCCAACCTGACTGCCGACGTGATTGTGCCGCTTCTGCCCGCCCTGATTTCCGCTACCTGCGGACGACTGATTCTCTCAGGCATACTGGACTCGCAGGCGGAGCTAGTGCGCAGCCGTCTTCACGAGCTTGGCGTCACACAGCAACCCGAAACCACGGCCAAGGGCGAATGGGTAGCGATGATAATTTAGCGGTTTCTCTCTATGTCTCGTCGTAGATTCTATGCGCCGCCGGAGGAGTTCCGGCGAGGACAGGACGTGACGCTCGCGGCCGAAGAGGCGCAGCACATGCGGGGTGTGCTGAGGCTCAAGCCGGGCGACGAGGTTTTCGTCTTCGACGGGCTCGGGCGAGAGTACCTCTGCCGCATAGAGAGCCTGAGACGCGACGCCGCCGCGCTCAGCGTTCTTGAAGAGGTCGAAGCCGCGAGCCCCGAATCCGCGCTCGATTTGACTCTGGCGCTCGCGCTCCTTAAGGGCGAGAAGTTCGACTTGTCCGTGCAGAAGGCTACGGAGCTTGGCGTGATGAAGATAGTGCCCGTGACGACCAAGCTCTCCGACATACGGCTGCGCGATGAGCGTGACGCGGAAAAGCGCACCGCTCGCTGGCGACGCATATCGCTTGAGGCGGCCAAACAATCGGGCCGCGCACGCCTCCCCGAAATCGAAGAGCCAATAGGCTTCGATTCTCTTTTAGAGAATCGCTCCGACGAACTGGCTTTGATGTTCGTAGAGCGCGGCGGCCGTAGCCTCGCGCAAAGCTTAAACACGTCGGCCATGCCGCATAGCCTCACGGCGCTTGTAGGCCCCGAAGGCGGCTGGACGGATGAAGAGATTCAACAGGCGCGCGACCGCGACTGGCAAATCATAACCCTCGGCGGGCGCATCTTACGCGCGGAGACTGCCGCCATAGCCATCACCACACTGCTCCAACATCTCTACGGCGACCTGAGATGATTGATTCAATGGCTCACCGGCTCATTGATTCATTGAATCAATGAGCCGGTGAACCAATTCTCCGGCTCTTTCCCTGTCGCGCTTGATTTCAAAGGCCCACGCGGGGTCGAAAGGGACGGACAGCAGAGCTTCTAATTCTGCGCGGGCTCGCTCCGCGTCTCCGCATTCCAGCAGCAGCTCCGCGAAGTAGATTCGCGTGACGGTGTTTGAAGGCGCGAGGCGCATGGCCTCTTCAAAGTGAGCGCGGGCGCGATTCTTTCCGCCGCCCAAGATGCGCGGGAGCTTTGATTCCAGACGCGCCAGCACTCGCAAGGGGCCAGCCGCGTGATAGGCCGGGTCTATCTCTGCGGCTCTCTTAAGCTCGCGCCGAGCGCCTAGCGCCGCTCGAATCGCGCTCAGAGGTTTCTCAAGCTGAGCCAGAAGGGCGAGGTTGACGCCGAGCCAGAAACGGCCCTCGACGGCCGCGCCGGAAACTCGCACGGCACGCCTTCCCGCATCAACTCCCGCCAGATGATGCGAGCGGGCTTCCTCTCGGTCGCGCGCCTCCTGACCCAGAAAAAAGTGTGCGCGGCTCAGCCGCCACAGCGCTCCGTAATCGTCGGCAGCTTCCCCGAGCAGCTCAAGGCTGCGGCGCACGGAGCCGGGTTGCTCGCGCCCGTCGTAGAGCTTGTCTGCAATCGCTCGTATCTCTTCCGAACTTTCAGGCATAGAAACTTTGCCGCGATACTTCAAAAACTTTGACTTGCCGCCCCGCGCGGGAGCAGAATAATGGCAGAGACGGAACGGATACCGGAAAGAACGGACAGCGACAGGCATCCACTTCTCGGTATTCTTTATCTTAAGAGACGAGAGCCGTCTCTTTCAAAGGAGTCTAAGGAATGGCCTTGAGCAAGGATGATGCCGTCAAACGCGCGCGGGCCGATTTGGCAAAGCGCCTCGGCGTCCCGGATTCAGAGATAAAAGAGGAAGCCGTAGAGCAGTCGGACTTCCCGGACATGGCGCTCGGCGCGCCGGTCGAAGACGAGATGAGTGGGCAGATGATTACCCCCGGCTGGCGTATACGCCTGAGCGCTTCGGGCAAAGGCTACGAGTACCGCGCCGGACGCGATCAACTACGCCTCTTCAACTACAAAGGCTCGAACCATAAGATATGAAAGAGTCTAGAGAGTCTGGAGAGAAGAACCAGTTGACTCTATGGACTCTCTAGACTCTCCGGACTCTCCAGACTGTTTTTGAGGTATTAAGATGAACCGGCAGAATTTCCCTAAGCATCTATTATTGGCCGTGGCGATTGTCATGCTGGCCGCTATGGCCGGGCAGATTCGTCGCTGGCAGCGCGACTGGCATCCCAGACGCACACGCACTGTCATCACCACTACCCAGAAGACGACCGTGACGCGCCCGCGCGCCTCCGAAGTGCTGGTGCGCTTTCGCCCGGGCACGACTCTGGACAGAATCAAGTCAATTGCCCTGCGCCAGAACGACCGCATTGAAGACCGCATAGAGTCGGTCAACAATCTGGTGGTGATGGAGGACGAGGACGGGCTGGACGTGGAGTCTGTCGTCAACGGCTACCGCAGCCTGCCGGACGTGGAGTACGCGGAGCCGAACTACTCCATCAACCTTGAGCCTGAGCCGACCGGCGTGACTCCTCCCAGCTATCTCGATTCGGCTCAGAGCGGGCCGAACGACCCTATGTTCGGTGACCAGTGGTCGCTTCAGAACACGGGCCAGCGCGGCGGTCAGGCTAAGGCTGACATCAGCGCCTTGACCGCATGGGAAAAGACGAAGGGCAGCAACAAGGTGGTCGTGGCCGTACTCGATAGCGGCGTTGATTACACGCATCGAGACCTTGTCAACAACATCTGGGTGCGACCGCCCAACATGGCCCGTTACTCTGACGAGGAAATCGGCACGATTGACGACACGCACGGCTTCAACGCCATAGAGAACACGGGCGACCCCATGGACGATAACGGCCACGGCACACACTGCGCGGGCATCATTGGCGCGGAGGGCGACAACAGCGAAGGCATCGCGGGCGTCAACTGGAAGGTCGAGATAATGCCCTTGAAGTTCATGAACGCCAACGGGTCTGGGACTACCAAGGATGCTATCAAGGCCATCAACTATGTGATTGAGCGCAAGCGCGCGGGCGTCAACGTGCGGGTCATCAATGCAAGCTGGGGCTCGACCGCCAAGTCAAAGGCGCTTGAGGACGCGATTCGTGAAGCCGGTGACGAGGGCATTCTCTTTGTCGCGGCAAGCGGCAATTCGAGCGCGGACGCAGACCGCTCGCCCCATTATCCTGCGGGCTACAATCTGCCGAACGTCATCTCGGTGGCGGCCCTGAACCGCAACGACGAGTTGGCCTCCTTCTCGAACTACGGAGCAAAGACTGTTCACGTAGCCGCGCCGGGCGCGGAGATTCTGAGCACTTGGCTCAACGGGACGTTCGAAGAGCATTCGGGAACCTCCATGGCTACGCCCGAAGTCGTGGGCGTGGCGGCGCTCGTGCTTTCACTTGAGCCGGACATGTCGGTCAAGGAGTTGCGCCAGCGATTGATGGATGCGACAGACCCCTTGCCTGCTCTGAAAGGAAAAGTCGTGACGGGAGGGCGCATCAACGCGGCCTTGGCCGTCGGCGCAAAGTAAAATTCCACAGCTTGTAGAGCCATGACCGGACGCGGCGAAAGAGAAGCTTAAAGTCTTTCGCCGCGTCTTTCTGTTCTTAACTTGCGTGCGGGGGCCGAATGTGTGATGATTTGTCTTTCAGGAGAGCAGGCAGGTTTCATCCTTTTTATGAGTCCTGATCTTTTAAGGAGAGAAGAGAGTGAAAGCGGAATTAGAGCAGTTAATCGCTTTGCAGAACGCAGACACAAGCATACGTAGACTACAATCCGAAATAGATAGCATCCCTCAAAGGCGCGCTGATATCGAAAAAGAGTTCGAGCAGCGCGCCTTTGATATTCGGGCCATAGAAATGCGGCGCGACGATGCGCGTCAGGAGCGCACGCGGCTTGAAACGGAGCTACAGGAGCAGCGCGCACGCCTTGAACGGGCCGAGCGCAACCTGATGTCTTCGAAGAACGAGCATGAATACACCGCAGCGATTCGTGAAGCGGACGCCGCGCGCAAACAGATTTCCCAGCTTGAGACGCAGACGCTCGAAAAGATGGAGACGCTTGAGCAGGCCGAGCGAGAGCTTAAAGAACGCGAGCCTGAAATCTCCAACATGCAGGCCGAGCACGACGAGCGCATGCGTGCCTTCGAAGAACAGACACGAGTACAGACAGAACAGCTCGCAGTGAGCCGCGAAGAGCGCGCGCGGCTGATAGAAGTCCTGCCGAAACAGTTGAGCGCTACTTACAACCGACTAGTCACGCGCATACGCGACGGCGTGGCGCTGGCGGAAGCTCGCAACGGCTCATGCTCAGCCTGCTTCATGGCGCTCAGGCCGCAGGTCATGGCCGAAGTCCGTCGCGGCGAAGAGATAATAGTGTGCGAAAACTGCAATCGCATTCTCTACTACGTGCATGCTGACTCGTCTCAGAATAAGAGCCGCCCGGCGGCGTCTGCCGCCTCCGAGGTGGCGGCCTCTTAAAGATAAGGGCTCGGGCAGCTTCTACCTGTTATCTCTGAAACTCTTATGCGTGTTCTTGTCACAGGCGGGGCCGGGTACATAGGGAGCGTGGTGACGGAAGAGCTTGTCCGGGGCGGCCACGAAGCGGTCGTCTACGACAGTCTTTACAAGGGGCACCGCGAGGCCGTTGTCAGTGAAGCCAAGCTCATCGAAGGCGACCTGATGGACGTGGAGCGCGTGCGCCGCGCGCTCAGTGAAAACCGCATCGAGGCGGTGATTCACATGGCGGCTGATTCGCTCGTGGGTGAATCGGTTGAGAAGCCCGCGAAGTATTACCGCAACAACGTGGTCGCCGGACTCGCGCTGCTGGAAGCAATGCTGGCGGAGGATGTGAAGCGGCTGGTCTTCTCTTCGACCGCAGCCGTCTACGGCGAGCCGGAGAAGCAGCCCATAGAGGAACAGGACGCGACGAGCCCGACCAACCCTTACGGCGAATCCAAGCTTGCCTTCGAGCGCGCGCTCAACTGGTACGACCAAGCCTACAACCTTCGCTACGCTTCACTTCGCTACTTCAACGCTGCCGGCGCGACACAGTCTTGCGGCGAGTCGCACGACCCCGAATCGCACCTGATTCCGATTGTCCTGCAAGCCGCGTCCGGTCGCCGCTCCCACGTAGAAGTTTACGGCGACGATTACCCTACGCGAGACGGAACGTGCGTGCGCGACTACATACACGTCGTTGACCTTGCGCGTGCGCACATACTCGCGCTCGGCGTGCTGGATGAGCGAAGCCGCATTTATAATCTAGGCTGCGGAGGCGAAGGCTACTCTGTCAGCGAGGTGATAGAAACAGCCCGCGCCGTTACGGGCCGCGAGATAAAGGTTCGCACGGGCGCGCGCCGGGCAGGCGACCCCGCCGTGCTGATAGCAAGCTCTGAAAGAATCAGAAGCGAGCTTGCGTGGCGGCCCGAAAGGCAGGACTTGAAAGTCATCATACAGTCGGCTTGGGCATGGATGCGGGAACACCCGAACGGCTATAAAGAGTAGAGGCTTTTCTCTCCCGCGACATTTCTCCCCTTTTCTTCCCCTTCAAAATTCCCCCGAATTTCAGAACTAAAGAGACGGTTTCGCACAAGCTTCGTCAAACATTGGTGCGACTCTTGAGCGACGCAAAAAAAGTAACAGAACTATCGGAGGAATAGAAAATGGCAGAATCAATGCAAGAGGCACTTGAGCAGGCAGGTGTCACCGGAACGGAAACCGGCAATGAAGGCGGCGAGCGCGGCTGGAATGTGCCCGGAATGTTCAGTGGAGAAGTGAACGTAGGACAGACGGAGCGCTGGGCTTCGGCACTGGGCGGCGGCGCGCTCGCGGTCTACGGCCTCACGCAGCTTATCAGGAGCGGCTCTTGGGGAGGCGCAGTCCTTGCTCTGGTCGGCGGCTCTCTCATCTATCGCGGCACGAGCGGCCATTGCGCCATGTACGAGGCCGCAGGCATCAACACTACCGGAACAGCCACGGGCGAGAAGAGCCCCGTGGTGAGCGTCCCGGCCGAGCGCGGTATCAAAGTGGAAGAGAGCATAGTCATCAACAACCGCACGCCCGAGGAGCTTTACGGCTTCTGGCGCAACTTCGAGAACCTGCCGCGCTTCATGGATCACCTTGAGTCCGTGACGGCTAGCGGCAATCGCTCGCACTGGGTTGCAAAGGCTCCTGCCGGAACGAGCGTTGAATGGGACGCGGAAGTCTACAACGAGAAGCAGGGCGAGCTGATAGCTTGGCGCTCGCTCGAAGGCTCGCAGGTAGATAACGCGGGTTCCGTTCACTTCACTGCGGCTCCGGGCGGAGGCGGCACTGAGGTTCGCGTCGTCCTCAAGTACGACCCGCCGGGCGGCGCAATCGGCGCAGCTGTGGCCAAGCTTTTCGGAGAAGAGCCGTCGCAGCAGATTCGTGAAGACCTGCGCCGCTTCAAGCAGTTGATGGAGACGAGCGCTTCTGATGGTCAGGCTTCAGGCAAAGGCGCGTAGACCGGAACGATAAACAGTGAGCGAGGCTGGCGATAATCGTTCATTGCTTATGGAGGAACGTATGGCGGAAGAGAAAAAAGGTGAAGGCCAACGGGGCGAATCGGGCGGCTCGTCTTCAGGCGACGAGCCGCAGACGGGCGACCCCGGAAGAACACCCGGCACAGCCGAAGGCGACCGGGAGACGGTCGAACAAGACCTCGAAAACAGAGAAGGCAGTCGTGACTGAGCGTCTCTAAAGTCTCAGGCTCCGTGTCTCAAGGCCAAAGATTCTCTCTTTTAACTTGGGACATGGAGCCTGGGGCTTTACTTCTCTACGGCCACTCCATGCTTGTAGACAAGCTCGCCGCCGAGCCAGCCGCTAATGGTGACGCTGGCCACGCCTGCTATCGAAAGCAGAAGCGGGATTGTGAAGCTTCCACCTACCAGCCCCGCGCCGCTCAAGGTTCTCAGGTAGAAGCTCGCGGCGAAGAGCAAGAGCGCCAGCACGTTGAAGCGCGCGTGCCACGCGGCGATTCTGGATACTCTTTTATCTCGAATTGAAAAGTAATCTATGATGCCGAAGACGGCCGCCAGAATAGCGCCCAGAATTCCGCCCGCCAAGGTGTAAAAGGCTATCCATGCCCATGCCGGGTCGCCGCGCCACAGGTAGATTAAGTCTGCCACGAGTGAAAAGACCCAGAGCGCAATCGGAAAAGGAATGAGCATAGGGTGAATGGGATGACCCATTAGCTTGGCCGGACTGGACACTGAAAAATTCCCCCTTCACTTTCATCAATCACAAACGGGCTGCAATCAAAACTGCTACTTAACAGGAGGCTCTGTCAAGAGCCTGAGACGACGGACAAAAGATTATGAGGAGCGATTCAGGAAGAACAGTTTCACTTTGGCGAGCGACCTCGGAGGAGCTTTCGGGGTCGGCCATGAAGTCGGACGCGAGCGCAGATGTCTGCGTCGTGGGCGCTGGTATAGCGGGCTTGACGACCGCTTATCTTCTGGGGCGCGAAGGCCGCTCCGTGGTGGTGCTGGACGACGGCCCGGTCGGCGGCGGCAACACCGAAAGGACGACCGCGCACCTGTCGAACGCGATTGACGACCGCTACTTTGAGATAGAGCGGCTGCACGGCGAGCGCGGCGCACGCATCGCTGCCGAGAGCCACACTGCGGCCATAGACACGATTGAGAGAATCGTGCAGGAAGAGGGAATTGACTGCGACTTTGAGCGGCTGGACGGTTATCTCTTCGCGCCGCCCAGAAAATCCAGAAAGGTTCTGGAAGACGAGCTGAAGGCGGCCCATCGAGCGGGGCTTGAAAGCGTGGAGCGCGTGAAGCGTGCGCCGGTTGAGTCATTCGACACCGGCTCCTGTCTGCGGTTTCCGAGCCAAGGGCAGTTTCATCCCATGAAGTACCTGAACAGCCTAGCGGAGCTTGTGAGGCGCGACGGCGGATTAATCTTCACGGGCGGCGCGGCACACGCCGAAGAGATTCAGGGCGGCGACGATGCGCGCGTGCGAACGAGCGGAGGCTACACGGTCACGGCCCGCGACATAGTGGTTGCGACCAACTCGCCCGTCAACGACCGCTTCGAGATACACACCAAACAGGCTCCCTACATGACCTACGTGATAGGCGCGCGAATACCGCGTGGCTCTGTCCCGCACGCGCTCTACTGGGACACGCTAGACCCTTATCATTACGTGCGCGTGCAGAAGGCCGAAGAGGCTGACGCCGATTACGAGGTTCTGATTATCGGCGGCGAAGACCACAAGACGGGTCAGGAGCATGATTTCAGCAGGCGCTATAGCCGTCTTGAGAAGTGGGCGCGCTTCCGCTTCCCGCAGATAATAGAGATAGAGTTTCGCTGGTCGGGCATGGTCTTTGAGACGATTGACGGTCTTGCTTTCATCGGGCGCAACCCTGCGGACGAGCCCAACGTCTACATCGCCACGGGCGATTCGGGCATGGGCATGACGCACGGGACAATCGCTGGTCTTCTGCTGACAGACCTCATCGTGGGGCGCGACAATCACTGGGCCGAAACTTACGACCCTGCGCGAAAGACCCTTTCGGCTCTGGGCGAGTTCACGAAGGAGAATCTAAACGTCGCCGCTCAGTTCATGGACTACGTAACGCCCGGCGAGGTGGACGACGAGTCGCAAGTAAAGCCCGGCGAGGGCGCGCTGATTCGCGGCGGCCTGTCCAAGACGGCCGTCTATCGTGACGAAGACGGAGTGGTGCATCGCATGTCTGCCATCTGTGTTCATCTTGGCTGCATAGTCAACTGGAACACGAACGAGAAGACGTGGGACTGCCCGTGTCACGGCTCGCGTTACGACTCTACGGGCCGCGTCATCAACGGCCCCGCCAACAGAGACCTCGACCCCGTCAGCGACGATTAGAAAGTCAGGCGCTTCATTCAGTATGAAGAAAGAGGAACAGAGATTCGTGGTTCAGGAGCATCATGCGAGCCATCTTCACTGGGACTTCAGGCTGGAGATGGGAGGGGTGCTCAAGAGCTGGGCCGTGCCCAAGGGGCCTTCGCGCGACGCTTCCGTCAAGCGGCTGGCCGTTGAAGTGGAAGACCACGCCGTCTCTTATCTGACCTACACGGGCGAAATCTCGGAAGGCCATTACGGCGCGGGACAGGTCTATCGCTGGGACATTGGCACGTACGAGATGGAAGGCGACGTAGACCCTATGGGCGCGTGGCGCGCTGGCGCGCTCAAGTTTTATCTGAAGGGCAAACGGCTGCGCGGCCTGTGGCGGCTCTTCAGGATGAAGGGGCGCAGGGAAGGCGACAAGCCGCTCTGGCTGCTTCAGAAGGTGAAGGACGCGGAAGCGGTCGCGGGCGACGAAGCCGAACTTACAGGCGAAAGCTCAAAAAAGAGAGGCGCGGCAAGAAAGAAGAGATAATCCCATTGGCGCGGCTCGCGGCAAATATAGGCCCGCCCCGGCGTCAAACCCACGGCTGGCTCTCCCGCACATTTTCTGATAGAAGAGAATCCATTATGAAGATTAAAAAGAGAATCCTGCTGGCAGCCGCGCTTCTTCTGACTCTAGCGAGCGGCTACGCGCAGACCGGCGCGAGCGCCCGCGTGCAGCGCAAGAAAGAGGTGCAGGTCTACTTCTGGAGCGAGCGCGATTCGACTGCGAATAATCCTCTGGGCGTGAGCGCGGTCAAGCGTATGGTGGACGGCAGAGAGCCCGCGCGTGCGGCCCTTCAGGCGCTGCTGCGCGGCCCCAACGCCGCAGAGAAAAAGCGTGGATACCTCAGCCTGAGCGTCGGAGAGTTAGACATAGGCTTGCTCTCAATCAGGGGAGGCACGGCGCGGGTCAACTTCGTCGCTTCGCGCAACTGGCCCGGCTGGCCCGGCGATATGTCGCCCCCTAGATTCAGAGAAGCCGTCACGCGCACGCTCAAACAGTTTCCGACCGTCAAGCGCGTCATCATCTCCGTCAACGGCGACGCGAAATTCGATTCCAACGAAGGCTGACGAATTAGCGGGAAGGAAGCGCGCGACACGAAGCAGCACGAATGGCTTTTGAGCCTCCGTGCTGCTTCGTGTTGTGCGTCGTTCCCGCTTTCGTCTGCGAAGCCTTACAGAAATCAGACGGCCCCTGTGTATGAATACGCTCGTTTTATCCCATAAGTGGAATAGTCATCCAAGACTTTAAATCGCGCTGGCAGAAGTCTTCCGACGAGAAAAGGAGCCTGAAAGCACGCCTTTATGAAGATTCTGTCACTATTGCCTTCTATCACAGGGTTAAGGAACGGAGTTTGATTAGAGAACCTGCCCGGTAATTTAACGAGCGGGAATCGAACAAACAATATGGCTACAGCACAGCAGTCGTTTCAAACGCCCCAGCCGATGGTGACCGCCAAAAGGCCGCAGGAGATAGTCGAGCGCGGTCGGCGTGCCCTGTGGTGGCGCAGGTGCGGCTCAAAGAGCAGAGGCTTCCGGTACGAAGACTCTGCGGGCAAGCCCATAAACGACCCGGCTCAGCTTGAGCGCATACGCGCGCTCGTCATTCCTCCGGCATGGAAACACGTGCGCATCTCTCCGTTCCCGAAGAGCGGCCTTCAGGCCATAGGCATGGACACTAGCGGGCGCATTCAGTATCTCTATCACCCGCAGTTCGCCGCGCGACAGCAGCGCAAAAAATACGAGAAGATTGAGCGCTTCGGAGAGCATCTGCCTTCGCTGAGAAGGCAGACGAACGAAGACATCTCGCGCGAAGGCTTTCCGAAGGAGCGCGTGCTAGCCGTCATAGTGCGGCTCATCAACGACCTGTATTTTCGCGTGGGCTCGGAGCAGAGCGTCGAGCGCTATCGCACCTACGGCGTCACCACCTTAAGAAACCGGCACCTTGAGATAAAACGGGGCGGGCGTCTCATCTTCAGCTTCGTGGGCAAGCATCACATACGCCAGCGCCGCATCATCGTTGACGAAGAGCTGGCGATGCTCATAGGCGACATAAAGAAGATAGGCGGCTCCAAGCTCTTTGAGTATTACGACCAAGACGGCAAGGTTAAGGCCATCAAGCCGCGAGAGGTCAACGACTACATCAAGGCCGCCACCTCGCCGGAATTTTCCGCCAAGGATTTCCGAACATGGGGCGGGACGCTGCTGGCGGCGATAAAGCTCGCGGAGCTTGGCGCTTGCGAAGATGAAAAACAGGCGAAGAAGAATCTGGTCAAAGCGGTCAAGGATGTGGCCGAGCATCTGGGCAACACTCCAACGGTCTGCCGCAGTTGCTACATACACCCGCTCGTGCTCGAAAGCTATCTGAAGGGGACTACGCTCGCGGAGTTTCGCCGCCGCGTAGAGCGCTACATACGCCGCATAGAGCCCGAATACCAGCCCGAAGAACTCGCGCTGCTGAAGATGCTCAAAGCCCAATCGAACGGAAAGAGCGCGGGCTAGCTTCTTATCCCGCCCCGTTAATTGTTAAGCGCCCTAGTAATGCTCGCTTGTCTTCTTCTTCTCTCTCGTGCCGCGCTTCCTGCGACGGTTCTTCCTTTCATCCACGCCTTTGAGAGAGGCCAGCGGCCAGAGCGTGTGTTCAATGCGAGCCAGACCGGCTTCCACGACGGCACGCACGACCTCTTCGGAAGGCTTGTACGCGGGCGCTGCTTCGTCCAGAGGCACCCGGCCATCCGTGTTTACAAGGATTCCCGCCGCAGCGTACTCGTCGTCAATCTGGCGCTGTGATAACCGGCGCGACGCTTCTCCGCGCGACAGCCTACGGCCCGCGCCGTGATTGACCGAATAGCCGCTACGGCTAGCGCCTTCCAGAGGGCGCAGAATGTAGCTGTAATCCTTGTTGCTTCCGGGTATCAGAACCGGATGGCCCGTCTCTTCCCAGAAAGTTCCCTTCAATGCCGGATGGCCCGCAGGGAAAGCGCGCGTAGCGCCTTTGCGATGCACCCAGACATCTCCGAAATCCGGATGCCACTCGCGCTGCACGAGGTTGTGGCTTATCTCGTAAATCAAGTCCAAATCTGCGCCGAAGACTTCACGGAAAGCGTCCGCCACCTGCTCGAAGATGACCAGCCGGTTCAGGATGGCGTAGTTTCCGCCAGCCGCCACCGCGTTCAGATAATCGCGGTAATGACGGGAGTCCGGCGTGAAGTATCCGAGGTCAATATCGGTAATCGCGTCGGGACGCTCTTCTCTGGCCATCTCGAAGTAGTTCGTCGCAAGACCGTGACCGAAGCCGCGACTTCCCGTGTGAACCTGTAGAAACAGAGCGCCCGACGCTTCCTCGCGCTGCAACTCTATGAAGTGATTGCCGCCGCCCAGGCTTCCCAACTGGTCAAGCCCTCGCTCGGGTCTGCCTTTGCCTCCCCAAGGAATCTGCCAATCGTCATCAACAGGGATGCGATGGCGCTCCGCACGGCTGCGGTCGAAGGTAGCGCCGTACTTCTCCACGTAGTACTCCGCGCCGCCGCGCACAAGAGTATTGAACTCGCTCTCAGTGACGCGCCCCAACCGGTGACTCTTTCCGCCCGTACCCATCTCAACGCGCTTCATCACGGCGCGATTAAACTCCATCTTCTTCTCAGGCGTAGCCGCCCCCGCATCCACCTCAGACCGCGCGCTCATCATTCCGCAGTTATGCACGAACACACCTGCGTCAAGCGCAAAATTTCCATACTCGGGAACCGTCAGACAATAAACATCAGCAACTTCATCTAGGAATTCAACCGAGACGACCTTGTGATTGTACCCGTGCTTCCAACGGCGATGGTTATGAATGCCGAGCCCTCCGGACAGAACTTCTCCACAGGTTTCGCAGGTCTGCTGTTTGTGCGCTATCTCGGATGACTTCTGACGCCCTGCTGCGCTGGTGTTGTAAGCTTGCAGATATTTCTTTCCCCGCTCGCCATTGCCGGCAACAGCCTGCTTAAAGTGCTCCTGATTATTAGCCATGTAGGCGAGAATATTTTTTGTCCCGCGCGCGGCAAAATAATCGTGCCCCTCAACCGTCAAGGCTTTGGCCTTCAAAGCCGCCTTACGTCTGGTTTCAAATTCATCCGAATGAAAGTGTTCGTTCCTCTCAGCAATGGACTTGTGATAGCTCATGTGCTCTCTATCACCCATGAAGCGCAGATTGGCCGGGCGATTGTCTGACGGCTGGAAGTTGACGTGATGGATTATCGTCTTCTGCCCATCGAAAGAGGGAATCTCGCCCAACAAGCCGCCGCGCGCCATGACCCAGTGAACCCTTTGATTCGTGCCGGTGGCCGGATGCCTGACCAATACATAGCTTTCTTTATCTACGCGTTTGTCGAAAGGCATCAGCGAAGTTTGCGGGGTGAGATGTTGTGCCTGTCTGTAGCTGCCTTCGCGCAGCATGAACTCGTGGTCGGGCGTGCAGCGAATCTCCTGCCCGTTGTCCAACGTAACCTTGACGAGCGGAGCGTTGACGCGAGTTTTCCTGGCAGTAGCTTTGGCTACGACCACTCTATGTTCGGGTGAAAGAGAGTAAACGTAAATTCCCCCACCCGACTCCGCCAGCTCGCCAATCGGATACGAGCAGCCGTCAACGGTGGGCACAAGCGTATCTGCTGTGAAGCAGCCTATGTCGTAGCCCACAGGCCCCATGGCGACCGCGCCTGTGTCTACGTTTGTGATGAGGACGCAGCCGACCGGCACGCCGTAGCCGTAATGAGTGTCGGGGGTGATGACTACCATCTTGACGCCCGGAAAGCGAGTGGCGTTGACTATCTGGCGATAGAGAATGTCTTCGGCGTCCGCAAGAAGCGTCGGCGTCAAAAACAGTCTCACTGGCACATCACGCGTGTCATCGGTTTGCAGGTCGTAATAGCCAAGGCCGTTCCATCTCGCAAGATGTTTCCAGTTGTCTGCGTTATGTAGCTGGCGCGCAACCTTCAATGCTTTGGCGTCCCTCTGTTCTTTGCTCATCTCGTGTCATCCTTAATTTGTAGTGCCTCTATCATACAACATCATTCCGCAGGGTTAATCCGAGCGCACGGGTTATCTCCGTCGCCAAATCTTCAACGCTCTTCTCGCCGGTCGCTGAAATGTGCAGTTGTGCAAGCGCGTAGACGGGCCGCCGCTCGTCAAAGAGTCTCTGCGCCGTCTCTCTATCTTTTGCGAGCGGTCGCGCCTCTTCACCTTCCGTAATCCTCTGCCAGCACAGCTCGAAGGGAGCGTCCAGCCAGACCGTGAAGCAATCATGTTCGGCTATGATGGCGCGATTTTCCGGCAGCATCCAAGCGCCGCCGCCGAGCGCTATGACGCGGGCGCGATTCATCTCAAGCACGACCCGCAGCGCGCGCCCTTCGGCTTCGCGGAAACTCGCTTCGCCCCCTTCCGCAATCAGCGCGGGCACGCTTCGTCTTTCGCGCTCCGTGATGATGAAGTCGAGGTCAATCATACGACAGCCGAGGCTGGCGGCGAGCGCCTTCGCGACGCTGGTTTTACCGGCTGCCATGAAACCCGTGATGACTATGCGGCGCTCTTTATCGCTCATCTTTCCGTCACCGAATCAAGCAATTCGTAGAACTCAGGGAAAGAGATGGAGACGCACTCCGCGCCATCTATCTCGGAGTCTCCTTCGGCCAGAAGCGCCGCGATTGAGAAGGCCATGGCGATGCGATGGTCGTCGTGCGCGTTTATCTTTGCGCCGCGAAGGTGTATGCGCTCCGGTATAGTCAAACCGTCCTCGTGCTCTTCTACGGTTGCGCCCATGGCGCGCAGGTTCTCTACGGTCGCGGCGATTCTATCCGTCTCTTTATGGCGTAGCTCCGAAGCGTCTCGTATCTCCAAGCCCCCCGTCACCTGCGTTCCCAGCACGGCCAGCATAGGAAGCTCGTCTATCAGTTGCGGGATGAGCGCGCCCCGGAGCAGATTCGAGTCGGGCTTTGAGGGAGCGAGCCCGGCCCCGCCCAGCACCGTAATATCACCGAAGGGCTCGTCCAGCTCAATCCATCTGCCTTTGCTGTCAGCCGACAGCTCCGAGCGCACGTCAGCGCCGAGCGAGCGCAAAGTCGAAAGAAAACCGGCGCGTGTGGGATTCAAGCCCGCGCCGCGTATTCTGAGATTCGAGCCGGGCAGAAGGCACGCGGCGGCTATGAAGAATGCCGCAGAGGAGATGTCGCCCGGAATGCGAAAGTCACGCGCCCGAAGAAAAGCCGCAGGCTCAAGCGAGATGACTTTGGAAGACTCATCAGCTTCCGTTACGCTCTCTGTCACCTGCGCGCCGTACCAGCGAAGCATTCTTTCCGTGTGGTCGCGCGTAGTTCGCCCGCGCGCCTCTATCACGCTGGTTCGTTCTTTAGCGTAAAGCCCTGCGAGCAGTACGCAGGATTTGACCTGCGCGCTGGCGACCGGCATCTCGTAAGAGATGGCTTTCAAGGGAACACGTCCGGTAATCAAGAGTGGCGCGCGTCCCCCCTGAGATTCTACGCGAGCGCCCATCAGCTCAAGCGGCTCTATGATTCTCTTCATAGGACGCGCGCGCAGCGATTCATCGCCCGACAGGCTTGCTTCAAAGCTCTGCCCGGCCAGCACTCCCGCGAGCATTCGCATGGTCGAGCCACTGTTGCGGCAGTCTAGCGGTTGACGCGGCGCGCGCAGTCCCTCCAGCCCTACGCCTTCAATCCGCAGGACGCCGACCGCTTCCATCTCAGCGCTCACACCTAATCCTTTGAGACAGGCTAGAGTCGCGGCGCAGTCTTCGCCCGTAGAAAAGTTTTCTATGCGGGACGCGCCTCGCGCCAGCGAAGCCGTAATGGCTGCGCGGTGCGAGATGGCTTTGTCGCCGGGCAGGCTCAAAGCGCCGACTATTCTTCGCGCCGGTCGGATTCTCATAGAGTCAAAAGGATGAAGCCGCAAAGATAAAAGCGCAAGGCGGAAATCGGCTTCGACTTTCGCCCGATTAATTTCTTCTTTACCTTAAACTGAGCTAATCTATACTTTTCTACCTTCTTGACATGCGGGTGCGGGGCGTGTTACACCGTCGAACTATTCCGGTTCGCTTATCCGAAGCTTTTTGTTTTGAAGCCCAAGCCCGCCGGAGAAGGGGCGCTTGGAAAGGCCACACTCATCTCGTGACCGAAGAGACGACTGAACTCGAACTTGAGAGCCGCATCGAATCAATAGCTCATGCCGCCGAAGTGGCAGCAGAGGTGGTACGCCGCTTGGGGCTCGGTGATGAGGCGGCCTTCGGAGTTGATATGGCCGTGCGCGAGGCCGTCACCAACGCGGTCTTGCACGGCAACCGGCAGGATAAGGCGAAGAAGGTTGATGTTAGCTTTCGCGGCTCGCCTGAGATGCTTGAGATAACGGTACGCGACCGTGGGACGGGGTTTGATTTAGAGAACGTTCCAGACCCCACAGACCCGCAGAATCTTATGAAGGCTTCCGGGCGCGGCATTCTTTTCATGCGTACCTTTATGGACGACGTGGAGTATTTGCGTCACCCTGAAGGCGGAACCGTAGTCCGTATGACCAAGAGAAAATAGGACGAAATTTTATCGGAGGAGATTTTCCCAAAATGGCTGAACTTGATATTAAAGAGCGTCAGGCCGGAGATGTAACCGTTCTGGACATGGATGGAAAGATAACGATTGGCGAGGGCTCGGTTGCGCTCAGGAGCGCCATTCGCCGCCTGCTCGAAGAGGGCAAGAAGAAGATTCTACTGAATCTTGCCGGCGTCGGCTACATTGATTCGAGCGGCATAGGCGAGCTTGTATCAAGCTTCACGGCCATCAACAAGGAGGGCGGCCAACTGAAGCTACTCAAGCTGACGCAGAAGCTCCAAGACCTGCTCGCCATCACCAAACTGCTCACGGTATTCGACGTTTACGACAACGAATCCGAAGCACTGAGCAGCTACAAATAGGCGGTCAGGTGCGGGTTAAAGGCTTTTCTGAGACCCGGCACACGATACCCCGCACCCACGTATGTTTCGCAAGACCCTGCGCCGTCTGCTCGCGGTTGATGACCCGCCGGAGCGGACGGCGCTCGCTTTTTCCATAGCCATCTTCGCAGCCTTTTCACCCTTTCCGGGCCTGCATACCGTACTCACCGCTTTCCTTGCCTTCGTCTTTCGCTTTAACAGGGTGGCCACGCTCTCTCTGTGGTTTGTTGGCTGGCGGCTTATCCATTAACATTATGTCTCTTGAGCAGCAGGCGGAAGCAACGGGAGGGGCATCTCTTAAAAGAGAATTGACATCTCTATTAATTCCTTTGTTGAAGAAGGGAAGAACGGGTCTTAAGATTTATGCTCCCCCGGCCGAAAACCCGGCCCGCGCTCCAAACCCACTGATTTAGAAACTCACTTATGAGAAGAGAATATTCGAGACTGTTTTTAGCACTGCTGCTCTTTACAGGCAGCGCGGCCAACACACTTGCGCAGAATACGTCTGCAACACCGGCGGCCGCCCCGCCAACCTCTCAGACGCGTCAGCAGCAGCAGCGCCCGGCGACTGGCTTCGACCTCTCCGAGTACGGCGTGCGCCTTCAGGCCGAGCCGAGATTGATAGTGATGATGGCGGCGCTGGATGCGGCAGGATTCGACCCAACGCCGCAGGGCGCGGAACCTTCTGCCTTTCGAGCGCAGGTCAGGCGCGACCTTGCCAATCTGGACGAAGACCTGCGCAGGCGTTTAAGCAGCTTCTACAAGACGAATCAACTCAGAGGAAACGCCACGCCCGCCGAGCAGGCCGCGCGTTACGTCTCGCTGGCCTATGCTATGGGCGCTGTGCCGGGGCTGGACGTGCCCGCTCGCTCTCTTGACCTTCCTTCGGGCTTACTGGAGGTTCTGGACTTCGCGCCCCTAGTCAGAGAGTTCTATGCGAAGTCCGGCATAGCCGAGCAGATGCCCTCCTACCTGCGTCTTTATCAAGCCGAAGCGGAGCGCCTGCGTGCGCCCACGACGGAGATGGTTCGCTCCGCGCTCTCGTACCTGCACACGCGGCCCGTCACCACTACGCTTGAGCGCATCCCAGTTAAGACCCAATCGAGCGGAGACAAGAAGGGCAACGAGCAGACACGCTACACGACGCGCGAGCGCGAGCGCCGCTTCTTCATAGTGCCGGATTTGCTGGCCGCGCAGGGCACTATAAATTTCCGCGTCATAGGCGAAGACTATTACGCCATCGTTCCGTCCGACACTAACCCGGCCTCTTCGGAGCTTCGACGCGCCTACTTGCAGTACGTGGCAGACCCGCTCATAGCACGCTTTAACCGTGAAGTGGCCGCGCGCCGCGATGCGCTCAAACAGCTTCTGGACGGCTTGGCGAAGAACGGAAGAAGCGTGAGCGGGGACGTATTTTACGCGACGGCCCGCTCGCTGGTGGCCGGGACGGACGCGCGACTGAGCGAGGCTCAGAAGCTGGAAGCACTTGCGCGTGACACCCAGAGAAGGCTGGCCGGAACCAAAGAGACGGCTGCGCGGGACTCAATCGTCAAGGAGGCTCAGGCGGCGCGTGCGGCCATCGCTGACGAGACTGTGGCCCAGCTTGCGGAAGACTACGAACGCGGCGCTGTCCTGGCCTTCTACTTCGCAGACCAGTTGCGCGGCGTCGAAAGCTCGGGCTTCGACATCTCAAGCTCTCTGGCCGACATGATAGCTTCGTTCGACGTGACTCGTGAGGCAAAGCGTCTTGAGGAAACGAGCGCGGCGCGCGAGCGTGCCGTCGCGGCGCGAAAGGCCCGCAGGGGAGAATCAGCAGGCGTGCCCGTTGAAGCAGGAGAAGCGACCCGTCGCACGCTCATAAAGAAGCTGATTGAAGTTGACGACATGCTGCGGTTGAGGAATTACGAGGGGGCGGAGGCAAGACTCCGCGCTCTCTTGCAGGAGTATCCGGGCGAGCCGCGCATCTTCTTCGCGCTGGGTGAAGCCGCTACGCAGCAGGCACGCGAGACGACGGACGAGCAGCTTCAGGTTGAGAGATTGAATCGCGCTCTCTCGCATTATCGCATGGCGGTCACGGCTTCCACGGCTGAATCTGACCCGGCGGTGCTTTCGCGCTCGCGCGTCGCTATGGGGCGGATACTGGCTTTTCTGGATCAGACGGAAGAGGCCATGAAGGAGTTCGACGCCGCCATCAAGCTGGGCCGCGTGCAGGGCGGAGCCTATGACGAAGCCGTCGCGGCCAAGCAAAAACTGGCGCAGCAGCAGTAATAAGAGGAACGGAACCACCGAATCACACAAGACAGCACGAAGGAGCTACAAAGCTCCTTCGTGCTGTCTTCTTCTTCGTGTCTCTTCGTGTGATTCGGTGGCTTAACTTTTTCCGGCGCTCCTCGTTTACAGCTCCATCAGGTCTTCCAGATTCAGTCCTTCAGGCTTCAGTCCTTCAAGCTTGCGTAACTGCTCAAGCTGCTTCGGGGAAATCTTTATTCTCGGAAGCGTGATGGGCCGAACCGTTATAGGCTTTATCTTCCCGACTCCTATGTCTATGGTCGGGAGCTCAATCTTCAAAGGCTCTAACTGAACCCCTAAAGCCTCTGGCGAGACTGTGAGCGCCCCGGCCTCTCTCTTCTCAGGCGTCACGGTCACGTTCATGGAGTTGCGGTCGCGTATGATTCTCAAGTTCACAGAGCCTTCGTTCTTGCGATTGATGGTGCGCGAAAGGTCGCCGGAGCTTTCTACCTTTTCACCATCGGCTTCAACAATCACGTCGCCAGCCTTGAGGCCCGCTCGCGCGGCGGGGCTGTTCTCCCCGACAGAGGTGACAAGCAGTCCGTGGCCGCCTGTGACGCCGAAATAGTCCGCGAGCTGTTTGGTCAAAGACGTCGTGTTGATGCCTATGCGACGGCTGGCGAAAAATCCTACGGCTCCCTGATTCCTGAAGTCTTCGAGCGCACGACGCGCTTGCTCCGCGCCCTGCTGCTGTGTCGGGTATGACTCAAAGATGCTTTGATAACCGCTCTTTCGTCGGCCAATCGTGACCGTCACCTCTTGCTCGGCTCCGTTGCGGCTGATGGCGAGTCGCACGCTCTGCTCCGGCGCGGCCTCACTAATCAATCGTTGCAGCTTGTTATGAGTCGTCACCGGCTCGTTGTCGAACCTCAGGATTACGTCGCCAGCCTTGAGGCCCGCTCGTGCGGCGGGACTGTCTTCTGCGACACGCGTGACGGCCATGCCGCGCGGCTCGCGCATGTTGTAGCGGCCCATGTTCTCACGCGTTACTTCGGTCGTGGTTACGCCCAGATAGTTGCCGCCCTGCGCCGCGAAGTCGAACGAGAAAGGTGTCTCTACGTCTATGGTCGGCGCGCTTGGCGTGACGGGAGTAGCTGGAACGGCCTGCTGCTGCTGAGCCTGCACGCTGAGGCAGGCTAACAGAAGCAGGGAAGCTGAAAAGAGAAGCGTTCTTTTGGGACTCATGGCGCAAATTTCCTCCGGTAAGTTTTGCCACTTGCACGCGCGAAACCCGGAAGGGTTCCAAAATTAAGCGGCAGACGGCACGGGCGCCCGCGCTGCAATCAAATGGAGCCGACATTTTTCCGTCTTTGAATGAAAGATGAAAAAATTGGAAAGCGGCTCTTTCAAAAGCGCGGCTCAGCCTTTTGTCTTTCGCCGCGTGAAAAGCTCTAGGAGAGCGACGGCGTAAATTTTTTCACCAATACTGTTGATTCCTTGCGCCACCTGATGTAATTATAGCGGTGGGCTGCGCTGGCTCTGAGCCGTTTCCCCAAACAGCTTCCTGATTCCCGCGCCCACGGATGAAATTCTGACGCACTCCCGACCGCATAAGATTTTCGTCAAACCGAAAGTAGTAACAGGCCGGGCTGAAAATCTTTAGCCTCGGCCTCATCCGTCAACGACAGGGACAGTTTCCCCTTTCCCTCTTTCAGTAGGCTGCCGCCTAAGGCGCGGTCTTCAGAAAATCTAAAAATATGTCGAGACGCCTCTTCCCCCTGTGGCTCTTCGTCGCTCTGCTGCTGGCGTTTGCCGCGCCGGTGAGCGCTACGGAATCTCTCCCGGAACTGATACGGCGGGTCAAGCCGTCTGTCGTCTCCGTCATCACCTACAACGCCAAGAACGAGCCGCTCACGAGCGGGAGCGGTTTCTTCGTGCGTCCCGGCGAGGTCATCACAAATCTTCACGTGATAGAAGGGGCGGCTAGCGCAGAGGTTCGCACCCTTGAAGGCAAGGGAAAGACCTACAAAGTGACGGGCACGCTCAACGTTGACGAAGAGGGCGACATAGTGCTGCTGAGCGTGGACGTGCCAGCCGACAGGTCGCGCGCCGTCGCACTCGCCGCTGAGATGCCGGAAGAAGGCGAAGACATCTTCGTCATAGGCAATCCGCTTCGACTGGAAGGCTCCGTCTCGAACGGAATCGTCTCCGCCATACGAGAGGTTCCGAACCTCGGCAAGATAATCCAGATTACAGCGCCAATCTCGCACGGCAATTCCGGCAGCCCGCTCTTCAACATGAAGGGCGAGGTCATAGGCGTTGTCACCATCAAGGTGACGAACGGGCAGAACATCAATCTTGCTCTGGGCGTGCCGCGCCTCTTCGCGCTCAAGACCGGAAATTTAGTTACCTTCGAGGAGCGCGCGGCAAAGCCAAAGAGCAGCCAGCCGCCGGAGGTTCTTGCCGAGTGGTGGTATCGCAACGGGCTCAACTCGCTCTGGCTGGGGAACTATGATTCGGCGCTGGGCTATTTCGAGAACGCCGTGGACAAGAATCCCGCGCGTGCGGAAGCATGGATTCAGGTCGGCTTCTGCAAGGTCAAGCAGGGCAAGAACGAGGAGGCCATACGCGCCTACCGTCAGGCTATACAGCTCAGGCCCAACTCCTACGAGGCTTACAACAAGCTGGGCGACGCCTACTATTATGCTTCGCGCTACGACGAGGCGATTGACGCCTACCGCCGCGCCGCGTCGCTCAGGCCCGACCTGGCCGAAGCCTACTACAATCTAGGCATGACTTATCTGGAGGTCGGAAACCGCGCGGCGGCACTGGCGCAGAGCCGCATCCTGCAAGCCCTCGACGCCAAGCTCTACGAAAAACTTATGGGCGAGATTAAGAGATAAAAGCTCGACTAGACGAAGAAAGGCCGGATGATGAAGAGGCTGCTTTTCATCATCCGGCCTTTCAGCTTTTAGCCGTAGCTATTCGCCCGACTGGGCCGTGAAGACTCGCCTGTCCACTCTGGTCGGGTCTCCGAGGACTACGAAGCGAAGGTTCTTCATGTACTTCTGCGCGACGCGCTCCACGTCCACGGGGCGGACTGCGCGCAGCCGCTCTATGTAGGTCAGTGAGTTGCGCCAGCCGCCGCCTATAAGCTCGTACTGCGCAAGCTCTCCAGCCTGCGCGGCGTTCGTCTCCTGACGCAGGTAGTAGTTCGTCAGATAGCCCGAGACGGCGGCCGTGATGTCGTCCGCGTCAATCTGCTGCTGCTGCAAGCGCATGATTTCACCGAGCATAACTCGCACGGCCTGATTCGCGTCTACGGCCGTCACGTAAATCCCGCCTATGTTCGCTCCCTGACTCCCCAGAAAAGCGTCCGGCGCGTAGGATAGATTGCGCTTAAACCTGACCTCTTCCAGCACGCGCTGGCTCAGGATGAAAGAGGCTATGCGCATAGGGTAGATGTCTTCGCTCGTCAGTGGCGGCGCGGCGAAGATTCCCTGAACGTAGTTGGTAGGGATAGCGCGCTGCGTGATGTCTACCGAAGGCGCTGTGAAGGCAAGCTGCTGCACGGGCTGCGGAGTGTAGTTGCCGCGCGGGAGCTTCCCGAACGATGCCGCTATACGCTGGCGCAAACTTTGCGCGTCCAAATCGCCCACTATGACGAGCAGCAGGCGAGAGGTCTGCATCATCTGCTGGTGATAACGGCGCAGGTCTTCCGGCGTCAGGCGCGCCACTGTCTCAGCCGTCCCCTGCGGGCGATTGATGTACGGGTGGCCAGCGTAGACCGCCTGCTCCTGAAGCCGTTGCAGGTAAGTGTCAGGGTCGTCCTGGTCATCGCGCAGGGCGGCTACTATGCGGCTCTGAGCTATCGCCACGTCCTCTTTCGTAAGCGACGGCCTGAGCGCTATGTCCGTGAAAATCTCCCATGAGCGGTCGAAGTTCGGACGGGTCGAAGCCATAGAAAGCGTAGAGTAATCGTAATTGACGCTTGAGCCGAAAGCGGTGCCCATGCGCGACAGTTCCGAGCGCAGCCGCTCACGCGGGAAACCTGCGCTCGCCTCAACGGCCGCCGACAGCATGAGGTTCTCTATGCCCGCGTTCTCGGCTGTGATGTTGCGCGCGCCGCCGCGTATGAAAAGCCCTGCGGCTACCGTCTGGCTTCCAGCGCGCCGCTTAATCAGCACCTTCATGCCGTTGACATCGAACTCAGAGACGAGCGCGGCCTGCGTCGCCTCAATCTTGTCTATGACGGAGGACTGATTCCTCGTGACGGAATCCGTCTTCGGCGTCTCGGAAGGCGCGGGCTGCTGCGCGCGAGTCGAAGGAACCTGATGAGTGTCCTGAGCAAGAGCCACTGAGCCATTGAGCGCAAAGCTCAACATGAAGAGAATCGCAAGGGCCTTTGCCGCCGTGCGTGTCAGGATTTGGTTCAAGCTTTTCATCACACCTTCATCTGCTCTTTGGTCGAGTTGATAGACTTTCGTCGCGTTATCTCTTCTCATTGGCCTATCACCTCTTCCGATTTCAGTTGGACGCTTCTCTGCGCCTCATCCGACATCATGACTATGCTCACGCGCGGCTTGCCCAGAACGTAGTTGGACACGTAGCGGTTGATGTCAGCGCGCGAAGTGCGTCGCAGATTTCCCAAGTAGCCGCGAAAATAATCCAAGCCGGTCGAAGCCCACCAGAACCCCAGCGTGTGCGAATAATCCGACAGCTTCTCGCGCGAGAAGAGGTCGTCGGCTTCCAGCAGCGCTTTGGCGTTCTCAAGTTGCTCGTCCGTGAAATAGTCCTTGTCGTTGAAGTGCGCGACTTCGTTATAGATGGCCTTGATGGCCGCGCGAGCCTTGTCGGGCGTGGTCTGCGCGGTCAGCATAATCGGCCCCACGTTGCGCTGCGTGTAGTAGCTTATGTCAACGGCGTTCACCAGCCCCGTGTCAACCAGCGCTCGCTGAAAGCGCGAGTTGGGCTGGCGCAGTATGAAAGAGAAGACATCGGCCGCGTATGTAGCCTCGTTGTCTTTGCCTATAGAAGGCCCGTGCCAGCCGATTGCGATGATGACGTTCTGAACGGGCTGCGTCAGCACAAGGCCCTCGTTCTTGGCGAGCGGCGGGTGCTCCACGAGCGGGAATTTGACGAACGGGTCTTCGGCGCGAGGCCAGTCTCCGAAAAGCTCCTGCGCCTGACGGAAAATCTCTTCCGGCTGAACGTCGCCGGTGACAATCAACGCCGAGTTGTTCGGCACGTAGTAGCGCTTCTGAATCATGCGCATGATGTTGGTCGTAGCCTTAGAGACTGTCTCGCGGTTGCCGCCCGGCTGCTTGCGGCTCGGGAATTTATAGAAGAGACGGTTCATCAGCTCTTGATTCAGGTAGAAGTAGGGATTGGATTCGTTGCGGTCAAGCTCGCCAATCACCACCTGCTGCTCGCGCGCGAACTCGCGCTCTTCAAAGAGCGGGAAGCGTATGGAATCCCGCATCAGCCGCATCGCCACGGGATAATTCGGCGTCGTCGTGGTGAAGTAGTAGTTGACTATCTCCTCACGAGTGGAGCCGTTGTAGGCGACGCCAAGCTTGCCTATGTTCGCAAGGTAATCTTCGGCGTTGGCGGTGGCGCGGTTCGACTTAAAGAACATGTGCTCGAAGAGGTGCGAAAGGCCGTTCAGCTCCGGCGGCTCCGTGAAAGAGCCGTTCTTGACGGCCATCTCCACGGTCACTAGCGGAACCGAGTGGTCTTCCAAGACCACCACTTCTAGCCCGTTGGCGAGCTGGCGATTAATCCACGGCGTAGATTGCGGCGCGCGAGCCGTGGCGGTCGCGGCTGGCTGAGTAGAAGGAGTCGTCGCGGCGCTTCCGCGCGTCTGCGCCCGCACGACAGGCGCGAACGACGAGAGCATGAGCGACAAAAGAAGGGCTAAGGCGGAAATATTACGTTTCACCGAAAAAGCTCCAATCCTGATTTGAAAGAGGAGATAAACAAATGTAACACACAGACCTCCCCGAAAGAGAGCGCCGGGGCCGTCTATTTATACGCGGGAACAGAGGATTTGTCCCTGCGAATCTGGCCGAATCTTTTCGATGTCCAAGATTCTTGTGAAGATGTCAGCCAGTGTAGGATTCGTCCTGCTCGATTTTCGAGAGCACCCAGTCGAACTCGCCCGAAGAAATCTTGCCGCCACAGAATTCACAGATGCCCGTGACGTTTACCTTCAGGGCAGCGCCGCAGTTGGGGCACGAAAGGTCTGTCCGCGAGTGAAGGGGATTGGCGTTACGGTTTCGTATAAACGTCCAGTATTCCGTCCACCGCCGCTTGTTTCTCTTGGAGCCCGCCACCACCTTGCCCTTTGAGTCCACGGTGTAATCGTAGCCTTCCGCGCCTATCCTGAGCGTGATGGCGTTGTAGAAGGCGTCGCCCGTGATACGCGCGGGCTGCATGGAGAGTATGCGGCAGTCGTCCAGCGCGTTTCTGAGCCCCTGCCGCTTGTACGCCTCTATCCAGTAGCGGTGCATCTGGAATATGTTGTCCGTCTCGTGCGGGCGCGCCCGCTCCCATTCGAGCGTAGACCACGCCGCCTGTAGCTCGTTGAAGATAAGGCGGGCGCGCTCCATAAATTCGCTCCACTTGAAGTTCGGGTTCATCTTCTCAAAGGCCGCGCGCGCCTCCCCGAAGCCCCTCTGCACGACCGTAGGCAAGTCCGTTCCAGCCTCCGGCACGTTGCCCGTCAGAAGCGGCCCTCGCGCCTCGCGGCTCAGCAGGTCAATCGAGCGCACGAACCACTGGAACTCGCCGTTCTCAACGCGGGTGCCGCAGAAGGCGCAGGCTCCAACAGTATCTTTCTGCAAGGCTGCGCCGCAGCGCGGGCAGTGCAGCGCCGTGGCCTGAGCGGGCGGCGGAGTCAAAACGTCCCGCTTGCGCTCCAAGAGCCAGCGCTCGCGCACGTAGTAGCTCTCCTGCTTTGGCCGGTTGCCGTTCTGCCCCAGAACCTCCGTGTAGTTGGCTTCGAACTCCACCATGATGTTGACGTAGGGCTTGCCGTCCACCTGAGCCTCGCGCACTCCGACAATCTTCATCGCGCCGACGATGACGCCGCGCACCTCCTGTAGGCCCGGCGGGTTGCGCTTGATGAGGGAGTTGCGGGCCTCCTGGCTGATGTAGGGCGAAAGCTCGTCCAGGCGTTTCGTAGCCCGCTCGTGATGCGCGCGCCCGTAGAGCGCGTAGCAGAAGTCCGTGAAGATAATCTCGGAAAAGTTCGGGTCAAAGCGTCTTAGCCTGCCGAACCCCATCTGAACCTCTTCCTGCTTCTGCTGAGCCCGCGATTCACGACGCTTGGGCACGACGCTCGCGGCGGAACTCCATTCCTTCTCAGTCTTTTTACGGCGGAGGAAGTAGTAGACGACAGCAGAGATGAAAATGATGTCAAGGGGAATTCCAACCGCCGGATATTCAATCGTCAGCCATATGAGCAAGCGCACCACTAGGTAGATGATGTAGCCCAGACCCTCGCCGTCGCCGCCGCCGCTACCGCCGCCGCCGTAGCCCTGCCCGCCGCCCACTCGCGCCAGAGCTTCCACGGAAGACGCGAAGAAGAGAGCGCCCGTGCACGCTGCTGTCACAAGCAACGCCGCGTGCTTGAAACTTCTTCTCTCGGCCTCTCGTCTCATTTCAGCTCAAAGCGGGGCAGGTCGCCCAGCTCGTTTGGATTGTCTGCGGTGGCGGGAATATGTTTGGCGAGCATCTGGCCGAAGGCGCGCAGGGTTTTGAGAAAATCTTCGGGATGAGGTCTGCGCCCCACCTGCTCCAAGTCAAAGACGCACTCGTTCCATTCAAGAGGCGGAGCGCCTTCCTTCACGCCACGGTCTGCCAAAAGCTCAAGCCGCCGCTCCATCAGCGAGAGATAGATGAGCACGCCCATCTCCGCCTTCGTGTTGGCTATCCCGGCCTCGTAGAACATCGCGGCCGCGCCCGTCCGCACGCGCTCCGCTCGCGCTTCCTTCGTAGTCAGAAGACGGCGAATCGCGTTGCTTTTAGAGCTGATGAAGAAGCCGAGCGCAAACAGGAGCGCAACGTCTAAGGCTACGAAGTAGTGCGCGAAGACCCACGGCGAGAAGAGCAGGAAGAGCAGCCCGGCGTAGGCCAGTATGATGCCGCAGAGTAGGTCTACGTGAAGGTAAGAGCCCGAGCGAGCGCGCACCACTATCACCAATTCCGCGTTCGTCTCTTTCTCAATGTCACGAATGCAATCGGCCAGATTGTCGCAGGCGGCTTGGTCGAAACGGGGACGAATCATAAAAGGAACGAAAACAGCTCAGGCATCCAGCGCCGGGGATAGTGTCTCTTAGAAAAGCGAACTTATCTTGACATGACACCGGGGCACGCGACAAGTCCCGGATGCGCAAGGTAAACTAACAGGGCTCTCTTTCTTGGTGGCCCGGTAAATTTTCTGAGATAAGCGATGACACAGCCCTTCAAATGTCCTTCTTGCGGAGCGCCCCTGAGTCTGGATAATCCGGGCGCGACTGTTCGCTGCCGCTTCTGCGGCAACTCCGTGATTGTGCCGGAGAGCCTGCGCGAGCCGAACGTGCCGCCGCCGCCGCATACACACGCCGCCACTCCTTCCTTCGATAACATCATTGGTCAGGCCGCCAAGCTGGGAGAGCTGGGCCAGCTTATCAGGGGCGGAAACAAGATAGCCGCCATAAAGCTCTACAGGGAGATGTTCGGCACAAGCCTGAAGGATGCAAAGGATGCTGTCGAAAGGCTGGAGCGCGGCCAGCCTATAGAGGTCATGAATTTGAGCGGCGGCGCTTATCAGAACGTGCAGATTAACCCGGCGCAGTTCCCTCCCGCTCCGCCCGCTTTCCAGACGCCGCCCGTCACGCGCGGCTGCTGGCTCGTGCCGGTTCTAATAATCCTGCTGGTGATTGGCGCAAGCGTAGCTCTCGTCGCTTATCTCTCATCTTCAAAGGTGCGCGAAAGCGTCGGCAGCATTCCCTTCATGCCTTCCACCTCGAACGGCGGCGGCGGCAGTTCCGCCTCGCCCAAGGGCTTTGCCAGCGTGTCGCTTGAGTTCGGGAGCGAAGGCATAGGGCCGGGACAGTTCAAGGATGCGCGAAGCATAGGAGTTGACGGCGAAGGGCGCATCTACGTCGCAGAATACATAGGAGGCCGCGTGCAGGTCTTCGACGCGCAGGGCAAGTATCTCGCGGGCTGGATGGTTGACCGCAAGATGCCTCTGCGCGGCATGGCCGTAGACCGGAAGGGAACCGTCTACATAACGCAGAAGGGTGTGATTACGCGCTACGAAGGAATGACCGGAAACCCTTTGGGCGAGCTGCGCGCTCCGGGCGTCTCCAGATTCGACGACGTGGTTGCGACCCAGGACGGCGGCCTGCTGGCTTCGGCCTACGCGGGCGGCGCGGACGACATAGTGCGTTTCAACTCGAATGGTCAGGTTGTTCAGACGATACGAAAGGCCATAAGCGGACAGACGGAAGATTCCGAGCTTGATATGCGGCTGGCGAGCGACGGTCTGGGGAACATCTACGCCCTCGGCACATTCAACAGAGCCGTCTTCAAGTTCACGCGCGAAGGGCGATTCGTCACGCGCATAGGCGGCGAAGGAGAACAGCCCGGACAATTTCGCGCGCCGTCCGCGATAGCCGTAGACGGTCAGGGACGAGTCTTCGTGAGCGACACCAAAGGCATACAGGTCTTCGACACTGACGGCCGCTATCTGGATGTCTTCAAAGTCCCGAACCACGTAGCCTTCGGGCTCATCTTCAACGACCGGAACGAGCTGCTCTCAGCCTCGCGCGAAAAGGTCTTCAAGTTCACCATCAACAAGAGCAAATAAAGTCCAGAGCCGGAAGAAAGAGTCTTCCGGCTCTGGACTTAAGACGCGGGACTTCTCACAGCGAAGCTGTCAGAGAGCGTGCCCGTTGTTGAAGCGCTGCGCGGTAGGCCGAGCCTTTGCTCGTGAGCGCGTTCGCAGACCAGATGGCGCGCAGGATTTTCGAGCCTCGCGTGTTGTCGGCTACGAGCCTCAGCGTGTAAGTCTCGCGCGTGCGCGGAACGAAGAGCACAAGGCGATAGCCCTTCGCAGGTTTGCGCGGGTTGGCTCCCGTGCAGACTACTTCTTCATACCCGTCATTGTCCGCATCCAGACTGTCCGCGCTCCATGTCGCGTAGCGAAAGTCCGCCGCGTCCAGAGGCGCGCGTCCCGTGACGCGAAAGCTCGCGCCCGTGCGCTCCATCACGAAGAGATGAGTCGTGCCGGAGCGTCTCTCATCGTGAATCGCCGCGATGAGAGAGCCGCGACCGGCTCGCATAAGTCGAACGTCCGAGACTGAGCCTTGAGAGAGAGCGTCGGCCGTGCGTCTAGCCTCCGGTGTGGAAGAGGGCAGGCGCGGCGGAACCGTTATGGCCTCGCCCGCCGTGTAAGATGAAGAATCGCGCGACGTGACCGCGCCTGCCCCTATGGCGTTGCGGGCGGTCGAAGCCGTGGCCGCGTTTGAGCCGTCCGCGTCTCTTCCCACAGCGAAGAGCAGGAGGCCCAGCACGGAGATAATCGCGCAGGATGCGGCTATGCGAAAGGCAATGCTGCGCGCTCTGGTTTCAAGCGTCGCTACGGTAGAGGCGAAAGGCTCCGCTTCCGGCACAGTACGCGCGGGCTGCGTGATGCTCTTTTCCAGCAGAGAGCGCGTGGAGGCTGCGTTGGCCGGGCGGTCTTCCGGCTGCTTGGCCATCAGGGAGTGAATGATGCCGCAGAGGGGGCGTGGCAAGTCCTCTCTTATCTTCGGCAGAGGCGGCGGCTGCGCCGTAGCCTGCTTGACCAGCACGACCGAAGCCATCACGTCCGTAAAGGGAGGATGACCCGCGAGCATCTCATAGAGTATGACGCCCAAGCTGTAAAGGTCGCTTCGCACGCCTACTCTCTGGCCGAGGCACTGTTCGGGCGACATGTATCGCGGTGTGCCCACGATGATGCCTGAGCCGGTGGTGGCGTGTGACGCAGTGGCCTCTGCGGAGCTTGCCAGAACCTTCGCCACGCCGAAATCCAGCACGCACACGCCCCTGTCGTTGAGCATGATGTTAGAGGGCTTCAGGTCGCGGTGAACTATCCCCAGCTTGTGAGCTTCCGACAGGACGTCGCAGATGTCCGAGGCTATGCAGACTGCACGTTCTGGCGTGAAACGGCCTTCGCGCGCGAGCGTCTCAGAAAGCGTGCAGCCTTCTACGAACTCCATGACGATGAAGTGGCGGCCGTCGGGCAGATTGCCCGCGTCGAAAATCATTGCGGCGTGCGAGTGGCGTAGCTTAGCCATCGTGCGCGCTTCGCGCATGAAGCGGTCTGCAACGTCCGGGTCTGCTGCGTATTCCTGCTTGATGATTTTGACGGCGACTGCGCGCTCAAGGCCAAGGTGAGTGGCGCGGTAAACGGTTCCCATGCCGCCTGTGCCGATTTCACACTCTATGCGAAACCTTCCGGCGATGATGTGGGGGACATCCATTTCTAATGACCCTCCCAGGTCAAAAAGGATAGCGCAAGCTTCCGGCAGAGACTCTTAGGGTAGCGAGGTAGAAACGAAAGGGTGTCTCAAGTTCGAAACCCGCGCGGCGTTGGATTCAATTTTTGTCCGTTAGAACGGGAGAGGGGCGAGTCCGGTATCTGCTGCCAAAGCCGGACATGGGGCGTAGTCTAACATTTTTGGGGCGCAAGGCAAACGTCTTTTGTGCAGGTTGGCCGCTTCGTCCGGATGGCCTCTGAAGCTCCGAACAGTCTCTGAAAATAGAAGCGGGCCGCTCCCACAAACGGCCCGCTTTCCTCTTCAACTCCAAACCTCACGAAAGGAGATTACCTCATGTGCCGGGGAATATACACCCGGATTCCCGGTCTTGCAACAACTTTTCTTTCAAAGAAATTGATAGAGAAATGGTTCCGTTCCTTTGCTCTTCAACGGCTGTTCTCTACCGCCTGAATGAGCTTGATGTTAGCAAGGTCTGCGGCGGTCAGAGAGTCTTCGCTGTAGTCCGAGCGCGGCTTGTACCAAGGGCGCGCGTCGAAGTAGCGCTGTAGGTCAGGCGAGTCGAAGGTGCGGCCGTGGCGCGCGTAGACCGTATTGCGCAGCCTGCGCAGCTCTTCACCTGAAAGGGCCGTCAGGTCGCTTTCATCCAGTGAAGCGCCGCGAACGACTTTGGCTTCAGCGCTGCCCGAGGGATTTGTAGAAGAGGCGTTTCGGTTCGAGCCATTCGCGCTGGCTCTGTTCGCAGAGTTGTACGCGCCGCCGCCGCCGTCGTTGGCCGTATTCGAAGAGTTGCGATTCGTCGTCTCCCTGTTGGCGGCCCGGTTGTTGTTCTCGACGGCCGAAGCATTGTTGTTCTGTGGAGAGTCGCGCACGAGAAGCGCTATGCCTATGCCCGCTATGACGAGCAGTAGAACGACTATGGCCGTGATGCCAGCTATTATGGCCGGGCTCGTTGACTTCGACGGCGGAGCGGGCGCGACGGCGGCTGGTGATGATGGCTGACGCTCACTTGTAGATTGCGGCTGGCGAGGCGGAACTGTGTGCGGCGTGGCGGGCTGCCTGACGGTTGGCGCTCCCTGCGGCCTCTGGCTTTCGGTCGGCGCGAGCGGGCTCTCTTCCACAGAGAGGTGCAGCGTCGCCTCCGGGTCAAAGCTCGATTGTGGATTGCTCAGAGAGGTAAGCCTCGCGCCATCCTCCAGACAGAAGACCAGCCGGTCATTGGTATAAGTATTACCGCAAGTGGGGCAGCGTTTCATGATTTGACTTTGAGACTTTGGGACTTCAAGTCTCACCAGCCGGACTTGGTGTAGGCGTCCTTGATTGTCGGGCGCACCTGTTCCAGAAGCTCTTCCGCTCTGTTCCTTGTAAATGGCCCCATGACGACCAGCCACATGTCGCTCTTAAAATTGGGATAGTCGTTGCTGGAAACTACGCGAGCGTCGAAGCCCTGACGGCGCATAACCTCCAGCCGCTCCTTGGCGTTGCTCAATTCCTGAAACGACCCTAGGATGACGAACCAGCGCCCGCCCTTGTCGGGCCGGTCGGTATTTCTGGTCTGAGTATTTGATTGAGCCGCGCCGGATTCATTTGCCGCAGAGGGCGAAGCCGACGGGAGCGCAGAGTTGGAGTTCTGAGCCGCCTCGCGCCGCTCGCGCCCGCCGCCGTCTCCCGCACCGCGAAAGAAGAACCACGCGCCGACGCCGCCCGCCGCCAGAAGCAGCGTAGTGACTATGGCCGTCACCATGATGACGCGCGTAGTGCCGCCGGACTCCGTAGCGGAAACGGAAGCCGCACTTTGCGCGCCGCTCGCGGGGCCCGCCGTCGGTCTTGCCTCCTGATAGAGAGAGGTGGGAAGGGCCGATGAAGGAATCTCTACGGTCGGCGCGGAAGAGTGGTCAAGACGCCCGCCCGCAGACTCCTGCGTCTGAGCATCATCGCTCAGCGTCGCCCACAGGCTAGAAGGATTGCTCTGGCCGCTCTGTTGCTGAAGCGTCGCGCCGTCCTGCAAACAGTAGACGAGCGTGTCGTCCGTGTAACTGCTGCCGCATCTGGGGCAATGCTTCATCCTCTTTCGGCTTCTCTCTTCTACGGGCTCGATGCCGTCCGGTTACTTGTTGACGTAGTAGTTCTTCAGTTCCTTCTCGCCCGTGATGCGCCAGCGCCCGCCCGTCTTTGTGAACCAGAAACGATTCAGGCCGGAGCCGTTAAAACTCGTCTCTTCGTTGCGAAAGTCGAAGGTTTTATCGAAGGTCGCCGTCGCGCGCGTTCCCGTCTGGTCAATCTCTATGTTGATGTTAGCGACCTGCATATCCATAGAGCTATATTTTGCGAAGGCCGCTTCGCGGTCGGCGCGCACGCGAGAGCGGCTGACGTTCGTGGCATTGTAATAAACATCAAGCACGTCCGCGTAATACTTCATGTGCTCTTCCAGATTGCCGCTTCGCACTGTCTCTGCCCAGCCGTTCAAAGCCGCTTGCACGTCCGCGCGCGCAGCAGCCACGTCAACCGGGGACGCTTGCGGCGATGCGCTCGTGTTAGCGTTGGCGTTCGTGTTTGCGCGCGGCGTCGTAGTATTCCCCTGCCGCGTCTCCACCTGATTGGTGCTCGTAGTCACGTTGCGCGTCTCAGGCGTCTGCCGCCTGTCGCGCAACATGACCCACGCAATCAGGCCGCCCAGACTGAGCAGCAGCAGACCTACTATTACGGAAAGGGCTACGATGGCGGAGTTGCTTCGCGGCGGCGCTGCCACTGTGCTTGTAGACGCAGGCTGCGGCTCCGTGTTGAGCGCAGTCGGGCGTGCGCGTGGCTGCTCTCTGGTCGGGACAGTCCCTTCAATCCTTGCCGTGGGCATGTCCTCCGGCCTGAGAATCTCCGTCGGCGGAGGCTCCGCTCCGGACGTGCGCGCATCGGAGCCGCTAATCTGTAGAGTTTCTTCGGAGGACGAATCGCGCACTACGGCGAGCTTGGAGCCGTCCTGCAAGCAGTAAGAGAGCGAATCATCCGTGTAAACGCTCTGACAGGTGGGACAACGCTTCATCAATCACCGGGCAGGGAGAAGTCCCCGCGTCTCTTTCTGTATAACTACCGTCTTCTATCGCCTTCAACGTTTGGAATCCAGAAAAGCTGCGACCCGGAAGTGACCTGTCTCAGACCGCGCGCGGGCAGCTCCTTCTCTTCGAGTCCCAGATAGGTGAAGTGCGGCAGGTCGCTTTTGACGGTCTGAAACCAGCCGTGACGCGCAAGGATTCGGCGCACGCGCGCGTCCGGAAACTGGTCAACGTCGAGCGCCAGCATCATTATGTGCTGAGAAGTTCCCGGCGCGGCTATCGAGTAGAGTATGGATTTCGAGAAATCCTTGCTGAAGTAGATGCCGTCGGCTTCAAGCTCAAGCACCTCGCGCACCTGCTCCGTCAACGACAGGCTCTTGAGGCGCGCGACCTGCTCTTTCGTCAACCGCCCGCGCTTCATCCAGTAGGAGAGCGCCGGAAGAAAGCGCGTGTTCCAGAGCCTGACCGTGTCCTGATAGCTGCGCCTTGCCGCCTCCTCGCCCCCGCGCGGAGTGATGTCCAGCCCCTCGCGCCTGGCCTCTTCGCGCGCCGCCTGTAAGGCGTCCATCGCGGCCGGTTGAAGCTCTATGCGCGTGCCGCCTACGACAGAGGCTTTGAATCGGGCTTCATTCTGAAATCTGACCACTTCCGCCTCGCTGCTGAAGATGCAGACGGGCGGAGGCAGCACGCTGCCGGAAGCCACAAAGACCGCGCCGTAATCTTCAAGTATGCGGCGGCCCACAGGGTCTGTGCGGTCGCAGACTTCTTCGAGCCGCATGCCGCGCTCCTTAAGCGCGCTCGCCAGAGCTTTGTAAAATCCCACGGGCGCTCTTCTCTCGTCCTTATCTTCACTCTCTTCGCTCATCTGGCTACTGTTTCTCTGGTTGGTCGCCGTAGGCGCTGCGCCCTCCTGCTCAAGCGGCTCTGTGCGTGTCTGCCGCGCCTGTGCGCCTTTCCCCATCTTTGATTGCGCCCAGCCGGTGATAATCCAAGCCGCGCCGAAGGCCAGAGCCAGCGAGCAGGGGATTACGAAACTGCGGGGGAGTCTCGCGCCGCGCCTGCGACTTTCAGGCTGCGCCGGGACATTCGATTTTTCGTCTCTTAACATGAAGCGCTTCAGAGCAGGTATCCGCCGGGAGGCATTCAAGGTGACAAACGCGCTTGCCGGACTCGAAACAAATTCAGACCGCAGGACTGGCCGTAAGCTTTCAAGCTCGCTCTTAGGGGCGGCCACGCCCGGCCTCTCGCAAAGCCGCCGCATACGAATCATAGAGTTCGCCCGCCCGCGCGGTCAACAAGGAATGGGTGACGGGTGACAGGCGACGGGTATCGGGTAAAAGAAAATCCAGTTCTCTTTCTCTTCTCGTCGCGCCGCGCCTGTCACATGGCACCTGCTTTTGGCTTCTCTTTTGATGTATACTCGGCTGCCCTTTCAATCCGCTATTGAGACGTGAACCGAAGAAGATGTGCTGCGGGGAAGTGGAGCCGAGCGCGCGGCTTTTAAGAGCATGCGATTGGGAAGACGCCGTAGAGAAGCTTTCTGTAGGTTTACAGATTCAGTAAGACTTGAGGAGAAGAGATGAAGCTTAGTAAATCAATCGTGCTCGCCGCAGCAGCTCTGGCCGTGGCCATCTCAGGCGTCGCTTGCAGCCGTCTGGGCTCATCACCGAGCGCCACGCTGAAGACCTATTTTGAAGCCTTGCAGAAGAAGGACGCGGCCGCTCTGAAGAAGACCCTGTCGAAGGGAACGCTTGAGATGTTCGAGCAGTTCGCCAAAGCTCAGAGCCCGCCAAAGACTCTGGACGAGGCTCTACAGACGGGGCTCGCCAGCACGACCACCAACGACTCCAACAAGATGCCCGAGACGCGAAACGAAAAGATTGACGGCGACAAGGCCACGCTCGAAGTCAAGAACGAGAAGACGGGCGCGTGGGAGACGGTTCCTTTCATCAAGGAGGACGGCGACTGGAAGATAGCCTTTGACCAGATGTTCCGCGACGCCTTCAGGAACTCAGGGAACTCCAACAGCACGGGGAACTCTAACAGCTCCGGCAGCTCAAACAGCACCGGCAACAATATCACCGGCAATGGCAATAACAGCAACAGGTAACGGAATGAAAACCCGCTCTCTCTAATTCGAAGAGAGCGCGTCATGTTTGATGAAGGCCAGCCGCTCAAACGCTTTTCGGCTGGCTTTCAGTTTCACCTTGAGCCTTTGAAAGAGATGGAGCCGGGCGGTCAGTTCAGCGAAATCATAGCCAATTACCGCAGGCACAATTGGGCTCTGCGACGCGTGCTGCTACGCCCGGCCACGCGCGCAGAGATGGGCGACGCCTCGGCAGTAATCTTCGAGGACGCGCCCGTAGAAGAGTCGGAGATTGATGCTCTGTGGTTTGCGCGCCCTTCTCAAGCCGGGCGCGAGGCGTGGGAACTCAGGCTTGTGGCAGAGACGCCTTACGCGCTCTTTGAAACTTTCGAGCCGGACGAGCCGGAAGAAGAACGAGAAGAGCTTCGCCGCGAGATGGAAGCGCGTCTGCGCGAATATTCCAACAGGGCTTAGGGCTCTCGGCCGACCTTGACGTCAAGTTCCATGCGCTGCCCGTCGCGTATCACTACAACCTTCACCGTGCTGTAGGGCTGTGCGCGCTCGATTCTTACCTCAAGCTCGCGGCGCGTGCGCGTAGGGATGCCGTCGAACTCTATCACTATGTCGCCGTCTCTGATTCCTGCCAAATCGGCCGGGCCGCTCCTGCCAATCTTGTTGAGCCGCACGCCGTAAATGTTCATCCCCGGAACAATGACGGCATCTATGTCAGAGCCTTCCTTCAGATAGCCCTTCTCACGATTGTCAAAGGCTTCAATCAGCCGTTCCTGCTCTTCCTTTGAGATGGTGGTCAGTTGAGTTGTGCGCTGCTGACCGTCTCTGAGGTACACCACGTCTATCGTCTTTCCAATGGGGGTAGAGTCCAGCACACGCCTTGCGTCGTCCTCATTTTTAACGGGCTTGCCGTCAAGGCCTATGATTATGTCGCCGCCCACTAGCCCTGCCTTATCCGCAGGCGCTCCCGGCGGAGTCACGTAATCGAAAGACGCGCCGCCGCCTTCGCTCCTGAAGCCGGAGACTCCGAAGACGGCTTGCTTGGAGGCAACGGCCACCGCCGCTCTACGGCTACGGTTCGCGCGAAGCGCAAAGGGCGTCAGCAGTCCGCCGCCCGTGACCGACAGGAGGACTATGGCGATTATCATCCATAGCATCCAGTGGCTCTTGCGCGCCTTCCCGCAGCTAAGCTTTGACGCTTTCAACACAGGCATAATGGGAGCCTGCGGCGCCATGCCCGCCCAGCCTTGAGGCTGAAAAGGAGAAGTTTTCTGGCCTTGAGGCGTCTCGCCAGTCTGGGGCGGGCGAGCCTCACCGCTCACGCGGGGCTTGAGCCTGACGGTTTCCACGTACTCTTCCAGCCCCTCGCCCAGCCTGTAGCCGCAGGCGCGGCAAAAGCGTAGCCCGCGCGGCAACGTCGCTCGGCAATTGGGGCACTGCGTGTTCTCAAATTCAGCGCTGTTCGGCTTGCTCTGGGGTGTTTCAGGTTGCATGATTTTGTTCGTCAGGTTTGTGGACAAGAGCCTCTACGGCGGTTAGTCCGCGCTAAAGCTGTATTGTCCGGCGTATCTATGTACGTCAAATGGAGCGCTACGGTTGCATCTAAGCTCAAATGAGCGCGAAAACCGCAGGCCCTCGAAAATGGCTCGACGGTAGCCCTTAATTCGGATTTATTGTACTCTCAAGAGGCCGAAAAGAACATCAAGACGGAGCGTGGGCATGATTCGTGCCTGTCGAAGCAGTCCTACGGCTGTGGCAACACGGGGCCGGTTTGTGACATCAACTTAAACACAAAAGGCCGTAGCAAAATTGACAGGCCAGCATTGAAGCCGTGAGCGTCACTGTTTCTTGCTGCAAAGGAAACGTTAAGACAACAGGAAACAAAAATCGTGGAAGTTACAAAAGCCCTCGCTGCATTACAGCCGCTTTACGGCAAAGACAACGTAGAGATTGTTACAGACGACGGCAACCGCGTGCGCGGCATCGTCCGCAGCATGAAGACCACACAGGCGCTTACCAAGCCCAGCGTCAAAATGGAACGCGCCGACGGAGAGATAGTCAAAATACCGTTCACCAACATCATCAAGATAATAGACCACAACGTCTGATGTAGAAGTAAAGAGCTTTATTCACGGGCTCATTGATTCAATGAGCCCGTGAATAAAGCTCTTTACTTCTGCCTTTTTTTTATATGTTTGACTTCTCTTCTATAGAGTGGCGCGCGACTCGATACGAGGGGATTTTTCTTCACGTCCTGCGGCGGGACGAGGCGACGGGCGATAGCACGGTTCTGATTCGCATGGAGCCCGGATGCGGCTATCCCGCGCACAGCCATAACGGCTTGGAAGAGGTTCTGATTCTACAGGGCGGATACCGTGACCTGTCTGGCGAGCACCGCGCGGGCGATTACGTCGTGAACGAAGCGGGCTCAACGCATCATCCCGTGGCCCTAGACGGTACGGATGCCTGCATCATGGTAGCCTTCGCTCACGGCGGCATACGACTGCTCAATAAAGATTAAGAACAGCAGCAGAACTTCACTCGCCTTCCATTCAATCCAGCCGTTAAAGCAATAATTAAAAATTTTACCCTTTGCGCTCTGTCGCCCTTATACTCCTTTTGGAGGTTCGCCTTTCATCCTCCTTCGCGTTATAGTACGGGGCGTTGGTGAAGAAAAGCCCCGGTGACATAAGGGCGTCAGGGGCTTTCCGGGGAGAAATTTTATTGAGAGTGATGATTGAAGATTTCGGGGCGCAGGTGGCCAGTGTTTGGGAGGGCCTGCGCTCGACTACGCGCAGCCTCATCGTCAGCGCGTTGCAGCAGCCTGCGGTCACTACAGAGGCGCGCGGCGCCGTGCGATACGACGCCCGCGCGGATTGGGAGTTGAGCCGCCTGCTTTCCGTGCTGGACGAGCGAGTGATTGAAGCGGGCGCTTCTATGAATACGGAGCAGTCCGTCGGGCTGCACCGCATGGCGGAAGTTACAGCCTCGGTTCTGGAGAGCCAGACGCAATCGGCCGAGGTCTTCACGCAACTGGTCGCACGCGCTTACAGGACGCGTGACTTCAAGCGCATAGATACGCTGGCGGACGCCCTCTCCGTGAGGTTTGCGCCGAGCGAGGTTTGCGAGCTCGCGCGCTCGAATCATCCGGTCGTGCGCGCTCTGGCGCAGGAGGCGCTCGCGCAATCGCAGACGACTACGCTGCTGCAACTTCTGGGCGACCCGATTGACGCAGAGATAGCGCGAGACGCGCTTGAGCGTCAGGCTTCGGAGTACGATTCGGAGCTTGCGCGTCAGGTCGTGAACGCGCTCAATCAGGCGGACGAGAGCGAGGAAGATGAAATCTGAGGATACCGGCAGACACGGTTCTAACGACGACACGGCAGAGGATGCTTCACGACTGGAGCAGCAGGGCGAGGCGGACGAGCCGGATTCGCCTACGAGCGGCGAAGAGAATGAAGGCATGAGCACCATACTCGACGCCGGCCCACTGACAGGCGTGCAGGACAACGCGAGCGAAGAGTAGAGCCACAAAAAAGAGGAAGATACAAAAAAGGGCTGGCGTCTCAACTTGACGCCAGCCCTTTTTCTTACCTGTTCTCAGGCAGAGAATGCTTCAGGCCATGACCGCAGCCTCTCGCTCGCGGCCAATCTCGCGCAGCCTTTCCACCACCTGATTGATGAGCCAGTTCGGAGTCGAAGCGCCTGCTGTTACGCCGACGCGCTCCACCTCTTCCAAGTCCGCAGGGTTAATCTCGTCGGCAGTCTCGACCAGAAAGCTCTTCTCGCACTGCTCCTTGCAGACGGCCAGAAGCTTCACGCTGTTGGAAGAGTGGCGGCCGCCTATGATGTAAAAGGCGTCAACGTGTCCGGCCAGAGCCCGCGCAGCGTCCTGCCTGTCGCGCGTGGCGGAGCAGATGGTGTTGATGACCTGCGGCTCGGCATCGGCCTTGGCTTTGACGGCCTCCGCCACCTCTTGAAATGTTTGCAGCTTGATGGTCGTTTGCGAAAGCACAATCGGCGCGTGAAGCTGAGGGAGATTCGCGACTTCCGTAGCGTCGCGCACGACGTAAGTGTTATTCGGAGCGTAGCCGACGACGCCAATCATCTCGGGGTGGTCGGGATTTCCGGCGACGACTACGTCGCGGCCCTGAGCGGCTGCGCGCTCGGCAAGCTTCTGCACTTTGGTCACGAACGGGCAGGTGGCGTCTATGACGCGGGCGGCGCGCGATTCCAGCTCAAGCTGAACCAGAGGGGTGACGCCGTGCGCGCGAATCACAGCCGTCACTTCGGGGTTGGCCTCTTCGGGCGCGTTGATGGTCGTGACGCCTTCCGCTTCGAGCCGCCTCATCTCCTGCGTGTTGTGTATGAGAGCGCCAAGCGAGCGCACGGTCGCGCCCTCTTTTATAGCGTCTTCCACCATCTCCACGGCGCGCTCTACGCCGAAACAGAATCCGAACTCGTCTGCCAAGAGAACTTCCATCTTTGCCTTCTACCTTCTCACTTTACTCGGATGCCGCGCGCCTCCCGGCAGATGCGCGGCGATTTTCCCAGCCGCGATTATCTTAACACACGGCCGGATTAGAGCGTCAGCCAAGACGCCGCAGGCTCTTCCTTTCAAGGTCGCGCGAGAAGATTTTGGCCTTCTCCTCTTCAAGAAAGCGCGGGTCTGTGTAAACTCGCGCCGGCGGCGTGGAAGCCCGCGCAAGGTTCTCTTCAAATTCGTATGGGTCGCTCATCTGTATTTAGCCGCCCTATCTCTTCTAAGCTCTTTTTCACAGTCGGCCACATGGCTTCGGCCCAGTACTCGTAGCCCGCGTCGGAAGGATGAAAGCCGTCGTCGGAGAAGAAATCAGGACGTGTCGGGATAGTCGCGCGAGTGACCTTGAAAGCATCCACGACCAGCAGGCCGTAGCGAGCGGCAATCTCGCTGATGCGCTCGTTGAAGAGCATGATGCGGCGCGCGGCCTCATCACGCGCACCGGGCGGCACAACCGGCGCGAGGCTCACGTCCGGGATGTTCGTGATGATGATGGGCGCGTTCGCCGTCTTGAGCCGCTTGATAATCGTCTCGTAGTTACGCGCGAAAGTCTCCACGCTCATTCTATGGCCGACATCGTTGATGCCTATGCCGAGCGTTATCAAGTTGGGACGTGCGGCCAGCGCTGGCTCCAACTGGCCGCGCAGCACGTCTTCGGTAGTCGCGCCGCTCACGCAGACGTTCGTCAATTTCGAGCCCGGACGCGCATCAGCGATGCGATTAAAGAGGCGCACAACATAGCCGCCATTTCGCGCCCCGACTCCGACGCCCGTCGAATCGCCCAGCGCAGCGTAAACAATCGCGCCGCCCTTTTCACCCTCTTTCATCCCCGGTTTGCTTCCTCCCTCGTTTGTTCTAGCGCACGCCGTAGCACACAAGAAGAGAAGTGATAAAAGAGCTGCCGCGAGAAGGCGGAAACCGTCCGTGCGCCTCTTTCGCCCGCCTACACCATGAGTCTTCAGGCTCATCTCTCTTCTCTCTTTCCTGAACATTTCATTCCCCTCTTTGAATCTTAACGCACGGGCTCGCGCAGTATGGCTTCAGCCGCGCGCTCGGCGCTTCTGGCGGCGGCTGCTTGCGCGTGGCGAAGCCCCGCAATCTGTAGGAGCGACTCGCCCGTGCGCGAGAGCATACGCACAAGGTCGCCCTCCTCTGCGCGAGTCTCCTGCACGAGGTCTGTCCATTCCAGTCCGGCAGCCCAGTGAGAGGCCGTGGCGGCTGCGGAAAAGTTTATCTCCGGCGCGGGCTCAAGCCCCTGCTTCCACTCTTCGGTGGCGACTCTATAGGCCACCTCGTCAAAGCGAGCCAGCGTGTCTATCAGCCTGTCGTCCAGCTCAAGCTCGCCGTAGTCGCGGTCTTCGTCAGCCGCGAGCGCGGCCATGAGCCCTGCGGCTCGCGGCGCGTCCAACGAATCGAAGAGGCCGTGGCGCACGGCTTCGCCTACCAGCAGCGTGCGGTCAACGTGCAGGTCTGCGAGCCACTTGCCGCGCTCCGTGACGCGCTCTCCGGCGAAGTCCAGATAGTCGAAGGCCGCGAGCACCCGCGCCCTTTGCTCGAAGGGCTGCCAGACCTGTGAGCGCAGGGCCTCTATGCGGCGCTCCGACCGCTCCACACTTTCGGCGTCCGCTATCACAGACCAGAGCGCGTCGGCGCACAAGCCCTTTTCCGCCTCGCTCAAATTCTGCGGCGCGACCCGGTCAATCATGTCGTTGAGCACTGTTACCGCGTCGTCTTCCGTTGAGCGTGCTTCGCGCAATCTTGGTTCCGCGAGAGGCTCGTTCCTGCCTTCGTGACTCTCTTTGAAAGCGCGCTCGATTGCTTCTTCATCTAGCTGATACCTGTTTTCGTAGACGCGCCCGACGCGGTCAAGCGAGAGGTTTACGCCGCGACCGTCTTCGCGCATCCCTACGAAAGCATTCCCGCGCCGTCGCATCACGAGCGCCAGCCGACGGCCCTGACGGCCAAGCCCGACTACGCGGCCCGGCGTGACGACTTCGTCCAGCCAGCCGAGCAGCATCTCCGCGCGCGTCTGCGGCAGAGTCTCAAGCAGCCGTTGACGGGCGCTCGCCAGTCTCTCTAGCCCGCGCGCAACTTCAATCGGAAGATGACAGCCAGCCTCTTCGAGCTTTCTTTTTATCTCTCGCTCGGCTGCGTCCCGCTCGCGCTCCATGCGCGCGATGCGCCGCGCCGTGTCTCGGTAGGCGAAGCTTCGCTCGGCAATCTCCCGCACGTGCGAGAAGCTGCGGTAGGCGTCCAGCAGATTCAGAAGCGTTGAGTAGGTGGCGCGGAACTGGCTTTGAAGAGGGTCAGGCTGAGATTCCAGCAAGAGAGCTATACGCTCCGGGTCTTGATGAAGGCCGGGCGCGGCGACTATGAAGCCGACACGGTCGCGCCCGCGACGGCCCGCGCGACCCGTCATCTGTTGCAGCTCCGAGGCGGAAAGAGCCCGCCAGCCGCTCCCCGTGCGCTGGTCAACGTTGGTGATGACGACTGTGCGCGCCGGGAAATCCACGCCCGCCGCCACGGTCGCCGTGGCAAAGATTGCGTCCAGCAGCCCGGCGCTCATCAACTGCTCTATGACCAGCTTCCACGAGGGGATGTGGCCCGCGTGATGTGCGGCTACTCCGCCGCGAATGATTGTGTCCCAGTGACGATGGCCGCGCACTTCAGGGTGCTGCTCCAGAAAGCTCCTGAGCATGGCACGGCGTGCGTCGCGCCGCTCGGCCCTGTCGTCGCGCCGCGTCATGGCGGCTTCCGAGGCCGCCTGATCGCAGCGCCTGCGCGTGGGCAGAAAGATGATGGCGGGCAGCAGGTTGTAGCTGCCCAGCGCCGAAAGTAGCTGGCCGGGCGGCATCTCCGGCATGTTGAGCTTCAACGCGCGCCACCTCCTGCCCCGCCGCCCCTGCGGGAGCGCCATGTGCGGCCTCCCTGCCTGCGGTCGTCTCTTTCGCGGCGCGCAGCCTTCTCTCTTTCTATGAGCCGCGCAATCTCCGGATTCAAGCCGCCGCGCTCGTCCAAGAGAGGCGCAAGGTTTCCTTCCGGGTACAGGAAGGCCGCGCGAAGCGGGACGGGCCGCGCGCCGGGACGGGCCACGACTCCGCAGCGCACGCCGCGCACCTCTTCCATCCATGCGGCAAACTCCTGCGCGTTTCCTATAGTGGCCGAGAGCAGCAGCAGCCGTATGCGGGGCGGCGAAAGTATTATCGCTTCTTCCCAGACGTGGCCACGGTCTTCATCAGCAAGGTAATGCGCCTCGTCCAAGACGACTAGGTCTGCGCGAATGTTCGTGCCGCTACGCAAAGAATCGAAGAGCTGGTTGCGGTAGATTTCCGTCGTGCCGACTATGAGCGGGGCGTCCGGGTTCTCCTTGCGGTCGCCAGTTAAAATCCCCACCTGCTCGGCTCCGAACTCTGCTGAGAACTCAGTGTACTTGGAGTTGGTCAGGGCTTTCAGGGGGCTCGTGTACCATGCGCGGCGGCCTGCGGCCAGCAGCCGCCTGATTTCTTCACGCGCAATCCAAGTCTTGCCGCTACCCGTCGGGGCGGTCACTAAAACGTCCTCGTATTCGAGCGCGGAGAGCGCCTCCAGTTGAAACGGGTCAGGCTTAAAGGGCGCGGGCGCGGGCTGCCCTATGCCTTCCAGAAGACGGCGCAGCTCTCGCGTCGTCGCGTGTGGGCGGCCCTGTGCGCTCTGCGGCTCTTCGCGCCCGTGACGCGCAGCGCCGCCACTCTCTCTCCCCTCGCGCCGCCCGCCCTTCGCGCGCCCGTCCTTCTTCTTGTCGTCGCGCTTGCCGCGCTTGTTGTTAACACGCTGGCGTGCCATGCCGTCATTCTAAGAGGCAAAACTAAAAAGGCAAAGGGGGAATGGGTGACGGGTATCAGGAAGAATAAAAGAGAACCGGATTTTCTTTTACCCGAAACCCGGCACCTGACACCCGTCACCCACCTTCACTTTTGCCTTTTGCCTTATCGGTAAGTGGTGCTAACCTTAAATGTTGATGCGCTCGCAACGATTAGCGGGCCGGGAGCGTCTAAGGAAATCGGCGCGTTTCGGAGCTTTTAATCGTGGCACGCGCCGGGAGTAGAAGAGAAGTGGCAGAGCTTTTTCAGAATTTCGAGATACACAAATCGCCATGGTGGGAGCGCGTTTGGCGCGTCGCGGCGGGTTCGGTCGTACTGCACATTCTGCTTTTAGCGGTGGTGATTTACGTCCCTTCCGTTCGTGAAGCCTTCAACATCGCCAGCGTCTTTTCCGGGGCAAAGTATGTTGACGAGGATTACAAGAAGACTGTCATAGGCGAGCGCGCCGTGCTGATAAATGCGAAGGACGTTTTTGAGTACCCGCCGGGATATTTCTCAGGCCCCATGGTTGACCAAACGCAGCTTCCGCCGCAAATCATAGCGACGGCCACGCCCGTTCCTCTGCCGCCGCCTCCGGCCCCCGTCCGCCCGCCCAGAGTCAGGCCGACGCCGGCAGAAGCGCTGGCCTCTGCTTCGCCTTCTCCTTCGCCCGCAGCTTCGCCGCAGGCGACTCCCTCTGCGGCAGATGCGAACGCAGGCATCACGGAGAATATGTCCAAGGATGAGCGGGATAAGAAGCTCAACGACATAGCGGCACAGAACAACATAGAGCGCCCGAACGAAGACGCCATCAACAAGAAGCCTTTGAAGGACTGGCTGGCGAAGGCTAAAGAGGCTAAAGAGAAGAACGAGATTGACCTGACCGGTCAGATAGAGATGACCATAGAGGCCGACAAAGATGCGGACGGCAAACTGATAAACGCCGTGGTCACCTCCAAGAAGGGCGACCCGAAATTACAGGAATTGGTCAAAGAGTTTGTCGCGGCCTTGAGCGATAGCAAGGCGCTGGCGTCCCTCAAAGACGTTAAGCACATAGTGCTGAACGTGACCCTCAACGATAAAGAGGTGGTCGTTAAGGTTTCGTCCGAAGTCGAATCGGCGGAGCGTGCCAACACTCTGGCTAACGTCTACGGCGTCTTTCTCTTGGGCGGCAGGATTCAGAAACGCGGGCAGTTAGAGGGGACTATCTACCAGAACACCAGAGTCTCGGCCAACGGCAAGGCCGTGGAGGTCAGATTCACCATGCCGCGCAAAGAGGCCACCGACATCCTGACGAAACTTTCGACTAGCTGAGGCCGTAAAACCGTAGCCGCACGCACGCGCATGAAGCCTGCGGCGGCGCTGCTGTAACCGTTTAATGAGCAAGCTGAGAATCAAGAACGCTACGCTGTTTGTGACCGTGCTGAGCGCCTGCCTGGGCCTGGTGGCCGCAGGCGCGTCTTCCCATGCTCGTCACACGGCCTCGACCGTCCTCTCGGAGATTGCTTACCCGTCGGGCGCGCCCCTTTCCTACAGGAGCGTTGCCAGCAAGTCGCTCAAGCTTACGGCCCGTTACAACTCGCCCGCTCTCTCTTTCGCCGCTCAGAGCGAAAATAGCGGGGCGACGATTCTCTACCGCAATCCGAATCCCCTGACAGCCGCCAGTCACATTCTGGTTGTCACATCCCTGCCGCGCGCATCAATCGAAGACGCCACGGCCTGACCGCCCCAAGGGCAAAACGAAAAGCTTCTCGCCTTCGGAAATGAGACCCGCGCACGTCTCTTCGGTCGGGCGAGAATTTGACTCGCTTGCCTACGGCTTCAGGCGTCTATTACAATCAAATGTTTACGCGCGAGCGGATGCGCTCATCTGTTTCTCATCCGTGTATGACACGGCCAATTAATAGGATACAAACGATGCCATCAGTAGATAAATTTCTGACCAAGATTTTCGGAAGCAGCAACCAGAGGTTCCTCAAAAGCATTCAACCCATCATCGCACGCATCAACGAGCTTGAGCCGTCCATACAGAAACTCTCGGACGAAGAGCTTCGCGCGCGAACCGCTATGTTCAAGGAGAAAGTGGCTCAGGCCGTCGCAGATGCCACCGACAAGGAAGACCGCAAGCGGCGCGAGCAGGCCATTCTGGACGAGCTTCTGCCGGAAGCTTTCGCCACCGTGCGCGAGGCGAGCGTCCGCTCCACGGGCATGCGACACTTCGACGTGCAGATGATTGGCGGTCTAGTCCTGCATCAGGGAAAGATAGCGGAGATGCGTACGGGCGAAGGTAAAACGCTCGTCGCCACGCTTCCGGCCTATCTCAACGCGCTGACGGGTCGCGGCGTTCACATCATCACCGTCAACGACTATCTGGCCTCGCGCGACGCCGAGTGGATGGGACAGATTCACCGCTTCTTAGGTTTGACGGTCGGCTGCATCCAGAACGAGATGGATGATTTCGAGCGACAGGCGGCCTACGGCGCGGACATCACCTACGGAACCAACAACGAGTTCGGCTTCGACTACCTGCGCGACAACATGAAGTTCGACCTTGCGACCTGCGTGCAGCGCGGCCATTACCACGCCATCGTGGACGAGGTTGACTCCATCCTGATTGACGAAGCCAGAACGCCGCTCATCATCTCAGGCCCTTCGGACGAAGCCACAGACAAGTATTACAAAGCCGACGCCATCATCCCGCAGCTCAAGCGGGGCGAGAAGGACGAAGCCACCGGCAAGACCACCGGCCATTATCTCGTTGACGAAAAGCAGCACACGGCGGTTCTCACGGAAGAGGGCGTTGACCACGCGGAGCGGCTTCTGGGCGTGGGCAATCTATACGACCCCGCGAACATGGAGCTTCTGCACTGCGTCGAGCAGGCTCTCAAGGCGCACACGCTCTACAGACTCGACCACCAGTACGTAGTTCAGGACGGCGAGGTCATCATCGTTGACGACTTCACGGGCCGCTTGATGAAGGGGCGGCGCTGGTCTGACGGGCTTCATCAGGCGGTCGAAGCCAAAGAGGGCGTGAAGATTGAGAAAGAGAATCAGACGCTCGCCACTATTACTTTACAGAACTACTTCCGTCTCTACGAAAAGCTTTCCGGCATGACGGGTACTGCCGAGACTGAAGCGGCTGAATTTCACTCCACCTACAATCTGGACGTGATTGTCATCCCGACGCACATGCCCATGGTGCGCAAGGACAGCTCCGACGTTATCTATCGCACGCTGCCCGAAAAGTGGGACGCCGTGGTCGAAGAGATTAAGGAGCTTCACGAAAAGGGACAGCCCGTGCTGGTCGGTACGGTTTCGGTCGAAAACTCCGAGCTGATTGCGCGCCGCTTGCAGCGCGACCACATCCCGCACAACGTGCTGAACGCCAAGTACCACGAGCGCGAAGCGGAAATCGTCGCTCAGGCCGGACGCAAAGGCGCAGTCACCATCGCCACCAACATGGCCGGTCGCGGCACAGACATCCTGCTCGGCGGGAACCCGGACTTCATGGCGCGCGAGTTCCTCAAGCAGGATGAGATTGACCCGGACGAGGCCACGGAGGAGCAGTGGGAAGAGGCTTACCAGAAAGCCAAGCGCATCGTGGAAGAGGAGCACAAAGAAGTGGTCGCTCTCGGCGGCCTTCACATACTTGGCACGGAGCGTCACGAATCGCGCCGCATTGATAACCAGTTGCGCGGTCGTGCGGGACGACAGGGCGACCCCGGCTCCTCCCGCTTCTTCCTCTCGCTCGAAGACGACCTGATGCGTATCTTCGCCGGCGACAAGGTCAAGTCATTGATGGAGCGCCTTGGGATGGAGAAGGGCGTCTCTATCGAATCCAAGATGGTCTCCAAGCGCATAGAGGGCGCGCAAAAGTCGGTCGAGGGCCGGAACTTCGAGGCGCGCAAGCACCTGCTCGAATACGACGACGTGATGAACAAACAGCGCGAGACTATCTACGGCTTGAGAAGGCAGTTGATGGAAGAGCCCGACCAGCGAGAGTACCTGCTGGGCGACGCTGGCGTTGCGCGCGACCTGCTCGCGGATTTGACGCGCCAGTATCTGAACGCGGACGCTTCTCCCGACGACTGGGACGTTGAGAACTACACCATACAGCTTGATTCCACCTACGACTTCGACGCCTACGCCGAAGGTATTGACTTCCAGAACACGAGCGCTCAGGAGATAGAAGAGACAATCTGGGAGAAGCTCAAGGCCAAGTACGCGGAGAAAGAGCAGGCCATCGGAGCGGAGGCCATGCGCACCTACGAGCGCATCATCATGCTCAACATCATTGACGCGCAGTGGAAAGACCATCTGCTCTCGATTGACCACCTGAAGCAGGGAATAGGGCTCGTAGGCTACGGCCAGAAAGACCCGCTCGTAGAGTACAAGAAGCAGTCCTTCGACCTCTTTCAGGCGATGCTCGACCGCATAGACACGCACACGATTCGCTCTCTCTTCAACCTTCAGGTAGTGACCGAGCAAGCGCCCGAACAGCTTCAGCAGCGACGCGCGCCGCGCCGCCAGACGCGCCTGACCTTTACGGGGCCGAATCAGGGCGCGGCCGCCGCAGGCGAAGAGGCCGGAAAGGTCAGGACTATCACACGCGACCAACCGAAGGTCGGCCGCAACGACGCCTGCCCCTGCGGCTCAGGCAAGAAGTACAAGAAGTGCTGCGGAGCTTAAAAGCTCCACAGCGCTTCTGCTGAGAGTCGAAGTAGATGTTTCACCCCCGCTCGCTAACAAGATTGCTTTCAGCCGCAGTGCTGCTGGCCGCCACGCCTATTCTCTTTAGCGGCTCTCTTTTCGAGACGTGCGCGCGGCAGTCCGGCTCAGTGCAAAATGAGGCCGAGCGCGGCATAGAGCTTTACAGGCAGGGCGACGATAAAGGCGCGATTGAGACTCTGCTGCGCGTCGTGGAAGCTCGCGGCGGGGACATAGCCGCATGGCATTTTCTGGGGCTGGCCTACAACCGGCAGGGCAACTCGGGCGACGCGCTCAAGGCCCATGAAAAGGCGGTCATAAGCGCAATCGCCCTGCTTGATAAGCTCTATTCTTCAGACGACAGCCAACCCGTCAAAGAGAAGACCGAAGCGCTATTAGAGCTTGCCGCCGAAAGCGCCGCCGAGGTTGTTAAGCTGAACCCGGCGCTTACCGGCACCCGCTTGGCCCAGTGGAACGAGCGCACCGAGTTGCTGCGCGATTACGCCCCGCTTAAAGACGAGAGCGGCAAGCCGGTTCAGGCTTACAGTGGCCGCGAAGTTGAAACCAGAGTGAAGATAATCTCAAGGCCCATGCCTGCTTATCCCAGAGAGGCGCGCGGGAGCGGAATTATGGGAACGGTCGTGCTTCGCGCAATCTTTACTGCTGACGGCAGAGTCAAAAACATACGGGTGATGAACGGTCTACCGAACGGCGTCACCCAGAGCGTGATACGGGCCGCAAGACAGATTAAGTTCATCCCCGCGACTATTAACGGCAAGCCCGTCTCGCAACGCATTCAAATAGAATACAATTTCCAGTTGTACTGATTTGGATTAAACTGGGCCACGGCTCTTTATCCTGAGCCTCGGATTCGCCGCCCCTTTTGAGATGAGCGCAAATTTCACTTCAACCAACCCGGTCGTGCAGGCCATCATTTCTGGCCGCGCGCCTCAGGCTGCGCTCATGGCAGCCGCTCGCGGCCTGCTGCCTCTGCCGCAAGCGGACTTGCTGGAAGCCCTCGTGGTTCTGCGCGAGAACAAGGATGCTGAAGTTGCTAAGGCGGCTGCGGCCACGCTCGACGCGCAGGAGCAGGAATCGCTTCTCGCCGTGGCCAAAGAGAGCGGGACTTCGCCCGCAGTCCTAGGCTATCTGGCTGCGCGTAAAACCTCTGCGCGAGAGATTCACGAGGCAGTAACCCTGAACGCCTCCACGCCCGACGACGCAATCGCGCTCCTTGCGAGTCAGGCCACGGACGGCTCTCTGCTTGAGCTGATAGCCATCAACCAGCAGCGCCTGATTCGCGCTCCCCAAATCATAGACGCCATCATAGGCAATCCGGCGCGCACGCCCGACGCCGAGCGCCGCGCGCTTGAGACGCGCCGCGAGTTCTTTGAGAAGGAGCGCGGCGCTCAGCAGATAGCCGGAGAGCTTCGCGCACGCGGCCAGACAGCCGCCGCAGAATTTCTTGAGACGGCGGAGTCTCTGGGCACAGACGGCGCGCTCACCATAGACGACGCGTGGCTCATAGCCGAGCACATAGAAGTCTCGGACATAGACATAGACGACTCATGGCTCGCGCTCGAACACGTAGAGATTTTTGAAGAGACGCTCGAACAGCGACAGGCCAACGCCGACAGAGTCGTCAGCGAGACGCTGCGCGAAGGCGACGCCGCGCCGGAACGCATCGCGCTCATACGACGCATCATGCTCATGACCGTCAAGGATCGCATCAAGCTCGGCCTCAAGGGCGACCGCGAAGCACGCGCCATCCTCATACGCGACCCGAACAAGGTAGTCGCCACGGCTGTCGTCAACAACCCGCGCATCACCGAGCACGAGGTCGAATCAATCGCCTCCATGCGCACCGTCGCGGACGAGGTGCTGCGGATAATTGCCATGAACCGCGCGTGGGCTCGCTCCTACACAATCATACATAACCTTGTGCGCAACCCACGCACGCCCATCACCACCTCCATGAGCATACTGCCGCGCATACGCACCAAAGACCTTCAGCATCTGACGCAGAACCGCAACGTGCCGGAAGCCGTGCGCCGTCAGGCCGGACGCCTGAGCCTGACGCGCACCGGACACTGAAAGAAAAAGGCAAAAGGTGGAAGAGGGAGAAGCCGCTCGCTTCTCTCTCTTCCACCTTCTGCCTTTTCTCTCTTCCGGCTTAAAAAATCTCGGAGCTTTTTCGTAAGACAGACCAGCCCACGTCGGTCAGCGTGTGGGTGGCGGCTCCCCACCAGAGGCCGCAGAACGTGACCCAAAGGACGTGATTACCGACCGCCTGCTTCAGCACGCCGTCCATCATTCGCCAGACGCTCGCCACCTCTTCCAGCCCCGGCGGAGCGCCCGTCACAAGCATCGCTCGCGCGTAGACTGCCACAGCCGCAACCAGCGCTATTACGCCCGTGAAGTAGATTACGCGAATCAGTGTGCCGAAGAGTAGCCCGTGCGACCACCGCGACCTGTGACGAAAGATAACCTTGTAGGGCAGCCATAGAAAACGAAAGACGCCCCAGCGCGTGTACTGCTTCGATTGTATGTCTAGGTCTGGGCCGAACATCAGACCTCCGAAGAGCATGGCTGCGGTCGCGACGCAGGCCAGCGCGATGCTTCCGGTCAATCCCCACGCCGCCCCGAACGTCGGAGCGGCGAGCAGGATTGTGATGGCGTCGTGCGTTTTTCCTGACGGCATAAAGAGGAAGCGGCGGCCCTGAAACCTACACGCCGGGCATGGCCTTCTTGAGCGGCTTCAGCAGTATGAACAGCACTATCGCCATGAAGAGCGCCATTAACCCAAGCACCGCGAAGAATGAAGAGTGCAGCCACCTATCCCAGAAGACGCCTATCTGCGTCAGCTTGTTACCTATGGCCGTGGCTACGAACCATCCTCCCATCATCAGCCCTCGCAGGCGCATCGGCGCTACCTTCGAGACGAGCGAGAGCCCCATGGGTGACAGCATCAGCTCGCCCGTTGTAACCACGAAATAAGAGGTTACCAGCCAGAAAGGCGAGACTCTGAATGCATAAGGGTCTGCTCCCGTCACGGTCGCCTCGCCCGTCTTAGCCGCGATGTATAGCACGAAGAATGATAAGCCGGTCAGCGTCATGCCGATTGCCATCTTGGTCGGAGTTGAAGGCTCAAGGCCGCGCCTGTCCAGCCATTGCCAGAAGAACACGAGCGGGAAGGTGAGCGTGATGACCCAGAACGGGTTGATGGCGTTCGAAATGATACCGCCGGAAGCCTCTGCCGTCTCGTGCGAGAAGAAGGCCGTCCAGTCCGTATTACGGTCTGCCCAGTAAGTTAGCGTAGAGCCGTTCTGGTGAAAGACCATCCAGAAGACTATTACAACGATGAAGACTACTATGAGCGCGACGATGCGCTTCCATTCGGGGACGGCATCCATCGTCGCCTGCCGGCTGGCGTTCGCTGCGTCCTGCCGGCTGACGCCATGCGGCGGAGCGTCCGTGGCGGTGGCAGCTGTGTCGGCTGCCGTCTCGCTGTCACGAGTCGCGGCTGTCGGTGAAGCCGTCAAAGGCGCGTTCGGCTTAGCATGCGGGTTTTCGACATACTTCTTGAACTGCCACATAATCCAGACGGAGACGACCATCCCGCCCGCCGCCACTGCGAAGGCCGGATGAAATCCAAACTTGGCGCGCACCCAGCCTGCGACGAGCGGTGCTGTGAAAGCGCCTATGTTGATGCCCATGTAAAAGATGTTATAGGCCCGGTCTTTCAGGTGGCTGCCTTCCGAGTAGAGGTTGCCGACCATCGTCGAGACGTTCGGCTTAAAAAAGCCGTTGCCGATGACCAGACACGTGAGCGCGGCGTAAACGGCCGTCAGTGACCTGAAGGAGAGCAGCAGGTGCCCCGCTATAAAGAAGATACCGCCAATCATCACTGCCCTGCGATAGCCCGTCAGGCGGTCTGCGATAAAACCTCCTATGAGCGGCGAGGCGTAGACGAACATAAGGTAGTTGGCATACAGGCCGGTCGCCTGTGCTGTCGTCCAGCCGAATCCTTCCGCGCCGTCCTGCAAGTAGAGAGTAAACATCGCGAGCATCGAGTAGAAACTGAAGCGTTCCCACATCTCGGTCGCGAATAGCACGTAGAGACCCTTCGGATGTTTCTCTACACCAACCCCAGCAGCGCTTCCTTCCATCGCTGTCGTAGCCATTCTTATCTCTCCTTTTCGCTCGTTACTGACATGAAGGGACACCTCTCAAGCCTCATGCCCGAATCAGATTGTCCGACCATTGTATAGTAATCTTCGTTGTTATAACACGCTCACTCAGTTGGCGAAAAGTAACATACGTTTGCCAGTTGGCGTGCGCGCAATTTACACTGGGGGCGTCTCTTTTGCCTGCAAGATGGGAAAACGCGGAAAAACTCAAACGGCGCTGGAGTATTTGGCAGCGCGCACAGTGCTCACAGGTTTAGGATTGATGCCACGCACGGCTGCGGTCGCAACGGCTGGCGGGCTTGCGCGCCTTGCATATCTTTTCGGAGGTCGCCTGCGCCGCACGGGCGAGCGCAACCTCGAACTGGCCTTCCCGGACTTGAGTGATGCCGAGCGCCTGCGCATCCTCCGGGCCTCTTTTCAAAGCCTCGGCAGGCTGCTCGGAGAGTTCAGCCAGCTTCCACGCACGACGCCTGAAGCCCTGCGACGATTCATCACCTGCGAGGGACTGGAAAATCTTGAAGCCGCGCAGAGACGCGGCCAAGGCGTCATACTCTTCACGGGGCATCTGGGCGCGTGGGAGTTGTCCTCATTCGCTCTCTCTGCCTTCGGCTATCCCATGAGCTTTCTGGTGCGCCGCATGGATAATCCCATGATTGAGCCTCTGGTCGAAAGAACGCGCACCCGCTTCGGAAACCGCTCGATTGATAAACGAGCCGCAGCCCGCCCAATGCTTCGCATACTGCGCGAAGGCGGCACGCTCGGCCTGCTCGTAGACTTAAACACGCTGCCGCATGAAGGCGTCTTCGTAGACTTCTTCGGCATTCCCGCTTCGACAACGGCCAGCGTGGCCACGCTGGCCCTGCGCACGAAGGCCGCAGTTCTACCCGTCTTCGTCCCATGGGATAAGGAGAAACGCCGCTTCATACTACGCATCGAGCCGCCGCTTGAAATCGAAGCCACAGGCGACGCGGCAACTGATGTCCAGAAGTTAACATCACAATTCACCTCCGTCATTGAGAGCTACGTGAGGCAATTTCCTGAACAGTGGCTCTGGATTCACAAAAGATGGAACACGCGGCCCGAAGGCGAACAAAATCTTTATTAAATTTCGACCCGTCATGAAAAGCTGTCAATATCCACTAAATTTAGCGGTTTCAGTAGGCTTTACGGCCTTACTTAAGGCTTAACTTTAAAGAGCCGCCCTCTCATTGTCACAAAAATATTGTGATTCGGTGTATTTTGTGCTTGACAGCTCACAGAATATAAGTATAATTTTACACACACTGAAGCACGACAATCAGTGACGCCCCGACGATCACGATGGTATTTGAATTTGGGTGACGCTAAGGGAAGCGTTTTACGGTTTTATACTCTTGGTCAGCTTATTTTAAGAGTCTGGCATTATCTCTCGCCCGTAAATCGCACCGCCTATAACTACGGGATCGGCCATAAGTGACGATTCTCAGTTCCCTTGTAATGCCACCCTGAACTCCGAGCCTGCCCGTGAAGATTTAAGCCCCGCCAGTCTTAACTGATTGGCGGGGCTCCTCCTTTTTAATCTCAAAAAAAAGATGTTTCGGTTTACATGGCCAAGCCGCCGTCCACCTGTATGACTTGGCCCGTGATGTAACGCGCGTCGTCTGAGAGCAGGAAGCAGGCTATGCGTGCAACCTCGTCGGGCTCTGCGAAGCGGCCTAGCGGAATCTGTTCCATGACTTTGGTGCGGTAATTCTCATCCAGAGCATTCGCCATGTCCGTTAACACCATCCCGAGAGCCAGCGCGTTGACCGTCACCCGACGACTGGCGACCTCCTTGGCGAGCGCTTTCGTAAGACCGAACATGCCTGCTTTGGACGCGGAGTAGTTTGACTGGCCGGGCATGCCTACCGTGCCGCTTATGGAAGAGATGTTCAGTATGGAGCCGCCCCCTTCCTGCCTGAGCATAAACCGCAGGACGGCTTTAGAAAAATTCCACGCGCCCTTCAGGTTTGTGTCCATGACCGCGTCCCAGTCCTCTTCCTTCATGCGCAGGATGAGCGTGTCGCGCGTGATGCCCGCGTTGTTGATGAGAAAGTCTATGCGCCCGAAAGCCTCTTTGGTCTGCTTGACCATCTCGGCTGCCGATTCCGTCTGGGCCACGTCGCATGAGGTTGAAATCGCGCGGACACCCATCGCTTCAATCTCGGCCTTCAAAGCGTCTGCGGCCTCTGCGCTCTTGGCGTAGTTGAAGGCGACGTCTGCGCCTCGGCGGGCCAGCTCAAGCGCTATGGCTCGTCCTATGCCGCGCGTAGCGCCCGTGACAATCGCGGCGCGTCCCGCAAAGCTCTTGTTAGTATCAGTCAAAGAATCAATTCCTCCATACTGTTATTACAGCTTCAAAGACCGCAAGTACTCTATAAAGTCCGGCGCGAGGTCTGGGCGTTTAAGCGCGAACTCGACCGTGGCTATGAGAAAGCCCAGCTTATCGCCCGCGTCGTGTCTGGTTCCTTCAAAGCGCACGGCGTAGAAGGGACGCTTCTTGAGCAGCGAGCGCATGGCGTCCGTTATCTGAATCTCGCCGCCTGCGCCGGGCTTCGTCTGCTCTATCTCGCCAAAGATGTCCGGCGTCAGGATGTAGCGGCCTATGATGGCAAGGTCGGACGGGGCTTCATGAAAGGGCGGCTTTTCGACCATATCTTTTATCTTGAAGATGCCGGGCTCCACCTCTTCCGCGTCAATCACGCCGAATCGGGAGATGGCTTCGCCTTCGACTCGCATAGTGCCGAGGACGGGCGCGTCGTACTTCTCGTAGACGGCCATCATCTGCTTCAAGGCGGGAGTCTCTGAGTCAACTATGTCGTCCGCGAGCATGACCGCGAAGGGCTCGCCTTCGCAGAAGTCGCGCGCCTGAAAGATTGCGTGTCCGAGCCCGAGGGCTTCGCGCTGCCTGACGTAGCTGATGCGCGCCATCTCCGAGATAGTGCGAATCTCTTTGCGTATGGATTCCTTGCCGCGCTCTCTGAGCAGATGCTCAAGCTCGAAGGAGATGTCGAAATGGTCTTCTATGGCCGTCTTGTCCCGGCCGGTGACGATGATGATGGATTCGACGCCCGAGGCGACCGCTTCTTCCACCACGTACTGTATGAGCGGCTTGTCCACGAGCGGCAGCATCTCTTTCGGAGACGCTTTAGTCGCGGGAAGAAAACGCGTTCCCAGTCCTGCCGCCGGAAAGACAGCTTTGCGAATTTTCTGAGGCATACTGTAAGATTCCGATTTCGTCTTTTGATGCGTGAAAAGTGTTTCTCATACCATAATTGAAGGGGCTACGGCAAATGCTCGACCTGAACTTCGTTCGTGAAAATCTTGATAAAGTGCGCGCTGCGCTTCAGTCGCGCAACTTCCCTGCGGATGCGCTCAATGATTTTGAGGCGGCCGATAGCGAGCGGCGACAGGTCATAGCCGAGTCGGACAAGTTGAATGCCGAGCGCAACTCCGCCAGCCGTGAGATAGGCGCGCTCATGAAGGAAGGGAAGCGCGACGAGGCGGACGCAAGACGCCAGTCCGTGGGCCAGTTGAAGGAGCGCATAGCCGGGCTTGACCGGAAGCGAGACGAAGCGGAAGCGCGTATGCACGAGATACTCTCCACCCTGCCGAACATACCGCACGAGAGCGTGCCCGTTGGCACGGACGAGACTGCAAACGTGGAGGTGCGCAGGTGGGGAGCGCCGCCCGAGTTAGATTTCGAGCCGAAGGATCACGTAGAGCTTGGCACGCAGCTAGGCATCCTAGACCTTGAGCGCGCGAGCAAGATAACGGCTTCGCGCTTTGCGATTTTGAACGGCGCGGGCGCGCGTCTTGAGCGTGCGCTCATCAACTTCATGCTTGAGATACAGACGCGCGAGCACGGATACACGGAGACTCTGCCGCCATTCATAGTCAACGCCGCGACGCTCTACGGGACGGCTCAGCTTCCCAAATTCGAGCAAGACCTGTTCAAGCTGACGGACGAGCGCGGGCTTTATCTATCGCCTACTGCGGAAGTGCCCGTGACGAACTATCACCGGGACGAGTTGCTGGATGCTTCGGAGTTGCCGAAGCGCTGGGCCGCCTACTCGCCATGCTTTCGCTCGGAGGCCGGGAGCTACGGGCGCGACGTGCGCGGTGTGATTCGCCAGCACCAGTTCGAGAAAGTCGAGCTTGTGAAATACTCTCTGCCGGAGAACTCTTTTGAAGAGCTTGAGGCGCTGACGCGCGACGCGGAGGCCGTCTTGCAGCGCCTCGGCATACACTATCGCGTCGTGGCGCTTTCGACCGGCGACTTAGGTTTCCAATCCGCCAAGACCTACGACATAGAGGTCTGGCTGCCTTCGCAGAAGACGTTTCGTGAAATCTCTTCCTGCTCGAACTGCACGGACTTTCAGGCTCGACGCGCGCAGATTCGCTTTCGTCGCGCGGGCGGCTCAAAGCCCGAATACGTTCACACACTGAACGGCTCCGGCCTCGCGGTCGGTCGAACGTGGATAGCCGTGCTGGAAAATTACCAGCAGGCGGACGGCTCTGTGCTCATCCCCGAAGCCTTGCGGCCCTACATGAACGGCATGGAGAGAATCGAAGCGGCAAGCAAGTAGCCATCGCCGTTTAAGTAAACAGCAATCAGCCGCCAGCGTTTCTGAGAATCGAACGCTGGCGGCTGATTGCTGAAGGCTGGTTCGCTTTACAGCTTATTTAATCCTTATCTCGTAGGGCATGATGGCGAGGGCGTCACCCTGTTTCATCCTGTCGAGCAGGGCCGCGTACTGGAATGCGCGGCGCATATCTTCGGGCAGGGCTTCGAAGATGGCTCGCTGCTGTTGAAGCTTCAGCTTCTCCTTTTCGTCTTCGCTCTCCTGATTGAAGAGCTTTTCGAAGAAGGTGCGCGGGTAGGGAAGTATGACGCGGCGCACGTCCTTGTCCGCAGGTAGATTTGCCAGTTGTTTGGCCACATTGATAGCGTGCTCAAGGCCGCCGAACTCGTCCACGAGCCCGCGCTCCTTCGCCTGCGAGCCCATCCACACGCGGCCCTGCCCGAGCGAGTCCACTTCCTCCACGCTCTTGTTGCGCCCCTTCGCCACCTTCGGCACGAATTGGTCATAGTAGGCGCGGCTGATGATGTCCTGAAACTTCGCGCGCTCGTCGTCCGAGAACTGCTCCGTCTCGCGGAACATGCCTGCGTTCTTGCCGCGCATGACGTACTCGTTAGAGATGCCGAGCCAGTCGTAAAAGCCCTTCATCACCGGCTTGCCCGCGAAGATGCCTATGGAGCCTGTGATGGTGGAAGGCTCAGCGACGATGCGGTTGGCGTTACAGGCTATGTAGTAGCCGCCCGACGCCGCCACGTCGCCCATGGAAACGACGACGGGCTTCTTAGCCTTGGCGTTTTCTATGGCGTGCCAGATTTCATCCGAAGCGAAGGCGGAGCCGCCGGGGCTGTCAATGCGAATCACTATCGCCTTGATGCTCTTGTCGTCGCGCGCGGTGTTGAGCGCCTTGACCATCGTGTCCGAGCCTACGGACTGCTCTCCGAAGGGGCTGTCGTCGGAGCTGCCCGTGCCGATTGTGCCCGAAGCATATATGACGGCGACTTTCTCGCCCTTGTTCATGTCGAGCGATTCCGGTTTAATCTCTCTGTACTCGGAGTCTTTGACCAGCTTGAGCCGCTCGTCTTCCTTGTAGCCCAGCCGTCTCTTCAACTCTCCTTCAACTTCGTCGCGGTACTTCACGTCGTCTATGAGGCCGGACTCCTTCGCCTGCTGCGCGGTGTAAGGCGCGTTGTCTATGATGGCCCGCACTTCGTCGGGAGACTTCCTGCGCGTCTCAGAAATCTTGTTGACGAGGCGACCATAGATGTCGTCCAGCATGGCGTTGATGACTTCGCGCTGCGCGTCCGTCATCTTCTTCTCCGTGAACATGTCGGGCGCGTTCTTGTACTTGCCGATTTTGAAGACGTCCGGATAGATGCCCAGCTTGTCCAGCGAGCCGCGCACGAACATGGCTTCAGCCGCCAGCCCGTAGGTGAAGAGATTCCCCGAAGGCGACATGTAGACGCGGTCTGCTGCGGTCGCTATGTAATATTCCTTGTTCGAGCCGAGCAGCATGTAGGCGTAGACGGGCTTGCCGGAGGTGCGAAAGTCTGCAATCGCGTCACGAATCTCGTCCGCCTGACCCCAGCCCGCGCTGGAAAAATCTATGTCCAGCAGTATGGCTTTGATTCTCTTGTCTGCCTTGGCCTTCCTTATCTGCCACAGAAGGCTCGTCAGCGAGTTGTCCTGCGCGCCGAGCGCCTTTGCGAACGGGTCTTCCGTCACGTAATCCGGCATGGTGCCTTTCACGTTAAGCACCAGCACGCTATTGTCATGAATAGTCGGGCCGGAATTTCTGAGCGACGAGATAAAGAGCGCTATCATCAGCACCCCCAGCAGAAGACAGCCGAGCAGAACTCCTGTGACGATGAGGACGATTTTTCGAGTGCGTGACATTGCCATAAGATTTACACCTGTGTAGAAAAAATACGGAACACGAAATCCCTGAAAGAGACGCGCCGGTTCCGCCTGTGATTACGTAAACCGGCGGGAAAAGGTTTAAAAACAGGGGATAGGGGTTAGGGGGCGGGGAATGGTAAAGAGTTCTTTCTCTTACTATCCCCAACCCCTAACCCCTATTTCTGTTTTTCAATCCATCCTCCGCCTAGGACTTCGTCTGCGCGGTAGAAGACTGTGGCCTGACCGGGGGTGATGGCGCGCTGCGGCTCAACAAAGGTGATGCGGGCGCGTCCCGCTTCGAGCGGCGTGATGATGGCGGGCTGGGCCTCGTGACGATAGCGCACGCGCACCTCCGCACGCACCTCGCCGGCAGGGTTGTCGAAGGCTATCCAGTTGACGCCTGCGGCTGTGAACTCACGGCTGAGCAGCTCTTCCTCATGGCCTACTATGATGCGGTTGCGCGCGGCCTCTATCTGCACCACGTAGAGCGGGCGCTCGTTGGAGAGCCCAAGCCCGCGTCGTTGTCCCACAGTGTAGCGATGTATGCCCTGATGCTTGCCCATCGTCGCGCCATCAGTGTTGACAATCTCGCCCTCGGGGGGCGTGCGCGCCTCTTCGCCTTCAGCCTCAAGATAGCGGTCTATGAAGCCAGCATAATCGCCGTCGGGTACAAAGCAAATCTCCTGCGACTCGGCCTTCTCGGCCACAGCCAGCCGGCTCTCTCTCGCCACCTCGCGCACCCTTTGCTTCGACATCTCGCCAAGCGGAAAGAGAGAGCGCGCGAGCTGTTCCTGATTCAGCTCCCAGAGGAAATAGGACTGGTCTTTCTGTAGATTGCGACCGCGCAGCAGCCTGTAACGCTTCGTCTCTTCGTCATACTCGACGCGCGCGTAGTGGCCCGTGGCCACCTTGTCGCATCCGAGACTCGCCGCCAACCTGTCTAGCGAAGCGAACTTCAAACGGCTGTTGCAGGCCACGCACGGAATGGGCGTCTCGCCGTCCAGATAGCTTGAGACGAAAGGCGCTACCACGTCGCGCTCGAAATCCTTCTCAAGATTGAGCACGTAGAAGGGAAAGCCAAGCTCTTCGGCCACACGGCGAGCGTCATAGACGTCGTCGAGCGAGCAGCAGCGCGAAGGCAGAGGCTCGCCCTGCTCGTCCACCGTCAGCCCTCGCCTCTGGTTCCACAACTGCATGGTGAAGCCAACAAGCTCGTGCCCCTCGGCCTTCAAAATCGCAGCCGCCGCGCTACTGTCCACGCCGCCGCTCATAGCCACTGCTATCTTCATACTAAAAACAGTCTACTTCTTTCCACTCGTTTGCCGCCCTTTGCGGGCGGGTGTTAAGATTGCCCCTTCTGTTGAGAAAATGGGACGCATCCGAAACATAAAAGGATACCTTAAACGGCTGGAAACGTCAGCCTGCGGGGGATAGAGTCCCGGTTCCCAAGTCTGCGAGCCCCACGTTAAAGGGGGACGCTTTTTGACTTGGGGCGTGGGATTCGGACTTGGGACATATGGAAAGAGCCATTGAAGAGTATCGCGCTGTTGCAGAGCCTTACTACCTAGAGGTCGCGCGCGAGATAGAGCTTTTTGAGGCGGCTTATGCCGCGCGCCTGCCCGTCATGCTCAAGGGGCCGACGGGCTCCGGCAAGACTCGCTTTGTCGAGCACATGGCGTGGCGCTTGAACCGCCCGCTCATCACCGTGGCCTGCCACGAAGACCTCTCCTCCACCGACCTGGTAGGGCGCTTCCTGCTCGAAGGCGAAGAGACGGTCTGGCACGACGGCCCCCTGACGCGCGCCGTCCGGAACGGTGCCATCTGCTATCTGGACGAAGTGGTGGAAGCCCGCAAGGACACGGTCGTCATCATTCACCCTCTGACGGACGACCGCCGCAGGCTGCCTATTGAAAAGCGCGGCACGGTGCTGGACGCGCCGCCCGAATTCATGCTCGTAGTCTCCTACAATCCCGGCTATCAATCCATCCTGAAAGATTTGAAGCAGTCCACTCGCCAGCGCTTCGTCTCTCTGGAATTCGACTACCCGCCGCCTGAGCTTGAGACGGAGATTGTCGCGCGCGAGGGCGGCGTGGACGAGACTATGGCGCGCGACCTCGTCACCATCGGCCAGAAGGTCAGGAACCTTCGCGGTCACGGACTGGAAGAGGGAGTCTCTACGCGGCTTTTAATCTACGCGGCCCAGATGATGGCGCGCGGCATCCCGCCCGTGGCCGCAGCCGAAGTCGCGCTCTGCTCGCCCATCACGGACGACCGCGAGCTACAGCGCAGCATACGCGAGATTGTGACGACCGTGATTTGATGAAGAGAGTTGAAGAAGTTGGCAATTAAATCTTAATTTCTACAGGAGAAGTAATGAAACGTAAGGCTTCGGCCGTCTGGAAGGGCGGCCTCAAGGATGGAACGGGAACTATCTCTACTCAGAGCGGCGTGCTCACGGACACGCAGTATTCCTTCAGCACGCGCTTTGAGGACGGCATAGGCACAAACCCTGAAGAGCTTATAGCGGCGGCTCACGCCGGATGTTTTTCGATGGCCCTTTCGGGGCAGTTGGGCAACGCTGGCGTGACTGCCGAGAGCATCAGCACCTCTGCGAGCGTGACGCTTGAGAAGACGGATGCCGGTTTCACCGTCACAAAGGTTCATCTGGATGTGGTGGCAAGAATTCCGGGCGGCGACCAGCAGACGTTCGAGACTGCGGCCAACAACGCCAAGGCCGGGTGTCCCATCTCCAGACTGTTGAAGGCGGAGATAACCATGGACGCCAAACTCGAAGCGTAAAGCTCCGGTTGTAAAAAGGAAGTTGCAAGAGAAGGAACCACGAAATAAGACGAATAGACACGAAAGCTCTCTTCTTCGTGCTGCTTCGTTCGATGCGCGTGGTTCCTTACCTTTTCAGCTTTGAGTAAGAGAGATGGTCAAAGCTGCCAGCTCTTCGCAAAAGCGCCTTTTTGAAGATTGGATATGGCTCTTTCCCTCAACCTATCTGATTCACGCTCTGGAAGAGTACTTCTGCGGCGAAGGCTTTTACAGGTGGGTGGCGCGCGTCATTGGTCGAGGGATGACGGCCGAGCAGTTCGTAATTATCAACAGCTTAGCTTTGCTATTGATGATTGCAGGCGTCGTGATTTTTCGCAAGACGCCTTCCGTGAGATGGCTGACGATAACCTTCGCCACGATTACTTTCATCAACGCCGTGGCGCATCTTGCCGGAAGCATCTTGACGGGCACCTATTCGCCGGGCGTAGTCTCAGGCGTGCTGTTGTGGATTCCGCTCGGCGCTGCGACTTTTTATAGAGCGCGCAATGGAGTGACGCGCCGCTCCTTCATCGCGGGCGTGCTGGTTGGCGCGTTTGTTCACGCGCTGCTCTTCCTTGTGCTGGCTTCTTTCAGGTAGCTCTAAAATGGCGGACGAGATAAACGAGGAAGCAAAAGGGGACGCGGAAGCGGGCGGCGACGGGCCGCTTGAGAAGGCTTTTCGTGAGCGGCTGCGTTCGGTCAAGAGCGTGACGGAGCGGCGCACGCTCGGCAGTCTTGCGCGTGAGCTGGGAAAGCTTCCCGTAGAGGTGGCACGCGCGGCGCTCGAAGTAAGCGCGAGCGTGGCTGGCGTCTCTCTGCGCGCGAGCGTGGAATTTTTGCGCGCCGTGCCCGAGGCCGCGCGCGTCGTTGAGACGGAAGAGCTTCGCGCCTGGGGCGAGTTGGGCCGCAGGCTGGCCATGGCCGACGCGGAGACGGCCGTCTCCTTCTTCGCGGCTGGCGTGGAAGAGTTCGGGCGGATTCCAAAGGCTGCGCGGCCACTGGTTCTACAAATCTGCACGAGACAGATGACGCTCTCAAGCTCGGTCGCCACCACGACCTTTATGCGTGCGCCGCAGCTTGCCGAAAATATCAAGGACGCTCAGCTTCTCTGCTCCATTCTGGAGGTCGCGGCTGAGATTTCGCGCCGCTCGGCCAAACACTCCGCAGACTTTTTGACCTCGACGCCGCAGGTCATAAAAGCCTTCGACAGATTCGGTGACGACAGGCAGCGTGTGGCGCGGGCAGCCGTCTCGCTCTCCTCGGATTTCGCAGTGCGCGCGGGCGGCATAGCGGCGGACGCGTGGCTCGCTCTGCCTGCGGCGCTTGCCCGCCTTAATACGGATGACGCGCTGCGTTTAATCAAACGTGTAGGCGAATTTCTCGAGCGCGGCGGAGGCGCTGCGCTTCACGTTATGACTGCCGGGGGAAATGTGCTGCGCTCTCTGCCTGAAGCCTTTGACGACTGGATAAGGCTGCTCTGGATAGTCGCGGAGCATGGCAACGCCGCTCTGGTGGCCTTTGTCAGAAGCGGCCCGCCCTTCTTTCAAACAATCGCAAGCGAGACGGACGCGCGCCGCGCCTCGGAGCTTTCGCGCCGCGTCATACAGGTCACGAGCGAGATTGCGCGCGTGGACGGAGAAGCCGCCCTTGCCTGTTTTCGTTCCAGCACGCGCGCCCTCAGAACCGTCAACATAGAGCAGTTTGAGGACTGGGCGCACGACGGTTTGTTGCAGGAGCAGATGGATGCCAGAGCGCGGCGCAGCTACTTTGCGCTGGAAACTCGCCGCAGCAACGACGCCCTGCAAACCGGCGCGGGCGGCCTTGCGCTTGAAAGCGTTCAGCACACGCTGCGCCTTTACGTGGAAGCGTTGACGGGACACGCCGTTGAGGTCGCGCCTCTGGCGGCAGTCCCGGACGAGGCGCGCATCAACGACGGGCGCACGATTCACCTGCCTTCGGCCGTGGCCGAGTTCGATGACGAGGAGCTTGATTTTCGTCTCTACAAAGTTCTGGCGGCGCACGCCGCAGGCCAGATAGAGTTCGGCACGCACGAGCGCGACACCTCCGATTTGCGCGCGGCCTACACCTCAATCGCGGCCCTTTACGCGCGCCAGAACGTGGATGCGCGCGACGCCTTTGCGCTGGACGGCTATATCAACGAGATGGAGAAGGGAGAAGCCGCTCTGTCGCCGGAAGAGGAAGCGCGTCGCGCTCAGGAATCGCGCGCTGTGCTGCCGCCCGATTCGGATTACAGAGCTATCTTAGCGCTCTTCCCGCACGCTAACTTAGCGCGCAGGATTTTCGGCACGCTTGAGAACGGTCGTATTGATAGACGATTGCGCCACGTCTATCGCGGCTTAAGACGCGACCTCGATTTCACGCGAGAGCACATCAAGGTAAACCGCCCGCGCATAATTGACCTGCCCGCCACGCTCGTCCCCTTCGAGCTGCTTTTTCAAATCACTCTCTGCGGCGGGGCGCTAGATGACGCGCGCCACTTCTACGGCCAGATTGTCTCGGAGCTTGAAGGCGTCGTTGCCGACTACTTAAACACTCCCGAGGCCACCGTCGCGGACACTCTGATGGCAACGAGCCGCGTCTACTCGCTCTTTCAATCCGTCACCGAGGACGATGCCGAGCAACAGGCGGAGGCACAGGACGAGGAATCCGAAAGCCCCGAAGGCGAGGCCGCCAGAGAAGCCCTTGAGACGCAGAGAGTCCCGGAGAAGAGCCCGCGTGAGACGGACGCGCGCGAGCTTTTTAACGCTTGGGCCAGCACGGAGCCGCAGGGCGAGCCCGAGGAGTTAGACGGGGCGGAAGTCTGGTCGCAGGCAGAGACGCCCGAACAGGGTTTGGAAGAGGGCGAGGTCGCCTTCAACTACGACGAGTGGGACAGGGAGTTGACAGACCACCGCGTAGGCTGGTGTCGCGTGATTGAAAAGCGCGTGCGTCACGGCGACCGCTCCTTCGTAGAGCAGACGCGAGAGCGTCACAAGGGCGTCATCTCATCCATACGCCACCAGTTTCAGATGATGAAGCCGGAAAACCTTCTGCGCGTGCCGAACGAGCTGGACGGCGAAGACTTTGACCTGAGCGCCGTCATTGACTACGTCATAGACCGCCGCGCGGACGGCCAGCAATCCGAAAGGCTCTATACCAAACGACTGCGCCGCCAGCGCGACGTGGCCGTCTCTTTCCTGCTTGACCAATCCTCTTCCACGGCGCGCACCATCGGACGCCATCCCTTGCAGCCCTACACGCATCCGGGCCGCCGCATCATAGAGATTGAGAAGGAAGGGCTGGTTTTGATGAGCGAGGCGCTGGAAGCCGTGGGCGATATTTACTCAATCAACGGCTTCACGAGCGAGGGGCGGCGCAACGTGAAATTCTACGTCGTCAAAGATTTCGGAGAGCGCTATTCCGAAGAGGTCGAGCGCAGAATAGGCGGCATCAACTACCAGAACAACACGCGGCTCGGCGCAGCCATACGCCACGCAGCCGCGCGTCTTGCGCGCCAGGAAGCCCGCACTCGCCTCTTGATAGTTCTCTCCGACGGTCGCCCTTACGACCACGACTACGGCGATGCGCGCTACGCACGCGAGGACACGCGCGAAGCCCTGCGTCAGGCCAAGAATCAGGGCATCACCCCCTTCTGCATCACCATTGACCGCGAATCCGAAGCGGAGCTTAAAGACCTCTACGGCGAAATCGGTTACACCATCATAGACGACGTGCTATCGCTGCCCGAAAGAATGCCGGGCATCTACAGAAGGTTAACTACATGAGCAGCCAGCGCTCGTAATGAGCGCGGGTTGCTGCCAAGCGAAAGAGAGCGGAATGGAACAAGGGGTTTACGATTGTATAGTTGTTGGCGCTGGGCCCGCCGGGTTGTCTGCGGCGCTCTTTCTGGCCCGGTACAGGCGAAGGGTGCTGACCTTTCATAACAGCAGCCCGCGCAATCTCTATTCGCACGGCGTGCATGGGTTTCTGGGGCATCACGGTATTACGCCGCAGGAGCTGCTGGCGCGCGGGCGCGACGAGGTGTTGAAGCACGGCGGGTTGGTAATCGAAGGATGCGTGACGAAAGTCGAAAAGCTTGGGCCGGAGCTTTTTCGTGTGACGACGGGTGATGAAGAAAGTGAAGGCGAGGCTTTCGAAGCGAGGCGGCTTCTGCTGGCCACGGGCCTGCGCGATTTGACGCCTGACTGTCCGGGCTTCAGAGATTTCTACGGCGTGACGGTCTTTCATTGTCCTGACTGCGACGGCTTTGAAGTGACGGGAAAACGTGTGGCAGTCTTGGGAAGCGGTCGAGAGACTGTGGGCTTCACGCTCAATCTCTTGACGTGGACGGACAAATTGACGCTAATAACAGACGGACGCGGGCATGAGTTGACGGAAGAGCACAGACAAAAGCTCGCGGAGTTTGATATTCCAATCACAGACCGTAGAGTCACGCGGCTGGACGGAGAGATGGACGCGCATAAATTATCGCGCGTCTGTTTTGATGATGGCGACGCGCTTGAAGCTGACGCGCTCTTTTTCAATCTGGGCACAATCCCCGCGTCGAATCTTCATGAGATGCTGGGATGCAAGCTGGACGAAGATTGCGGGCTCATCTGGGTTGACCACGAAGACCAGCAGACGAGCGTCGAGGGCGTTTATGCTGCGGGCGACATCACGCCGCGCTCGCAGTTGGCCGTGGTCGCGGCAGCAGAAGGCGCTATGGCTGCCATTCACATACACAAATCGCTCATCCCCGCAGAGCGCAAACTCTGAAAGGAGCGTTCCCCTGAAATGATGCACGAACCACGCGGCCGGATTTTTCAACTCAACAGTTCAGACGGCGGCGTTCCAAAACTCCCCGTCGAAGAGGCCGAGGTAACTCCGACCGGGCTCGTCGGAGACCGTCAGGCTCATCCGAAGATTCATGGCGGGCCGGAGAGGGCGGTCTGCCTCTACTCGCTTGAGCGCATAGAGGAATTGCAGCGTGAGGGGCATCCGATTACGCCGGGCTCCGTGGGCGAAAACATAACCCTGCGGGGGCTCGACTGGTCAAAGCTTGAGCCGGGCGCTCGACTGGCTCTGGGCGACGAAGTGGTGCTGGAGATTACAAGCTACACGAATCCCTGCAACAGCATCGCGGGCTCTTTCATCAAAGGGAACTTCCGCCGCATAGCGCAGAAGAAGCATCCGGGCTATTCAAGGCTCTACGCGCGCGTGCTGAGCACGGGCCGCCTGCGCGCGGGCCAAGAGGTTCGCCTCCTCGAATCAAACCCCGACGCGCGAAAGTCCCTGACAGAGCGCATCGGCGGCAAGTTGAGCCAGTTGCTAAGCGTGCTGTATATTGGCAGTTAAGGCCATCTATCAAGCAGTAACCTAACAGGCTTAAAGGCGATGTTATGTGCTATATTTGCCGATATGGCAGAGAGACAGAATCGCTATCGAGCCACTGAAAAAGGTAAGCAGAAGCACCGCGAATATATGCGGAGCTATATGATTGCTTATCGTGAGCGGCGTAAACAGAGCTTTAGCTATGACCCTGAAGAAGAGAGACGCAAGTGGCGCGAGCAGCACCAGCAGTTGAGGGAGAGAGCTATAGAACGGCTGGGCGGAAGACAATGTGCTAACTGTGGGTGTAACGTATTTTCTCTTCTAGAAATCAACCATATTAAGGGCGGAGGACGCAAAGCAGCTAAAACAGGGTCGAATCGCCAACTCTACCGGAATATTGTTAATGGTGATGTAGAGTTGAGCGAATACAATGTTCTTTGTCGCGTTTGCAATGCGCTTCATTATGTAAATGACATTCTCAATATAAAAGGGCACAAGGTCACTTGGGTAATTAAGTAGAGATTCGATAATCTCTATATAAAAATTGTATAAGTCTTAGGAGCGGAGGGTTGGCAGAACGGCTATTGCACCGGTCTTGAAAACCGGCGTCCGAAAGGGCATGGGGGTTCGAATCCCTCACCCTCCGCCAGCAAAGTCACAGAGAGAGCGTTTACCAATCAGGAGCCGCCCGGCGCTTTTACTTAGCCCCCGGCGGCTCGTCCGATTTGAGAAAGCTCCGGCTCAATAATGCTAAGGACAAGGGGAGTCGTTGATGAATATTGATGCAATAGGCGGAAGCGGTAGAGTGGCTTTGGGGAGCGCGCTGGCCAGTCTAGGGCTGTGGCTTCAGAACTTCACGGACATCTGGGAGCGCGTCAAGGGATACGTCAATTACAAGTTCATCTTCGGAAAGATTGAGTTCACTCTCTCCACGCTCGTTCAGGGCATAGTAGTCTTTCTGATAGCCATCTTTATCTCTCGCTGGCTGCGCTCGCTCTTTGAGCGCCGCATGGCCGATAAAAAGCGCGTTGACCCGGGCATTCGCTACACGGTGATGCGCCTCATACATTATTTCATCATCACGGTCGGGCTTCTCTTCGCGCTTCAAATCTCTTTCGCCCTCGACTTGACCTCCATCGCCGTGGTCTTCACCGCGCTTTCGGTAGGTATAGGCTTCGGCCTTCAGTTCATAGCTGGCGACTTGGCCTCCGGCTTCATACTGCTGTTCGAGCGACCCGTGCGCTTAGGCGACTTCGTCACCGTCACGGGGCCGGACAGCAAACTCGTAGAAGGGCGCGTGCAGAGCATAAACCTGCGCACGACCGTCATCGTCACCAACGACAACATAGCGGCCATAGTGCCCAATCACAATCTGGTCAACGAGAATCTGATTAACTGGTCTTATAGCGGAAGGCGCGCGCGCATCTCTATCCCGGTCGGCGTCTCGTACGACTCGGATGTGGATGTGGTGACGAAGACACTTCTGCGCGCAGCCGAAGGCATACAGTTTGTTCTGGAAGAGCCCAAGCCGAGCGTTCAGTTTCTGGAGTTCGCGGATTGGTCTATGAACTTTCGGCTGCTGGTCTGGACAGACCGCCCGCGCCGCCACCCTACAATCAAGAGCGAGATTAACTACCGCATCAGAAAACTCTTCCTCGAAGAGGGCATAGAGATTCCATTCCCGCAGAGCGAGCTTCGAGTCAGGCGCGGCAGCGCCATCAGGGTCGCTGGCGACGGCGACCAATCCGCACAACAAAACGGCCCCGAAGAGGGCGAGCCGGAAGAAGCCGAAAGCAAGTAGAACAAGTGATTCACCGCAGAGAGACGCGGAGTGTCGCTAGAGGCGGGCGCGTAGAAAAGCATTCAACTCTCCGCGCCCGCCTCTCGCGTCTATACGCACCTGCGGCGGTGATTGATTTTGAGATTGACCCGCTACTGGCTGTTTGTTTGGCTTGGCGCTTGGGACTTCTGTCTGTTAGGCTATGAGCGGCTGACTGAGTGAGGATTCATTCAGTCGGGCTAACCTCGCTTAAAAAAACTTAGAACACAACTCAAGGTGATTAATGCGCTCTGTTCGTTCTCTATCTGCGGTTCGTCCTACCGTCAATGACAAACGCGAAGCCATTCTGCGCGCGGCGACGCAGGTCTTTGCGCGCAACGGCTACTTCAACTCGAAGGTGGCAGACATAGCAAAGGCTGCGGGCGTGGCCGATGGAACCGTCTACCTGTACTTTAAGAGCAAGGAGGAGATTCTACATTCCATCTTTGATGTCGCTATGGAAGAGGCCATCAGCGAGGGGCGCAAGGAGTTGGAGACAATCCAAGACCCGCGCGAAAAGTTGCGCCGCATTGCCCGGCTCCATCTTGAGCGCCTTGGCGCAGACCGTGACTTGGCAGTGGTCTTTCAGGTGGAGCTGCGCGGCTCTACGAAATTCATGGAAGAGTTTTCAGCCGCAGGCTTTGCGGAATATCTGGGGATGATTCGCGCGACCTTCGAAGAGGGACAGCGCGCGGGGCTCTTTCGCCGCGAGCTGAATGCGAAGCTGGTCGCCAAGATGCTCTTCGGCGCGCTGGATGAGATGGCGACGAACTGGATACTGTCGAAGCGCCGTTACAAGCTTGTGCCGATGGCGGACGAGGTGATGGACATCTTCCTGCGCGGGGTGGACGCGCCATGATGAACGCAACTTCCCAGTCAACGACGCATCCGGCAGAGGCCGCCCGCCTCAAGCGCGTCCCGCTTTACGAAGACGAGCCGACCACTCTGGTAGAGATGTTCCTGAAGACCGCGCGCGAGCATGATAAGCCGGACGCTCTCAATTACAAGCAGAACGGCCGGTGGCTTCCCATCTCTTCGGAAACGATGATTGAGCGGGCGCGTGCCGTGGCGCTGGGGCTTTATTCACTGGGCGTGCGTCACGGCGACCGCGTGGGGCTTCTCTCCCAGAACTGCCCGGAATGGACGCTCGCGGACGCGGGCGCGCTCTTTGCCGGGGCGGTTGACGTTCCGATTTACTCGACGCAGACGCCCTCGCAGGTCGGCTACATCCTGCGCGATTCAGGAGCGCGCGTCCTCTTCATACAGAACCGCGCTGCCTTTGAGCGCGTGCGCGAGGCGGTACGGAACTGCGAGGCGCTTGAGCACCTGGTCTTCTTCGACGCGGACGATGTTGAAGAGAAAGCTTCTATTGCTCTGTCGGATTTGGAGGCGCGCGGGCGCGGGCTCTTAAAAGAGCGGCCCGGTTTAATCACGGAGCTTGAGCGCTCTGCAAAGCCCTATGACCTTGCGACCATCATCTACACTTCCGGGACTACGGGCGAGCCGAAGGGCGTGATGCTCACGCATTCGAACCTAGTCTCGAACCTGCTGGACTCGTCCAGCCATCTCTCCTTCGGCCTAGAGGACGTGGCGCTCTCGGTGCTTCCGCTCTCGCACGTGCTTGAGCGGCTGGCCATGTACATGTACATCAATCACGGCATGAGCGTGTACTACGCGGAGTCGCTTGAGAAGGTCGGGGAGAATTTCCGCGAAGTGCGTCCCACCGTCTTCGTGGGCGTGCCGCGTCTCTTCGAGAAGATTTACCAGCGCATAAAGGAGCGTGCCGCAAGCGAAGGAAAGTTAAAGGCGGCGATTCTCGACTGGGCAGTCTCCACGGGTAAGCTCTACGCGCGTTACGAGCTTGGTCACGAGCGCGTGCCGCGCATGCTTGCGCTTAAACAGAGGCTGGCCAAGCGGCTAGTCTTCTCCAAATGGAGCGCGGGCATGGGAGGACGCGTGCGCCTCTTCGTCTCCGGCGGCGCGGCTCTCTCGGATGAGATAGGCTACATCTTCGCCGGTGCCGGCCTTCCGATTGTGCAAGGCTACGGCCTGACGGAGACTTCGCCCGTCATCTCCGCCGGGAGGCTCGAAGACAATCGCATAGGCACAGTGGGCCGCCCCATAAGAAACGTGGAAGTCCGCATAGCCGAAGACGGCGAGATAGAGACGCGCGGGCCGAACATAATGCTCGGCTACTACAACAAGCCTGATGAGACGCGCGCCGCCTTCACGGAGGACGGCTGGTTCAAGACGGGCGACATAGGCACTCTGGACGAAGACGGATTCCTTCGCATCACAGACCGCAAGAAGGAGCTTTTCAAAACCTCCGGCGGCAAGTACATCGCGCCACAGCCCATAGAGCAGCTCATCAAAGGCTCTCGCTTCGTCAATCAGGTGGTGCTCATCGGCAACGAGCGAAAATTCCCTGCGGCGCTGATTGTGCCCGACTGGGAACAGCTTCAGTCCTACGCGCAGCTCAAGGGGCTGGACGCTCGCACTCCGGCCGAGCTGATAAAGCACCCGCGCATCATCAGCCTCTTCGAGCGACAGGTGAACGCACACACGGAAGAGCTTGCTCAATTCGAGAAGGTCAAGCGCATAGCCCTCTTAGACCACGAGCTGACAATCGAAGGCGGCGAGCTGACGCCCACCATGAAAGTAAAACGCCGCGTCATAGACGAAAAATACAGAGACATCATAGACCGCCTCTACGAAGAAGCTGAAAGACAGTGAGCGGTTTTCAGCAGGGAAGAGACGCTCTGCTTTCAACTGAAGACTGATTACTGAAGACTGTTCTTGTCCATTTCGCGTAAGCCGGGATTGACGAGCAGGCTGAGCGTGATGACAAGGTAGATGCCTGCCTGAATGAGAAGCGTCGTACGCACGCCCTTCCATTCCACCATGTAGCCAGCCAGCAGCATGCCGAGCGGCACGGCTAAGTAAGCGCCGGCCGTCATGGTGCCGAAGACTCGCCCGCGCATCTCTGCGGGCACGCGCTCCTGCATTACCGTCATGATAATCGGATTGAGCGGCCCGGAAGCTAAGCCGAGCAGGGCGAACGCCGCTATGATGAAGCCTATGGGCGGAAGCAGGGCCAGAAAGAAGAATTGCAGGCCGACTATGATAAAGCTCAGGGCGAAGGTGATGCGTCGCGGCAGGCGATGGCCTATTGCCCCGAAGATGATTGTTCCGAGCATAGCGCCCGCGCCGAAGCCCGCGATTATCAAGCCCAGATTGACCGCGCTGCCGAACACGCGGCTGACGTAGACCGGCATGATAACCGCGAAGAGCGGCGCGTCCAGAAAATTGGTAATCATCACGGTAGAGACGACAGCGAAAATTAAGGGGTCGCGCCGGATAAAGCGCAGCCCTTCTTTCAAATCTTCCAGATACCTTGATTGCTTTTCCTGTCCCTTCAACTCCAGCGCGGCGTGAGAAGGCACAAGCGCCGCTACCATTAAGGCCGAGACGGCAAAGCTCGCGGCATCCAGCCACAACACCCTGTCCGCTCCCATCAGCGCAATCAAAAATCCGGCGAGCGGCGCTCCCAGCAGATTCGAGCCGCGCTGAATGGCCTGCGCGGCAGAGTTCACGCGCTCCAGACGCATCCCGGCAAGCCGCGCCACATCCGGCAGCAGACTCAGCCGCGCAGTCCCGCCCGGCGCATCAAGCAGCGCCCCCAGAAATACCAGCACTGGCAGTTGCCAGAATGCGAAGCCAGACCCCAGCAGGTGATATAGAAGCGGTATCAGCGCCACCGTCACGCCGCTCATCACGTCCGAGATGACGCTCATGCGCCTGAAGCCCGCGCGGTCAACCAGCGTCCCGCCGAAGAAAGCCGCGATGATTGCCGGAAGCGCCGTGAAGGTTGCCGTCAGTCCCGTGAGCGATGCGCTGCCCGTCGTTTGCAGCACGAACCACGGCACGGCAATCATGGCCAGCACGTTGCCTGTCATGGACACGCCGTTGGCCGCCATCAGCGCAAAGAGCGGCACTCGCGTCCTCTTTAAAGTTGTGTCGTCATTATCCGGCAGCCCGGTTTCCCCCTCCGCGCACATCTACGATACACTGTGCGGCAGAGTTCAACTCAGCATCGGACGAAGATTTCATGAGAGACGAGAAGAGCCGCACGCTCATAATCAAACGTGTGCGCGACGAAGCGAGAGAGATACGCTCTTTCGACATGCTGCCGGAAGATTGCCGGGGCGGGCACGATATCAATTTCAAGCCCGGACAGGTGGCCGTGCTGCGCGTAGAAGGCGAGTATCCGGCCTACTTCGCCTACGCGAGCGCGCCCGGAGACGCTGAGCTAGAGTTTTTAGTCAAACGCGCGCAGGGAGCTTCGGCGCGCATCTTCGAGATGGGGGAAGGCGACCGGCTTGAATTGACGGAAACCGTAGGCCACGGCTTTCCACTGGACGAGCAGAAGGGCAAAGACCTTGTCTTCGTGGCGATGGGCACGGGCGTCGCGCCGCTTCGCTCCGCGCTCCGGCATGTGCTGAAGCGGAAACAGGATTTCGGCCAGTTGGTTGTCCTCTACGGCGCGCGAACGCCGGACGATTTTTGCTACCGCAACGAGACGGAAAGCTGGGAAGAGGCCGGAGTCGAGCTAAGACAGGTCATCTCTCGCCCGGACGGCCACGACTGGTCTGGCCCCACGGGCTACGTGCAGTCGCTTCTCGAACACGTCCTGCCCGATTTACACAAACCCGTGGCCCTCATCTGCGGCTCAAGAGAGATGCTGGAACAGACCCGTGAGCGGCTCAGGATACTGGGATTCAAGCCGGAAGAGATTCTCACCAACTACTAAACTGAATCACAACCCGGCATGTTTGCATTGACTTCCCCTTTTGCTTGATATAAAAGGCCCGTGCTAATCAGAACAGATGCAAATCTGATTATTGTCATGTAACTTCAAGGCTGCTCCCCGGCGAAGAGCGGCCTCAGCAACATCCGTCCGGCGCCCTGAATTCTTAAGGAGACAAAGCACATGAACAGATACTTGGCTGAGCTTATTGGAACCTTCGTACTTGTTTTCGCCAGTTGCGGGAGCGCTGTGCTGGCAGGAGATAAAATAGGATTCCTTGGCGTCTCTCTAGCTTTCGGCCTCTCATTGCTGGCGATGGTTTATGCTATAGGGCCAATCTCGGGCTGCCACATCAACCCCGCCGTCACGGTCGGCATTCTGATTACCAAGAAGATGGACGCAAAGTATGCCCCCGGTTATATAGTGGCACAGATTCTGGGCGCTATCGTGGCGGCTGCTCTTTTGTTGCTCATAGCCAAGGGCATACCGGGCGGTTATGACCCGTCAGTGGCGGGCTTCGCCGCCAATGGTTATGGCGAACACTCTCCGGGCCATTACAACCTTCTCTCGGCCTTTCTGGTTGAAATAGTGCTGACCTTCTTTCTGGTCTTTACAGTGCTCGGCGCGACGGACATCAAAGCGCCCGTAGGCTTCGCAGGTATAGCCATAGGGCTTGTGCTTACTCTTATACATCTTGTGGGAATACCCGTGACCAATACTTCCGTTAATCCTGCGCGCTCGATTGGCCCGGCCGTCTTTGTCGGCGGGTGGGCGCTCTCTCAACTCTGGCTATTCATCGTTGCTCCGCTCATCGGTTCGGCAATTGCGGCAGCCGTGTACATGGCAACGCACAAACCGTCTGAAGTTATAAGCGTCAAAGAAGCAGAGCGGGCGCTGGAGAGCGAGCAGGCAGAGCGGCGAGCCGACTAATCTGTTATAGTGAGTTCAAACAGGGAGAATAGATAATGAATGCAATCACACAAATGATTACTCAACAGATAGCCGGCGGCGTTGTGCGCTCTATGTCGCAGCGTCTGGGGCTCAGCGAAGGAACGACCGCAAGCGCAGTCCAAATAGCGGTGCCGCTCATAGTGGCGGCGCTGGCGCGTAACGCGGCTCAACCCGAAGGCGCAAGAAGCCTCCAGCAGGCGGTTAATAAAGACCACGACGGGAGCATCTTCGATAACCTGTCAGGCTATCTCGGCAACCCGCAGTCCGCGAACGGTTCCGGGATTCTGGGACACGTCTTCGGAGAGCAGCAGGGTGCCGTACAGAACAATCTGGCTCAGGCGACGGGGCTTGACCAGAATGCTGCGGGCAATATTTTAGAGATGGTCGCGCCGCTCGTGATGGGCGCCGTAGGGCAGACACAACGACAGAATGACCTTGACCCTGACGGCCTGTCACAGTTTCTGGAGAACCAGCAGCAACAGACGGCCACCGCCGCTCCGGGCTTGATGGGAGCGCTCAACAGCATGCTGGATTCAAACAACGACGGCAGCATGACGGATGACGTCGGACGTATTCTGGGAAATTTCATGAAATAAGGACGGGCCGACTTTGCTCAGCCCGCCCGCCCCTCACTCAATCCATTAAAAGGCCGCTTTATAGCTGCGCCTTTATTCTTAATTTCCCGGCAAGAATTCTCTCCCGGAGCTTGCTGAATGAATGCTCATTCAGTATGATAGGCGTCCTCGTACGATCCCCTGACAGGAGAGGCTAGACCCATTTATGTTTAGGATTGAAAAGGCTGCGGTGCTGGGCGCTGGCACTATGGGAGCGCAGATTGCCGCGCATCTGGCGAACGCAAACATCCCGACCGTACTGCTTGACATAGTCCCCCGCGACCTCTTGCCCGAAGAAGAGAAGAAGGGCTTGACGTTGGAGTCGAAAGAGGTGCGCAGCCGGATTGCGCGCGCAGGGCTTGAGGCCGCCAAAAAGGCCAAGCCTGCCGCCTTCTTCACTTCGGACGCGGCCCAACTGGTGACGGTCGGAAACTTCGACGACGACATGGCGAAGTTGAAGGACTGCGACCTCATCATAGAAGCCGTGGTAGAGAATCTTGACATCAAGCGCAGCCTCTACGAGCGCGTCGAGCAGCATCGTCGTCCCGGCTCAATCGTGGCTTCGAACACGAGCGGCATTCCGATTCACCTTCTGGCCGAAGGCCGCTCGGATGATTTCCGCGCGCACTTCCTCGGCGTGCATTTCTTCAACCCGCCGCGATACCTGCATCTGGTGGAGATAATCCGCACGGAGTGGACTAAGCCGGAAGTCTCCTGCGCGATGTTCGGTTTTCTGGACAGCCGATTGGGGAAGGGCGTCGTGCCCGCCAAAGACCGCCCGAACTTTATAGCCAACCGCATAGGCACCTTCGGCGCGCTCGTCACCATCAAGGCGATGCTCGAAGACGGCTACACGATTGAGGAAGTGGACAAGATTACGGGGCAGGCTGCCGGGCGTCCGAAGACTGCTACGTTCCGCACCTTTGACCTTGTGGGCTTGGATGTCTTCGGCCACGTCGTGAAGAACCTTTACGAGAATCTGCCGGAAGACGAAGAGCGGGATGTCTTCATCGCGCCGGAATTTCTAGGGCAGATGATTGGGCGCGGCTGGCTGGGCAACAAGACCAAAGGCGGCTTCTACAAGAGGCAGAAGGGCGAGGGAGAGAAGCAGGAGATTTGGACTCTGGACGTAGCTTCGCTCGAATATCGCCCGGCGGGGAAAGTTAAGCTGCCCGCGCTCGACATGGCGAAGAACATAGAGAATTTGCCGGAGCGCCTACGCACGCTCATGTGGGGCAAAGACCGCGTCGGAGCTTTTCTATGGAAGACCTCTTCGCGCACTTTTCGCTACGCAGCCAACCGCATCCCGGAGATAGCCGACACGATTGTCGAAGTTGACCGCGCTCTGAAATGGGGCTTCGGTTGGGAGCAGGGCGTCTTTGAAACATGGGACGCCATCGGCCTTGAAAAGTCGGTCGAGCGAATGCGAGCCGAAGGCCAGCCCGTGCCGGAAAACGTCGAGCGAATGCTTGAAGCGGGCGCGACCGCGTTTTACAAGACCGAGAACGGCCAGAGGTTCTATTTCGACTTCGCTTCCGGCGAGTACGTGCCCGAGGGCGACCGCCCCGGCGTCATCGTTCTCAAATCCGTCAAGGAGCGCACCGGCGTAATTAAGAAGAATAGCGGGGCGAGCTTGATTGATTTAGGCGACGGCGTGGCTTGCCTTGAGTTTCATTCAAAGATGAATGCCATAGGCGGCGACACCCTCCAGATGATTAAGTTCGCCATAACTGAGGTCGAGAAGAACTTCGAAGGATTGGTCGTAGGCAATCAGGGGACAAACTTTTCAGTCGGCGCGAACCTGATGCTGCTGCTTCTGGAAGCGCAGGAAGAGAACTGGGAAGACATAGACATGTCCATACGTGCTTTCCAGAACAGTGTCATGAGCCTGCGCTATTCGGCCAAGCCCGTGGTGGTCGCGCCCTTTCAGATGACCTTCGGCGGAGGCTGCGAGATGGTGCTGCACGCAGACCGCGCGCGAGCCGCCGCAGAGACTTACATTGGATTGGTAGAGGTCGGCGTCGGGCTCATCCCCGCCGGAGCAGGGACGAAGGAGATGCTGGTGCGCGCCATGGATTCGATTCCTAAGGGCGTCTCGGACGCAGACCCCTTCCCCTTCGTCAAACGAATCTTCGAGACGATTGCCATGGCCAAGGTCGCCACCTCTGCCGAAGAGGCACGCGCCTTCGGATTCTTAACCGGGGACGACACAGTCTCAATGAATTCCGCGCGCCTGATTGCGGACGCCAAGCAGGAGGTGCTGGCGCTGGCTTCCACCGGGTACGTCGAGCCGCAGCCGCGCACGGACATTCTGGCGCTGGGGCAATCCGCGCTCGCAACTATTAAGCTAGGCATTCACCAGATGAAGCGCGGCGGCTTCATCAGCGATTACGACGCGGTCATCGGAGAGCGCCTCGCGCGCATCTTAACAGGCGGCGACCTTAATCATCCGACCAGAGTGTCGGAGCAATATCTTTTAGACCTTGAGCGCGAAGCGTTCCTCTCCCTGTGCGGCGAGCGCAAGACACAGGAGCGCATAGGCCACATGCTCAAGACCGGCAAACCGTTAAGAAATTAGTCCGGAGAGTCTTGAGAGTCCAGAGAGTCTGTAGAGAAAAGAAGGTCGTTTCGACTCTCCAGACTCTCCAGACTCTCTAGACTCTACAGACTGAGGTATCAATGATGAGAGAAGCAGTTGTTGTGTCGGCCGTGAGGACGGCTGTGGGGCGTGCGCCGAAGGGAACCTTGAAGGATACGCGGCCCGACGAGATGGGCGCGGCGGCGATTCGTGAGGCAATGGCGCGAGTCGAAGGCTTGAAGCCGGAGGACATTGAAGACGTTGTGATGGGCTGCGCCATGCCAGAGGCGGAGCAGGGGATGAACGTGGCCCGCGTGGCTGCGATTCGCGCCGGGCTTCCGGTGGAAACCTCCGCCATGACCATCAATCGCTTCTGCTCGTCGGGGCTGCAATCAATCGCTATCGTGGCGGACAGAATCCGCGCGGGCGGAATTGACGCTGCCATCGCGGGCGGCCTTGAAACGATGTCCATGATTCCGATGGGAGGGCACATCATCCGCCCGAATCCCTATCTGGTTGACCACTACCCGGACTTCTATCTGAACATGGGGCTGGCCACGGAGAACGTCGCGCGCAAGTACGAGATTTCGCGCGAGGAGCAGGACGCGTTCGCCGCACGCTCGCACGAGCGCGCCGCGCGTGCCATAGACGAGGGCAAGTTCAGGGACGAGGTTGTGCCGCTCACTGTGACTTTTGAAGAGCTGGATGAGAAGGGACGTAAGCAGCGCCGTGAAGTTCTCTTTCAGGAGGACGAAGGCGTCAGGCGCGACACGAGCGCCGAAGTGCTGGCGAAACTCAAGCCCGCCTTTCATGCTAAAGGAACTATCACGGCTGGCAATGCTTCGCAGATGTCGGACGGCGCGGCGGCTGTCGTTCTGATGTCTGAGGAGCGTGCGCGCGAAATCGGGGCGAAGCCACTGGCCCGTTTCGTAGCCTACGCCACGGCCGGATGCCCGCCCGAAGAGATGGGCATAGGCCCCGTCTTCGCCATCCCGAAAGCCTTGAAGATGGCCGGGCTCAGCCTTGACCAGATTGATGTCATAGAACTCAACGAAGCCTTCGCCGCGCAGAGCCTAGCCGTCATCAAGGAGCTTGGACTTGACGCGGAGAAGGTGAACGTCAACGGCGGTGCAATCGCGCTCGGTCACCCGCTTGGCTGCACCGGAGCGAAGCTGACGGCGAGCATCCTGCGCGAGCTTGAGCGAAGAGACGGGCGCTACGGAATGGTGACTATGTGCGTCGGCGGCGGCATGGGCGCGGCCGGAATCTTTGAAAGAATGTAAATAGCTGATTGCTTACCTGAAAGGAGCAGACCTTATGGCAGCCGTAGTCGAAGAGAAACAGATTATTAAGGGCGGGAGCTTTTTGATTGAAGAGGTGACGCCGGAGCAGGTTTTCACGCCGGAGGATTTCACAGAAGAGCATCACATGATTGCCGAGACGAGCCGGCAGTTTATGGACAACGAGGTGAACCCGCGCCTCGAAGAGCTTGAGAATCACGACTGGAAGCTGGCGCGAGAGCTTGTGCAGAAGGGCGCTGAGCTTGGCCTTATCAGCGTCAACGTGCCTGAAGAGTACGGCGGTCTTGCCCTTGACCAGACGAGCGGCGCGCTCGTTGGCGAGAACCTGGGGCGCGTGGCCTCGTTCGCCACGACCATGGGCGCGCAGAGCGGCATAGGCTTGCTTCCGATTCTCTACTACGGCACGGAAGAGGCCAAGCAGAAGTACATTCCGAAGATTATCACGGGCGAGCTAATCACGGCTTATGCTCTGACGGAAGCCGGTTCCGGCTCGGACGCGCTGGCCGCCAAAGCTACCGCGCGCTTGAGCGAGGACGGGACGCACTACATCCTGAACGGCGAGAAGATGTGGATTACCAACGGCGGCTTCGCGGACGTCTTCGTGGTCTTCGCCAAGGTGGACGGCGACAAGTTCACGGGCTTTATAGTTGAAAGACAGGAAGGACTGACCTCCGGCGCGGACGAGCACAAGATGGGCATCAAGGGCTCTTCGACAACCGCGCTGGTGCTTCAGGATGTCAAAGCGCCTCTTGAGAATGTGCTGGGCGAAGTCGGCAAGGGGCACAAGATTGCCTTCAACATTCTGAACATAGGGCGCTTCAAACTGGGCGCGATGTGCAACGGCGGCATGAAGCTTATGATTTCCGAAGCCGTCTCTTATGCCAACGAGCGTCACCAGTTCGGCAAGCCCATCTCATCTTTCGGCGCAATCAAGCACAAGCTGGCCGAGATGGCCGTCAAGACATGGGTCGGAGAATCCATGACCTATCGCACGCTCGGGCTCATAGAGTCGGCAATTGAAGCCACTGCCGATGCGTCTGACCCGGAATCCAAGCTCCGGGCGATTGAAGAGTACGCAGCCGAATGCTCCATCATCAAAGTCGCGCTCTCCGAGTATTGCAGCTATGTCGCGGACGAGATGGTTCAGATTTACGGCGGCTACGGTTATTCGGCCGACTATCCTGCGGAGCGCGCCTACAGGGATTCGCGCATCAACCGCATCTTCGAGGGGACGAACGAAATCAACCGCATGCTCATTCCGGGCATGCTCATGAAGCGCGCAATGACCGGCCAGCTCGCTCTCCTGCCCGCCGCGCAGAAGCTGATGGAAGAGGTGCTGTCACCTTCCATGGCGAGCTTCGATGAGGACGAAGAGCTGCTGGCGACAGAGATGAAGCTGGCGCGGAACTCCAAGAAGGTCGCGCTGATGACGCTCGGCACGGCCGCGCAGAAGTACATGATGGGGCTGGCGGAGCAGCAGGAAATCCTGATTGGCATAGCCGACATCATCATGGACACTTTCGCCATGGAGTCGGCAATCCTGCGCGCGCAGAAGCTCGCTGCCGCGAAGGGCGAAGAGGCCGCCTCGCGCTACATAGACATGACGCGAGTCTTCTGTAACGACGCCGTGGAGCGCATAGAAGCCAACGCCAAGAACATGCTCGCGGCCATGAGTGAAGGCGACGAGCTTCGCACCATGCTGGCCGCGCTTCGACGCTTCACCAAGTGGACGCCCGTGAATACCATCAGTGCGCGCCAGCGCATCGCGGACGCCCTGATTAAGGCGAACAAGTACGTTTACTAAATAGAGTCCGGAGAGTCTGTAGAGTCCTGAGAGTCCAGAGAGTCAAATATACTTTCTTTCTCTCCGGACTCTACAGACTCTCCGGACTCTCCAGACTCGTCATGCGCATCATTCCCATCTCGGTTCCGACGCCCTTTTACGTAGGGCCCGTCAATTGCTACCTCATAGCGGAAGACCCCGTTACCTTGATTGACACGGGGCCGAAGACGCGCGAGGCCGTCGCGGCTCTTCACGAAGGCTTGAGAAATGCGCGCATACGCCCCTCAGACATTCGGCGCATAGTGCTGACGCACGCGCACGAAGACCACTGCGGGCTGGCCCGGAGCTTGCGCGATGAGGCCAAGGATGCCGAGATACTCGTACACGGCTGGGAGACGGGGCATCGCGTGGGAAGGCTGGAATACACAGAGCATCGCACGCTGCTGGTGCGGGCAGGCGTGCCGGATGATGAGATAGAAGCTATGCGGCGCATGTACGAAGGCGTGCGCGAGCTTGCCGATGCTTTGGCGGACGACGAGTACAGCGAGATTGTGGACGAAGAAGAGCTTGAGTTCGAGACAGGAGCCTTGCGCGTAGTTCACACGCCGGGACACACGCCCGGCTCCTGCTCTTTTCTCAGAGAAGCAGACCGGACGTTGATAGCCGGTGACTGCGTCTTAAAGCGCATCACGCCGAACCCAGTGCTTTCGCCCGACCCCGTAGACCCGTCGCGCCGCTTCCGCTCTCTGGCAGAATACATGGTGAGCCTTGCGCGCATACGCAGCTTCGCGCCCACGCTCGTCTACGGCGGGCACGGCGAGGCCGTCAACGATTACGAGGAGCTTTTCCACCGCTACGTGCGCGCCATACAGGAGCGACAAACGGAGGTCGTGCGGCTCGTTCCCAAGCAGGGCGCGACGGCTTGGGACATCTCACGCGAGCTGTTCCCCGGCGCGGACGATGTGCATCGCTTCCTTGCCACCTCGGAAACGGTCGCGCACCTTGACCTTGCTCAGTCCGAGGGAAAGCTTGCGGTGGAGATAAGCGACGGGCGAGAAGTTTATCGCAAGGCGTAAGAAGTTATTCGCTCAAAAAAATAGAAGCGGCGAGGCTGTATCAAACAGTCTCTCCGCTTCTCTTTTTGCCCGTAGCTGCGTGAGGCGTCTTGTGGTTAATAGCTGTAAAGTTCTGTGATTGCGCGTGCCACGTCTTGGGATTGCGGTAGTATCGCGTCCTCAAGCTGCGGGGCGTAGGCTACGAAAGTGTCCAGCGCAGCGACGCGACGAACCGGTGCGTCCAGATACTCGAACAACTCGTCCGAGATGCGCGCTGCTATCTCTGCTCCGTAGCCCCATGAGAGAGAATCTTCGTGGGCGACTATCACCTTGTTGGTCTTCTTGACGGTGGCTGTGATTGCGTCCCAGTCGTAGGGGCTCAAAGTGCGCAGGTCAATAACTTCCACGTTGATGCCCTGCTGCTCTGCCTGCTTGGCCGCGACCAGCGAGCGCTGCACCAGAGCGCCGTAAGTGATGATGGAAAGGTCTGTGCCTTCTCTCACGCGATTGGCCTTGCCGAAGGGAATCATGAAATTGTCGCCCGGGTACATGCTCTTGTTGTAAGCCTGTCTATAAAGATGCTTGTGCTCAAGGAAGAGCACGGGGTCGTCGCATCTGATGGCCGTGCGCAGCAGTCCGTTGGCGTCCAGCGCCGTCGCCGGATAAACGACGCGCAGGCCCGGAATGTGCGTGAAGAGGGTCGAGCCCGACTGCGAGTGATAGACCGCGCCGCCCTTTAGATAGCCGCCCACGGGGCAGCGAATCACCAGGGGGCATTTCCAGTCGCCTCCCGAACGCCAGCGCATCAGCGCCAGCTCGTTTCTGATTTGATGATAAGCGGGCCAGATGTAGTCGAAGAACTGAATCTCAACGACGGGCTTCAAGCCCCTTGTCGCCATGCCTACGGCGCGGCCTACGATGTTGGCTTCGGCCAGTGGCGAGTTGAAGACGCGCGCCGCCCCGAACTTTCTTTGCAGGTTGGCCGTGACCTTGAAGACGCCGCCCTTGCCTTTAACTTTCTCCAAGTACTGCTCGCGCGAAACGTCCGCCACGTCTTCACCGAAGACGACAATCCTTGGGTCGCGCTCCATCTCTTCGTGCATGCAGCGATTGATGAGGTCAACCATCGTTCCCTGATTGCCTGAAAGCTCCGCGCCCTCTTCGGTGTCAAACTCCTTCGAGGTCGGGTCAACTTCAGGCGAGTAGATGAAGTGAGTGGCCGTCTCGGGCGCGGGCTGCGGGCTGGCTAGAGCTAAATCGGTCGCTTCATTAACTTCTCTGTCAACGTCATCCTTAATCTTCTGCAACTGCTCCTGCGTGACGAAGCCTTCGTCAACCAGCAGAGCGCCGAAGCGCTTGATGGGGTCGCGCTCGGCGTCGCTCGTTCTCTCTTCGTCCGGGCGATAGAGCTTCTCGTCGTCCGACAAAGAATGTGAATAAGGACGAATCACCTTCGCGTGAACGAGCGCCACGCCTTTGCGCCCACGGCAATAGTCAACCGCTCGCCTCATGGTTTCGAGCGATTCGATGGGGTCTGTGCCGTCGCACTTCTGAATGTAGAGATTGGGGAAGCCTTCGACGAGTTTCGAGACATCGCCGCCTGCCGTCTGAACTTCCACCGGGACGCTGATGGCGTAGCCGTTGTCTTCAATCAGAAACAGAACCGGCAGCTTCAGGTTACAGGCCGTGTTCAGTGCCTCCCAGAACTCGCCCTCGCTCGTCGTGCCGTCCCCGGCGGAGCAATAGACGACTTCGTCCGCGTGGAAATTCTCAGCCTTCGCTTTGAGCTCTTCTATAAGCTGAACGCGATAGCCAGCCTCAGCGCAGCCCACGGACTGTAGAAACTGCGTGCCCGTCGGAGATGACTGCGAAACGATGTTCAGCCTTTTATGGCCCCAGTGCGAAGGCATCTGACGGCCGTGAGAGTTCGGGTCGCTTTCAGCGCCCACGGCTGAAAGCAGTTGTTCGAGCGGCGTCATGCCGAGTTGCAGGCAGAGAGCGCGGTCTCTGTAGTAAGGGTAGAACCAATCATAGCCGGGCTTGAGCGCCATCCCGGCCGCCACCAGCACGGCCTCGTGCCCCGCGCCCGAAATCTGAAAGAAGATTTTGTTCTGTCCCTTGAGCAGAATCTCTTTGTCATCAACACGCCGCGACATGTACATGGTGCGGTAGATAGCGACCATCTCTTCGCTATTCAACCCGTGATACTCTCGCGTCTTCAATTCAGTCGCCATCTCGTCACATCTCCTAAGTGATATACGTCTGTTATCGGCTCCTGCCCTTCATCGAAGTGACAGCGCACGGCATCACGAACCTGCTCTCTCAAGTGGTCTAGGTCGTCTGCCTCAGTGAAGATAGATGAGCCAAGAGCGCGAGCCGTGTAGCCGCCTTCGGGTGCATCCTCTACAAGAAAAATTATCTCATCCATCTTGATAGCTTAATCCTCGTACTCCGATGAGAGAGTAAATCTGTAGTCTTCAGCCATGGAAGGGTGGCCGTGCGATTCGGCGGCGAGGATGCCCTGCTCGAAAGCCTTACGAGCGTCCTCTCGACGGCCGACTTTCTCGTACGCCCGCGCGAGCATCCCGTAAGCCGCGCCTTCATCGTCCGCTCGCTGTAGATAGTCGGTGAGCGCCGCTATGGCTTCATCGTAACGCTCCGCCTTCAGATATTCGTTCGCCAGCCCGAAGCGTACCATTGTATTCTCCGGGTCGGATTCCAGCATCTGCCGGAATGTCTCTATGCGTGTCGCTGCCATTAGTCGTACCTTACTGCGCTTTGGGCTGCTTGCCCGCGATGATGAGCTTGGCAATCGTCTGCAACTGCATGTTCGACGTGCCTTCGTAGATAGCGCCGATTTTCGAGTCGCGCCAGAATTTCTCCACAGGATAATCCTTGACGAAGCCGTAGCCGCCGTAAAGCTCTATGGCGCGGGAAGAGATGCGCTCGGCCACGCGCGACGAATAGAGCTTGGCCATCGCGGCCTCTTTGACAAATTGTAGCCCCGCGTCCTTCAGCCGCGCGGCGTTGTAGACCATTAGCCGCGCCGCCTCCAACTCCGTCGCCATCTCGGCCAGTTGAAACTGCACGCCCTGAAAATCGTTGACGGGCTTCCCGAACTGCTCGCGCTCGGAAGTATACGCGAGCGCCGCATCCAGAGCGCCGCGCGCAATGCCTATCATCTGCGCGCCGATGCCTATGCGTCCTTCGTTCAGAGTCTCTATGGAAACCTTGTAGCCACGGCCGACTTCGCCCAGCACGTTCTCCTTCGGCACGCGGCAGTCTTCCAGAATGATTTCCGTAGTCGAAGAGGCCCGTATCCCAAGCTTGTTCTCCTTCTTGCCCACGGAGAAGCCTTCAAAGCCCTTCTCCACGATGAAGGCTGTGATGCCGCGATAGCCAGCCTCCGGGTTGGCGTTGGCGAAGACTATGAAGATTTCGGCCTCCAGCCCGTTCGTAATCCAGAGCTTGCGCCCGTTGAGAACGTAAGAGTCGCCGCTCTCGACGGCGCGCGTCTGCATGGCGAAAGCATCGGAGCCTGACCCGGCCTCGCTCAAAGCATAAGCGCCTACCTTCTCGACAGCCAACTGCGAGAGATATTTTCTCTTCTGCTCCGGGTTTCCCCATCGAATCAGGGCGTTGTTGACGAGCGTGTTCTGAACGTCCACGAAGACGCCGACCGACGGGTCTACGCGGGAAAGCTCTTCGACGGCGACGATGGCCGTGAAGAAGGAAGCGCCCGCACCATTGTATTCCTCCGGCGTCTCTATGCCCATCAGCCCAAGCTGGAAGCACTGGCTGGTAAGCGCCGGGTCTAGCTTGGCCTTCTCGTCCATCTCTTCGACGCGCGGGCGAAGCTCGCCCTCTGCGAACTCCCGCACGCTTGAGCGAAACATCTCCTCGTCTTCCGTGAGCGTCGTGAGCGGCCGCCCCGGCACATCAATTGTAGCCCTCTGGTTCATCCCTAACCTCTCTTGACCTTGGTGTTGCTGCGGATTTTGAACATAGCATCATAATCAAGGCCAAAGGTAAAAGGCAAAAGCAGAAGCGGTTCGGGAAGAAATCTCAGGGTTTTCGCTTTTCTACAGCCGACAAGTTATCATGAAGGAGAAGCCGGAATTCAGAACCGGGGAGCCGCAATAAAATTGCGCGGTGCAGTCTTATTCCGACTCCTGAGTCCTGAATTCCGAAGTTCTGAGCTTATGAACCAGAGCAATCAGAAAAAGAGCGCATCCGGCAGGTTCACTCCCTTCGGCATTATCTTCACTATTCTGGGCATCCTGCTCTTCGCCTACTTCGTGAAGAAGGCCGGGCTGGCCGCGATTTGGGCGGACATCAAGCAGTTGGGCGCAGGGTTTCTCTTAGTCCTTCTGGTTTCGGCTGCGCGCCCTGTGGTGCGCTCGCTGGCATGGACGCGCGCCTTCACGGGCGAGCACCGTCTTCGCTTCAGGGACGCGCTCGGCGCATACATCATAGGCGACGCCGTAGGCACGCTCGTCCCCTTAGGAATCTTCGTCAGCGAGCCGACAAAAGCCGCTCTGGTCAGAAAGCGCGTGCCGCTCGTCGCTAGCCTTTCGGCGCTGGCCATAGAGAATATCTTTTACAGTCTCTCCGTCTCGCTCTTTATCTTTGCCGGGACGGCCGCGCTTCTCTTCAGCTTCAACCTGCCGAAGCCGCTTCGCATTGCCAGCATCTCAGCGCTCGTCGTCATTCTCTTGATTATCCCGCTAGCCGCGATGGTGCTTCGCAAACAGTGGAAGTTCCTGAGCGGGGCCGTGGATTTCCTGCGCGGGCGCGGGATAGCGCGCGGCTTTTTCGAGCGCAAGCGCGCGGGCGTGCAAGACGTGGAAGCGCGCATCTACAGCTTCTATGCCGAGAGCAACTCGCGCTTTCTCTCAATCATACTACTCGAAGCCTGCTTTCATCTGGCGGGCGTGCTGGAAGTCTTTGTCACGCTCTGGTTCATAAGCGAGGCGCATCCGGCTTTTCTCACCGTCTTCGTCCTCGAATCCGTCAACCGCTTCATCAACGTAGTCTTCAAGTTTGTGCCGATGCGCGTTGGCGTGGACGAAGCCGGCACGGGGATGCTCGCAAAGATTCTGGGACTGACGACCGCGACCGGAGTGTCGCTGGCCATAGTGCGCAAGGCGCGCATCCTTGTCTGGACTGCCGTCGGCGTGCTGCTCATGCTGCTTCGCGGCCTCTCGTGGCGTGAAGTGACCGAAGGCTCACAGGCGTCTGAGGTTAAGGGCGGGGAACCGGCAGGCGCGGCCGCTTCGCCAGCGAGCGAATGACGCTTCGTGAGGTTTCCAAAAGAGCAGGCGATGAACGATAATCGTCGTTTGTCAGAGCATCACAGAAGCATTCGTGTGTCGAAGCGCATGAAGGCTCATACTCGGAAGAGGAACTTTTGTCACGCTCCGTCGAGCTAGATTCCGTAGAAACCAGAGACGCGGACGCGGCTTTACAGGCCACGGAGCGCGGCCCCGCTCTCACGGCTGCGACGCGCGACAGGTGGCTCGTAATCATCCTGACAGCCTTCGTCCTCTGCGGCTTCGGCCTGCGCCTCACCAACTTGAGCGCCGTGGGATTTGCAGAAGACGAGATAAACAAGCTGGAAGCCGTGCGCGCTTACGAGCGCGGCGACATCACGCCCAACGCTGAGCATCCCATGCTGATGAAGGCGCTCATCTTCGTCTCAATGCAGGCGGCCCGCGTCTGGAACAACTCTTCCGCTCTGAAAATCAGTGACGAAGCGGCGCTCAGGTTCCCGAACGTGCTTGTCGGGGCGCTCACGGTCATCCCGCTCTTTCTGCTGACGGCGGCCTTTTTCGACAGGCGCACGGCCCTTCTGGCTTCCGCGCTCTGGGCCTTCGGCATCAACGCCATCACCTACAACCGCATCGCCAAAGAAGACACGCTGATGGTCTTCTTCATGCTGTTCGCCTTCTACTTCTACCTGCGAGCGAAGCAGATTTCAGGGTTCGACCCGAAGGGAAAGAAGAGGAGCTACATCCTGAGCGGCGCGGCGTTCGGCCTGATGATGGCCTCGAAATATTTCCCGCACTACTTCGGCCTCAACATGCTCTATCATCATCTGGTGCGTGTCAGGGAGCGCGAGCCGAATGAGCCGAAGGGAAAGACGCCGGGCCTCTTTTACCTGATGCTGCTCATAGCATTTCTGGCGGCGAATCCTGCGGTTCTGCTGCCGCACACGCTCGAATACCTGAACGCCTACACGAGCGGCCAGCTTCTGACGCACACAGGCTACCTGATGGGCGAGCAGCTCTATAAGAACAACATGTCCGCGACGCCCTTTCGCGGAACGCCGTTCTATTTCTACGTGCTCTACCTGCTGATTAAGGTGCCTCTGCCCGTCATCGTCGCGCTCGTCACGGGGCTCGTAGTTTCCGTGCGCAGACCGCGCCATCCGGGTCACGCCTTTCTGCTGCTGATGTTCCTGCTCTGGATAGTGCCCTACTCTTTGATGGGCGCGAAGTGGCTGCGCTACACGTTGTCGCTTCTTCCCTTCGTCTACATGCTCTCGGCTGTTGGCATAGCGGCGCTGATAGAGCTGTTCGCCTCGCGCCTGAAGAGCATGAAGCAGCAACGCCTCAGTCAGGCCGTGAGCGTTGCCTTGATAGCCCTCTTCATAGCATGGCCCGCCGTGACGGTCTTTGCCTCCAACCCGCACTACGCCGCCTACACCAATGCTCTCGGCGGAGGCCGCTCCGGCTACTACTTTCCGCACGACGAGTTTTATGACGACGGGCTGCGCGAGGCCATAGAGTTCGTCTGTCGTGATGCTCCCCAAGGAGCCGTGATTGCGGGCGAGACTCCTGCGGTCTTTCGCTACTATCTGGAAAAGTTCGGCCGCACAGACCTGCGTTCGCGCGTCCTCTCAGACCCGAAGCTCAATCTGGCAACGATTGAGAAACCCGCGTACATAGTTATTCAGAAGGGGCGCACCTACTTCGAGAATCGGGACAAGATGAAAGAAGTGCGCGAGCGCTACACGAAGGTCTTCGACATCAAGGTCAGGGGAGAAAGCGCTGCGGAAGTTTACAGGATGGAATAAACAGACCGTTTCACAGGGGAGCTTAGGCGTTATGAGTAAGAGAGCATCTTTTCGTATTGCATTGCCCGCCGCGTTGTTGATGACAATCGCGCTGCTGGTCTATTCGATGGCGGGGGCGACCGCCGCCCAGCGCGTGCAGGTAGTGATTCTTTCCACGACAGATATGCACGGCAATATCTATCCGATAGATTACTACACGAACAAGCCGGACGGGCGCGGGCTGGCGAAGCTTGCGACCGCCATCAAGCAGGCTCGCAAAGAGAGTCCGAACCTTCTTTTGCTGGATTCCGGCGACACGATTCAGGGAACGCCGCTCGCTTACTATCACAACAAGAAGAACAACGCGCCGCCCGACCCCATGATGCTCGCCATGAGCGCTCTGAAGTACGACGCGATGGCCGTAGGCAATCACGAATACAACTTCGGCCTCAAGAACATAGAGAAGGCGCGGCGCGAGGCCAACTTCCCGTGGCTCTCGTCCAACACTTACAAGGCGGGAACCGAGGAGAATTACTACGCCCCTTACATAGTCAAGGAAGTGAACGGCGTGCGCGTAGGGATTCTAGGGCTCACTACGCCGGGCATACCCAACTGGGAGAACCCTCAGAACTACGCGGGGCTGGAGTTTCGTGAAACCGTCAGCGAAGCCCGGAAGTGGGTTCCCATACTGCGGGAGAAAGAGCGCGTTGACCTAGTGGTCATCTCCATGCACATGGGAATCGAAGAAGACCTGCGAACGGGCGAGCCGAATCCGAGCAGCGTGCCGAATGAGAACGCGGCTGTCCGAATCGCCCGCGAAGTGCCCGGCATAGATGTCATACTGATGGGACACACGCACCGCGAAATCCCGTCGCTCTTCGTCAACGGAGTGCTGCTGGCGCAGGCCAATCACTGGGGCAGGCATCTGGCGCGAGTGGACGTCTATCTGGATAAGGTGGGCGACAGGTGGCGCGTCGCGGCCAAGTCCGGGCGCACGATTCCTATGGACGAGAAGGTTCAGCCCGACCCGGAGATACTGGCCCTGGCAAAGCCCTATGACGAAGAGACGCAGGCGTGGCTCGGTAGAGTCATAGGCGAATCGCCCGCAGAACTGACGTCTGAGGGCGCGCGCTTTCAGGATTCGGCCATCTTGGACTTGATTCAGCGCGTGCAGTTGGACGCGGGCAAAGCGGACGTCTCCATGACGGCGCTTTTCAACGCGCAGGCGCGAATACCGCGCGGCCCCGTCACCGTGCGCGACATAGCCGGGCTTTACATATATGAGAACACTCTCGTCACGCTGGAAGTCACGGGCCAGCAGTTGAAGGACGCGCTTGAGCATTCGGCCAAATATTTTCTCCCCTTTGTGCCGGGCAAGCTTCCGTCTGAGCTTGTCAACGACAAGATTCCTTCCTACAACTTCGACATAGCCGAGGGCGTGACCTACGATTTGGACGTGACAAAGCCCGCAGGCTCGCGCATACAGAACCTGCGGTACAAGGGAAAGCCGCTCGCGCCCACTCAGAAGCTCAAGCTCGTGACCAACAACTATCGCGTCAACGGCGGCGGCGGCTACGAGATGTACAAGGGAGCGCCCGTCGTCTACAGGTCAAGCGAAGAGATACGCGAGCTGATTGTTGACTGGGTCGAGCGCAACAAGGTGATTCCGGCTGAGCCCACGCGCAACTGGCGCTTGCTTCCCGCTAATTGAGACGGGAGAAGGCAAAAGGGTCAAAGCTCCGGCGCGGCCACCTCTCCGGCTCAATTCTCCGGGTTGTGAAAGGTCGCGCTCTGTTTCCACTTCCGGTACATGTTGAGCGCGAATCCCAGCCACAGGCTGCTGCAAAGATACGCGCCGAGCGTGTCGCTGGGCCAATGCTCGCCCAGATAAACGCGCGACAGCCCCACGAGCAGGACGGGCAGCGCCGTCACCGTCAGGGCCGCGCGCCTGATGAGAGAGCCTCGCGGCAGAAGCGCGTAGGCCGTGAAGAAGAGAAAGCCGAAGTAGCAGACGTAGAAGGTCACGTGGCCCGAAGGAAAGCTCTGCGTCGTGAGCGGGCGAAAGACATCCACAAGCTCGCTCGACGGTCGCGGTCGCGCAATCAGCCGCTTGAGCAGGCTGTTTAGAAGCTGGCCGCCGCCCGTGCTCAGAAGAAGCCCCGCCGCCTCGCTTCTGTGGCCCAAAACGAGAAAGAGAATTATCGTCACGCCCGCAATCATCCACGGAATCCACTTGTCACCGAAGATTGAGACGAAGCGCATGAAGGCGAAGACTGCGGGCGAGTCTAGGCTCTGTACATGGTTCGATACGATTAAGTCCCATGCGAAGTAGGTGTTTAAGTAGGCGAGTAACGCCAGCCCCGCAAAGAGCGTTATCCCTGTGATGTAGAACACTTCTGCGCGCAGGAGCCTTCGAACGGCGCGACGCCTCAAAGGGTCTTGCTTTATGGCTTCAACCTGCGCGCTCTCGTCGTAATCTTTGTCGGCCATGTGTGATAGCGCTTTCTACTCCTCCTACAATATAATAGTAGCAGACCAACTCCCGAATAAAGACGAATAGGTTTCTGAAGCCGTGAGCCGTCGCTTTCCGGCTTTGATGATTGGAAGGTTCAGGATTTGTTAAGAGTCGAATACAGGGACGGATTGTATCTGCCCGACATTGATTTATGGATGGATGCCGACGGGCCTAGGGAGCACTGCGTCATCTCGCACGGCCACTCCGACCACATAGCGCATCACCGCTCAATCGTCGCCACGCCCGAGACGGCGCGCATCTTCCGTCATCGCTGCGGCGAGACAGAGGTGGAAACGCTCGGTTACGGCGAGCGCCGCGATTACGGCTCTTACGCCCTGACCTTCTATCCCGCAGGCCATTGTTTAGGCTCCGCTCAGATACTCGTGGAAGCCAACGGCGAAAGGCTGGTCTATACGGGAGACATTAAGCTCAGGCATAACGCGACGGCTGAATCTGCCGTGATAGTTCCCTGCGACACGCTCATCATGGAGTCCACCTTCGGAGACCCGCTCTATAAATTCCCGCCGGACGTGGAGACTTTCGAGCGACTCTACGCGGCGGTTGACCGCGCCCTCTCTGACGACACGGTGCCGGTGGTTCTGGCCTACGCTCTGGGCAAGGGGCAGGAGGCGCTTGAAGCATTATTGAGTCGCGGCTATCGCGTCACGCTGCATGGCGCGGTCTGGAACGTGTCGGAGATTTACAGGGAGCTCGGCGTGGAGTTCTCCGGCCCCTACGAGAAGTATGACCGGGCGCAACTGCGAGGCCGCGTGCTGATTGCCCCGCCCGGCTGCCGCAAGCAGCCTATGATTACCAACATAGAGCGGCGCTACCTGATTATGCTCACGGGCTGGGCCGTGAGTAAGAGCGCGCCCTACATGTACAAGGGCGTTGACCTGATACTTCCTCTTTCAGACCACGCGGACTTTGACGAGCTTGTTCACCTGGCGCGAGAGAGCGGAGCCGAAAGAATCATCACCATGCACGGCCCCGCAAAGTTCGCCGCCGCCTTGCGCGAGCGCGGCCTCAACGCCGAGCACCTGGCCCACCATCCCGGCACCCAAGAGGCCGGAGCAAAGAAGCGCGCAACCAAAAAGGCCAGCACGACGGTCGAGCGCTCGCTCTTTAATTAAAAGAAGCTGCGCTTTTGTCTTCAGGCGGCGCGGCGGCGGCGGAAGCGCCCCATGATGGCTTCGACTGCCTGGTCAAGCTCGCGCACTCGCAGAAGCCTTGCCGCCAGCAGAAAGACCAGCCCGCCCGTGACAATCGGCACGAAGGTTTCTATGGCGATAATCCTGAATCCCCGCTCGCCCAATCTCTCTACCAGAAGCTTATAGGTGAAGTAGCTAGTGACGGAGAGCGCAACGGAAGCCACCGAGATGCGCAGGAAAGATGAGAGAATCATGCGCCCTTCCAGACGTCTTATCTTGCGCCTCATGAAGAAGACGAGCGCGAAGAAGTTGACCAGCGCGACACTGGATGTCGCGAGCGCCAGCCCCACGTGCCCGTAGCCGAAGGGCGTCTCCGGCGTCACGCCGTAGTTCGAGAGCCATCCCCTGAAGAAGTAACCGCAGACGGCGTTGATGGCTATGGAGACGAAGCTGATAATCATGGGCGTGCGCGCGTCGTTGAGTGCGTAGAAGGCCGGAGATAGCACCTTGATGGCGGAATAGCCGACGAGCCCTATTGACCATCCTACGAGCGCAGCTGTCACCATCTGAGTATCAAGGGCCGTGAAAGCGCCGCGCTGGTAAAGCAGCGCTATGATGGGCTTACCCAGAATGATGAGGCCGCACGCCGAAGGAATCGTCAGCAGAAAGACAAGCCCTATGGATGAAGAGAGCGTGGAGCGAAAGCGCGGAATGTCATCGCGCGAGGCGTGTCTTGAGATGGCCGGAAGCGTGGCCGTGCCTATGGCGACTCCGAAGATGCCTATGGGAAACTGCATCAGCCGAAAGGAATAGCCCAGCCAGCTTTGCGCGCCGGGGATGCTCGAAGCGAAGAAGGTATTGACGAAGACGTTTATCTGCACGGCGGCAGTGCCTATCACGGCAGGCCCCATCAGGCGCATCACCTGACGCACGCCCGGATGAGAAAAGCTGACCTGCGGGCGGAAGCGAAAGCCCACGCGCCACATTGAAGGAACCTGAACCAGAAATTGCAGGCCGCCGCCGATGAGCGTCCCTATGGCCATGCCTATAATGGCCCAGCGCGCCGGAGCGTCCGGCATCATGTCGTGGTCTTTGGAGATTTGCCAGCCGCCGCCGCTCAGGATGTAAGCGAACAGCAGGCCACCCGCAATCGAGCCCACGTTAAAGAGCGTGGAAGCGGAGGCCGGAATCCCGAAACGCCCGCGCGTATTCAAGACTCCCATGGCGACCGCCGCCAGCGCCACGAGCATCAGGAAGGGAAACATTATGCGCGTCAGCGTTGTCGCAAGCGCCGCCTTTTCAGGCGGGAACCCGGCGGCAATCATGCCGACTATCTGCGGGGCGAAGATTACGCCGATGAGAGTGATGACGCTCAGCACTATTGCGAGCGCGTTCATCACCATGCTCGCCAGCCGCCAAGCCTCATCCTCGCTCTTCTTCTCTATGTAGTCCGTGAAGGTCTTGACGAAGGCCACGGAGAGCGCGCCTTCAGCGAAGAGGTCGCGCAGCATGTTGGGCACGCGGAACGCCACCTGAAAAGCGTCGTTGACGAAGCCCGCGCCGAAGTAGTTGGCGAAGACCTGCTCTCGCACCAGACCCAGCACGCGAGAGCCCATGACGGCGATTGAGACTATGCCAGCCGAGCGGGCTACGCTGTGCGATTTTTCCGTCGTCGCGGGCCGCGCCGTCGTAGCCGTCAACTCGTCCTTGAGCGGAACGCCTTCGTCTTGGGTTGCGACTGCCTGAACGCTCTCACCGTCGGGGATACCTGCTTCTCCGGCGGCTACGACGGCATCCTTGTTTCCGGCTACGTCCTCGACCTCAAGGCCGATGATGGCGTCCTCTTCTTCGTCCGGATGTTTCGCGTCCGGTTTCGTCTTCATAGTAAGGTGATTTTAGAGCCCGTTCCTTTTAGAGTCAGACGGCCTTCTGCGACCTTTTCTTCTGCCCGTCCGCGAGTTTCGTGATGGCCTGTTCCAGATTTGAATCTATCTCGGTGAGCCGCTCAATGATACGCTTCGGCAGACGAAGCGTGACCATCTCGGCCTCTTCCGGCGGGGCCTCCAGCGAGCGGCGAATCATCTCCAGCAGCTCATTATAATCGGGCGGCTTCGACAGGTAGCCCTGAACGCCCAGCCGCTCGGAGTCGGTTCGATAAGCCTCTCCAGTCTCGCCCGTTATGATGATGATGGGAACGGTCGCATTGAGTGTGCGAAGCTCTCTGAGGACTTGCGTGCCCTGCATTTCCGGCAGCGTCATGTCCAGAAGAATGAGGTCTGCGCCGTTCGCCTGAAACTCCGCCAAGCCCTCCTCGCCGGTCAATGCTATCTGCACTTTATAACCGGCCCCTTTCAGCGTGGCCTTGTAAAGCTCCGCCAAATCGTCCTGATCTTCTATGACAAGAATGCAATGTTCGTTCATAATAACCCTTCCCCTGGAATCGCGGGCAAAGTAAAAAGGCAAAAGGTAAAAGTTAAGAGAAAGCCGGCAGTAGATTCTCTTGCTTCTGCTCTTTATCCGTAAAAGCGTTTTTTCAGCCCTTTCTACTTTTACCCTTTCTCTTTTTACTTTGCATTAATAGCTGAAGACGCATTATAACCGAAAACCGTTTATGGAATTAGATGTTGGCATAGTTCTGGGACTTCTTCTGGTCGCGCTGATACTGTTCGGCACGGAGCGCATACCGATTGACATCGTCACGATAATGCTCGTTATTGCTCTGGTAGTCACGGGCACGCTCACGGTCGAAGAGGCTTTCGCGGGCTTCGGCAACGACATAGTGATAACCATCTCCGGCCTCTTCATACTGACGGGCGGGCTGGTAAAGACCGGAGTGGTTGACGTGATTGGCCGCCGCCTGCACAGGATTTCCGGCGGCAACGAGTTTCGCCTGACGATGCTCATCATGTTCGTGGCCGCAGGCTGCGCCGCAGTCATGAAGAACACCACGACGACGGCCATGTTCGTCCCCGTCGTTCTGGGACTGGCTGCGCGAGCCCGCGTCGCGCCCTCGAAGCTCCTGATGCCGCTAGCCTTCGGCGCAATCCTCGGAGGCACCTGCACGCTCATAGGAACTTCAACGAACCTTGCCGTGAGCGGCGCGCTCGCACGCCTCGGCACGAGCCCCGACCTTATCCAAAGCATCCAGAAGAATCAGCCATTCTTGGAGCGCTTCCCCGAGTACCACGAGCTCTTCCGGCCCTTCACCATGTTCGAGCTTACGTGGGTGGGCGTGCCTATCGTAATAGTCGGCATGCTCTACATGCTGCTGATAGGCTTGCGCCTGCTGCCGCGCCGTGGCGGCTCCGACTCCCTGACCGAGCAGTACCAGATACGAGAGTACATGTCGGAAGTACTGGTGCTGCCGGATTCGCCTCTGGTCGGAAAGACCCTGTCGGAAGCGCGCGTCAGCGACGAGCTTGACCTGACGGTCGTGGGCATCCTGCGCGGAAGCGGCGGACGCATTGCGCCCAGCGCGCTGGAGGTGATAGAGGCCGAAGACCTGCTGCTGGTTCAGGGACGCGTCGAAGACATACTGCGCGTCAAGACCGAAGCCGGTATAGAGATTAAGGCCGACTTCAAGCTCAGCGACTCAGACCTTGAGACCGAAGAGGTGGAGCTTTTCGAGGCTATGATATTGAGAGGCTCGGATTTCGCCGGGCGCACGCTCAAAGGGCTCAAGTTCAGACAGCGATACGGTTTGACTGTGCTTGCCATCAACCGCCACGGCGTCGCGCTGCTCTCAAAAATCAGCACAGTCTCTTTGCGCTTCGGTGACGTGCTGCTGGTTCAGGGAGACCGCGACCGCATAGAGCATCTTGTGCTGGACGGCCAGCTACTTCTTCTGGAAGATGTCTCGGAGAGGCGCGGGCGGGCGAGCGCCAGACGTTGGGCCTTACTGGCCTTCGGCGTCTTTCTCTTCTTCTCCATCACGCACCTTCTGGCGCTCTCTGTGGCCGTGCTGCTGGGAGTTCTCATACTGCTGGCGACGCGGGCCGTGCGCATACAGGAGATGTACGACCTGATAGAGTGGCGGCTGATTGTGCTGATTGCGGGCATGATAAGCTTCGGCGTGGCTATGGAGAAGACCGGGGCCGACCAGTATCTGGCCAACCTGATTCTGAAAGGCTTCGGGTCTTACGGCGAACTGGCCATCCTCGCGGGCTTCTTCATACTGACGGTGGCTATCACTCAGCCCATGTCGAATCAGGCGGCGGCGCTGGTGATGCTGCCGATTGCGGTTAAGACAGCGCTCGCGCTCGGCCTGAATCCGCGCACCTTCGCCGTCACTGTAACTTACGCGGCCTCCTGCTCGTTCCTTACGCCGCTTGAGCCGGCCTGCGTGCTCATCTTCACCCCGGGTCGCTACCGCTTCTTCGATTTCGTCAAGGTAGGCTCGATTCTGACCATTGCGGTCTTCGCCATAGTCATCCTGCTCGTCCCTGTCTTCTGGCCCCTGAAGTAACCGTAGATGATAAAAGAGCCTCTTTCCTTCTCTATCTTCCGGCCCTAAAAGCCCCTTTTCCCTGACTGCTTGCGCGCCGGGCGGGCAGTCGCTATAATGCGCGGGCTTTTGAGGGATGCCTGCACCCGGGCAGGGGACAGAGCACCAAGACTCCCTTTTGAGCCTCGCCGGAATCAAAGACAGATGACAGAAAATCTCAGATGGAGAGAGCGCGCCAGAGAAGCGCGCCGCATGCATCGCGCCGCGCCTCCTGCGACGCCCCTTCGCGCACTTGCCGCCGGAATAGCTCAGGCAGCGCGCCAGGCGTTCGCAGAGCCCTATATGCTCAAGGTAGAGCGCCGCGAGATTACCCTGAGCCGTCTCCCGCGCCAGCTAGACCGCCTGCGCATAGTTCATCTCTCGGACATACACCACAGCCCCTTTACCGGCACGGAGCAGATAGAGCGCGCCATTGAGACTGCCAACAGTCTTGAGCCCGATTTGATAGCCCTGACCGGCGACTACGTATCGCACGAGAGCGCCTACGCAGCGCCCTGCGCGGAGCTTATGGGGCGGTTACGCGCTCGCTCGGGCGTCTACGCCGTGCTGGGCAATCACGACCACTGGACTGACGCGCCGCTCATCACAGACCTCTTCCGGGCCGAAGGGATTCGGGTTCTGGTCAATGAAGGGATGCGTTTTGAGCACAACGGCGGCTCGTTCTGGCTGGCGGGCGTGGACGACACAATGGTCGGGCTGGAGGATTTGCCGCTCGCTCTGGCTGGCTCGCGCCGGGACGAGCTGAAGCTCCTGCTGGCTCATAATCCAGTCATTCTTCGCCGCGCCGCGCGGGCCGGAGTAGACCTTGTCCTGAGCGGCCACACGCACGGAGGCCAAGTCACTTGGCGCAGCGAGCGCTCCGCTTCCGGGCGTCCGCGCCGCCGACTGCTTCGCGGGTTAGGAAGGCAGGGCGAGACGCAGATTTACGTCACGCGCGGCCTCGGAACGGTCGTGCTGCCTATACGTTACGGCTGCCCGCCGGAAGTCTCCCTTTTAGAGCTTCGATGCGCTTAACGCTGTGATAAGTGACGAGTCACAAGTGACAAGCTAAAACTTGCTCTTTTCCGTCACTTGTCGCTCGTCACTTATCACTGTTTTTTATGTCTTCACGGATAATCACGCTGCCGAACCTGCTGACAGTGTTGCGCATGGCGCTGATTCCCGTCTTCGTCTCGTTGCTCTACTATCACAGGTTCACGTGGGCGCTCGTGGTCTTTCTCACGGCGGGTGTAACGGACGGGCTGGACGGCCTCTTCGCGCGCCGCTTCGACCAGAAATCCCAGCTAGGCAGAATCCTTGACCCCATAGCCGATAAGCTCCTGCTGGTCACCTCTTTCGTAGTTCTTTCGCTCAAATCCATAGGCCCCGTGCCGCCTCCGAACCACTTTCCAGTGCCCTTCTGGGTCACAGCCGCCGTCATCAGCCGCGATGTCTTCATCATAGTGGGCGCTGCCGCCATTAATATCGTCACGGGCTTCAGGGGATTTCGCCCCTCCATGCTCGGCAAAATCAACACCACCGTACAGATTCTGGCCATCATGGCCATCCTCATAGCTCTTATCTTTCCCTCCGGTAGCGGTTATTACCTGCCCACCATCTACACCGTTGTCTTCGCCCTGTCCATCATCTCCGGCACTCATTACGTCTATTTCGCCTCCCGCCTATTGAACGAAGAACGTCGTCAGGGCGAGTAAAGGCAGACACCTTAATCCTTATGTTTCAGTAGTTTAAGCCGTCGGCGGGCTTGTGCCTTGAGTTGGAAATAAAAGTTGACAAAGAGAGACTCAAGTATTATATTAAGGAAGCATTCAACCTGCCTGACATCTCTGTCAACACCCGAGAGGCTTCTGAGCTTCAGGGTCTGGAAGACGAAAGCGCGGCAGGCGGTCTTGAAAGGATGCAGCACGGCCATCCCGACAGTTCGGGAAAAGCTGTTAACTATTTTTGGGAGAATAGAGAAACAATGAGCAAGATCATAGGAATTGATTTAGGCACGACCAACTCTGTGGTGGCCGTGATGGAGGGCGGCGAGCCGACCGTGATTACCAACTCGGAGGGCGGTCGCACGACCCCGTCGGTGGTGGCCTTTACCAAGGACGGAAACCGTCTCGTCGGACAGGTGGCCAAGCGTCAGTCTGTCACCAACCCGGAGAACACGGTCTATTCGATTAAGCGTTTTATGGGCCGCCGCTTCGATGAAGTGACGAGCGAGATTAAACAGGTTCCTTATAAAGTTCAGCCCGCAGGGAGCGGCGATGTGCGCATAAGCGCCGGGGAGAAGGATTGGAGTCCGCCCGAGATTTCCGCGATGATTCTTCAGAAGCTGAAGCAGGCTGCGGAAGACTATCTGGGACAGAAGGTAGACAAAGCCGTCATCACCGTTCCGGCCTATTTCAACGACGCGCAGCGACAGGCCACTAAGGACGCCGGGCGCATAGCCGGGCTCGAAGTGATGCGTATCGTCAACGAGCCGACGGCTGCGGCTCTGGCCTACGGGCTCGACAAGAAGAAGGACGAAACGATTGCCGTCTTCGACTTCGGCGGCGGCACCTTCGACATCTCCATCCTTGAGGTGGGCGAGGGCGTAGTCGAGGTGAAGTCCACAAACGGCGACACGCACTTGGGCGGCGACGACATAGACGAAGCGCTCATCAAGTGGATTATAGAGGAGTTCAAGCGCGATCAGGGCATAGACCTCTCCAACGATAAGATGGCCTTGCAGCGCCTGAAGGAGGCTGCCGAGAAGGCCAAGATTGAGCTCTCTTCTACGATGGAGACGGAGATAAATCTGCCCTTCATCACTGCCGACCAGAGCGGGCCGAAGCACCTTGTGATGAAGTTGACGCGCGCCAAGTTCGAGCAGTTGATTGACCCCATCCTGAAGCGGTTGATGCCGCCCGTCGAGCAGGCCATCAGGGACGCTGGCCTTCCCGCCAATAAGATTGACGAAGTGGTTCTGGTGGGCGGCTCTACGCGCATCCCCAAAGTGCAGGAGATGGTCAAGGAGCATTTCGGCAAAGAGCCCAACAAGTCTGTCAACCCGGACGAAGTGGTTGCCGTGGGCGCTGCCGTGCAGGCAGGCGTGCTCTCGGGCGAGAAGACGGACATCCTCTTGCTGGACGTGACGCCGCTTTCACTCGGCATAGAGACTCTCGGCGGAGTCTTCACCAAGCTCATCGAGCGCAACACCACGATTCCGACCAGAAAGTCCGAAATCTTCTCAACGGCTTCGGACAACCAGACGAGCGTTGAAGTCCACGTGCTTCAGGGCGAGCGCCCCATGGCCGGGGACAACCGCACGCTTGGCAAGTTTCATCTGGTTGGAATCCCGCCCGCACCTCGCGGCATGCCGCAGGTGGAGGTGACGTTCGACATAGACGCCAACGGCATCGTCAACGTCTCCGCCAAGGACATGGGCACGGGGCGCGAGCAGAAGATAACCATCACGGCATCGTCCGGGCTCTCCAAGGAAGAGATTGACCGTATGATGCGGGATGCGGAATCGCACTCGGCTGACGACCAGCGCAAGCGCGAGGAGATAGAGGCGCGCAATCGTCTGGACGGCCTGCAATATCAGGTCGAGAAGACCTTCAGCGAGAACAAGGAGAAGCTGGACGGCGCCGTCGCTTCTCAGCTTGAGACGGCAATAGCCGACGCTAAGAAGGCTCTGGAAGAGGGCGGGGTCGAGCGCATGAACGAAGCCTTCAACAACCTACAGACGGCTTCGCACAAGCTGGCCGAGGCTCTCTATCAGGGGGCTGGCACAACCGGCGGCTCCGGGGAAGGCGAGCAGGCTTCAGCCGCAGGCGCTTCCTCAACGGGAGGCTCGCAGACCGCAGGCGGTGGTGACGACAACGTCATAGACGCAGAGTACGTAGACGTTGACGAAAATAAGTAAGAGCGGGTGACGGGTGTCAGGTGCCGGGTGTCGGTTAAAGACAACTTCTTGCCGACACCCGATACCTGACACCCGATACCTTTTCACGATGGCAAAAGAAGATTATTACCAAGTGCTGGGCGTCAAGCGTGATGCCAAGCCGGAAGAGATTAAGAAGGCTTACCGCAGGATGGCCCGTAAGTATCACCCGGACGTGAATCCGGGCGATAAGTCGGCCGAGGAGCGCTTTAAGAAGATAACGGAGGCGCACGACGTGCTTTCCGACCCGAAGAAGCGCAAGGTCTACGACCGCTTCGGCCAGTACTCGGACAATCTGGCGGACGCGGCCGCTCGCGGCGCTGCACCGGGCGGGGCCGGGGGCCGCACTTCGCCCGGCTTCGACTTCGAGGGCTTCGACTGGGGCAACGCGTCCTCTTCTTCCACGGGCGGGGGCGGAACCAGCTTTCGAGACATCTTCGCAGACCTCTTTGGCGGAAGCGGCAAGGCCGAGCGAGAGCCTCCGCGCCCGCAGCCCGTTAAGGGCGCTGACATAGAGATGCCGCTCGCGCTCTCGTTTGAAGAGTCTGTGCGCGGCATGACTACGAACATCACCGTCAACCGCTCCGAGCAGTGCTCGCGCTGTAACGGGGCGGGCGACACGGGCGGCTCACCCGTCATCTGCGCTACCTGTAACGGCACGGGGCAGGTGCAGAGAGCCGGTGGCCGCTTGAAGTTTTCGCAGGAGTGCCCGGACTGCTCCGGCTCAGGGCGGCGACGCCCGCCGTGCTCTCTGTGTAACGGCAAGGGAGTTATGCCCAAGAGCGAGACGGTCAAGGTGCGCATCCCCGCCGGTGTGGATACAGGCTCGCGCGTGCGCATCCCCGGCAAAGGTGAAGGAGGCCGCCTCGGCGCTCCGCCCGGCGACCTTTTCATCATCACGAACGTTGGCCGCCACAAGCACTTTACGCGGAAGGGCGACAACATATACGTCACCGTGCCTTTGACTGTGCCGGAGGCGGCGCTCGGCGCTAAGATTGAGGTGCCGACCGTGGAGGGCAAAGCCCAACTGCGGATTCCTCCGGGAACCCAGTCGGGACAGAAATTTCGACTGCGCGAGCGCGGCGTGCCGAGCTTAAGAAATCCGCAGGCACGCGGCGACCAGTTCGTAGAAGTTCAGGTTACGCTGCCTGAAGTCATCTCGGAAGAGACGAAGGATTTACTGCGGCGCTACGCGCAGATTAACCCGGAGAACCCGCGCGTCGCCATGGGCTTAGAATAGGCGACGGGTGATAGGGGATAGGGGATGGACAAAAACATTTCCCTAACCCCTAGCCCCCGGCCCCTAACCCCTGTTTTATGAAACGAAAGGCTCGTACATATACGATTAGCGCTGTGGCGGATCAGTTCAACCTGCACCCGCAGACGCTGAGGCTTTACGAGCGCGAAGGACTCTTAAGGCCGTCTCGCTCGGAAGGGAACACGCGCCTTTACACGGACACAGACCTTGAGCGGCTGGAAGTGATTCTCTCTTTGACGCGCGACCTCGGCGTCAATCTGGCGGGCGTTGAGATTATCCTCAACATGCGCGAGAAGATGGACGCCATGCAGCGCGAGTTCGAGCGCTTCTTCCAGTTCCTGCAAGCACACGCGGACGAGTTCACGCATTTCCCTGATGCTCCCGCGCCGGAAGAGGGCGCGCTCGTGCCGACTTCCCGCATCAGTGCGCTTCGTCGTCGCACGACCACTCGCGGCTCCTGACTCACGCTCGCTGCGTCTTGTCATCTCTCCGGTTCCGGTGTTAGAGTTCGCGCGTTAATTCGTTAAAGAGACCGAAAAGCGCGCCTCGCTTCCATTTAATCTTCGGCTAACACACACCTCGTCACCAAGCTTCAAAAGCCTCATCGCCTTAAACAATCTACAGGGTTATCTGTGCCCTGATAGGAGAGCGGTCAGGCATGAATCCTCTACACCTGTTCGGCCATTACTGTAAGTCCCTGTCCATCGCGGCAATTCTCATGGCCGCTTTTCTTTCCCCGTTTGCGCGCGCGCAGGACTTGGACGACGTGACGATTACGGGACTCGTCACGGATGAGAACGGGGCCGTCATTCCGGGCGCGACCGTAACGGCTCTGCTTCAGGCTACCAGCGAAGAGCGCACGGCGCAGACGGACACTGACGGTCGCTTCCGCATCATGGAGCTTGAGCCGGGCATCTACACCGTTCGCGCCGAGAGCGCGGGGTTCGCCATAGAAGAGAAGCGAAACCTCTCGACAATCGCCGGGCAGAACGTGCAGTTAAGCTTCCGCATGAAGCCTGCCGTGGTGACTGCCGAGCAGGTTGTAGTGAGTGAAGCGGACGCGCCCGCCGTTGACACCACTCGCACTGTCGTAGGCGGCACGGTCACGAGCGAAGAGATAGAGCGGCTTCCGAACGTCTCGCGCTCGCCGCTAGACCTCATCTTCATACTGGGCGGAGTCACGGAAGAGCCGCTTTCAACACGCGACCTTGCGGAAGACCGCAACACAGTCACGCGCAGCACGCCCGAAGAGGCAGGCGTCTTCGCACTCTCCGGCGGCCCTGCCTTTTCCAACAACATCACGATTGACGGCTTGGATAACAACGACGACCGCGCCGCGCGCGAGCGTTTCCAGCCGTCGCTCGAAGCCGTCGAAGAGGTTCAGGTCGTCACGAACCAGTTCTCAGCCGAGTATGGCCGTGCTTCCGGCGGGCGCGTCAACCTTCGCACGCGCGCAGGCACAAAGCGATACACGGGCCGCGTCTTCATGTTCTTCCGCGACGACGTGCTCAACGCCAACACGTACAGGAACAAGCTGAGCGGCCTGCCCAGACTGCCACTGACGGAATACAATCCCGGCTTCACCTTCGGCGGCCCGCTTAAACTCGGCTCTAAATTTCCCGGCGTGAAGCCGGACAGCACCTTCTTCTTCCTGAGCTTCGAGCATGGCAGCCTTACAGATACAGCTACGATAGATACGGTCGTGCCCGTTCAGGAGAACGCGAATTTTCCACTGCCTGCGCCGACTACTCTCGCGGGCAGGCGCGCAGAGAATGGAACACAGGCCGAGGTCGCGCCCTTCTTTTCCGCCACGCCCACGCCGCTCAGGAGCATCAGCCTGACCGCGCGCTTGGATAAGAACTTCAGCCCCAATCACAACGGCACAATCAGCTATCAGATGGGACGGCTCAAGAACCTGCGAGGCTTCGGTGGCGGCAATCGTCTGGCGGAAGCTTTAATCGGAAGGACGCGCAACACGGACGCCCTCTACTATTCGGACAACTACATCTTAAGCTCACGCGCGGTCAATCAATTTCGATTCCAGCTCTCACGACTGACGCCTGCCGTAGAGGCCGAAGCGGGTCGCCGCCCCGTCGTGCTGATTAGCCTCAACGTGCCTGCGGCGGAAGGTGACCCGGTGGCCCGCACGGGCACGCTCATCGCTGGCTCTTCGACTACAGGAGCGACAGACCACCGCGAGCTTCGTTACCAAGTCCAGAACACTTTCTCTTTTATAGCCGGTCGGCACTCTCTCAAATTCGGCGCGGACTTTCAGCGCATCCGTTCGACCTTCATTGACCTGTCGGACGTGTCCGGCACATTCAACTTCGCCACGGTGGCGGATTTTCTGGCCAATAGCCCCAGCCGCTTTCGCCAGAACTTTCAGACCGAATCACAGCAGGCCAATAATTACCTCGGCATCTTCATTCAGGACGAGTGGCGCATAAAATCTAACTTCGTTTTGAGCTACGGGCTCAGGTACGAGCGCGAGACGATTCTGCCGGACAAAAATAATTTCGGCCCGCGCGTGGCCGTAGCCTACGACCCGTTCAAGTCAGGCAAGACCGTGATACGTCTCGGAGCAGGCGTCTTCTACAACCGCGTGCTGCTGCGCACCGTGGACGACTTTACGCTGGGGAGCCAGCAGTTCTTCTTCGACACGAACTTTATCCCGGCCGGGCCGGAGCGCAATCAGGTGCTCGCAGCCATAGGCTTTCCAAAAGTGCTCGCGCCGGATTCGCCTCTGATTACGCCGGGACGCGTGAGCCGTGACGCCGACAGCTTCTTTCGTCGCTTAGACCCGGCCCTCGTGATACCGGAGAGCTACCAGACCAACTTGGGATTTGAGCGAGAACTGGGCGGAAAGTTCGTCTTCGAAGCAAACTACACATGGAATCGCGGCATACACCTCTGGCGGGAGTTCAACGCCAACGCTCCCCGGCTGCCCGCAGGCTTCAGGAATTTTACGGACTATCTTTTGTCGCGTGATTTTCCTAACTTGCGCCCGTGCCCGGCCTGCTCGCGCCCGCTCTTTAACGGCACGGGCGCGGGCGAGCTTGTGCGCTTCACTTCGGCTTCCACAGACCCGAACAATCCGAGCGCCATCGGCCGCGTCATAGAGTTCGGAGTCCCCGTCACCATCATCAACGTCAACAGCATCTTCGGCACGAACACGGCCAGCCAGTTGACGGCAGCGCTCGGCGCGATTAATTCGCTCAGGCCAGACCCCGCGCGTACAGAGATTGAGCAGCTTGCTTCAATCGGCAACAGCTTCTATCACGGGCTTGTGCTTGAAGTGCGCCGCCGCTTCGGCCATATGCCGGGCGGATTCAGCCTCTCGTTCCGGGCCGCTTACACGCTCTCGTTTTTGAAGGACGACGGGATAGTCAACACGTCCGATGCACTCAGGCCCGGAGATTTCAGGCGCGAGCGCTCGCGCAGTCTTCTCGACCGTCGTCATCGCTTCGCCTTCTCGGGCACGTTCGACTTGCCCGGCTATCTATTCAGGCTGCGGCTCTCTCCCGTTGTTCGCGTCTCATCGGGCGCGCCCTTCAACATCTCCATAGGCGGCATTGACCGCAATCTTGATGATGTCGGCAACGACCGCCCGAATTTTAGCGGCGACCTGAGCTTACTTCGCGCGCGTGCGCCGGGTGAGCCCCTGAGCGCGAGCCTCCTGAGCGCCTTCTCGCTTCCGCCCATAGGCCGGGAAGGAAACCTGCCGCGCAATGCCGGGCTGGGGCCGGGACAGATTACCTTCGACCTGAACGTGCAGCGCGAGTTTCGATTGAAAGAGCGCGTGCGGCTCAGGCCCACAGTGGAGATTGATAACGTACTCAACCAGACTGTCTTCAGCTTCGGCTCGGAGTTCATAGACTTTACCGCTTTCGGCCCTACGGCCTCTGCGGCATCCCGGCAGGCTTTTCTAGACTCTTTTCTGGTGATGACACGCACGCTTCGCCCGCGCGCCATACGGTTTGGGATTCGGTTGGACTTTTAGGACAGGTGTTTATGAAGAAAGACGAGAAGGCCGCTCATGCAGATTTGCGCGGCGGCCTTCTCGGTCTGTTTTGAGCTTTAGCGTGAGCCCGCGCAGGACTTGGAATCTTTCTTCTCCTGCTTAGGGTTTTCTGTGCGCTCTGTCTTCTGCTTCTGCGAGGGGTTAGATTTCTGACAACGCGCGCGTGCGTGCTCAATTCGTCTTTTCATCCACGGAGGCATGACTTTTTTTATCTCCCATCAGACTCTTTGGATGGGGAGCGTATCCAAAAATGCTTCTATGACGCGAGGGTCAAACTGTTTGCCCTCGTGACGGCGCAGCTCTGCCACGGCGTCGTGGACCAAAAGGGGCTTCCGGTACGGGCGATCCTCCGACACCATGGCATCGTAAGTGTCCGACACCTGAACTATGCGCGCCATAAGCGGAATGTCTTCGCCCGAAAGCCTGTGCGGATAACCCTTGCCGTCCCATCGCTCGTGATGATGCTGCGTGCGTATGCGCAGCTCGGCCGGAAGGTTGAAGTAAGAGGCCAGCAGCGCTCCGAAGCTCGGGTGCATGTTCAGAATGAAGCGCTCCGTGCGGCTGGGCTTTCGCGCTGCGTCCAGAATGGATTCCGGCACAAGGATTTTGCCCACGTCGTGCAGCACGGCCGTCTGCGCCAGTTGGCGCAGTTTCGTGTCATCGAATCCGAAAGCCTTGCCCGTGGCGCGCGAAAACTTGGCTACGCGCACGCTGTGGCGATAGGTCGCGGGCCGAAGCTCACGAAAGCGCTGCATAAGGGCCAGTGTGCCGTCCTGCCTGTAGAGTTGTCCGATTGATTTCAGGCGATGCAGAAAGCGCTGAAGGTAGCTAGCCCAACTGCAATTTACCAGCCGTATCGTCGCGGCGTTGGCAGCTTCCAAACTCATCTGGTCGTACATTTCCTAAAACTCCTGTCGAAGGAAACCGAAAGCCAAATTCAAGGGGGAAAACCTGAAATGAGCCAGAAAGCATCGCTGGGCTAATTTAACTTTCAAGTCTGCTCGAACCGTTGAAAAGCATCTGACGTGCCACGTTTCACCCGTGGAACGTGTATGACATAGACCGGAAGCCCGATTGGCCATGAGGCAAATTGAACGCTTCACGGGCTTTTCTCTAACAATAACTAAAGTTCAAATTGGGCCACGCTCTTTAAGAGATTACATGAGAGGTTGAAAACGTACAGAGCGAGCCGTCATGGATTGGAAAAACTTTTGCCAAAATCTTTCCCTTAAATATTTATACGAAATCGTGCCTGTAGAGCGCCAAAGAGCGCATTACGAGCGGACAGCCACGCGCTTTATGGTAAACTTGCGCCCCTGAGGCGGGGAGATTCTCCGGGGAATATTGACGCGCTTACGGGTTTTTGAGCTATGAGCGACGCAGAGATGAACAAGGAGCAGGACGTAGAATCAGCGCTTTTGGACGCAGACCTCTTCGTCAAGTACAAAGCGCCGGGCCGCGCCGTCAAGCGGCTGCAAACGGCGCTTGAGATGAACCCGCGCTCCGTCGAGGTGCGAGAGCGTTTGAGAACCATCTGTGCCACGCACAAGCTGCCGGAAGAGGCGGCAAGGCAATGCCTCGCGCTCGCAAGCCTATACATAGGGCGCGAGGATTTCGAGGCGGCGCACGAACGGCTTCTGGAAGCCAAGCAGCTTGACCCGCGCATCAACATAGCGCCCGGCCTCGACGCCATAAGACGCGCACGCCGTCCAGACCTGCCGCAGCCCGAAGCGGCTGAGCTGGCTTCAAACGCTCGCCCTACGGCCACGCTTCTGGGTGACCTTTCAATCATAAGCCTTTTCGACGCCGTTCAGGTCTTGGAGAACGCTCGCCTCACGGGCGCTCTCATCATCAGCAACCCTGAGGAGCAGGGACGCGTCCTCTTTAACGACGGGCGCATAGTGGGCGCGGAGGCGGAGAAGTTGAGCGGAGCGGACGCCTTCCGTCGAATAGTAGAGCTGACGAGCGGCACTTTCGAGTTCAAGCGAGCAGACCTGCCCTTCGAAGTCACCATCAACGCCAGCAGTAACACCAACCTGATTCTGGATTCACTAAGGCAATTTGACGAAGAGAACAGGGAAGATTGATTCACCGGTTCATCGAATCAATAAACCGGTGAATCAATCCAGCAGCAGTCTTGTGCGTAGAGCTTCTGCGCGTTCCAGAGCGTTGAGGAGCCGCAGGAACTGTGCGTAATTGCGGCTGCGTGCGTGCAGCCGCTCCCATTCGGAGACGGATATGTCCGTACGCAGGACGTAGTCCAGAAAGTCGTAGTAATCGGCTGCGGCTGCGAACGGGAACTCGCGCGTGTAGGTGGTCTGTTCGGAATCTTCGGAACGAAAGCCTGCCAGAAGGTCAAAGAGATTATCCGTAGTCAAGTGCGCGGCCTGTCGAGCGAACTGAATCGGCAGCCGAAGCTCGAAGAAGCGCAAGTCCGTGGAGGTCGTCACCCGTCGCAGCTCTTTCGTGCCTTCCCCGTCGAAGGGCGACTCCGGGTCAATGAGTATGCGTAAGAGCCTTGGCTGGTCTTCCTCGTCCATAGTGTCCAGCGCGAGCTGGACGCGGTCGGCCAGAAATTTTTCGAACTGCGCTTCGATGGGGTAGGTGATGCGGCCAAGACAGCCGACCGACTCGCCCTCGCCAGCCGTGCTCTGGGGCAAAGAGGCGGGGCAGCTTGAGCACATGAGCGTCTCGGCGTGCATGACTTCGACTTCCGAGCGTGCGTTCTCTACAAAGCGCAGCTTATCTTCGGACGGCGCGTCCGTGTCGCCCGTGGTCAGCTTGGTGTGAAGGCTGCTGAGCCTTCCCCACGCGCGCAGGTGCTTCTCCCGATAACGCGCACGCAGGCTGCATTGATACTGTACTGCAAACTCTAAAGACAATCCTTACTCTCCTCTTGACCCGAAACGGCAAAAGCGTTTATCAGAAATCACTAACATAGATGCGCGGGCATGAGCAAGCGCCGTCTATTAAATTTAACCCGCACAGCCGCCGCTTCAAGCCTCTTATTGTTTGACCGGGTGTTGCGCGGGGTGGAAGAATTGGCTTCTCCAGGGTTAAGCCAAGTGAAACCACAAGCGCGTTTGTACCGGAAAGAGGAAATCAGCATGTCCGCAAGCGTTCGCCCGCCGGGGCCGCACCCGCGCTGGCCCATCATAAGCTTTTTCGCGTATCGCAAAGACATGGCGGCTTTCCTTGAGCGCGCGGCGCGCGAGCACGGCGACATAGTCTATTTCAAGATAGGGCCGCAGGATGTCTATTTCCTGAACCATCCGGACTACGTCAAGGACGTGCTTGTGACTCGCCAGCAGAACTTCATCAAGGGCCGCGCGTTGCAAAGGGCGAAGCGCCTTTTGGGCGAAGGACTTTTAACCAGCGAGGACAGCTTTCATCGCCGCCAGCGCCGACTGGCTCAGCCTGCATTTCATCGCCAGCGCATAGCGGCTTACGCGGACGCCATGACCGGATACGCCGCGCGCACAGGCAAGGCTTGGCGAGACGGCGAGCAGCTAGACATGTCGCAGGAGATGATGCGGCTCACCCTTGCAATCGTAGCCAAGACGCTCTTCGACGCGGACGTTGAGGAGGAAGCGCAGGAGATTGGCGAAGCCCTTGCGACTATTATCAATCTCTTCAACGCTATGATTATGCCGTTCTCGGAGCTTCTGGAGAAGCTGCCGCTTCCGCAGAACAAGAGGTTCGAGCGTGCCAAGCGGCGGCTGGACGAAACCATCTACCGCATCATTGACGAGAGAAGAAAGTCTGGCGAAGACCGTGGCGACCTGCTTTCAATGCTGCTCATGTCGCACGACGAAGAGGGCACGGGCAGCATGACCGACGAGCAGGTGCGCGACGAAGTGATGACGCTCTTTCTGGCGGGACACGAGACGACGGCCAACGCGCTCACCTGGACTTGGTACCTGCTCTCACAGCATGAGGAGCAGGAGGCGCGACTTCATAGAGAGATTGACGAAATTCTGCGAGAGCGCGAGCTTCCTTCGGTCGAAGACGTTGAGCGCCTGCGCTACACGGAGATGGTGCTGGCCGAATCCATGCGGCTCTATCCGCCCGCGTGGGCCATCGGACGCCTCGCCACGAAAGAGACGGAGATAGGCGGTTACAGGATAGCCACGGGCTCGCTGGTGCTCGTGAGCCAGTATGTGATGCACCGCGACCCGCGATACTACGCTGAGCCGGAGAGATTCGACCCTGAGCGCTGGACGCCCGCAGCCAGAGAAGCACGACCGCAGTTCTCCTACTTTCCATTCGGGGCTGGCGCGCGTCGCTGCATAGGCGAAAGCTTTGCTTGGATGGAAGGCATACTTCTAATCGCCACCCTCTCGCGTCACTGGCGCATGCGCCACGTGGCGACTCACCCGGTAGAGCTTCAACCTCTCATAACTTTGCGCCCCAAACACGGCATGCTGATGACTGTGCATAAGAGAGATTAAGAGACAAAAGCGGGTAAAGAAGCGATTCACCGCAGAGACGCAGAGAGACGCGGAGGATAGCGCAGAGGAATTGAAAGCTTTTCTCAGCGCCCCCTCTCGCGTCTCTCTGCGTCTCTGCGGTGAGCGCCCAAATCCAAATTCGAAACGCTGCTCTTTTATTGCGACCGGCCGGTGAAGGAGGCCAGCAGGACGACCAAGTCGTCCGTGAAGACGCGCCGTGCGCCCGAGCTTTCAGGGTAGTTATTGAGCAGCACGGAGAAGACAAGGCGCTCTCCGGCGGCGCTCGTCACGTAACCGGAGAGCGTGGCGACCGTCTCGATTGTGCCCGTCTTGGCTCGCGCATTATTCATGGCGGGCGTTCCCTTCATGCGTCTGGCGAGAGTGCCGTCCACGCCTGCTATCGGCAGCGCGTCGCGGAACGCACTTGCAAAGCGATGCCTGCTCATGTGCGTCAGGAGTTGGACAGTCGCGTTCGCCGTAATTAGGTCGCGCCGTGACAAGCCTGAGCCGTCCCACATCACGACCTCGTAGGGACTCACGCCCGCTTCGGCCAAAAATTTCTTGACTACATCCACACCCGCAGCTTCGGACGTGCCTTGAAAGCCTGCGCCGCGCTCGCGCCCGAGCGTGCGCAGTATCAACTCCGCGTAGAGATTCTGGCTAGGCTTCAAAGTCTGCGCGGCTATGACGCTCATGGGCGGCGACATGCGCGAGGCAATCTCCACTCTCTGTGATGAAGGAGCGTTGCCGGGCTGGGCGAGTGATGAAGCCTGAGACGCGGGCGCGTCCACAGTCCGGGACTTTCCGGTGATAGTGACGCCGCGCTCCGCCAGCGCAGAGCGCAGCATGTAGACGAAGACGAGCGCAGGATGCGAGACAGAGACGCTGCCCGAGTAGCCGGGGTCGTCTAGCGGAAGGCTGCCCGAAACTTCTATGACGTTCTCGCCCAGCGCCCTGTAGACGGCCAGCTCTCTCTTTGCGCCGCGCGGCGCGGTCGTCGTGCGATTGTTAATCGTGACGAGCGGCGTAGGCGGCCCCGTCGTCACAAGACACGGGGAGCCCGCGCCCGCGCCCGGTTTGACGAAGAGGTCTAGAGCGTTGTTGTTGACCGACAGCGCAGAGACTTCCGCGCCGTAATACCATTGCAGGTCTGCCCAGCTCCACGCGAAGCCAAGAGGCGGCCCTGTGAAATAGCTCTCGTCTCCGACAAGGTCGCCCTCGACGCGCTTCACGCCTGCCGCAGCGATGTTGTCTGCAAGCTCTCGCACAGCCTTGAAGTAATCCCCGTTGTTGAAGGTGGCCGAGATTGACGGGTCGCCGCGCCCGTAGACGACGAGGTTTCCTTTTATGCTTCCGGTGGCGTCCGGCCTCGCGTCCGCGTAGACGGAAGTTTTGAAACGGAAGTCCGGCGTCAGGCGGTCTAAGGCCGCGGCCACCGTGAAAATCTTCATCACGGACGCGGGAAGCAGAAGCTTCTGCGCGTTCCCTTCAAAGAGCGTGCGGTTTGTGTCGAGCGAGCTTACCTTGACGGCAAACTGCGACTGCGCAAGCTCTGGCCGCCGCGCAAGCTCGCTTATACGCAACTGCAACTCTTCAAGCGTGCGCGGCGCGCCGGTCGTCGCAACTCCGGCTGCCGGGCGCGACTCAGTACCGGCGGCGGGCTGTGCGGTCGTGCGCCGCTCCCGCGTGGGCTGCGCCTCCTGCGAAAGGGCCAGAGGCGCAAAGTAAAGGTTCAGCGCAAACAGCAGCAGGAGCGCTGTCAATCTTGTTTTAGATATGAACTGCATAAGACAGGCGAAAAGCTCTTCCCTCTCTTCAGGCAAAATAACCGTCGGAGAATTTTAGCATTAAACTTTGCGGGAGAGGCTTTGAGATTAGATAGTGCGCGCGTACCAACGCCAGATTAGCTCGACCCAGCGCTCGTAACCCTGAAGCGTTGGATGCTTGCCGTCTTTGCCGCGAGGTACGTCCAATTGGTCGGAGTTGTAAAAATGTCCTGCCTGAAAATTCTCTTCTATGACGGGCAAGAGTCTTGAGCCGGGCTTCCATGCGGGCGGGCCAATCCAGTAGGCTTCTCTCCGGCCAATCTCCGCGACCATGCTGCGAATAACGGGCACGCGTGCTTCAGCGTCCGTCACGTAAAGCTCGTTTGAGCCGAGCGCTACAAAGATGATGTCGGGCCGGTGTTGGGCTATCAAATTTCGGAGCTTGCCTGAGCCCTGCCACCAGACGATGGTGGAGCTTTGCTCAGGAGCGCTCACGAACGAGCCGCCTGCGGCCTCGACTCTTCTTTGCAGGAAAGGCGCAATCCCCTGTCCCATAGAATCGCCCACGAGCAGCACCTTTCGCCCGGCCAGCAGCAGAGGGTACGCGCCCGTGCCCGCAGACCACGCGGTAAACGAGAGCTCGTCGCCCGCTCTGCTGACAACTCCTTTGACGATTGGCCCGCGCGCCTCCGTTATCTCAAGCGAGAATCCGCCGCTCGCTTCCAGCCTCCACGGCAAAGGAGTATCAGGCGCTTTTGTCTCAAGCGAGATGTCTCTGCATCCGTCGAGCGCCATCCGAAAGCGCAGCGTGCGGTCTTCTTCCAAACTCAAATCCATGCTCTGCGGCCTGCACGCCGAATCGGGGCGGGCGCTCATTTGCGGCAGGCTGTCGAGCGGAAGACCGCGCACAACTTCTATCTCGGTCGAAGCGGTGTATTTGTCCCACACGCTCGTCACAGTGATGCGTCCGGGCTTGAGAGCCGTCAGAGTTCCGTCAGCGTTGATGGAAGCGAGCGAGGCGTCCGAGACAGTCCAGCGCGCAAGCACCGGAGCGCGCAATATGTTGCCGAGCGACGCCGCCTGCGCGCTCATGGTAGAGCCTGCTGATTCTCGGTACTCTTCGTAGGCCGTGAGGCGAACGCTGCGGCCTGCGGCTACGTGCGTGACGTTGCGCGCAATGCCCAAGCCCAGAGTCTCTCGCACGCTGCGGCCACTGCACGCGCCGTGCAGTAGCAGCACGGCCAGAAGCAGGCACGAGCCAAGGACGAGTTGGGGGTGACTCGTTTTCATCTTCTATCCCTGTTTATAGACCTCAGAAGTCTTTGAGAGAGGCTCTGAGTTCCTCCGTGCTGGCTGTCGCCGTGCCGACTTTGGCCACAACGATTCCTGCGGCGTGATTGGCTATGACGGCAGCTTCCAGCATGGTCGCGCCGGAAGCTAGGCTGGCGGCGAGCGTCGCTATGACGGTATCGCCCGCGCCGGTTACATCATAAACCTCTCGGGCCGCAGTCTCAACGTAGACGGGCTCGCCCTCCTTTTCCAGAAGCATCATGCCGCGCTCGCCGCGAGTGATAAGGACGGACTCACAACCCAAGCGCTCGCGTATCCTTTGCGCCGCGAGCTTTAATCCCGCGTCCGTGTGGTCTTCGGAATTTGTCAGCCTGAGCGCTTCGTGGTGATTCGGCGTGACGAGCGTGGCCGGGCGATAGAAGTCGAAGTTGCGAATCTTAGGGTCAATAAGCACAGGCACGCCACGCTTCACGGCGAAGGGAAGAATCTCCGCCAGTATGCTAGGCGTAATAGCTCCCTTGTCGTAATCGGAGATGACGAAAGCGCTCGCGTCCACAATCGCTTCTCTCAAAATTGCTATGAGACGCGCTTCGACTTCACCGTGGACGGGAGAGCGCGCCTCTCTGTCTGCGCGCACGATTGCCTGATTGTGGCCGTGACTGTGCGCTATGATGCGCGTCTTCAAAGTAGTAGGGCGCGAGCGGTCAATCACGAGGTCGTCGCCGACATCCACTCCGGCCTCACGAATCTCTGCGCGAAGCCGCTCGCCCGCACGATCGTCTCCTGTGACGCCTATGACGCGCGCCCTCGCGCCGAGGCTCACTAGGTTCGCCAGCACGTTTGCCGCGCCTCCCAGATGCACGGACTCGCGCTGTATGTCCACGACAGGCACGGGCGCTTCCGGCGAGATGCGCGTGGCCTCGCCCCACACGAACTCATCCAGCATCACGTCGCCAAAGACAACGACGCCGCGCTCACTCATCTTCCCAAGAAGCTCTGCGGCCCTCTGCTGCGTTATCTGAATCATAAGCTGGCAGTTTTCAGTTTTCAGTTAAAAGCGCCCAGACTTCCGCTGAAAACTCAAAACTGAAAACTTTTCCCCGTTACTCTTTCGATTGACTGTAAGACCGTTTCGACCGTGACGCGGCGAATGCATTCCGGCTGCCGGAACTCTGCGCAACCGTAGCCGGGGCAGGGCTGGCAGGGCAACTCTTCGCGCACGGCCTCTGATAAAGGATTTGCCCACGGCCGCCAGTGCTCTATGTTCGAAGAGCCGAAGATGACGACCGACGGCGTGCGTACGGCAGATGCTATGTGCGCTATGCCGCTATCGTTTCCGACGAAGAGAGCCGAGCGGGCGGCGAGCGCGGTTACTTCCGGCAGCTTCAGGTCTGTGAAGGACACGATGCGGGCCGCCGAGGTTTTAGTCAAAGCGTTGATGGTTGATGCTTCACCGGGCGCGGCGACGGCTACTACGCTGACTTTGCGCGCGGCAAGAGCTTCGGCCACCCGCGCAAAGTTTTCAGTCGCCCACCGCTTCGTCTCGAACGCGGCCGCCGGATGAAAGAGCGCGACCCTTTCATTCTCATCAATCCCTTCGGCGCGCAGTCTCTCCGCGATGCTCCCGGCTGCTACGGTCGTCACGGCGAGCCGCGTCTGCGGGCGGTCGCTCACGGGCACGCCGGTCCAGCCCGGAAGCGCAAGCTGCTGCTCAACGGAATGCGTCGCGGCCTTTCCCCAAAGCTTGTTGGCGGGCGGCGCTGCGTGGTTATAAAGGCGGCTGTAGCGGTAGCTGTCGTACCCTACGCGGTGGCGAGCGCCGGAAGCTCGCATCAAGAGAGTCGAGGTCGTCCCGCCGTGAAGATTAAAGGCCACGTCGTATCGAGCCCCTCGCAGCTCTTTCGCCACGCGCGCGCGCGCAGCAATGCTCCCTCGCTCCACAGTGATAACGCGGCTGACTTCCGTAAAGCCTTCAAGGATGGGCGCGACCCAGTCCTCCAGCAATATGTCTATCTCTGCTTCGGGCAGGAAACGGCGCAGGGCGTGAAGGGCGGGCGTAGCGAGGACGGTATCGCCTATGGAGCGAAGGCGCACGACCAGCACCTTGCGAACCTCCCGCCACGGGATGCGCGCAGGCGCGAGCGGCTGCGGCTCCGTGACGGGTGCTTCATCGCCGCCGCCTCTCGCCTCTGACTTCAACGGCCTTTCAATTATCTCACTCACGCTCATGAAAGAGTCTGAAGTCCGCGCTTCTCAGGTTAAAGATTCTTGCTTTTAACTTTGAACTTGAGAGTTCGGGCCTGGGACTATCGAATAAATGTGGCCGCAGTCGGGGCATTTCAGGCTATCGCCTTCGACCTGCATCATGGCCGTGGCCTTGCACGACGGGCATTCTTCGACTATCAGCATAGAAGGAATGCCGTCCTGAATCGGATAGCCGCGCCCGCAATTCTGACAGACCAGAGCGCTTGAATCTTCCTTCAACTCGACTCTGGCGCGGCACGCGGGGCAAATCAGAATCTCCAACAAATCCTGGCTAATGGGCATCTCTCAACCTCTGGAAGGAATTTCAACCTACTCGAAAAGACCCTTTGAGCTTAACAGCTTCTCAAACGCACGGGCAAGCAAGCTCAACTTGTGATGAGGGTCGAAGTGACAACTGGGCCATTACAGGGTAGAATCCTCTCTTTGTCCGTGGCTCGCCACGAGTCACCTATAGCTCGTCACTCTTTTTTGAATGCGTTTCATAAAATTTCAGGGCTTCGGCAACGACTACATAATCTTTGAGGCGGGCGAGGTGGCCCGCGTAGAGTCTTTGAATAATCTGGCGCGCGCCATCTGCGACCGCCACTACGGCGCGGGCGCTGACGGAATTGTCATCATCAGTCCTTCGGAAGATAAAGCGAGCGCGGATTTCGACGCGCGCATCTTCAACGCGGACGGAAGCGAGGCGGGTCTTTCAGGCAACGGCACGCGCTGCGCCGTTGCCTTTCTCTATCACGAGGGGCTTTGGGACAAAGAGGCTTTGCGGCTTTCCACGCGCTCGGGCGTGAAGCTCTACCGGCTGAGGGAAGAGCTGGGTCGCGGCCATTACTGGTTCGAGTCGGAGTTGGGGAAGCCTCGCTTCGATTCCGCCAGCATCCCCATGTTGACGGACGAGCCGCAAGAGCGCGTTATGGATTACCCGCTCGTGGTGGAAGGCGAGAGATTCCCGGTCACGGCTTTGCATATGGGAAATCCGAACTGCTCCATCTTCGTGGAAGATTTCGGGCAGGTGGACTGGCGACGAGTGGGCCGATTGCTTGAAAGCCATGCGCAATTTCCCGAAAGGACGAACGTCGAGTTCGTGCGCGTGAAAGACCGCGCTAATATAGAACTGCGTATATGGGAGCGCGGCGTCGGCGCGACGGAATCCTCCGGGACATGCTCGTGCGCGGCGGTCGTCGCGTCCGTGATAAAAGGGTTGACGGAGCGTAGAGTGACAGCGTGGATGGAAGGCGGACACGCAGAGATTCTCTGGCGCGAAGATGATGAAGTGGTGCTGACAGGACGCGCCGACATAGTCTACAGTGGCGAGTGGCCACAGGAATCCGCAGGTTGAGTTGTTCCCCTTATGAAGTATTGCCCCGAAAAATCAGGTTCAAAACTAAGCTTGAAAACATCTGCACTTAAATTCATTCTTCCGGCGCTGCTGCTGGCGCTCTCGCTGCTGTCGTTGAGCGGTTGCGGACGCGACGCGAGCGGCGTCCCCAGCACGGAGAGCCGTGACAGCGCTGCTGCGGCTGCCAAGACCGTCAGCGTGCCTACGGTCGTGCCTACGTGGCTGGGAAACCCTGCGCGGGCCTTTTACGGCACAGGCCCTTGGCCCGATAAGCCTCTCGGAGTCGTCTGGGAATTCAAGACCAAAACGACGACGGGGCGGCTTCACGATGACCCTTGGGGCGGGACTAGCTGGCCGGGACAGCCTTCCGTCACGGAGGAGAGGGTCTATTTCGGCTCTGCGGACGGCAACCTCTATTGCCTGAGCACTCGTGACGGGAGCGTCATCTGGAGCTACAAGACGGAAGACAGCCTGAAGTCCACGCCTACAATCTCCGGCGACAGAATCATTGCGAGCGGCCTAGACCATAACATCTATTGCTTCGACGCCAAGACGGGCCGCCTCATCTGGAAATACAAGACGGGCTTCGAGGTGGACGGCGCGTCTTCCGTCATAGACGGTCGCGTCTATTTCGGCAGCGAAGACGGCTTCTACTACTGCTTGAGCTTCGAGGACGGCTCGCTCATCTATAAGACGGAGCGGCTCGGCTCTATGGAAGGAAGCTCGACCATCATAGACGGCCGCATCTACGTAGGCACGGAAGGCGGCGACCTGTTCTGCCTGAGCTTGGCGGACGGAAAAACAATCTGGAAGGCGCGCATAGGCGCTGATTCGGATTCGACGCCTGCGGTCGCGAACGGCTTTGTCTACACGGCCGCCGAGGACGGGCAGGTCTACTGCTTCAGGCAGTCGAACGGAGAGCTGGTCTGGAAGTTCAGGGCCGAGGGCGGCCTGAGCAAGAATTACAAGGAGCGTAGCGGCTTCTGGGCGAGCCCCATTGTCTCGAACGGTCGCGTCTACATAGGCTCAAACAACGGCTTCATGTACGCTCTGGCGGCCAGCGACGGCAAAGTCGTCTGGCAGCAGATGGTTCGCGCTCCCATCTGGGCCACAGCGCCTCTGGTTGACGGTCGGCTGGTCTTCGGAGACAAGTCGGGCTGGATGTACATGCTTTCGGCCGAGACGGGCGAGCGGCTCTGGGAACTGAAGATAGGCGACAACATCAACTCCACAGCCGCCATCCTTCAGGGCCGCATCTACATAGGAGCCTTCAACGGCAAGCTCTATTGTCTGGGCGCGAGTTCATAAGTGAGATGATTTACCTCGTTGACAATACGATTGACGGTCAGGGCTTGAGCCCGCGCGAGATTCAGGACGCGCTCTCGCGTCTCTGCCCCGAGACGCCCGTGGTGAGAGAGCGCTACACGACAGTCTCTCTCAAGCGGCTTGAAGAATTAAAGCCCACGCACATCATCCTGAGCGGCCAGAGCCACCCGTGGGAGAACTACACGGCCGAATCTCTGGCCGGAGTCTTTGACGTGATTCGACACGCGCGCCAGCCTACTTTGGGAATTTGCGGCGGCCATCAGCAGATAGCCCTCTGCTACGGTGCGCGCGTAGATGTGATGAAGAGGCTTGAGCCCGGAACGACGGGCTACGAAGGCTGCCTGCGCGAGCGCGGCTTCTTCGACGTGGAGACTGACGGCGATACTATCTTCAAAGGATTGCCGCACAGGTTCTCCGTCTGGCATTCACACTTTGACGAAGTCAAGGAGCTGCCCGCAGGCTTTCGCCGCACGGCCGCAAATGAAACCTGCGCCCTTCAAGCCATGCAGCACACGGAACGGCCTCTCTTCAGCGTGCAATTTCATCCCGAGCTCTTCGATGAAGAGCACCCGCACGGCAAACGTGTTCTGGAGAATTTCCTGAGCCTCTGAGTTACCAGCATAAAAGCCCCTCCGTGGAGGGGCTTTTATGCTGGTAACTTTTTTCGTCTCTTCCTGATTTAGCTCTTCTGCAATTCTGCCAGTGCCTGAAGCAGCTCTTCGCTGTGGCTGGCCGGTTTGACTCTGAGGAAGACTCTGGCGATTTTGCCTTTCGGGTCAATCAGGAAGGTGTTGCGCGCAGAGAGCTTCATCCCCTGATAGTCCATCACGGAGCCGTAGCTGGTGGAGACTTTAGCATCCGGGTCTGACAGAAGCTTAAAGCTCAGCCCCTCTTTCGTGCAGAAGTCTTTATGAGATTCGGCCGTGTCCACGCTCACGCCCAGAATTACCGCGTTCATCTGCTCGTACTTCTTAAGGTCGCGCTCAAAGTTGTGGGCTTCGAGCGTGCAGCCGGAGGTGAAATCCTTTGGATAAAAGTAGAGCACTACCCACTTGCCCTTGTAATCCTTCAGGCTAACCTGCTTTCCCTCGTTGCTGGTCAGGCTGAATCCGGGCGCCTTCGCACCCACGGCAGGCTGCTCGCCGTCCGCACCCACGCGAGCGGGCGTCAGCACAAGCGCGGCCACCACCAAAAGAATAGACAGGGAACTATAGAGAGTCATAATCCTTTATTACCTCCAATCCTATTTTTAGCGGCGGGCCTCATTCCTGAGCGCGCGCCGCGTGACAAGTAATAACCTGCTTATGAAGAAGCCAGCCAGAAGGCCACGTTGCGTACGTAGGCTTTTATGTCTTCCAGCGCCTGCGGGTTATTTTTATAGCCGTCCTCCGGCGCTTCTTCAACAAAGCTCGGACAGCCTTTTTCGGTGTCCCAGTTGTAATCCACGAAATGATGAAAGCTGGATTCGGCCACGGCGCGTCCCAGCCGGTTGCCGTGGCGGTCTTCCGCGTGCTCAAAGGCTACTGCGATATTGAATGGATTGCCGGTCGTCTGGCTCGTCCCTGTGGCGATGACGCGTGCATGCTCTTCGCCTTCGGGAACGCCGACCGCGCCTTCGTGCGGGTGAGCCGGAAAAAGCTCTATCACGCCCGCTTCGGATTGCGGGCCGCGCAGCAAAAGCTCATGCACCGGCTCCACGGCGCTAATCCTTTGATAGTTGCCGTTGCTGCCGGAATGATAGTTGGGCCAACTGATAGATTTAGTGTAAGTGTCGTCGGGCGCGTGGCGCGCCTCGTCCGGGTCAAGGTTCTGCGTGTGGAAGAAGTGGGCGCGGCCCACTCCGCCGATGGTGCAGATGGAGGAGCCCAAGTCCTGATGGTCGCGCGTGGCGAGGATGCCGCCTCCGCGCTGGCGAAAGCGTGTGATTCCGGCGCAGTCCTCTTTAGATAAACCATCCCCGGCATCTACCGCAAAGAGCCAAAGCTCGTCAAAACCGGAGCGGTCTAGCGAAGAGAGCACAGGGTCGTTTCCGTCAGCATCCTCTTCGCGGTCACGCGTCACCACCTGAAAGCGAGCCGCGCCTTGCGGGTCTTTCAGCGACGCCATGTAATCGCGCAGGAGCGAGAATCGCCCTATGTGCCAGTCATCCTCTGTCGTGGGGATAGTCGTCTGCAACAATATGCGAATAGGCTTGTCCATGATGGCTCTATCTTAAAGTCACAAGTCACAAGTCACAAGTCCCAAGCCGAAGAAAGAGACTTCGAGCACTGACTTGTGACATCTGACCCGTAGCGCGGGGCAGATTTGTCGGCTGGACAGGATTTGACCCCCTGTGTTAGCCTCTATTTGGTAGCAAGCGAGCATTACGCTCGCTTGCTTTCTTTTTTTACAGGCGCTTTCCGGCGCACCGCATCAAGGATGCAAGCCCCCAACTCCGGCTGACAAGTCTTTCGAAGAACTCCTAGAGCCGGAGGTCGAGCCATAGGAAAGAATGGGCTCGCGCGGCGTGTGCCGGTAAAGCTTGGCGATTTAACACGGACAGGAGACCCGGAGACATATGAAATCCCTCTTTGGCGGGAGCGCCGGCCTCGGCCTTGCTCTTTTGACCGCCAGTTTGCTCTTTACAAGCCCCCTCGCCGCAGAAACCAGCAACACCTCTGCGAAACCACAACCGACACCCGTACAAATTAATCAAACAGAGGCAATGCTGACCGCCTCCGTCCCGGCTGCCGCGAGCGCGGGCGCTGCTTCGGCAAACGTTGAAGCGGAAGCCGCACGGGACGAAAGCGGCGCTCGTACTGACGCGCCAAAGCCGGTCACGTCGCCCATAGCTTACGTTGCGACCGCCTACAGCCTTCGCGGTCGCGGTGCTAGCGGCCTCGGCGTACGCACAGGAACCATCGCCGCAGACCCCAGAGTCCTGCCCTTCGGCACGCGCGTTCGTCTGGACGCGGGCCCCTACAGTGGCGAATATGTCGTCACCGATTCCGGCTCAGCCGTCAAGGGAAACAAGATAGACGTGTGGGTTCCAACCAACAAGGAAGCCTGCCGCTTCGGTCGCCGCAACGTCAAGCTCACAGTCCTGAGCTACGGCCCGCGTCGCGGAAAAGCAAGGCAAAAGTAGAAAGACAAAAAGTAAAAGTGAATAAAGAGAGGCCGTGGGAGTTACAAACCTTCGGCCTCTCTCCCTTTTTCACTTTTACTTTTGGCTTTGGTAAGATGCCTTGCCCACAAATGAGCACAAAGAGAGAGAACATCGCGGAGCCAGCGCCGCTTGTAGAAGTCAGGCGCGGCCAGATTATAGAATCGCGTCATCGCGGCCACGTCATAGCCGTTGATGCTGAAGGCAGCGTGGTTGCGCGCCTAGGCCATCCGCAGGTTGTGACCTACCTGCGCTCTTCCGCCAAGCCTTTTCAGGCGATGCCGCTCGTCGGCACAGGCGCGGCCGACCGCTTCGGCTTTACCGAAAAGGAGATTGCCATAGCCTGCGCCTCGCACAACGGCGAAGCGATTCACACGGAAACCGTCTCTCTCATGCTCGGGAAAATCGGCCTAGACCAGAGCGCCCTGAAGTGCGGCGTACACGAGCCCTTTAGCTCAGAGGTCGCGGAAGAACTGCGCGCCGGTGGCAAGCGTCCGACTGTTCTACACAACAACTGCTCCGGCAAGCACACGGGGATGCTCGCGCTCGCGCTTCATCTGGGCGCGCCCATTGAGACTTATGACCGTATGGATAATCCCGTGCAGCAACGGATACTGCGCTCCGTCTCCGAGTTCTCGGGCGTGGCCCCGGATGAGATTGCTCTAGGCGTAGATGGGTGCGGCGCTCCAGTCTTCGGCGTGCCGGTCAGCTCTATGGCTCTCATGTACGCCCGGCTAGTCTCCCAGCCGGAGCGCTTCTCCGACCGGGTTTCGCGCGAGGCCGCACGACGAATCTCAAGGGCCATGACGGCGCACCCGGAAATAGTGGGAGGCCGCGCCGAGCGTCTGGACACAAAGGTAATGCTCGCGGGTCGTGGTGCGATAGTCTCTAAAGTAGGCGCGGAAGGCGTCTACACGGCTGGCGTGCTGCCCTCTGAAAGGTGGCCGCGCGGTCTGGGAATAGCCATCAAGATGGAGGACGGCGAAGACCGTCGCTCGCGCCCTACGGTCGTCATAGAGACTCTGAGACAGCTTGGCGTTCTGGACGCGGAAGCTATAGAAGAGCTTGCGCCCTACAGCCGCTTCACTGTGCGTAATCATCGCGGCGACGAGGTCGGAGAAGTCCGCGCGCGCTTCGAGCTTGAGAAGGCATAGGGCCGGGGGAAACGATTATCATGCAGACAGAACCGGATGAACAGAACGCGCCGCCCGCAATCAGGCTGGATGCGCCCGGACAGATAAATACTTCATCGCTCGCGGACATCATCCAGTGGTTCATGGAGCGCGACCAGCGCGTGGCCGTCATCCGTCATCCCGCCGTGGAAGAGCTTTTCCAATGGAAACAGAACGAGTCGAAAAGCGAGAACGAAGATGTCTTCATCTTCGACCACGCCGAAGACCGCCTAGCCATAGGCATCATTCAGGCCCTCATGCAGAACACCTCCGAGCGTGAGCTTCACGGTTGGATAAGCCAGCTTTTGAACACGCTGGACGAAGCGAGCAAGGTCAACGAAGAGATTGCGACTGCCTACAAGCTTGAGACGGAAAGCGACGCGTCCGTCATAACTGAGGCGGCGAAGATTCCCTCGCGGCGCGAGCGCAACGGCTATCTGATTTCCTGCTGGCTTGAGACGCTCTGTACTGCGGAGGTTCGCGTGCTTGGCTGGATTTATCAGGAACTACACGGCAGACCCTTTCGCCCGGAGAATTATTAAGAAGGCAAGCTCACATGAACGAACGGTTGCGCGCTCTCTTTCCTCTCACAAGCCATTTAGCTTATCTGAATCACGCTGCCGTCTCTCCGCCTCCCACCCCTACGCTTGAAGCCGTTAGGGCGCAGATGGCTGACGTTGCCGCCAACGGCTCTCTCAATTACAGAAGCTGGGTCGCCGTCAAGGAGCGTGCGCGCAGACTTGCCGCAGGGATGATTGGCGCTCGGCCCGAACAGCTAGCCTTTATGCGCAACACCTCGGACGGACTCTCCACGATTGCCAACGGGCTGAAGTGGCGCGCGGGCGAAAACGTTGTCACCTTTCGCGGCGAGTTTCCTTCGAACATATACCCATGGCTGCGCTTGCGCGAGGCTTACGGCGTAGAGGTGCGCATGTGCGAGGAGCGTCAGGGGCGAATAGATTTGGACGAGCTTATAAGCTTGATTGACGACCGGACGCGTATTGTAGCCATCAGTCAGGTGCAGTACGCCTCAGGCTTTCGAGCCGATTTGGAGCGGCTTGGGAAAGCTGCCCGAAAGCACGACGCGCTTCTGGTCGTGGACGTGATTCAGGCTATGGGCGTCATGCCCCTTAACGTAGAGGCCGAGTTGGTTGACGCCGCCGCCGGAGCCTGTCACAAGTGGCTGCTGACGCCGGAAGGCGTCGGCCTGCTTTATCTCTCAGACCGCGCGCTGGAGCGAGTGGAGCCCACGCTTGTCGGCTGGGTGAGCGTTCAAGACCCGGAAGATTACGGAAACTTCGAGCAGGACTGGAATCGTGGCGCTCTGGCGTGGGAGACAGGAACCGCGCCGACGGCAGTGCTGCACGGGCTGGAAGCTTCCCTGAGTCTTCTGACGGAAACCGGCGTAGAGCGAATCGCGGCTCATCTGGAAGAGCTGACGGACTATCTCTGTGAAAGCCTGTCCGGACGCGATTACGAGATTGTCAGCTCGCGGCGGGCGGGCGAAAAATCGCAAATCGTCTGCATACGCCACAAGGGCGAGCGCACGCCCATGTCGCTCTACGCACACCTCAAACGGCAGAACGTCATCGTCGCCCCGCGCGGAGAACGCCTGCGCGTAGCCCCGCACCTGTACAACACCATGCAGGATATTGACGCGCTGCTGGCCGCGCTGCCTTAGATGGCCGGGGAATCGCAATCCGGGCCTTCGGAATCGCGCAACCGAGGCTCGGTATCGCAAAACCGAAGCAAAGTATCGCAAAACATTGCCTTGGGATTGCGATACCGGACGTGGGTTTTGCAATACCGAAGCAAAGTATCGCAAAACCCGGCTTCGGTATCGCGCAACCTAAGCAGGGAATCGCAATCCCAAGGCAATGTTTTGCGATACCGGATTCAAGTTGCGCTCTACCGGGAACCAAAATCGGGGTTTCTGCCCTCGGGAATGCTTTGAAAGCGTACAATAGTACACTCCCTTTGCACGGGAATCGAACGGTTAGCGGCTTTTCCGCCCTTTTTACCTGTGGTTTTCCTTCGGCCCGGATTTTTCTTGAATCTCTATTTTACAGGGCAAAAGCGCCGATAAAAAATAGTTTCCCCTCCCGTCGCGGTATTGGCATGGTCGTTGCTCTATAGGAGGATGGTTAAAATAACGAAGGGTACATAAAAAGGGTAAATCGGGTCAGGCTCGGAGACGGCAGTGAGTGAAAAGGCTTTGGGGGAGGCATTTTCTCTCACTTTGAAAAGCGAAACGCGGTGACTCTTCGGGGGAACGGAGTCGCTGAATTAAGCTAAGCGGTCGAAGGGCATAAGTTGCTGGGCTGCTGGTTGGCGTCCTGTATGGGCTTGGGGGAGCCCGACAGGAAGACCAGCAGCCCGCAAACTTTTTCTGGCGGCGGTGCCGAAATTAAAAAGGCTCGTGAGTGAAAATCACTCACGAGCCTTTTTAATTTTCTCCTTTAACGGATTATCTTCCCTGACCGGGGCCGAGCAGTTTGCCGGGCGTGTCTATCTGCGTCATCTCGTCCAGATTGAGCCTGACCATGCCTCCGGCGTCCGAGAACGCCTCCGTGGTCTGCTGCTGCCGGCGGCGGCGCATGAAGACTATGCCGCCGAAGACCGCTCCTACGCCCAGACAAAGAATAAGCGACAGCCCCGAAGCTTTCAGCACGGCGAGGATTACGCCCGCAGTCGTATTTGTGTACTCCCTCACGGCGCGTTGATAGGCGTGGGGATTCTGCCCCAGCCACTGCACCACCTGTTCATACTTGACGCCGTCAATCAGCTTCGTGGCCGTGGCTTCGTCGGGCGCGTCAAAGACGAAGACCGAGTAGTTGCCCACACGACGATAGGCCGTAGGCACCGGCTGGCCGCCTTCACGAAGCTCCTTGAGCTTGGCCGTGATGCGCTGGTCGTTGGTGGTGGCAAGCTGCGGCGTGGTGTTCTCAACAATCACAAGGCGGGACGGGCCGTAAAGTGCCGTGACGGCTTCGGCTCCTCCCTCGAAGCTGACGGCGTCCAGAATGGGGCGGCCGCCTGCTGCGGCCTGCAAAGCCTGAAGGCTCACGGTAAAGACGGCACGCTCCTGCGCCGTCTCCCATTCGGGCAGGTGCTTGATGAGCACGGGAATCTCGCTTTCGCCTGCGTCCAGATTTTGAGAAATCCCGCGCGCTAGGTCTTTGAGCGCTTCGCTCTCACCTGAACTTTTCCCTTTATCGCGCAGGTAGACGAAAGCAGCGCCTTTGAAGAAAGCCACCTGACCGTCCCACGCTACGCCAGCCGTGCCGACATCGCTCAGACGCTTTGCCTGCCCGCCCCACGGCGTGCGGTTTGTCAAAAGCGAATATGCTGCGGAATCCGACCGGGTCTTGATGAGCGTGACGCTGAAAGTCTCTCCCTTCGGAGAGGCGTACTGGCGCGTGACAGACGAGATGGGGCCGAACTCTTCCGACGATAATGCTTCCGGTATCTCATTGCTCTTAGAAGGAAGGGCTGCGCCCCGCGCCTGAAAATCGCCAGCGCGGTCTGGAAGCAGTTGAAGTGTCTCAGCCGGGACAGCTTCGTCCGCGCGGGCCGGAGCCGTTGAGAGCAGTAGCGAAAAAATGGCGGCTATATAAAGGAGCTTATAAAAACGGTGTCGCAAAATAGACCTCTTCTCTTAGACCAGCTAAAACCCGCAACCTCTTTAGAACCCGAAAACAGTTGGATGTTCCACGGGAATCACCAGTTGCGCTGTCGTAACGGATGAGAATAGTTTAGCCCCAGCGCCGCAGTTCGCGCAAAAGCAGGTCGGCGTGGTGTCTGGGGTCGTTGATATTTCGAAGGACGGTTGTGCCGCCGGTTTCGCTGGCGTTGTCTATGATGAGATTGCCGAAGCCCAAGATGCGTTGCGGGATAGATGCGGAGACAGTCACGTCCTGTATGTTGCGCAAGGGGATGTTGCGCGTCGTGCGGGCTATGAAGCCTTGGTCAATCTCTATCTTGGAATCGGTCAGCGTGTAGCGAACCGTGTTGCGCTTGAGGTGGTAAAAGGCCGGTATGAGAAGAAGCGCCAGAGCCAGTAGAATAGAGAGCCACGTCGGAATGGACGTGAGCGCAAGAAGTATAACGAGCAGGATTGCGCCCAGCATAGCCGCAGCATACCCGAGCTTAACGAAGAGCAGCGTCGGGCGCGTGGTAAAAATCGTGCACTCGACTTCGCTTGATTCAGCCGCGCCGGGACGCGCCATCGCCTGCGGTTGATTAAATTGCGGGCCGCCGAATTGCGGCGGGCGCTGCTGAAGGCGCGTCGCGTCAGGGTCAACGGCTGGCGCGCCGCATCCGGCGCAGAAGCGTTGTCCGGCGGCTATGTAAGCTCCGCAGTTTGTGCAGTGCATATTTAGAAGATGACTCCGGCTTACTCTATGATTCCGGCTGCGCGCACCGTGTCCAGCAGGTCAACCGGGTCATAGGGCATGCTGACTATGCCGCGCGTGCCGAGCGCCAGCGCCTCCTGACGCACGGCCTCGGAATTTTCGGGGAGCAGAAGCACCACTGGCAGAGTGAGCCTGCCGCCGTTCTGCTTGCGCAGGCGTCTGAGAGTCTCAAGCCCGTCAATGCCCTGAAGCTCGAAATCCAGAAGCAGCAGGTCAGGACGCTCTATGCGAAGAAGGTCTAGCGCCTGCTGGCCTCCGAAGGCCGCCCGCGCCTCGTACCCGGCAGAGCGTATCAGCGAATTTAGCTGGGCCATGCGCGCCGCGTCCGAAACGGTCAGAAGAAGTCTGCGCGGCATGATAGTCCCGCGAGCGCGTCTTTCACGCTCGCGCGCAGCCGCCTCGGCGGCCCTGACTGCTTCCGCGCCGTTTGTCTGAGTGCTTCCCCTTCTCACAGGCGGCGGCGCGGCAACGGCATCGAGCGCATCATCCACACGCTTTTCTCGCACTACGTGCGAGATAAACTTTTCCGGGCGAGATTTCTCCGGCTGCGCCCTTTGCACGGGTGCGCGCTTTTCGGTTTCAGGAGCTTCGGCTTTCATCTCTACGCGCACTGGCCCACGCTCAACATTTACCGGAGCCTGCCTGATTATGCGTTCCGCGTATTCTTCAAAGGTTTCTACGGCTGGCGCGGCCTCTACGGGCGCGGCTTCGCGCTCGGGCGGAGCGGCTTCCGTAGGAGCAACCGGCTTGATTACAGGCGCTTGCGGTCTTGCTTCTTCGACTACGTGAAGCGCTGGCTGCGCCTCCTTCAAAGCGGGCTGGGATGGCGTGGAAGCGGAAGCAGAATCCTTCGCCGCTTCCGTTTCGGCCTTCTCTATCAAGCCTTCTACGTCCGTACCATGCTCAGGGAACGAAGCCAGTCCGACGTTGATTGCGCTCTGCGGATTCTCTGCGGAAAAATCTCTGTGAAGCTTGTTCAGAGCTTCCGTGGCTTCGCGCGAATCCATGCGCGGCATGTAGACCAGAAGTGTCGTCGGGCCGTAAAAGGCTATAGAGTCTATGCGACGAAGGTAGAGCTTCAGGAAGCCGTGAGCTTCCGAGAGCACACGGTCGCGCTCGCTCTTGCTGAGCGGCTGATTCTTATCCGGCTGCGCCGCGTTGATGACGGCGATAGCGCCGCGCCTGCCGCTCTCTATCTCCTCACGCACGTTGTCCAGCATGAGCATGAAGTTGTCTATCTCAAGGCGTTGGTTGCCAGCCACTGCGACCGTGCGGCGTCCGGCCTCAATGCGCCAGAAGAGAGCGTCGAGCCTGACCAGAATGTCCGAGAAGGGAAGCGAGAGAGCAAAATAATCGTCCACGCCTATGTTCAGGGCCGCGTTACGCGTGGCGCGGTCTTCGCGCGTCCACGCAAAAACGAGCGGGAGCGCATAGCTCGCCGGTTCGTTACGAAGCCGTCTTGTAAGCGCCACGGCCTCCTGCTCTCCGCCCTGATGTATCTCTACAATGGCAACGTCCGGGGCAAATTCGCTGATGGCCTGCCGCGCAGTCTCAGTCGTGGCCGAGTAGGACTCGTAGCCCGAGACGGCCAACTGCTGCGGCAAAACAGGGTCGGAATAGTTGACTATCACTAGTGCGCGACGATGACGCGTGGGTTCGGTTTTAGTCTGTACTAAATCGGTCAGGGCAATATTCAACAAGGGCTTGAAGCCTCCTAAGCCTTGATAACCCGAAGGGGGCGGCTGCCTTTATAATTCTATACAGTCCTAATCATACAAAAAATGGAGCGCTTGCATAAACAAAAATCGGAGCGAGTTCCGGAAAAGAACTCGCCCCGAAGATTTTTTTTGGATTGTGCAGCCGCTTTTGCTTACTGCGTGACCAGTTGGAGCCGTCCGTCCGGCAGCCTGACCGCGAACACATTCCGCTCGTAGATGTTGAGCGGTACGCTCGGCTGAGACTGAACTGCCGCGACCTCCGAAGGCGTCGCCGTGCGTGCCGTGCGCGCCGTCTCAGGGTCGCGCATAAGGGCATAGCGCTGCGTGATGCGTCTCACGTACTCCTGCGTCTCCCTGTAGGGCGGAACCCTGCGCCCGTACTTCAAGACAGCCCCTTCTCCCGCGTTGTATCCGGCCAGCGTCAGAGCTATGTCGCCATCAAAGGCATTCAGCAGAAAGCGCAGGTAGCGAGTCCCGCCTTCTATGTTCTGGCGCGGGTCGAAGATATTCGTGACGCCGAAACGCGCAGCCGTGCCCGGCATTAACTGCATCAGCCCGCGCGCTCCCTTCACAGAGATAGCGCCCCTCTTGAAGGATGATTCCTGATGCATCAGCGCGTATATGAGCACAGGGTCAATTCCATGACGCACGCCCGACTCGACTATATAGGAGTCTATGCGCGGGTCGCCCGTGGTGAATCCGTCCAGCGACCTGTTGGGAGACATGGCCAGTGGCGCTCGCTCGCGCGTGTAGCCGAGCATGGAAGTCCCTGAATTGACGCCGCCACCTCCGGAGGTCTTTGCTGTAAGACTCCGGGGCTGCTGCTGCCGGGACTCTACAGGAGCCTCCACACTAGCCACCCGGACGCCGTCCTTTAAGTCGAAGTTATCGAAACGATACTGCGTGCCCGTTTGAGCGGAGGCCGTCACGCCGAAAAGCCACATGATGGCAATGATTAGGGGAAACTTTTTCATAATGCCGGTACTTGGTTTCAAGAATCCACGATTGGGTGAGATTTGGAGCAGGCTCTTTTTCAAATACGCCGGAAGCGACGCACGAAGATAATAGCATCTGATTAAACTTATATCAACACTCTTGCCTCAATGTTAAACAAAACTACGCATTAGCGATAGTAACAGGGGCCGTGCGGAGGGCGAAAAGCGCCTCTTGACAGAGGCTTTATGATAGCAAGACCTCATCGTAATCCATTTCCAACGAATTCAGCGTGACCTGCTCCCCTGTGGGCGGAGTTTGCGCTTCCCTTAAGAATCAAACTAAAAGGAGAAAGATTATGAGGAGAACCCTCACTGCATTTCTGGCGGTACTGCTTGTATCGTCGTCCATGTTGGCAATTCAGAACGGCAATTCGAATACCGCTTCGACGCCCGGCGCGAGCCGGTCGAACTCCAACAGGAAGCGCGGGCCGGTCTTTCGCGCCAACAAGGAGCAGATTAAGCAGGCGCAGCTTATTCTCAGGCAGCGCGGGTTTTATGGCGGCACTGAGACGGGCAAACTAGACCCGGACACACGCGAAGGGTTGAGGAAGTATCAGGCGGCTGAGCAGCTCAAAGTGACAGGAACGCTCAACAAAATCACTCTGGAGAAGATGAACATACAGTTGACGGACAAGCAGAAGACCATGTGATTACCCTGCCTGAAAGTCCAAAAGAGAAGAGAGCGCGCAACCTGTTTGGGCGCTCTCTTCTCTTTTGGAAGAGACTTTTTAAGAGCGGGGAGCTTTAGATAGCTTCATCTTCATCAAGCTCCGCGCTAGAAAGCCTGCGCACCTTGTTGCTGATGAGGTCGTAGGAAAAACCCAGTCGCAGCAGGTGCTCTATCAGGCTCTTGGTTTCGGCGCGTGTGCGCGGGCTGCCCCGCAGTCGCGTGCGCTTCTCTATAGCGCGGTCAATCAAATCCTCTTCCGGCATCTCCTCGAAGAGCAGGTTAATGGCTTCGTCTGCGGTTTCTCGCGGAACCTTTTTCATACGCAGGTCGCGCTGTAGACGCTGGCGGCCGACGGGCTTCTGATGAACCTTGTAAGACGCATAGCCGAAGGCGAATCGCTCGTCGTTCAGGTAACCGTACTCAGAGAGCTTCTTTAGCACAGCCTCGACCGTAGCTTCGTTCGTCCAATCCTTTTCCAGTAGCCGCTCGCGCAGCTCCGCCACGCTTCTTGGCTTGGCCGCCAGAAGCTTTACGGCGCGTTGCATGGTGCGCGAGCGTGCTTTCTCAGGGTCTATGGGCCGCGACGGCAGCCCGGCTTCCTCCGATGACTCACGCGCCTTTTTAGGTCTCCAATTACGTTTTCTCATAACCCTCTATAACTCTAAACCAACGCGAAGCGGGGCTGCAAACGCGACCGCGCGCTCGCAAATCGGCAGACTAAAATCTAAAATCATCTTATGGACGGTGTTCTCAACATAGATAAGCCCGATGGGTGGACTTCGCATGACGTGGTGGCTCGCGTGCGCCGCTTGTTGAAGGAGAAGCGTGTGGGGCATACAGGCACGCTAGACCCTTTTGCTACGGGTGTGCTGGTGCTGATGGTCGGGCGCGCGACCCGGCTGGCGCAGTTTCTCGCAAGCGATGCTAAAGAGTATCTTGCGACCGTGCGGTTCGGTTATGCGACTGAGACGGGCGACTCCACGGGTGCGCGCCTAGTGGACGCCGCGAAGGATTATGAGAGCGAAGCTGAAGGAACGGCGGCTCGCCCTTGGAGCGATGCCGAGATAGAGGAGGCGCTCACCGGCCTTCGCGGCGAGATAGAGCAGGTGCCTCCCATGTACTCGGCAAGGAAGGTTGGCGGAAAGAAGCTCTACGAATTAGCCCGGCGCGGGGAGACGATTGAGCGCGAGGCGAGGCGCGTCATGATTTACGAGCTTGAAGCAGTCCGGCGAGAGGACGGCGCGCTTCTCAGTTGGAATGAAGACGGAACGTGCGACATGCTCGCGCGCGTCAGGTGCTCGGCCGGAACCTACGTGCGCGTGCTGGCGGAATCGCTCGGAGAGAGGCTTCAAGCGGGCGCTCACCTGACCGCCTTGAGACGCACGCGGGCCGGAGGTTTTCGTATAGAAGATGCGATAAGCCTTGATGAGTTGGAGAAGACGGCCGCTAGCGACGAAGCCGCGAGTCTGCTGGTTTCTATGGACGCGGCGCTCTCAGGGCTCTCTTTTGTGCATCTAACGGCTGAAGAGGCGCGCAGGGTCGGCCACGGCGTTCCTCTCAGCTTGAAGAGCGGGACGAGTTACAGGGAAGGGGAGCGGCTGCGCATGAAAGACGAGCAGGGAAATCTACTGGCCGTGGGGGCGTATGACAGCAGATTGGAAGTGGTGCGCCCGCTCGTTGTCTTGGCATGAAGGAAAAATAAGCATTGACTAGCTACCTTGTACGGTGTGCTATACTTGGCAGCAAGAGTAAGCGGAAACCTGTAAAAGCCGCGACTTTGAACTAAGCCTGACGGCCGCACGGATTCTCCCGCCGCTCCGATTGAAAACAGAAGAGGAGAGGGTCTCGAAGATGAGGCTCGCGCCGGACAAAAGCGCGCGGGGCTTAAGAGGAGCCGCATATCGAGGCCAATCCCTGAATTAAGAGCAAGGGCGCACTTTGCGCGAGCCCGACCGGCATTTCTCCCTTCCTGCTGCTGCGGACAGCGCGGCGCGGTTTGCTCTTAAGACCAAGAGGGCGTGTTACCCACGCCGTCTGACGCGCGCTTTTGAGAGCCAATATAAAAGAGGTACAAAAAGGGCTATGCAAGAGCAGGATGGCAGCAATAAATTCAATATCAGTGAACGGCTCGAAGGCTTGCGCCGCGAGCGCGAGGCGCTCAAGTGGGAAGGCTCCTTCCGCGACTACTTCGAGTTGGTGACGCAGAACCCCCGTCTGGCCGAACTCTCACACGCGCGCATCAACGACATGATTCACGCTGCGGGCGTCGAGAAGCTGAATGAGGGAACGCGCGATGAGCTTGTCAGGTACAACTTCTTCGCTGACGAGCTCTTCGGCATAGAAGAGCCGATTGCGCGTATCGTCGAATACTTCAAATCAGCAGCGCAACGGCTCGAAGTCCGAAAGCGCATACTGCTTTTGATGGGGCCAGTGGGCGGCGGCAAATCCACCATCGTCACCATGCTCAAGCGCGGCCTAGAGCAATGGACGCAGACCGAAGAGGGCGCTGTCTTTGCCATCAAGGGCTGCCCCATGCACGAAGAGCCTCTGCATCTAATCCCTAACTCTCTACGGCCGGAGATAGAGAAGCATTACGGCATATATATAGAAGGCGACCTGTGTCCGCAGTGCCGCTACGCGCTGGAGCACACCTATCACGGCCGCCACGAAGACGTGCAGGTCGAGCGAATGGTCTTCTCCGAAAAAGACCGCGTCGGCATTGGAACCTTCGCGCCTTCAGACCCGAAATCTCAGGACATCACGGAGCTGACGGGCTCCATAGACCTCTCCACCATTGGAGAGGTAGGAGTCGAGTCAGACCCGCGCGCCTATCGCTTCGACGGCGAGCTGAACATAGCCAATCGCGGCTTGATGGAGTTCGTGGAAATGCTCAAGGTGGATGAGAAGTTCCTCTACTCGCTTCTCACGCTTTCGCAGGAGCAGAACATCAAGACGGGCCGCTTCGCCATGATTTACGCCGACGAGGTCATCGTCTCGCACACGAACGAGAACGAGTACATCTCCTTCGCAGGTAATCGTAAATCCGAAGCCCTTCAAGACCGCATCATTCTCGTGCGCGTGCCTTATAACCTGCGCGTCTCGCAGGAAGAGCGCATCTATGACAAGCTCCTGAAACAATCTCAGGCTCTCAGGAACGTTCACATAGCGCCGAACACGCTGAAGGTCGCGGCCATGTTCGCGGTCATGACCCGCCTCGAAGAGCCCAAGCGCCAGAACGTTGATATAGCCAAGAAGATGAAGCTCTACGACGGCGAGGACGTTGAAGGCTACAAGTCAAAGGACGTGCGGGAGCTCAAGGACGAGGCCGTGCGCGAAGGCATGGACGGCATCTCGCCCCGCTACATCATCAACCGCCTCTCTTCCGCGCTCGTGCGCGACGGCATCACCTGCATCAACCCGATTGACGCTCTGCGCGCCATCAAGGATGGGTTCGAGCAGCACACAGGGATAAGCTCAGACCAGCGCGAGCGCTATCTGAACTTGATTAGCCTGGCGCGCAAAGAGTACGACGAGATTGCCAAGATAGAAGTCCAGCGTGCCTTCGTCTATTCCTTTGAAGAGATGGCGCGCACCATGTGCAACAACTATCTGGACAACGTAGAGGCCTACTGCAACAAGGAACGCATCAAAGACCCCATCACAGAGGAAGAGATGGAGCCGGACGAGCAACTGATGCGCTCCATAGAAGAGCAGATTGGAATCACCGAGAACGCCAAGAACACTTTCCGTCAGGAGATTCTGATTCGCATCTCGTCTTACGCAAGGAAGGGCAGAAACTTCGACTACAACTCGCACGAGCGCCTGAAGGAAGCCATAGAGAAGAAGATTTTCTCCGACCTCAAGGACGTGGTGAAGATTACTACTTCCGCCAAGACGCCAGACCCGGATCAGTTGCGCCGCATCAACGAGGTGATTGACCGGCTGGTCAAAGACCACGGCTACTGCCCGGTCTGCGCCAACGAGCTTCTCTCTTACGTCGGCACGCTGCTCTCGCGCTAGCGGCGCGGGCCGTGCGCGGACTTTTGTAGAAGGCGGCGAAAACGTTCTCAAGTAATGAGCGCCCGCGCTTTTCGCTTAGAAAGGTGCGGGCGCTTTTATCGCATGAAGAGGTTTTAAGCGATGACAATCTTTCGTCTGGGCGATACGGTCAGAATCAAGTCCGGAGCTTTTCAGTCCTTCACGGGCAGGATAGACGGCATCAACCAGTCGCGCATGCTGCTGAAAGTTAAGGCTAAGGTTTGCGGCAAGACGCTGCCGACGAAGCTCGGATTTTCCGAAGTCGAAAAGGTGAAATTTTTTAAGGAGGACGGGGACGACAACGCGTGATGAAAAAACGTTACCTGATTGCGGGGGCCGGGGGACTGGCGGGCGCGGCCCTGACGGTCAAGCTCCTGACTCGACCCGTTGACGTTGAGTGGGAGCAACACTCGCGCGAGCTTCATCATGCGGAGCGCTCGCGTTTCGCTGAAGTAGAAGGCGTGCGCCTTCATTATCAGGAAGCGGGCTCGCCCGACGCTCCGGCTGTCATTCTCATACACGGCTTCACAGCCTCCACGCTCGTCTGGAGCGAGGTGCTGCTGCCTCTGGCCGAGAGCGGCTTTCACGTCATAGCGCCTGACCTTGCTGGCTTCGGCTTTTCAGCCAAACCGCGCGGCGGCGAGTACACGATTGAATGGCAGGCGCGTCTCATGGCCGGGCTGATGGAGCGGCTTGGAATCGAGAGCGCAACGTTCGTAGGCAACTCTTACGGCGGGGCGATTGCGGCCATCTGCGCGCTTGATTTCCCGGAAAAGGTCACTAGGCTGGTGCTGGTCGGAGCCGTCTCGAACGACAACGTCAAGAAGCGACTCCTGCTGCGGCTCGGTCGCTCACCCGTCGTGGGAGATTTAATCTCGCCGCTTCTGCTCGATTTACGCTGGCTGGTTCGACGCCGCGTGCTTCGCAATCGCGTGCGCCTGAAAGAGATTAACGAAGAAAGGTTCGAGGCGCATCATCGCCACCTCAGAACGTCCAGCACTCAGCGCGCAGCACTGCGCATGCTCAGACGCTGGCGCGCCGAGCGCATACGCGACGGGGCGCATCTGATACGACAGCCGACCCTGCTCATCTGGGGAGAGCAGGACTTGGAGATTCCCATAGCGGACGGCAGAGAACTGCACCGGCGCATCCCAGACTCAAGGCTGATAGTCTTTCGCAACTGCGGCCATCTCCCACAGGAAGAGTACCCGCAGGAGTTTGTTGAGCTGGTAACGGAGTTTATAAAGCAGTGACAAGTGATGAGTGACAAGTGACGAGCTAAGAGCAAGCCTTCTTCCAGCTTGTCACTCGTCACTTGTCACTGAGGTTTAGAGATGTCCATACAACGCAACGACTGGTCATTGCAGCGCAAAGGCATCATTGATCAGGAGCGCCACAAAGAGCGCGTGCGCGATGCCATCAAGAAGAATCTGGGCTCGATTGTCTCGAACGAAGCCATCATCATGAGTGACGGCAAGCGCACCGTGAAGGTTCCCATACGCGCGCTGGACGAGTACAAGTTCCGCTACGACCATCGGAAAAAGAAGCACGTCGGCCAAGGCGACGGCCGGACGCGCGTGGGCGATGTCATAGGGCGCGAAGGCCAGCCCGGAGGCAGCGGCCCCGGTCGCGGTCAGGGGCCAGCCGGACAGGATGGCGGCGGCGAATACTACGAAGCTGAAGTTCAGATAGACGAAATCGCCGCGCTCATCTTTGAAGACCTGCAACTGCCTTTCCTTGAAGAGAAGGCCAAAAAGGCCGTGCCTTCCAAGACCACTCAATTTAACGAGATTCGCCGCACGGGCGTCATGGCCAATCTGGACAAGCGGCGCATGATAATGGAGAACATCAAGCGGAACGCGCGCGAGAAGGGCAGCCCGCAGTTCGGTGACGTTAAGAAAGAGGACTTGAGATTTAAGACATGGGAAGAGCAGCACCGCTTCGAGTCGAACGCCGTCGTCATCTCCATGATGGACGTGTCCGGTTCTATGGGAGAGTTCAAGAAATATATCGCGCGCTCCTTCTTCTTCTGGATGGTTCGCTTCCTCCGCACCAAGTACGACAACGTTGAGATAGTCTTTATCTCGCATCACACCGAGGCGCGCGAAGTCACGGAAGAACAGTTCTTCACGCAAGGCGAGTCGGGCGGCACGGTCGTCTCAAGCGCGTACCAGTTGGCGCTGGACGTTATCAACCAGCGCTACAATCCGCGAGACTGGAATGTTTATCCCTTTCATTTCTCCGACGGCGACAACTATTACTCCGACAACGAAGAGGCCGTGCGTCTGGCTGACCAACTGATTCAGACCTGCAATCTCTTCGGCTACGGCGAGATTGGCGAAGAAGGCGCTTCTAGCTACCGCCGCTCTTCGGGCGCGCTGCTCTCAATCTTCAGCGACCGGCTGAAGAACAAGGAGCGATTCGTGGGCGTGCGCATAGATGACAAGGAAGATGTCTATCCCGCGCTCAAGCAGTTTTTCGGAAGAAAGAACGAACTCTAAAATTTCATCATGCAAGACCGCGAGATAAAAGATTTAGAAAAGGCTCTGGAGCAGATTTGGGAAATCGCCCTGAGGTTCGGCCTAGACCCTTTCCCGACACGCTTCGAGATAGTGCCAGCCACAGTCATGTACGAGATAGGCTCTTACGCTCTGCCCGGCCGCTATTCTCACTGGACGTTCGGCAAGGCTTATCATCGCATGAAGACCATGTACGACTTCGGGCTCTCGAAAATCTACGAGGTCGTCATCAACACGAATCCCTCATACGGCTTTCTGCTTGAGACAAACAGCCCCATACAGAACAAGCTCGTGATGGCGCACGTGCTCGGCCACGTGGACTTCTTCAAGAACAACATCTACTTCTCAAAGACCAACCGCCGGATGGTGGACAGCGTCTCGACTCATTCCGGGCGCATGACGGAATACGAGTTCAAGTACGGGCGCAAGAACGTGGAGAAATTTCTGGACGCCGTGCTGGCAATCGAAGAGCACATAGACCCCAACTTCTTCATCAAGCGCGCGTCGTCGCACCGGGAACTCGTTACCCAGCCGCCCGCGCGCAAGGAGGGACGCTACGACGACCTCTGGCGGCTGGGCGAAAAAGAGGAGCCGCAATCGGAAGAGAACGAGCCGCCCAAAGCAGCCGAACAACTGCCGGAAAAAGACCTTGTCTATTACATCATGCGCCACTCGCCCAGCCTCCAACCGTGGCAGCGCGACGTGATGGCCATGATTCACGAAGAGATGGAATACTTCATCCCGCAGATGCAGACCAAAATCATGAATGAAGGCTGGGCCAGCTACTGGCATGCGCGCATCATGCGCGAGCTGGATTTGCCGGACAAGGAACATCTTGAGTTTGCCGAGCTTCATTCGGGAGTCGTCTCGCCGCACATGGGACAGTTGAATCCGTATTACCTTGGCTACAAGATTTTTGAGGACATAGAGCGGCGGTGGGACAATCCGACCGACGAAGAGAGAGAAAAATTCGGGCGCAAAGGCGGCGAGGGGCGCGAAAAGATTTTCGAAGCCAGAGAGATTGAATCGGATGTCTCTTTCCTTCGCAACTACCTGACGGAAGAGCTTTGCGAGGAGCTTGACCTGTTCGTCTACGAGCTTGTGGAGGACGAGGAATGGACTATTACGGAGAAGCGCTGGGAGAGAGTCAGAAATCAGCTTGTCTCCAATATGACCAACTTCGGCTTCCCCTACATAGAGGTGCTGGACGGCGACTACAACGGGAACCGCGAGCTTTACCTCAGGCACGCTTTCGAGGGCGTGGAGCTGGATTCAAAGTACGCGCGTAAGGCGCTCGAACATGTTTACCAGTTATGGGGACGGCCCGTGCATCTGGAAACAATTGTGGACGAAGAGCGCGTCGTCATGCACTACGACGGCGAAGACCATGATGAGGATTAGGCTCTCATCGCTTCGTCAGGAATTGAGTCTCCAGATTGAGTAGTTCAGCGCGGAAGCGTAAGTGACCCACAGTAGATAAGGAATCATTAAAGCTCCGGCCGCAGGTGAGACGCGCCAGAAAGAGAGAACCGTCGCAAGGATTGCGCTCCATAAGAGGACTATGTCCAGAAGCGCCATGCCTATGCGGTGCATGCCGAAGAAGAGTATTGACCAGAGCGCGTTGAAGACAAGCTGCACGCCGAATAACGCGAGCGGCGCTGCTGCGCTTGCGAAGCCCTTTTCCTTCCAGACGAGCCACGCCGCCACGGCCATCATCAAGTAGAGTACAGACCATACGGGGCCGAAGACCCAGTTGGGAGGCGTCCACGAAGGCTTCGCTATGCGCGCGTACCAGCCGCCAATCTCCGGGTCTGTAAAGAGCGAGCCTATGCCTGCCGCAGAGAAACAGATGGCGATTGATACTCCGAGCGCGAGCCATGTAGATAGTCCGTATGCTTCCGTCTTCATCAATTCAAACTCTGTCGCTTACGACTCGCTTCTCTCCGTTTGAAGAAAGTCCAGCAGGCGGCTGAAATTGTCTGCATGAAGGTGCGCGGGGAATCTATGCCTGATGGCTTCGTCCCGAAAGCCTTCGCCGCCGAGTACCACCGTCACGCCGCGCTTTGCGGCCTCCGCGTGGAACTGGTCGTACTCTCGCGCGTTACGGCTCAGCGCAAGGTTGGATGTGGAAGAGATGCAGATGAGCTGCGGCTTCTGCTTTTCGATGGCGTCCGTCATGGAATAGAAGGGCGTGTGCGCTCCAAGATAACGGACGCTCCATCCCTTCTCTTCAAGCAGAAGCTGCACGCAGAGCACAGCCATCTCGTGCATCTCTTCTTCGACCGTGCAGACGACCGCGCGTAGCCCGTCCGACGCCTCTCTGCGAATACATTCCCTGAGCGTTTCCACCGCGCGGCGGGCCGTCTGCGTCGCAAGGTGCTCGTCCGCCACGGTCACTTCGCCGCAGTGCCATAGATGGCCCACGCGGTGCATAGCCTGCGTGAAGGTATCGTCCAGAATCTTTACCAGAGGCTGCCCGTTCATGTAAGACGAAAGCAGAACTCCTGCGGACGCGCCTTCCTGCCCGCTCACTATCGCGTCAAAGAACCGTTCAGCCGCTTCATGCTCATCGGCGCCCATGCCCTTCTGTTCTATGGCGGCTTCACTTACTCCCCCTAGCGCAACCCGGCTTACGTCAAGCCCCTGCTCGTTCTGAAACCTCAGCACCTCCTTGAGCGCGAACCGTCTATGCCCGCCCAGCGTCCGGCTGGGGTGCAGGCGACCCGCGTCCGCCCATCGTTTGACGGTCGCCTCGGAAACCTGCCACATGCGAGCCAGTTGACGGGTAGTTAAAAAATTGGTGTTCTCGTCCCTCATGAGCGTTTTTAGCGATTACGCGATGCTCTTTAAACTATATCACAACGCAAGAGTTTTCAATATTTCTCAACAAACACAGAAACAAATTGGTTTTGACAGAATTCCGTGATGAACGTTTTGAGCGGTTCTGCTAGAGTGCTTTTCATCAAGGCGGGGGAACCGGAATGCAGGATACACAAGGGGACAGGAAAAGGCCAGTTGAGGGATATTTGATAGCCGGGGCGGCTCTGGCGCTGCTCTTTGGAATAGTGATTCTGAAGGCACGCGTGCGGTAAAGGCTCCGGCAACTGAACGAACATTGGGGGGGACAGATGGCACAAGCAACGGCAACCAGCATGGCGGATAATTATACGAGCACGGGGGGCGGGAACAAAGATGTGGCCGAGTCCATGCTGCGTAATCTGGACGAGACGACAAAGCAGACGACGGGCATCAGTCTTTTTCATATTCTGACGCTCGGTTCAATCGGAGCATCCATTGCGCTCTTTCTTTCGGGCAAGAAGGATGCAGCCATATTCGTCGGCCTCTGGCCGCCTACATTTCAGGCGCTCAAGGCAGTGACGAAGAACAAGCGGGCCTGAAGTCTCAGGCTTAAGTTTCTCACACGCAGTCCTTACGGGGCTCGCGTATGAGAGCAAGCGAGAGAGTCGCGCTAGTGGCGAGCGCGGCTTTCTCGCTTTTTTTATTGTGAAAGCAGGTTCCTGAAAAGCTAGCCGCTAGAGAAGCCCGCGCCTCAGCTCATGTTGAGCGCTTTGCCCACTGACGGGTCACGACGCACGCGCCAGATTTTCGAATCCAGATAGTAGTGTATGAAAGCGTAGCCCCAGAAGAAGGAGGTCAGCATCTCCGTCCAGAAGCTCTTCTGAAGCATGGGCGACATGACGAACTGGCGCGGCCCCTGATACCAGAGCCCGAAGAGGACGCCGAAAGCTATATAGTAGAGGACGCGCTTGCTTATCAGGGCTGCCTCTCCGTACTCGTCACGCGCCTTCTCGTCGCGCGTGTACTTCTTGTTGTGAAACCATATAAGGCGATGGTATTGCAGGTTGTGATAGATGGTCAGGATTGCCACGAGCGCTATGGGCTTGTGCGGCATGGGCGTCAGCAGAGCAATCCAGTGCATGGGGATGGCCGCCAGAAGCAGCAGGTACTTCGGCACGTTCAGGGGCTGTCCCTGCAAGGCTCTCTGAATCTGTCTGCCCAGCCAGACGAGGCCCGTGATGATTGTCACGAAGAGCAGCGCCCGCTCAAGTCCCGTGAAGGCGAAGTGCAAAGTCTGAGGCACGCGCGACATGGCCTCAGGGTCGCCGCCTACGAAGGCTATGAACGGGTAGCTGAAGGCGAGCATGAGAAAGACTCTGTCGAGCGCGTTGTCTATGGAAGCAAGGTCGTTGTTCTTCTTCTTGTAGAGCACCATGAAGCCGTAGTGCTGCTTGACCAGATGATAGTAGGCCCAGAGGGCCGCCAGAAAGAAGAAGAGGAGTCCTAGCCCGGCCAAGACCATCAGGGGGCCTACCACGAAGAAGGCCAGCGAGCCTATGAGCAGCCGCTTTCTCTCTCGTCTTTCAGAGCGGTCGAAGTAGGTGCGCGAGAAGGTGCCGAAGACGTGCGGCGCGTCAATCAGAATAGCCCACGCCCCAACCATCCACAGGAGAGGCAGCACGCCCGAAACGTACAACGCGAGCAGCAGGTAGCTCGAAAGAACCGAGCCTATGAACCAGATAAGGTCGTCCCGCGCCCCTATAATCCAGCGCAGGGAGATGACGGCGGCCTCTGACTTTTCCGTAACAGCCTGTGACGTAGTGGCGGACATAAAATCTTTTGAGTGGAAGCTATAATCTCATGGACACTAACCTTGGCGGGCCGAAAACTTGCAGCCTTAAAATTTCCCGGCCCGTCGCCTTCAGCGAGGAGATGGAATTGTAGCATCAGTGCGGGTTGAAATAGAATCGAAGCCTGATTAAATAGAGTCGTTCTCTTTTCCGGAGAAGCTGAAAGGATTTCTATGTCAACGACCGATGCGGATTTGCAGAGGCTATTAGGGACACTTTTTCAGGCGCACCCGTGGCACGGCGTGCCCGCCGGGCTGGACGAGCGCGGCCAACTCAACGCTTACATAGAGATTGTGCCGACGGACGCCGTCAAGTACGAGCTTGATAAGCCTTCAGGGCACTTGAGGGTAGACCGCCCGCAGCGTTTCTCAAGCATGTGCCCGACCCTTTACGGCTTCATTCCGCAAACGTACTGCGGCCCGCGCGTGGGCCAGCTCTGTTCCGAGCGCACCGGCCTCAAAGCCATAAAGGGCGACGGCGACCCTATGGACATCTGCGTGCTTTCGGAGAAGGCATTCACTCACGGCGACTTCTTCCTGCGCGCCCGGCCCATAGGCGGGCTGCGTATGATTGACGCTGTGGAGGCCGACGACAAGATTATCTCAGTGCTGGTTGACGACGTGGCCTACGGCCACATAAGAGATTTGAGCGAATGCCCGCAGGGCTTGGTTGACCGCCTGAGGCATTACTTCCTGAGCTACAAGCAACTGCCGGAGGAGGCCCCGCGCCGTGTGGAAATCACGGACGCGTATGGCCGCGACGAAGCTATGGAGGTGATAGGACGCAGCTTCGCTGATTACCGCGAGCGCTACGGCGAGCCCGAAAGCCGCATCACAGAGCTTAGAAGATTGCTGGCGAGTGAAGGTTAAAACTTAAGCTTTGCTGACCATCTCTTCAACGCCGCATCTGGGGCAGTATAGAGTTTGACGGGCAGCATCGCGCCAGCGCGCAAGAGCCGGAGTTGAAAGCACAGGCTCTTTCGTCTCCGCCTCGCCTTCCGTGATAAAGCGAGCGCGCGCGCCCGCGACGGCCCCGCCCGACTCATCCAACGCCATGCAGTGCCTGCACATCCAGCCGTAGCCGTGATTTACAAAATGCTCTATCTCCATAATAAAAAAGCTTAGAGGCCGTAGGCCGGATTTTCTCCCGGCCTGCGGCCCCTAAAACTCCGGCTCCTAGCTTTTACCGTTTCAGGTTGCCACGGCGCAACTGCTGCTGCTGGTCTTGATACTCAGTCAGGCGCACGGGCAGCGTGACGCGGCGATTGTTACGCAGGACTTCTACCTGAATGGTGTCGCCAATCTGGTGTTTGTCCAGCACCTTGTAGAGGTCGTCGGAAGTATTCACGGCCTGTCCGTCAACGCTTGTGATGATGTCGCCAAGCTCAACGTCGCCGTCCTCCGTCTGTACCAGCCCGCGAATGCCTGCGTTGGCGGCTGCGCTTCCCGGCACGACGTTGATGACTATCAGACCGTCTGAGAGCGGCAGCTTCACCTGATCTTTCAAATCCTTAACGGCGCGCGTGCCTACGCCGAGTCGCGGGCGACGCACCGCGCCGTTCTGAATAAGCTGCGGCACAATCCGCTTGGCTATGTTGATGGGAATGGCAAAGCCCACGCCCGCAGACGCGCCAGAAGGCGAGAGAATCTGCGAGTTGATGCCTATCATGCGACCGCGCGAGTCCAGAAGCGGGCCGCCCGAATTGCCAGGGTTAATCGAGGCGTCGGTCTGAATTGCGCCTTCTATCGGACGACCGTTGCGCGCGCGAAGCGGACGCTGAAGCCCGCTTATGATTCCTGTCGTGAGCGTGCGGTCAAGGCCGAAGGGGTTTCCTATAGCCAGCACTTTCTGGCCTACGGCCAACTGGTCGGAATCACCGAAGGGGATGACACGCAATTCGTCTGCGGGCGCGTCAACTTTGATGATGGCGAGGTCAGTGTCGGGGTCGCCGCCGATGACACGCGCCGGATAGGTCTTATCGCCGCCGAAGCTGACGGTCAGCTTCTGAGCCCCCTCTACGACGTGATAGTTCGTCACTATGTGGCCTTGCGCGTCAATCACAGCGCCCGAGCCCGAGCCCTCGCCCTCCTGCACCGAGCCGAATATGTCCCGGCGGTAAGAGGTGGCGGAGATGTTGGCTACGCCGGGAGCAATAGCCCTGTAAACTTCTATATTGTTCTGCTCGTCGGAGGCCACAGACGGGTCTGTGATTCCTGCGGGCGGAGCCTCTGTGTAGGCGGCTGTCTTCGGCTGGAAGCGGTTGCTCCAGCGATCAAGGCAGGCGACCGTCCCGGCTGCGAAGAGCGCCGAAAGCAGCGCGATGACCAGAATCTGTCGAGCGGAAATTCTATACATAGCTTTATTCTCTTCTTTGATATGGCGGCGCGAGACAACCCGGTGCGCCGACCCCTTCCGGTTATGTTGCTGGGGTTAAGATGCCCCAGCGCAATTTGCGGTTGCGCCCTGCTGCCTTATGGCGTGAAAGCCAGCCGCAGACTATACACCAGACGCCGCAAATCTCAAGAGACGACGTATTCTCATTAACGTATTGCCGGGCTAGCGGGTTTAATAAAATTGAGCTAGATGGCGGCCTGTCTCTAGGGCCAGCGACGAAAGCCCCGAAAGAGCCGCTTTTCGTAGACACACGGACGCCCCGGTAGATTCAGTGACCTCTACCTTATTTCGTCCGCAGTGCCGGAAAGTTTCAGGAAAAGAGCGCGAGCGCAGCGTGCGGCAGGTTGCTCAGGAACGCTATGGCAGTCTCAGGCCCATCCCAGCCGAGGGCCGAAAGCCCCGTGGCCGCGTGCACGAGCATAAGCAGGAGGTAGACGCCGAGCGCGGCCTTCAGGCCGAAGCGCGCAAGCGGCAGATAAGAGCAGCGATAGAGGACTATGGCCGCGAAGGCTCCCATGAGAAGCTTGAAGCCCAGAAACGGCGCGTCGCCCATCTCCAGAAGCCGCGCCATCAACGCGTTGCCTTCCGTAGCCAGATTGGCGCGCACCCAAATGAGCGTGAGTTGCGCGTCCAGCGCGTTCAGACCGAAGAGCAAAAGGCTTTGATAAAGGGCACTCATCGAAGCTTGTGCCTCCTTCGCGGCAAACTTTGTTTAACTCTCGCCCCCTTAAAGTCCGAAACCCCCAAACCTGAATGGCTTGGGGGTTTCGCTCGTTTACGGGAGTAACGAGACGAGAAACGCCTAACTTTGTACTTAAAAGATATTCCTAATAGCCGGCGGCTTCCAAAGAATCGCTCGCGCCCGAAAAGCTCAGGATGCCGCGCGCTGGTCTGGGGTGATAATGCGCAAGTTTGGGGATTCCTGAACGACTCTGGTTCCGGGCGGGACTGAGTGCGTGAGCCAGACGTTGCCGCCTATCACGCTCCCGCGCCCGATGACGGTGTCGCCGCCGAGGATGGTTGCGCCGGCGTATATGACTACGTCGTCTTCTATGGTCGGGTGGCGCTTGGTGTTGCGAATAAGCTCGCCTTTGGAGTCCTTGTCGAAGGAGAAAGCGCCGAGGGTCACGCCCTGATAGAGCTTGACGTTGTTGCCTATGATTGCCGTGCCACCGATGACGACGCCCGTGCCGTGGTCTATGAAGAAGTGCGAGCCAATCTGCGTGCCCGGATGAATATCAATCCCCGTGCGGTAGTGCGCGTGCTCGGTCATGATGCGCGGGATGAGCGGGACTTTCATCGTGTAGAGCACATGCGCCAGCCTGTAGACCATCACGGCGTAGATGCTCGGATAGCTGAAGATGATTTCGTCGTAGCAGGTGGCGGCAGGGTCGCCCTCATAGGCCGCCTCGACGTCGGTTGCCAGTATCTCTCGCAGGCGCGGCAGCTCCGACAGAAAGCAGGCCGCGCAATCGGAAGCCTCCTTGTCAGTCACCTCGCAATGCTCGCCCACGGTTTTGCCGTGGCCTATGGCGCGGTGAATCTGCTCGGCCATGATTTCGTGGAGCCAAGCCATGCGGGCTTCCACGTGAAGCCTGATGCTGGCGGCCGTCAATCCCTGCGCGCCGATGTAGCCCGGAAACAGAAGCTCGTGAATCGTCATCAGCACGCGCACAATCTCTGCGTGCGAGGGCAACGGCTGGCGGTCTAGGTGATGAATCTTCGTCCCGCCCGCCGTGTACGACTCGAACAGTTCCTCTGTAGCCCGATGAAGCTTCTCGCTCATAAGACAGCATTCAGCAGCCAGCTATCGGCGGTCAGCGTCGGGAGCTTTTAGCCGATGGCTGATTGCTTCTATTCAATCTGTATATTCCTGTCCGTAGCTATGCCGCGAGCCTTCATGATTACGTCGTCGTCAACCGGCTCGACGGCGTTCATCCACGAGGCCACCTGCTCTATGGGGCGGCCGAGCGCGACGGCCAGCTTCTCGTCGCTTCCTTCAAAGCCGTTGTCGCGCAGCCGCTTTAAGATTGCCCGCGCTTCCGTTTGATCCGTGCCCTTGTCGTCAACGGGGCCTCCCGTTTTAGCCTGCGTCTCTCCCTGTTCACTCATGCTCCCACCTCGCTTTGCGATTCACCGGAAATAGTTGCCTTGTACCCAAGGTCTTGAATCTTCTTGACGATAGTGCTCTGCTGCACAGCGTTTTCGTCGAAATTGACTATGGCTGTCTTGCGCTGGAAAGTTACGTCCACGTCGCGCACGCCCGCCGTCTCTTCCAGCGTCTCCTTTATGTCCGCCGCGCAGGAATCGCAGTGCATCCCTTCTATATTAAACTCGGCTTTCACTTTCGCCTCCCTGTCAGAGAAAAGTCCACGCTCCTGCGACCTCGGCCCCGGTCAGGCAAAAGATAATGCCGGAGTCTATCTGGATAAACTGCCCGGCCCGGTCTGTTCGCAGGTGACTGTTGCAGCGTATTATAGAAGGCAAATGCTAAAAGGTAAAAGGCCGGGAGGCGTTGATTCATTTATTCACCGGTTCATTGAATCAATGAAAGAGTGAACCGTTGAGCCAATTATCATGAGGGCTGTTTCCATAGCGGAGGCCACGCTCGGGGCTACGCAAGTGCTGAGGCGGGCGGGCGTGCCTGAATCCAGACGCGAAGCCGCGTCTCTGCTGGCGCATGTGCTGGGGTGCGACCGCACTTTTCTCATCACGCACGCCGAAGAGGAAGTTTCCGCAGAGGCGCTTGCCTCCTTCCGCTCTCTGTTGGAGCGCAGGGCCGGGGGCGAGCCCTTACAGTACATCACCGGCCACACAGCTTTCTTCAAGCTCGATTTTGAAGTGACGCCCGCCGTTCTGATTCCGCGACCGGAAACGGAGCTGCTGTTAGAGACGGCGCTAGACCTGCTTCGGGAGATGAAAGCGCCGCTCGTCTGCGATGTGGGGACTGGCTCCGGCTGCGTCATCATCTCGATTCTTCATGAGATAGAAGCGGCGCGGGGCCTCGGCTTAGACATCTCCGAAGGCGCGCTCGATGTAGCCCGGCGCAACGCGCGGCGACACAATGTTGAAGAGCGACTCTCTTTAATCCTCTCCGACTGCTTCGACGCGCTGGGTGAAACTGACACGCGCTTTGACATGATAGTCTCCAATCCGCCGTACGTGGCGGAGGACGCGCTCAAAGGTCTTCAAAGAGAGGTGCGGGACTTCGAGCCGCGCCTTGCCCTGACGCCGGGCGGCGACGGCCTCAGAATCATACGCCGTCTCATGAGCGAAGCCCCCGCCCTCCTGAAAAGTGGCGGCCACCTGCTCATGGAGATAGGCTTCGACCAGCACGAAGCGGTCAGAAAATTGATTGAGCCTAGAACTTGGGAGCTTCTGGATATACACCTTGACCTGCAAGGCATCCCCCGCACCGTGGCGTTAAGGAGAAGAAGCTAGAGTTTAACAGCCGCTTTTGCCAGCCCCAGCGCCTCTGTCTTTTAGCTTTTTTCTTTTTTATCTCCCGTGGTAAAATCCGCGAGTCTTTCCGTCTCAATTACCGGAGTTCCAGTCTTCGTCTCTGCTTGCTCCAGAGGCAATGTTTCGGTGTCGGTGGAGAAGCGGGCGCGCGTAGCTTTCCGTGGATTTTGCGCGCCGAGTTGTCCTGTAGGATTTTGCTGGATAAGGCTAGCCGGGACGTAATGAAGGAGAGTTTCCTCGATGGATAAATTCCGAATCAAAGGCGGACGCCCGCTTCATGGGCGCGTTCAGATTAGCGGCGCGAAGAACAGCGCGCTGCCTTGCATGGCGGCGGCGCTTCTGACGCCGGAGACGGTCATACTGCACAACATCCCGTACGTGCGCGACATCATTACGCAGCGCCGTCTGCTGGAGGATTTGGGCGCAACCGTATTGACGCCGGAGCTTCGCACGCACAAGATAACGGCCTCTCACATAGAGCTTTTCGAAGCGCCCTACGAGCTTGTCAAGACCATGCGGGCGAGCGTACTCGCGCTGGGGCCGCTCCTTGCGCGCTTCGGCAAAGCGAGGGTGTCTCTTCCGGGCGGCTGCGCCATAGGCACGCGCCCCATAGACCTTCACCTTGCGGGCTTTCAACTTCTGGGCGCTACCGTCAAGCTGGAATCGGGCGACGTGGTGGCGCGCGCGCCTCGCGGGGGACGCCTTCGCGGCGCAGAGATGCGGTTTGAAAAAGTGACGGTCACGGGCACGGAGAACCTTATGATGGCGGCAACACTCGCCAAGGGCACGACCATCATGCACAACTCGGCCTGCGAGCCCGAGATAGTTGACTTGGCGGAGCTATTAAACAGCATGGGAGCGCGCGTGCGCGGCGCTGGCACGCCCACCATCACGGTCGAAGGCGTAGAAGCGCTCGGCGGCGCGGAGCACACAATCATCCCAGACCGCATAGAGACGGGCACTTTCATTGTCGCTGCGGCCATCACTAAGGGCGAGCTTGAAATCAAGGGCTGTCGGCCTGAGCATTCCGGCGCGCTGATAGCCAAGCTCAGAGAGGTCGGCGTAGAAATCGAAGAGGTAAATCAAAGCACGGTTCACGTCTCATGCTGTCCGAACGGCTTGCGCGCGCGCGACATTGTGACGGAGCCTCACCCGTTGTTCCCCACGGACATGCAGGCGCAGTACATGGCATTGATGACGCAGGCCGAGGGGCGCTCGGTGATTACGGAAACCATCTTCGAGAATCGCTTCATGCACGCTTCGGAGATGCAGCGCATGGGCGCTCACATACAGATTGAAGGGCACAACGCCGTAGTCGAAGGCGCAAGCCGCCTGACGGGCGCGCGCGTGCAGGCTTCAGACCTTCGCGCCTCAGCTTCGCTCGTGCTGGCGGGGCTGGCCGCTCAGGGCGAGACGACTATAGACCGTGTCTATCACATAGACCGTGGCTACGAGAAGATAGAGGATAAGCTTAAAAGAGTGGGCGCTCACATAGAGCGCCTGCGCGATTCCGTGACCGCGCCGCTTCAGATGCCGCGCGGCATGGAAGGCGTGGCCGCCGAAATAGCCTGAAAGGCAGAGCAAAGGCAATGCAGAGGTCAGAATGCAAAATGATGAATAATAAGCTAAGATAGCAGCGTTCTTTCATTCATCATTGCGGCACTCTGCGTTCATCATCTCTTATGGATTGTCTCTTTTGTAGAATCATAGCGGGCGAGATTCCCGCAGACGTTGTGCATCAGGACGATGTCTGTCTGGCTTTCCGCGACATCAACCCGCAGGCTCCTACGCACGTACTGGTCATTCCGCGCGAGCACATAGAATCGTTGGACGAGGCTACACAGCGCGATGAGCGCACGCTCGGCCACCTACTGCGCGTAGCCGCCCGTGTGGCCAATCAAGAGGGACTTTCCGAGAGCGGCTACCGCACAGTCATCAACACGGGCGCGGGCGCTGGCCAGAGCGTCTTCCACCTACACCTGCACGTCCTCGGAGGCCGCCAGATGAACTGGCCGCCCGGATAAGCTTCCGCCGCAGGCGGTACTGACCTGAGTTTCTAATCCGTAGCGCTGGCCGCCTCTCGCTGTGCCTCTTCTATCAGCTTCTGTCCCTGCTGTTCGTCTTCCGTCTTCAATAGAGAGGTTTCGTAGCGAACGTCACCGAAGATTGTGTCCGCGACAGCTTTGACGAAGCCTAGAATGGCCGGGCCGAGGACTATGCCGGGGATGCCGAAGACGTAGACGCCCGAAACCAGCGCCAGCAGCATCCAGTAGAAGCTGAATCGTCGCGCGCCCGCGCTCGCAAGCTTTGGCCGCAAGAGCAGCGACGAGCAGATGGTCAGAGCGATTCCTATCCCAAGATAGATGGACGCGCTGACAGGCTCGTGACGAAAGACGAAGAGATAGATAGAGATTGGGACGTAGATGGCCCACTCGCCTATGAGCGGAAAGAAGCCCGCCAGAAAGGTGACTATGGCTAGCACTATGGCGAGCGGAACGTCGAAGATGACGTTGAGTATAAAGATGACTGCGGCCTTTATGGTCTGGTCTATGAAGACTGCGCGGAGCGCCCCTCTGAGAGCCGCCCCGACGTTCTGCGCCAGCTTCTCGTAAAGCGGCATGTACTCGCCGGGGATTCGCACCTTTATGTAGGCACTGATGCGTATGCGCTGCGTCAGTATGTAAAAGACGGTGAAGAAGAAGAGCGCGAGCGATGCTAAGAGAAGCGCCGCGCGCTTTCGTAACTCCGCAGTGACTTCGCCCGAGCGCGTGACGGCTTCCGTGAATGCCGCCTGAAGACCTGCGCGAGTGCTCTCGCGCCTGACGGGTGCGTAGCGCTCAACGGCGCGGCTAACGGCCTCTATTATCGAATCATGTTTCTCGCTGACCAGATTCGAGTAGTCCGAAAGCTCGTACCATGCGTAGCCCGTGACGCCTAAGAGCGGGACGACTATGAGCGCGATTGTGATGATAGCGCTTCCGGCCCTTGCCCTGAGATGTCGCTCAAGCCATTCCTGTACCGGTATAAGATAGATGCCCGCGACGACTCCCAGAAGGAGCGCCACGAGCACCTGCCCGACCAGCAACATGAAGAGTCCGACCGCCAGCGCAATGACAATCCCGTAGACCAGTATGCGCTTGGCCTCCCCTATGGTCAGCTCGCTTAACCGCCTTGATTCTTCCTTCTCCATGCGTAATGTTAACTATAACAGAACGCATAAAAGCAAGGCGGAGGAGATTGATTCAATGAACCAGTGAATCAATCTCTTCTTACTTGATGATTCTGGCCGTGAGGACGACTATCAGTCCCTTGTCCTGCATGGTGGTGGTGCCGACGACTACCTTTTCGCCTTCGCGCATGCTGACGGGAGTCTCGAATCCTACCCTTTCAAACTGAATCTGTCCGGTAGTGACCTCTACGGGAATCCTCATGTTGAAGTTAAATGCCCCTATCTGAATGGTGGCGGTGGACGGCGTCGTCCCGTCAATCTTAATCTGCCGGGCAGTGTACTCATAGAAGATTGGACTGTTGCTCGCAGGGCCCGAGGTCATTAATTTGAAATCCGCCACCCCCTTGTTGCTGATGCCCGTGGAGCCCTCTTTAGAACGCAGCACCGCCGAAGTCATCAGGGAGTAGTTCTTATAGTTGAGCGTGGCCTGCAACTGCCTGACGACATCGCTCACCTCCAAGGGGAAAGGGTTCGGGGTGGCCGCCGCAGTGTTGGTGGCGATGAGTATGTGAACGTGAAACTCTATGCCCGGCGTGGGCGGGACGGGCGTGTCCAGCCGCCTTATAGCCTCTTCTATGGTGGCTATGTTTTCGGGGAAGTCGCGCACCGTGATGGTGTTGAATTCATTGTTGACGGACATGTTCGCGCCGCCCGCCCCGCTTCCCAGAAGCCTTATGACTGCAAGCAGGTTCTCCGGGTCTCTGTGCCTAATCTCGAAGACGCGGTTCCTGAGCCCTGCCCTTGCGACGGGGCTTTCGGGGCTGGGCTGCGACTGCGGCGTCCCCTGCCCGAGCGCCGTAGAACTCATTGCTAGGCAGAGAACAATCACCGCCAGCTTAATCTGTTTGATGGAAAACATTATGACCTCCTAATCGGTATCAGCTATCTAACTACTAATCGCTTGTTTTTCTTCCCAGCCAGATGATGCGTATGTTCGGGTCGCCCGTCTGAATATCCATTCGCGCAACTACCTGCCTAGATGCTTCGTCGGCGCTTGTGCCGCCTGTCTGTGTCCCTGCCCGCTCCGCGTTGGAACCGGCTGAATCAATGGTTCGAGTAGAAGAGGCAGCAGAAGAGGCTTCAGTGGGCGCTCTTTCCACGGCTGCGCGCACAGACCTTCGCCGCGATGCGTTGCGCGCAACAAAGCTCGTCCGGCCCGCACCGTTGCTTGTAACCTCATTGCTGACGGGGCGCACCTCATCGAAGGCGGCTGGCATGTCGAAACTAAAATTCGCCATGCCAATCTCTATGGCCGCGAGGCCCGTCTCATCCTTTATGAGCGAGCGGTAGAGGGCGAAGGAGAGCCCGCAGAAGAGAGCAAGTGTCACAAGGGAAGCTGCAAGCGCCGGGCGCATGGTAAAGAAGGCCCGTAGCGTCCGGAAAGCCGCAGGCCGCGCCGCAGGCTTCGAGCTTATCTCGCGCATGACAGCGCCGCGTAGCTGCTCATAGAACTCCGCGCCGAATTCCGGCACGGCGAAATTGCGCAGCCTCTGCTGGCTCACGGCAAACTCTTTCTCCAGCCGACGGCAATCGTCGCAGGCTGAAAGATGAGCGCCGACCTGTGTAGCCTCCGCCGTGGACAAATCGCCTTCGACGTAGAGCGGTAAAAGCTTTTCAATCTTCGTGCAGTTCATCTTCTTATCTTCCCCCGGCCTTGAGAAACCTCTCGCAGTAGCGCTTTATCTTGGTTCGACCCGAAGATATTTGCGAGCGAACGGTGGCGGCGCGCGTGCCCATAATCTGCGCCACCTCTTCCGTAGAAAACCCTTCCATGTCGCGCAGGACAAGCGCGTTGCGCTCCTTTTCCGAGAGCGACGAAAGCGCGCGTGTGACTATGAAGCGTTCCTGAGCTTCTATGGCGCGCGTCTCGGTGTTGTCGGGCGCGGGCATAGTCTCAAGCAAGCCTTCCTCCAACTCCGTCTCGTAGGAGATGAAGGCCGCGTGGCCGCCGTGCGTGCGCTTGCGCGAGATGTCGCGGCAGACGTTGACGGTTATGCGATAGAGCCAGCCGGAAAAATTCTGGTCTTGCCGGAACGTCCCCAGATACTTGTAGGCTCTAAGGAAAACCTCCTGCGCGGCGTCTCGCGCGTCCTCCCGGTCGCCAAGGATTCGCCATGCGGTCGCCACCACTCGCCGCTCCGTGCAGAGCATTATCTGCTCGAAGGCAGAGGTGTCGCCCGCGCGTGCCCGCTCTACAAGCGGCGCTAAATACGGCTCTTTCCCCTCCGGCGCGTGTGTGCCCGGATTCAGCTTTTCCGTCATGAGAGCGATTTCAGCGACCCCGTTTATCATCTCTTCTAACCGGTCGGCCCGGCTCCTGCCACTTATAAATACTCCGCGAGGGGCGAAATCGTTGAGAAATATTTTCGCCTCCCGGCGGGCCTAGGCCGTGCGCGGGCACAAATTTTTGTATGGCAATAGTCCTATCCATACAATATAATCTAATTCCAGCCTGATGGATTGTTCGCCAGTCCTGCTCAAATTAGACCGCTTCAATTAACAGCCCGAATTGAAGAGCCTGTTTGAGGGCGGATGAGAAATTAGGCATATCGCGGGGTCTGGCGTATGGGATGAACCTGATGTAAGGCCGCTTCGGTCAGGTTTTATGCCAAACGTATGGCAGCGCAAGACCCTTTTTGCTCCCGTATCTAACGCGCATGACCCAAGCCACAGTGCGCATCCCGGCTAGAGAGAAGCGGACAGCTCAAATAAGCAGAAACAGTCTCAGTCGGAACGCCCCGAACGCTCCCACGAGAGGGCACTGTTTCATGTGTGCCCGGACTTTTGAGGATAATTGATGCTTTCCGATAATCGCCTTTCAACCTTAGCTCAAGGGGCTTCTAATAGAGCTTTGCTGGAACAGACTCAATCGCAGACTCTCACTGCTAACGAATCTTTTCTCAGCGAGCAGAAAGACCTGCGCGGCTACGCGGCGCTCATCTACCGGCGCAAGTGGGTGATATTCAGCATAGTCCTGATTGTCACTACGCTGGTGGCCGTCTACGTGTATCGCCAGCCTTCGCTTTACCAGGCCGAGACGACCATTCGCATAGAGCAGAAGAGCGAGAGCTTTCTGCGCGCCAAGGACATAGTCATCAACACGGCGAACGACCCGGCCTACTGGCGCACGCAGCTAAAGCTTCTGGAGAATCCAATGCTTGCGCGGCGCGTGATACTTGCGCTCGACCTGCATCACAACTCCACATTTCTGGCGGCGCGTGCGCGAACGAGCCTTCTGCCTTCGATTGAGGGGCCGTCGCTGTGGAGCGGGAAAGCGCCCGCCGCCGCACCCGGCGCGAGCGGCCAGCCTGACATCCCTGCGGGCACGAACGCCGAAGCATTAACCGACGAGCAGCGAGCGGCCCTTGCTCCCTACGTTAATACCCTGCTGGCCAGCCTCTCGATTGAGGCCGTGCCGGAAACTAACCTCGTCAAAATCCGGTTCACGCACCCTGACCCGGACATCGCCATGAAGGTCACGGACACGCTGGCGGAGCTTTTCATACTTGACGATGTTAAGTGGGCGAATGAAGGGCTGGACAACGCCACGACGCAGTTGTCAACGCAGATAGCGGACTTGCAGATGGCAATCAAGCAGCAGGAAGAGGAGCGGCTCAACTACATAAAGAACCACGGGCTGCCGCTCGGACAGATAAAGGGAGAGAACCTCACGGGAGTCCGGCTGGATACCCTGAGCGGCCAGCTTCTGGCGGCCGAGAATGAGCGCAAAAATTTGCAGGCCGCTTACGAGACGGCGCGAAGAGTAGGGGACGTGGAAGCGATTCCGGAGGTTCAGGCGGACAAGGCGATTCAGGATATGAAGGGAAGGCTGCGCCTTCTTGAGCAGCGCCGCGCCGCTCTCTCAGTCAAGTACACGCCCGAATGGCACGAAATCAGGGAGATTGATGAGGAGGCGAACCAGCTCAGGAGCGAGATTGCCAAGACTTCGAAGGACGTAGTCGCGTCCATGAGGTCAAGGTACGAGGCGGCGCTGGCGCGCGAGAACGGATTGCGAGGGGCTTATTACGGCGAGCTAGGCACGGCCAACCGGCAGAGTCAGGCTGAGATAGAGCTTAACAGTCTGAATCAGAAGATAGAGACGAACAAGCAGCTATACACGACGCTCTTTCAGAGACAGCAGGAGCTTCAGATAGACCAGAGCGACAGGAAGAGCAATGTGGCCATCTCTACCCGCAGCGAAAGGCCCACGCTGCCTGTCGCGCCGCAGCGAGCGCGCAGCGTCCTTATAGCTTTCTTTCTATCGCTCTTTGCCGGAACCGCTCTGGCCGTGTTGCTTCAGCAACTGGACGATTCCATCAAGAGCGTGGACGAGCTTGTAGCCTACACGAACCTTCCGAATCTGGCCCTTATCCCTTCCATGAACGGGCAGAGGGTTGGGGACAGGAGCGGAATCGCTCTGCCCTTCAGCAGGCGCAAAGAGCTTCCTTCGGCGGAGTTGCTTGAGAACACGCGCTCGCCAGTGGCCGAAGCCTTCAGGCACCTGCGAACCTCTCTGCTCTTCTCTTCGGGCGCGGGCGCGCCGCGAAGCATACTTGTAACGTCCGGTCAGGCTTTGGAGGGCAAGACGACCGTGGCCTTCAACACGGCCATAGCTCTGGCGCAGACGGGAGCGACAGTGCTGCTGGTGGACTGCGACCTTCGTCGCCCGAGCGTGCAAAAGCACATCAACGCGGCTACGGAGCCGGGCCTGACCGACTATCTGTCAGGAGAGATTAAGCTGGACGAGGCGCTCAGGGCTTACCCGCAGCTTCCGACCCTGAAGATTATGACTTCGGGTTATCTTCCGGCGAATCCTGCGGAGCTTTTGGGCTCGGAGGAGATGCTGAGCTTCCTTAACCGGGCCAAGGAGAGGTTCACGCACGTCATAATAGATTCTCCTCCGTCGGTATCTTTCGCGGACGGCGCGATTATCTCCACGCTCGTTGACGGCGTAGTGATAGTCGTTCACGGAGGCAAATCGTCGCGCGCCGTCGTGCGCCATCTGATTAACAGGCTGTCGGGCGTGGGCGCGCGCATCTGCGGAACGGTTCTCAACAACGTCAAGCCGCAGCCGTACGACTACTATTACAACAGCTACTACTACAACTATCAGAGCGAAGGAAGCACGCCGCGCTCTCCCGCAAAGAAATCGTCCGCGCAAAGCGATTCTATTTTGGACATCACTCCGGGCCAGCTTGAGCAGGAGTTCGAGAAGTTTCAGAGATTGAAGAACACTCTGTAAGCGAAAAATTTTTATGAGAAAAGCGGCGCGCGTAATTGCTCCGAAGGCCAGAAGCAAGGGGCTTGTGATAAAGAAGCTGGCGGACGAAGTGCTGGTTTATGACCTTGAGACTAATAAGGCTCACTGTCTGAACAGTTCTGCCGCGCTCGTCTGGAAGCACTGCGACGGGCGAAAGACAATCAGTGAGATAGCCGCATCGCTTGAGCGCGACACGCTTGAGCCTTTCACGGAAGAGATGGTCTGGCTCGCGCTCAACCAGCTTGGGCGTTTCTCGCTTTTGCAGGGGCCGCTCAAGCTCCCGCCCGAAGCGTCCGGCATCTCCAGACGCGAGCTGATAAGGAAGCTCGGCCTGACGGGAGCAGTATCGCTGCCCGTCATTCTATCCATAGCCGCGCCCGAAGCGGCGTCAGCAGCTACGTGCCGCCTCGTAGGGGCGGTCTGCGTGACGAACGCTCAGTGCTGTTCGGGACTCTGCATCGCCGGCAGATGCGCCTGTCTGGGCCAGAATGTTGACTGTGCCACCGACGCTCAATGCTGCTCGGGTCGTTGCGGCAGCGCGCTCAACAAGTGCCTGCCGTAGAGCGAAGACGGCGCGTCTCTCCAGCTCAATCGCTTAAAAGCTTCAATATACTGTCTACGATTTCCGCAGCCTCGCCGCGCGTGCCCTTTACCACGGGAGCGCGAATCACCACCTGCCGCAGCGTCTCAAGAACAGCTTCGGGCTCTCGCCTTGCCGAAACGGCGTGCTGCATCATGGCCAGCGCTCCCTGCCCCGCCGACAGCATTCTGGGCCGCCACTTCGCGCCGCTTTTATACTCGCTCAGGACAACAAGGCTCACCGGCAGAGGCTTCGTGCCGCGCTTGCCGCCCAGTGACTCGACGGTGTGCTTCGTCTGTTTGGCGGTTCCGTCTTCGCGTATCTGTAGCGGTCTGTGGAATGGATGAACGCGCCCGCGCGCGTCCAGCACCGCGTACTCGTCGGAATAAAAGAGCGCGCCCGTGCGAATCAGTTCTCTGGTGAGAGTAGACTTGCCGCTAAAGCTCTTGCCGGGAATGATGACGGCCCGGCCCTTCCAGCCAACCACGCCCGCGTGTATGAAGACGCGCTTCTGCGCTCTTTCCGCCACGTATAGCTGCAAGTCCGATTCGAGCGCGTCATAGACCTGCTCGGCATCAACGGAGCGCACGAGCCTCTCCAAATCTCCGTAGAGCAGGTTGAAGCGGCGCACGTTCGAGCGAGCCGCGCGGCCTCCCATGAAGACGGAATAGAGCCGCTCGACAACCATAGAGCGCGATGGCTGCCACACGGGCGGAAGCCTCTCTATCAGGCCGTCGAGCAGGCTCGCGTCGTTCGTGCGAATCCCTACGCTCACGCCATAAGACTTGATGGAAATGCCTGCCGCCCAGCCTAGGCGGTCAATCTTCTCCATTCAAGTGCTGGGCCATTTGAATCTGGGCAATCCCGGCTGCGACACTTTTTGATTCCCTGAAAGTGAAGATAAGAAGAACCGCACGCGAGCATAAAAGATTCCGCACGGAAATCAAAGCGCAGTAGCGGGCCAAGTAGAAATCTAAACTTCACCGCAGAGGCGCAGAGGAACGCAGAGGGGGCGCAGAGAAAATTATTCAACTCTCTCTCTGCGTAAACCTCAGCGTCTCTCTGCGTCTCTGCGGTGATTGATTTTGAAGATGCCTCAATAATCTTTCAGTTGGTGTTTAAAGCAGGCGCTCTTCTTCTCATCGCTTCGCGGCCGGGACGTCGCTTCCCTTAGATTTCCGTCAAGGCATGCGGCTTGCCCCTGAGCATCCGGCGAGTGCGATTCGATTGAGGGTGATTATGTATAGAAGAGTTCTGACATCGTTGCTGCTTCTGATGCTGATAACGGGAGGCGTCGTCCCGGCGCGCGGGAGCCTGCGCGCGAGCGCGAACGCGTATGAAGAAGAGCTGACCGCCGAAGACGAGCGCGAGGCACTTAAGATTGCGGAGCAATTCGTGAAGGGCTTCGAGGAGAAGAACAACCCTTCATCGCTGATTGACGAGTTGTACGTCAAGGACTTCGACGCGCGGCTGCGTAGCGAGCCGAATCCTTTCATCTATCTGGCGAAGATAGAGCCGGAGGTGGTCGCAAAGGCCAGCGATGAAGAGCTGCGAAGGCTTTACGTGGCCTCGCTCAACTTCATTTACTCAAGCAGTCTTCTTTACGGAATCGCGCTCTATAATCGCAGGCTCAAGGGCGCAGAGTCAGAGAGCGACGAGACGCCGCTTCGTGAGCTATTGCCGCCCGGCGTGCTGTCGGTTTTGAAGGAAGACCCGCTCATGGCCGCGCTGATTACCGAAGACGAAGAGCTTGAGAGGGAGAGAAGCGGAGAGCAGAAGGAACTGCCGGAGCCGGGAGCCGAAGGGGCTTCGGAGAAGAGGGAGCAAGCCGACGGCACAGAAATCCGCAGTCTGGAGAGATTGCGCGGCTTTCTCACGACACTGGAGAGAGCTTGCGCGCTACTCAGGGAGTACCTGAAAACTGTTCAGGGGCCGCGCAACTGGAAAGAGCTTGCGAACGAGCTTAGGGCGCAGGCCGTAAAGGATGAGAGCGAGAATAACTGTGAAGGATTCTGCCCGCGCCTTCACGTCCTTGACGAAGAGTTCTTCGGCTCGCCTTCGGGGACGCGCCTCGTCTGCCTGAACGTCATGGCCTTTCACATGGACTTGATAAGGATTGACGGGCGGCTGCGTATACTCAACGTTTATCTGTCGAGCGATTAGGGACGGCTCCTGACGAAGCAGAAAAGCAGGAAGGGCGGGGCTCGTTTCAAGCCCCGCCCTTCTTCGTGCTTTCAGAGAGCAATGCCGTTGCTTCAGTCTGCAACGGGCGCTACGGCTCGCACCTCTTCCGAGACTCCGTCTGAGAACTTCTTGAAGTTCTCGTTGAAGAGGCTTGCGAGGTGTCGTGCCTTCTGGTCGTAGGCGTCCTTGTCCTTCCATGTGTTGCGCGGCGTCAGGACTTCCACAGGCACTTCGGGGCACGAAACGGGAATGCCCACGCCGAAGATTGGGTCAGGACGCGTCTCGACTTCGGCCAGCGAGCCGTTCAGGATAGCTCGAATCATGGCGCGCGTGTACTTAATCTCCATGCGCTTGCCTTCGCCGTAGGGGCCGCCAGACCAGCCTGTGTTGATGAGCCAGCAGGCGGCCGAGTGCTCGTTAATCTTCTGCGCCAGAAGGTCTGCGTAAACGCCCGGATGCAAGACCATGAAGGGAGCGCCGAAGCAGGCGGAGAAGGTCGCCTGCGGCTCCGTCACGCCGCGCTCCGTGCCAGCCACCTTAGCCGTATAGCCGGAGATGAAGTGATACATCGCCTGCTCAGGCGTAAGGCGCGAGACGGGCGGCAGCACGCCGAAGGCGTCGGCCGTCAACATGATGATGTTGCGCGGGTGGCCTGCGTAGCCTTCCGGCATGATGTTCGGGATGCTCTCAAGAGGATAAGAGGCGCGCGTGTTCTCCGTCTTGTCCGCAGATTCCAAATCAATCTCGCGCGTCTCTTCATCGTAGACTACGTTCTCAAGGATAGTGCCGAACATGCGAGTGGTGCGATAAATGTCGGGCTCGGCTGTAGCCGAAAGCCGTATGACTTTGGCATAGCAGCCGCCCTCGAAATTGAAGACTCCATCATCAGACCAGCCGTGCTCGTCGTCGCCCACTAGCTGCCGTTCGGGGTCTGCGCTTAGAGTGGTCTTGCCCGTGCCGGAAAGGCCGAAGAAGATTGCGACATCGCTCGAATCCCCAACGTTGGCGGAGCAGTGCATGCTCATCACGCCGCGCTGCGGCAGCAGATAATTGAGTATGGTAAAGATGCTCTTCTTCGTCTCGCCAGCGTAAGAGGTGCCGCCTATCAAGACTAGCCTCTGGCTGAAATCCATCAGGATGAAGGTGGCGGAGCGCGTGCCGTCGCGCTCCGGGTCGGCTGTGAAGCTGGGAAAGTTTATGACTGTGAATTCCGGCTTGTGCTCGCCGTCATCTTCCACGTCGCGTATGAACATGGTGCGCGCAAAGAGCGAGTGCCATGCAAGCTCGTTGATGATGCGAACGGGCAGGCGGTATTTAGGGTCGGCTCCGGCAAAGGTGTCCTGCACGAAGATGTCCCTGTCCTTGGCGTGCGCCATCATGCGATCCCTTAGCGCGTTGAATCTCTCTTGCGAGAACTCTTTGTTGACTTCTCCCCACCAGACCTTGTCCTCTGAGGACGCCTCTCGCACGATGGCTTTGTCTTTGGCGGCGCGGCCTGTGTGCTCGCCCGTGTCTACTATGAGCGCGCCGTGGTTCGACAGGATTCCTTCGCCCCTGCGCGCTATCTCTTCGTAAAGCTCCGGCGTGTTCAGATTCCAGTAGACCGTGCGTGCATCCTTGATACCGTAATTTTCCAGCCCATAGCTCGTGCGCTTGCGTCCTTTTTCCTCCATCACTCTCTCCTCAAAAAAATAATTACTATGTTCCAAGTCAAATCTGGAACTTTTAATCCTTCTCGTCGCGCTTCTGTCTGCGCTCGTGCGCCAGCTCTCTCAGTGCCACGGAGAGGTCGCGCGCGGCACGCTCCAGACGGTCTGCGCGGGCTTCCAATTCTTCCGGGTCGTCGCGCGTGCGCACGGCCAGCGTTGCCAGCGCCGCCTCTATCTGTTCGGTCAATCGCTCGGCCTCTGTCTGCGCCTCCTGCTCGGCGCGCGTCAATCTAACGGAAGAAGAATTTCCCTGTGTGCTCATCTTTATATAGAAGTATGAAATCCGGGCCGGGAAGTATTAAGAGAAACTGAAGCCAGCCTCGGAAATTATTTGATTCGCGCCGCGAGGCCGAAAACTCTCTTAAAGCCTCAGTCTCTCGCAAAGCCCATAAAGTGTGTCTCGTGTAAACTAGAGTCTTACATTATTAAGAGCACTTTATCAAGCCGCCAAAGAAGAAGTGAATGTTAAATAGTAACTCCTTAATAGAGAGAACTGTCCGTCTCTTCATCATTTACTATTTACTGCTTTTTCTTTGCCCTCTATTATTTCCCTTACTATGTGGAACAAGCCTGAGCGAGAGGCGTTTACAAATCGTGAATGGAAGCTGATTGAGGCGCACCGCACGCCCCGGCAGGTGCAGCGTTACCTGAGCGCGATTCCGTACAACTGGGAGCTTGAAGGCGGAACGCTGCGCTCGTTCAGGGAGGTGGTGCGTCGCAACACGGCGCATTGTCTTGAAGCGGCGCTCGCGGCGGCTGTTATCCTTGAGCAGCACGGTTATCCGCCGCTTCTGCTGAGCTTCGAATCGAAAGACCTGCTCGACCACGTTCTGTACGCCTTCAAGGAGCGCGGGCGCTGGGGCGCAATCGGACGCTCGCGCGACCTCGGGCTTCATGGACGAAAGCCGCGCTTTCGTTCTTTGCGAGATTTGGCCTGGAGCTACTTCGATACTTACGTGGATTACACCGGGCGAATCTTGGGCTACGCGGTGACGAACCTGTATGACCTTGGCGGGTACGACTGGCGGTTCTCGGCGAGGAACATGTGGAAGATTGAGAACTACCTGCGCGAGGTGGCGCACACGCCGCTTCCTTCTTCAGATAAGAGATACGAGCGGCTGCTCGCGCGTTACAGGAAGTTTCGCAAAGAGAACCCTGCGGGCCACCTGACCGACTACAAGAGCCGCCCGCACTGGATGCTCTAGAGGACAGAGCGCGCACGCGGGCTGCGCGAGTAAAGCCCTTGGGCCCGAGAGCCGTATTGAGGTTAGAAAATCGCGGTCGAAGTGACTTACTTTAAGGGAACGCCGCCTGCTTATGAAGATGTGCCGGGCAATTCATGGTTCGGGCGCTTTCAACGTGTTGAAGGCTGGACGCCGGAGCCGGGCACACTGCCCGTTAGGGCCGTAGACATAGCCACGCGCATGGAAGGCGAAGCCGTGCGCGTTATCGTCTCCGTGCATGTCGTCGCGTGTGGCTGAGCGCCAACAAAGAGAGATTTCAGAAGTGGCTGGAGCGACTGAAGCCTTTAACCTGAGCCCCCGGCCTCGCCTCTCTGTCCTGACGCGGCGCGTCGTGTCCGTGCGGCGAGCAGCGTGTGCGTGACGACTGCCGTGATGATGATTGCGCCGCCTATCATGGCCCACGCGGACGGGCGCTCGCCCAGAAAGATAAAGACCCAGACGGGATTCAGCACGGGCTCTATGTAGCCCACGATTCCGGCATCCAGAGAGCGCACGCCGCGCGCCATCCCCAGAGTAAACAAGGTGTAAGCAAGCCCTATCTGAACCACTCCCAGACAAGCCACGCTGACCGTGTCCTGCCATGAGATTTTGGAGAGCGCCGCCACGCCCACGGGCGCAGTGATTAAAACCAGCAGGAGGTTCCCATAGATGACGCTCGATGCCCGGTTGACTCTCTGCGATTGCGGGTGCCTGATGAGCAGCACGTAGAAGGCGAAGCAGATGCCGGATGCTAACGCCGCTATGTTCCCCTCAACATCCTGCGGCCTGAGCTTTCCCACGAAGAAGAGCGACATCCCGGCTATGCAGGCGAGGACGGTGACAAAATCGCCCGCCCTGAACTTCTCCTTGTAAAACAGAGGCTCAAGCAGCAGCAGGTAAATCGGTGCGGTGTATTGCAGGAAGATGGCGTTGGCTGCGGTCGTCAGCTTGGTGGCGACCACGAAGAGCAGAAGCAGCGCCGCGTAGAGAATCGAGGTGAAAATCGTCAGGCCGTTTAAGCGGAAGCCCTCGCGGTAAGTGAAGAGCGCAACCGTCAGCGCCGCAAGCAGCGAGCGCCCGAACGAAAGCTCGTATGCGGAGAGCTTCGTCCACTTGATGAAGAGGCCGCCCGTGCTCCAAAGAAGAGCCGCCGCCACGACCAGAAGAATCGGCGCGGCCACGAAAGGACGGCTCTTCCCGGCTTCGGGCTTGTTGACGGAGGAAGCGGGCAACACTTTCTCTTAACCGATTGCTTCGGTTTCAGTCGTTTCCTCTGCTTCGCCCCCAACGGCAGCCGTCTTGAGACGTTTGCCGAAGAAGCCGTTCCACGGCGGGATGACTATGGAGACTGCGCCGCTCGCGGGCGTGATGCAGGAAAGGCGTATCACCGGGCGCTCCTCGTCCGTGTCAAGGTAGCCGAACTCGCGCATCATGCGCCGCTCACGGCCACTGACGGGCGCAAGCTTTTCCGCCCCGCCGAGCACGCCTACCCAACACGTTCCGCACGAAGCGTTGCGGCACTCCACGGGAATCGGCCCCTCTATGCGGCGCTCGTCGCGTTGCTTGTAGTCGCGCTTGTCCCCGGCCGCGGCCCATGCCAAATCCTGCCCGTTGATGAGCTTGAAAGTCGCGCCGTCCGTATTCTCGTCAAAAGTCACAGTCCACTGTTTATCAACCGTCTTGAGGAAGCCGAAGAGCCCTTGGCTGTCATCTTTAGCGCGTGCGCTCAAGACCTGTTCGGGCGAAAGGCGAGCGTGCTTCACGTCTATGTGCAGCCTGCCCGGCGCGTCCCTGAAAGCTTCAAGCCCGACTTGCACAATCGTCATGAAGGCGACGGCCATGATGCCCACCAGCAGCGACTCGTCCGCATTGGCCGCGCTGGCGGCGCTTCTAGCAGCGTCGCGTATCGCAGCCGCCAGCTTAATCTCCGCAGGCTGAAAGCGCGCGGCGTAGCCTTCCACGGCGTTCTTGACCTCAGTCCAGAAGCGGTGGCCATAAAGAAAGGTGTGCGACGAATCTATCTGCTCCGACAGCCGATACTTGCCTTGCAGCAGAAGCTTTCGCGCAAGGGCTTCCGGGTCTTCAGACCTTTCGAGCGCGCGATGAAGGGACAAGGGATAGAAGCCGAACCAGATTTGGGTCGCGGCCCTGTCAACTTCGTGTATGTCCGGCAGCAGGCTGATGAGAGTCTCAGCCCAATCGCTTTCATCGTATTGATTCAGAAACGCCTCGAAAGGCGCGCTAGTTTCGACTCTAGTACTCATGGATACCTCTGGCTAAAGAATTAATGCTTAATCGAAACCAGACACTTTAACAGCAGAACGCATGAGAAGGCAAAAGGCGAAAGGAAGGAAAAGGCTTCAATAATTCACCGGCTCATTGACGCAATGAGCCGGTGAATTATTGAAGCACTCTTTGTACACACTTTCGCCGCTTTACCTTTACCTTTTGGCTTTATAGAGATTGCTTCTAGCTGTTGCCAGCAAACCGTCCTGACGAGTAAAGGGAGGAATCAACTATGCCAGAAAGCAGAGAGCTGCGTATCGCATCGCCCACCGGAGCCGCAGGCGCAGATTTTTCCACCGGCTCAATCTTCTTCATAGGCACGGCGACCGTAATTCTGCGCTATGCCGGTTTCACAATTCTGACCGACCCGAACTTTCTACACGCGGGCGACCACGTTCACCTCGGCTACGGCCTCACAGCCGAGCGGCTGACCAATCCCGCTATGGAGATAGATGAGTTGCCCCCGTTGGACTTCGTAGTGCTCTCGCACTATCACGGCGACCACTTCGACCGCATAGCGGAAGAGCGTTTGAGAAAGGACGTGCCGATTCTGACGACGGAGCACGCTGCGGCCGAGCTGAAAGACAAGGGATTCACGGAGCCGGTTGCACTGGATACGTGGGACTTCGTGACGGTGGAAAAGGGCGGCGCGCGCGTGCGCGTCACCTCCATGCCGGGGCGGCACGGCCCGCCGATAGTTGAGAAATTTCTCCCGCCAGTGATGGGCAGCATGCTTGAGTTCGAGCCGAGCGAGGGTAAGACGGCGCTTCGTCTATACATCACGGGCGACACTCTGGTCTTCGATGAATTGAACGAGATTCCGAAGCGCTATCCTTCGATTGACCTTGCGCTGTTTCACCTAGGCGGCACGCAGATTATGGGGATACTGCTGACGATGGATGCCGACCAAGGCGTTGAAGCCATACGCATCATCAACCCGCGAGAGGTGATACCGATTCACTACAACGACTACGAGGTATTCAAGTCGCCCCTTGAGGATTTCAAAAAGGCTGTGGAGGCCGCAGGCTTCGCGGACAGGGTCAGGTACTTGAGCCACGGCGAAACCTACAACTTTGAAATTCCCGAGAGCCGCAGGTAATGAAAGAAGCCCGGAAGACATGAATTACTCTTCCGGGCTCCTGATTGGATAAGCGAGCTTTAAGCCTACCTAGTGCCGGTCGAAGCCGGAACTCCGCCGACGCCGCTTGTCGCGGGGCGCGTGAAGTAGTCCGAGAGTGTCAGCACGACCAGTATTGACAGCCAGAAGAAGCCCGCTATGACGACTATCTTGGTCAGCCTTGTGCTGTACCGAACGTGCATGAAGTAGAGCACCACCAGCACGGCCTTTGTGACGGCTACCGCGAGCGCTATGACGACGTTCATCGCGCCGAAGTCGTAGAGCGCCACCCAGTAAGTCACCACCGTCAGCACCATCAACGCGCCGAAGATAAGGAAGTAGATTGTTTTAGATACTATGTGCTCAGACATGATTCAGATTCGGTTCCTTCAGTGGCCTCCGCCGCTCACGCCGTGCGCGCCCAGCAGGTACAGTAACGGGAAAAGAAAAATCCAGACGATGTCCACGAAGTGCCAGTAGAGCCCGCCCAATTCCACGGGCGAGTGATACTCCGGCGAGAAGCGATTGCGCCACGCCATAATCGTCAGGACGATAAGCATCCCTAAGCCTATCACCATATGCAGCGCGTGCAGGCCCGTCATGGCGAAGTAGATGAAGAAGAACATCTCTACGCGGCTGGCCAAATTGGTGTCGGGCTTCTGCTCCTGTCCGGTCTGCACGGACTGCGGGTTCCGCTCCGTGCTCCCGTCTCGCGCAGGTTCCTTCGCAGGAGAGCCGTGTCCGGCCTCGCCCCACTTGAAGGGCCTGCTCGGAAAGAGGCGGCCCGGAATCTCGTTCTTCTCGTACTTGTCGTAATACTCGAAGGCTTTGACGACGAGGAAGGTGGTGCCGAGAATCATCGTCAGGATGAGCATGACGACTATCATCATGCGCTTTCCGACCTGCGAGTAGTAGACGGCGAGCGCCATCGTCAGACTGCTGCAAATCAGCACAATCGTATTGGCGAACCCCATCTTGACGTTGAGCGCGTTGCTGGCGGCGGCAAAGGCGTCCGCGTTATATGAGCGGTAGAGTATGTAGGCCATGAACATCCCGCCGAAGAACATTATCTCGGTGACAAGGAATATCCACATGCCCAGAGTCCCGGCCTCTCGCTGCTGCTCCATGTTCTCGAAATGGTGCTGCAACGCCGCGTGAGCCGACGCCGGATGCTCCGTAGTCGAATGAACTGCTTCAGCCAATTTTCCGTTCTCCCATGAAAGCTAGTTTTCAGTTTTGAGTTTTCAGCTTTCGGAAAAGAGCCGGTCGCTTTTATCTGAGAACTGATTACCGATTACTGAAAACTGTTCTTTTAGTCCGTAGGTAAAATCTTGTTCACGACTACCTTCTCTTCCCTGGGGCGATATTCATAAGGCTCCCAGGTGACGACGGGCGTCTCGTCAAAGTTCTCGGTCGGCGGCGGACTGCTGGTCTGCCACTCAAGGCCGGTCGCCCCCCAAGGGTTCGATGGCGCGTACTTGCCGTAGCGCATAGACCACGGCAGATAAATCATAGGCAGCAGGTAGCCCGCTCCGAGTATGCTTGCTCCCGCAGTGCTGAAGACGTTGAGCATCTGCCAGATGGGGTCGTCCGGGTACGCCGCGTAACGGCGCGGCATCCCCATGTAGCCCACTATGAACTGCGGGAAGAAGGTCAGGTTAAAGCCCACGAAGATAATCAGGGCCGAAAGCCGGGCCCAGCCTTCCGGGTACATGCGGCCCGTTATCTTGGGCCACCAGTAATGTATGCCGCCCAGATAACCCATCACGGTGCCTCCGACCATCACGTAATGGAAGTGGGCTACGACGAAGTAGGTGTCGTGTACGTGAATATCCAGACCGATTGCCGCCAGAAAGAGCCCCGTGGTGCCGCCTATCAGGAAGAAGCCTATGAAGCCCAGCGCGTAGAGCATGGGCGTGTCGTACGAGATTGAGCCGCGATAGAGCGTGGCCGTCCAGTTAAAGACCTTTATGGCCGAAGGGATTGCCACGAAATATGTCAGGAACGAAAATACCAGCGACCCGTAGATTGACTGCCCAGAAGTGAACATGTGATGGCCCCAGACCAGAAAGCCGTAGATGGCTATACCGAGAGAGGCGAAGGCCACGAACTTGTAGCCGAACATGTTCTTGCGCGAAAAGGTCGTAATCAGCTCGGAGATAACGCCCATCGCCGGAAGCAGCATGATGTAGACGGCAGGGTGCGAGTAGAACCAGAAAAGGTGCTGGAAGAGAATAGGGTCGCCGCCAAGAGCCGGGTCGAAGATGCCTACGCGAAAGATGCGCTCCAATCCGACGAGCAGGATGGTGACGGCGATGACAGGCGTGCCCAGCACCATAATCAGCGCCGCAGCGTAGTTAGACCAGATGAAGAGCGGCAAACGATACCAAGTCATCCCCGGCGCTCTCATCGTGTGAATCGTGACGATGAAGTTCAGGCCCGTCAGGATTGAAGAAAACCCCGTGACGAAGACGCCCACGGCAGCCGCCATGACGTAGCTGTTCGAGTAGGTCGAGCTGTAGGGCGTGTAGAAAGTCCAGCCTGTGTCTACGCCTCCCGCTATCACAGCGTAGAGAATCAGCAGGCCGCCCAGCACCAGTATGTACCAGCTTAAAAGATTGATTTTCGGAAACGCCAAATCCTTCGCCCCTATCATTATAGGGACTAGAAAGTTCCCGAGTGTGGCGGGCACGGACGGAATCAGAAAGAGAAAAATCATGAGCACGCCGTGCATCGTGAACATCTTGTTGTAAGTCTCTGGCTGGAGCAAATCCGACCTCGGCGTCAGAAGCTCAAGCCGAATCATGACCGCGAACGCACCGCCCAGAAAGAAGAAGAAGGTGATGGTTATCAGGTACAGGATGGCTATGCGCTTGTGGTCTTTGGTCAGAAGCCAGGACTTAATCGAGTAAGCGCGGTTGATGTAGTTGTCTTTCGGCGGAACGACCGCCTGTAGTTCGTCTACTCTGGCTGCGTCTATCATTGCTCTCTATTTCCTTGCCGTGCCGGTCTGCCCGTCTGATTAGCTCCGGCACCCGTGTTCGTCGAATTGGAATTGGGCGCGCCTCCGCGATTCGCCTGCGAAGCGGTCGTGGGCACGCTGGTCGGGCGAGCGTTCGACTGCTGCGGGGTATTGATTGTGCCCTGTTGCTGCTGCTGCCCGTCGGCTCCGAGCGACTTGATATAAGCTATTAATTGTAGAAGCTGCTCCTCGCTGACCTGTCCCTGAAAAGTCGGCATGATGGGCTGGAAGCCCGCGACCAGCTTGGCGTTCGGATTCAGGATTGATTCCCTCAGATAAGATTCGTCCGCGACGAGCGTCTGCCCGCCCTGTAGCTGCACGTTCTTTCCGAAGACGCCGTCCAGCACAGGCCCTCTACCTTGCGCGTCCGAGCGGTGGCAGGTGTTGCAGGCCAAGTCCTGAAAGACCTTCTGTCCCTGAGAAGCAAGGCTGCCTTCAGCCGCTCCGCCCGAAAGCCACGCCTCGTACTCCGAAGGCTCCATCACGTAGACCGTGCCAATCATCCCGGAATGGCTCGTCCCGCAGTATTCGGCGCAGAAGATGTGATACTTGCCGGGCTTCGTAGCCTTGAACCACATGGTCGTGTAGCGCCCCGGCACCACGTCCTGCTTGATGCGAAAGTCCGGTATGTAGAAGCTGTGAAGCACGTCCTCCGTCGTCATCGTCAGCCGTATGCTCGTATTGACGGGCACGTGCAGCTCGTTAATCTCGCGGTTGCCTTCCGGGTGCTGAATCTTCCACATCCACTGCTTGCCGACCACGTAGATGTCCATGGTGTCTCGCGGAGGCCGCGCCATAGTGAAATAGACGTAAGCGCCGCCGAAGAACATCAGCATGGCGAGGCCGAAGGGAATCAGCGTCCATGTAATCTCCAGCTTGTTAGAGCCTTCTATGGGCTGCGGCACTTCGTCCGGCGAGCGGCGGCGATACTTTATGAAGAAGTAGAAGATGAAGGCCACCACCAGCACGGAGAAGAAGACGCTGACGGCTGTGATAGCGAAGAAGAGCGCGTCAACGCCCCCTGCGACCGTGGACGCCTGGTCAGGGAAGAGCGGAAAATCGCGTAATAGTAATAAAAAGTTCACTGTGAAAACTTATGCCTCCCTAAATGCTCTCTGACGGCCAGCCTCGCGCCGCTTCAACAAGAAGATCAGTAGAGCCAGCCCGAAGAAGGTGGCAAAGCCCAGAATTCGTATCGAGTTCATGATGGCGAAGCCGTACTTTCCGGTCTGCGGGTCGTAGTGAAAACAGTATAGAAGAATCTGGTCTACGGGCGAGCCAATCTTGTTGTTTGAAGCTTCGACCAGCCCGAGCTGCATGTCGCGGGGCGCGTACTCTATGCCGTAGAAGTAACGCGAGATTTTTCCCTCGGGCGTCAGAATCATGATGCCCGAAGCGTGCGCGAACTGCTTCGTCTCTTCGTCCCACGCGAAATGAAATCCGACCGCGTCGGTCAAAGCCTTAATCGAAGCCTCGGAGCCGGTCAGAAAATGCCACCCGGCGGCCGCCCCGTCGCGCCCGTAGCGGGCCATGTATGAGTCCTTCTTCTGCCGGGCGAGGTCTGCTTTCTCGCGCGGGTCGAAGCTCACGGTCACGACCTCGAACTCACGCCCGACGTCGAACTTCAAAGCCTTCAGGCTCCCGGTCAATCCGTTCAGAACCTGCGTGCAGAGCATGGGGCAATCGTAGTAAACCAGCGACAGGACGACAGGCTTGCTGCCGAAATACTGGCCGAGCCGCACGGCTTGGCCGTTCTCGTCCGTGAAGACTAAATCGAGCGGAACCTGATTGTTGAGCCTCTGGTCTATGCCAACCTGGCGGAGCGGTGCGGGCAGATTCTCTTTCGGCGCTTCGGCAGGCTGGACAATCTTCGGCTCGCGGTTTTTGGGGAGCGGGTCAGGGGCGAGTGCGCCGCCCTGCGCGCCTGCCACACTACAGAAAACGGTTAAGCAGAGAACGGCCAAGAGCAGGCAACGGGCGAGTCTCAGCCCGCGCGCTTTCCCGTCTGCCTGTGCCATTCTGCTTTCGGGTCTATTCATAATTGGTACTGCTACATCTTTCATGGTTGTCTGCGCTCGCTCTGCCGTCCCGAGCTTGAGTCGGAAGGCTGAGAGGCGGGCGGCGTCTGCGTCTGGCCCTGCTGCTGTTGTTGTTGCTGGCCTGCGCTCTGCGGCGACGCGACGGGCTTTATTCCTTCGCGCGCTATCTGTTTAATCGCTTCTTCAATAGGTATCCGCGCAATCTTCTGGTCTGGGTCAACTATGCCGTAGCTCTCCATCTCCGTCTGCCACCTGCGGCGCACCACCTTCCACTCGGCCTGCGGCTCTTTAAGCTCAAGGTTCTCTCCTTCGACCTTATAGCCGGGCGCGGCCTGCAATCTGGGCTCCGGCGGCAGACGCTCTTCCGGACTGCGGGCCATGACGGGACGCTCGCCCTCAGCCGCCCGCGCCCAAGACTCGAAGAGGTTGTACATTCCCCTGAGAAGGAAGAGCGAGATGACTATCAGTCCTGCCAGAAACAGCACGAACCACAGTATGCCGCGTGTGTTGACATCACTAATCTCGTGCGTGATGTCTGGGTTCCTGATGTCGGAAGCGTCCGGCGTTTCGTGTATGCGCTGGTCGTGTCCTCTAGCCAAAACAGAAATACCTCCAAAAAACTTTTATGCGCCGCCCGTAAAAACTCCGCCCTCAGTGATGATGCGCTGCCGCGGCCTGCTCCAAAAGATTCTCCATCCCCTTATCGTTGACGGGCAGAAGCGCACGCTGCCTTAGCTGGTAAGCGAAGTAGGCCAGCCAGAGGCCGCCTATGCCTACGGGGGCGAGCAAGTACATCCAGTAATTGAGAATGACGGAGAGCGCGCCGCCTCCGTGGACTTCCGCCACGGGCGCAATCATCCAGAAGAGGTCTACAAAACGCATCACTATCAGCAGCCCGGCAATGATAGAGAGCGTGCGCGCGTGCCGCTTCAGGTTTCTTGAGAGCAGCAGGAAGAAGGGGACTGCGAAGTGAAAGAGCACCAGCACGAGCCCCACGTACTGCCAGCCGCTTCTGAGCCTGCGCAAGTACCACGGAATCTCTTCCGGCAGATTCCCGTACCAGATAAGCAGGAACTGCGAGAAGCCGAAGTATGCCCAAATCATGACGAAGGCGAGCAGCAGCTTTCCGAGGTCGTGAAAATGTAGCGGCGCTATCACACCTTCGAGCGGCGGGCGGTTCGCAAGGCGCGAGGCCGCTATGATAACGAACGCAAACGCGCTCAGGCCCCACCCGACCATAATCAGCAGCCCGAAGATGGTAGAAAACCACTCCGGCTCAAGCGACATTATCCAGTCGGTCGCGGCGAACGTGACCGTCAGGCCGAAGAAGACTATGCCGGGGCCGCTTATGCCCTGCATCCTCTTTCTCAGCTCGGTATTGGCCGTCCTGTCCTGCTCAAGCGACAGCTTGTTGAGCAGGTACATCAACAGGCCCCAGACAGCGAAGTAGAAGACGAAGCGACCTATGAAGAACGGCACGTTCAGGTAAGGCTGCTTGTGCTGAATCAGCTCGCGGTGCGCCGGCTCAATCTGCGATAGCGGGTGCGACCATTCGTAGAGCGTGCCTATGCCCAGAATGAGCGGGATAAAGAGCACGAACATGAGCGGGATGACCCGCGTGGACGCTTCCAGAATGCGGCGAATGACGAGGCCCCATCCCCCGCCCGAAAGATGATGCAGCATCAGGATGGCAAGGCTTCCGACCGACACGCCCGTCCAGAAGACGTAAGCCATCAGGTAGGCGTGAAAGAACTGCGTCTTGCCGCCGGGAGAAAGAAACGCGCCCGCCACGCATACGACCAGCGCGACGACGCCAGCAATCAGCCCCAGCCGTTGAAGCCTGCTGGTATCTACCGGAGACGTGTACGAAGCATCCATGACTTTTACTTTTGTCCTCCGGCTTCGAGTTTCTGGCGCTCTGCCTCGGGCAGTTGCGCGAGCGGCGCGCGCTGGCTCAGTTGCAGCGCGCGTATGTAGGCGACAATCGCCCAACGGTCTTCCGGCCTCACCTGCGCCGCGTAATCCGGCATAGCGCCGAAGCCGTTCGTTATCACGTCGAAGAAGTGGCCTACCGGAGCCTCCATCAGCCGGTCATTCGTCATAGGCGGCGGCGCGCGGAAACCGCGACGCACCACCATGCCGTCGCCCTTGCCGGTCATGCCGTGACAGACCGAGCAGTAGGCGTTGAAGCGCTCCTGACCGCGACGCAAGACCTGCTCGTTGACTTCAATGGGCATGACGTTGACAAGCTGCGCCTGCGGCCCGGTTCCGTTCTTTCCCGTATAAAGCGCCGTGTTCTCGCGCAGGCTGCCGCGCGCCACGGTGCCTTCCACGGGCGGGCGCGACGCCATGCCGTTGTCGAAGAACTCGCTTTTCTCGTAAGCCTCGACGCGCGGCTGATCCTGCATGTCCTGACGGCAGCCTGAGAAAAGTAGAAAGGCAAAGGGCAGCAGGCAGAAGGCAAGGCGGACGCGCCCTTTGAGACGCGAACGGGACGAAAGATTCAAGGCCGGACACTTGGCCTCCGCTTTCTCCTTTCTTTCTACTTCTCCCTTTCTATTTTTCAACATCAATCACCTCGTATGGGTTCAAGCTCTGAAGAAAACGGGTAGTCTCGTCGTGATTGAACTTTGGGTCGCTGGCTTCTATGACAAGGAAGAAGCGGTCGCGCGTGGCCAGAGCGAAGCGCGGGTTGTTGAAGACCGGATGATACGGCTGCGGCAGCTTGTTCAAAGCCAGCATGCCGAAGACAGCCGAAAAGGCCGCCGCCAGAATCGTGCATTCAAAAGTGATAGGGATAAAAGCGGGCCAGCTGTGGAGCGGCTTACCGCCTATGTTGAGCGGGTAATCTATGACGTGAACGTAGTACTGCAAGAGATAGCCCGCGAGCCCGCCTATGATTCCTCCAATCAGGACAATCAGTGGCAGTATGGTTCTGTGAAAGCCTATGGCCTCCGACAGCTCCTCAATCGGATAGGGCGAGTAGGCGTTGATTTTCCTGTAGCCTTCTTCGTAGGTACGCCGGGCCGCCGCCACCACGTCAGTAGGGTCTACAAACTCGGCCATCAAGCCATATAGCTGCGGTATCTTTGGTCTCTTCATAATCAACAATATTGATTCATTGATTCACCGGCTCACTGATTCAATGAGCCGGTGAATCAATTCTTTTATCCTTCTTCCTCTCTCAGCTCGGCCTGCGGCAGAATCGTTCGCATCTCGAAGATGGATATCATCGGCAGGAAGCGTATAAAGAGCAGCAGCAGAGTGAAGAAGAGTCCGATGGTTCCTATGAACATTGACCAATCCCAGATGGTCGGCGCGTACATGCCCCAGCTTGAGGGCAGGAAGTCGCGGTGCAAGCTGACCGGGATGATGATAAAGCGCTCAAGCCACATGCCTATGCTGACTATGAACGAGATAATCCAGATGGCCACGTTGTTGTGGCGCATCTTTCTTGACCATAGAAGCTGCGGCGCAATCACGTTGCAGAAGAGCAGCGCCCAGTAGTAGACCATGTATGGCCCCTGAAAGCGGTTGAATATCAGGTACTGGTCGTATGCGTTGCCGCTATACCATCCAATGAAAGTCTCCATCATGTAGCCGTAGGCGACTATCAACCCTGTGGCCAGCATAATCTTCGACATGTTGCGAAGGTGGCGTCCCGTGATGAAATCCTCCAGCCCGTAGAACTTCCTCAAAGGAATGGTCAGCAGCAGCACCATGGCGAAGCCCGCGTAGATTGCGCCCGCCACGAAGTAGGGCGGGAAGATGGTCGCGTGCCAGCCCGGTATGACAGAGACGGCGAAGTCGAAGCTGACTATGGTGTGAACCGATAGCACCAGGGGCGTGGAGAGCCCTGCCAGCAGCAGGTAAGCCGTCTCGTACCTGTACCAGTGGCGCGCGCTTCCCCGCCATCCCAAAGAGAGCATGCCGTAGATAACCTGAAAGATGCGGCTCTTGGCGCGGTCGCGAAGCGTTGCGAAGTCGGGAATCAGGCCCGTGTACCAGAAGAGCGCAGAGACTGTGCCGTAAGTCGAAATGGCGAAGACGTCCCACATCAGGGGGCTTCTAAACTGCGGCTGAATCCCCATGGTGTTCGGGTAAGGGAAGAGCCAGTAGGCCAGCCACGGTCTTCCTGTGTGCAGTAGCGGATAGAGGCCCGCGCAGGCCACGGCGAAGAGCGTCATCGCTTCCGCGAAGCGGTTGATAGAGGTGCGCCACGTCTGTCGAAGCAGGAGCAGGATGGCCGAAATCAGCGTCCCGGCGTGGCCTATGCCAATCCACCAGACGAAGTTGATGATGTCGAAAGACCAGCCCACGGGCTGGTTGTTTCCCCAGATGCCTATGCCTGTTAAGACCAGATGGGCAATCGTGACCATTAGTATCGTGGCTACGATGAACGATACGGAGAAGCCGAAGAACCATGCCGGAGGCGTTCTACGCTTCAGCACAATCGCGCTTATCTTGTCCGTGACCGTGCCGAAGTCGTGGCCCGGCTCAATCACGGGAGCCGTGATATGCATGCGCATGTCGTCGTGCGGTTCGTCTATCTGAGACATAATTTCAGTGGTCTCCCTGCTCACCCTGATTGGGATTCATGTTGCCCATCAAGCTCTTCGGCCCTATCTCTGGATTTATGTTGCGTATGGCCGCAAGGTAAGTGGTGCGCGGGCGCGTGTTCAAATCCGAGAGCAGCCCGTAGTTGCGCTCCTGCGCCTTGAGCTTCGCCACGCGGCTGTTCGGGTCGTTCTGGTTGCCGAAGACTATAGCGTCCGAGGGGCACGCCGCCTGACAGGCCGTGACGACTTCGCCGTCGCGCACGGGCCGGTCTTCCTTCTCGGACTCAATCTTGGCGTACTGTATGCGCTGTATGCAGTAGGTGCATTTCTCCATCACGCCGCGCGAGCGCACTGTGACTTCCGGGTTGCGCATCAGCTTATAAGTCGGCGTCTCGAAATCCTGATAGAGCAGGAAGTTGAAGCGGCGCACCTTGTAGGGGCAGTTGTTGGAGCAGTAGCGCGTGCCGACGCAACGGTTATAAACCATGTCGTTCGTGCCTTCGGCCGAGTGGACTGTCGCGGCCACCGGACAGACCGGCTCGCACGGCGCGTTCTCGCAGTGCATGCATGGCACTGGCTGGAAGAAGGTCTGCGGGTTCGCTTCCTCTCCCTTGTAGTAGCTGTCCACTCTGAGCCAGTGCATCTCGCGGCTGCGCAAGACCTGCTCCTTGCCGACTACCGGGATGTTGTTCTCGGACTGGCAGGCCACCACGCAGGCGTTGCAGCCAATACAGGTGGAAACGTCAATCGCCATGCCCCACGCGTAGTCCTTCGAGTAATCGTAGTTCTCGTACATTGTCTCGCTGGGCTTTGGCTCGTGCTTTCCTTCGGGCGCGAAGTGCGGGTTCTTCTTGTAGTCTTCCAGCGTCCCGGCCCTTACGAGGTCGCGGTTCTCCATCAGGTGATGAAGCTGCGTGGTGGCAATCGGATAAATCTCGGCCGTTTTGTCCAGCCGCAGACCCGTGCCAGACCAGAGCGCATTCGACGTGCGAAGCGCGTAAGCGTTCTGGAAGTTCGGCGTGCTGTTTCTCGCGCTCCCGGTGCCCGCGCGGCCCGCTCGCCAGCGACCGTAGCCTAAGTAGACCGTGACGGTGTTGTCGGGCTGGCCCGGCTGCACCCAGACCGGGAAGGGAACGGTGCGATTCTGGAAAGTGAGATTTACGACCGTCTGTTTCCACTCGCCGCCCTTCCAGCCTAGGTCGTTCTCAAGGCCGAGGCGGCGGGCGGTCGCGGGGCTTATCACGGCGGCCGTGTCCCATGTGATTTTCGAGTGCGGCTTGGGCAATTCCTGAAGCCAGCCGTTGTTGGCAAAGCGCCCGTCGTAGATGCTTGGGTCGGCGCGAAAGACTATCTCAAGCTCGTTCGGATTCGCGGCCGCCTGCGGCTGTGCGTTGTCCCAGTTGCCCGCCAGCGTCACTGTCCTTGTAGGTAGCGCCGTGTTGGCAACCACGCCGTCGTGAAGCGCCTTTCGCCACTGGCTCTCGAAATCGCCAGCCGGAGCCGTCTGCGCCGGAGTCGAAGTCGGCGGCGTCACGCCCGCCTGCGCCGAGTTCGCGTTAGGCGAAGCGGCGTTCGCCGTCTGGTTGGCGGCGCTTCCCGCTTGATTGCCTGTTTGACTGTTGGCGTTCGCCTGATTGTTGGCGGAGCGGTTGGCCGCAGCTTGATTCGCAGCGCCCTGATTATTCCCCTGACTATTCCCTTGATTATTCGATGTGCGATTGTTCGCGCTCTGGTTGCTGTTGGCCGGGCCTTGTCCGCCCTGTCCCGTATTCTGCGCCGCAGCCCCGTTCTGATTCACGGACGCGGGCTGTTGAGCGGAAGCCGCGCGCTGGCCCGTGCCCTGTGCCGTAGCGTTTCGCAAGCCAGCGCCGCCCGCCCCTATCTTGTCCTGCCAGAAGGCGCGCACAATCTCGTAGCCCGAGCGCTCGGGCTGCTGCGTGAAGGCGGCCAGAAACTCTATGGGCGATTTTGTGCCTCTATAAAGCGGAGCGATGAGCGGCTGAATGATAGAGACTGTGCCGTCGAAGGCCCGCGCGTCTCCCCACGATTCAAGATAATGAGATTCCGGCACGTGCCAGTGGCAGAGAGCGCTCGTTTCATCATCGTAGAGGCTCAGGTGTATGCGAAGCCCAACCTTCTCCATGCTCTGCCGGAACTGAAGGTCTGCGGGCGCGTTGTAGATGGGATTGCCGCCGACCATCACCAGCATGTCAACCGCGCCGGAGTTCATCTCCTGAACGAGCGTGCGAAGCTCCGCTATGGAATCGAGCGCCGTGTTCTCCTGTCCCGGCGGGCGAAACTCTATGGGGTCTGTGTAATTGACCACGTTGCCTACGCTGCCGAGCTTCTGATTCATGGCGTGCGCGAGCGCGTGAATGATTGCCGGTTGCTCGTCGCCGGGGACGACTACCGCTCCGCGTCCCGCCTGCTGCAAGTCTCGCGCGATGGCGTCAATCACGTTCGCGGGAATCGAAGCGGGAGCCGGAGCGTTCCCGGCCATAGACACGCCCAGCTTGGCCGCTACGGCGCGCGCGAATCCCTCAATCTCGGACGGGCGAAGCGGCCAGCGATGGTCTGCGCTCGCCCCTGTGTTGGTCGGCGTGGACTCCACGCAGTAGAAGCGGTTCATGCGGTCTGGGCCGCCTTCGCCTTCGACGCGGCGGCGCGAGGCGAACTGCCGCGCGTAGCGAAGACTGGCCGGGCCGCAAGCCAGAAAATCGGCGTCGAGTCCGAGTATCCGGTCTGCGCGAGTAAAGTCGTAGACGACGTTGACCGCCTGCCCGAATGCCTGAAAGGCTCCGGTGCCGGCCTGCCCGCGTCCCACAGGCTCGTACTGATACCAGCGAGCGCCGGGAAACTCTCTGAGGATGTCCGTTATCTGCGCGGCCAGCGTGGGAGAGGTGATGGTTTCGGTCAGAAATCTGATTCCGGCTCCCTGCTTGGGTCTTTGATTATCGAGCGCCTGACTGACCGCGCCAAGGAAAGTTGACCACGTGCGAATCTCTCCGCGAAAGCTGAGCACCTGCGAGCGATCCGGGTCATAAAGCCCTAGAACTGAAGCCTGCGAGTATATGTCGCTCGCGCCGAGGCTGGCCGGGTGAAGCTCGTTGCCTTCAATCTTGGTCGGGCGTCCTTCGTTGCTTCTGACCAGCAGGCCAGTAGCCGCTCCGCCCAGAGACATAGCCGTGGCGTAGAAAGAGGGCTTGCCCGGCACGTACCCTTCCGGGTCGCGCACGAAGGGGACAATCGTTTCCGTGGGCTGGTAGGCGCAGGCCGAAAGCCCCGCGAGCGCCATTGACGCGCCCATCAGCTTGATGAAAGAGCGGCGGCTGACGGAATCGTCCCACTCTTCGGCTGCGTGCGGATACTCGCGCTTGACCAACTCCTCGAACTCGTCCGAGTCGGCCAGCTCTTCCAGATTCCGCCAGTACTCTTTGCCTCGCGTCTCCAGCAGGCGCTCGCGCAGCAAATCGAAATTTTTTTGCCTATCTTCAATGGACATCAACGTTTTCCCGATTCTATCTGTGGCATGTAGAACAACTGGTCAAGACGGCTGTGCTACGGAGGTTATAAGTCTTGGCTAGCTGCGCCCCCGCTTCCGCCTGATTGGCCGGAGGCTGCCACTGCATATTGAAAATCTCGTCTTTGGGTCTAAGCACGGCTTCAGGGTTTCTGTGGCATTGCAGGCACCACTCCATGTGAAGCGATGCGTTCTGCCACATGAGAGGCATGTTATCCACAGGCCCGTGGCAGGTGGAGCAGCCTACGCCCTTGTTGACGTGTATGCTGTGGTTGAAATAGACGAAGTCCGGCAGGTCGTGTACACGCACCCATTCGATGGGCTTGTCATCGCGGAAGCTTGCGCGCACCGGCTCAAGGTAAGGGCTGTTAGCCCAGATTTGCGAGTGACAGTTCATGCAGGTCTTGGTCGAAGGCATCCCGGCCGAAGCCGAAACCTCTACGGACGTGTGGCAGTAGCGGCAGTCTATGCCGTCGTCGCCCACGTGATGCTTGTGGCTGAACTGCACGGGCTGCTGGCGCTCGACCCAAGCTTGCGTGTTGTAGTCGGAACGAGCTAGCTGAAGCAGCAGGTAGAGCAGAGCGCCGCCTATAAAGACAGCACCGAAGATGCTCACCTTGGCGATGGTATTAGTGCTCTGGTGAAATATTTGGGGCACGGCGCGGACAGTCTCCGTATCAAGGATTGCCGGGCGAGGGAAATCTTTCACTTACCCCTCTAAAGCCCGACCACTGCTGCCGGAGGCGACCCTTAAGACACAGGACTACAAACTCTCAGGGCGCTCACGGCCACTCGTAGACCCATACGGGAACTGCTGTCCGCTTTTCTACTCCGTAGAGCCTCCGGTGCGGCTCGTCAGGCCGGAAGAGAATTATTCTCACGGCTCGCGGTCATCTCGTTGGGTGCATGCTGTCAGTGCAGTAAAGCGATTCTACCAATTCCTTAAACACTGTCAACTCAACTTGCTACGAAAATGTAGCGAAGTTGATGAAGATTGGTTGAAGCCGGAACGAACCGAAAGCGGAAGGCTCAAGTTTTCGGAGGGATTTCAAGCGCTTTCTAATCAGCGACGAGCGGAGTTATAAGCGCAGCTACAAATGCTCGGCAGAAAAATTCATAAAGAGAAAAGGCAAAAGTGTAGAAAGAGAGGTCGTGCGCTCTCCCTTATACCTTTTGCCTTTCTACTTTTTCCTTCTTACGCCGCGTCGCGTGCAAGCAGGGCAGAGCCTATGGAGACGGCGTCCGTGCCCAGCGCCGCCGTGACTATCTGCGTGGCTTCGAAGCAGGGCTGGAAGGCGCGTCGTCCGGCTTCGCGTATGATGGGATTCAGGATTAGCTCGCCCGCTTCCATGACGCCGCCGCCTAGGACTATGCGCTCTATGTTGAGCAGGTTGATGACGGAGGCGACCGCCGCGCCTATGTACTTGCCCGTGCGCTCTATCATCAGGAGCGAGAAGTCGTCGCCCGATTTGGCTTCACGCGCGATGTCTGCGGCTGTGAAGTCCTTGGACATGGCCAGCCTTGAAAGGGAAGAGGTGTTGTCGCGGTAGAGCCGCTCGTTTGCGCGCCTCACGATATTCGGGGCCGAAGCGACCGTTTCCAGACAGCCTATGTTGCCGCAAACGCATTCGACTCCGTTCTCCGCGTCTATGGTGATGTGGCCGAACTCGCCCGCGAAACCGGTTGCGCCCAGCCAGAGCCGACCGTCCAAGATTATAGCGCCGCCAATTCCCGCGCCTATCGTGACGTAGAACATGTCTCGCGCCCCGCGCCCCGCCCCGGCCTTATATTCCCCGTACGCAGCCGCGTTAGCGTCGTTCTCAAGCTCGACGCGCATTCCCGTCAGGCGCGTCAATTCCGTGTGAATATCGCCGCGCACAGCCGAAGGCAGGTCTGGAGAGACAAGCACGCGGTCTGTCTGAGGATTGACTAGGCCGGGGATTCCTACGCCTATGCCGCCGACGTTGGGAGAGGCGTCGCGCAGCTCGGCCACGAGTCCGGCTATTTGCTCGGCCAGATGGTCGCGGTCTAGCCCGGCTTCGCGCCTTTCCCTGACCACGCCTTCCGCGCCCACCAGCGCGGTGCGCAACGTCGCGCCGGAAAGATCGACGCCTATATAATCGGGCGATGTTTGGGCAGGGGTTGTCATTCTTCGTAGTCCTATGGCTTCCGGAACAGATTAGAACAAAGCATTCGGGCGGGAAGCTTGGCCGGATTGTAATAAAGGGCTTAAGGACTGTCAAACAACAGCTTCTCTCGTGTAGAATGAGCCGTGGCCGGAGAATCGCTTCACCGGCTCATTGATTCGGTGAATAAATCGCTATCATGTTGATTCGCTCCATACTTTTGCCGACGGATTTCAGCGAGTGCGCCAACTACGCTCTCTCGTTCGCGGCTTCGTTCGCTCGTCAGGCGGGAGCGCGGATTATCTGCGTTCACGTCATAGAGCCGATTGTCCCGACCGTGGGCTACACGGGGATGACGGAGGCCATGCCGATAGCGGACATCAGCGAGCAGTTGGAGGATTCGGCCGAGCGCGAGCTGCCGAAAATCTCCGAGTGCGACGAGTGCGAAGGCATAGAAGTCGAGGAGGTGATAGCGCACGGTGACGCCGCCTCCGAGATAGTGAGGGTGGCCGGCGAGCGCGGCGTGGATTTGATAGTGATTTCTACGCACGGTCGCACGGGGCTCGGACGCCTGCTCTTCGGCTCCACAGCCGAATCCGTGGTGCGGCACGCCCCCTGCCCCGTGCTGGTCGTCAAACCACCGCAGGAAAGTGATGAAGGCTGAATGCAAAATGGGAAAGAATTGATTCATTGATTCATTGAGTCAATGAAGAAATGAGCCGGTGAATAAACCTCTTTAATTCATCATTCTGCATTATTTTTAATGGATAATCATTTATACGAGATCATAGGGACGTATGGCCTGATTGCCGTCTTCTTTCTGGTAATGATAGAGGGGGACATCTCGCTGCTTTTGGCCGGAGTGCTGGCTCATAGCGGTTTCTTCGGTGAGTATAGTTTCCTGTTGGTTCTGGTGACTGCAACCGCAGGCGCGGTCGCGGGCGATAATCTGGCTTACTTTACGGGGCGAGGCTTCGGCAAGAGCGTGCGCGACTTCCGCTTTTACCGTCTCGCTCAGCCGCGCATAGAGCGCCTGACGTACAAGTTCGGCTGGCTCTCCATCTTTCTCTCTAAATATATTTACGGGCTGCGCACGGCCTGCTGCGTCTTTTACGGCGTGGGCCGCATGCCGCTCTCGCGTTTCCTGCCCTACACTTTCGCTAGCTGCTTCGCGTGGGTCTTCATCTTAAGCGGCGCGGGCTACTTCTTTAGCGGAGCGATTACGAAAGTCATAGGCGACTTCCACACGCTTGGCAAAGTGCTGCTGGTAATCGTAGTCTGTGGCATCGTCGGCTTCTACCTGCTGGAGCGCTACTGGCTCTCGAAGAAGGTGGAAGAGGCCGACCCCGCGCCGCTACAGAATCTGGAGCGCGCGGCGGAAGAGAAATTCAGCGAGTTCAAGGAAGAGCTACAGGAGCGCATGCACCTGCCTCGCCGCAAAGACTCTTCATCACCGAAAAGCTCTACGCACAGGGGCGCAGAGGGCGACTGAGACGATTTCAGATTCCGGATTGAAAAGGACTTATTTCATCAAGTGATTATTGAATCGAGCGCGCCGACCCGTGTTGACCTGGCGGGCGGCACTATTGACATCTGGCCGCTCTATCTTTTTCATCCCGGCGCGGCCACAGTGAACTTCGCCATCTCTCTCAAGGCGCACTGTCGCATAGAGACGCGCGACGACGGGCGCATTATTCTGGAATCACGCGACCGGCAGGTGGCCTTCGAGACGGAGCTTGCGGCCATAGAAGACCTCATACGCGAAGAGCGCCTTGAGCTGATTTCAAAGCTCGTACACTTCTTCAAGCCCACGACGGGCTTTCACCTGATAGCGCACAGCGAAGCGCCCGCAGGGGCCGGGCTCGCCGGCTCAAGCGCTCTGACCATCGCCTGCATAGGCGCGCTCAATCAACTCGTGGGCAATCGCTACGAAGAGCGAAAGTTTATCACGATAGCGGCCAACGTCGAGACGACTGTGATACGCGTGCCCGCAGGCTTTCAGGATTACTACGCGGCGCAGTACGGCGGCGTAAGCTGCATACACTTTCGCCCGGACGGCATAAAGCGCGAAGCCCTGGCGGTTGACGAAGAGACTCTTGAGCGGCGCATAGCCATCTGTTACACGGGCGAGCCGCGCCTCTCCGGCACGAACAACTGGGAGATTACCAAGAATCACATAGACGGCGACCCGACGCTGTTCGAGCTTTTCGACGGCATACGCGACTCTTCTTTACGCATGCGGAGCGCCCTGCTCGAAGGCGACTGGCAGGAGGTCGTCCAGACCATGCGCGAAGCTCACCCCAACCGCAGGCGGCTTGCGCCCAACATCACCACGCCGCACATGGACATGCTGATTGAGAAGGCGCTTCGGAACGGCGCTTTGGCCGTGAAGGTTTGCGGGGCCGGAGGCGGCGGCTGCATAGCCTTCTTCTGTGAGGAAGGACGCCGCGCAGATGTCGAGCGCGCCCTCGCGGCCGAAGAAGGTGCAGAAGTCCTCTCGTGGAAGATGTCGCGCGAAGGCTTGACCATTCGCACAAGCTGATTAAAGCAAAATAAGAGGAACCACATAAATCAGGCGAAGCGACACGAAAGAGCCTCTCTTCTTCGTGTCGCTTCGCCTGATTTATGTGGTTCTTCTCTTTAAGCCTTATCTTAGGACTCTTTGTCGGCTTCTTCCGCGCCTGAAGCTTTCCGTTCGTCTTTGGGCGCGCCGGGCGTCAGCTCCGTGGAGGCTTCGGGCGCGAGGTCTGCGATAGTCTCCGCGCCTGCGGCGGGCGAGGCTGTGGAGGCTGCGGAGCTCATGGGCGCTGCCGAAGCCTGTCCGGTCGCGGCCTGCGCTTCAGCCGCCGGGCGATGACGGTCTGCCTCCGCAGACGAATCCGTGCCGGAGGTGGAGGCGGGAGGCGCTTTTGATGGTTGCGCCGCAGCCTTGCGCGCCTGTGCTTCGGCAATGAGCCGGGCCTTGCGCTCTTCCGGCGTCTCGTTCGCGGGAGCCGCAGAAGCCGGTTTCGCTGCGGCGGGCGTAGCGGGCTTGGCTGCTGCCGCAGCAGGTGCTGCTGGCTTGGCGGCTGCGGCGGGAGCCGGTGCGGGATGGCTCGCGTCCTCTTCCATCGGGACTAAGGTGCCGCGCTCAGATTTCTTGAATGCGGGAAGCGTGCCGCCTGCCGCCCGTAAGATTCCCATCAGCTCTTTTTCGACAAAGCGCGACTGCTTTTCGGGGTCGCGCACGTGGCCCAAGGGCGGCCCCATGTAGAGCGTGCCGCAGGTCTGACATTGAAACAGCACGTCGTCGCCCCTGAGATGCTTTTCCGACTCTTCGCCGCCCGTCTTCATCTGCTTCAGGTGGCCGTTGCAGAGCTTGCCCTTCTGATTCTTCTCGTTGCAGACGGTCTGCGCGTTGGTAATCTTCTTCGGGACACCGGCCTGTGATGGCTGCTGCTCTGTAGGAGCTTGCTTGGCCACGGGGACGCCCCCTGCGGGCTCTCCCTGCGCGGTAGCTGCGTTCTGATTGGCGGCATCGGCTGACATAGATTTTCCTCTGGATGACAAAGTGGAAAGCAGCACAATCTTATAAAGGAAAAAGTAGAAAGGCAAAGAAAAATAGTGGATGACTGTTAGGGCCGGGGGATAGAGAAAGAAAAACAGGCTCTTTCTTTTACCATCGCCTGACCCCTATCCCCCATCCCCTTTTTCCTTTATAGTGTGCGGCACATGTTGAAAAGGGTCTTGGGGTTTTTGTGGCGCAAAGCGCCGAAGGCTGTGAGGCGCTGGGGCGTGCGTTTTACCCAGCCCCGCTTTCAGGTAACGGCGGGCGCTGTCGTCATAAACGAAGAGGGGCGTGTGCTTCTGCTCAGGCACGTGTTTCGTCCGGGGAGCGGCTGGGGCGTGCCGGGCGGATTTCTGGAGAAGGGCGAGCAGCCGGACGAAGCCATTCGCCGCGAGTTGCTGGAAGAGACCGGCCTTGAGCTTGAGAGCGCAGAGTTTGCTTTCATACGCGCGCACAGCAAGCCCGCCCGCGTGGAGATTATCTATCGCTGTCGCGCTCGCGGAGAAGTTTCGCTCAAGGGCTACGAGATAAAGAGCGGCGAATGGTTTCCCGTTGACAGTCTTCCACAGGATTTGAGCCGCGACCAGCGATGGATTATCAGAACGGCCCTCAGTGACAAGTGAAGACAATCTGATTTATCTTGTCACACGGCGCTTATTACTTATCACTGTTTTTCTTAGGAGAGTAGAGAATGGTACAACTGATTCCGTCCTCTGAGGCGGTGATGCAAATCCTGACATGCACGGGCGCGTACCGCGAAGGCCACTTCGTCTATCCTTCCGGCAAGCACTCGCCGCACTACTTCCAGATGCCTCTGGCCTTTCGCTACTACGACACGGCGCGCGTGCTGGCCGTAGCCTTAAGCAGAATGTTTCGCATAGACAGGGACATCTCTTCGCAGTTGCCGAAGGTGGCCGTCATCAGTCCCGGCGCGGGCGGCATCCCCGTGGCCTTCGGCGTGCGCGAAGCGCTCTCCGCCGAGCAGATTTACTGGGCCGAGCAGGAAGAAGGACGGCGCATGTTTCGCCAGTACGTCAACCAGGGCGAGATTAACCCGTGCATCATCGTTGACGACATCATACGCTCTGGCAAAGCCATAGAAGAGACGGCCGAGCTTGTAAAATCTCTGGGCGCTACGGTCATCGGCTGCGGCGCAATCGTACGCTTCTCTTCCGCTCCCTCCTCAATCGGTGAAGTGCCGATTAAATCGCTCGTAGAGTTCAACGCCAAAATCTATAATACTGAGGATGCCTGCGACGACTGCAAACAGAAATCGCCTATTGAGAAGGTGAGATTCTAAAGACAGGGGATAGGGGTTGGGGGTCAGGGGTTAGTAAAGAAAGAATCTCTTTTACTAACCCCTGACCCCCAACCCCTATCCCCTGCTTTTCAGATTTCGTGCCGGTTGGCCAGCGCCTTATCCATCGTCACTTCGTCAACGTATTCGAGGTCGGAGCCCACGGGCATGCCCATGGCTATGCGGGTGACGCGCATCCCTAGCGGCTTAATCAGTCGGCTGATGTAGTTGGCGGTGGCTTCGCCTTCCGTGTTCGGGTTGGTCGCCAGAATTACCTCACGCACTTCCACTCCGTCGTTGTTCTCGGGCCGAAAGCGCGGCAGAAGATTCGCCAGATGAAGGTCGTCCGGCCCCAGCCCCCGAATCGGTGAGAGGCTCCCGTGCAGCACGTGATAAAGCCCTCTGTAGCTGCGCGTCTTTTCAATCGCCACCAGATTGTAAGGCTCTTCTACTATGCAAATTATGGAGCGGTCGCGGTTCGTAGACGAGCAGAAGCGGCACGGGTCAACGTCCGTCAGGTTGTTGCAGATAGTGCAGAAGATTATGCGGCGCTTCACCTCTTGCAAGGCTTCTATGAAGCGCTCCACGTCAGCCTCCGGCATCCTGAGCACGTGAAAGGCAAGCCTCTGCGCGCTCTTGTTGCCCACACCCGGCAGGCGCTTGAACTCGTCTATTAACTTTGTGACCGGCTCTGCGTATTCCAGCATAAAAAGATGGGTGACAGGTGCCGGGTGTCAGGTTTCGGGTAAAAGAAAACCCATTTGTCTTTCTTTCCCGTCACCCGTCACCTGACACCCGATACCTGCTTTATAGTAGTCCCGGCGGGAGCATGTTGCCGAGCTTGCCCTTCATGGCTTCTTCAATCTTTCGGTTGGCCTCGTTGATGGCGGCGACAATCATGTCCTGAAGCATCTCAACGTCGCCTTCCTTGACGGCCTCAGGGTCTATCCTGAGCGTTTCTACTTCGTGCGTGCCCTTCATCTGAACTGTGACGACGCCGCCGCCCGATGAAGCTTCGACGCGCATCTCTTCCATCTCTTTCGCCATGCGCTCCTGCATCTGCTGCGCCTGCTTCATCATCTGCTGTATGTTCATCCCACCGGGAAATTTCATCTCCGACACCTCACAAGATTTCTTAAAAGTAGAGAGAGTTTCGCTTTCCTCAACATCCTAACGTTCCTTAAGAATGAATGCAAATGAAGCGAATTGATTCATTGATTCACAGGCCCGTTGATTGAATCTCTCTCCTTTTATCGCAAAGCGTTTGCGTGCTATAAGCCGTAAGTGTTATGACGCGCTATGTCATCAAAAGACCCGCCAGCGCCACCGAGCCGGACAAGCTGGCGCGCTACCGCTCGGACTTGAACGAGGAGCAGTACCGCGTGGCGCTGGCTGCGCCGGGCGCGGCTCTGGTCGTGGCGGGCGCGGGCTCAGGCAAGACTCGCGTGATTACTTACCGCGTGGCTTACCTGATTGAGCAGGGAGTCGCCCCGGCCCGCATCATGCTGGCGACGTTTACGAACAGGGCCGCCAGAGAGATGCTGCGCCGCGTGGAGATGCTCACCGGCGGAGGCAGAACAAACAGAGTCTGGGGCGGAACCTTTCACCGCATAGCCAACTTAATCCTGCGCCGTCACGCGGAGTCCATAGGCTACACGGCCAACTACACCATACTCGATTCCGAAGACGCTAAAGATTTCGTCGCGGCCTGCGTAGACCTCGCGGGAGTGGACACGCGCGCCCGCCGCTTTCCGAAGGCCGAAGTCCTGCAAGACATCATCAGCTTCGCCAACAACACGGACAGGCCCATTGAAGATGTCATAGCCGCTCGCTACCCGCACTTCGAGCCTCTGACCGAGTCGGTAAAGCGCGTTGACTCAATTTACATGGAGCGCAAGCGCGAGACGAACGTGATGGATTACGACGACCTGTTGCTCAACTGGAAGCGGCTCCTGATGGAGAAGTCCGCTATAGCCAATCTCTACAGTGAGCAGTTCGAGCACATACTCGTTGACGAGTATCAGGACACGAACAAGTTGCAGGCGGAGATAATTGACCTGCTCGCTGTGCGCCACCGCAACGTGATGGTCGTGGGCGACGACGCGCAGAGCATCTTCGCTTGGCGCGGCGCTGAGTTCACGAACATCTACGAGTTTCCGAAGCGCTACCCGGAGGCGCAGGTTTATAGGCTTGAGACAAACTATCGCTCCAGCCCTGAAATCCTTGCGCTCGCAAACGTCTCGATTGCGTCGAACCGCAAGCAGTTTCCCAAAACCCTCCGAGCCGCGCGCGAGTCAAAGGGCATGATGCCGGCGCTTCTGCCGTGCCGCGACGTAGACCAGCAGGCCGCGTTCATAGCCGCGCGCGTTCTTGAGCTGAGAGACGAAGGCGTCCCGCTCGAAGAGATAGCCGTGCTTTATCGCTCTCATTATCACTCGCTTGAGCTGCAACTGGAGCTGACGCGTCGCGGCATCCCTTATCGCATCAGAAGCGGCGTGCGCTTCTTTGAGCAGGCGCACATCAAGGACGTTGTAGCTTACCTGCGCGTCATCACGAACCCGCGCGACGAGCTGGCGTGGAAGCGCGTCCTCAGACTGATTCCGCAGGTCGGCCCAGCGACGGCCAACAGAATCTGGGAGCAACTGGCTTACGCTCCAGACCCTCTGGCGCTCGTGCGCCGCGAAGATTTTCAGGCAGCGCCGCGCACTCGCGGCTCAGGCTGGACGGAGTTTCTCTCGCTCGTTGAAGCTCTTGTCTCGGACGAGAATCGTCAGAACCCTGCGCGGCAGATAGAGCTTATACTGGCTCGCGGCTACGACGCGTACCTTGCGAACACTTATGAGAACGCGGAGGCGCGGCTTGAGGACTTAAGACAGCTTGCGCGTTACTCTACGCGCTTCGCTTCAACGGAAGAGTTTCTCGGAGAGCTGGCGCTTCTGGCGACCGAGCGATACGGAGCGCCGCAGCCGGTCACGGGCGAAGATGTAGTGATGGGCAGCGAAGAGGATGAGCTATTGACGCTGACGAGCGTGCATCAGGCAAAGGGATTGGAATGGCGCGCGGTCTTTCTCATCTGGGCAGCCGACGGCAAGTTCCCCAGCCCGCGCTCTCTGCGTGACGCGGAGGGCGAAGAGGAGGAGCGTCGTCTCTGGTACGTGGCGCTGACGCGCGCGGCAGAGCAGCTTTACATCACCTATCCGTTGATGGTGACGGACTACAATCGCCAGACGGTGCTGCAAAAGCCCTCGCGCTTTGTCACGGAAGTTCCGCCGGAGCTTTACGACATCTGGACGCTGGAAGAAGAGAGCCTCCCGCTTCAGCCCGAAGACGAGACGCAAAAATATCTGAATTAGAAGAGGAGACGGGCCAGAGCCGCCTGCTTGAGCAGAAAGGCGCTGACCCTCTATATGGAAAACCAGAACAGCCAGCCGAGCATGGAAGAGCGCACTCTGCGCGCAGAGATTAAAATCTACTATGACGTTCACGTGCCCACGGAAGGGGACTTTGAAGGCGCGGCCAGACCCCTGCTGGTGGCGCTTCACGGCTACGGCGCGAACAAGCGGCAGATGATGAGAGAAGCTCGGAGCCTCTCTCCTGCCGATTTCGCCATTGCTTCCATTCAGGGCTTTCACCAGCACATACGCGAGCCGCGCGAGGCGGGCGGCCCACTTCGCTTCGGCTTCGGCTGGGTGACGAACTTTCACCCGGAAGAATCGGTCGCGCTTCATCACGAGGCGATTAATCACGTGATTGATACTCTTATCACAGAGCGGGTCTGTGACGCGGAGCGCATCTTTCTTCTGGGATTCTCGCAGACGTGCGCGCTCAATTATCGCTACGCTTTCACTTACGCGGAGCGACTGCGCGGAGTCATAGGGATATGCGGCGGCCTGCCCGGCGACTGGGAGACGAGCCAGCTTTACAGAGAGACGAAAGCATCCGTGCTCTACCTGTCGGGCACGCGCGACGAGTTCTACTCGCCCGAGCGCATTCGGAACTACGGCGAGCAACTGCGCCTGCGCGCACGCGACGTTGAGGTTCGCGCTTACGACGCCGCGCACGAGATTGTGCCAGCCATGCGCGAAGAGGTGAAAGAATGGCTACAGGCTCGCGCGCGTCAGGGCGTATAATGCCTGCTGAAAAGGATTGCTCTTAAAGTTAAAGCTCAAAGCCGCCGGATTCTCTTATCCGCAGGCTTCAACTCGCTCTCAGGAAAGAGTTATATGAAAGCCATTATTCTCTTAGCCCTTTGCGTAATCTCTGCCGCGAGCGCGGGCGCGCAGCAAAACGGCGCTGTGAAGCCGGGCAAGCGCGAGCGTCAGATGATGACGGAGGTGCGTGCCGTGCTGGATGCTCAGGTGGCCGCGTGGAATCGCGGCGACATAGAAGGCTTCATGCGTGGCTACGCCGAGTCGGACGACACCATCTTTATTTCAGGCGATACGGTGACGCGCGGCTGGCAGACGGTCTTGAATCGCTACAAGAAGGGCTACGACTCGCGCGAGAAGATGGGCGTGCTAACCTTCTCCGAGCTTGAGATAACACCCTTCGGGAAAGACGCCGCCATAGTAATCGGTCGCTGGCAGTTGAAGCGCGCCGGGGATGAGCCGAAAGGGCGCTTCACTCTCATCCTACGACGCACACAGGCGGGCTGGCGCATAGTCCACGACCACACTTCATAAAAACAGTCCGGAGAGTCCAGAGAGTCTAGAGAGTCTGGAGAGTCAAGAAGCGTTCTTCTCTCTAGACTCTCCAGACTCTCTAGACTCTCTGGACTTAAAATCGGGAGGCTCCTCTTAATGCGAAAACTAATGGGCATGATATTGACGCTGGCTCTCATGCTGCTCTCATTTCCGTATGCTCGTATGGTCAGGGCGCAGGGAGTGCAGGTTGGCGCGAGCGTGCAGGTGCGAGAGCGCTTCGGCATAGACCGCTACCTGAATATGCGAAGCGCGTCTTCGCCTACCTTTTCCCTGAACGGCGACCGCGTGGCCTTTCTGACGAACATCACGGGCACGCCGCAGGTCTGGACGGTCGGCGCGGGCGGCGGCTGGCCCGAGCAGTTGACTTACTACGCGGACAGGGTTGATTTCGTCAGGTGGTCGCCGGACGGCACAGGAATGGTGTTCGCCAAGTCGCGCGGCGGGGACGAGAACGCGCAGCTATTCTGGCTTGCGCCCGACGGCTCGGAGATTCGTCAGCTTACGGACGCGCCCAAGGTGCGTCATAACTTCGGAGAGTGGTCGCATGACGGGCGGCGCATCAGCTACACCTCAAATAAACGCAATCCGAACTTCTTCGACGTCTACGTGATGGACGTGGCCACGGGGCGCGAGGAGATGGTCTATCAGCAGGACGGCTCGAACGACGTGGCCGCTTGGTCGCAGGACGGGCGCTACATGGTCGTCTCGCACAGCAACGAAGAGCTGAGCCTTGATAACGACCTCTTTCTGGTAGATACGCGAGATAGACAGGCCACTCTTCTGACGCAGCATCAGGGCTCGGCAGAGTTCGGTGATGTTAACTTCACGCGCGACGGCCGCTCAATCATCTTCGGCACCAACGATAACCGCGAGTTCTATCAACTGGCGCGCATGGATTTGCAGACCAAGCGTGCGGAGACGCTGGACAACTCCGAGTGGGACATGGATGCGGGCGTGATGTCCAATGACGGTCGCACGCTGGCCTACACTCTGAACCGCGACGGCTTCAGCGAGCTTTACGTGCGGGAGGTTTCGGCGGACGGAAGCCTCGGCCCGAAGGGCACGCCCGTCTCTCTTCCCGGAAAAGGAATCGTGGGCGTGCTCGAATTCTCGCGCGATAACCGGCGGCTGGCGTTCACCTTCAACGGCGCTCGCTACAACACGGACGTATGGCTCTACGATTTGCAGAGCCGCGCGCTCACACAGCTCACTCATAGCTCTCGCGCCGGAATCCCGCAGTCAACTTTCGTAGAGCCGGAGCTTGTGCGCTTCAAGAGCTTCGACGGTCGTGACATCCCTGCTTGGTACTATCGCCCGCAGGTGGCTGCGGCGGCTGGCTTGAACGTTCCCGGCAACGCCACCATAAATATCACGGCCGGGAACGCCGGAATCGGAAGCGTCAGCGTCAGCGCGGGCCGGGGCATCCCCGTCATAGTCAGCGTGCACGGCGGCCCCGAAGGGCAGGAGCGGCCCGCCTTCAGCAGCATCTATCAATACTTTCTATCGCGCGGCTACGGCATACTGGCTACGAACGTGCGCGGCAGCACAGGCTACGGCAAGACCTTCACGCACCTTGACGACGTTCGCAAGCGAGAGGACTCGGTCAAAGATTTGGCGGCAGCCGCAGAATGGCTCAAGACGCAGGGCGGCGCAGACCCGCGACGCATAGCCGTCATGGGCGGCTCTTATGGAGGCTACATGACGCTGGCGGCCATCACGCTCTACCCAGAGCTGTGGGCCGCAGCCGTTGACACGGTCGGCATAGCCAACTTTGAAAGCTTTCTCAGGAACACTTCCGGCTACCGCCGCAAGCTGCGGGAGGTGGAGTACGGCTCGTTAGAGCGTGACTCAGAGTTCCTACGCTCCATCTCGCCGCTCTACAGGGTGGACAGGATACGCACGCCGCTCTTCGTCATACACGGCAAGAACGACCCGCGCGTGCCCTACACGGAAGCCGAGCAGATAGTGGAAGCGCTGCGCCGACGCAACGCGCCCGTCGAATACAAGCTCTTCGACGACGAAGGCCACGGCGTAGCCAAGCTCTCCAATCGCCTGATTGTCTACCCCATGGTCGCAAACTTCCTCGATAGATACATGAAATAAGAGTCCGGAGAGTCCGGAGAGTCTATAGAGTCTATAGAGAAGAACGCTTCCCGACTCTCTAGACTCTCTAGACTCTCCAGACTCTCCAGACTTTCTTATGCTGGCAGTCATTAATTGCTCGCAGGTCGTGACGCTGGGTGGTGCGAGCCGCCCGCGCGTCGGACGGGAGATGAGCGAGCTTTCCATCATCACTGACGGCGCGCTCGTTGTGCGCGACGGGCGGTTCGAGAAGGTGGGCGCTCGCCGCGAGATAGAGCCGCTTATAGGTTCTGGCTGCGAGGTGGTGGATGCCGGAGGGCGCGTGGTGTTGCCGGGATTCGTTGACGCTCACGCGCACCCGGTCTTCGCCGGAACGCGTGCGGACGAGTATGAAGAGCGCGCGCGTGGCGCGACTTATCAGGAGATAGCAGCGCGCGGCGGCGGGATTCGCTCGACGGTGAAGCGGACGCGCGAGGCCGGGTTTGATGAGTTGGTCGCGGCAGGTAAGCGCTATGCGGACTGGTTTCTGCGAACCGGCACGACTACTGTCGAGGCGAAGTCCGGTTACGGCTTGACTACGGAAGACGAGCTGAAGATATTGCGCGCGGTCAGACGCTTGAACGAAGAGACGCCGCTTCGTTACGTGCCGACCTTTCTGGGCGCGCACGATGTGCCGAGCGAATACCGCGCACGCCGCGAAGATTATATTGAGCTGGTCACGGAAGAGATGCTGCCGTGCGTGGCCGTAGAGCGGCTGGCCGAATACTGCGACGTGTTCTGCGAGGAGAAGGTTTTTACTCTGGACGAATCGCGCAAGGTGTTGGAGGCCGCGCGCCGCCACGGCCTTAAGCTCAGGATTCATGCAGACCAGTTGACGCTTTCGGGCGGCGCGCATCTGGCTGCGGAGCTTGGGGCCGCGACCGCAGACCATCTTGAGCACACTGACGCATCCGGCATACGGGCTCTGAAGGCGGCGGGAGTCCAGCCCGTGCTTCTGCCCGGCTCCGTCTACGCGCTAGGCTCTTCACGCTACCCGGCCGCGCGAGAGATGATAGATGCCGGGCTGGCCGTGGTGCTTGCGACCGATTTTAATCCCGGCTCAAGTCCGACGCCTTCCATCCCTATGATTCTGTCACTCGCTTCGACTCACATGAAGATGACGCCCGCCGAGAGCCTGACGGCCGCGACCATCAATGCTGCGTACAGCCTCGGACTGGGAAGCGAAGTCGGCTCAATCGAAGAGGGGAAACGCGCTGACTTCTGCATACACGACGCTTCGGATTACCGCGAAGTAGCCTACTTCTTCGGAGTCGAGCACGCGCGCGAACTCTTCGTAGAAGGCCGCCGGGTATTCAGGCGCGAGCCCGCCTTGAGTACACAAGATAATGGATGAAAATAACGGTTGACGCACAATAGATACTCATTTATTATCGCCTTAACACTGAGGAAGGAGGTGATTCTAAAATATATGAGTTCTTATCACAGTGAGGTGGCTGAAGCCTAGAACTTCAGGACAACACTTCCTATTTGTTTGGGTGTTTGGTCCGAGTTCGTTGTCTGAATTAGACAAAGGCACACAGGCTAATCCCAACAGTTACACCGACGAGAGACGCTTTGCTGGAAATGCGAAGCGTCTCTCTTTCTTTTAAGAGATGAAAGAGAAGCTCAACTACTGAAGAGACGGTCGTACTCTTCCTTCGTCATCCTGTAGCACTCGCAGGCGGCCCGCTCCAGCGCCTCACGATTAAGAATCCGTATCGTCCCTCGACCGTAGCTAATCAATCCCGCGTCCTGTAGCACTCCGGCCGCGACAGAGACGCCGGGGCGTCTGACGCCGAGCATCGTCGCCAGAAACTCCTGCGTCAGATTTACCTCGTCCGAGCCTACGCCGTCCGAACTCATCAACAGCCAGCGACAGAGCCTCTCTTCCACCTTGTGCCGTGCGTTGCAGGCCGTGGACTGCGAGCCTGTGATTATGACCGTGTGTATGTAGCGATTCAGAAGCTTACTGAGTGGGCCGCCTTCGTCGTACATCTCTTTAACTACGCTGGCCCTGACGCGCAAAGCCTCGCCGGGAACCTGCGTGAAAGTAGGCATGGTGGTCGTCCCTGCGTCCAGAAGGACTGGCACGCCCGACATGCCTTCGCGCCCGATTGTTCCGGACTCTACGGTCGAGCCGTCTTCTAGAATCGTTACCAGAGAAAGCAGGCAGTTCAGTGGAAAGTAGATGTCCCTGATAGGCTCATCCGGCACTATCACGTGTTGGCCGTGACTGAGCGTGACGCGCTCTAGGTGAGGGCTCAGGCGCGCGAGCTCTTCTTCCGGCAGGCAGGCTAGAAGACGATTTTCCATCTAGATACTTACTCCGCACGCATATAAGCGACTCAAGCGACAACTAGCGGCTCAGGGCCTTGTCGGCGTCGTGGTCTGTTCCGAAGCGGGCAGCCGCGAAGGGTCTGGCGCGTCGGGAGAAGTGTGCAGGTGAACGGCCTTCCACTGGCCGTTGATGCGCTGGAAGACCAGCGTCATCCGGCCCGAAGCTGTTTCAGGCGTCCCCTTGTAGGTCTGCGTCTGCGTCCATAGACAAGTGACCATGGCCGCATCGCGTCCGAGCATCAGCACGCGGCGGTCTCGCACCGTGAGCTTCACGTCCTTAAGGTTCGGATAAGAGCTTTCACGATTCTTGCGCATCTGCTCCCATGTGCGCGTGACCGTGCCGTTGAAGTTAAAGAGTATAAGCTGTTGAGAGTTCCAGTAAGCGTTCGTCACCAGAGCAACGTCCGCCTTCTCTATCCCCGCTATCAGAGAGTCGAACGCGTCAACGACACCTTTGGATGAGACGTCGTCCGCGTTGCCTGTGTTGTTGCGGCGAGCCGTGCGTCCCTGACGCGCGCCCGCGTCCGTCGTACGCGAGTCCGTGTTGCCCTGCTGCGTCTGAGCCGGAGCGGTAGTTTGCGTGCGCGGGCGCGATGCTGGCGGCGCTGGCGTGTTGGAGTTCTGCGCCATGCAAAGCGGCGCGGCCGCGAAAACTACGGCAATGATAAAAGCTAATCTCTGAAGCATAAAGCACTCCTCAAATAAAGTTCCAAGCCTAAAGACCCGGGTTGACAGAAAGAGTTTTAGACTTCGGACTCATACATCCTTAAGCTCGCCGGCGACCTCGAACCACGGCACGCCGCTTCTGAGGCGCTGCGCGGAGCGCTCGCGGCCTATGATTTCGAAGACCTCGAACATGGAGGGGCCGACCGCCTGACCCGTCAGCATCGTGCGCGAGCCGTTAATCAGAAGACCCGCCTTCACATTTGCTTCATCCGAGAAGGCGCGCAGGGCCTGCTCGCTGGTTTCGGCAGTCCATGGCTCGACCGTCTCCAGCCGGTCTGCCAGTTGCGGCAGCAACTCTTTAAGTTTAGGGTCTTTGAGCAGATTCTTCTTGATAGCCGCAGGCTCGAAATCGAAATCGTCGGAGAAGTACGCGCGCGCCTGCGTCGAAAAATCCTTGAGCGTAAAGAAGCGCTGGCGTATCAACTCGACCGCGCGCTCAAACCACGCTCGCTCCTCCATGTCGTACTCTTCGCGCCAGAGCTTTTCCGAGCGCAGCTCGTCCTTGACTAGCGGGATAAGCTCTGCGAGCGGCATCGTCCTGATGTACTCCGCGTTCATCCACAGCGCCTTGTCGTCAGTCCAATGGCGCGGGTCTGTCTCGTTGAAGTTGAAGACGGCGTTCGAGCGATGTATGCCTTCAAGTGAAAAGCTCATCACAAGCTCGTCCAAAGTCATCAATTCCTTCTCGGCCTCTTCCGGCGACCAGCCCAGTAGCGCCAGAAAGTTTCGGAACGCAGCCGCCACGAACCCTCTGTCGCGATAGGTCGTCAGCGACACTACCTCGCCGTGCTTTCGCTTGGAGAGCTTACCCTTGTTCGGCGCTAAGATAAGCGGCAGGTGAGCAAAGCGCGGAGGCGTCTTTTCAAGCGCCTCGTATATGAGAATCTGCTTGTGCGTATTGGTCAGGTGATCCTGCCCGCGTATGACATCCGTCACATTCATGTCCATGTCGTCAATGACGACGGCAAGGTTATAGAGAGGATGCCCGTCAGACCTGAGCAGCACGAGGTCTTCTATCTCCGCGTAATCGCGCGACTGCTCGCCGTAAACTACGTCGGCGAAGAAGGTCTTTCCCACCTCCGGGACTTTCAGTCGAATGGCGAAAGGCTCGCCGGAATTTGCCCGGCTGTCCGACTCTTCTTTAGATAACTCGCGGTAAGGATTGTTGCGATGGTTGACGCCCTCTGCGGCCTGAGCGCGCGCTCGCTCGGCTATGCCCTCTTTGATACCGGCGTCCGCGCGCTCGACCTTCGGCGTGAAATCACGATAAGCGCGCCCCTCTTCCACCAGACGGCGCGCGGCCCTTCGGTGGTTTTCGGCATTGTTCGACTGAAAGACAATCTCTTCGTCGTAGTTGAGCCCCAGCCACTCCAAGCCCTCTATGATGGAGCGCGTAGAAGCCTCCGTTGAGCGCTGGAGGTCTGTGTCCTCTATACGCAGCAGGAATGTCCCGCCAGTGTTGCGCGCGTAGAGCCAGTTGAAGAGCGCCGTGCGAGCGGAGCCTATGTGTAGATAACCTGTGGGGCTGGGTGCAAAGCGAACTCGAATCATAAAGTAGCGATGAGTAACAGGAGATAAGCGGCTGGCTGTTTCGCCGCCCTAAAATAGCGACGAGTGACAAAGAGCGAGTCCGCAACAAGTTTTAAGAACTTGTCACTCGACACTTGTCACTCGTCGCTGCAATCTTTATGGCGGAGATGACAGGATTCGAACCTGTGAAGGGCTTTTGACCCTTAACGGTTTAGCAAACCGCCGCCTTCAGCCACTCGGCCACATCTCCGCGAATACTGCCCTATTATGGGCGAGCAATTATTCTAACCCCTTAGATGATATTGTCAAGGCTCTGCCACCCGTTTCAGAAAGGCAAAGACACAAACCAATTTTGGCCCGCATCGGTGCTAGAATATGGCAGCACGCACCCCTCGTTTCTCGGATTCATCTCTTTCGGATTGGAGAATCCTCACGTGAGTCAAACTAAAAGCAATAAGACCAAAAACGTGATGGTCAGCAGCACCGCGCGCGACCTGCCGGAGCATCGCAAAGAAGTTGAAGATGCTTGTCTGCGGCAAGGCATGTTCCCAAAGATGATGGAACATCTACCCGCGAGCGATGCCGAAGCAATCTCCGCATCGCTCAAAATGGTAGACGAGGCGGACATTTATGTGGGTATCTTCGCTCATCGCTATGGGTACGTGCCGAAGGAGAACAATCCTCGCCGGATTTCCGTCACGGAGATGGAATACGACCGCGCCGTAGAACGTAAAATCCCGCGCCTGATTTTCGTAATGGACAAGACCCATCCGATCACGATTGAAGACGTGGAGCAAGGCGAAAGTGCGCTGAAGCTCAAGTCATTCAAAGAGCGCATGCAGACGGAGAATATCGTCAACTTCTTTAGCTCGCCTGCCGACCTTCGCGCCCACGTCATAAACAGCCTGTCAAAGCTACGCAAGCCTGACCTCACAACGTTCCATTACGTCAGCGACATCCCGCAGCCTCCCGAAGCCTTCATCGCGCATCCCTACACGCTGCTGCAAACTCACCGTCTGGTTGGGCGTCAAGCCGAGCTAAGCCTTCTCACCGACTGGGTGGCCAAACCCGATGCGGAAGTCTACAAAGCGCGCATCCTCAACGTCGTCGCCATAGGCGGCCTAGGCAAGAGCGCGCTCACATGGACGTGGTTCAAAGACATAGCACAGCAGGAGATGAACCCGCTCGCGGGCCGCATGTGGTGGAGTTTCTACGAATCCGATGCCACCTTTGAGAACTTCGTAACCCGTGCGCTGGCGTATGTGTCGGGTCGCCCCTTGAGTGACGTACAACAGATTCCCGCGCCCGAGCGTGAGACACAACTGCTCGCCGCGCTCGACCGCGAGCCGCACCTGATTGTGCTGGACGGCTTGGAAAGAATCCTGATTGCCTACGCCCGCATGGATGCCGCACGACTTGAAGACAGTCAGGTGGGCGGTCAAAAAAATCTACGCAAGACCGCAGACCCCCGCGCCGGTCAGTTCTTAAAGAAGCTCGCGCAGATAACAAATTCGCGCATCCTTGTTAGCACGCGCCTTTATCCCGCAGAACTTGAAACAGAAGGCGGGGATTCAATACCCGGTAGCTTCAAGCTCGAACTCGCAGGGCTGACTGACGAAGACGCTGTCGAACTCTGGCGTGCTTTTAAAGTTTCCGGCGCGCGCGACCTCCTGCTGCCGGTCTTCGCCACCTTTGGCAAACATCCTTTGCTCATCCAAGCGCTGGCAGGAGAAGTGAAACGCTACCGACGCGCCCCCGGCAACTTTGAAGAATGGCGCAAAGCCAATCCGCGATTCGACCCAACCAAGTTCCCACACTTACAGGACGCGATGAGCCATGTACTAGAATTCGCTCTGCGCGGGCTGGACGGTAAAGCGCAACAAGTGTTGCGCACCGTCGCCGCATTCAGAATGCCGGCCCGCTACGACACGCTTGCCGCATTGTTGATAGGTGAAGGAAAGCCCTCCGTAGACGAGCGTGAGCTTGATGAAGTGCTGACCGAGTTGGAAGACCGAGGGCTGGTCGGCTGGGACAAACGAGCGAACCGCTACGACCTGCACCCGCTCGTGCGCGGCGTCGTGTGGAGCGGCTTGGGCGACGACGCACGGTGCGGCGTCTATACGAGCCTGCACGCGCATTTGGAGGCAGTGCCGAAGATTAACGATTGGCGAAAGGTCACTAGCCTCGAAGACCTCACGCCCGCCATTGAACTGTACAACACGCTGATAGGGCTGGGGCGTTATGATGATGCCTGTGATCTTTTTTACGAGCAATTGAGTGACGCCATGCACTTTCGTCTGAGTGCCGGCCGGCAACGTGTCGAACTTTTGGAGTTACTCTTTCCTGACGGGCTAGAGCAGTTGCCGCGTTTGAAGGGACAAAATGATCAAGGCTACATACTCCATACGCTGGCGCTAGGGTATCAATTCATCGGACAGCCGAGACGCGCAACTGTGCTGCACCTCCTCGGTAATACAATTTATTCGGAGCTGAAGGATAACAGCAATCTTAGCGTTGGTTTGCGCAATCTGTCATACACATTGCGGCTGTCAGGGGCATTGTGCGAGTCGGAGGTTGCCGCGCGGCGCGCGCTTGTCATCATACGCGAGCAGGAAGAGCGTTTTGGGGAAGCGGTCAGTCTGCGTTGGCTTGGCTTCACACTAGCAACGCGTGGGCTGGCGAATGAATCCGGCTCTGCCCTATATCGGGCATTGCGACTATTTATGGCGCAGTCTCATACTCAAGGTGAGGGCTCAGTCAATTCTGATCTCGCTCGTAGCGCGCTTTGGCGCGGCGAGTTTGCGGATGCCCTATTGTTCGCCAATCGTGCGTGGGAATTGGCTCATATTCAGAGCCTTGAGGGTGATTTCATCATTGCGGCGCTGGTGCAAGGCGAGGCAGCATTTGGCTTGAACGAGCTCGTCACTGCTGATGAACGGCTGCACCATGCGCTCATCCGCGCTCGTATGGTTAGCTTGGTTGATGACGAACTCCCTGCGCTTGTTGCGTTGGCGGAGTTGAGGCGGCGACAGGGAGATGCGAAGGCGGCGCGGGAGTTGTTGGGGGATGGCTGGGAGATGGCGGAGAGGGGGCCATATCCGTTGTTTCATGCGGATGCTTTGAATGTGCTGGCTGAGGTGGAGCGGGATGCGGGCAATCATGCGAAGGCTGTGGAGGCGGCGAGGAGGGCTTACGAGTTGGCTTGGTGCGATGGGCCGCCTTTTGCTTATCACTGGGGGCTGGAGAAGGCGCGGGAGATTCTGAAGGAGTTGGGGGCAGATGAGCCCGTGTTGCCGCCGTTTGATGAGACGAAGTTTGAGCCTATGCCGGAGGTGGAGATTGACCCGCCGGATGAGTTCGGCGCGGGCGTGGAAGAGGCCGGGAATGATTGAAAGCTGCAAGTCTGTTTCCTTAATATCTTCGTGCAGTAATCTCACCTGTAGTTGTTGACCGATAGTGTCAGATTGAGTTTGAGGGGAAGTTCAATCTGACTGACCTCATGCCGACGGTCAAGCGTAGTTCAGAGGCTTATAGCCGAAAATCCCAAGAAAAACCGAAGTTTTAATGAATAAGAGGCGAGCGGCACGGGGCTTGTAGATAGCGGAGCGCACGCATTGGCTTTAGAAGCCACGCGCTATTTGTCTCTTTTGCCCGGATGGTTGTTGAAAGGAATCCTGATGAGAAACCTCAAGCCTTATCATTCAATCTCGAAGCTGGCCGCGCTCATGTTGGTCGCTGCGCTCCTTTGCGGCTCTCTGATGAATGTCGCGGCGACGGCCGGCTCCAAAGGCAAAAAGGATGAAGAGGCTGCGCGCAGCCGTCATAACAAAGTCTCTTCCGACCTCAACGAGAAGCGACAAAGCGGCAAGCGCGGCTCCGAGAAGGCGAGCGTCATCATACAGCTTGACGGCAAGCCTACGGGCCGACTGAACGCGCTGCTCAACCGGAACGGCATTCACGTCAACGGACAGTTCGATAGCCTGAACATGCTGGCCGCAGAACTCCCGGTAGATGCTATAGAAGAGCTAGCCTCGCTCGCAGAAGTCTCTTACGTCTCAAGCGATAGGGAAGTCGTTTCCCTCGGCAGCCATATCTCTTCAACGACCGGGGCCGATGCCGTTCGCGCGCAGACGACGGGCACGGGCGCTACCTACTCGCTGGACGGCAAGGGCGTCGGCATAGCTTTCCTTGATTCAGGCATCTACAGCGCTCACAGGTCTTTCACCGGGCGCATAGTTCACAGCAAAGATTACACGGGCGAGAATCGCACGGACGACCCTTACGGCCACGGCACGCACGTCGCGGGCATCGCTGCCGGAAGCGAGAGCGTACAGAAAGGAAAGTATGTCGGCATCGCTCCGGGCGCGACCATCTATAACCTGCGAGTGCTGAACTCTCGCGGCACCGGAAATGTTTCATCTGTTCTGGCGGCGCTCAACGACATACTGGCGAACGGCTCGCACTACAACGTGCGAGTCGTCAACATGAGCCTTGGTATGCCCGCCGTTGATTCTTACAGGGATGACCCGATTTGCAGGGCGGTGCGCCGCCTTGTTGACGCGGGCATCGTGGTAGTAGCTGCCGCAGGCAACGAAGGTAAAGACGTGAAGGGCCAGAAGTCTTACGGCCTGATACATGCGCCCGGTAACGAGCCTTCGGCTATCACCGTCGGCGCAAGCAATAGCTTTGGCACGTTCAACCGCAGCGACGACGGCGTTACCACCTACAGCTCGCGCGGGCCTACTAGAAGCTTCTGGACGGACGAGACGGGCCTGAGGCATTACGACCATCTCATCAAGCCTGATTTGGTAGCGCCGGGTAACAGGATTGTCTCCGCGCAGTCCTTCTCAAACTACCTTGTTTCGAGAGATCCGTCGCTGGACGCGAGCGGCAGTAAAAAGCCGGATGAGAGGATGATGCGCTTGAACGGCACGTCTATGGCGACGCCTGTGGTGGCGGGCGCGGCGGCCCTTCTCTTGCAGGCCAACCCGCGATTGACACCGAACATGATTAAAGCCATTCTCATGTACACGGCTCAGCCCCTAGCAGGCTACAACATGCTTGAGCAGGGAGCGGGACAACTCAACATAGAAGGCGCTGTGAGACTTGCAAAGTCAATCAGAACAGACCTGACGGGCGCAACGGTCGGAAGCCCCCTGCTTTCCACCGGCGAGCCGCCGCAGCCCGAGACTTCGCTTTCCAACCAGACGGCTTACGGCCCTGAGCGCACCGGTTTCCCCTGGGCGCAGGGCATCATAATTGACAAGACTTACGCGACCGGCACGGCGCTCGTCACCCGGTATCAGGGAATCTATGGCTCCGGAGTTCTGTTCAGCGATGGCGTGCTAATCAGCGACGGAGTCCTCATTAGCGACGGCGTCCTCATCAGCGACGGCGTGCTGATTGGCGACCACATACTGACCAGCAACGGCATCACCATGAGCGAGGGCGTGCGCTTCCTAAGCTCAGGCGTGCTGATTAGCGATGGAGTCCTCATTAGCGACGGCGTGCTCTTTGGCGATGGAGTGCTGTTTAGCGACGGCGTGCTCTTTGCCGACAAAGGTGTGGCGGGTGATTACACGCTGCGCGCCCAGTCCCTACTGCTTCGCGGCGACAAAACGCTGAACGTAGAAGAGTAAGCCGGATTAAAGAGAATGAGGTGCGCCGCCTGACCTCGCCTTCTTTTATTGCGTCATCTGGTATTAGAATTCCTGTGTGACGAAATTCAAGCCGACGCGAAGAGATTTCCTGCGCGGGGCCGCAGCCGCGCCGCTTCTGGCAATTTCCGCGACCTCTCTTTACGCGAGCCTCATAGAGCCGCACAACTACCGCATAACGGAGACTGACATCTTCGTGCCGGAGCTGCCCGCCGCCTTCGAAGGCTTTCGCATAGCTCAGATTACAGACGTTCATCATAGCCGCCTCGTCTCAATCGCTGAAGTTCATCGCGTAGTCGAAGCGGCCATGAGCACGAAGCCCGACCTGATAGCCTTGACGGGCGACTACACTACCTCTTACCGCCGCTACATAGAGCCCTGCGCGGAGGCCCTCGGCACACTGTCTGCGCCTGAAGGCGTCTGGGCTGTGCTAGGCAATCATGACCACTACACAGACTCGCTTCTGACTGTGCGCGCACTGGAGCGCCACCACATAGGCGTGCTTGAGAATAAGAATACTTTAATCACTCGCGGCGGCGACACGCTTCAGCTTGTGGGGATTGGCGATTGGACTTGGGCGCGCGCGGACTGGGCCAGAGCGCTGCACGGCATTGATAAGAGAAGACCGAGTGTGATGCTCTCGCACCAGCCGGTGGTGCTGGACTTGCCGGAAACGGACGGCGTCTCGCTCATCCTGAGCGGTCACACGCACGGAGGGCAGGTGAGCCTCCCCTTCATAGGCACGCCTATACGCTACGGCAGAGACTTCAAGTACGTGCAGGGGCTTTACGAGAAGAACGGAACACAGCTCTACGTCTCCGCAGGTACAGGCGTCATAGGTCTTCCGGTTCGCCTCGGCGTCCGCCCCGAAATCTCCATCCTGAAACTCAGAAGAAATTGATTCATTTCATGCCTGCTGCATGATGCTGGCGGGGCGCGGCGCGCCTTTTAGCTGGACGGGCACCTGCGGCGCGCAGCAGAGCTTGATGAGACGGGCGCGGTCGCGCTGCATCTCCGCGTCCTGCGCCAGCCACTCTCGCACCTCTCTGAAGATTCGCGCGGCGTGCTCGTCCGGCGGCTCCGCCACGCGGTAGTGCATCCACTTGCCTTCACGACGCGCCGCGACCACCCCTGCCCGCCTCAGGTAAGCCAGATGACGCGAAATCTTCGGCTGGTTTATCTTCAGGCCCTCCGTCAGAAAGCAGACGCAAATCTCGTCTGTCCCCATCAGGTTCAAAAGCCTCAGCCGCGTGCGGTCTGCCAGCGCCCGAAACAACAACTCTATGTCGAATGCCTTGTCCTTTCCGCTCATGGAAAATATTTTAGCACGACAGGACATATTTGTCTTGACAGATATGTTCGGCGGGGCGTATGCTGCAACGTATTCGCCAAAGCGAATATGAAGTCTGATTGACGAAGGAGCTGAAAAAGATGGAAAAAGAGGAAGCGAATGGTGTCAACGTGCTCAAGGCTCACTTGGCTTTGAACGTCAGAAACGTGACGGAGAGCATAGAGTTTTACAGGAAAATGCTGGGGATAGAGCCGAGCAAGGTGCGTACGGGCTACGCGAAATTTAATGTGGAGAACCCGCCGCTCAACCTGACCTTGAATCAGGTGGCGTTCAAGGAGCGCGGCGCTCTCTCGCACATGGGGCTGCAAGTGGCCTCCACGGAAGACGTGCTGGCGGTGCGCGAAAGGTGGCAGCAGTCTGGGCTCGTGACGCGCGACGAGATGCAGACCAACTGCTGCTATGCCGTGCAGGACAAGACTTGGGTACACGACCCGGACGGCAACGAGTGGGAAGTCTTCGTCGTGCTGGAAGACAATCTGGCCGAAACCGGCGCGTGCTGCACCTCTACGGTTTCGCCCGTTGCCATCTCGCGCTAAGGGCGCACGTGAGAATGAGCGTGCCGGAGCGTGCTTTGATTCTCTCTGAGGGAAATTTAGCCGGGAGCCTACGGTAACGGCTCCCGGCTCGCGCCAAAGAATAATCGTTGACTTGAGGACGGATTCTGTTTTAGAAGCCGGCGGGGAAGCCCGTTAAAGTATCCGGCACGATTAGCTACGATTTCGTCCCTGAGTAGAGCCTTTTCACTCTCGGAGAGAATCATCGCGCCAGTGGGATTTAACTTTTTGTGAGATAGCAAAACATTCGTAGTCGCGTTACAATACCCGGCCAGAATGGAACTATTAAATCAGATTAATTCGCCGGAAGACCTGCGCCGCCTGAAGCCCGAACAGTTGCAGACGGTTGCGGACGAGATTCGCCAGTACATACTTGAGACGATGGCGCGCATAGGCGGCCACACGGGCGCAAGCCTCGGAGCCGTGGAATTGGCCGTCGCGCTTCATTACGCCTTCGACACGCCCACAGACCGCGTCGTCTGGGACGTAGGCCATCAGGCTTACGCTCATAAGATTCTGACGGGAAGGCGCGACCAGCTTCCGACCATCAAGCAGTACGGCGGCCTCTCGCCCTTTCTGCGTCGTGACGAATCCGAGTATGACGTGTTCGGCGCGGGCCACGCCTCCACCTCCATCTCAGCCGCTCTCGGCATGGCCATTGCGCGCGACCGCAGCAATCAGTCGCATCACGTCTGCGCGGTCATAGGCGACGCTTCACTCGCGGGCGGCATGGCCATGGAAGCCATCAATCAGGCGGGACATCTCAAGACTCGACTGATAGTGCTGCTCAATGACAACGAGATGTCTATTGCGCCTGCCGTCGGAGCGCTGACGGGCTACCTGAACCGCATACGCGAGGCGCACGGCTACCACCGCTTTAAGGATGAAGTGGAAGGAACGCTGCTGGCGATTCCGGGCCTCGGAGAGCGCCTGCATCACGCGGCCAAGACTATGAAGGACGCGCTGGCTGCGGCTGTGCTTCCGGGCGCACTGGTCAACGAGCTGGGATTCAAGTACATAGGCTACGTTGACGGCCACAACACGCGCGCACTCGTGGCGGCCTTGCGCGAAGCGCAGCAGATAAAGGACAGCCCCGTCATCGTCCACGCTCTCACAACCAAGGGCAAGGGCTTTCCGTCTTCCGAGAAGAACTACTACGCGTGGCACGCCACCGGCCCCTTCGATATACGCACGGGCGAGCCGGTCAAATCCGCTTCCAAGGCTCCGCAGTACACGGCCGTCTTCGGTGACACTCTGTGCGAGCTTATGGAGAAGGACGAAAAGATTGTGGCGCTGACGGCGGCCATGCCCGACGGCACTGGCATTGACCGTGCGTTGAAGAGGTTCCCCGAGCGCTCCTTTGACGTAGGCATAGCGGAGCAGCACGCCGTCACCTTCTCAGCCGGAATGGCCTGCGAAGGCTTGAAGCCCGTGGCGGCCATCTACTCCACCTTCCTTCAGCGCGGCTTCGACCAGCTTATACACGATGTCTGCATACAGAATCTGAACGTGACCTTCGCTCTAGACAGGGCAGGCATAGCGGGGCCGGACGGGCCCACGCATCACGGGCTGCTAGACATAGCTTACCTGCGCGCCCAGCCGAACATAGTCCTGATGTCTCCGAAGGACGAGGCGGAGTTGCGCGACATGATGCTGACGGCCATAGAGCATGCGGGGCCGGCCGCGCTGCGCTACCCGCGCGGCAACGGCATGGGCGTCCCGATTGACCGCGAGCCGCAGCTACTTGAAATCGGCAAGGGAGAAATCCTGCGCGACGGCGGCGACATAGGCATAGTTGCTTACGGCTCCATGGTCTATCCCTCTTTGCAGGCTGCTGAGCATCTGGCGACCGAAGGGATAGAGACGACCGTGGTCAACGCGCGCTTCGTCAAGCCTCTGGACGCGGGGCTTCTGCTCGCGCTGGCGCGCACCAAGCGACTCATCGTCACCGTCGAAGAGGCATACCTGGCGGGCGGGTTCGGCTCGGCCGTCATGGAGCTTCTGGAAGAGAACGGGCTGCTGGACAGCGTGCGCGTCGTCCGCATGGGACTTCCCGACCGGCTGGTCACGCACGGCGACGCGAAGCTGCTGCTGGCGAAGTACGGACTTGACTCCGACGGCATCTACACGCGAGTCAAAGAGAGCATAGAGGTGCTGGACGACCGCCGAGCCAAGCGGCAGAAGGTCAGAAGCTGATTCATCAAGCCTGTTGAGAAAGCCGTAGAGGCCCGGAGAAATTAAATTCTCCGGGCCTCTACGGCTTTCACTTATCCTTACCCTTTGTTAAAGGTGATTCACTGTCTTAGTAGTACGGGCGGCGCGGGGACAGTGACTCGTCTTGGCGGGTTGCGCCTCAACTCATCCATCAGGTATTTCACTGCGGCTTCGAGCGTGGGGTCTTCGCCGCGCGCCAGTGCTTCGGGGGTGTCAACTACTTCTACGTCGGGGTCTACGCCGACGCCTTCAACGGCCCAGCGTCCCTCCGTGTCCATGAAGCGGAAGGTGGGCGGCGTCAGGCTCCCGCCGTCCGCGAGCGGCGGGTTGCCGGAAAGGCCAATCAGACCTCCCCACGTTGTCGTGCCGAAGATTCTTCCCAATCCCTGCTCGCGGAAGTAGTAGGGAAGCGCGTCTCCGCCTGAGCCTGCGTAGCCGTTAATCAGCATGGCCTTCGGCCCAAGATGAGCGAACGCAGGCGTTGAGGTCGCGCCCGTCCCTCGCCGCGCCCAGTAGCTCAAGGGCTTACGCTCAAGAAGCTCTATCATGCGGTCTGGGATGAAGCCGCCGCCGTTGTAGCGGTCGTCTATGATGAGCGCTTCCTTTTTCGTCTGCCGGTAGAAGTTCTTGAAAAGCTCACGATTGCCTTCGACCGCAGTGTTGGGGACGTGTATGTAGCCGATTCGCCCGCCCGACAGCCTGTCTACAATCGCCTGACGCGCCTGCACCCAATCAAGATAGCGAAGGTTAGTTTCGCTCTTGACCGGCCTGACGCGCTCATCGCGCGCGCCCGCAGTATCAGGCCGCGAGTTGAGCGTGAGCGTGACTACGCGGTCGCCTTTGCCTTCCAGTAGCTCATAGAAATTCTTCACGCCGCGCGTGGGGCGTCCGTCAACCGCTAGGATGAAGTCGCCGGTTCTGGCTTTCACGCCCGGCTCGGTGAGCGGCGAGCGGAAGCTGTCATGCCAGTTTTCGCCCGGAAGGATTTTGGTGATTTTGTAATAGCCCGAAGCGTCGGGCGTAATCTCTGCGCCGAGCAATCCACCGTCGTTTCGCGCGACTCGCGGCGGGTCGGAGCCGCGCTCCACGTAGATGTGACCGGCCATCAGCTCGCTTCCCATCTCCGTCAGCAGGAAGTTCAGGTCTTCACGGTTGGCGACATAGGGCACGAGCTGCTCGTACTTGGCGCGTATCGCGGGCCAGTTCATGCCGTGCATGTTCGGGTCGTAGAACCAATCGCGCATGATGCGCCAAGCGTCCACGTACTGCTGCCGCCACTCAGCGCGCGGCTCTATCTTCACGGTCATTCCCTCGAACTTGAGAAGGCCCGCGTCCGGCTTTTGTCCCGGCGTCGCGGGCGCGATGCCAAAATTCTCTCCGGCCTGAAAGATTATCTGCTTGCCGTCGTCCGAGAGGTCGTAGTTTCGGATGCCGTCTATGATGGTCTGCTCGGCCTTTGCGTTCAGGTTGTAGAGCGCTAGCTTTCCGGGGCCGGAAAGATAGAGCACGCCGTCCTGTGTGGCCGCAAGGCGACGATAGTTGGAAGGCTGGCCCGGAATGGCGCGCACGCGATTCTCGAAGCCTTCAAAATCAATCTTGACGAGCCCGCCCGCCTGCCTCTCGGCTGGCCTGGCGTCGGGCTGCGGGCTTGGCTGCGGAGTCGTCGCGGCCTCCGGGCTCGGCTGCGCGCCGGGCTGCGCGGCTCTTGCCCCCTGAGGCGGCGGAGCCTGCGCCGGGTTGGGCGGAGTCGTCAAAGGCCGCTCGCTTGTCTTGATGCGCTCCTCGTCGCTCGTGGGAAGAAAGAGCGCCGGGCCGTCTGCGGCCAGAAGGCCAACGTAGATGCGCGTCGGGTTAGTGTAGACGTAGTTGAATTCCCAGCCGCTAAACGTGAGGTTGAAATCACGGTTGGAGAGAAAGTATAGATAGCGCCCCTTCGGGTCAAAGACAGGCTCCGTGTCGCTGGTCATCCCGCCCGTGAGCCTCTGCGCGCGACGCTCCTGTGTCGAGTAGACCCAAATCTCCGAGAACTGGTTCTCTCCGAGCTTCGTGTAGGCAATCCAACGACTGTCGGGCGACCAAGTATAGCTGGTGATGTCGTTCGTCGTTGAGTGGTCTACGTCCGTGGTCGCCCCGGTTGCTACCGTCACGTAGCGCAGTCGCTGCTTCTTGTCGCCGTAGGCAATCATGCTGCTGTCGGGCGACCACTGAAGCGGAAAGCGCCAGATGTCGCCGTCCGTCGTCACGCGCCGCTCCTGTCCTGTGCCGTCGCTCGGGCGCACGTAGATTTCATACTCGCCCGAACGGTCGCTCAGGTATGCCACCCACCTGCCGTCCGGCGACCACGCGGGCGCGAGTTCCCGCACGCCCTGCGAGCCCGTGAGGTTGCGAATCTCTCCCTCCTTGGCGGGCGCGGTGAAGACCTCGCCGCGTGCCGCGAAGAGAGCCCTCGCGCCGCTCGGAGAGAGTGAAAAGGATTCTATGTTCGGCTTGACGTTCCTGAAGTAAGGCACTGTGTCCGGGAAGTCGCCGTAGACTTTGATAGGCACGCGCTCCTCGCGGCCCCCGTCCGCGCTCAGGCGATAGATGTAGCCGCCAGCTTCATAAACAAGCTGGTCGCCGGATCCGCTAGGCCAGAGCGCGTCGTAGTCCGAATGATTCGTCACCTTGCGAGTCTTCTTCGTGCGCGTGTTGTAGGCGAAGAGGTTCATCGTCCAGTCCCTGTCCGACAGGTAGTAGATGGTGTCGCCCAGCCAGACGGGAACCATGTCCTGCGCGCGCGTCGTTGTAATCTGCTCGGACGTGTTGCGCTGTAGGTCGTAAATCCATACGTCGGGCGACTGCCCGCCGCGATAACGCTTCCAGCCGCGAAACTCGTTCGTGATGGGCGTGAAGGCCACGCGGCTGCCGTCGGGCGAGAAGCTCATGCTACCTGTCTCGGTAATCGGAAGCGGCTGCTCCGTGCCGCCGTCTATGGAGATGAGATAGGGACGGCTCAAGCGGTTGCTCTGCGCCACGCGGTTCGAGCGAAAGAGCACGCTCTTACCGTCGGGCGTCCAGCCCATGACCGCGTTGTCCCAGCCCGCGCGCGGCGGCAAGGGGCCGACGTCGTTGTAGAAGGTGAGCTGTCGCGGCTCGCCTCCTTCCGTAGAGATGATGTAGACCTGACGGGTGCCGCTATATTCGCCCGAGAAGGCTATCCAGCGCCCGTCGGGTGAAATCTTCGGAAACAGCTCAAGCCCCGGATGAGAGGTGAGCCTGCGCGCAGTGCCGCCCGCAGATGGCACTGTCCAGATGTCGCCCGCGTAGACGAAAGTTATCAGGTTGCCGTGTATGTCCGGGAATCTGAGAAGGCGCGCGAGGCCATCGCCTTGCGCGGGCTCGGCTGCGGCCTGTACGGAAGCGAAGAGAACTAGGACGACTAGTATCAGAGACCTGTGCATTCCTTATAGCTCCTTAAGAAAAGCATTGAGTGAGAAACTTCAGAGACGGCCACCTGAGCCGGAAGCTGCGCTCTCACAAGGCGCAGCTTCATAAGGCGCGGGCCCGTCAAATGTAAAGATGGAAATGTCTTTCGAGAATGTTAAGACAGGCTTATTCTAGCCGTCTTTGGCCACGCGCGCCAGAGTGGGAGCGGTTAGCAGTGTCCTAAATACAACTCTCAGCGCCCCCTCGGCGTCTCTCTGCGGTGAGTAGCCTTTATAGTCATTCACCGCAGAGACGCAGAGAGACGCTGAGACGGGCGCAGAGAGTTTTCTAATCAGGAGACGGCCGTAAAATGGAATCAGCATCCGGAAATAACAGAAAGCGCACCTTTCCGGCGCACGCGAGAATGTAAGTTTGCTATACGAGATCGTTCTGTTATGGGCCTTTCGACGGGTGACTTTCGGGCGTCGGCAGGCATCTAAATTTCAGGCCGGGAGCCCATTTTTAAAGGAAAAACGGCCCCGGCCGGTGAATTCGCTGACCAAGTGGCCTAAGGTTTGCAACCGGAATTTACAACAGATTCGCAACAATGGGACGTGCGCCCATTTTGAAAAGAGAAATTAGAAGAAGATGGCAGATAGAAGAAAAATACTTATCCCTGTTGAGCCGGAGACGCCTCACTTCGACGCCGAAGAGACGCTGCTTTCGGCTCGTCCCGTTGTGCCGATTACGCCCGCAGAGAGCGCGCCAGTCTTTGACCACCCGCAAGCCTCTACGCGCGCGCCCTTATACAGGCACTCTCTATTTCTGCCGCTTCTGGTCATAGCCGCCGTAGGCATTGGGCTTGCGGCTGGCCTAGCCATCGCGCGCTACCGCTACCTGCAAAGGAGCGCTTCTCCGGTAGTCGCGCAGCCCGCGCAGGCTCCCGCCGTCAACGACACGCGAACTGCTACCGTGCAGACTCCGAAGAGCAACGAGCAGGCACAGGTTCCCGCGCTGCCGGAAGTGAAGATTGAAGAGAAGACTACGGTTGACGATACCCGTGAAGATGACGCGAAGACGGCTACGCCCGGAGCTTCAACGAAAGATGAGGAACGCTCTGCTGATAGAAGCAGCAGAGACAAGGATAAGGAAGATAACGTCAAGACCAGCACGCCGGTTACGACACGCGAGAGGAAGCGCGCGGACGATGAGCCGGACGAAGTTCAGGACACGCCTCGCGCACAGAGGCGCGAGCGCCGCGCGCGCGACCGTAACGAGGACGTAGATGATATTCCTCGTCGCGTAGAACGCGCCAGCGAACAGATAAATCGCATACGCGAAATCTTTGAAGGTAGGTCGCAGCGACCCTAAAATCGAAAAAGAGAGCTTGCTCGTCAGACCAGTAAACGACGCGCGGGCTTTCTCTAAAACGAGCACTTTTTTTAAGAGGCCGGGTAAACCAAAAGTTTCCCGGCCTCGCTCTATTTCCGGCTTAACTGCGCGGCTGGTTTCAACTCTTTCAAAACCTTCTGCTATAAAGTGTCTCTGTGAAGATGAAGCGCGAGCGTATAGACAAGCTTCTGGTCGAGCGCGGGCTCGCGGAATCTCGCACGAAGGCGCAGGCGATGGTGATGGCCGGAGTCGTGCTGGCTGACGAGCAGCGCGTAGAGAAGTCTTCGGAGAGCTTTCCGCCCGGCGTTTCGATTCGTGTCAAAGGGGCGGGTGATGCCGCCGCGCGATACGTTGGGCGCGGCGGGCTGAAACTTGAAGCGGCGCTGCGAGAGTTCAGCGTGAAAGTCGAAGGGCTTGTCTGTCTGGATGTAGGAGCCTCCACAGGAGGCTTCACGGACTGCCTCTTGCAGCACGGCGCGCGCCGTGTGGTCGCGGTTGACGTGGGCCACAACCAGCTAGACTGGCGCATACGGCAGGACGAGAGGGTCGAAGCCAGAGAAGGCGTCAACGCGCGTTACCTGAAGCCGGAAGATTTTTCAGAAAGGTTCGACCTGGCTGTGATGGATGTTTCGTTCATCTCCGCTACCAAAGTGATTCCCGCAATCGTTCCCCTGTTGACCGAGCGCGGGCGATTCATTACCCTCATCAAACCGCAGTTCGAAGTAGGAAAGGGAGAAGTAGGAAAGGGCGGCATAGTCTCCGACCCGGAGAAACATGCGCGCGTCATAGCGGAAGTCAACAGCGCGGCGGAAGCCTGCGGCCTGCGCGCGCGCGGGCTTATCACTTCACCCATAACCGGAGCGGACGGGAACGTCGAGTTCCTTGCGCTCTACGAAAAAAGCTGATGAATCGTCTTCCGGAACAGGCTGCTCTGGCAAAGTTACAGCGTCTGAAGACCTCTTATCAAACGAGCATACTGCGCGACTACGAGCAGGCCGCAGAAGATTGCCGCACGTGCCAGACGCCCGGCGCGTGCTGTCTCGACGCGCACTTCGTAAACGTACACATCACACGGCTCGAAGCCGTAGCCATACGCGAAACCATAGAGCGCACGCCGCGTCTCTCCGAAGAGGAGAAACGAGAGGTCTACCTGCGGGCCGGAAGGGCCGTCACTCGCTACGGCTTACGCACTTCCGGCGACACGTTCGCGCAGACCTTCGCGTGCCCTCTATACGTTGCGCGCTTCGGTTGTCTAGTGCATAGGCGAGCGAAGCCCGCGCCCTGTATCCAGCACGCCTGCTACGTTAACTGGGAAGATTTGCCTCCCGACACTCTGCAAGCGCGCGTGGAGCATCGCGTGGAAGAATTGAACACGGAAGTTTACGGCGCGGCCTGGGGCTGGCTGCCGTTGCCGCTCTGGTTGAAGCTTTTAGACCCGCTCGGGGACGGCTCGGAACTGCAAAGCTTGATTCGTGAATGGAGCACGCGGCGCGTGAAACAGGAAAGCAACTCGAATCATCACACGCGAAGAAAAAATTTTCTCACGCGCAACAAAAAAGTTAGAAGCTTGCCTGTCATCAATTAGAGACTTTTCCACAACCTTTTCCACAGGCGTTGTGGAAAAGTCGGGCGATAGTTAAAGTATTTTCTGCTTGACTCATTGAGAACCGCAGCGTATAACCCTCCCCACGTTGCAGGTGCTTACGGGCCTTGCGACCGATGTGAGGAACGGCGAGCGGCGTGGCGACGCGTCGTTTGAGAGAGGCGACAGGCGGATTTAGTCGCATCTATTGACGCCTCGCGTCGAAGCCGAAAGGCTTGAGCCACAGGAGGGTTGAAAAATCTTCCTTGGGCCATCTGGATAAAAACAGGTGGCGCTCCTTCGGAAAGGAACCACCGGAGGCAGTGCTGAAAGTCGCTTAAGAGCTTTCGGGTTCTTAAGCCTCGTTGCCGGGATTCGTAACCGGCGGTGGAGGAAAGCCACCACAACAAAAACCTAAGGGCACTGCGCTTACGAGGCGCAACGATTCATTCCTTCAGGCTTGAATCGGGTGCTGACCGGATTGGAACTGACCGCCAGTCTTCCCTAGTCCGGTATATAAATGAGGCAGCAGGCTGCGTGTACATGCGCCCGTTGCCGTTCCCCTGAGTCGCCTTCGGGCGATTCAGACGGAATCAGAGATTGCGCTGCTTTCGGCTTCGGCTTGGGAGCAGCGCAATTTCGTTTTTTACTGCAAGACAGTTTATAGATATAAGCCCGGCAGGATTTCGCTTCATTCTATTTATCTTGCGAAATTCAGAGCGAAGCGCCTTTCTATTGTAGAGCAGCAACTTACCCCGCCTCTAGAAATCATCACTGAAGTCTTTCATGCAAATTATCGCTGGCTTTCTGGTCTTTTAACCAAGTGGCAGTTGAGGGCTGGTAACATCATGGCCGGCGCGCTATTTTGGATTGAGTCCGGGCGGCGGGTTGTGAAGGAGGGGCAGAGATTATGCGCAGGGCAGGAAATCTACTTTTCGTAGCCGCAGCGATTATAACCTTATGGCTCTCGCCAATCCTCGCCCCGAACTCTTTTGGTCAGGGCGCGCAGCCGCAGCCGCAGGACTCAAAGAAGAGCGCACAGAAAGAGGTGGCCTCGCTACAGGAGCAGGCGAGAGCCCTGATGGAGAAGCGGGAGTTTGAGCAGGCGCAAAGGCTTCTTGAGACAGCGCTCTCGCTTGCCGAAAAGGATTTAGGGGCCGGGCACGAGAAGGTTGCGGAAACGCTGGTCTATCTGGCTTACCTCTACGAGGCGAAAGAAGATTACGCGCGCGCAGGCGAGATGTATGCTCGCTCGCTGCGGCTGGTGGAAAAGCTTCAAGGCGCAGATGACACGCAGGTCGCTATTCTCCTTAACGCCTGGGCGGAGATGCACCTTAAACGCCGCGCGCCGGACGATGCCGAGCCGCTACTTAAACGCGCCCTCTCCATCAGCGAGAAGTCAAAGGGGGCGCAGCATCCGGTCACGACGAATATCCTCTTCAACCTCGCGCGTCTTTATCAAAGCAGGAACGATTACACGGAGGCGGAGGCTCTTTACAATCGCGCCCTTGCAATCGTGGAAAGGGAGCAGGGGAAGGAGCATAGTGACCTCTCAAGGATTCTCAACGCGCTCGGTGAGCTTTACTTCATAAAGCAGGAGGCGGCTCGCGGCATTCCTCTTTTAGAGCGCGCCCTGTCCATAGACGAGAAGAGTTACGGCGCGGAGCACTTCGCCATACTCGGCTCCCTCATCAGGCTCGCGCACCTGCGTTACGTGACGGGAGATTACAACGGCGCAGAGCAGCTATACAGCCGGATGCTGGCCATGTACGTCAAGGTCGGCGGTGAAGATAATCGCTACAACGTCACGCCGCTTCTGGGGCTGGCCAATGTTTACAAGAGCAAAGGCGATTACGAGCGCGCAGAAAAGTTGTACCGGCGGGTGCTGGCTCTTGAGGAGAAGGCTAGCGGCACGGACGCTCTCAATCTCGTCATCACGCTCGATTCTTTCGCAGAGCTTTACGTGCTCAAGCGCGACTCCGCGCAGGCGGAGGCGCTCTACGAGCGCTCGCTGAAGGTGCGCGAAAAGGCTTTCGGCGCGGAGCACCCGAACATCGTGGCCTCCCTGAATAATCTGGCGAAAGTTTATGAAGATAAGGGCGACTACGCGCGTGCCGCAGCCATGTATGAGCGCGCCCTGTCAATCAGAGAAAAGAGTCTGGGGGCAGAGCACAGGGATGTCGCCGCGTCGCTCAACAGTCTGGCGCTCGTCTACAAGGAGAGGGGCGATTACGCGCGGGCGGAGGCTCTGCTTAAACGCGCTCTCGAAATACGCGAAAAGGCTTTGGGCGCGGAGAGCGTGCCCGTGGCGAAAACGCTGGGCGACCTTGCAGCCTTGTACGAGGCGCGGGGGGATTATGCACGCGCTGAGCCTCTATACCTGCGCGCCCTCGGGTTGCGTGAAAAATTGCAGGGCGCGGAGCATACGGATGTCGCCAGCACGCTCGGCAATCTGGCTAACCTTTATAAGGCCAGAGGCTATTACGCTGAGGCCGAGCCTCTATATCTACGCTCGCTGGCTATTAAAGAGAAGGCGTTCGGGCCGGAGCACGCAGAAGTCGCCGCTTCCCTGAACAACCTCGCCTACTTTTATCAGGAGAGGGGCGACTACGCGCGCGCCGAGCTATTATACAAGCGCGCCATATCCATACAGGAAAAGCAGCTCGGGCCTAATCATCCCGATTTGGCCACGACGCTAGATAATCTGGGGGCTCTCTACCGGGAGCGTGGGGATTACCTTCAGGCAGAGCCTCTGCTTCAGCGCGGCCTGTCTATACGCGAGAAATGGTTTGGCCCGGAGCACAGGGATGTCACAATCTCACTCAACACTCTAGCGATTCTCTATACCCTTAAGGGCGATTACGCTCGCGCCGAGCAGCTACTGAACCGTGCCCTAACTATTAAAGAGAAGGTGCTCGGAGCGGAGCATGATGAGCTTGCCGCGCCGCTCATCAACCTAGCGACTCTTTATCAGGAGAAGAGAGATTATGCGCGCGCCGAGCAGCTTCTACAGCGCGCTTTGACTCTGCGCGAGAGGGCTCTGGGCGCGGAGCATCCCGACGTCGCGGCGGTACTGAACAACATGGCTGTGCTCTACTGGCAGCGCGGAGATTATGCGCTTGCCGAACCGCTCATGCGCCGCTCTCTATCAATCACGGAGAAAGCCTTCGGCGCGGAGCATCCGGACACGGCGCTCGCCCTTAATAATCTGGCCTCGCTATACGACGTGAAAGGCGACGTCAAAACTGCCGAGTCGTTATACCTGCGGTCATTGGCCGTCACGGAGAAATCGCTGGGCGCGCAACATCCCAGAACGGCGGCCCTGCTACAGAACCTCGTGACGCTCTATCAGGAGCAGGGCAACAGGGCGCAGGCTCTGGCGCTGCTCGCCAGAAGCGCGGAGATTAACGAGCATAATCTTTCGCTCATCCTGAATACGGGTTCCGAGAAGCAGAAGCTTCTCTATCTGGCCACTCTTGCGACCGATACTGATTACGCCGTCTGGTTCAACATGCAGAAGCGTGAAGACACACAGGCTGCGGGCTTGGCTCTGCTGACTGTCTTGCGTCGCAAGGGACGCGCTCTGGATGCCATGAGTGAGCAGGTAGGCGCTTTGCGCCGCCGCATGAGCCCTTCGGATAGGACGCTTCTGGACGAGTTGGACAAGACTCGAACGGAACTGGCTTCGCTCGTGCTTGAGGGGGCTGGCGGCGCACAGCCCGCAGAGCATCAGGCGAAAGTGGCAAGGCTTCAGGCGGAAGTAGAGCGGCTGGAAGCGGAGGTGGGTGCGCGCAGCAGCGAGTTCAGGGCGCAATCACAGACCGTTACAGTCGAGCGCGTTCAGAACGCTATTCCGCAGAACGCCGCGCTCGTAGAGATTGCGCTCTACAGACCCTTCAATAACCGGGCGCAGAAAGCGGAAGAGAAGTGGGGCAGCCCGCGATACGCTGCATACGTCCTCAAGCGCGACGGGCAGGTGAGCTGGGTTGATTTGGGTGACGCTGCCTTAATTGACGCGGACATAGCACGGTTCCGCACGGCGCTTGCCGACCGGAAGAGTCTTAATGTTAAAGGGGCCGCTCGCTCTCTCTACGAAAAGGTGATGCGGCCCATACGCAGGCTGCTGGGAGACAAGACGCTCCTGCTGGTTTCACCCGACGGGGCGCTCAATCTGGTTCCGTTCAACGCTCTGGTAGACGAACAGAATCGTTATCTCATAGAGAGCTACAGCATCACGTACCTGACGAGCGGGCGCGACCTGCTCAGAATGCAGGTGCGTGCCGAGGGCGCGAGTAATAAGTCCGCGCCTTTGGTTATAGCAGACCCTTCATTCGACCAGCCCGGCGACGGGAGCGGCGCGAGCGCTTCCACTGGGAGCCTCGCAGAGGGCAGCCGCGCCTTTGATTTGAAGCAGGTAACATTCAAGCCTTTACCGGGCACGGCGAGCGAGGCGCAGGCCCTCAGCAACATCCTGCCGGATGCTCAGGTCTTGACGGGCACAAGGGCGACCGAAGAGGCCATCAAACTGGCGCGTGCGCCCATCATCCTGCACATAGCCACGCACGGCTTTTTCCTGCCTGACCTGAATCCGGCTGCACGCTCAGCCTCTAATAGACGGCGCGGCCCGCGCTTGAGCCTCACAGAGACGTTGCCGTCCGAGACTGCGTCCGGCGAGAACCCGCTCCTGCGCTCTGGGCTGGCGCTGGCGGGCGTTAACCAGCGACGCGGCGGCGCTTCAAACAACGGCATACTGACAGCGCTCGAAGCCGCGAGCCTTAATCTATGGGGGACGAAGCTGGTCGTGCTGTCCGCCTGCGAAACCGGTCTGGGCGAAGTCAAAAACGGCGAGGGAGTTTACGGCCTACGCCGCGCGCTTGTACTGGCCGGGGCGGAGAGCCAGTTGATTAGCCTCTGGCAAGTCTCGGACAAAGCGACTCAAAATTTGATGGTATCTTACTACCGCCGTTTGCAGGCCGGAGAGGGAAGGGCGGAAGCTCTGCGGCAGGTACAGCTTGAAATGCTCAGGAGCGCGGCGTGGAATCATCCCTATTTCTGGGCCAGCTTCATTCCGCAGGGACAATGGTCGGGCATGAGCGCGCCCCGGCAGTAGACAGGCCAAAGGGCTTTTCATCATTCGTTGACACTTAAAAGCGCGGACGGTTATCATCCGAGCCGTCCAAGTAATTCCAAACCCCCTTGCCTTGAACCTTAAGAGAATTGATGGCGAAGTCTGTCATAAGGCGCGTAGGTGTTGTCGTCAAGCCGCATCAACCTGATGCGCTCAAGACTATCTGTAACCTCGTCAAATGGCTGGATGACCATTCGATTACGCTCATGGGCACGCCCGATTTGGAAAAAGAGCGTGTAGAGCACGAGACAGGCTGCACCGTGGCAACGGTCGCGGCTGAAGAATTGGCCGGGCAGGTAGATTTAATCATAGTGCTCGGCGGCGACGGGACGATGATAGCTACGTCTCGCATGCTGGGCGACAGCGAAGTTCCCGTGCTGGGCATCAACTACGGGAGCCTCGGCTATCTGGCGGAGTTCCGCATGGAGGAGATGTTCCCGGCTCTTGAAACCATTCTTGAGGGACAATACCAGATTGATTCGCGCGTGATGCTGGCCGCAGAGCTGTTTCGAGCAGACGAACAGTTGATGCGCTCGCGCGTACTGAACGACGTGGTCATCAACAAGAGCGCGCTGGCCCGCATCATAGAGATTGACACCAGCCTGAACGGCCAGTTCGTCAACTCTTTCCGCGCCGACGGGCTGATTGTCTCTACGCCCACAGGCTCCACGGCCTACAATCTCTCGGCAGGCGGCCCGGTCATCTACCCTTCTATGAACGGCGTGGTGATTACGCCCATCTGCCCCTTTACGCTCTCGAACCGCCCCATAGTAGTGCCGGACGACGCTGTGATAGAGCTTAGCCTGAAGACGCCCAACGAAGAGGTCGCGCTCACCTTGGACGGACAGGTGGGCGTTCCACTGGAGGTTGAAGACCGCGTCGTTATAAAGAAGAGTCGCACTTCTTTCAATCTGGTTCAGCCGATGAACCGCAACTACTTCGACGTGCTGCGCGACAAGCTGCGCTGGGGAAGATGAAAAGTCAGCGACGAGTGACGAGCGACGAGTGATGAGATAAAACATCTTCCCGCTTGTCACCTGTCACTAGTCACTTATCACCGAGGTTAATATGGCCGACAAACGCGATGAGAAGGGGCTACAGAGGCCGGAGATTGCTTCCGATGCTTTTGAGCGAGAGGTGACGACAGACCTTGATGACGAGACGCCGGATAAGCCGAAGGGCATGGCGCTTCACACGCGTATTCTGATTGGACTCGTCGTAGGCGTTGTCGCGGGCATTACGGTCAACGCCCTTGTCGGCGGCAACAACCCGCGCGTGGTCTGGGTGATTGATAACATCACGGCCCCCGTGGGGACGCTCTTCCTGCGGCTGCTCCTGATGATAGTCGTGCCGCTCGTCTTCTCATCTCTGGTTGTAGGTGTGGCGGGCATTGGCGACATACGCAAGCTGGGCCGGGTCGGCTTAAAGAGCTTCGCCTACTGTCTGGTTGTCTCCGCCATCTCCGTCGTCATAGGGCTGACGCTGGCTAATACGATTCGGCCCGGCACGCGCGTTGACCCGGCAACCTCGGAAGCTCTCAGGCAGCGATTCGGCGCGGACGCTTCCAAGACGGTCGAGGACGCGCAGAAGTCCAACGCCGCCAACAAAGACTCCGCGCTGATGCAGGTGGTCAAGACCATCGTGCCGTCGAATCCCGTCACGGCTGTAGCCTCCGACCCGCCCAACATGCTGCACCTGATGTTCTTCGCGCTTATAGTCGGCGTCAGCATCACTCTCATCCCCGTGCAGGTGACCGCGCCGCTTCTTAGAGGGCTGGAAGCTCTCTACGAAATCACCGCCAAGATTATTGATATGGTGATGAAGTTCGCGCCTTACGCGGTGGCGTGCCTGCTCTTTAACAATACCGCGCGATTCGGCCTAGACCTTCTGCAAGCGCTCGCGTGGTTCGTGGCCACCGTGCTGATAGGTCTTTCGCTTCAGATGTTCGGCGTCTACTCTCTTTCGGTCTATTTTCTCTCACGCATCAGCCCTATAGAATTCTTCCGGCGCATCAAGACGGTGATACTGACCGCCTTTTCCACTTCATCCTCGAACGCCACGCTGCCCACCGCTCTGCGAGTCTCAGAAGAGAACCTCGGCGTCCCGCAGGAGATAAACAGCTTCGTGCTGACCGTAGGCGCGACCGCCAATCAGAACGGGACGGCGCTTTATGAAGGCGTGACGGTGCTGTTTTTGTGCCAGCTCGCGGGGCTGGACTTGAGCATTGGCCAGCAGTTGATGGTCGTCTATCTTGCGATTCTGGGCGGCATAGGGACGGCGGGCGTTCCCTCCGGCTCCATTCCCTTCATCATAGGCGTGCTGGCGATGCTCAGGCCCGATTTGCCGCCGCTCATAGCCATCATCATAGGCGTTGATAGAATTCTGGACATGTGCCGCACTACATTGAACGTGGCCGGAGATTTGACGGCGGCTACCTACGTTGCGCGCTCCGAAGGTTACGAGCTGCTCAAGCCGCACGAGCCTGCGATTGTTCACGCTGGCGTGCAGCACCCACTGGCGGGTCGCGGCGCGGAATAAAAGTTAGGAGTAAGCCCTATGATTTTCCCTATCGCAGACGATAACAGCGACCGCACAATAGTCCCGTTCGTAAACTACGCGCTGATTCTCATAAACCTTCTGGTCTTCGTCTTCCTTCAGGGCTTAGGCTCGAACGACCGTTTCACCTACGCCTTTTCGACCGTGCCTTATGAGATAGTGACGGGTCAGGACGTGACTACGCCCGACAGAGTCGTGGAGCATCCCATGACGAAGCAGCACGTCGAAGTGCCCGGACTTCAGCCGACGCCCTTCTCCGTCTACATCACGTTACTCACGTCCATGTTCATGCACGGAGGCTTCGCGCACATCTTCGGCAACATGCTCTTTCTTTGGATTTTCGGAGACAACCTTGAAGACAGGCTGGGTCACTTGAGGTATCTGCTCTTTTATCTTGTCTGCGGCGTGCTGGCCTCATTAGCGCACGTCTTCTCGACCCTCCTGCTGAGCAGCGACAGGAGCGAGCTTCTGATACCAAGTCTGGGCGCGTCGGGCGCTATCTCCGGCGTGCTGGGCGGCTACATACTTCTGCACCCGCACAGGCGCGTGCATGCCTTCATGTTCAGCGTGCTGACTACCGTCCCGGCATGGGTAGCCGTGGGCATCTGGTTCGTCTTCCAGTTAATCAGTGGACTGGGCATGCTTGGCGGCGGCTCGCAGCAGGGCGGCGTGGCCTACGCGGCGCACATAGGCGGTTTCATCGCGGGGCTTCTGCTGATAAAGATTTTCGCCATCGGGCGCGCGCCCGTGGTAAGCCCCCGCGCATAGGATTTCCAAGGCTAAGGAGCAACGCACTCCTTAAAACTTTAATTACGAACAAGGGAGGTTTGAATGACCAGAACAAGACTTTTAGTTGTTGTGCTTTCGGTGGCCTGCATGTTCGCCATGCTGGCCGGAATGTCAATCGCGCAGAATCAGACCGGAGGCGGAAACGCAAATTCGGGCCAGAGCGGCAATGCGAATCGCGGCGGCACCGGCACGGGCGTAAGCTCCGCCGACATGAAGTTCGCCATGACCGCCGCGCAGGACGGCATGACGGAGGTTGAGCTTGGACGCCTTGCCGTGCAGAAGGGAATGAGCGACGCGGTCAAGCAGTTCGGCCAGCGCATGATTGACGACCACACAAACGCCAACCAGCAGTTGATGCAGTTGGCAACTTCAAAGGGCATGACCCTGCCTACCACTCTGGACGCCAAGCACGCGGCGATGGTAGCCAAGTTCCAGCGTCTTCAAGGCGCAGCCTTCGACCGCGCCTATGCCAAGCAGATGGTGCAGGATCACAGGAAGGCCGTTGACCTCTTCCAGCGAGAGGCCGACAGGGGCATGGACGCGGGCTTGAAAGCCTTCGCCGCGCAGACGCTTCCCATACTGCAAGGCCACCTGAGCATGGCACAGGCCATGAACATGGGCGGCAAAGCGGGCGGAAATATGAACGGCAACATGAGCGGCACGGGCAACAGCAACACCAACAGAAGCGGCAACGCCAACAGGTAGAAGGGCAAAGGTTAAGAAGGTGCCGGGTGTCAGGTTTCGGGTTTCGGGCGAGAGAAAAACAACTGATTTCTCTTTTCCCCGTCACCCGTCACCTGACACCCGCTTTGCCTTTACCCGCGCGGCTCAGGTAAGATTTCTTTCTGATTTTTAAGGAGCCGTTTTCATGTCTACTATCAACGCAGAGTTATCGCCCGTTAATCAACAGGGTCTGGATATACGCTCGACGCCGCGCGCGGAGATGAATCTTTACGCGCTCGACACGTTCGCTTATGAATATGCGGGGCGCGAGATTCACATACAGTTTGAGATACCGGAATTCACCTGCGTTTGTCCGTTCTCTGATTTTCCGGACTTCGCCACCATTCGACTCGACTACGTCCCCAACGAGCGCTGCATAGAGCTTAAAAGCCTGAAGCTCTACATAAACTCATTCCGCACAGTGAAGGTCTTCCACGAGCACGTCATCAACATCATTCTGGAAGATTTCGTCGCGGCGTGCGACCCCCTGAGCGTAGAGTTGGAGGGCGACTTCAACGTGCGCGGCAATATCAAAACCGTCGTCAAGGCAAGCTACAAGAAGAAGCAGTAAACAGTTTTTGAGTTTTCAGTTAAAGGTCTTCAAGCGCTTTTTACTGAAAACTGAAAGCTCAAAACTGAAGACTGATTATTATGGAAATCGCCATCACTGTTGCTGTTTTCGGTATCGCGGCGCTCTTTGTTCTGTTCTTTCTGGCGCGACGCCTCCTGAAGTTCGCCGTGCGGCTCATGCTCGCGGCGATTCTGGCGCTGATTCTGGTTGCGGGCGGCCTCTTCTGGTGGTGGTCTGGGGCGAGTGACTCTTCGGAGCGCAACGTGAACCGCAACTCTGCTCCTTCTCCTGCGAATCGTCGCAGCTCAAATGTTCGTTAATCCCGGCGGCGTGGAACCAAAATGGGCGAGACAGATACAGACGCCGCCGACCAATTCAACGCAAGCATCAGCCGCAAGAAGCTGGACGAAGGCACGCCCGGATTGTGGCATCGCTATCGTCGCCTCCCCAGAAACGTCTTCGCCATCAGCCTCGTCAGCCTCCTGAACGACGCCTCAAGCGAGATTATCTATCCGCTTCTGCCGCTCTTTCTGGCGATGACTCTGGGCGCATCGCCCGCAGCCATCGGCGTCATAGAAGGCGCTGCCGAATCCGTCTCAAGCCTACTGAAACTCTTCGCAGGCTATTTCAGCGACAGGCGAGGGCATCGCAAGGGGCTGGTGGTCTTCGGCTACGGGCTGGCGAATCTGGTGCGGCCCCTTCTTGCCTTTGCGACCAACTGGTTTCAGGTGCTTGTGATTCGTATGACCGACAGGGTCGGCAAGGGAATCAGAAGCGCTCCGCGCGACGCGATGATTGCCGACGCGGTTCGCGTTGAAGAGCGGGGGCTTGCCTTCGGCTTTCACCGCGCGATGGATCACGCGGGCGCTGTCATAGGCCCGCTTCTGGGCTACATGCTGCTGCTCATCTTCGCGCGTGAAAGGAACGCTCCGACGGCGGCCGATTACTCGCTGGTCTTTCTCATAGCCGCAGTCCCGGCCTTCTTCGCAGTCCTCGTCGCAGCCTTTTTCGTGCGAGAGCCCAACGTGGAGAAGGCCGCGAATCTTAACGGCGTAGCCGCTCCCGTGAAGTTGTCTCTGCGCGGCTTCGATGGGAACTTCAAGCGCTTTCTGGTAATTCTGGCGCTCTTTACGCTCTCGAACTCTTCGGACGCGTTCCTGCTTCTGAGAGCGCGAGAGGCGGGCGTCTCGGTCGCCACGATTCCGCTTCTATGGGCCGCGCTTCACGCCAGCAAGGTCTTAAGCTCGCTCTTCGGCGGCGACCTCTCCGACCGGGTTGGGAGAAAACGTCTGATAGCTTCGGGCTGGATGTTGTACGCGGCTGTCTACCTATGCTTCGGGTTCGTCTCATCGGTGGGGATGGCGTGGGTGCTCTTTCTAATCTACGGCATCTACTTCGGGCTGGCGGAGGGCGCGGAGAAGGCGCTTGTGGCAGACCTAGTGCGCCCCGAACAGCGCGGCACGGCCTACGGGTTGTATAATCTGGCATTCGGCATTACTGTCTTTCCCGCTTCGCTTCTGATGGGCGGGCTGTGGAGCCTGCGCGGGGCGCAGACGGCCTTCGTCGTGAGCGCGGGACTGGGCGCAATCTCCGCCCTGCTGCTCGTGACCTTCGTACAGGTGAAGCCCGCGAACGACAATGCGTCGGCTGGAATAGTTAATCCGTAACCGTTTGGAGAGTGGGTTTTGAGCTTAAGGGTAGAGCGTTGGGACGGAGTCGAAGAGCCGGGTGCGCCCGAGCTTCGTCACAGGCTTGAGGCGGAAGGCTTCCATGTCTTCGAGTGGAGCGACGCGCCCGGAACTCATTACGGCGCGCACCGTCACGCGGAAGACCAATCGCATTGGATTATAAGCGGCCAGCTTGAGCTGCGAGTTCAAGGCCAGACCTACACCCTGAGCGCAGGCGACCGCGACTTTCTTCCGGCGGGCACTGTTCACTCGGCATTCGTTCCCGGCAGCGAGCCGGTTCGTTATCTCATAGGCGCAAGACGATAATGGAAACTCTCTACAAAGTAGTCACTACAAACGATGAATTAAGCCGCGCTGTCGCGGAGCTTAAAAACTGTCCCGTTGTAGGATTCGACACCGAGACGACGGCCCTCGACCCGTATCAGGGCCGCGTGCGACTCGTGCAGCTCAGCACGCCCGAAGGCTTCACCTACATCATAGACCTAGACCGATTCGCTTCGGGTGATATGCGAAAGGTGGAATCGCTTGAGCCTTTGCGAAAACTGCTGGCGGCACAAAAGCCCGTCAAAATCGCTCACAACGCCAAGTTCGACGCCAAGTGGGTTCGTCATTATTTAGGCGCGGAGCTTGGCGGCGAGTACGACTCGTGGAGCTGTGACAAGATAGAGGTGGAGCGCGGCGGCCTCTTCGACACGCTGCTCGCCAGCCAGATTGTCTCTGCGGGCGACACGGAAGACCGGCACAGTCTCCAACTCGTGGTCGAGCGCTACCTGAGCGAGACGCTGGACAAGTCCTCACAGCTTTCGGATTGGAGCGGGGAGTTGTCGGAAACGCAGCTTGAGTACGCGGCGCGCGATGCCGCAATCCTTCTCCCACTGCGCGAAAAGCTTGTAGAGCGCATCAAGGCCGACAGCCTCGGGCGCGTGGCTCAACTCGAATTTGAATGCGTCGTTCCCATAGCTGAAGTTGAGCGCGCAGGAGTCTTTCTGGACGTGGCTTGCTGGCGCGAGCAGATTGCGGTGGTGCAGAAGAAGCGCACGATACTGGCCGAAGAGCTGCAAGCGATGCTTGCCGAAGGCGCGACACAGGGGCTTCTCTTCGCGGACGCGCGCGTGGACATCAATCTGGATTCGCACACGCAGTTGTCAGCCGCTCTCAAGCGCTTGGGCGTGCCGCTTCCGGATTCGACGCGCAACTGGAAGCTGCAACCGCTCGCGGCGGATTATCCGGTGATAGCAAAGCTGCTGGAATACCGCACCGTGCAGAAGTCTTTGACGAGCTACGGCGAAAACATCATCAACGAAATCAATCCCAAGACGGGCCGGATACACGCCAGCTTTCACCAGATAGGCGCGCCCACGGGACGCATGGCCTGCACCAACCCCAACGTGCAGCAGGTTCCGCACGCCGTCGAGTATAGACGCTGCTTCCGCGCGCCCGAAGGCAGAAAGCTGGTCATAGCCGATTACAGCCAGATAGAGCTGCGCATCCTTGCGGACTTCACAGGCGACGACGGATTCATAAGCGCCTTCAACTCGGGCGCAGACCTGCACCGCGTGACTGCCGCCCAAGTCTTCAACGTCCCGCTCGAAGAGGTCACCGGTGACCAGCGCTCCTTCGCCAAACGCCTGAACTTCGGCGTGGTCTACGGCATAGGCGCACAGCGATTCTCCATGATGACCGGCCTCTCCCAGACCGAATCGGAAGACCTGCTGCGCCGCTACTTCGCAACCTACCGCGCGCTAGACACGTGGCTGCGGGACGCGGCCCTGCGCGCCCTGCGCGAGCGCATGGCCCGCACAGCCTCCGGGCGCATGGCCCGCTTCAACTTCGACCCCGCAGATAAACAGGCCGCGTCGCTCGCACAGCGCAACGGCAAAAATACTCCAATCCAGGGAAGCTCGGCAGACATACTCAAACGCGCTCTCAGGCTGCTGCATGACAAGCTGCGCGGGACGAGCGCCGCCATCGTCAACATGATTCACGACGAGATAGTAGTTGAGACGGATGCTGCGGAGGCCGAAAAGATAGGCGAGATTGTAGAGGACGCCATGTGCAGGGCGGGCGAAGAGTACGTCAAAAAAGTTCCCGTCAAAGTCGAAACCGAAATAGCAGACGCATGGGTCAAGTAAGAGCAGTGATGAGTGACAAGCAGGAAGAAGCTCTGACTCGTCACTTGTCACTCATCACTGCTCTTGTTGGGCTTCTTCGAATGCCGGGCGGAGGGCGGCTCGCTTGCGCCAGACCAGATAGACGGGCAGACCCGTGAAGACTATCAGGTAGCCTATGCCTGCCGTCTGCGGTGACAGGTAAGCTAAATCGAGTACCAGCAGGAGCGCTATCAGAATGTAGAGCGCGGGCACGAAGGGATAGCCCCACGTGCGATAGGGCCTCTGGGCTTCCGGTGCTTTATGGCGCATGACTATGACGGCCGCGACCATCAGCACGTAGAAGACAAGGTCGGCTGAGATGATGTAGGCCAGCAGTTGCGTGTAGACATCGCCGTAAGGGTCTTCGCCGGGAGCGGCGTTCGGCTTGACGGTGCGCGGCAGGGTCAGCAGGCTGGCCCAGATGCCCTGCGCTATAAGAGCCACGGCAGGGACGTGATACGAGTTGACTCGCCCCACGGCTTTGAAGAAGAGCCGGTCGCGCGCCATCGCGTAATAGACGCGAGCGCCCGCCAGAATCAGCCCGTTGTTGCATCCGAAGGTTGAAACCATTATCAGCACGGCCATCAGGAGAGTTCCGGGCGCGCCCAGTATGGCCTGCATCGTGACGGTGGCGACCCTGTCCTGCGGCGCTCTCTGAATCTCGGAGAGCGGCAGCGTTACTACGTAGGCCATGTTCGCCAGCAGGTAAAGCCCCACGACCAGCCCGCAGCCTATCAGCAGCGCGCGCGGAAGATTGCGCCCCGGCTCTCGCACCTCGCTCCCCGTGAACGTGACGTTGTTCCATGCCGACTGAGCGAAGAGCGGCCCGACCATGGCCTGTCCCAGCAGCATCGCCAGCGCCAGCGCTCCCGTCACCTTAAAGTCAGGGAGAGCAGCCTGCGGCGTCCAACCGTTTGAAGCCGGATTCCACCAGTCGGAAGTAAAGGCCGCCGCGCCCGTACCGGAGCCTGCGGCCCAACCCAGAGTCAGGCCGACCAGTATCAGACCTACGAGCGCAGCAGTCTTCGTGAAGGTGAAGGTGTTCTGAATGGCCTTTCCGGCGCGCAGACCGAAAGTGTTGGTCGCCGTCAGAAAGAGTATCACTAGGATGGCTACGAACTGCTGCGTCGAAAGGCTGAACGCGTAGCTCTGGCCCAGCCGCACGGGCTCTATTATGTAGCTGGTGGAAGAGATTTGCGGGGCCAGCACGCCCATGAACTTTGCGAAGCCTATGGCGACCGCAGCAATCGTGCCCGTCTGTATCACCAGAAAGAGCGACCAGCCGAAGAGAAAGCCTATGGCCGGGCTGTAGGCTTCGCGCAGGAAGACGTACTGGCCGCCAGCGCGCGGCATCATCGTCGCAAGCTCCGCGCAGCAGAGAGCGCCTGTAATGGTCAGAAGCCCGGCCACGGCCCACGCCGCAAGGAGCCAGCCGGGCGAGCCAACGAGTCGTGCGCTCGCAGCAGAGGTGAGGAAAATCCCGGAGCCTATCATGGAGCCCACGACAATCATCGTCGCGTCCAGAAGCCCTAGGCTCCTCACAAGGCTCTGAGAATCGCTGTCGCTCTTCTTCTCGCTCATGGGAGAAAATGGTGGATAGGCGTTTGGGGGCCGGTAAAAGAAAGAGAGCTTGATTATCTTTTAACGGCCCCCGACCCCTGACCCCTATCCCCTGCTTTTACTACTTGCACATGTTCGGATTGGCGCGTGCAATATCCGAAGCCTTCTTGTGAAGGTCGCGGGCCTCCTGCCTGAGCTTTTTGAAATCATTATATTTGTTGGTGTATTCCGTGCGCTTGTCTGCCGGGAGTCCCTGAGCGGTGTAGTTGTCACGCGCAATGACGGCCGCGTCGCGCATGGCCGTCCAAGCCTCTACCTCTTTGCGGAAAGCCTGCGCCTTGATTGAAAGATATTCCTTGCAGTTTGTGTTGACATCCAGTTTGGATGCCTGCTCCACCTTGTCTGCGGCATCCTTCCCCTTTTCCAATCCCTTCTCAATATCCTTGACCAGCTCGCCAAGAAGACGTTTGGCCTCGTCCACGTTCTTGTCGTTCATGGCCTTGTTGAGGTCACGCTGTTTCTGTGTGGCCTCTTCATCAATTCTGTCAATCTCTTGAAGGTCTTCTGTTGCCTCACCCACAAGCTTGCTGACCTCTTGGGTAGGGTTCTTTCCAAGATTTTTTAAGGAGGAACAGGCGAGGGACACAGCCGCCAGCAACATCAGCGCCAGCACTGCATTAACCTTACCTCTTTTGTCTATCATGATGGATTCCTTTCAAATTTTTTTGATGGCAAACGCGTGTCTAAGGCGAATATTCCCGGACGGGAAAGACTGCTTTTTCGAGCCCCACATCCGGGCCGGGGCACGAGCTTTATGGCCTGAAGAACACGTGTGAATCTGGCATGAGCAGCGTGGATATTCTCTTTTCTTCAGAAACCTGTCAAGGAGAAATTAAAATGGCAAAACCGCCCGGCAATGGTAGCGGACTCCCTTTTTTCAAGACTTTTGCCTTATCCCTCTGCTTGACAGCCTGCTTGGCGCTCCCCTAGTCTTATCTGCTTGAACAAGCCGGGGATTCCCGCCTGATGAGAGAGACACCGCCTGACGAGACCGAGAAGCAAGATGATTAAAGACGAAATTAGAGATCTGATTAGAGACAAACGTGCGCACATGGGCGTTATAGGCTTGGGCTACGTGGGCCTGCCGCTCGCCGTAGAGTTCGCGCACAAGGGCTTTTCCACCACGGGCTTTGAAGTTGACAGTGCCAAGGCCGAGGCCATCAATCAAGGCCGCTCTTACATAGGCGACGTTTCCTCGTCTTCGATAAAAGAGATGGTCGGAGCCTCGCGCCTGAACGCGACCACGGATTTCTCTCATCTGAGCAAGTGCGACGCGATAATCATCTGCGTGCCCACGCCTTTGAGGAAGACGAAAGAGCCGGACATTACCTACATACTGGCAGCCGCCGAAGAGATAAAGAAGAACTTAAGGCGAGGCCAGCTTGTCATACTCGAATCCACGACTTACCCGGGCACGACGGACGAAGTCCTGCTGCCCATGCTCGAAGAGACGGGGCTCAAGCTCGATGAAGATTTTCTTCTGGCCTTCTCGCCGGAGCGCGTTGACCCCGGCAACCCGCAGTTCCAGACGCACAATATCCCGAAAGTCGTGGGCGGCTGCACGGACGACTCTACGGAAGTCGCCGCTTACCTGTACTCGCAGATAGTATCGCAGGTTCACTCTGTAACGAGCGCGCGCGTGGCCGAAGCAGCGAAGCTTCTGGAGAACACCTTCCGCGCCGTCAACATAGGGATGGCCAACGAGATGGCGCGGCTCTGCTACGCTCTGGGCATAGACACATGGGAAGTGATTCGCGCCGCCGCCACCAAGCCCTTCGGCTTCATGCCCTTTTATCCGGGGCCGGGCATTGGCGGCCACTGCATACCCCTCGACCCGCATTATCTCTCGTGGAAAGCGCGCCAGCACGGTTTCGATTCCCGCTTCATAGGACTGGCCGAAGAGGTGAACTCAAGGATGCCCGACCACGTGGTCACGCTCGTCGCGGACGGCCTCAACGACGACCGCAAGGCCCTGAACGGCGCGCGCGTCATGCTCCTTGGCGTCGCCTACAAAAAGGATGTCAACGACGTGAGAGAGAGCCCCGCGCTCTCCATCATAGACCGGCTGCGCGCCAAGGGCGCGGATGTCTCGTATCACGACCCGTTCGTCTCGGAAGTGCGCTTTGACGACGCCCACACGGAAGGAAGCGGCGCTCCCCTACAGTCCGTGGAGTTGAAGGACGAAGAGCTTGCAAACAGTGATTGCGTCATCATCGTTACAGACCATAGCGGCATAGATTACGAGCGCGTCACTTCACAATGTAAGCTCGTCGTTGACACGCGAAACGCTCTCTCTAATGAGCTGCGGCGAAAGTCCCGCGCCAGAATCATTCGCTTATAAGCAGTCACGAGTCAGCTATCGGGCCAAAAGCTTTTTACTGACTGCCGTTGACTGACGGCTGTTTGCTATTCATGTTGAAAATCATAAACGTAGTAGGCGCGCGCCCCAACTTTATGAAGGCCGCGCCCGTGGTGGAAGAGATGAAGCGGCGCTCGTCCGAGTTTGCGCCGCTTCTGGTTCATACGGGCCAGCACTACGACCGGGACATGTCGGAAGCCTTCTTCCGCGACCTGGGCTTACCCGAGCCGGACGTTTATCTGGGCGTGGGCTCCGGCACGCACGCGCAGCAGACCGCCAGCGTCATGGCCAGCTTCGAGCCCGTGCTCCTGAAAGAGCGGCCCGACTGGCTGCTGGTCGTGGGCGACGTTAATTCCACACTGGCCTGCGCGCTCGTGGCCGTAAAGCTGGGCGTGCGGGTGGCTCACGTCGAGGCGGGCCTGCGCAGCCGCGACCGCTCCATGCCGGAAGAGATAAACCGCATCCTGACAGACCAGATAGCAGACCTGCTGCTCACGCCCTCGCAGGATGCAGACCGGAATCTTCTAGCGGAAGGCATCCCCCCGGAGCGCATACGCTTTGTCGGCAACGTCATGATTGACTCTCTCTTCGCGCATCTTAAGCGGGCCGAAAGCCTGCGCGTGCGCGAAGAGCTTGGAGTCGCCGGTTCCGATTATGCCGTGCTCACGCTTCATCGCCCGTCGAACGTGGACGAGCGCGAGACGTTCGGGCGGATACTCGACGCGCTCGAAGAGATAAGTAAGCGGCTGCCGATAATCTTTCCCGTGCACCCGCGCACGCGCGCACGCCTTCGTGAGTTCGGCTTTGAGGAGAGAGTCGCTGGTAACGGCAGCTTGCGTCTGGTAGACCCGCTTGGCTATCTGGATTTCCTGCGGCTCTATAGCGGCGCGCGTCTCGTGCTGACGGATTCGGGCGGGATACAGGAAGAGACGACTGCGCTCGGGCTTCCGTGTCTCACGCTGCGCGAGAACACGGAGCGGCCCGTGACGGTTGAGCTTGGAACCAACCGCATTGTCGGAACCGACACGGACAGGATTGTGCGCGCCGCGAAGGATGCGCTGGATGAGCCGCGCCGCGCCACTGATGACGAGAAGCGGCTACCCCCGCTCTGGGATGGCCGCACAGCGCCGCGCATCCTCGAAGCTCTTCTGGAAAAGGCTTGACCAATGGGCGAAGAAAAAAAGGGCTCAGCTCTCGCCCCCCTTCCTTCATCACTTATTCCCCGCATACGTCGCGCCCTGCGTGGAGAGGTAGACGCCCTGACCCTCGCGCGTGAGGCCGTGCGTAGAAGCCGCGCCGCCCTCGTCCGCGACCGCGAGCGCGCGGGCCTTGAGCTGCTGGATAAAACTCCCGCCCGTCTTCTTCCTCCCTTCCGCGAATGGAGCGAAGGAAAGCTGCTTGAGCATTTCCGTCATCGCTCCGCGCCCCTCTTTCTGCGCGGCTTTCGCCAGACGGCGGAAAGAGCCTCAAGTGAGCCCAACCATCTTTTTCACGAAGAGACGAAGCGGTTAATCCGAGAGGCCGCGCGAGTCACGGATGAGCATTCGTGGCCGCTTCTGGGATTTGGCGAGAAGCATTTTGGAGATGCGATAGAGTGGCGGCGCGACCTGCTCTCCGGCTACGAGTGGCCACTGGTGTTTCACTCGGACATAGGCTTCCAGCGCAATGACGGCTCGGACGTGCGCGTCCTGTGGGAGCTGAACCGGCTCAATCAACTCCTGACGCTGGCGCGCGCTTATAGTGTGACGCGTGATGAAGATTTCGCGCGCGAGTTCTTTCGTCAGGTGGAGAGCTGGCGAGAGCAGAACCCCGTCGGGCTCGGAGCCAACTGGTCTTGTGCCATGGAGGCGGCGCTCCGCGCCATCAACCTCCTTGCAGCCTTTGAGATTTTCCGCCACTCGCGGGAGATGACCGCCGGGCGTCTGCGGATGCTTCTCACGACGCTACACCAGCACGGCGCGCACATACGCCGCAACCTTGAGTTCTCGCACATAGCCACCAGCAATCATTACCTGTCGGACGTAGTGGGCCTTTTGTGGCTGGGTGTGATGCTGCCCGAGCTGGAAGATGCGCGCGCGTGGCGCAGGTTCGGGCTACGCGAGATGCTGCGCGAGATGGAGAAGCAGGTGCTCTTCGAAGGCGCTGACTTTGAAGCCTCCACGGGCTATCATCGCCTTGTGCTGGAGCTATTCCTTTACTCTTTTCTGCTCTGCCGCGAAAATGAGGTGGAGATTGAAGAGCGCTACTGGCTGAAGCTGCGGCAGATGTTCGACTACATGCGCGCCTACCTTAAACCCGAAGGCTGCGCGCCGCTCATAGGCGACACCGATAGCGGCAGAGTCCTGCCGGTGCGTCACAGGGCAGCGAACGACCACGCCTTTCTGCTATCTATAGGCGCTGCGCTCTTTAACGAGCCGCGCTTTAAGATGAAGGGGAACGTGCCGGAGGAGCTTTTCTGGATTCTGGGCGACGACGGAGTACGCGCCTTTGAAGCCTTAGAGTGCGCCGAAGAAATGGAAGGCTCACGCGGCTTCCCGCACGCTGGCACTTACATCATGCGCGACGCCGACCTTTACCTTCTCTTCAACGCGAGCGGAGTGGGCGCGCGCGGGCGCGGGAGCCACGGCCACAACGACGCGCTCTCTCTGGAAGTGAGCGCCTGCAACGTAAGCTTTATCGTTGACCCCGGAACCTACGTCTACACGGCCAATCTGGAAGAGAGGAATCTTTTTCGCTCGACGCGCTATCATTCGACCGTAGAGGTGGACGGCGAAGAACAGAACAGCACGGACGCGAGGACGCCTTTTGTGTTGGGCAACGAGGCGCAGCCGTTGGTGCTGAATTGGGAGACGGCGCGAGACTTTGACCTCATTAAAGCTGAGCATAAAGGCTATGCGCGGCTGCGTGAGCCCGTGACCTGCACGCGCAGCGTAAGATTCGACAAGCGTAAAAGGCTCTGGCTGGTTGAGGACGAGTTCGCAGGCGCGGGAGCGCATGACTTTCGCTTTCGCTTTCATCTTGCCACGGGGCTCAAGGCTCATGTACGTGGCGGGATGATAGAGGCTCTTGAAGAGAAGAGCGGCGCGAGGCTCCTGATAGCGCCTCTTAACATGAAATCGGAGCCGACGCTCGAAGACCTTTTCACTTCCACGGATTACGGCGCGAAGAGTCCGAGCCTTTCGGCCTGCTGGACTGTGCGCGCCACCGTTCCCCTGAAAGTCGCGTGGGCGCTCGTTCCGGTCTGCGCGCACGAAGCGGTAGAGGAGAAGCTTGAGCTGATTAAAACCTTGCGCCCGCTAGATGATGGCCGGAGCGCTTGAGTCTGGATTGCGATGAAAGGGAAGCCCACAATTTATCTGGCGTTCGTGGACGATTGGGAGCTGCGCGGAAACGGCGCGGGCGACCCCCGCCGCATACAGTTCGAGCCCATGCGCGAGCTTGTGCGAATCTTCAACCGCTACAACGTGCGCGGCTCCTTCAACGCTGAGGTCATGCAGCAGTTGACCTTCAGAAAATTCGAGCGCGAGCATACGGAGCTGAAGGAACTCGCTGACGAGTGGGACGCGATTCTGCTTGAGATTTACTCGCAGGGCCACGACGTGCAGCTTCACATTCACCCGCAGTGGCGCGACGCGGTCTATGAGAATGGCCGTTGGCGGCTCGGCGCGGACTGGAACATACTGAATCACGAGCCCGAGAAGGCTTTCGAGATGATGCGCGACGGGCGCGACTATCTGGAAAATCTTCTTCGCGGGATTGACGCGGATTACCGCGCCGTCTCGTTTCGTTCGGGCGCGTGGTGCATAGCGCCTTCAAAACATATCCTGAGCCAGTTGGCGGAGCTAGGGATAAAGATTGACATCAGCATAGTGGGCGGCGTGCGCTACGACACGAAGAACGTGAGGCTGGATTACACGCGCTGCGAAGAGAGCTTTCTGCCCTACTACCCTGACATGACGGACGCGCGGCGCGTCTCCTCTAAGCCTGAGCCGATTATCTGCGTGCCGACGAACCATTTTCGCCTGAGCAGGCTTCAGGCGTTCCCTTATTTCGGAAAGCTGGCGGCCAAAAAGGTGAAGGGCAAAATGCGGCGTCCCGCTCCGGCTGCTGCCGCCACAAGCACAGGCCATGTAAGCTACGCTGATGAATGGGCGGACGTTGAAGCCTCCGGCCTGAAGCGGCTGGTGAAGGAGGCCATGCAGGCGAGCCGGGCCGGAAAGCATTTCATCTCGGACATAGCGCAGCTTGATTACCCGCTTCTCTCGCGCATGCTCGAATCCATACGGCGGCGCGCACGCGAGAGCGGGCTACTGGAAGTCCCGGTGGTGCTTGAGAATCATACCAAGGACATACAGGATTTTTCGGACATTGAGCGTTTCGTGCGCGACGTGTCTCAAGCCGACGACATTCGATTCATCACGCTCACGGATTTGGCGCGCGAGCTTCAGGCGGGAAGATTCCATGTCAGGATGGCCGGGACATCCTGATGCCTTCGCGCAGGAAAGAGCTGATACGCGAGGCGCTCCTTGAGCGCCTTGGCCGGTTGCGCTTGGAGCGTGTAGCAGCTTTACGCCCGGCTGATTTCGGCGCGCACGCCCCTTTCGTCTCTGAGTTGCAGGCACGCATGGCTTCGTTGAAGCCTGAGCCGGACGGCACGCAGCGTCAGCCAATGCCCGGCGGCTGGATTGAATGGGAAGGCGATTGTGCGGAAGCCCTGCGGAAGCTCGCGCTTGGAGAAGCTTTGCCGACCCGCCTGAGCGAAGCAAGGCCCGCCGCGCCGTTTCTGGCTTCGCTCAACGAGGTAAGACGAAAGCCCCGCGAGCGCTTCCGGCTTCTGACGGAAAGATACGCCTGCCCGCTCAACATCACGCTCGACGTGGAAAGGGAGGCGCGCGAGCACCTGCTTGAGCGACTGATGGTTCAAGACCGCGCGCGGGTCGAAAGCGGAAAGGCGGATAGCGTTTGCCTTGACGATGCGCTGCTGAAGCTTAACCTGCTGGCGGTCTACGCGGCGCAGACGGATGATTTAAGATACCTTGACGCGCTCAACTACTATTATGAGCTCGATGAAAGACTGAAGCTCACGGAGGCAGAGCCGTGGCTGCTGGCCTCTTACCTCGGACTCTACGCGAACGCGCTCCACTCATGGCTCAATCGGAAACTCTAAGGGCAGGCATACTGGCGGGCACGCTCCCCGAGGCTCTGAGGATTTATGATGAGCTTAAGGCTTTGCCGGGACTGCGGCTCTACCTCATCCTGTGTCGAGCGCCGGGAGAAGCGCGCGGGCGCTTCCTCTTCAAGCACGCGGCCCGGTGGCTGACAGGCAGGGGGCGCATCACGACTCTGGGCCTTCTGCTAAAGGGCCGACTGCTCTTCCTTCAGAAGCCGTTGGATGATGCGGAGAGCTTGAAGTCTCTCTCTCGTCTTCAACTAGACATAGGGCTGCACAAGGTCGGCGTCATCTACAGAGAGGCCACGATTCGCGCCTTTCGTCTGGGGATACTCAACCCGCACATAGGGCTTCTGCCGCGCTATAGAGGGCGCGCTGTTCTGGAATGGTCGCTGCTGGAAGGCTGGCCTACGGGCATCACGGTCTTCTTCATAGACGAGGGGATTGACACGGGCGAGCGCATAGTCCTGAGAGAAGAGGTTGATGTCTCGCACTACGGCTCAATCGAGGAGGCGAAGCTCCATCTCTTCAAGCTGGACGCGAGCTTCTTTCGCCGCGCCATCGAAAAGCTGAAAGAGGAAGGATTCAGCTACGAGCGCAACCGCCCGGAAGCGGGCCGCAGGTATTACGTCATGTCCGGGCTCTTCCAAAAGGTCGCGGAAGAAGTGCTGAATGAGAGGGGATGAGCCGAAGAAAGAGCGTGGCTTCAACCGTCACTTTCTCGTCGCTTTGACTTGTCGCGGCGGACAGGTCATTATTTGAAGTTTACAATTCTCTTCTTCTGAAACGTTACAGATTTCATGTGTGGTATTTGCGGAGTTTGGGAGTACGGGGCGGCGGCCGGGCCTGTTCAGCTTGCGCTCGTGGAGCGCATGCGGGACGAGATGCAGCATCGCGGGCCGGATGATGCGGGGGCGCTTCTTTTTGACGAGGGGCGCGGAGGCTTCGGCCATCGCAGGCTTTCTATTGTTGACTTGTCGGAAGCTGGCCATCAGCCCATGCGCGGCTGCACGCCGAGAGTGTGGACTACCTTCAACGGCGAGATTTACAATCACGCGCGCCTTCGTGAAGGCTTGGAGAAGCGCGGTCATCGTTACAACTCGCAGACGGACACGGAGACCATTCTTCATCTTTACGAAGAGCGCGGGCTGGATTTCGTTCATGAGATTGAAGGCGATTTCGGCATAGCGCTGTGGGATGAAGAGCGCGAACAACTCGTGCTTGTCCGTGACCGCATAGGCGTCAAGCCGCTCTACTTTTATCACCACGGGGGGCGCTTCATCTTCGCCTCCGAGATAAAAGCCATTCTTCAGCACCCGGCGGTCACGCCCGAAGTTGACGAAGAGGCGCTCTATCATTACCTGACGTTTATGACTACGCCTGCGCCGATGACGCTCTTCCGCGATATTCGGAAGCTGCCCGCAGGCCACCTGCTCACCATAGACCGCAACGGTGCGCTCAAAGTAAAGCAGTACTGGGACGCTCTGCCGCCGGAACAGATTGACAACGGTAGAAGCGAAGAAGAGCACCGCGAGGAAATCCTCCGCCTGCTGCGCGCCTCAATCGAAAAGCGAATGATGGCGGACGTTCCCTTCGGAGTCTTTCTTTCGGGCGGCGTGGATTCTTCCGCCAACGTAGCCCTGATGTCGGAATTGACGTCGCGCCCCGTCAGAACCTTCACCGTAGGCTTCCGCGACCACGAGGAGCTGAACGAGCTTGAGTCGGCCCGCCGCGTCGCAGAGCTTTTCCAGACAGAGCATCACGAGGTCATCATTGGCGAATCGGAGATGAAGCAGTTTCTTCCAGACCTCGTGTTTCATCAGGACGAGCCGATTGCCGACCCCGTGTGCGTGCCGCTCTACTACGTCTCCAAACTGGCGCGCGAGACAGGCACAATCGTCGTGCAGGTGGGCGAAGGCTCGGATGAAATCTTCAGTGGCTATGACAAGTACGTGAAGAACCTGCGGGTCTACGAGCGCTTCTGGCAGCACGTGGAGAGGCTGCCGCTCGCTGCGCGGCGAGCCGCGAGCGCCGTTGCGCGTCCCGCTCTCTCGGCCACGGGCAAGATGAAGACGACCGTCGAAATGCTCAGGCGCATGGGGCGGGACGAGCCGATGTTCTGGGGCGGCGTGGTCGTTTACGACGAGACTTCAAAGCCGCGCGTGCTCTCGCCGCACATGCGACAAAGGTGGAGCGCTCGCTCGTCTCTGGAGGCCATCAAGCCCTATCTTGAAAGAATAGAGGCCGAGCGGCCGGAGTCCGATTTTCTTGCGCGCATGATTTATCTGGAGCTGAAGCTCAGGCTGCCGGAACTGTTGCTGATGCGCGTGGACAAGATAACTATGGCTACGTCCGTGGAAGCGCGCGTGCCCTTTCTTGACCATCAACTCGTAGAGTACGCGATGGGCGTGCCGCGCTCGCTTAAAGTAGAAGGCACGACGGGCAAGCACATACTGAAACGCGCTCTCGAAGACGTTCTGCCGAATGACTTGCTCTACAGCCCCAAGCGCGGCTTCGGAGCGCCGATTAACGGCTGGTTCCGCGACGACCTTGGCGGGTGGTTTGACGAGCACCTGCTGGGCTCAAGCATGCGGCGGCGCGACTTCTTCGATTACAAGTTCATCACGCGAATGCTGGACGAGCACCGCCGACACGCTTACGACTGGAGCTTTCACCTCTGGGGCATACTCAACCTGAGCCTCTGGTACGAGCGCTGGATAGAACGCTCGGTTTGAGGCAGATTATTAGAAGTGACGCCGACAGAGAAGACGAAAACAAGCACGAGCGACACGCTGCGCCTGCCTAGCGTCTCAAGCCCCCTCGTGACTCCCGACGCTTCCACGGATGCGAATGTAGTAGCGCCGCGCCGCCGTTTCTCTACGCACGTCGCTTGGACTTTGACGGCGAGGCTTCTGATGCTGGCGGGCGGGCTGCTGGCGGGAATCATAGTGGCGCGCGTGCTGGGCGCTGAAGGCTTGGGCACGCTGACAGTGATTAACGTGACGGTCGCGCTCGTCTTGCAGCTCGGATGCGCGGGCCTGCCTTCCGCCAACACCTACTTTATCTCTCGTGACCGAAGAGAGCTTGCGCCAGTCTGGGCCAACGCGCTTCTCTTCGGATTCGTGGCCGGTTCTGTGCTTGCCGCTCTGGTGGCGTGTCTCGCCTACCTTCGCCCCTCTCTCTTCGGCAGCGTCCCGCTTCAGTTGATTCTCATAGCGGCCGCCTCGATTCCGTTTCAGCTAGTGACCTTTCTCGGCCTGAACGTCCTTTTGGGTATAGACCGCGTCGGCCAGTTCAACCTGATGGACGCGCTCGCCCAAGCCTTCGTGCTGGTCAACACGATTGCCGCGCTGCTGGTCTTAGGAACCGGGCTCGTGCTGCTGGTCGCTCTCAACACTGCGGCGAGCGTGCTGGTATGCGCGGCGGTGATGATGATAATCGGTCGCGCCGTCGCCAGAGAGAGAGAAGGAAGGCCGTTTCGAGTGGAGACGGAGCTTCTCAGGCGCATGGCTCGCTACGGGATGAAGTTCCACGTGGCGGTCGTGGCGTCGCTCCTAATCTTTCGCGCAGACCTGCTCATAGTCAATCACTTTCGCGGCGAGGCGGAGGCGGGCGGCTATGCTGTGGCGTCGCAGGTGGCGATGCTCCTGATGATGCTGCCGGGCGTAATTGCCACGCTCATCTTTCCGCGCGTGACAGCCGCGCGGGACGTAGAAGGCAACTTGATTATGCGCGCCACGCGCCACACCAGCTTTGTCATGCTGGTTGTTTGCCTCGCGGCCGCGCCTGCCGCGTTCCTGCTGCCGCCTCTATACGGCGAGCAGTTCGCGGACGTGCCGGTGCAGTTGCTGATTCTGTTGCCGGGCGTCTATCTGGTAGGAGTCGAATCCGTCCTAGTGCAGTATTTCAGTGGGACGGGCCTGCCCGCAGCCATTCCTCTTTTCTGGCTGGTAACGCTCGCTTTGAACGTGCTCTTGAACTTTATGTTCGTCCCCGGCTTCGGCGCGCGAGCGGCGGCTCTCTCTTCCACCATCAGCTACGCTTTAATCTTCGTGCTTGTCACCTTCTATTTCCGCGCCAGAACAGGCAACAGCTTCGCGCAGACTTTTATCCTGCGCGGCGGCGAGCTGCGCGAGTTGTTCTCTCTCATCAGAAAAGAGTCGCGGGAGCAGGGCGCATGACGGGGCCGCGGGCTGAGGAGCGCGAAGACCTGTGGGGCTATAGAAAGCGGCTGCGCTTTGTGACTGATGCCGCCCGCGATGCATTTCCCGGCAGCACGCCGGAAGAGCTTAGAGTGCTGGACGTTGGCTGCGGCAACGGTTCACAACTGGCTCTGCCACTGGCTCGCGCAGGGTTTCATTTGAAGGGCGTGGACACGGACGCGCGCTCCATTGAGCACGCCCGGCGGCTCGCCGAAGGGATGACGACGGTGGAGTTCGTCTGCGCTCGCGTGGAAGATTTGCCCGCGCAGGAGCTTTACGACGTAGTGATTCTGTCAGAGGTACTTGAGCATCTGGAGAAGCCGGAAAGACTTCTATCGGAGAGCGTGAAGCGAATGGGCGAAGGCGGCATCATGATTGTCACCGTGCCGAACGGCTTCGGAGAGTTCGAGATTGATTCGTGGGTCTTTCGTAAATTGAGGCTGCAACGCCTTGTGGACGCTCTGGCCCGCAGCAGCCGCGAGGTGCTCGGCTCAACCGACAACATGGAGAGCGGTCACATACAGTTTTTCACCCGCCGCAGGCTGCACAGGCTCTTCGGCTCATGCGGCCTCGTTCCCTTTCGGCAGGGCGCGGCGAGCTTTCTCGCGGGGCCTATAGCCGGTCACGCGCTCGCCCGCTTTGAAAGCTTTATAGAGTGGAACGCGCGCGTCACAGACCGCCTGCCGCTTCTGCTTGCGAGCGGCTGGTACTTTGCGCTGCGTCGAAGCGGCGCGGAGAGCGACAGCACGGAGGCGGCCACCGTATGAGAGCGGTTCTGCTGAGCCTGAGCGGCGACCTTGACATTGCGCGAGCGCGGCTGCGAAGCCTCTATCCGGAAGATGAGGTGGTGGAGCTGCGACGAGCGGAGGTTGAAGGCGCGGGCTTTAAGAGTAGGCTCGAACGGCTGCGCGCTCTGAAGCCGGACGTGCTGGCAATCTTTACGGAGCGCTTGGCGTGGCAGCGCGGGCAGAATGCGCTCGCGCTCTTCGGCGCGCTCGCGGGCGCGAAAAAAATCGTGCTCTTCGATTCGCATGGTGGAATGAAGACGGAATCACGCGCCGGAGTGCTGACGCGCGCTCCGCTCAGGATAGCGCAGGAGGCAGCGCTGAGCGCTGGCGTGATTGCCCGTTCAACGCGGCGGCTTCAACAGCTTGAACAAGTTGTTGAAGCAGGCGCGGCGCTTTCATCTTCCGGCAAAGCGCGGGATGATGAAGCTGCCCGTGACTCGCTCCACATCACCTACCTGCGCGCGACTCCCGGCGCGGGAACTCAGTTCGGCGGAGCCTCCAGTCACATCAACGGCTTCATCAACGCCGCCATAAGAGAGGGCGCGAGGGTTCGCCTCGTCAGCAATGACAGGATTGCGGGGCTGGATGAAGAGCGCACTTCTCTGACCGTCATAGAGCCGGAGCCCTCGGGCCTGACGCGCGCGGCCTTTGACCTGCACAACAATCTGGTCTTCACGCGGGGCGCAGTCCGCGAGATAGAATCGAGCCCGCCCGCCTTCATATACCAGCGCTACAGCCGTTTCACGTGGGCAGGCATAGAAGCCTCTCTGCTGACGGGGCGGCCTCTGTTTCTGGAGTACAACGGCTCTGAGGTCTGGGTCGGGCGACACTGGGACGCGGCCGGGATGTTTCCACTGCTTGAGCGCGTGGAGCGTTTGAACTTGAAGGCGGCTGCGCGTATCTTCGTCGTCTCCGAAGTCGAGCGCACGAATCTCTTGCGCGCAGGCGTTGCTGACGAAAAGATTGTCGTCAACCCGAACGGAGTTGACGCGGACAAATTTCGCCCCGACGCAGGCGGCGAACGGATTCGCAAAGAGCTTGGGCTGGCTGAGGACGAGACGCTCGCTGGCTTTGTGGGAACCTTCGGCCCGTGGCACGGAGTGATGGAGCTGGCCCGCGCAGCAGCGCTCGTACCCGTTGATGCGCGTCTTAAGTTTCTTCTGATAGGCGCGGGGAAGCTGCGCGAAGAGGTCGAGCGAATCGTGCGTGAAGCGGGCATCAGTGAGCGCGTGCATTTCGCCGGAGTGGTAGAGCATGAGCAAGTCCCTGCTTACTTGGACGCCTGCGACGTGCTTGTCTCGCCGCACATCCCGCTTGAAGACGGGAGCGAGTTTTTCGGCTCTCCCACCAAGCTCTTCGAGTACATGGCTATGGGCAAGGGAATCGTGGCGAGCCGTTTGGGACAGATAGGCGAGGTGCTCACGGACGAAGAGTCCGCGCTGCTCGTAGAGCCCGGCGATGTGGGTCAACTGAGCGCGGCCCTTCTGAGGCTCGCACGCTCGCCCGGGCTGCGCCAGCGTCTTGGCCGCGCCGCGCGCGCGCGCGCAATTGAGCATCATACGTGGACGCACAACGCGCGAAGGGTGCTGGACGCCTACCGCTCGTTTACCGAAGAGTCGCGGCAAGACGAAGAATGATGACGCCAATCTCGCTTCAGGAATTCGATAAGGTCTATCAGGCTTGCGTTCGCGCGGTCTTCGAGCATTGGACTCCTGAGATGCAGGGACAGATTGCGCGCCACTGTTACGGCTGGAGCCCGGGGCTCTTCGACTTCAAAAGCTATCTTGAGGCCTCTTCCGTGCGCTTCTACAGGGCCTATCGTCACATACAGGCACTGGGCGAGAGCTTTTCGGTCTGCGACGTGGGCGGATTCTGGGGCGTGCTGCCTCTGACCCTGAAGGAGCTTGGATACGCGGTGGCGATGACTGAATCGCTCAAATACTATAATGATTCGTTCGACGCTCTCTTCGATTTCATAAGGGGGCGCGGCGTAGAGATTTTCGATTACGACCCGTTCGAGCCGGACGCTTCGCTCGATAAACAGTTTGACGTGGTGACGCTGATGGCCGTGCTTGAGCATTACCCGCACTCGCACAGCACGCTGATGAAGAACGTATCGAAACTGATGAAGCCGGGGGGGAAGCTCTACATAGAAGTGCCGAACATAGCCTACTGGCCCAAGCGCATGGAGCTTTTGAAGGGCCGCACGCCGCTCGCGCAAATCGGTGATGTCTATCGCTCGGACGTTCCCTTCATAGGACATCATCACGAGTTCACGATGGCGGAGTTGAGAGAGCTTGCGCGCCTGAGCCACATGCGCGTCGTCGCGGAGGATTTCTACAACTACACGCCCGGCAGCTCTCCCGGCCTGAAGATGCTCGTGCGCCGTCCCTTTCAATTCATGGCCTTCCTGATACTGAAAGAGGCGCGGGAGTGTCTGGCCGTTCTGTGCGAGCGCGACGGAGGGCACGAATGAAGCGAGGCGACGTTGCGTTAAAAGAGGAGAAGCAGCGAGCGCGAGAGCAGTGGGGTCAAGACCCCTGCGGCGAAATCTACGGGCGCGAGCACGAGTTCGGCACGCGCGAGTTCTTCGACCGCGTGGAGCGTCATCGCTACGAAGAGTACGCGCCGTGGATGCCTGAAGTGATGGGCTTCAACAAATTCAGGGGCGCGCGGCTTCTTGAGATTGGCTGCGGCATGGGCACAGACCTGCTTCAGTTTGCGCGGGGCGGCGCGCGGGTCACGGGCGCAGACCTCACGCCGCGCTCAGTTGAAATCTCCAAAAAGCGCTTTGGGCTTTACGGGATGGCGGGCGAGTTCGTCATCACGGACGGCGAGCGCCTGCCCTTTCGAGATGAATCGTTCGACGTGGTCTACTCGAACGGCGTGCTTCATCACACGCCCGGAACGGACGCGGCCATCGCGGAAGCCCATCGCGTGCTGCGCCCCGGCGGCATCGCCAAAGTGATGCTCTATCATCGCAACTCGCTGGCCTACTGGGGCGAGCTGTTCTTCAGGCGCGGGCTCCTTAGCGGAGAGCTTCTGCGCGGTCGCTCCATGAGCGACGTGATGAGCCGTTGGGTGGAGATTTCGTCCGCCGACGCGCGCCCGCTAGTTAAAGTCTACAGCCGCCGCGAGGCGCTGGGACTCTTCAGTATGTTCAGCCGCGTCGAAACCGAGATAGAGCAGATGACCCGCCCGGAGCTTCGCTTCCTCAAGCACATCCCCGAAAGCCTCTTCCGCCGCCTGCGAAGAAGCATAGGCTGGAACGTCATCATCACCGCTACGAAGTAGAAGGAACGCTTAAGGCTTAGGGCCGACCGAGAGGATGCGCTCTATGAGCTTTGGGTCGTCGGGCATAAGGCCGACTTTAGCGATTCGCGGGGTAAGCTCCATCCAGTTTCTGTCCATCTGGAAGACGCGCCGGAAGAGCGGGAGGGATTCATCTACGCGGTTCATGTTGACGAGCGCGACCGCGTGCCAGTAAATCATCTCGGCGTTGTCAGGCACGAGTCGCTCTGCGGCCGAGTACTCTCTAAGCGCGCCTTCGTTGTCCTTGCGCTCAACTGCGAGGTCGCCCGCGTTCATGTGATTGTAGGCGCGTTGCAAGGTGATGAGGCGGCGCAGCTCCTTCAGTGGCTCAGGGTTGTCGTCAACTCTTAAGTCGAAGATGCGGTCGGCCCACGGGCGGCCCGTGGGCTTTCCCGTGACGACTATCAGCGCGGCGGATTGACGCCCGCGTATGTCGCCGCCCGCAGCCTGCGCGGCTTCCAGCGCGGCCATCATGCGCTCCGCCAAATCCCCCTTCGTCCTGCGGAACGCGTCGGCCATGGCGGGCCACACGCGCTCGTTCGCCATCAGGTTAGCCTGCACGGAAAAGTTTTCGCCGACTATGTGACCGGCGGCCGGGATGTCTTTCGAGCCAGTCCACGCGTCCACTCGGCCCGCAGCATCAATCATCGCCACTTGGCGCACGTCGCGGGCGGCGTCTCCCGCCAGCAGAGCCTTCAAGGTTTCGGGCGCGCTCTTTCCGGCGCGCATCAAGTCCAGCCCCAGCTTGCCGTACGAAGGGTCTACGAAGGACTGTGTGGCGATGGCTCCGACGCCGGCCTCCGCCCACGGCACAACCGCGCCGACCGAGAACCAGTGCGACTGCACGGCCACGCCAATCTCGCCCGTGGCAGAGTCTCGCGCCACAATCGAAAAGGTATGAACGGGACGAAGCGGCAAGGTCGGCTCACCTTTCAGCGCAGGCGCTTGCGCTCCTGCCCGCTCCATGGCGGACGCGGCCAGCAACGCGGCCACAGCCGCCAGCACAAACACACAGACCTTCATAAAAGCAAGTCGGAAGCCAGAATGCCGCAATGATGAATGAGAAGATAATTCAAGCTTGAATAGCTCTTTCTTTACTTCTGCATTCTGCACTCTGCGTTTCTTAAAACCATCCCTTCTTGTTCTGTATGTAGGTTCGCACGAACTCTTCGTCCGATTTGGTCAGGTAGAGGATTCCCTCCACTGTGCCTATGAGGCCGCCGAGGCCGCAGGTGATGAAGGTGATGCCGATTTGAATGAGCCCTTCGGTGGTGTAGCCCAGTATGAATTTGTGCACGCCGAAGCCTCCGGCCACAATGCCTAAGATTCCGGCCACGACCTTCTTCTCCGCGCCGGGTATCTGCGTGGTGGCGGGCGCGCCTCCGTAACCCTGCTGCATGGGCTGATAGCCTGCGCCCGCGCTCGTCAAGGGCGACTGGCAGGCGTAGCAGACCTGTGCCACGTCTGCGTTCTGTGCATTACATCTGGGACAATAAATAGCCATTGGGGGTGTTGCTCCTGTCTTGATTTATGTTTGGAAAATGTTGAGGCGTTACAATGACCCACGCGCGCTGACCGAGAGGCTTCGGGCCATCTCTTTCACAGCGCGCGTGAGTCATTCAAAGTGACTTTTGCCAGAAACCGGCGCTCTCTCTCTCTGCAAGAGCCGCTATTAGCGGCCCAAGTTCATGGTTAAGATACCGGCGAATTGAAGGATTATTGCTAGTATGAACCAGATGACGGCCACGACTATGGAAATCATGCCCCACGTCTTGGCGCTTCCGGCAGAAGCAGCCGCGCCCGCCATATCCCCGGCCGCAGCCTTCTTATTTACCTGCAAGGCGTAGATGAGGGAAATGAGCCCGTGCGGCAGGCAGCAGAATATAAAAGAAACCACCGTAGCGATAATCGCTATAACCATATTGTTAGGGACATTCCCTGCCGCGCCCGCAGGTGGCGGGGCCGACCAGTTTTGTGACATTCTCGTGTCTCCTCTTCCAGTTAGAAGTAAATTTTCAGTCTTGCTTGGTTTATACGTCCGGCGCGTTAGTGTGGGTGGTAAGTCCTGTGGCGGCCTTTCCGGCTATCTTCCCCGGTAAAGCGGGCGACTTGGGGCCACTCGCGGCCCGGAATCCTTTCCGCGCTCAGGCTGCATAACTTACAAACGCGCCTCAGCTTTGTCAACGATTATTAATTGAGCCGGGCGGAAAAGATTGAATCGGTCTTAAATCCCGAGGCTCAGGCGAGAGATTCGTCCATGAAGATTTGCTGCCACAATTCCAGCGTCAAAAGCTGAAAGACCTGTAAATTGTAGTCTTCGCGGCCGTCCAGATTCTCCCGCACTATTCTTTGAACCGCCTCCGGGCGAAAGTGGCCGCGCCGCCTGATTCTCTCTTCCGAGAGCAGGTCGCGCGTCATCTCACGCAAGGGGCCGCGCAGCCACGAGCGAAGAGGCGCGCCGAATCCGGCCTTCCTGCGCCACACGACCTCGCGCGGCAGAAGCCTTTCGGCCGCACGCTTCAGGATGTACTTTCGCTTGAACCCTCGGAGCTTCAGATTGGGCGGCATGCGCGCCGCCAGCTCCACCAGCTCGTAGTTCAGAAAGGGAACCCGCACCTCCAAGTTGGCGGCCATGGAGGTCTTATCCGTCGTGTCCAGATTCAGGCAGGGCAGGAACGTCTTCATGTCAACGTAGAGCAACCGGTTGAGAGGCGCGGCATCCGACACCCGCTCGAAGTAGCGGCGATGAAGATAGTATGCGTCGTAGCCCGCGACGCGCTCTCTCATCTCCGGAGTGTAAAGCTCCGCTTTCGCGCCGTCTGTGAAGTAGGTGCCGTAGCCCATGTAGCGATTCTCGAAATCGAGCGCGGCGCTTCTGGCGAACTTCTTCATGTTGCGAAGCGGCGCGGTAAACTTTCCCGGAAGCCCGCCGGGCAGAGCGCTCTCGACGGCGCGCATCAAGGGGCGTCTCAGGAGACGCGGCACCGGGTCTAGCGCGCCCGCGATTTTCATGGCCAGTTGACGCGGGTAGCCCGCGAAGACCTCGTCGCCTCCCATCCCCGAGAGCATCACCTTGAGCGTGGAGCGCGCGGCTCGCGAGACTAGGTAGCTCGGAATCGCCATGTCAATCGGGGGCACGTCCATGTGATAGACGAGCTTCGGCAGAAGCTCTATCACGTCGGGCCGCAGCATCTCTTCGTGATAATCGGTGTCGAGCAATCGGTTGACTTTTCGCGCCCACTCCACGTCGTCCGGGATGATGTCGTAGCGCAGGTCTTTCGATTCGATTCCAACCGTGTAGGTCGAGACGCGGCGAGGCGCTGCGTGCTCTTTCATGAGCGCGACGATTGACGATGAATCTACGCCGCCCGACAGGAACGAGCCGAGCGGAACGTCCGACACCATCTCCATTCGCACCACGCGCGCCAGAGTCTCAAGCACTTGATTCCGCCACCACTCTTCGCTCCTGCCTTCCTCTATCTCATCAAAGGAGACATCCCACCACTCGCGCACGCTCAGGTCGTCGCCGCGAAGTGTCAGGACGTGAGCGGGCGGTAAGGTTCTTATGCCGCGAAAGAGCGTGTGCGGGTCTGGTGTCCAGAGAAAGGTCAAATACTGGTTGAGCGCCTCCGCGTCCAGCTCCGGCTTCACCAGCCCGCTTGCCAGAATAGCCTTTATCTCGGAAGCGAAGACGAAAGAGCGCCCCGCGCCGTTCTCTCCCTGAGCCTGAGCATAATAGAGAGGCTTGATGCCCAGCCGGTCGCGCGCCAGAATCAGCGACCTTTGCTCCGCGTCCCAGACGGCGAAGGCGAACATGCCGTTTAATCGCGCAAGGCACGCTTCGGCTCCCCACTCTGCGAAGGCAACTAGCAGGACTTCCGTATCCGTGTCCGTGCGAAACCTGCGGCCCTTCGATTGAAGCTCCTCTCGCAACTCTCTGTAGTTGTAGATTTCGCCGTTGAAGGTCAGGACAAACCGCCCGTCCTCGGAGAGCATGGGCTGGTGGCCAGCCGGAGTCGGGTCAATAATAGAGAGCCGCCTGTGGCCTAAGGAAGCGCGCCGCCCGTCGTCGTCTATCGAGCCGGAAGTCCACACGCCCTCGTCATCACGCCCGCGATGCTCAATCCGGGCGAGCATAGGCGCGATTGTCGCCGCCGGATTTATGCCTATAAGACCTGCGATTCCGCACATGAATAGAGAGTAATATAAAGTAGACTAAGCATGAAACCGGGGTGCAGGCTCTTTTCTGCTACACTGCCGGGAATCTTCAAGGCATTACTTCGCGTGAAAGAGAAATCTGAGAGCGTGCGTACGACTGACAGGCTGCGGGCGGTTGGAAAGTGGCCGCTTGTGATAGCGTCCGTGTGCATCTTTCTGGCGGCCTTTGGCGTGCGGCTGCTGTCGTGGCAGGACACGCGCGGCGGCGAGGCGGAGAAGGTGCAGTGGGTCGTAGCAAATGACTACAAGCGTGTCGCCACGCTCCTCAGAGAAGGCGGAGCGGCCTCCTTCTTCGATTCCTCTTCGCCTCTGGCCGACCCGAATAATCTGGGCCACCCGCCCGGCTACTCCATACTGCTCGCAGGTCTGTACGGCATAGCTGGCGAAAGCGACCGCGCCGCGCAGCTCTTTCAAATAACGATTGACTCGCTCTGCGCCGTCCTAATCTTCGCAATCCTCTCGGAGCTCTTAAAGTTCGGGGCAGGGCTCACGGCGGGCATGCTGGCTGCGCTCTCGCCGCAGTTTGCATGGAACTCCGTGCTGCTTCTGCCCGACTCGCTTTCGGTCTTTCCAATCCTGCTCGCGGTCTATCTTCTGGCAAGAGCGCTCAGGCGACCACGGCTCTTGACCGTTCTGGCGGCAGGCGCTCTCGTGGGCCTCTCCTGCTGGCTAAGGGCGAACGCTCTGCTGCTCGCTCCATTTATGGCTGGCGCGTGTCTCTTGCTCTTTGAGCGAAAGGTGCGGCTGGGTTACTGCGCGGCGCTTCTGGCCGGGGCCGTCCTCGTCATTGCGCCTTTGACCCTGCGCAACGCCATAGTCTTTCGCCATTTCATCCCGCTCTCCTTAGGCGCGGGCCAGACGTTTCTGGAAGGCATAGCCGACTATGACCACAAAGGAAGATTCGGCGTGCCTCAGACCGACATGGGCATCATGAAGTGGGAGGCCGAAGTCTTTAATAGACCGGACTACTACGGCTCGCTCTTTAACCCGGACGGAATCTATAGAGAGCGCATGCGGCTCAGGCGCGGCCTGTCAATCGCGGCCTCTAATCCTGTGTGGTTCGCGGGCGTGATGCTGCAACGCGCTGCCTCCATGCTCAGGCTGGAAAGAGCGCGAGCCATCTCTACAGAGCCGCCCGTCTCTCATTCACCGGATAGCGTGAAAGAGGGCGCGCACGTTTGGGCAATCTCTCCGGCTGAGCTAAAGGCCACAGGCGCGTTAGCCCCACGGGCCGCAGCCGCGACGACGCAGGACAATCAAGTCCTTGAACTCACGGGCGACGATTCCAAATATGAAGACCAACTCGTCTCGGCTCCGTTCGAGATACGGAAGAACACGGATTACCTTCTCGTCGTCCGCGCCAAAATCCTTAGAGGCCGCATGAGCATTGCTGTCAAAAGCGCGCGTGCTTCGCATGCCAGCATGATTGTAGAGACGGAAGAGATGAAGACGCCGGAAGAGCAGCCGGAAAGAGCGATTCGACTCGCTTTCGTGAGCGGGCGCGACGAGCAGGCGCGGCTCGTAATCTCCAACGCCGCCCCGCAGGAGCCGAATCCCGTGATAAGAATCGGTGACGCACGGCTGTACGAATTGGGCGCGTCCTCAAACACGTGGACGCGGGCGCTGCGCTGGCCCATAGCCCTCTTACAAAAGCTCTACATCACAGCCGTCATCCTGCCGCTTGCCGTCTTCGGCCTGATTCTTCTAGTACGACAGCGCTCCTATCGAGCGCTCGTCGTAATTCTGGTCGTGCCCGTCTACTATCTCTCGGTGCAGTCCGCCACTCACACGGAGTACAGGTACATACTGAGCCTGTACTACTTCCTCTTTGCGCTGGCGGCTGTCTTCATCTACACGACTGGAAATTATCTGCGGCGGCGTCTGAGTAAAGGTTAGGAGGGCCTCACGCTTCGGCGTGCGCTTTCTCTGCCAGCGCTTTCTCTATAATCCGGCTGACCCATTCGGCGCGTGCGTCCCAAGTGCCGTCCATGACTGCGGCCTGCCGCGCCTGTCCGGCCACAGGGTCTCGCTCTTCGAGCGCCTCCTGTACGAGCCGCAGAAACTCTTCGCGGCTTCGCGCTATGCGAAGCACATCACTCATGGGCTCGTATTCGGGAAGCGGCGCTATGACCACGGGCTTGCCCGTAGCAAGATACTCGCGCACCTTTATGGCCGAGCCGTAACTGGTGAAAGCCTGCTCCGTCTCCCACGGCAGCACGCAGACATCAAATCCGGCTGCGTATCTGGGAAGCTCCGCGTACGCGACGGGCGGGACGAAGTGGACGTTTTTGAGCGATTCAATCTCCATTCCGCGCGAGCGGTTGCCGATAAAGACCCAGTGCCAGTCGGGACGCTCAAGCGCGGCCTTTTTAATCAGCTTCTGGTCTACAAGCCACGGCTCTATCGCGCCGAAGTAGCCCAGTCGCGGGCCGGGGATTCGCTCTATCTCGGGCGCGACTTCTAGCTCTCCCGTGCCGACCTTAGACCAGTGAGCGAAATCCACAGCCTGCTCCAGAAGAAAGGAACGCTCGCGCCCGCGCGTGGCCTCTTCCAGAAGCTTGCGCCCGGAGTAGAAGATTATGTCCGCAGCATCTATGGCTCGCTCGTGAAGCCTCTGAATCAGTCGCGGGTCGGTCGCGTGATCCATAGTGTTCGCGTCATACTTGTCGGAGACTTGATAGACGACTAGCTGCTCGCCCAGATGTCCTATCATGTCAACGGCGGTCGGGATGGCTATCCAGAGAACGGGGCGAGCCAGCCCGCGCCGCCGCATCAATCTTCCTATCTGCGCCCTGAGCAGCCGCAGGTTGGCCGCACGCGCCGCACGGCTCCCGAAGAATGGCAGAGTCGGAGGCGAAACAACCGTGATGCCATCTTCCGTCGTGCGCGCCAGCCTTGAATAGCTGCGCAGCTTTCGCACGACGCGCGGCAACAGGTCTTTGTTCGTCAGAGAGGCCAGCCCCATCGAAATCGAATTGACGAAGATGACTTTATTTCCCGCCCGCGCGAACCTCTTCATCAAATGGTTCTTCGAGTGCGGGTGGTGATACCACCAGTCCTCGCCGCCGAAGCAGACAATTGATTTACCTGAGAAGATTGGCAAGTTCCCTTAGCTTTCCATGATGATTTTCGGTTTCCGACTATAGCATGCAATAAATGGTAGACACACAAATAGTCAAGAATAGGATAAGAACGTCAAGACCTCGCTAGATGAACGCGACATTTCCAGACTAAGGTGGCCGGACACCCACAAGGCAGCTAAGGAGGACTATTCAATGGCGGTAAAAGTTGCGGTTATTTATTACAGCGCTACGGGGACGACTTATGCGTTGGCGCGTGCCATAGAGGAGGGCGCGAAAGCGGCTGGCGCTGAGGTTCGCTTCCGAAAGGTGCATGAGCTTGCGCCGGAAGAGGCAATCAAATCAAACGAGGGCTGGTCTGCGCACAGCAAGGAGTCGCAGGATGTTGAAGAGGCGTCGAACGCAGACCTCGAATGGGCTGACGCGATAATCTTCGGCACGCCCACGCGCTACGGGCTCCCGACTGCGCAGCTCAAGCAGTTTCTGGACATGACCGGCGGACTCTGGGCAAGGGGAGCGCTTGTCAACAAGGTCTGCTCGTCGTTCACCAGCACGGGCACTTCGCACGGCGGGCAGGAGACGACCATAGTCAACCTCAACACTACCTTCTATCACTGGGGCGCTATCATCGTCGGGCCGGGTTACGCAGACCCGATTCAGTTCCAGTCGGGCAATCCTTACGGCGTGTCCTTCACCTCCAACAACGGGGCGCTCAAGCCGGATGAAACGGCTCTGGCGGCTGCGCGCTTTCAGGGCAGGCGCGTCACGGAAATCGCCGCGATGATAGCGGCGGGAAGCGACAAGTAAGAGAGCCATCTCGAACTAAAGAGAGAGTCCGTGGCCGGTTGATTCCATACGGCCACGGACTCTCTCTTTAGATGAAAGGTCTGCTCATCACTCTTTTCTTCAGCCGGAGGGAGGGCTTGTGATTGCCGTCAGGTAATGGGTCTTGAGGTCGTCCAGACAGGTGATGCAGATGTTCAAATCATGCAGCAGCCCCGTCTCAAGCCCGTAAACCCAGCCGTGAATGCTAAGGTCTTGGCCCTGCTCCCAAGCGTTTTCGACAATCGTTGTCTGGCAGACGTTCGACACCTGCTCTATGACGTTCAGCTCACAGAGCCTCTTGAATTTCTGTGTGGTGTCCGTCATCTCCTCAAGCTGCCCTTTATGCTTTTGCGCCACGTCCTGTATGTGCCTGAGCCAGTTATCAATCAGCCCGTGCCTCTTGTTCTCCATAGCCGCCAAGACTCCGCCGCAGCCGTAATGCCCGCAGACTATGATGTGCTCGACCTTTAGCACTTCCACCGCGTACTGCATCACCGAGAGGCAGTTCAGGTCTGTGTGCACGACCATGTTGGCCACGTTGCGATGCACGAACATCTCTCCGGGCATAAGGCCCGTAATCTCGTTGGCAGGCACGCGGCTGTCGGAGCAGCCTATCCATAGATACTTGGGCGTCTGCTGTTGCGAAAGATTCTGGAAGAACTCGGGATTGCTGGCCTGTATGCCTGCGGCCCACTCGCGGTTCTTGTCGAACAGGTGTTTCAGCTTTCTCATGATTACAGCTCCTTGAAATAAGAAGAAGAGGTCAATAGTAAATGGTAAATGGCAATTAGGCGAAACGAGTTTTATCTATTCACCATTTACTCGCTAAGAAGCGCCCGCGCCTCTGCCCATCGGCTCCGCGCCGGGGCTCTGTATGACGGAGAGCAGGTTGCTCTCGATGGTGGCGCAAATCTGTTCGAGCGGCAGGTCGTTGTCGTCCTCCCCGAAGGGGTCTTCTATCTCCACGCCTATCTCTTCTATGCCGAAGAGTATGTAGGCTATGAGCAGTGTGTCTATGACCGTAGACCAGCCGTATGATTCTATGAGCGCGAAGGGAAGCGTGACGCAGTACAGAATGAGCGCGCGGCGCAGGTGGACTACGTAGGCGAAGGGCAGAGGCGTTTTGTGTATGCGCTCGCACGCGCCCACGTAATCAATCAGCAACTGGACGTTGTTGTCGAGCGTCATGGCCACGTAATCGGAGACGTGTCCGCCTCGCCGGGCCTCGTCAATGAGGCGGCTGATACGCAGCGCAATCGCTGAAGGTATATGAGCGGCGGCGAGCATCTCGCGGACTTCATTCTCAGGCAGGCGCTCCGCCGTGGGCCCAATCGCTTTCGAGCCGCGCAACGCATGCATGGAAGAGTACGCGAAGGCCACCGTCCATAAGATTATCGCTTCTGCGGTCGTGGGAGCGTCGCGCAAAAAGGCGGTGGACGAGCGCGCAAGGTTGCGAGACTCGTTGACCATGCCGCCCCACATCTTTCGCCCTTCCCAGAAACGCTCGTAGGAAGCGTTGGTTCGAATCACCAGCAGCAATCCAATCGCCACGCCTACCAGCGCGTGCACGGTCGAAGGCACCGCCACCGGGCGCACGTACAGGTGAAAGGCCACGACGGCCGCGGCCCACGCGACCACGAGCAGGACGCGCCCGGTAATCTCGCGCACCATTGAGCCCTTTATGTCAAAGAGGTGATCCGTCCATTTGTGAGCATCGTACTCAATCATACAAAGATAGCCGTATCCTTCTATTTGGGATTAAAGTTGATTCAGATTTCTGTATGAAGAAGAAGAGGCGGGGACTCTACGGGGCGGCTGTGTCTACTAGGGCGAACTCTTCCAAGCTGAAGCCGCGCTCCGGCTCGTCGGAATTGTATGAGAGCTTATAGCGCTTGCTTCTGCTGAAGTCGCTATATTCAAGGCTGAGATTGCGGCCACTGATTTTGTAGCCGTCCGTAGAGCTGCTCGGCGTCCAGCAGGATTCGTAGCTCGCAGCCCTTATGTCGCGCATCTTCAAGGCGCTGTCCAGCTTAATCCAGAGCAGGCCGCATTCGTCGGCAGCGCCGCATCGCCTAGCGTCCGGCACGGCCTTGGAAGGGCCGCAGGCGTCAACCAGAAGGTAGGTGAAGGAGCCTTCGCGCGACTCAAAGAGAAGCTTCACTTCCTCCAGCCTTGCGGCCAGAACCTGTTCTCTCAAGTCCAGCGAGCGGCGCATCCTCCCGCTCGTCAGAACGATGCTGCGGCCCCTGCCGCGCAGCTTAACCGGCGCTCTTCTGAGAGAAGTTTGCGCGAAAGCGACGCTCTGAATAAGCAGCACAGAGACAAACAGGACTGCCTTCAGCTTTGCCGTCATCTCACCTCACACGATTATGATTCGACTGCCCCGGAACGAACATCTTTATACCACAACCTTTCGCCAAATGAGCGAATAACGCCAGAGCAGATGCCTTCGCACCTCAGCGCCGGGAAGCAGTTCCGCGCAAGCTTTGCGAACTTCCACCAGAGTCGGATAAGTATCGAACTTCTCATGCTCGGCCCATGCCGCGCGCACGGACGCGGGCGCTCTGAAACGATGTTGATGAAGTAATCTCAACCCGACGCAGGCGGGCAAAGCCAGCGCGTTCGTCACCCGGTCATAGAAGCCTTCCGGCTCCACAAGGTCTAATACTAGCAGCACGCCGCCGGGCCGAAGGGCCCGCCTGAATTTCGAGAGCATGTGCTTCATGGGCAGGTGGTGCATCGTCGCAATCGTGGCCACGCAATCGAACTCTTCGTCCGGAAAATCACGCTCGACTGCGTCCGCCACGTCAAACTCTATGTTCTTAAACTCGCTTGAGCGCTCACGCGCCATGCGTATCATCTCAGGCGAGAGGTCTAGCGCGGTCAAATGCTCTGCGCGCCCGGCAAGACGGCGCGAAAAGTCTCCCGTGCCGCAGCCTACCTCAAGCGCGCGTCGGCAATTCGCCGGGACTCGCCGCAGCAGGAAGCCGTGGTAATGGCTGTTCTGCGTCCACCCGTCGGCGCTCTCTGTAATAAGCGCCAGCCGGTCGAACTCCTTGCTTATGACGGAAGCTGAATCGGACATCTCTTTATCATTGCAGATTAGCGGAAAGAGAAGAAGCCCGGATCCATCAGGTACAGGTTGGCTGCCCCCGCAGCCATCCCCACCAGAAATACCAGAAACACTATCAGCCTGTCCGAGTTCGTCTCGGGCGGCCCGGCCTTTGTCGGAAACAGAAGGACAAAGAGGCCGCCGATTATTCCCAGAGGGGCCATCACGGCCAGCTTCATGTAGTACTGACCTTCCTGCCAGAGCATCTGCCAATCATAATAGAGCAGCCCCGCGAAGATAACTATAATTACCAGCCCCAGCAGCCGCATCTTCCAATGAAGCATCGTATCTCTCCCTGATAGGGGATAGGGTCTGGGGATTAGGGGATGGAAAAAGAAAAACAGGCTCTCTTTCTTTTAACCAATCCCCAACCCCTGAAACCCATCCTCCGTTTCATGACTTATCACTATTCGGTTTATAATGTTTCTTTCAAAGACGCAATAATTTTTCTACTGGAGATAGCTTAAGTGACTAGAGAGAAGATTCAAAAGCGGCCCGACCGCATGCGCTTCGGCGGCCGCATACTTTATTTAACCGAAGATGTATCGCTGATTCGCCGCCAACTGGCGGACGGCGAGAATTTACAGCATGAAGCTGAACGGCCGCTCATGAACAACATCTCTACGGACGAGATTACGCCGGGCTGGGTCTGCTTCTATTACGACGAGACGCTGGGCGAGTACGTCTACGTAGGGATGCGCGAACAGGCCGTGCAGAAGGACGAGGTCAAAAAAGGCGGCTTCTCGGTCGTCGTCTCAGGTCTGTCGAAGGGCTGCGGCTCGTCGCGCGAGACAGCGCCCTACGCGGAGAAGGCCGCAGGGATTGAGCTTGTTATAGCCAAGACGATAGAGAAGATTTACGGGCAGAACGCGCAGAACATAGGTCTTCTGACCTCCACCGACTTCGGCCTCATTGAGCGAATCAATCGCGGCGAAGAGATACCGCTTGAGGAGTTCACGCGCGGCCTTGACGCCATCTCCAGAGCGATTGTCGAATACGGCGGCCTCTTCAACTACAACAAGGCGCGGCTCGCTGGCGAGACAACTCCGCCGCCGCTTGAGACTCAAAAGCGCCCCATGAACATAGTGGAGAAGATAATCGCCCGCCACGCCTTTGTGCGCGCGGGCCAGATTGGCGTCGAATCGGTCAAGCCGGGCGACGCGCTCTTTGCCGTGGCGGACGTGCGCTTCTCTCACGAGTACGTGACGCCCATGGCCGAGTCTCTTTTCAAGCAGGCTCTGGGTAAGGATGCGCGCGTGACCGAAGCTGAGTCCGTCTACGCTTTCCGCGACCACCTGACCTTTCTTGGCCGCGTGATGTCCGAGGACAAGCGCAAGATGGGCCTGCTCGACCGCGCCAACGGCCTCGCCGTCACGCAGGAGAATTTCACCGAAGAGCAGGGCATACGTCTTTACGGCGGCACAGAAGAGCGGGGCTCGGAGGCCATCTGTCACAACGCGGTCGTTGAGGACATAGCGCTGCCCGGCCAACTCGTGATAGGCACCGACTCGCACACCTGCATGGCGGGCGTGCTCGGGTGCTTTGCCTTCGGCGTAGGCTCTACCGACATGGCTAACGCCTGGTACACGAAAGACATTCGCGTACGCGTTCCCGAAACCGTCAAGTTTGTGCTTCGCGGGCAGAAGCGCTCGGACGTTTCGGCCAAAGACGTGATGCTCAAAATCCTTGCCACCGACTACATGAAGGAGGGCAAAGGCATCGGGCAGGTTCTGGAGTTCGCGGGCGATGGGCTTCGGGATTGGTCTATTGACGAGCGGGCGACGTTGACGAACATGGCCGTCGAGGCGGGCGGCTTTACCGGCATCATAGAGCCCGACGAAGTTGTGCTCGAATATCTCACGCGCTCGCGCGGGCTTGACGCCGAAGAGGTTCGCAAAGGATTCCTGAAGAGCGACGAGGATGCGGAGTACGCAGCCCGCTTCGAGATTGACCTCAGCGAGATACGGCCAATGGTGGCTCTGCCCGGCGACCCCAGAAACGGCATCAACATCACAGAGCTACAGGAAGAGGTACGCATAGATACTGCCTACGGCGGCTCCTGCACGGGCGGCAAGATGGCGGACATGGACATGTACGCGGCCGTCCTCAAACGCGCCGTCGAACAGGGCAGGCGAGTCGCGCCGGGCGTTCATCTATACCTTCAATTCGGCTCGCAGAAGATAAAGCGGTACGCCGAAGAAAAGGGCTACGTGGAAATCTTCGAGCGCGCGGGAGCGGAGCTGATTGACCCTAGCTGCGGCGCTTGCATCAACGCCGGGCCGGGCGCATCCCGCTCCGCAGAGCAAGTGACCATCAGCGCCCAGAATCGAAACTTTCCGGGACGAAGCGGGCCGGGCAAAGTTTATCTTGCCTCGCCATACGTCGTCGCAGCCTCGGCCATCGCGGGCCACATAGTCGAGCCCGAAGAGTTTCTGAAAGAGCGTGAAGAGGAGCTGGTGGGAGCTTAAATGGCGCTTAAATATCTGGGCACGGCCGCCGATGTCAGCCGGAAGATAGAGAAGTATGCGCACATGGAGCGCGAGCGAAGGTTTCTCTTGCGCTCCTACCCGCCCGAGCTTGAGCCCGCGCATTACCACACGCAGATTTTCGACAACTACATCACGAACACCCGCCTGCGTCTCAGGAAAGTGCGCGAGCCCTACAAGCGCGAGTGGACTTTCAAGCTCGCGCAGAAGTTCGCGCCGAACCCCGAAGACCTCTCGCGCACGTGGATTACAAACATCTACCTGACGCAGGCCGAGTACGAGATGTTCGCGCACCTTGAAGGCAACGAGATACGCAAGAACCGTTATCCTTACGAGCGCGACGGGCGGAAATTCTCCGTTGACGTTTTTCTGGGGGCGCTGCACGGGCTGGTGCTGGCCGAAACGGAGTTCGAATCTGACGAGGAGATGGACGGTTTTCAGATGCCTTCGTTCGCCGTCATGGAAGTGACGAACGACCCCACGTTTGCGGGCGGGCGACTCGTAGAGATGACGGCAGACCAGATAAGGGAAGAGCTCAAGGGGCGTACAAAGTAAGCTCAACTTGAAAAGGAGAAGAGAAACACCCCTGTAACTTATGGAGATACGGGTTCGCAATAACATCTCTGACGAAGAGAGCGAGCGCCTTTTCGGCTGGGGCGAAGATATTTTCGGCTCCAACCACCTGAACCTGAGATGGAAGCCCAAAGACCTGCACATCTTCGTCCACGTTGACGGCAACGCCGTGACTCACGTCGGCCTGCTTCAGCACACCGTCACGGTGGGTGACGAGCAGGTTAAAGTCTGCGGCGTGGGCGGAGTCGTCACCACTCTTGACGAGCACGGCAAAGGATACGCCACCCACGCCATGCGCCATGCTGCGAGCCTCATGCGGGAAGAGCTTAGAGTGGATTTCGGCCTGCTCTTCTGTCATGGCCGGTTAATTCCGTTTTACGAGCGGCTCGGCTGGCAGAGGATTAAGGACGCGGTTGAGATAGAACAGCCTTCCGGCCCAATCACGTCTCCCATGAACGTCCTGATTCTGCCGTGCGGCAAGGAGAGCTGGCCTGACGGGCCTGTAAAGCTCAACAGCCTTCCGTGGTGAAAGTCCGGGCTTATAAAACCGATGTCTACGACAATCTACACGATAGGGCACGGCCGTCATCCGTTCGAGCATTTCCTATGGCTCTTGAGGGAGCATCGCGTTGCGCTGGTCTGCGACGTGAGAAGCGTGGCTCGCTCGCGCTGGCCGCAGTATAACGGGCGAGTGCTTGAGCCTTTGCTCAGGGAGAACGGCATAGGATACGAGCACCTGCCGGAGTGCGGCGGCAAGGTGATTGCGAAGACGGAAGACCTTGAGCGCGGGCTAGACCGCATCATGGAGCTTGCGTCCGGCGAGCGTATAGCGCTGCTCTGCTCCGAATCACAGCCCTTGACCTCCCACGCCACGCCTCGCGCCAACTGTCACCGCGTAGGTCTGCTCTCGCCGCCCCTGCGCGCTCGCGGCGCGAGCATGCTTCACATACTGCCCGACGGAAAGCTGCTTGAGATAGACGAATCAAAGCTTCCCTCAATCTGGTAAGACACAGCCCCTTATTGGCCCTGCTTTAAAGAGTTGCCGGCTCGCCTTCCTTGTACCCGTCTGCGTAGGCGTAGCTGAAGTAGAGGGCCAGCAGAAAGGCTACGAGCATGATGACGGCGGCCGTCCAGAAGGTGAGTCTGAGGGTGTGGTCGCTCATGTTGTGTACCTGCCGGTCGAAGCCCAGCGTGGCGACGGCGCTGTAAATCATGGCCGAAGCGATGAGAGGCCCGACCGCGCGCGCAAGGCTCGCCACCGATTGAGTGACGCCGAGCACGCCGCCCTGCTCCGCTCGCCCCGCGCTCTTGGACGCGAGGCTCGTGAGCGACGGCGTGGAGAGCGCGTTGCCAACCGCGAAGAGCGCCCCGACCGCCAGCAGCACCGCCACTCCCGACTGCGGGCCTGTGAGCGGGATGATGAAGAGGCTCGCGGCGAAAAGAAACGCGCCCGTTACTATGAGCCGCAGCTCGCCAAACGTCTTGACCAGCCGCCCGATTAATCCGCCCTGAATGATTGCGCCAATCACGCCCACGTAACCGAAGAGCCAGCCCGTGTCGTGCGCGTCATAGCCGAAGCGGAACATGGTGAAGAGCGCGAACGACGAAGTCATAATCGAGAAGGCCACTATGAAGAGAAAGTATATGATAAGCACGAAGGCAAGTCGGCGCTGCTTGAGCGCTTGGAAGAGAGGCTTCCAGCGTCCCGTTGCCGCCGATACCTTCGCCGGATGCTCTTTTGTGACCGTTTCCGGCAGCGTGAAGTAAAGGAGCGTCGCGTTCGCCAGCGCCAGCCCGGCTGCGAAAAGAAAGGGAACCTCTATGCCCCAACGGCTCAGTATCCCGCCTATGGCCGGGCCGAAGATAAAGCCCAGCCCGAAGGCCGCGCCAATCATGCCCATCCCCTTAGCGCGATTCTCAGGCGTAGTGACATCGGCAATGTAGGCTTGCGCCGTAGAGATGTTGCCGCCCGAGATTCCGTCAATGATGCGCCCCGCGAAGAGCATCCAAAGCGTAGTGGCAAGCCCCAGCACGAGAAAGCCTGCGGCTGTCCCAATCAGGCTGATTAAGAGAATAGGACGCCTGCCGTACTTGTCGGAGAGCCTTCCCAGTATGGGCGAGAAGATAAGCTGCATGATGGAATAGGAGGCAAACAGCAGCCCCACGGCGCTCGGGCTGGCGTTGAAGCGCGTCCCTTCCACATAAAACGGCAGCACGGGAATGACTATGCCGAAACCTATCAGGTCTATGAAGACTGTGATGAAGATAACCAGTAGCGGAGAACGCATAAGAGCAGTGACAATTGACGAGCGGCAAGTGACGAGCAGCAAGAGTTTATCTCGTCACCTTGTCACCCGTCACCGATTTTTATCTTCTACGGTCGCGCGGGTGCATCAGGAAGCGGTCTATGGAGGCTTGGCCGCCTCCGGTTATGATGAGCGTGATGGCCATGGCCAGCAGGGCAAAGGGGAATTCTATGCCGCGATTGTTGGCGAAGAATGCGCCCCAGTGAACGCCAATGACTGCTACGAGCATGGTGAGCGCCACGCCCAGAGCGCCGATGCGCGTCAGCGCTCCGAAGAAGATGAGGATGCCGCCCAGAAATTCAGCTATCGCGGCTGCGGCCAGCCAGAGCCATGACGGGCGCAGGCCCAGAGGGGCTTCGCCTCCGACCCATGCGCTCCAGCCGCGTCCCCCGTATAATCCCAGAACTTTCTGCGCTCCGTGCGCGAAGATTACGATTCCGAGGGCAATGCGAAGTGGCAGCGTGGCCCAGATGGCGGGCGTAGCAATCAATTTCCTCCACATCTCATCAGATACCTTTCGAGATTCTCATCTAAATGATTTCCCCTGAAATATCGCACTAAAGAAGGCAAAAGTAAAAACGGAGGTCGGGAAAAGAATGACAATCCCGCTTTTCTTTTCCCCGAGACCCGCCGCCTGACACCGGCCGTCTTCTTTACTTTTGACTTCCCAGCCTCTGGGCTATGGCCTGCTTGGACTGTAGGCCGACCATGCGGTCTACCAGCGTGCCGTTCTTGAAGATGAGAAGCGTCGGGATGCTCTGTATGCCGAACTGCGAGGCGGTTACGGGATTTTGGTCAACGTCGAGCTTGGCTATTAGGTAGCGCCCGTTCGATTCGGCGGCCAGTTGCTCAAGCACGGGGGCAATCATCCGGCAAGGCCCGCACCATGCGGCCCAGCAATCCAGCAGCACCGGGCGCGAGCCCGCTTGCAGCACGTCTCGCGCGAACGTGGCGTCCGTCACAGTCAAGGGCTTGCTCGTGTCGCCCCCGCCCCCGGCTGCCTCAAGAGGCGAGCCGCACCTGCCGCACACGGGCCGTCGTCCTTCGCCCGCTCCCTCGTCAACGCGATTCTTCGCGCCGCACTTCACGCAGCTAACTATCATCGCTCTTTATCCTCCTAAGTGAATCGAAATCCTAAGCCGATTTCATCGCAAAAGTTTTGCAAAGGGGCTGCTGGCGGGCGCATGTCGAGCGGGCGCTTGGCCTGAGCGGCGCGTTTCGTTGTAAGATGACTTCCTGTTAATCTCCCCGAAAATTTCGTCAGGCAGAAGGATGTTCAGAAGAATGATTCACGCACCCGTGAAGGCTGCGCTGTCAGCCCTGATACTGTTTTTGGCAGTCTTCGCCGCTCAGGCTCAGAGCTATAATCAAGCGGCTTTGCGGCAGGCGGCCGCGCCCGAAATCTCCTACACAGTCTCTATGTCCAAGCCCTACACGCACCTGCTTGAGGTGGAGCTGCGGGTGCGCGGTACGCTGGCCGCGCAGACAGATTTAATCATGCCCGTCTGGACGCCCGGCTCGTATCTGGTGCGAGAGTTCGCGCGGAACGTGCAGGACTTCGACGCTAAAGATGCTGCGGGCCGGACGCTTCGCTGGGCGAAGACCAACAAGAACACATGGCGCGTCGAGACAGCAGGCGCGCGAGAGCTTGTCGTAACCTACAACGTTTATGCCAACGAGTTCTCGGTTCGCACTAACGAGTTGACAGACCAGCACGCCTTCTGGACTAACGCCGCGCTTCTGATGTACCCGAACGGCCAGCTTAAATCGCCCTCGACTCTTCGCGTAGTGCCTTTCGGCAACTGGAAAGTCGCAACCGCGCTCCCCGCAGCCGCAGGCGGTCGCGCCCTGACTTTCCGCGCAGAGAATTTCGACATCCTCTATGACTCGCCCGTGGAGGCGGGCAACTTCAAGACGCTATCGTTCGAGGTCAGGGGTGTCCCGCACCGCATCATCATAGACGGCGAAGGCAACTACGACCCGGAGCGCATGCGGCGCGACGTCCAGAAGATAGTAGAGGCGTCCGTCGCTCTCATGGGCGGCGAGATTCCTTATCGTGATTACACCTTCTTTCTTCACACGCCTTCGACGGGCGGCGGCGGGCTAGAGCATCTGAACTCTACGGCGCTCATCTTCCCGCGCTTCCGCTTTCGTCCTGAAGGGAGCTACAGGAGCTTTCTCTCGCTCGTCTCTCACGAATACTTTCATCTCTGGAACGTCAAGCGCATACGGCCGGACGCGCTCGGCCCCTTCGATTACACGCAGGAGAACTACACACGGCTGCTCTGGGTGGCCGAAGGCATCACCAGCTACTACGAGAACATCATTCTGGTGCGCGCCGGGCTCATCTCCGGCGAAGACTATTTGAACGACTTGGCGACCGCCATAAGGGATTTGCAGAACACGCCCGGGCGATTCGAGCAGAGTTTGGAAGAGTCCAGCTTCGACGCATGGATAAAGTATTACAGGCCGGACGAGAACTCTGTGAACTCGCAAGTCTCCTACTACGATAAGGGCGCAATCGTAGGCGCTATGCTAGACCTTGAGATACGGCGCGCATCGAAGGACGCTCACTCGCTGGACGACGTGATGCGCGCTCTCTACGAAGAGTTTTACAAAAGGGAGCGCAACTACACGCCGGAGGATTTCCAGAGCCTAGCCGAGCGAATGGCCGGCGCGAAGCTGGACAGCTTCTTCGCGCGCTACGTGCGAGGCCGTGAGGAGATTGATTTCAACTCGATTCTCAATCACGCCGGGCTTTATCTGGACAACAACGGAGCCTCAACGGGCCGCGTAGCGCCCGAGCGAGCCTACTTCGGCGCGACTCTCTTCATGGAGGGCAACCGCCTGACGGTCAGAAACGTTCGCGCCGGAACGCCAGCCTACGACCAGGGCATCAACGCCGGTGACGAGATAGTGGCGCTCGACGGCATGCGCATCAATCTGGAATCCTTCGACGCGCGGCTCGCGGAGAAGAAGCCCGGCGACCGCGTCACGCTCACGCTCTTTCGCAAGGATGACCTGCGTACCGTTGAAGTTCGGCTCGGCGGGCGTGCCGTGGCACCCTACCGCATCATGCCAGTCCCGAACCCGACCGAAGCCCAGCGCCAGTCATACCGGAAATGGCTCGGCTGAAAGCCGTAAAACAAGGCGGAAGGGATTGATTCATTTTTTCATTGTTTCATTGAATAAATGAACAGATGATTCAATGAATCAATCCCTTCCGCATTTCTCTCTTTCCCTTTTTCCTTTTGCCTTCTATTATGCAAGGGGGAGTTGTTTCGAGATGGAATTTGACGCAAAGGTTGCGATTATCACGGGGGCGGCTTCGGGAATCGGGCGCTCGTGCGCGATGGAACTGGCGCGGCGCGGCGCTAATATCTGCGTAGTAGATCAGGCGGGCGAGGATGTGATGATACAGACCTCGCATCTTCTGAAGGAGACGGGCGCGCGTGTCGCTACCTTCACGGCTGACGTGACTGACCACGGCAAAGCCTCGCGCATAGTGGCGGAGACTCGCGCCCGGATGGGTCGCGTTGACATGCTCGTAAGCGCGGCCGGCATAAACTCGGACGCGCCCATCTGGGACATCACGGAGTCACAGTGGGATAGGGTCTTGAACGTCAATCTCAAGGGAACCTTCAACTATCTTCATGCGGTCGCGCCGCTCTTCCGCGAGCAGCGCTACGGCAAGATAGTCAACATAGCCTCGATTCAGGCGTTGCGCGGAAGCTTCGGCATCAGCAACTACGCCGCGTCTAAGGCCGGAGTCATAGGGCTGACGAAATCGGCTGCCGTTGAGCTTGGGCGCTCGAACGTGAACGTCAACGCAGTCGCGCCCGGTTTCATACGCACGCCCATGACCGAACGACTCCCGGCACGCATCATGGAAGAAGCCGAGCGCGAAGCCGTCCTTGGACGCATAGGCGAGCCGCAGGACGTTGCCAACCTCGTAGCCTTTCTCTGCTCAGAGCTGGCCCGCCATATCACAGGCGAAGTCATCAAAGTGGACGGCGGCCAGCTTATCTGAACTTTTTTGTCAAAGATGAAGAGCGACTTCCAGCACATACGTTTCAGCATCAAAGACCGCGTCGGGCGCATCACCATGGCGCGGCCCCCGCTCAACATTCTCAACATAGCCATGATGCGGGAGATGGGCGAGTGCTTGAACGAGTGCATGGCTGCTCGCGACATGGTGGCGATTGTCTTTGACGCCGTGCCTGAGTCGCGTGCCTTCAGCGCGGGCGTCGCCGTAGAGGAGCATGTGGAAGAGACTATCTACCAGATGCTCGAATCCTTTCACACCATCTTCCGCATGCTCGAACAGATTGCCAAGCCGACGGTCGCGGTCGTCAATGGCGCGGCGCTGGGCGGCGGCTGCGAGCTGGTGGCGGCCTGCGATTTCTGCATAGCCACGGAGAGCGCACGCTTCGGCCAGCCGGAAATTAAGCTCGGAGTCTTCCCGCCCGTAGCCGCAGTGCTTCTCCCGCGCATCATAGGAGAACGGCGCGCACGCGAGCTTATCCTGACGGGCGAGCTGATAGATGCCGGGGAGGCGGCGCGGCTCGGGCTAATCAACATGGTTGTGCCCGCTTCTCAGCTTGAGCAAAAGACGGAAGAACTGCTCGTCCGCCTGCGGGAATTGTCTGCGCCTGCGCTCGAATCCGCTCGCCGTGCAATTGATATGGGGCGCGGACGTTCTTTTGAAGAGGCTTTGACGAAGGTCGAAGACCTCTACTTGAATGAGCTGATGAAAACCGACGACGCGCGCGAGGGCGTCAACGCTTTCATGGAAAAACGCAAGCCCACCTGGCGCAACAGGTGAAAAAGCAGGTCGCGGGTATCAGGGGCCGGGTGCCGGGAAAAGAAAGTCCGATTCTCTTTTTCTTACTGGCACCCGGCCCCTGATACCCGACACCCAATTGGATTTTATGTTTTACGAATTTCTCAAGAAGTATTACAGGCGTGGGGCGTTGGCCTTTCTGTTCGCCGTGTGGCTGTCAGCCGGTCTGTCTTTGCCTATCGGCGTCACTACAGCGCAGGAGAGGACAACCGCACAGGAGACGCCCGGACACACGCACGACACCTACAAGCCGCAGCGCACGGGCGCTCCGCTTCCGACCAACGCGGGCAACATAGTTGAGCGGGCCATGAACACCGTCTGCACGGAGCGCGTCTCAGACCCGCTTGGGAGCATCCCCATTGACGAGATGCAGGCCCGGCCCTCGCTTCCCTTGAAAGACCCGGCCGCAGCAGCCGGAGCAGCACGCGCCGAGCGCCTTCTGCCCATAGCCAAGGAGCTTGCCATTAATGCTCTGACCAAATTGGCGCGCGAAAACAGGATAGAGGAATGGAGGCTGCGCGTAGCGGCCCGCCGCATTCAGTCGGTCATACGCATCAAGCCGGACGTTGACCTGCGCGACAACGCTTCCGTGATTATGATAGACCCACACACCATATACTTCGGCACAATCTTTCTGGCCGGGCTGCCGTCCGATGAGGGAATGATTAGTGTAATCGCGCACGAGATAACGCACATAGCCGACGGGCGCGACGACAATCTGGCCCCGCTCTTTAGACAGGTGGGGAGCCGCGCGATTAACCTGACGGGGCTCAGCATCACTGGCCGCCGCCCTGAGGAATTGACCTGCGACTGGGTGGGCGCACTCTCCGCGCGCGCCTACATTGAGCGCTCCCCGAACAAGGAGCCGCTCGTGCGTCGCTTGGCCCGGCTGGTGGAACATAACTGCGTTGACGAAGACGACACGGACGAAGACCACCTCTCGCCGCGAAACACCATGCGCGCCCTCTTCGCACTGGACACAAAGCTCGCCAGCGAAGTCCTCAGCAAAGAGGCGACAGAAACCAGAACCTTCCGTTAAAAAGCAGTTTTCAGTTTTTAGTTCTCAGTTTTCAGCAAGAAGACAAGTCTGCTTTTTCTGAGAACTGAAAACTGTCTTGTTGACACCTGAGCACCCGGCTTCCTATCATCAAGCGCGAGTAATGGGATGATGATGAAAGATAAACAGGGGCCGGGAGAGTGTGTAAAGCCTTCGGTGCGCGGGTCGTGCAGCCGTAAACGGGGCGTCGCGCCATTCACGCGTCGCGCCTTCCTCGTGAAGCTTTTCGCGCTGCTGTCTATGGTTGCTTTGGCAGGCGCGGGCTGCCGCACGGGGCTACTGGATAAGAAAGGCGTTGTGCCGCGCACGCTCAGGGACGTACCGGCCCAGAGGCTCGCCTACAATTTTCACGCAGACGTTGCCGCGCCTACGGGCTTTTCGGAAGCTCAGAGCACGCACACTCGTCTTGAGGCCGTGCAGAGGGATTTCGACGAGCGGCGAAAAGAGGACGCGCTCGTGCGAACGGTCACGTCGCCCGACGGCCAGAGGGCGCTTGCGCTCTATGAGACGGGCGAAACCGAGCAGAGCACTTTTCGCATAGACATGTATGCGGCCGCCGGAACATTCTTACGCAACGTCAGCCCGCCCGAGATGGCCGGTGTCTTTGTAGCCACAGTCGCGTGGTCGCCCGACGGCAATTACATAGCCTTCATAGCCCGTCGCAGCAGCAGCGCCCGCCCGCCCGCGTCACAGCCGCCCGACGCGGCTGCAAGCGCGCCTGAGCCTTCCGCCTCGGTCGCTCCCGTCTTCGCTCCGGTTCAGACCTTCAGCACGGAGCAGATTTATATCTGCAACCGCGACGGCTTCGACCTTAAGCCTGTGACGACGCGTGACGGCCTTATATACTTTTATCTTGCATGGTCGCCGGACAGCACCGGGCTCGTGGCGATGGCCTGCACCGAGGACGAATGGAACGCGCGCCCTGCCGAGCTTCTGCCTGCGGGGCGTCCGCGTCTGGTTAATTTGAGCGGGCAGGAGCGATTGTTGGACGACCGCTCTACGGACGTGTTGCCCGTCTGGTCGCCGGACTCTTCCAAAATCTCCACGGCCTTCGAGACTGAGGTCGCAATCTACGACGCCCTGACGGATTCTCCTACGAACGCGCGCATAGGTTTGCGTGAGCCGCTCATAGCAGCATCCACCGATTACGACCAGAAGAATTTTAAGAAGAAGCCGGGCGAGGCCGCTTCGAAGCCGCAGAGCGCAGCGCTGCCCGTCTCCTTCAATCCGGTCGTGCGTCTGGCGTGGCCGCGCCCCGAAACGCTATACCTTGAGACAGGCTTTCTACGCATCTACGCGAACGAGCCCGTGAGCAACTACCTGCGATGGCACAGGCTCGATTTGAGTATGCAGGCCACGCAGCTCGGCCAACTGATACGCTGAGAGCGTATCAAAAATAGGCGCGCACTTTAGAACCGAATTTTCATCCTCGCCGTAGTAATCTGAGAGCGAACAATTTTAGTAGACCGGAGAAGCTTGAGAATGATTTATAACAGCCTGTCGGAAATCTTCGATTCAATTGACAAGACTCGCGCACATCTTCGCGCAAGGCTTGAAGCTGTGGCGGGCGCTGGGGACGGACAGGAGAGCCTGCGCCCTTCGCCCGACGCATGGTCTGTAGCGGAGATAGCAGAGCATCTGGCGATTATAGAAGAGCGGCTGTCAAGGCTCTTTCCAGTGATGGTGACAAAAGCGGAGGCCGGGGGCTTGCAGCGCAGCGCGGACAAGCCCTTTCAGCCCGTATCGGTTGAAGAGATGATTGAGCGAAGCGCGCGTGAGAAGTACACAGCGCCCGAGACAGCGCGCCCGACGGGCAGCGTCCCGATTGCGGATTCTCTGGCGCGGCTGGAACGCTCGCGCGAATCAATCCGTGCGCTACAGCCCCGTCTTGAGATGCTGGATTTAACCGATGTTACTTACCCGCATCCGGCCTTTGGCCCCATGAGCGCTTATCAATGGCTCATCTTCATAGGCGCGCACGAATACCGTCACCTGCGCCAGATAGACTCGCTCCTTGCCGCTAACCGTGCGAGCGAAAGCCGAAAGGTAAATTAGCCGTCAATCATTCATTTAACTGAACAGGAAAAGGAAGCGCGTCCACGCTTGCGAGCGCGCGCTTCAATCCCTATAATCTTTCTCATCCGAAACACCTTGTGCCCTCGTAGCTCAATGGTTAGAGCAGCAGACTCATAATCTGTTGGTTCGAGGTTCAAGTCCTCGCGAGGGCATCTTTATGATTGATAAAAATGGCGGCTAGCAATAGCCGCTTTTTCATTTACGGCCTTCAGGGTGCTATAAGGGCATCAACTAATGAATCCATTCTGGGCCACACAGCAGAGGTGAAGAGATTTTGGCTAAAGATGTAGTTGGAATTGGAATCATCGGAACGGGCTTTGCGCGGTCTACGCAGATTCCCGGATTTCGTGCGTGCGAGGGTGCGCGTGTAGTGGCGATTGCTAGCGGGCGCAGGGAGAACGCCGAGCGGGTGGCGCGTGAATTCGGAATCGAGTTCGCCGCAGGCGATTGGCGCGAAGTTATAGAGCGCGCAGATGTGGATTTAATCAGCATAGCTACACCGACGAATACGCACAGGGAGATGACGCTGGCGGCGCTCGATGCGGGAAAGGCCGTGCTCTGCGAAAAGCCTACGGCGATGGACGCCGGGGAAGCAGTAGAGATGATGCGCCGGAGCGCGGAGACAGGGGCTCTGGCTCTCATAGACCACGAGCTGCGGTTTCTTCCCGCCCGGCGGGCCATGCGCGAGCTGATTCATGCGGGCGAGATTGGCCGCGTGCATCACGTCAAATACTGCTTTCGCGCGGAGTCGCGCGTTAGTCCTGAGCGCCCTTGGAACTGGTGGTCGGATGCCGGGCAGGGCGGCGGAGTCCTCGGCGCTATAGGCTCTCACGCGGTTGATTCGATTCGCTGGATGCTTAAGACGGAAATCTCGCACGTCTCGGCCCAGCTAGCCACCCACATCAGGGAGCGCAGGGAAGAAGAGACGGGGCAGCTCAGGCCCGTCACCTCTGACGACGAGGCCAACCTGCTTCTACGCCTGCGCGGCGGCGAGGTGACAGAAGCCTCGACCGCTACCATCAGCATGTCCGTTGTAGAGCAGGGCAGGCCGCTTCACTTCATGGAAGTCTTCGGCACAAAGGGAGCGCTCATGGTTGACGGCAACAATCTTCTGCGCGCGCGCACGGGCGAGGGCAATTGGTCGGAGGTTGATGCGCCGCCCGGAGAGCTTGCCGAAGGGATGCGCGATTCAGAGTGGTCGCGCGGCTTCACGCTCTTCTCCCGCGCCGTCATAGATGCCTTGCGCGAGGGCCGAAACACTGTTGACGACGCCGCGAGTTTCACTGACGGCTATCGCAACCAGTTGGTTCTGGATGCCGCTCGCCGCTCAAGCCGTACCGGCGCTGCGGAAGAGATAAAGGACTAAAAGCTTAAGGGCGATGATGAGCGATAGCGACAAGCATTTAGTTGACCTGAGCCACACAGTAGAAGACGGGATGGTGACTTATCGCGGATTGCCCGCGCCCGTCATCACCGATTTTCTGGCCCGCGAAGCCTCTCGCAAGCTCTACGCTGAAGGCACGGAGTTTCACATAGGGAGGATAGATATGGTCGCCAACACCGGAACCTATCTTGACTCTCCCTTTCATAGATACGCCGACGGCGCAGACCTCTCCGGGCTTTCTCTCTCGCAGCTAGCAGACCTAGAAGGCGTCGTCGTGCGGGTGAAGAATGAGAGCGCGCGTGCCGTTGATGCGACTGCCTTCGAGAGTGTTGAGGTCAAGGACAGGGCCGTGCTGGTTCACACGGGCTGGGACGCGCACTGGCGAACGGAGCGGTACTTCGAGGGGCATCCTTTTCTTACACGCGGCGCGGCGGATGCTTTGAGGGATGCGGGCGCGCGTCTCGTAGGCATAGATTCATACAACATAGATGACACCGCAGACCTTGCAAGACCCGCGCACTCGATTCTGCTCAGGGCGGGCATCCCCATAGTGGAGCATATGTGCAACCTCGGGTCTTTGCCCGAGAGCGGCTTTAGTTTCTTCGCAGTACCCGTCAAGGTTAAAGCGTTCGGAACATTCCCGGTCAGGGCTTTCGGTTTAATCCGTTAGGGAGCGCCGGGCTCCAAGCGGTTTGCGCCGGAAGCCATACAAAATTCAGGCGTGCCAGCTAAACAAAGAGGGAAATCCAAGACCAAAAGGAGCGTTCGCGTAGGCGTGGACACGGGCGGGACGTTCACGGATTTCGTCTACGAAGGCGACGAAGGGTTGCAGATTTTCAAGCTCGCCTCGACCCCTTCAGACCCGTCCTTGGCCATCACCGAAGGCTTGCGCCGCGTGGCCGAAGCAACCGCCACACGCATTGAAGAGATAGAGGTAGTACACGGCACGACCGTTGGCACAAACGCGCTTCTGGAAAGGCGCGGGGCGCGCACGGCGCTTGTGACTACCGTGGGCTTCGAGGACGTGCTCGAAATAGGCAGGCAGGCTCGCCCCATGCTGTATGACTTGGACGCGGTACGGCCTGAGCCACTAGTGCCGCAAAGTTTGAGATTCGGCGTGCGCGAGCGCGTGGCGGCTTCCGGCCAAGTGCTGGTGGAGCTTGACGAAGCGTCTCTTTCAGGGCTTCTGAAAAAGCTGAAGTGTGCGCGGGTTGAAGCGGTCGCCGTCTCGCTGCTCTTCTCCTTTCTTCATACGAAGCACGAGAGGATGATTGAGCGCGCCCTCTTGACTCTGAAAGTTCCGCTCTCGGTTTCTCATCGCATACTTCCTGAATACCGCGAGTACGAGCGCACCTCGACGGTCGTCATCAACGCGTATCTTCAACCCTTGATGGGAAATTACCTGAATCGTTTGAAGACTAAACGTGCGCGCTCTCTACGCGTGATGCAGTCTTCGGGCGGGAGCATCTCCGCGAGCGTGGCGGCAGAAGAGCCCGTGCGCACGATTCTTTCCGGGCCCGCGGGCGGTGTAGTCGGCGCGCTGGATGTGACGCGCCGCGCTGGCTTCGAGAACATCGTCACCTTTGACATGGGCGGAACCTCGACCGACGTTGCGCTTTGCACGCGCGACGGGATGCGTATGACTCGTGAGGCGGTTGTGGCCGGGATGCCAGTCGCCGTCTCCATCATGGATATACACACAGTCGGAGCGGGCGGCGGCTCAATCGCGCGCGTTGACGAAGGAGGCTCCCTGCGCGTCGGGCCCGAATCGGCGGGGGCCGACCCCGGCCCTGCCTGCTACGGGCGCTCACTTCTGCCGACTGTGACGGACGCGCATCTGGTGCTCAATCACTTCGGAGGCGAGGGGCTGCTGGGCGGAGAGTTCCGTCTGGACGAAGAGCGCGCACATCTGGCTCTAAAGCGTTTGAGCGAAGAGATGAGCCGCGCCGCCCGTCGCACCATAGGTGTGATACAGGCCGCGCAAGGCGTCCTGCGCGTGGTGCGCGTGCAGATGGAGCGCGCACTTCGCACCATCTCCATTGAGCGCGGATACGACCCGCGCGACTTCGCGCTCGTGCCCTTTGGCGGCGCTGGCGGTCTTCATGCGGTGGAGCTTGCGCGAGCGCTTCGCACGCCGCGCATCATCGCGCCTGAGATGGCTGGCGGGCTTTCCGCGCTCGGCGCTCTGGCCGCCGACGTGGTCAAGGACTGGAGCCGCACTGTGATGCTGGAAGCGGGAGCCGGGAGCGACGTGAAAATCGAGCGCGCCTTTAGAGAGATGGAGCGCGAGGCGCGGACGGCGCTCCGCAATGAAGGATTCAGAGAAGCGAAGCAGCGTCACGAAAGGCTGCTCGCCGTGCGCTACAAGGGGCAGTCCTTCGAGCTTGAGATAAAATGGAGGCCGCGCATGAGTGTGATTGATAGCTTTCATGAAGCTCACAACGCGCGCTACGGCTACGCTCAGCCGGACAACGCTGTAGAGATAGTGAGCGCCCGTCTTCGCTCGGCAGGATTGGTCGAAAAGCCAAAGGCCCGCCCTGCCGCGAAAGCCAAGCCAGCGCGGCGGCTGGCCAGTCCATACGATTACGCGAAGGTCTACTTTTCGGCTGGCAGGCCGGAGCGCACGGCCCTCTATAATCGTGATGAATTGAGGCCGGGCGAGCGGCTGGCCTCGCCGTGCATCATCACGGAGTATTCCGCGACCACGCTCGTACCCGCAGGCGCAAGCGCCGCCGTTGACGCGCACGGGAACATAATCATAGAGCCATGAGCAGAAGAAGAGAGAGCGCGAAGGACAGGGCTATGAAAGAGGGCGCGCGTAGCGGCGCAGCAGGCCGGTCTTCGCGCCGCTTCGACCCTACGACTCTGGAAATCTACCGCGCTCTCTACACTTCGGTAGCGGAAGAGATGGGCGTGGCGCTCAGGCGCACGGCCTTCTCTCCGAACATAAAGGAGCGGCGCGACTATTCCTGCGCGGTCTTCGACGCCGAAGGCCGGGTCATAGCACAGGGCGACCACATGCCGGTGCATCTTGGCTCAATGCCTATGGCGGTGGCCGCCGCACTTCAATCCTTCCGGCTCAAGCCCGGCGACGTGGTGGCCCTCAACGACCCCTTCGCTGGCGGCACGCACCTGCCCGACGTGACGCTCGTCACGGGCGTCTTTCCAATGGGGGATGGGGGACGTGGGTCAGGGGCTAGTAAAAGAAAGAGCAGCCGCTCTTCTTCCCGACCCCTAACCCCTGACCCCCAACCCCTGTTTTATGTCGCCAACCGCGCGCATCACGCGGACATAGGCGGCGGGACGCCCGGCTCTATGGGCATGGCAGGGGACGTGTACGGCGAGGGGCTGAGGATTCCGCCGGTCAGGCTGGTGCGGGGCGGCGTGGCTGATGAAGAGATGATGCGGCTGGTGCAGGCGAATGTGCGCGGGGCGAAGGAAAGGCGCGCGGATTTCGAAGCTCAGATAGGCTCTCTGAAGACGGGCGCAGCGCGGCTGCTGGAGATTGTTGAAAGACGCGGCTCGCGCGAAGCGCTCTCTTACGCTTCGCATCTAATAGATTATTCGTCGCGGCTCATGCGTCGTGCGATTGCAGCCATCCCCGACGGCTCTTACACGGCGGCGGACGCGCTCGATGACGACGGTGCGGGCGAGGGAGAGATTACCATCTCCGTCCGGATTGAGATTCTGGGAGAGCGTGCGAGCGTGGATTTCAGTGGAAGCTCGCCGCAGGTCACAGGGGCAATCAACGCCGTGGAAGCCATCACAGTCTCGGCCGTCTCATACGTCTTTCGCTGCCTCGTGAGCGGAGACGTGCCAGCGAGCGCCGGGTTGATGGAGCCTGTAAAAGTCTTTGCTCCCGCAGGCACGGTCGTCAACGCGTCGCACCCGGCATCGGTCGCGGGCGGCAACGTGGAAACCTCGCAGCGCATAGTGGACGTTCTCTTTCGCGCTCTCTCTAAGGCCCTGCCCGGAAGGATTCCTGCGGCGAGTCAGGGAACCATGAACAACCTGACCATAGGCGGCATTGACGGTCGAACGGGCGCGGAGTTCGCTTACTACGAAACGGTCGCGGGCGGCATGGGAGCGCGTCCCGCTTTCGACGGCATGAGCGCCGTTCACACGCACATGACCAACAGCCTCAACACGCCCGCAGAGGCTCTGGAGTACGCTTATCCTCTCAGGGTGCGCGAGTATAGTATTCGTCGCGGCTCAGGCGGGAAGGGGAAGCATAAGGGAGGCGACGGGGTAGTCCGCGAGATTGAGACGCTCGGGCCTGCGCGCATCTCGCTGCTCGCAGATAGAAGAGCGCGCGCGCCTTACGGGCTGGCGGGCGGCGCAGACGGCGAAAGGGGAAGGGATTTTCTGATAGAGCCCGGCGGCAAGAAGCGTAGAATCTCTTCTAAGGGGAACTGGCAGACGGGCGCGGGCGCTCGCGTTCGTATAGAGACGCCGGGCGGCGGCGGCCACGGCCAAGAGGAATGACAAATCTCTGTTCGGCCGTGCAGGCTGGGTGAAATGAGCCGGAACTCAGGGCCGCGCCCCGAGCGTAAAATTAATCAGAGGGCTAAATTAATGCGCGTCACCATCGGACAGATAAATACTACGAACGGAGATTACGAGGGGAACACCGCGAGCATCCTGCGCGCCATAGAGCGTGCGAAGCAGGACGGGAGCGACCTCGTGGTGCTGCCTGAGACTGCCGTTCAAGGCTACATGTCATTCGACTGGTTTCTAGACCGGGACGTGGCGAGCCATTCGCTCGCGCCACTGGATAAGATAATAGAGGCGACGGACGGCCTGACCGCAGTCATAGGCACAGTGCGACCGACAGACCCTCCTGCGGGTCGAAGGCTCTACAACTCCGCCGCCGTGATTCGCAACCGAAAGCTTCTGGGCTTTGCCGACAAGACGCTTCTGCCCGAGTACGATGTCTTTGACGACCCGCGCTATTTCGAGCCCGGTCGTGCGCGTCACCTGTTTCGGATGGAAGGGGCAAGCTTAGGCGTAGCCGTCTGCGAAGACCTCTGGAATGACAAGACCTTCTGGAAAGAGAGGCTCTACCCGCACGACCCCGCCGACGAGCTGATTGAGTTGGGAGCGAGCGTGCTCATCTCCATCAACGCTTCGCCCTTCAACAAAGCCAAGATGGGCATGCGCTGCGAAATGGTAAGTCACAGGGCAAAGGCGGCCGGGCTTCCGATAGTCTTCGTCAATCTGGTCGGCGGCAACGACGGCATAATCTTCGACGGCGCGAGCATTGTGGCCGATTGTCGCGGCGAGATAATCATGCAAGCGCCGCCCTTCGAAGAATTCTTCGGCACGGTTGATTTGGACTGCGGTCAGGCGGACGGGTACTGCCTGCCGGGAGACGACATAGAGACGGTCAGGCGCGCTCTGGTGCTGGGCATACACGATTACGCGCGCAAGAACAGATTTACGACCGCCGTGCTGGGGCTTTCCGGCGGCATTGACTCGGCAGTCGTGGCGGCGCTGGCCTGCGAGGCGCTCGGCTCCGAGAATGTGCTTTCCGTCATGATGCCTTCGCCATATTCGTCGCGCGGCTCTATTGACGACTCCGTAGAGCTTGGCCGCAATCTTGGCATGAAGACGATAGAGCATCCGATTTCGTCTGCCTTCGAGGTGTTGACGAAAGAGCTTGATTTGGTGAAGCCTGCCAGTAGCGGCTCGTCGCTGGCGGCTGAGAATCTACAGTCGCGCCTGCGCGGCAACATACTGATGACCATCTCGAACAAGGAAGGTCGCCTGCTGCTCTCCACCGGAAACAAATCCGAGCTTGCGCTGGGCTACTGCACGCTCTACGGCGACACGAACGGCGGCTTGGCCGTGCTTGGCGACCTCTTGAAGACGGAAGTTTACGCGCTCGCCAGACACATCAACCGCGAGAGCGAGATTATTCCGCGCGCCATCATCGAAAAGGCTCCTTCGGCAGAGCTTGCGCCGGGACAATATGACGAGCAGTCGCTCCCGCCTTACGCTAAGCTAGACCCCATCCTTCAACTCTACTTCGAGCAGAAGGCCACGCCGGAAGAGATAAGCGCGGCGGGCCATGACCGGCAGCTGGTCTACGACATACTGAACCGCGTGGAGTCGCCCGCCAACGAATTCAAGCGCAGGCAGTTGCCGCCCACTCTCATCATCTCGAAGAACGCCATAGGCATAGGACGCCGCCGCCCCGTCACGCATCACTACAAGCGCGTGCCGCCGCAGGCTTAAACAGGACAAAAGCAGTTGCGCGACATACCTGTTATAGAGACTGAAAGGCTCAGGCTTACTATCCCCGGCGTGGATGAAGCCGCGCGTATGCTCTCTTACGTCAAGGAGAACCGGGAGCATTTCTCCCCGTGGGCTCCGCCCGAGCCCGCAGGCTATTACACGGAAAAGTTCTGGCACGACTATCTTCAAGCGTCCCGGCGACAGTTCGAGCAGGACTTCTCCATGCGGCTGGTCTTCTTCCTTCGTGATGATGCGGAGCGAGCGGTCGTGGGCGATTGCAACTTTACAAACTTCGTGCGCGGCCCATTTCAGGCGTGCTATCTTGGCTACAAGATAGCCAAGCGCGCGGAGGGACGGGGGCTGATGCGCGAGGCGCTCTCGGCTGCGATTGGTTATGCGTTCGAGACTCTGCGCCTGCATCGCATCATGGCGAATTACGTTCCGACCAACGAGAGAAGCGGCAGGTTGCTACGCCGTCTGGGCTTTACGGTCGAAGGCTACGCGCGCGATTATCTTCTGGTAGGAGGCGCTTGGCGCGACCACGTACTGACTTCACTGACGAACACGGCTCTGAAGCCCGAAGACGTTAACTAGCATCCACGCTCTTGATTCAAAAATGATGAATACCGAATTGACAGACGGCGTCATACGACTGCGGCCATACACCACGGACGACGCGCAGGAGCTCTACGAGGCCGTGCGCGAATCTATACCGGAGGTTCAGCCATGGATGTCATGGTGTCACCCGGACTATTCGATTGAAGAGAGTATGGAGTGGCTCTCCTTGCGCGCCGAAGTCTCGGAGAAGCGCGCGGATTACGGCTTCCGTATAGCGGACGCTCAATCAGACCGCATGCTGGGCGGAGTGGGCTTGGGCCAGATTAATAGCCTGCATCGCAGGGGCAATCTAGGCTACTGGATTAGAACGAGCGCAACCGGGCGCGGCGTGGCCACGCGCGCGACACGCCTTGTGGCGCGCTTCGGCTTCGAGGAATTGAAGCTCATACGGATAGAGATTGTCGCGGCCGTCGGAAATCTTGCCAGCCAGCGAGTCGCGGAAAAAGTGGGAGCCGTGCGCGAAGGCGTTATGCGCAAAGCCCTGCTGGTTCACGGCACGGCGCACGACGCCGTACTGACCTCACTTATTGAAGAAGATATGAAAAGCTGGGAATGAAAGAGAATGCGGAAGGCAGAGCCCAGAATGCGGAAGTAGAGAGAGCGCGTTCGCAGTCGAATCGCGGCCGTTCACATCATTCTGCCTTCGGCCTTCTGCCGTCGCTCTCCCTGCTGCTCCTGCTCGGCTTGATAGCCTACTTCTCAATCCTCGACTCTTACTTTCTCTCGGACGACTTCGTGCAGGTAGGCGGGGTTCTCAAGGGCGATTGGTCTGTCGTCTGGGGGCGCGAGCACGGCGGTTTCTTCAGGCCGCTCTTCATATTGAGCTACGTTGTAGACAGCCGTGTCTGGGGCGCGCGCCCACTCGGCTATCACCTGACGAACGTGCTTGTACACGGCCTGAACTCTTATCTTGTTTACAGGCTGACGCTATCCCTGCTTCGCCCTCAGAGGCTCAACGAAGAATCCACACGCCGTATAGGTCTTGTCGCGGGCCTGCTCTTTCTGCTTCATCCTTCGCACACGGAGGCCGTCTCGTGGATTTCAGGGCGCGCAGACCTGCTGGCAACGCTCTTTTCTCTAGCGGCGCTTCTGGCCTGCGTCTTCTATATGGAGAACAGCCGCGCGCGTTACCTGCTTGTCTCGCTTCTCTCCTTTGCGCTCGCGCTGCTTTCGAAAGAGTCGGCCGCGTCGCTACCCTTCATCATACTGGCCGTTGGAGTCTACATTGCTGCGGCGACGGGCGGGCGTGGAAAGAGAGCGTTTGCGCGGGCGATGAAGACGAGCGCTCTCTTCTTTCTGTTGCTACTGCTCTTTGTAGTCGTACGCCGCGCGGCGCTGGGCGCGTGGCTAGGGGGATACGGCGCTGAGCAGCACCTGAACTTTTCACCCGGCTGGATACGCGACCGCTTCCTGCAAGCTTCTCTGAGAGCGCTCGTCCCAGCGATGCCGCCCGGGCTTTCAGACATTCTTCTCAAGCCGCTCAAATCAACGGCCTTCATACTGGTCGCGCTGGGCTTCGTCGCGCTCGTCGTCATTCTTCTAAGACGGCGAAGGCTCTCAGAGGAAAAAGCTGCCAGAAGTCGGCAGAACAGGCTGGCGCTGCTCCTTGTTGTCTCATTCGTCCTGAGCCTGTTGCCGGTGATAAATCTTCGCCTGAGCCTCTTCGACACACAGGGCGAAAGATTCGTCTACTGGCCTTCCGTCTTCGCCGTCCTGCTCATCGCTCACCTGTGCTTCATTCTAATTAAGGGCAGAAAGTGGCGGCTCCTGCTTGCGCTCTGCCTGATAGCCTTCTACTCAGTCAGCCTGCACGTGACGAATCAGAGGTGGAGCGAGGCTTCGCAGCTTTCACGCAGGCTAAAGGATGAGCTTGCGACGGGCGCTTCGAGTGAGCAAAGCCTGATTGTCATCAACGCGCCGGATAACCTGCGCGGCGTCCCAGTCTTTCACAACGGCCTTCAGGAGGCGCTCACCATCTTTCGGGAGAACGGGCCGGGCCGGGAGGTTCGCGTCCTCTCGCTTCATAGTATTCAATCTCTTGATGACGGCGCTGTGCTTAAGATGGAAGGCGGCGCTTTCACCCTGCGTCTTACGAACAGCGAAGACGCGCTCACAAAGATTGCGGACGGATTGAGCTGCGTGGAGATTCAGGAACGCTCTGCCGTTGCGCTCAGGTTTCGGCTGAACGGCTGCCCGCACGGCGCTGCGCTCTTCTTCTTCAATGCAGGCAGGATGTACAGGGTGATTGGCGGCGAAAGAGAGGGCAATTAACTCTTTCAAGAGGCGTAAGCGGCGTAGACCGTCTTGACCTTATCCAGAAAGTCTCGCCTGTCAATCAGGTAATAGAGCTTGGCGGGCGCGTCGCCGCCCGTGAGATGTTCCACCAGTTGCTCCAGAACTTCGAACTGGTCGCGCTCCGTGATGCCGCGAGATTCCAGATAGCCGCCGTAGCGCATACGCCTGACTAAATCAAGCAGCGTCAGGCGGCCTTCGAGCGTGCGCCCGCCGTGCTTGTGCGAGCGGCTGACAAGGTATTGCACCAGCAGGGCATCGTTATAGAGCGCTGGCGAAAGATAAAGACGCGCGCCCTCTCGCTCGAACCCTTCTTCAAGCCGGTTAGAGCGGCGAACCCCGCGCACGCCTTCGAAAACTTCTGCCCAATCGGTCTTAGGGTCGTTCCTTTCAAGAAACGCTCGCGTCGCTTCCACGAGCCACGAGTCATCTTCCAAATCGAGCCCCTGCATGAGCCTGTCCAGCCAGTCGAAGAAGATTGCGCGGCGCGTGGACTTCTTCTCCATGACAAGGAACTGCTCTTCCGATTTAGGCAGAGACTTGAGAAGAGCGCGGCGAGCGGCGTCCGTCTGCTTTCCGCCTTCTATGCGGTAGGTGTCAAGGCGCGCGTGCCAGCGCTTGGCCGCGTCGCAGTAAGGGCAGCGAGGATGTTTTTCATCGCTGTCGAAATACGGGCGCTGGGCATCTCGCGTTGTAAGCTCTTCTATGGACGGCGAGTGCTTTTTTATCTCCGAGTATGCCGTGCGCGGCGCAAGCCCGAGCTGCGTGGTGAAGATGTCGAAGATGCAGGCCAGACAGAGACGCTTGGTGTATTCGGTGACGCTGCCCGGCGGGAAGGCCGAGAAATCCAGCTCACGCTTCTTTGCCGCGACTGCCATAAACTCTTATCCGATGGAGACGAGAGCCGGGGACAGCTCTTCGTCCGTGTGACCCACGGCCAAGTCAAGCTCCGCTTCTATGTCGCCCGTCTGAGCCGATAGGGATTTGAAGTCGAAGAGCTTAGGGTCTAGCAAATGCGTGGGCACGGCGTTGCCGAGCGCCGTCAACATGGAGCTGCGTATGTTGGGAATCTCTTTCTCCAAATCCGCTATGAGGCGCTTGACGCGCGCACGCTTGAGGTTTGTCTGCGAGCCGCACAGGTCGCACGGAATAATCGGGAACTGCTTTTCGGCCGCGAACTCGGCTATGTCCGACTCGCGGCAGTAGGCAAGCGGGCGTATGACAGTGTTTCGACCGTCATCCGAGCGAAGTATGGGCGGCATGGCCTTCAGCGTTCCCACGAAGAAGAGGTTCAAGAGAAAGGTCGTGATGATGTCGTCCGCGTGGTGGCCCAGCGCAATCTTTGTGCAGCCCTCTTCGACGGCTGTGCCGTAGAGAATCCCACGGCGCAGGCGCGAGCAGACGGAGCAGTAAGTCTTTCCTTCGGGCACCAGCCGCTTGACCACGGAGTAAGTGTCGCGCTCTATGATGCGGTGCGGGACGCCACGGCTTTCAAGATATTCCGGTAGGACGTGGGCGGGAAAGTTCGGCTGCTTCTGGTCTAAATTTACGGCCAGTATCTCGAAATGCACGGGAGCGCGCTCGCGCACGTCCAGCAGCAGGTCTAGCATAGTAAAGCTGTCCTTGCCGCCGGAGAGGCAGACCATCACGCGGTCGCCGTCCTCTATCATGTTGAAATCTTTGATGGCCTCGCCCATGCGGCGAAGCAGCTTGGTCTTAATCTTGCTCTCGACAAACATGCTCTCTAATTTCTGTCCTTCAAAACGCTTTTTATCTCACGTCAGGATGCCACGTCACCGCCGCGCCGCGCAACTGTCGGCCCGAAAGCCCGGCTCTTATTGCATTTTGATTGCGAACGTAGATAAAGCTGGACAGCGCCGCGCACGTCAAGGGCAACATACAGACGCCCTAAGATTGTCTCGGTACATTCCGCCCCTTTTTATCAATCTACGAGTGAAATCCCGCCAGCTTCTGCTAAACTATCGGCTTGAACTTTTCGTAAGGCTGAGCATGAAAGAGATGATGGAGAGCGAGTCAAAGCGAAGCTTGAAGGTTGTGCGAGCCGCGTGCCCGCACGATTGCCCCGATACGTGCGCGATGCTGGTGACGGTCGAAGACGGGCGCGCGGTGAAGGTTGCCGGTGACCCGGAGCATCCGTTCACGCGCGGCTTTCTCTGCACGAAGGTCGCAAACTACCACGAGCGCACTCACAGCGACGGGCGCGTCAAAACCTGCCTGCGTCGCACGGGTAAAAAGGGCGAGGGAAAGTTTGAAGCGATTAGCTGGGACGAGGCTCTGGACGAGATAGCCGCGCGCTTCAAGTCTCTGGCCGAATCTACTGAAGGCGCGCAGACCATTCTGCCCTACAGCTACTGCGGCACGATGGGGCTGGTGCAGTCGCAGTCTATGGACAGACGCTTCTTTCATCGTCTGGGCGCGACGCAACTGGAGAGAACAATCTGCGCGACCGCCGGGTCGGAAGGCTACAAGTCTACCTACGGCGCGACCATCGGCACAGACCCGGAGCGCTTTCAGGATGCGCGGCTGATTCTGCTCTGGGGTACTAACACCCTGACGGCGAACGTCCACCTGTGGCCGCAGATTCTAGAGGCACGCTCTAAGGGCGCGCATGTCATAGCGATTGACCCTAGACGCACGCGCACGGCAGACCAGTGCGACGAGCACATAGCGCTTTTGCCGGGCACGGACGCGGCGCTCGCTCTGGGCATGATGAACGTCATCTTCGCGGCTGGGCTTGAGGACGCGGATTATCTTGAGCGCTACACGATTGGAGCAAATGAGCTGCGCGAGCGTGCCGCAGAATTTACGCCTGAGCGCGTGGCGCGCATCTGCGGCCTCGAAGAGGAAACAATCGTGCGTCTTGCAAAGCGTTACGCCGAGACGCGCCCGAGCGTGATTCGCATCAACTACGGCTTGCAGCGACACGCGGGCGGCGGGATGGCCGTTCGCACCGTAAGCTCTCTGCCTGTGGTCACGGGCGCTTGGCGCGATGCCGCAGGCGGAGTGCTGCTTTCTACAAGCGGCACGTTCCCGCTCAACTATCAGGCGCTTGAGCGTCCAGACCTTATGCCCCGGCCTGTGCCGCGCTCGCTCAACATGTCACAGTTGGGCGAGATTCTTCTGGAAGTAAAATCTCCGCCCGTGCGCGCTCTCTACGTTTACAACTCTAACCCGGCGGCGGTTGCGCCCGACCAATCGCGCGTGCTCGCAGGGCTTCAGCGCGAAGACCTCTTCACGGTCGTACACGAGCAGTTCATGACGGACACGGCCGATTACGCCGACATAGTTCTGCCCGCGACGACGCAGCTAGAGCATTTCGACCTGCACAAGGCGTACGGCCATCTGTACATATTGATAAACGAACCGGCCATAGAGCCGCTTCACGAAGCGAAGTCGAATTCGGAAGTCTTCCGCCTGCTCGCCGCGCGGCTGGGATTCGAAGAGGATTGCTTTCGTGATTCGGACGAACAGATTGCGCGTCAGGCTCTTTCGACCGGGCATCCGGCGTTCAAGGGCATCACGCTTGAGCAGATTCGTGAGCGCGGCTGGATGCGGCTGAACGTGCCAGAAACCTTCGCGCCCTTCGCGGAAGGGAATTTCCCGACCGCGTCCGGCAAGTGCGAGCTTTATTCCCGGAATCTCGAGGCGCGCGGGATGGAGCCGGTGCCGGATTACATTCCGCCGCGAGAATCCCTTGAGAGCGCGCCCGCTCTGGCCAAACGATTTCCGCTTGCGCTCATAAGCCCAGCCGCGCACGCCTTTCTCAATTCCAGCTTTGCCAATCTCTCAAAGCAGCTACGACAGGAGCATCATCCCTTCATAGAGATTCACCCGGAGGATGCCGAGCGGCGCGGCATAGAGGACGGAGCAATGGTGCGCGCCTTCAACGAGCGCGGCTCGACGGAGCTTCGCGCCGTCGTCACTACGCGGGCGCGTCGCGGCGTGGTGGTTTCTCCCTCCGTCTGGTGGAACAAGCTCTCACCGAACGGCACGAACATCAACCAGCTCACCTCGCAAACGCTCGCGGATATGGGCGGCGGCGCGACCTTCTACGACGCGCTCGTAGAGGTAGAGAGAATTGAACAGCCAGCTTCACTGTGACGGGCCAGCCGTGGCCCCTGCGCTCTTGACACACAAGCGGGGATAAAGCAAAAGTACAAAGGTAAAAGTAGAAGAGAAAGAGATAGATTGACTCTCTGCTTCTGCTCTTACCTGTAAAAGCGGCTCCGGCTGCTTTACTTACTTTTGCTTTTTTACTTTCTTTCCCCCCTTGATTCCATGAGAAAAAAAGAGAAGCCTGAAAACTACTGGAGCGGCGCGGCGTTGTTGCCTGCTCAGGCCATAAGACTCGCCGCCTGCGTTTCGCTGGTCGTTGCGCTCTTTTCACCGGCCGCTCATGCACAGCAGCCGCAGCAGAGGGGCGCGCAGAGCGCATCTTCCGCGCAACAGAAGAGGTCGCAGCCTGCTCCTGCTACGCGCGGCGGCATCTCTCAGGATGTGGCGCTTCGCATCATGCGCGCAGAGGACGAGCGGCGCTGGGATAACGAACTGGCCAGCCTACTTTCGGACAAGAGCGCCGTGGTACGCAGTCGTGCTGCCCTTGCAGCCGGTCGCATAGGCGACGAGCGCGCCGTCACGCTTCTGGTGACGATGCTTCGCGTGGATGCTGACCAGAGCGTGCGCGCCATGTCGGCTTTCGCTCTTGGCGAGACGGAATCCGTCAAGGGTGCCGAAGGATTGATGGCGGAGCTTAAGGTGAGCGCGTCTTCTGAGGTTCGCGCGCGTTGTCTTGAAGCGCTGGGCAAGATAGCCGCCGCGCTGCCGAAAACGGAAGAGGCGCGCTCGCGCGCAATCGGTGAAGCCATACTCGCTGCGCTGAAGGCGGAAGCCGAGCGCAAGCCGCAGCCGGACAACAAAACCGTGCTGCTCGGCCTGACGGCTGCTCTGCGAGCGCGTCCTGCGAATGCCGGGCCTGTCGTCGCCGGTTTTCTCTCGGACAAAGACGCGCGTGTGCGTTCGGACGCGCTCAACACGATGGCGCGGCTGAAGGCCAAAGACGGGCTCGACGTTGTGCGCTCGCTTCTGACGGGTGACGCGGACGCGGTTGTGAGGGCCAACGCGGCGCGCGTCGTAGGGGCTGCCGAAGACAAGGCTTCTTTCGACGCTCTGGTTTCGCGCTTGCAGGACGGGGACGAGCGCGTGCGTGTGAGCGCTATACGCGCTCTTGCTTCCCTGAAAGACGAGCGCGTGACGAAGCCCTTGCTTGAGCGCGCCGGGAAGCTCACGAATGAATATCGCTCGGGGCGGGCAAAGGCTTCGGACGCGCGCCCGCCTGAGCTGAACGAGTTGCTTGAGATTGCGACTGCTCTTGGCCGCACGCTTGGCAACACATGGAATAAGGAGGCTGTGGATTGGCTGCGCGAGCTGCGCGAGCTTGAAGAGGGAGTTGACCCGGAGATAGAGACGGCGTTTGCGCATATAGCGCCCGCTCTCTACGTGCGCGAAAAGCCTTTCGACCGCATCACGGACGAGGCCGTGCGTGCTCAGCTTCTGAAGGACTGGCGTCGCGCTTCCGGCATAGCGCAGGCTCTGGCGGAAATCGCCGCGCTCAAGACCGAGTCGGACGGCAACGCTGTCATAAGCATTAAAGCCGATGCCGTGGCCATCCTGCGCGCCATGCTTGAAGATAAAAATCTTCCCGTGCTGGCCGCGCCTGATGTGCTGCGCGCTCTCGCGGCCTTTAAGCCAAACGACCTTGCGGAGCTTCTCAGGCAACAGCTCAAGGCGAAGGATGTCGTCATGCGCGCCACAGCCGCAGAGCTTTTAGGAGAGCTTCCGCCGGAAGAACTGACTGCGCGAGCGCTCGCTGAAGCGCTGCCCGAAAGCCTGCGCGACGAGCTGAATGATGCTGCGCTCGCAATCCTTGACGCGCTGGGCAAGCAGAAGTCTGAGAGCGCCACCGAAGCGCTCAAGGCCGGGCTTGGCTCGCTCGATTACCTTGTTCGCCGCCGCGCCGCAGCCGTTTTGAAAGCAACGGGAGCGGGCGATTTCGACTCGCGTATAGGGACTGTGCAGGCGCGCAACACGCTTGCGGATTACCAGCGCGTCTTGGAGCGCACGAACAAACGCGTCCGCGCCGTAGTCACGACGGACAAAGGCTCTTTCACCATGGAGTTTCTGACGGAAGACGCGCCTCTGACCGTAGATAACTTCGTACAGCTTGCAAGGCGCGGCTACTTCAACAACATAAGCTTTCATCGAGTAGTGCCAAACTTCGTAGTACAGGGCGGCGACCCTAGGGGAGACGGAAACGGCGGGCCGGGCTACCAGATTCGCTGCGAGATTAACGAAGTCCCTTACGTGACGGGCGCTGTCGGCATGGCCCTGTCGGGTAAAGACACGGGCGGCTCGCAATGGTTCGTCACTCACAGCCCGCAGCCGCATCTGGACGGAGGCTACACGGTCTTTGCGCGCGTCGTAGAAGGCATGGACGTGGTCTATAAAATTGCGCGCGGCGATAAGATTCGCAATATCACCGTGACGGAAACGGCGCGGCCCGCATCTAAAGTTGGCAACCAGCCCGCGCCTCGCGCCGGAGTTGCTAAGGAGACAGAGAGAGGAAAGAAGAAGCGGTAGAGAGAGCGTTGAAAGAATTAGCCATACAAGCTTTCTATAAGATGCCTGCTCGTGCGGGCATCCACTTGGCGTTCTGCCTTCTGCTCCTCGTTGTAGCCTGCACGCGCTCAGAAGTAATAGCGCAGGAGGCCGCGCGAAGCTCGAAAGCTACCGAGCGCACGCGCTACGGCATCACGCTAGACCTCGACGTAGCCGCCAGAACATACACGGGCACGGAGCGGCTTCGCTGGATTAACTCAAGCGACCGCTCTACCAACGTGCTCTACTTTCATCTCTATCCGAACATGCGCACGGCCATGCAGCGCGGCGCACAACCTTCCGGCCCGGCAGCTTCTAATCCTGAGACGGCTACGGACGAGCCTAAGCTTGAGGTGACAAGCATACGGTCTGCGCGCACGAACGAGCCGCTTCCCTTCGTACTGGAAGAGCAGGGAAAGACGTTGCGCGTCATGCTGCGCGAGGCGGTGGCGGCAGGAGCCTCGACCGAAATCTTTCTGGAGTTCAAGGGCAGCGTGCCGGAGATTGATGTTGATGAGACGGGCCTGCTGGCCCACCTTATCCAGCAGGTGGGCGCTGTCCTACGGGGCGAGCGGGAGATGCGCCGCGCACGCGACATAAATTTCAGCTCGCGCGGAGTGCTTCTCCTAGGCACAAGTTATCCGATTCTTGCCGCGCGCGAGGGCGACGACTGGCAGCGCAAGATTGAGCAGAGTATCGGCGACCCCGTCTACGCGGACGTTGCGGACTACAGGGTCGAGATACGCACTGCCGCAAACCTCCCGCTCTTTACTTCCGGCGAAGAAACAATGAAGCAGGAGAGCGCCGAAGCGACCCAGACGCGCGTCTTCACGGGCGAGAATATGCGCAGCTTCGCCATCATAGCTGGCCGCAGCCTTCGCGCCGAAGAGCGCAGCGTGGGCGGCGTCACAGTCCGCTCCATCTTCACGGAAGGCCACGAAACTATTGGCCGCCGCGTGCTGGGCGTAGCCAGTGAAGCCCTGCGCGCGTACACAGCGCGTTTCGGCCCGCTTCCTTTCAAATCCGTCACGGTCGCGGAAGCGCCGCTCGTGGCCGGGCTCGGCTCTGCGGAGTTCTCATCCTTCTCCGTCATAGCGTCCGCCTTCTACGTGGACTTCGATTCTCCCACGATGCGTAACCTGCCTGAGATTGTGCGCGAGCAACGCGCCTCTCTGGAAGACAGCCTTGAATTTACGGTGGCGCACGTTATCGCGCATCAGTGGTGGGGCATGGCCGTCGGCAACGACCCGGAGCGCTCTCCGGTGCTTGATGAAGCGCTTGCCAACTGGTCTGCGCTTCTCTACTACAAAGAGGTGCATGGGCCGGAGCGAGCCGAAACGGCTCTGGATGACCAGTTGCGCGGCGTCTACAAAATCTACCGCACGTTCGGCGGCGAAGATATGGAAGCAGACCGCGCTGCGCGCGAGTACAAGAACTCTTTCCAGTATTCGGCAATCGTCGCAAGCAAGGGCGCGCTGATGTTCGCGGCTCTTCGCCGCTTGATGGGGGACGAGAAATTCTTCGCCGCCCTGAGGAGCTACTACAACGCGAACCGCCTTGAGGTGGCAGAGCTGGACGACCTGCGCGGCAGTTTTATAGCCGAAGCGCCGATTGAGCAGAGACGCACTGTGGCGCGCATCTTCTCGCGCTGGCTCTCGCAGAAGCGGGGCGATCAGGACATAGCGCCGCCCGACCCGAAACTCGCCCTCGAACTCGGCCTCCCTCAGACCCCTGCGAAGAATGAAGGGGGCGGCAACGCCTTCGCGCGTCTGGGTAAATTCTTCTGGCAGCAGATGACGCGGCTGCGTTAGAAAGTTTTAAGCAAGGAGCAAGGGAATATGTCTTCAAGAGCTATGGAAAGATTAAGGGCCACGGGAGCAGCACGGCGCGAGAGTATGGAGCGTGCCCGCACGGTTGAAATCGAAGAGAGCCTCGATCAACTGAGTCGCTGGATGGACGGGCTTTTCCGCATCCCGGGCCTCGGCTGGCGATTCGGGCTGGACGCCATCATAGGCTTGATTCCGGGCGTGGGCGATACCGTGACGAGCATCGCTTCCTTCTACATACTGGCGTCGGCTGTTCGATATCGCGTCCCTAAAATCACGCTCCTTCGCATGGGCTTCAACATTGGCATAGATTACGTGCTGGGCGCAGTGCCATTTGTAGGCGACCTGTTCGACGCAGCATGGAAGTCCAACCAGATGAACATGGAGCTGATTCGCCGTCGCGCCACCGTCTCTAAAGAAGATGCGCGGCACGGAAGAATAAGCGACTGGCTCTTCGTGGGCTTCATCATACTGGCGCTGATTGCGCTCCTTATAGGCTCCGTAACCGTCGCCATCTATCTTCTGAGCCTAATAGTGAAGCAGTTTAGTTAAGCTTCCGGCGCAAGGAAAAAGAGAGCGCGCGTGAGAGATGCTCAACTCTCACGCGCGCTCTTTTTCTTCAGATTGAATGAAGCGTTTGAAGTCTACACGGTCGCTTCCGACTGTGCGGGCTCCTTCTTAGCCGCAGACATCACGCGCTCAAGCGCAGAAGCCAGCATGTCCAGCCCGCGCTCGCCCGCAGCAAAGCAGCGAAGCTTCCCTTCGGCATCGAAGAGATAGTAGGCCGGAACATAGCCTTGGTCGTTCTTGAACGCCTCGCGCAGCTTGTGCATGTTGTCAATCGCGCAGGGCTCCGTGATGTTGTACTTTGCTATGGCCTCCCGCACGTCCTCAACGTTGGTGTCCGCTTCGTAACGAGGCATGTGGACGGCTATCACTCGCAAGCCGTCTTCGCGCCGCGAGTCGCGCCATTCACCCACGCGCGGCATGTTGTCCTTGCAGATGCCGCAGCTAACAGCCCAGAAATGCACGAGCGTAGGATGTCCCTTGCTCTCGCTCTCGGCCCGCGCCTGCGTCGCATTAAACCACTCCGTCGCATCATCAAGCGACGGCATCTCCGTCCCTATTCTCAACGGCATAATACTAAACCTCAGTCAGCAATCAGCATTCAGCTTAGAAACCCACGGGGCTGAATGCTGATTGCCGGTAGCTGTTGGCTATTAAGCTTTGATTGTTTCCTGACCCGGCTTCCACTCCGCCTGACAGAGGCCGCCTGTCTGAAGCGCCTGTATGACGCGAATGGTCTCTTCCGCCGAGCGGCCCACGTTGAGGTCATGCACGACCTTGTAACGCAGTATGCCTTCCGGGTCTATGACGAAGAGGCCGCGCAGCGCAACGCCCTTGTCTTCGATAAGCACACCGTAGTCGCGCGCCACCTGCTTTGTAGCGTCCGCCGCGAGCGGGTACTTCAAGCCTTCGACGCCGCCCTTGTCGCGCGGAGTTTGCAGCCATGCTCTGTGCGAGTAGACCGAATCGGTTGAGACGCCTATGATGTCCGCGCCTATGCCCTCGAAATCCTCGTAGCGATCCGAGAAGGTGGTCAACTCGGTCGGGCAGACGAAAGTGAAATCCAGAGGATAGAACAAGAGCACTAACCACCTGCCCTTGTAATCCGAAAGCTTTACGTTCTCGTTCAGCTTCTCCATGTTTTTGGTCGAAGCCATATCGAAATCGGGAGCGGGCTGGCCTACCATAGCCCTCTCTGTTGCCGGTGCAGTTGCTGACATTTAATTTCCTCCAATACCCTTCAAGAGATATGTGTTTGATTGCTTTTTAAGAGAAGCTGCGCAGATTGGCCAAAAGCTTCTGGCCTCTTGACTCTCGCGCCGCGCGCTTCAAAATCTTTTATGCCTGCCGCTCACGTCCCTCGCGGCAATCAGGACACAGGCCGCGCAGAGTCAGGTGAATAGACTCGGGCTTGAACTTCGATTTACGAGCCGCAGCGCGAAGCAGCTCGCCGGTCGCGGTCAAATCGAAATCCTCAAGCCGCCCGCACTCCGTGCAGATGGCATGGTCATGCCTGTCCGTCTCGCGGTCGTAGCGGCTCGCGCCGTTGCCGAAGCTGATTTCGTGTATCAGCCCCGCGTCCTTCAGGTAACGCAGCGAGTTGTAGACGGTCGCAAAGCTGATTGAAGGACGCAAACGACGCGCAACCTCGAAAATCTCGTTGGCCGTCAGGTGGTTGTCGCTCTCCTGAATTACGCGCAGCACGACCTTGCGCTGAGGCGTCAGCGCCCTTGTGCCTCCCTGAACTCCGGTGCCTTTTGCCATGATTGTTTAAGCTGGATTTAGAATAATTCTAAACTACCGATTTGTCAAGTGGGCTATATAAAGAGTAGTGGGTCAATTTCAAAATCAATCACCGCAGAGACGCAGAGAGACGCTGAGAAAAGCTTTCAACTCTCTGCGCTTTCCTCCGCGTCTCTCTGCGTCTCTGCGGTGAATTACTTGTTTAGATTTCTAACTGAGCCACTACTATATAAAGGAAGAGATAAGCTACTAAATCATCTCTCTACATTTACAGCTTGGGGTGGCGCACGACGAAGTCTATGAGGGCGTTGACGTAGGTTGGAAAGGGCGGGCACCTGACGCCGTGCGGCTCCAGAAGCCCTGTGGCGTGGGTCGTGTCGTAGGTCTGGTCTATGAAGAAATAGGGAACGCCGGCGTGCGGAAGCCCCGTCAGTGAGGGCGAGAAGGGAAGCATCAGGGAGGGGCGCACCAGTTTGGGCGGAATCGTCATGCGAGAGCTTCGTCCCGCGAGCGCGCGAGCGATTTCTTCGAAGAGGTCGTGGGTGGTGAGAGGCGACGGGTCTGCCAGTTGAATTGTTGCGCCCAACGCAAGCTCGTCCTGTGCCAGTGTAGCCATGGCTTCTACTACGAAATCCACCGGCACCAGATTCAGATGCACCTTGTGATTGCCTATGTTGATGAGGGAGAGAAGGCGCGGCTGCATGCGCAGGTATTGAATCAGATAGTAGATGCCGTCGTACTTGGCGGTTTCGCCTGTGCGGGAGTCGCCGCATACTACCGACGGGCGATGAATCGTCACGGGTAGCTCCGATTTCAGCTCATCAACCTCTATCTCGGCCCGGTATTTCGTCTCTTCGTAGTTATTGCGGAAGCCCGCTTCGTGCCGCAGCTCGTCCTCCAGAATCAGCCCCTTGCGTTTTCCAGCGACGTAGCAGGTGGAGACATAGTGATAACGGCGGAGGTTTTTCAAAGAGCGTGCGAAGCGATTGACGTTGCGCGTGCCTTCTACGTTAACGAGCCGGGCCACATCAGCCGCGACCGCCAAGTCGTAAATGGCTGCAAGATGAAAGAGCGTGTTGGTCTCTTTCTGTGCAGCTTCGAGCGCGGCGGGCTCGATGCCCAAATCCGTCTTTGTGATGTCGCCTTCTATTATGCGAAAGCGGCTTTCGGGCGCGCCCGTCTCTTCCACAAGGCGGGTTATGTCTTGGCGTGCGCGCTCCTTCAATGCCGGCTGTACTAGAAGAAGAAAGCGCGCGTCCGTCTCGGCTAATCGTTTGACCAGCCGACCCGCTATGAAGCCCGGAAAGCCCGTAAGAAAAATCGTTTCGCTCATTATCCCCTGCGCTCTACTACGATTCGCCTCTGCCTTGCGCTCAAGGCACACGCGTCTTTCATCTCATAAGCAATCAGCCGCAGACCAGCTCAACGAGCGTTCGTACGCCAGTGCCCGTGCTGCCCTTGGGAGCGTGCGGCTGCGGGTCGTCATTCCATGACGTGCCAGCTATGTCCAGATGAACCCATGGCGTCGTTTCAGCGAACTTGCTCAGCAGGAGCGCGGCTGCCGTCGCGTCGGGTCGCCCGCCGTAGTTCTTGAAATCCGCCACGTCCGATTCTATGCGCTTCTTGTAGTCATCACTCACTGGCATACGCCAGACGGGCTCGCCCGCGCGCTCGGCGGCCTCCGTCACGAGCCCGGCCCATTCGTCGTCATTACTGAAAAGCCCCGCTCTGTGATTGCCCAGAGCGATGATGACAGAGCCGGTCAGCGTCGCCAAATCAACTATGCGTGTTGCGCCGAGGCGGCGTGCGTAAGCTATGCCGTCTATAAGGACGAGCCGGCCTTCCGCATCGGTGTCCACGACCTCCACGTTGTAGCCCGCGAGCGTGCGCACCACGTCGCCCGGCTTGATTGAGCGGCCTGACGGCATGTTCTCTGCGGCGGGCACTATGGCTGCTACGCGGCGGCGCGGCTTCAGTTGAGCTATGGCGCGCATAGCGCCAAGGACTGCTGCGCCGCCAGCCATGTCGGCCTTCATCTCGTACATGTCCAGACCGTGCTTGATAGAGATGCCGCCCGTGTCGAAGGTGATTCCTTTGCCGACAAAAGCCCATAGCTCGTCAGGCTCGGCCGCTTCTTCAGGCTCGTAACGAATCACAATCAGTGCTGGCTCGTTGTCCGAGCCTTTGCCGACTCCCCACAATGCGCCAAGGCCGCGCGACTGAATCTCTCCGGCGTCCAGTGACTCTACAGTGAGGCCGAACTCCGCAGCCATCTCTGCCGCGCGTCGCGCAAATTCGCGCGGCGGAAGTGTCGCGCCCGGCTCATCCGAAAGCGTCCGCGTCCAGTTGACGCTCTCGGCCACAATTCGCCCGCGCTCCACCCCGGCCCGCAACTCGTCGCTAGCCTCTCTGACGATAATCGTCAGAGCTTCCAACGGCGCGCTCTCCTCTTCGCGGCGTTGATAAAACGCGTTCTCATAAAGGCCCAGCACAGCGCCTTCGGTCGCGGCACGAGTCATGGCCTGTGTTTCGCCCGAGTCCGGAAGAAGAAGAGACAGCCGCCTGATGCGAGATGCGCGAGCCTGTCTCACGGCCATTCCCGCACCGCGTCTCAGCGTCTGGCTGTCAAAGCCCGCCCGGTCGCCTGCGCCCAGCAGCAATATGCGCCGCGCGCCGCTTTCGTCCGAAGAGTGAAAGAGAAGCGACGTGCCCTCTTCACCCTTGAACTCGCCGTCCCGCATGAGCCGCTCGCAAGCTCGCTTGACGCTCTCATCCGGCGCTTCAACGCTTTCGTCTCTGAAAACGCAGACGGCCACGGCCTCATCCTTAGAGGGTTCCGGGAGGCTCTCGGCCAACTCTATCTTTGGCTGATTTAGATTCTTCATAAAGTCTTGATGACCATTCGTATTCTGAAAATATTGATGCAATCCCTAGTGCCGGGCACGCGTGCGGAAAAAGCATTGTTGGCGCGGGTTGCTTGAACTGAGTATAATTCAAGAATTCAACGGCTCACCAGTCGGCATTGATTCTGGGCGGTGTCCTACTGTGAACAACTCTTGAATTTAGTAGTCATAAAACAGATGCGGGGCAAGCTTAAGATGAATCTCATCGCGGGCCGCAGGCGAAGCGGCGCTTTCATTCTCTTTCTCCTTCTAGCGGCGGCGCAGCTCGCTTTCGCGCAGCAGAACGCGGCGAAGCAGGACGAGCGCATTGTGCGCGTGGTCATACTGCAAGTGAACGACGTTTATCGCTTCACGCCCGCAGACCGTGGCCTGAGGGGCGGCCTCGCACGCGTCTCGACTCTGCGAAGGCAGATTATGCAGAAGACGCCGAACACGCTCTTTCTGCTTTCGGGCGATACCATCTCGCCTTCGGTGGAATCAATGACCTACAAGGGCGCGCAGATGATTGACGCATGGAACGCTATCGGGCTCGATTACTCCGTCTTCGGCAATCACGAATTCGACTTTGGCCCGGACGTCTTGAGGGAGCGCATGAAGGAGTCGCGCTTCGGCTGGCTGGGCGCAAACGTCATAGACAAGAAGACGGGCAAGCCTTTTGGCGACACGCCGCCCTACGTGATACGCGAGTTTGAAGGAGTCAAAGTGGGCATCATCGGTCTGGTGCTGCCGGAGACGAAGACGACTTCGCGCCCCGGCCCCGACTTGGAATTTCTCAGCCCCTGCGACGTAGCACGCCGCCTTGTGCCGGAGATGCGCTCGCGCGGAGCGAACGTCGTCATAGGTCTAACGCACCTGACCATGCGCGAAGACAAAGAGCTTGCGCGCTGCGCGGACTTCGACGTAATCATAGGCGGCCACGAGCACACCCTGCTCGAATCACTTTCCGGGCGCACGCCAATCTTCAAGATGACTTCGGACGCGAGAGAGATGGCGCGCATTCAACTGAACATCTACGCCGGAAGCGGAAGGCTGGAGAGCATAGACTGGGAGGCAATCCCCGTCACGAACGAGATTCCGGACGACCCTGCCTTTGCCCCCATCGTGCGTAAATACGAGAACCTTCTCAAGGAGCTTGACGAGCGCGTGGGTCGCACGGATGTCGCGCTGGAAGCACGCGACGAGCCCAGCCGCTCCGAAGAAACGAACGTGGGCAACCTGATAGCAGACGCTTTCCGCACACAGACGGGCGCGGACGTTGCCATCCTGAACGGCGGCTCGATTCGCGCCGACACTGTTATCGAAGCGGGCGATTTGACGAGACGCGACGTGCTCTCGATTCTGCCTTTCCCGAATCCGGTGGTGAAGCTTGAAGTCACAGGCGCGACTATTCGCGCGGCGCTAGAGCACGGCGTCAGCCGCAGCCGCGAAGACCAACAGCCCGGAAGATTCCCGCAGGTGTCCGGCCTTCGCTTTACCTTCGACGCGCGCCGCCCCGCAGGCTCTCGCGTCACGGAAGTCACGGTCGGCGGCCAGCCGCTTGACGACAAGAAGACTTACACGCTCGCTACGACTACGTTTATGGCTGTCGAGGGCGGCGACGACTACAAGGTGCTTCAGAACCAGCGCTTCCTAATCAAGCCGGAGCAGGCCGCGCGCGCGCCTGAAGTTCTCAGACAAGCCATCGCCGGAGCCAAATCAATCGCCCCCCGCACGGATGGGCGCATCAAGCGGCTCGACACGAATAACAGTGATAAGTAAGAAAGCTTCTCTTCTCTCGTCACTTGTTACTTATCACTCATCACTGCTTTCATGATGGACGATTCTTCAGTTGATGAGAAGAGGCGGGAGGCCGTGGAGCTTTTCGGGCGGGCTTATCAGGCACAGCTCGAAGAGGATTATGAAACGGCCATAGAGCTTTACCATCGCTCAATAGCCGTCTATCCGACGGCCGAAGCTCACACTTTCCTTGGATGGGTCTATAGCTTTCAGGAGCGGTACGACGAGGCCATAGAAGAGTGCCTAGAAGCGATTCGCGTTGACCCCACGTTCGGCAACCCCTACAACGACATAGGCAGCTATCTGATTGCCAAGGGCAACCTTTACGACTGCGTGCGCTGGTTCAATCGCGCTCTCAAGGCTCCGCGCTACGAATCCTACGCCTTCCCGCATTTCAATCTTGGCCGCGTCTACGAGATGCGCGGACGCCTCATAGAAGCCGCGCGCCATTACGGCCTAGCGCTGGAAGAGCAGCCCGGCTACTCAAGCGCCGCACAGGCGTTGCGCCGCGTACAGTCGCGCCTCAATTAGAACAGTTTCCGCAGCCCGTAAAAGATTGGCTTGCGCCCCGGCTTAATGGCGCACGACTCCGGCTATTCGCTGCTTGAGGGGGACTGATTCTCCTCGTCCTTTTTCGGAATACGCATCTTGCGGCGGTTGGCGTCCACGGCGACGTATATGACTTCGGCATCCGTGACGCGTATGCGGTCAGAGGTTCCGCCGTAGCGTTCAGCTTCGACTATCACGCGCACCGTGATACTCGTGTTGCCTATGCGAAGCGTCTCCGCATAGAAGCTCACAAGGTCGCCTACGAAGACCGGCTGGTGAAAGATGACTTCGCGCATGGCGACCGTGACGAAGCGCTCGATTTTGGTGTGGCGGTGCGCCTCTATAGCGCCAGCCATGTCTATGTAGCTAAGTATGATTCCGCCAAAGATAGTGCCCTGCGGATTTGTGTCGCGGGGCAAAAGCGTCAGCCGTATAGCCGGGTCTGTATAATCAGGCATAAGAAATTGATACATTGATTCACAGGCTCATTGATTCGATGAGCCTGTGAATCAATCACTTGTGACTTGTTCTCTCCATTCCGTGATTCTTCTCTTCATCTCGTCCAAGCGGCCTTCGAAGAAGTGGCCTGCGTCCTCTATGATTTCGAGCTTTGCGTGCGCTTCAAAGGGCAGGCGCGAGACGAGCGCTCGAAGGTGCTCCACCCGGCCGAACTCGTCGCTGTCTCCGTGAACGAAGAGAATCGGCTTGCGGCAGTTTTCCAGAAACGCGAAGTCATACTTGTCTACGGGCGTGCCTAAGCTTATGAGGTCATGCACGCGCTCGTCGCTGATGCCGACTTCGAGCCCCACTCGCGCGCCGAAAGAGAAGCCGCAGAGCGTGATGGACTCTCCCGCGTAGCTCTCGGCCAGATAATCCAGCCCTGCGCGAACGTCTTCCAACTCGCCGCGCCCCTCGTCATGCGAGCCCGTGCTTTGTCCCACGCCGCGAAAGTTTATGCGAAGCGTGACAAGGCCCGCGTCATTAAGCGCGCTCGCCGCGCGAAAGACCACCTTGTTGTGCATCGTGCCGCCGCCCAGAGGATGCGGGTGCAGCACGAGCGCTACGCCTCGCCGCTCATGGCTACGCTGCGCCTTCAGAATACATTCCAGTTGGCCGTGCGCAGCCGGGATAAAGAGATTGCCAGCAGGATACATAACTCTTCCGAAGGAGAACCGAAAATCGGAGACTTCCGAATCTGCCTGCACGAAACTCTTGGATTATCTTTTCAGCGAGACTAGCAGAAATAATCTTGATTGGCTAATAGGCGCGAAGCGACAGAGAGCAGCAGTATGGGGCGTAAAAGAATCGAGCGGCAGCGCACCCTTTATATTGAAACAGGTGCGCTGCCGCTCCGGGCTAAGGCCGATAACTGAGAGCCTTGGTGTTCTCTACTTTTTCTGAGAACCTTTGCCAGAGGACTCCATGGTTCCTTCCATGGTATCTCTGGCTTCTTCGGCTTCCGGTATGACGGCAGAGAGAGCGCCTACGACCGCGCCTGCGGCTGCGCTGGAGAGCATGTTACCCGCCACGCGGCGCACGCCCTTGGTTATCTTGGACGTAGTGGTTGAGCGCTTCTTCGCGCCGCCGCCCTTCTTACCAGCGCCGCCGCCACCGCCGCCGCGCTTCTTTCCTCCGGCGCTCTTCTTAGATGCTTTACCAGCGCCGCCTTTACCGGCAGCGCCTTTCTTCGCGCCGCCCTTCTTCGCGCCGCCTTTGCCTGCGCCGCCTCCGCCACCCGATTTCTTGGTAGCTTTCTTAGCGGACTTCTTCGCTGATTTCTTCGCAGACTTCTTTCCACCTGCGCCTTTGCTGCTCTTGTTAGAGCCGCCTTTTTTACCACCGGCTTTTCTAGTTGCCATCCTGTTGCTTCTCCTTATCAAAAGTCTTCGATTACTCAGCCCTTGCTAACACCCTAACAGAGTCTTTGCGCGCTTGTCACTGAAATTTTTTTAGAAGGAGTGAGCAGATGGCTGCTTTGATATTTTAATAATTTCTCGCTGCTGTCGGGGCGTCCGCGAAAAGGGTCAATCAGGGATGACAAGAGAAGAGCAAAGCCGTATATTAGCAGCTTGTTGCTTGTTTCCCTCGCTCTGACAATGTAAGGCCGCAATTGATCGAGCGCGGCGGAAAGGTAGCCCGACCGATGCAAGGTGTATCTCTGCCATATCTACCCGTCTCTAAATTACCCTCTCTTTTCGTCCCCTGCGGAGGTGATGACGACGCCGTTAAAGACGCTGTGGAAGAGCAGTGGCCCGGTTTCGAGAATCGTCAGGCGCGAGTGCTCGTAGTAGATGACGCGCCCGACGTGCTTGAGATGTTCAGTATGATGCTGAAGCTTTGGGGCTACGATGTAGCGGTCGCGGCGTCGGCTACTGAAGCTCTGGAGCAGGTGCGCTCCATGCGGTTCGACGTGATAGTGTCGGACATAGGCATGCCGGAGATGAACGGATACGAGCTGGCGCGAAGGCTGCGCGAGATGCCCGACTACGCCAGCGTCCCCATGATAGCCGTCACCGGATACTCCATGTATAAGGATCAATCGCAGGCTCTGGAATCCGGCTTTAACGCGCATCTCTCCAAGCCAGTCAACCCTACGACCCTCCTTGATCTCATCGAACAACTCAGAAAATAAGAATCTATGCAGGATATTCAAGAGGGAATAAGCGAAGGGGAAAAGAGAGCGCCGGAGACGCCGAGACGGCGCGGCGACAGTAATGACGAGTTCTGGGAGCGCGCCGTTTATCTACTGGTAGGCATAGCTTCGATTGCCGCCGTCTTCATCAAGTTGCAGTTTTCGACCGACGGCGTCTGCTGCGGAGATTTCGACGGCTACTATCATATCAAGTGGAGCAGCCTGCTGTGGGAAGGGATGCGCCGCAGCGTCTTTCCGCCGAGCTTCGTCTGGCTTCCACTGACTACGCTCGACCCCAGAGGCTACGTAGACCATCACCTGCTGTTTCACATACTGCAAATCCCCTTCACCTGGTTCATGGAGCTGAGGACGGCCGCGAAGGTGTCGGCAACGCTCTTTGCCAGCCTAGCCGTTTTCTCCTGCTACTGGCTGATAGTCCGCTACAGAATCCGTTACACGCTCTGCTGGCTGATAGCTCTGCTGGCCTGCTCCGCTCCCTTCCTCTACCGCATGAATATGGCCAAAGCGCCGCCGCTCGCCATAGTCATCATGATAATCGGCATCTACCTGCTCTTCGAGAAAAAGTACGTGTGGCTCGCGCCGCTCGCCTTTCTCTTCGTCTGGACGTACAGCCTCTTTGTGACGCTGGTAGCAGCCGCCTTCATCTGGCCGCTGGTGGTTTTCTGGAGCGAGCGAGCGTTTGACCGCCGCTCCGTCTGGCGCGCGTTGTCGGCCCCGCTCTACACTTCTGCGGGAACCGTTGCGGGCTTCATCATCAATCCCTACTTTCCAAAAAACGTCTGGCTCTTCTACGAGCACGTTCGCATAAAGGTGACTGCGGGCGACTTCACGACCAGCGTCGGGACGGAGTGGTATCCGTACGAGAGCTGGTATTTCCTCGGAAGCTGCATCATAGCTTTCGCGGCCATGATGGCGGGCTACGTGGCCTACGACTGGACGGACAGGCGAAGGGCTGCGCGGCCATTGCTGCTCATGGTCTTCTCCACGCTCCTGCTGATTGCCAGCTTTCGCTCGCGCCGCTTCGTGGAATACTGGCCGCCCTTCGCAGTCCTCTTCGCGGCCTTTTCGCTTCAGCCAATTCTGGAAGGCTTCAAGAGCATCTTCACACGCATGCCGCGCGACGTGATAGACGAGCTTGAGCCGTTCCTAGACCGCGACGTGTCGCCCACAGAAGTCGCGCGCCAGAGAAGGACGCGATTCTGGGACGAGCCCCTGCTGGCGCTCGTGGGCTTCGCGCTGGGCATAGTCCTCTTCTTTACCTATTACCAGTTCACCAACCTGCGCGGAGGCGGCGGGCAGGCTAGCGCGGGGGCCGCTCCGCAGCCTTTGAACAAGATGGCGATTGCCTGGATTGTCATAGCCTTTCTGGTCTATTTCGGTACTGTCATCTTCTACACCTGGCGGCGAAGGTCTGCCGCCAAAACGTTCGGCGTCATCATCCTCTCCTTTGTCACCATCACGCTCTTTATCAACGTGCAGGAGACGTCCAAGTCTATTGCCGACGACCACGGGCGGGACTTTTACGCGAGGGGCATGGCCTGGATACACGCGAACGTGCCGGAAGGCGAGATGGTCTTTAACACGGACTGGGACGATTTCCCCAAGATGTTCTTCTACGACACGAAGCACACTTACGTCTCAGGCTTAGACCCGACTTACCTGCTGGACAAGAATCCGGAGCTGTCCAAGCTCTACGAGCAGATAACGCTGGGCAAAGAGAAAGACCCGGGGCCGCTCATACGCGACCGCTTCGGCGCGCGTTACGTCTTCACGGACAACGAGGACATACACAACGACTTCTATTACAACGCGCTTCAGAGCGGCTGGTTCGAGAAGGCGTATGAGGATGAAGACTGTACAATACTGAAGATACGCGACCAGAAGGGCGAGCCCCCTGCCGAAGCGACCGAGGACGAAGGCGACATACCTGAAGAGGGCGCGGACGAGCCGGGGAACTAAACGCCGGGCAGAAGCACCAGCTTGCCGAACTGCGCGCGGTCTTCTATCAACTCGTGCGCGCGTCCTGCTTCCGCCAGAGGCAGCGTGCGGTCAACAACGGCGCGTATCGAGCCTCGCTCAATAAACTTCATAGCATCCAGCAGCTCGGATTTCGACCCCATAAAAGAGCCCAGCAGCGACACGTGACGATAAAAGACCTGTCGCAAGTCTGTACGAGCATCATAGCCGCTTGTCGCGCCGCAGGTCACGAGCCTGCCGTTTTTTGAGAGAGACGCGATGGAGCCGGGCCATGTGGCCGCGCCCGTGTGCTCGAAGACCACGTCCGCGCCGCGCTTCCCTGTGAGCCTGCGAATCTCCTTCGGCCAGTCCTCGCGCGTGTAGTTGACTACTTCGTCTGCGCCCAGAGAGCGAGCCTTCTCAAGCTTTTCATCCGAACCGGCTGTGGCTATCACGCGCGCGCCGTGAAGCTTTGCCACCTGTATGCCGATTGAGCCGACGCCGCTTCCGGCGGCATGAATCAGCACCTCTTCCCCGGCCCTGACCCCGGCGCGAGTAACAAGCATGTGCCATGCAGTGAGGGTCACTAGCGGAAGAGCGGCTGCTTCTTCCCACGACAGATTTTTCGGCTTAGGGATGACGTTGACGCCGGGCGCTGCGACCAGCTCCGCGTAGCCGCCGTTGCGCCTGTAGCCCAGTATGTCGTATTCCGGGCAGAGATTATCCGCGCCGCGCAGGCACTCTATGCAGTGGCCGCACGAGACGCCCGGCTGCAACATGACCTCGTCGCCCGCTCGAACCCACGTGACAAGCTCTCCGGCGCGGCGCACCACGCCACTGATGTCGTTGCCAAGAATGTGCGGCATGGGAATCTCTATTCCCGGCAGGCCCTTTCGCGCCCACACGTCCAGATAATTCAAAGCGCAGGCGCGTACTTCTACCAGCACCTCGTTGGCTTTTATCTCCGGCTCCGGCGCGTCCGCGTACTCCAGCACCCCCGGCCCGCCATGCTCTCTGAAGACGACAGCTTTCATAAGTGTTCAGTGTGATTGAAAAAGAGAAACTAAACGTAAGAAGCTGCCCTCTAACTGAAAGCAGCTTCAACAACCCGGCTTGATTCGATTTAACGTGCGGAAGCGAGGCTTTCTTCCACGCTCTCGTCCGCGACAGGCTCTTCCGTCTGTTGGCGCGCGTGATAAGAGGAGCGCGTCAGGGGGCTTGATTCGACGTGCCGGAAGCCCATCTGCATCCCTACCTCTCGCCAGCGAGCGAACTCTTCGGGCGTGACGTAACGCTCGACGGGCAGCCTGCGCTCGTAAGGCTGTAGATACTGGCCTATCGTCATGATGTCGCACGAGACGGCGCGCAAGTCCTTCATCAACTCCACCACTTCATCGAAGTTCTCGCCAAGCCCGACCATAATGCCGCTCTTGGTGAGCATCCTCTTTTGTTCAGAGTCGCGGCGGCGGCCCGCGCGCTCAAGAAGCGTGAGCGACTGCCTGTAATCGGCGTCGGGACGGACGCGACGATAAAGGCGCGCAATCGTCTCCATGTTGTGATTGAGCACGTCGGGCTCGGCGTCCAGAACTGTGTTGAGCGCCTGCTCGTCTCCGTTGAAGTCCGGTATCAGCACCTCTATCTTGCAGCCCGGATTGAGCGCGCGTACTTCTCTGATGGTAGCGGCCCAGTGAGCAGCGCCTCCATCGGCCAAGTCGTCGCGGTTAACGGAAGTTATGACCGTGTGCGCCAGTCCGAGATGACGAACGGCCTCGGCCACGTGGCGCGGCTCTTCGGGGTCTAGCGAGCCGGGCGTCCCCTTGCCTACGGCGCAGAAGCCGCAGTGACGCGTGCAGATGTCGCCCGCGAGCATGAAGGTGGCGGTCTTATCCGTCCAGCACTCGAAGATGTTCGGGCAGCGAGCCTCCTGACAGACCGTGTGCAGGTTCAAGCCCTCTATCAGCTTGAGCACGTGATTCTGGTTCGTAGGGTCGCCTAGACGAATCTTCAGCCATTCCGGCTTGGGCTCGCGCGGCTTCGTCCGCGTAGTATTGATAACTCTTAACTCACGACTCACTAGAATTAACTCCAAAGATTTAACGGTAAGCCTATTCTATCACTATTGAGGCATTTATTCATTCCGCAAGCAGTTCTGCCAGCACGTCCGCGTCTACGTTGCCGCCGGAGAGGACGACGCCCACGCGGCGCGCGTCCGCAGGAAGCTTTTGAGACAGCACGGCGGCGGCGGCAGTCGCGCCCGAAGGCTCTACCAGAAGCTTCATGCGGAAGAGTATGAAGCGGAGCGTCTCGCCAATCTCTGCGTCCGAGACGGCCAGCACGTCTTCCGCCATTTTTTGCAGGATGGGAAAAGTTAATCTGCCCGGCGAAACCACGCGCAGCCCGTCAGCTATCGTGGAAGATGGCGCAATCTCTAAGCGCTCGCCTCTGCGAAATGACTGGAGCGTGTCGTCAGCCGTCTCAGGCTCCACGGGGAAGCAGCGCGTCTCTGGGTTAATGGCTTTGGCGACCGTGCTGACGCCCGCGAAAAGGCCGCCGCCGCTACACGGCACGAGGATGGAGTCCAAGTCAGGCACCTCTTCCAGCAGCTCAAGAGCGCAAGTCCCCTGTCCGGCCATTATCGCGTAATCGTCAAAGGGCGGAACCAGCACGGAGCCTTCGCGCTCGGCTACTGTGCGAGCCACCTGCTCGCGGTCTTCGCGCTGCCGGTCATAAAAGATAACCTCCGCGCCGTAGCCTCGCGTCGCTGTCACCTTGGCCTTCGGCGCGTCGGAAGGCATGACGATAACGGCGCGCACGCCCGCTTCGCGTGCCGCCAGAGCGACTGCCTGCGCGTGATTGCCGGAAGAGAAGGCCGCTACGCCGCGCCGCCGCTCTTCACTAGTGAGAGAGAGAATCCTGTTCGTCGCCCCACGAAACTTGAAAGAGCCGGTGCGCTGAAGATTCTCGCACTTGAAGAAGACGCGCCGCGCCGCGCCACGGCTCGCGGCCTCGTCAAAGCTCTGAGACGTGACGACGGGCGTGCGATGTACGTGAGGCTTGATATGGGCGTGAGCCTCTCTAATCTGTTCAATTGTCAGCATGGGATAGATTAACTGATTGCCGTCTGAATATCGGGCATCGCTTGCGCGCTCTCTTCCGCTTCGAGCGATAGGTCGAACACTTCCGCGAAGCGGGCGACGATTCGGTCTTCGACACGGCTCATGTCAATCTCCCGGCCCAGAATCTTCTGCATGGAGGTGACCGGCTCGCCCTCGCAGGCGATGATAAGGTCGAAGTAGCTCAGGTCTGTATTGACGTTGAGCGCGAAGCCGTGCGTGGTCACCCAACGGGCTATGTGAACGCCAATGGCCGCGACTTTTCCTTCCGAAGTGTGAACGCCCGTCAGTCCCTTTATGCGAAAGCTCTCGATTCCGAAATCCGAAAGCGCGCGAATCAAAACCTCTTCCAGCTCGCGCACGTAGCGATGAACGTCCTCGCGCTCCGGGCTCAGATTGACGATGGGGTAGCCGACTATCTGCCCCAGCCCGTGATATGTGGCTTTGCCGCCGCGATTGGTTTCAAAGACTGTGACGCCGCGCGCTTCCAGCACCGGCGGCGGCGTAGTGATTCGCTCGTGCCCGGCGCCGCGACCCAGCGTCAGCGTGTGCGGGTGCTCAAGTAGCAGAAGCGTGTCGGGCTGCTCATTGTTTAAGACCGCTAGCTCGGTCTGCTTCTGTAGGGCGAGCGCCGCGCCGTACTCCACGCGCCCCAATCGCCTGACTCTTAAAAGTCTCTCTCTCATCTCTGGTCTACCGGGTTGACTGCTTTTCGGCCTATTGTAACAGCAGAGAGTCTCGCGCGACGAATCCGGGCTGAAGACGGTAGTGGGTCAATTTCAAAAATCAGATTCACCGCAGAGGCGCAGAGAGACGCTGAGATTAGCGCAGAGAGTTGAGTTTTTCTCCGCGCCCCCCTCTGCGACACTCTGCGTCTCTGCGGTGAATTACTCGTTTAGATTTCTAACTGACCCACTACCCTGAAGACTTCGCGGCGGCTTGACTGCCAGCCGCCGCAGGTCTTAGCTTGAGAGGCAAGCGAATCAATCTCTCTCCCTCTGAGGATGAAAGCGAGCGTCCTGCGGAAAGCAGATGACGACAAGGAGGCTTACCCTTTTGAAGCGCATACAGATGATTGTTCTGGCCTGCCTGATGATTTTGACGGCGTCCGGCGTGTACGGCCAGACGCGCAGGCGAACGACTACGAGCAGAAGAGCGCGCCCCTCTTCGACACGCAATCAGGGCGCTGCTGTCCCGGCGGCGACCGTGGCGGCGCGAGTGGCCGAGCAGATTAAGTCCATAGGCAGATTCCTGTATCTTTACGGGCCTATCTCTAAAGACTTGGCCGCAGACGAAGCGCAGGCGCAGCAGTCTGCCTCGGCCGCCGACACGCTACAGCGCAACAAGGCGAAGCTGCGCGAGGCTTTTCATAACTACCGCGTGCAGATGGATGAGCTTGAGACGACCTTCAGCAGCTCAAGCGAGTTGCGGCCCTACTACACAAAGCTGCTGGGCGTGGCCGCAGGCGCGGGTCAGGCCGAAGACGCAGTCTCCGCAGGCCGCTACGACCATGCTGGCCGAAGCCTGCTGGACGTGATGAACCGGCTGACTGACGTGCTGGTAGACATGCAGGCAAGGTGAAACAGGTGACGGGTGTCAGGTGTCAGGTGTCGGGTGATAGGAAAAAGAAAGAGAGATAGATTTTCTTTTCCCCGAAACCCGTCACCTGACACCCGTCACCCATTTTACTTCTTCGGGTAGTAGCCTTGGCGTGCGCGCACGCGCAGGTCTGTGCGTGTGGGAACGGCCACGCGTATGCGCCGGAAGTTCGGGCTCTGCGTCTGGTCGTTCGAGTAGTATTGAAGAAGATACTGCGAGCGAAGCTCTGCGGCTATCTGCCGGAATACGCCGTCAAGGTCTTCAACCCTTTCGGGGACGAAAGCGTTCCCGCCCGTAGCCAGAGAAATCTGCTCCAGACCCTCCTGTGCGCGCTTGCTGATGACGTTGAGGTTGAGCGCCCTGCCGCTCGGATTGATGGAGTAGAAGGTGGCTTCAGCGCGCTGCACCTCCCGCTGCACCTCCAGCAACATGCGCTGGTGAATCCTGAGCCTGTCAGCCATCCTGACGGACTCTCGCTCCTGCGGCGTCGCCCCTATGGCAGTCTTAATTTTCTCGCTGTAGGTGTCCTCACCGTCTGAAATGACCACGATTACGCGCCGGCGCTGAGCGGGTGCGTTCTTCGTCAAGTACTGCGCCGCATCTATCACGGTGTCATAAAAGGCTGTGGCCATCTTCGCCGGGGGAACGGAGATGAGGCGTGCGGCGGCGCGCTCCGCCGTGTCGCGGGCAAGCAGCAGTCGCGGCGTTGAATCTATAGCAAAGAGCGTGGCGCGGTCGCCGGGCTTCATCACCATCTTGATGAAGCGAGCCGCCGCCTCCTTCTCAAAGTCGAAGCGGGCGTCAACCGTGAGCGACACGTCGAGCAGTATGGCAATATCGAGCGGCACCTGTTCCGGGTCGCCTATCTGCGTTATCTCCTGAGCGCGACCTTCCTCATCAAGACGAAAATCGCTGATGCCGAGCCCTAGCACAGGGTCGCCCTTCGCGTTAGTCACGGAGACGGGCACTATCACCAGATTAGAATTGACGCGCACCACATCGTAGTCGCTGTCTTTCGGGACGTATGGCGTGGGCTTGGGCGTGGGCGCTGGCGGCGGCGGCGGCAGATTCTCCTGAGCGCGCGCGGCCTGCGCGGATACGAGAATCAATAACCCCAGCAGAAAGAGCGAAGCGAAAGAGTTTCCTGTTTTCATCAGAAAGGGTTTAATCAAGCTGCGAAGTCCCGGCATCAGAAGCACGCTCGTCATAGTCTGTGATTTGACGGTGCAGCTGAGCTGCCGGTTGTCGCTTCCGTTTAAGAGGAAAGCTGCGGGCGGCAAAGTTAAATTGCTATTGCCGCCCGCAGCTTTCCTTTAGAAATTACAGTCCCGGGCTTTGTTGAGAAGTCTGACTTGTGCTTGGGGTGTTGATTGTTGGGGAGGGCTGAGTCAAGCCGCGATTGACCAGAATCTTGACCTCTACGCGGCGATTCTCAGCGCGGCCCTGACGGGTGCGATTATCTGCCACGGCCTTCGCCTCGCCGTATCCGAACGGCGTGATGATGCGGCGCAAAGGTATGTTGTGATTCTCCACCAGATAGCGCACCACAGCGTCCGCTCTCTGCTGGCTCAACCGGCGATTCGTGTTGACCGAGCCGCTAGAGTCCGTGTAGCCGGAAATCTCAATCACGTAGCCACGGGCCGATTCGGCCTTTCGCGCTATGTCGTCGAGTTGCGCTTTGGCCTGCGCGTTTAAAACAGCGCTGCCTACGCGGAACGTTATGGCAGCAGTCTCCTGCGGCACGTAATCATCCAGAGCGGAGATGCGCTCGTTAGTCGCATTGACGCCTGCGACGGCTGCGTCGGCAGTCTCCTGCGCTGCCCTTGCTCCGCCGCGAGCCGCGTTTGATACTGCGGCCAACTCGTCAATCTGCCCGCTCATGCGCTGGGCGTTCTGCTCCACCTGACTGACTCTCTGCTCCGCCTCTCCGACTCTGTTCTCCACAGGGTTGACCCGTGACTCCACCGTTTGGGCAACGCGCAGGTCTGATTCATTGAAGCGAATCTTCTCAGCTACGAGTTGGCCTGTGGAGTCGCCGCGACCTTCTACTTCCAGATTGAGGCCGCGAAGGATTTGTGTCGTGCCGTAGTTCGTGCCTGAGCGAAGAAATCCGCCCTTTGTCTTGACGCTGGTTCTGTCGGTTAGAAGGACGACCGTGTCCATGCCGTTCATGTCGCGCACGGTGAAAGTATCAGCGTCTCTGCGCACGACCGTCCCCTTTATCTTCATCTTCTGGCCGTTGGATACCGTGCGAGTTCTGCTCTGGACTGAGGAGTCAGTCCCGGCACTTTGCGCCAGCGCTGTCCCTGAAGCTGCCAGCGCGAACATGGCAGCAAGCGTTAGAATAGAAAGAAACTTGAATCTAGTGACACTCATATTTAGCTCCGTCTGCGAGAAGCTGCCGGGGAGCGCTTGCTGTTTCAAGGCTTGAGCGCTCAGGCGACCCGCGTCTCGGTTGAATTTTTGGCTAATCCGCCGCTTCTGCAACTTGAAAAGCGACGGCCGCGCCGGGTTGATAAGAACAAGCTACATAGCCTGTTTTCCGTAAATGGCTTCCATGCGAGGAGATGCTTTTTGAAACCAGCCAACTAAAAGGCGAGATTCTAACGAACCACGGAATGAAGTCAAGCAGGACATGAGCCAAAATCAGCCAATTCAATCAATCATTATCAAATTATAATCCTACGGCAATCTTGAAGAGCCTCGCCGCCCCAAACGGTGGAATTTATAGAAAGGCGGGCCACCCGTGCCGCAAGCCGTCTCTACGAAAGAGAGTGCTTGCCGTAAGGGAAGCCCGCCTGAGATACGAAGTTGTCCTGAGCGACCGGTTAGCTGATACGACCGCGCGCGGTGCCGGGATTGGTGTTGCGTCCGCGCATGACTCTGCGCGGCACAGTTATGTTTCTGTTTCTGGTCTGGATGATGGATGATGTGCGAATGTAGCGACCGCGCGGCGTCCTAGGATAATAATTGCGCCCGCGCCCACGGCTGCTCGTGGGGATTCCGGGCGTAGAGTCGCGCGTAATCTCTATCTTGTTGCGACCTTTCCCGAGTCCTTTACCTTTGCCCTGCCCGTAGGCCGGAATTGACAGCGCCATAGCGCAACAGAGCGCCAGCATCAACATCTTCATAAAGTTTGAAACCTTCCTGCTCATAAAAGAGGCTCTCCTTCCAAAGCTCAAAATATTCACGGGAGAGTGTGCATCATTCCGTGGAAGTCAGAGAGCAATGGGTGTGCCAGCCCGCATTCCTTCAAGTCGCGGGCTCGGTGCTTTGTCTAAGTGGCTTAGCTATAGATAGATAAAACTTTACGGGCGGGCGAGCATAAAACAGATGGCTGTATCTCAACGATACTTCGGCGTTTAAACATTGACTGATAAGTGTCCATGACCGGAGGGTGCTTGTGCGTGCGATGTAGCGTTTACGGCTGCTGGTAGCTGACGACGCGCACCTCCGCAGAGCCGGGCTCGGCTACGAAGATGAGTATGCCTTCGGCGGTGGAGCGTGCGGGGATGAAGTCAAAGGTTGTGGAAGCCGTCTCATCCTTCTCATTAACCTTGAGCTTCCCCTCGATTGTGACCTGCGCGCCCGTAGTGTCTCCTTCATTGGTGACTTTAATCGGCAGGTAGAATTGGCCCGCCTCGTTGCGGGGCGTGCCGCGCTCTACGCGAAAGCGCGCGGGAGCGTTGGAAGAGTTAAACCAGAGCGCTAAAACCATGCCGACGACTGCCGCCAGCAGCAGAGTCGAGATAATCAGCGACACCCACTCGGCGGAGGTGCGCGGCGTGTTCGTGCCCGCAGCTTTCTTCTTCGTCATAGGGCGAGCCTCCCGGCAGCGCCGCCGAGCGTGGCGGGCAAGCCCAGCACAATCGTATAGCTAATCCACTGGCTGAAAGGGTCTTCAAGGCGAATCAACTGAAAGACCCAGAGCATTGAGAATGCTATCAACAGTGAAATGATGTAGGAAGCGAGAGTCTCGCTGATGGGGCTCTGGAAGAGGCCCGGCTGCGAGCGGCGCATCTTCTGCGCGCCGAAGTTTGCCTCGAAGACAATGATGTACGAGAGAAAGAGCGAGCTCAGGATGATGGCAATCAGCCTGAGCGGCGAGAGCGTGCTTGCTATCATGGGAATCTCGTCCGTCGGAGCAATCGAGGCGGAAACGATAACGGCACCGAGAACAGTCGCGCCCGCATCCGCGAGCGTGCCGCGCCACGCGTGGTCGTGCCATTGATGTTGCGCCGCGTCTTGTGAGGAATCTCTGTCATCACCGGCCCGCAGAAGCACGTTGTTGGCTATGCCTACGCCAATGCTGAAAGGCAGCGCCTCCATGATGATGCGTCCCATCATCGCCTCAAGGCCCGTGTTGAGATTGAGTATCCCCATCAGGGTCAGGCTTAAGGTCGCGCACAGAAACGCAAGCGCCAGTGCTTCCACGCTGTCCGTGAAGATTCGCGGCCATGTGCGCGCGCCTTCCGAGCGAAAGCCGCCGCGCAGGTTAAGCAGGATGAGCGCCACGTAAGCTATGCCGAGGACTATCAGCATGTGCGGCGGTGACGTGAAGTTTCCTTTCCACCAGACCTCCATCGTATAGAGGAACGGCGCGCCGAAAAGAAAGGCCCCGGCTGTGCCCCGCATTAAATCATCCAACTCAGCCCGCCATGCTGATTGTCCGGCGCTCGGCATAGCATTGTCCCGGCGAGAAATAAATTAAGAGGGATGGAAGGAATTTATTCAATGATTCATCGCTTCATTGATTCACTGAATAAATTCCTTCCATCCCTGTTTGAATCTCTTTTTGAGAGTTCACGTGCTCAGACCTGAAATTGCGCGGCCTCCAGCAGCTCCTTGACGTAGCCAAGGAACTTCTCAGCGTCGGAGCCGTCTATGGTGCGATGGTCGAAGGTCAGCGCGAAGTAGGCCATGTGCCGAATCGCTATGTAGTCGTCGCCTTCGGGGCTTGTCACGACCTTCGCGCGCTTCTCTATTGTGCCGACGCCTAGTATGGCTACCTGCGGCTGGTTGATGATGGGCGTGCCGAAGAGCCCGCCGAAGACTCCCGGATTGGTGATGGTGAATGTTCCGCCCGCCACCTCGTCCGGCTTCAACTGCTTGGTGCGAGCCCTGTCTGCCAAATCGTTAGCCGCCCGCGCCAGTCCTGAAATAGAGAGGTCGTCGGCGCGCTTGATGACAGGCACAATCAGTCCCCAGTCGAGCGCGACCGCCATGCCCAGATTTATGTCGCGCTTGTAGATAATCTGGTCGCCGGAGACTTGCGAGTTGAAGATTGGAAACTTGCGAATCGCGCTGGTCACGGCTTGGAAGATAAACGGCATGTAGGAGAGCTTCGTGCCGTAGCGCTCTAAGAACGCGGCCTTGTGCTGGTCGCGCAGGCGCGCGATTCGGGTCATGTCTATCTCGTAGACGGTAGTGACGTGCGCGGAGGTGCGACGCGACAAGACCATGTGCTCGGCTATCTTCTTGCGCATGGTCGTCATGGGCTCTACGCGGTCGCCTGCCGCAGGCTGCACGGGCGGCGCTTGAACAGGAGGAGGCGCTTGTGTGCCTTGAGCCTGCCCCGCCTGCATGGCCTGCTGCGGTGACATCGCCGCGCCGGATTCTATGTAGCTCAGAATGTCGTTCTTCGTGACGCGACCGCTCATCCCGGTGCCTTCGAGCTGCGAGATGTCTATGCCGTGCTCTCTCGCTATGTTACGCACGAGCGGGCTTGAGCGTGTGCGCCGCAGTTCTTCCGCAGACTGCGACGCGCGGTCTGCTTGGGCGGCAGGTGCCTGCGCTGAAGCTTGAGCAGGCGGCTGCGCTGTCGAAGCGGCTTCCTGCGCGGGCTGCGGCGGTGCGGCTGGCGGCGCTGGCGGCGGCTGGGGCGTTGAAGCCTGAGCGGCAGGCGCTGCGGGCGGTGCGGGCGGCGGAGGCGGCGGAGGCTCAGATGCTACTGCGGCCTGCGATGCGGGAGCGGATGCTTGCGCTGCTCCGGCGCTTGCGCCGCCTCCGTTCGCTCCCTGTCCTCCGTCCAGCACGGCTACGACCGTGTTGACCTCGACGGTCGTCCCCTCTTGAAACTTAATCTCGGTGAGCGTGCCCGAAGCGGGGCTTGGAATCTCAGCGTCCACCTTGTCCGTAGAAATCTCAAAGAGCGGCTCGTCGCGCTCCACGCGCTCACCGACCTTCTTCAACCACCTTGTAATAGTACCCTCCGCGATGGACTCGCCCATCTGCGGCATGACGACATCTGTGCTCATAAATGCTCCATAAACAGTTTTCAGTTTTCAGTGAAGAGCAACCGGCCCTTTTCTGAAAACTGAAAACTAAAAACTATCCTTCCGCCGTTGTCGGGTCAATCATGCTTTTTACTTCCGAGATGCGGTTGGCGGGAAGTCCGCCCTGCCGCGCGTGCTCTCGAACCATCTCTTCATTGGGCGCTATGTAGACGCAGTAAATCTTGTCGTCCGTTACGTAAGATTGCACCCACTGTATCTGCGGCCCCAGATTTTGCAGGACGTTGCAGGACGTTTGCGATGCTCCCTGCAACTCCTCGGCGCTCAGTTTTCCGACGCCGGGCATGTCCCTCTCGATTACGTATTTCGGCATTTTCGTTCTCCTCTATTGTGAAGGATGGGATTCATCCTTTTAGTAGGCTGCGAGTCTTCGCGCCGCATCCAGCACGTCCTTTGTCTGCGGCATGTAATATTCTTCAAGCGGCGGCGAATAAGGCACGGGCGTATCTATGGAAGCGACCCGCACGACGGGAGCGTCCAGCCACTCGAAAGCCTCTTCGGCAATCGTCGCCGCAATCTCGCCGCCGATGCCGCCCGTGCGCGATGCTTCGTGCAGCACCATCACGCGGCTCGTCTTCTTCACCGAATCAAGAATCGCCTGCTTGTCTAATGGGGCGAGCGTGCGAAGGTCTATGACCTCTACGTCCAGCCCCTCTTTCTCCAATTCTTCAGCAGCATCAAGGGCGGTCAGCGTCATCGCGCCGAAGGTTATGATGGAAAGGTCGCGGCCCTCGCGCCGCGTGCGGGCCTTTCCAATCGGCACTATGTAATCATCTTCGGGCAGCTCTTCGCGCAGACGCGGCAGGCGGTAGAGCTTCTTGTGCTCGAAGAAAATCACAGGGTCAGGGTCGCGTATGGCTGCCTTGATTAAGCCCTTCGCGTCATAGGCCGTGGAAGGCTCCACCATCTTGAGCCCGGCCGTGTTCATGAAGAAGGCTTCCGCGTTCAGAGAGTGAAAGGGGCCGGCGTGGACGCCGCCTCCGCAGGGGCCGCGAAAGACTGCCTGAATTCCCGCGCCCCAGCGATAACGACACTTGGCCGCGTAGTTGGTCAGCATGTCGAAGCCGGCCGAGATGAAGTCTATGAATTGAAACTCTGCCACGGGCTTCATGCCCATGAGCGCCGCGCCGCAGGCCGCGCCCACTATCGCAGCTTCACTGATAGGCGTATCAATCACTCTTCCTGCGCCGAACTCGTCTATGAGCCCGTCCGTCACCTTGAAAGCGCCGCCGTACGCGCCCACGTCCTCGCCTATGACAAAGACCTTCGGGTCGCTTTCCATCTCTTCCCAGATACCCTGTCGTATGGCCTCGACCATAGTCGCCTGACCGCCGCGCGACGGGCGATTCTGCTTATTCTCTTTTTTGGTTGCAGTTGACATGCTCGTTTATAAACCTGAATCTTGCGTTTCTAGCTCTCTAAAACTTTCGGACGAAAAGCGGGCGGCACGAGCGAGTTGTCGAAGACATTGTGGGCGGCCTGCTCGGGCTCCGGCATCGGAGAGCTTTCGGCCCATGCCACGTCTTCGTCAATCTCGCGTTGTATGTCGGTCGTGACGGCGTCCAACTTCTCCTGCGTGGCCGCGCCCTGCTCCAATAAGAATCTCTCGCAACGGTCAATGGGGTCGTTGTTCTTCTCCCACCACTCCACCTCTCCTTCAGGGACGTAGCGCTGGTCGTCATGCTCGGCGTGCCCTTTGCGGCGATAGGTCTTGGCTTCAATCAGAACGGCCCCGCCTCCGCCGCGAGCATACTCGAGCGAGCGGCGAGCCACCTCGTAGCAGGCGATGATGTCGTTGCCGTCAACTACGTGACCGGGGATGCCGTAGCCAGCCGCCTTGTTGGCCAGATTCTCAACGGCCGTCTGCAATTTAGTAGGCGTCGAGTAAGCGTAATGGTTATATTCGGCTACGACTATGAGCGGGAGTTTCTGCACGGCCGCGAAGTTCAAACCCTCGTGAAAAGCGCCCGTGCTGGTGCCGCCGTCGCCTATGTAAACGAGCGCGGCCACGTCCTTCTGCTGCATGCGCGCTCCCAGAACTACGCCCGTCATCACGGGAATCATGTCGCCCAGATGAGAGATAGGCCCGATAAAACCCTTCTCCATGTTGCCGAAGTGAATGTTCAGGTCGCGCCCGCCCGAAGGCCCCCATGCCTTGGCCATGTACTGCGCGAAAATCTCTCGCGGGCGAATGCCTTTGACCAGCACCGCGCCCAAGTCTCTAATAAGCGGGCTCACGAAATCCTGCGGCCTCAGAGCGTAAGCGGTGCCGACCGCAGTCGCTTCCTGACCGAGCGAGCGAAAGACGCCGCCGACCACTTTTGTCTGACGGTAGAGATTGACCAGACGCTCTTCCACCATCCGCGTCAATTTAAGATAACGATAAAGCTCAAGCATCTGCTCGTGCGTCAAGGTCGTCTCGCTCGTACACGAAAGCTTCTCTGCCGGAGCGTCTGCGCCGCCTACGCCCTTGCCGTTACCCTGTGCCTGTTTGCGCTGTTTTTTCATAAAGAAAGCTGACGGTAATCAGCTATCAGCAGCCATCAGCTTTTGTCTCTGGCTGGCTGCTGATAGCCGAATGCTAAATGTGTATCGTCAAGCCGTGGATGCCTTCGGCGGCTTCCATGACGGTTTCCGCTATGGTCGGGTGCGCGTGCATCGTGCGGCCCAGTTCTTCTGCGGTTGATTCAAGCTGAAGTGCGACGCAGGCTTCTGCGATAAGCTCTGTGGCGTGCGGCCCTATGATGTGAACGCCCAGCAGCTCGTCGTACTTGGTCTCGGAGACTATCTTGACGAAGCCCTCCTCTTCGCCAAGGATGCGCGCCTTGCCGGACGCCGAGAAGGGAAACTTAGCCACCTTCACGTCGTAGCCTTCTTTGCGCGCGGCTGCTTCTGTCAGGCCGACGCTCGCCACCTCCGGGTCGCAGTAGGTGCATGATGGAACGTGACGCAGGTTTATAGGCTGCGCGTGTTGTCCCGCAATCTGCTCCACCGCGAGTATGCCTTCCTTGGAGGCAAGGTGAGCGAGCCACGGCGTCGGTATCACGTCGCCTATGGCGTAGACGTTGGGCTCTCCTGTGCGAAGGAATTCGTCCACCTGAACCGCGCCGCGCTCGACCTTTATCTTCGTCCCTTCGAGCCCCAGACCCTCTAGATAAGGCATGCGCCCCACGGCCACCAGCAGCATCTCCGCTTCAAGCGTCACTTCCTCTCCCTTGGAGGTCTTGCCCGTGAGACGAATCCCTGTGTCCGTCCTCTCAAGCTTTTCCAGCTTCGTATCAAGCTGCGATTTGATGCCGCGCTTGCGGAACGATTTTTCAAGCTCCTTAGAGACTTCTTCATCTTCCAGAGGGAGAAGTCTAGGCATCAGCTCGACTATGGTCGTGTCCGAGCCGAAGCGCGAATAGACGGAAGCGAACTCCACGCCGACAGCGCCCGCGCCCATGACGATTAGTGACTTCGGCACCTCTTTCAATTCGAGAATCTGGTCGGAGTTGACCACGCGCTCTCCGTCAACTTCAAAACCCGGAATGGGCCTGACGACGGAGCCCGTGGCGATGATGATGTTTCGGGTGTTGATGACTTGCTTCTGGCCGTCGTCGCCCGTGACTTCTACCTTGCCGGGCAGGGCCAGCCTTCCTTTACCCTTGAAGACCGTGATGGTGTTCTTCTTCATAAGGTACTCTATGCCCTTTGAGTTCTTCATCACGACCTTGTCCTTGCGCTTCTGCACGTCCGCGAAGGCAAGCTGAATCTCGGTCGCCTGCACGCCGTAATCCTGCGCGTGCTGCATCTGCTCGTAAACGTGCGCGGACATCAGAAGCGCCTTCGTAGGGATACAGCCCCGCAGCGTGCAGGTGCCGCCCAGCCGCTTGTCCTTCTCTACGATTGCGACCTTTAAGCCGAGTTGCGCTCCCCTGATTGCGGCCACATAACCGCCCGGCCCGCTCCCTATAACCGTGACATCAAACTGTTCCGTAGCCAATGATTCTCTCCTTAAAAGCAGTGACGAGTGATGAGCGAAGAGTGACAAGCGAATGGCTTTTTAACTCGTCCCTCGCAACTCGTCACTTGTTCCTGTAGTTAGCTATCTGCGCCGCGTGATGCGCGTGGTGTTCAAAGGTGACGCCTTCTATGAACTTGTAGGTAGGCGACTTTTCTTCTATCTCGTCCGGCAGAGAAGCTATCACCTGTTCCAACTCGCCGTGCGCGCGGTCGAACTCCTCGCGGACTTCTGCAAAGCTGTGTGCGGCGCGCTCACTTATGGCACGCGCGTTGAATTCGTCTATCAACTCCTGATTCAGCTTACGCGGTTTCCAAGTGCCTGCCTGAATCTCGCGCAAACTACGCGCGCCTTCAATCTCCCACGCCGTGATGTGAGAGAGCGCGTCCTTTATAGACCACTGCTCGGTCAGCCCTTTACGAATGGCCTCGTCCGGGGATAAGCCTTCGAGGGCATCCGTCAACTTTTGATGCGAGGCGCGCACGCGCTCTACAATCTCACTCTTTTTCATCAGAAGCCTCTCTTTCCCGTCGCCCGCGCGCAAAGACCCTGTGACAGCCGCTTTCAAGCTGCGTCTGCTGCGCCCGAAGGCGCAATAGTCCGACCCGCATTAAATCTTTAATTTTCGTGCTTACATTAAAGACGGGTATTATAATCTGTCAGCCCCGTTTACTACAAAGCGAGCACAAGGCTTGAAGCTGGTAGAGGCTTTCGCGCCGTCAATCCTGAAAGAGGCTCAGGTAGTCGTTGACGAGCTTGTCCAGTTTTGTCTTGAACGCGGCATCGGTGGCGGCTATCGGCATGGATTGAAGCCGGACGATGGTCATCTGGTTGCGCCGGATGGTATCAATGAGGCGGCGCTCCGTCACGTCGCTGACCTGAATGCCGCGCACCCCTGCAAGGAAGGCCGCCTTGGACTTTATCTCGCGCTTGCGTGAGTCAAGATACTGCTGCGCGTCGTCCACGCCTTCGGACGGATTGCGAGCGGCCTTGATGCGCCCGTCAATCTCAGTCGTGAAAGCATCAATCTCGTTGAGGGCGGCGTTTATCTCCGCGTCCTTTCTGCATCCGGCGAGAAGCAGCGAAGCTACTATCAGCAGCACCATGCAGCCCGACTTTGCGCGCACTTTTGCACTCCTCAAAAGGGTTTCCGACGCGCTATGATTTAACCGCACGACGAAGAGAAGTCAAGTATGAAGGGAAGGCTGGAGGGCTTTCTATGAAACACTCCGAGGGATTTCTGAAGATAGTTGACGACGCCAAGAGACGCATCAACGAAGTAACAGTAGAGGAGACGCTCGCGCGCCTCTCGGCCAACACGGGCGCGCGACTGGTTGACGTGCGCGAAGACAACGAATGGCAGGCGGGCCGCGCAAGGGGCGCAGAGCATCTAGGCAAGGGCATCATAGAGCGCGACATAGAGGCGCAGGTTCCCGACAAGGATACGGAGCTCATACTCTACTGCGGCGGCGGCTATCGCTCCGCGCTCGCTGCCGACGCGCTTCAGAAGATGGGCTACAGGAAGGTCTACTCTATGGCGGGCGGCTGGAAAGCATGGAAAGAATCGGGCACTCCCATAGAGGAAACGAATTAAAAGGAGTTTATTCATTGAACCGATGAGTCAATCAACCAGATTCGCTAAAATCGTCTACACGGTAGCGGGCGTGTACGGCCTGCTCGCTCTCCTGCCGCAGTATTTTCTGGAAGAAAAGACGGGGCGCGATTATCCGCCGCCCATTACTCACCCGGAGTATTACTACGGCTTCATAGGCGTGGCCGTGGCGTGGCAGCTTCTTTTTCTAATACTGGCGCGCGACCCGGTTCGCTATCGCCTGATGATGATTCCCACCATCCTTGAGAAGGCCAGCTTCGGCATCCCCGTCCTAATCCTTTTCGCCTTGAGCCGCGTCGGCCCGATGATGCTCGGAGCGGGAATCATAGACCTGATACTAGGAACGCTCTTCGCAATATCCTACGCCAAGACCGCCGCGCAGAGAGATTGAGTGCGTAGCGTCCAAGACCAACGACAATGATTATGAAGAAGGTTCTGAAATCCTTTGCGCTCATCATTCTCATGGCGCTTCTCCCCGCAGGCGCGTCCGGGCAGAAAGGGGATGAGTATCCGGCCTGTAGACAGGAGGTGTTCGAGCGTCTTCAGCCGCTTCCGAAATTGAGCTACAGGTGCAGGCCGGACGCCGCGAACGATTACGACGAAGCGATTCTGAAATGGCCCGAGCGATTGAGGGCGATTCGGAATTACATGGAGCGGCTGGCTTCAGTTTCAAGTCGCAACTGGTGGGAAACGAGAGTGGAGGAGCTGAACGTCTGCTACCTGCGCGGCGGCGCGGGACGGCTGGATGAAGAAGAGGCTGCGAAGCTTCGTCGTGGGGACTACCCCATAAACCTCTTCGGGAATGGCCGCATCCGGCTTATAGTCGCTTCCGACCCCTGTTATCAAACCGGCTTTGGCGGCTCGAACGCCTTTCTGCTTTACAGGCGGGGCGGGCGCACAATCGTCACGCAGGCGCTGAACGGACATTTCTCCAGAGCCGATAACTCCATAGGTCTGGATTTCGCCCTGCTCAACAGGCGGCAGTTGGTCGAAATCTCTACCACTACGGGCGGCCTGAACCCTTACATCACAAACCATTACTTCGTTCTGGACGAGGCCACGGGTAGGGCTGTCCCCGCCCCGCTCTTCAGGGAAGGAGAGAGGCTGACCAGCAGGATAACTTCGGTGCTGATTCTGGATGACGGGACATTTCCCGAAGAGCTCGCGGAGAGGCGGATTATTAAAGCGAACAGGCTGGCCCAAAGGTTCTACACCTACGAAGACGCGGCCGGGCGCGGCGGCATAAAGGACGCGAGCGGCCGGAGCCTTCGCAGAAGAGTCTACGTCTGGAACGGCCGGTATTACGCAGGAAGAGAAAGGTAAAAGAGGTGCGCGCCCCTACAAAGCCTCAAATATAGTTTTTTGCGGTTGCTTATGTGACATAATAGAAAAAGGTTTTAAGCTAATATTTGAGGCTGTGAAGCTCTTTGTTGAGTATGTGCAGAAGCTAAGGAGGCCGTGAAGGCTATGCGTTGGAGAAGCGAGCGACAGAGTTCTAACATTGAAGACCGTAGAGGCTCCGGCAGAGGTTTAGCCGTCGGAGGCGGCCTCGGCACGATTGTAGTACTGGCGTTAGCGCTCCTGTTCGGCGGTGACCCGCGCGCCATCCTCGAACAGCTTCAGGGCGGGGGGCAACAGACTTCCGGCCCTCAAAGCTCAAAGTCGGCCAACCCTGCGGAGGAAGAGTCAAAGCAGTTCACCTCCGCAGTCTTGGCCAGCACAGAGGATATATGGACGGACATCTTCCGCAAGGAAGGGCGGCAGTACAACCAGCCGAAACTCGTGCTCTTCAGGAACGTGGTTGACTCGGCCTGCGGTCAGGCAAGCTCAGCCGTGGGCCCCTTCTACTGTCCCGGCGATTACAAGGTCTATCTTGACCTGACCTTTTTCGATGAGCTGCGGAGCCGCTTCCGCGCGCCCGGCGACTTCGCGCAAGCCTACGTCGTAGCCCACGAGATAGGCCATCACGTACAAAAACTGCTCGGAACCTCCGACCGGGTGGACGCCATGCGCGGCAGAGTCAGCGAAAGAGAGATGAACCAGCTCTCCGTGCGCCTTGAGCTTCAGGCAGATTTCTACGCGGGCGTCTGGGCCTATTACGCGCAGAAGAAGGGACTGCTCGAAGTTGGCGACGTAGAAGAAGCCCTCAACGCCGCCACGGCCATCGGAGACGACCGCCTCCAACGCGAATCGCAGGGGCGCGTAGTCCCGGACTCCTTCACACACGGCACCTCCGAGCAACGCGCACGCTGGTTCCGCAAAGGCTTAGAGACTGGCGACATTCGCCAAGGCGACACCTTCAACACCAGAAGCCTCTGACGCACCCTACAGGCTCGATATAAGCGCGCGTAAGACATAAGCTCACAATTCTAAGGCTTAAAATAGTCATTTTAAGCCTTAGAATTGTGAGCTTAAAGCTTGAAATAACCATCCTAAGCTTAAGAATAGCTATCCTAAACCCTAAAATCTCAATTCTAAGCCTTAGACTACACATTCTAAGGCTTAGAATGTGTAGTCTAAGGTTTAAGATGACGTACTATTGTCTAAGTTGAAGGAGCGGGGATAGAATGCGGGGCGACTTTAGGGATTTTGTCTCAAATCCTGTCCTTACGGGGAGAAGCAATATGGCTAAAGATGAGAGCAGGAGGATTGCGCCGGGTATTTTGCAGGCTGACAGGGATAGTTTAGCGCGTTTGAAGAACATCATAGATTATAGCCCGGTCAATCCGGAGTGTACGGTCGAGGCGCTCAGTGCGGCGTTGGACGAGATGATGGAGGCGCAAAGCGCGGAGACGCGGGCGTATGGCGCTCTGGCTACTGCGCGCGATAACGCTACGGCTAAGGAGTGGGCTTATCATAACAAGATAATGGCCATGAAGGATCAGGTGATAGCGCAGTTCGGCAGGGACTCAAGCGAGGCGCAGTCCGTAGGGCGCAAGAAGCCTTCCGAAGTCAGAAGAAAGCGCAGCAGGACAACCGGGTAGCTCAGCTTCAAACAACAACGCTGGGAGCCGCGCGCTTCGGGTCAAGTGCGCGTTGTGGTGTACAATTGAGTTGTGAGGGAAAGCATGAAGGCTTAGGCTGCTTCGATAATTCTGGTAAAAGGATGAGTGGTGGAGATGTCGCAGACGAAGAGGGCCGGTGAGGGCAGACAGGAAGACGAGACGCTGGAGATGCGCGCGGAGTCGGATACTATGGGGACTGTGCGGGTGCCTGCGGACAGGTACTGGGGGGCGCAGACGGAGCGCTCTTTGATGCACTTCGACATAGGCTTTGACGTGATGCCGAGGGAGATGATTAGGGCGCTGGGCATCCTTAAAAAAGCCGCGGCGCTGACGAATCAGGGGCTGGGGAAGCTCTCTTCGGAGAAGGCGCGGCTGATTGCTCAGGCGGCGGACGAGGTGATAGAGGGAAAGCTGGACGAGCATTTCCCCTTGCGCGTGTGGCAGACGGGCAGTGGAACGCAGACGAACATGAACGCGAACGAGGTCATCTCGAACCGTGCGATTGAGATTGCGGGCGGCGAGATGGGAAGCAAGAAGCCCGTGCATCCCAACGACGACGTGAACATGTCCCAGTCTTCTAACGACACCTTCCCCACCGCCATGCACATTGCTGCGGCGGAAGAGATGAACAAGCTCATACCGGAGGTTGAGCGGCTGAGGGATGCTATCTCTGCGAAGGCGGACGAGTACTGCGACGTGGTCAAGATTGGACGCACGCACTTGCAGGACGCAACGCCCCTGACCGTGGGACAGGAGATGGGCGGCTGGGCCAGCCTGCTGGATAGAGACGTTGAGAGGCTGCGCGCTGTGCTGCCGGGGCTCTATGATTTGGCTATAGGCGGGACGGCTGTGGGAACGGGGCTGAATTCTCACCCGGAGTTTGCCGCTAGGGCCGCAGGGAAGATTGCTGAGTTGACGGGATTGCCGTTCAAGTCGCATCCGAACAAGTTCGCCGCTCTTTCGGCTCACGACGAGATGGTCTTTGCGAGCGGTGCCTTAAAGACGCTGGCCGCTTCACTGATGAAGATAGCCAACGACGTGCGCTGGCTGGCGTCGGGGCCGCGCGCGGGCTTCGGTGAGCTTATATTGCCTGAGAACGAGCCGGGCTCTTCCATCATGCCGGGCAAGGTGAATCCTACACAGAGCGAGGCCATGACGATGGTGGCCGTGCAGGTGATGGGAAACGACGCGGCGATTGGCTTCGCGGGCTCGCAGGGGAACTTTGAGCTGAACGTCTTCAATCCCGTGATGATTCACAACCTGCTGCATTCGATTCGACTGCTGAAGGACGCCTGCCACGGCTTCGTGGAACACTGCGTGGCAGGCATTCAGCTCAACCGTGCGCGCATAGAAGAGCACCTGAAGAATTCTCTGATGCTGGTGACGGCCCTGAATCCTCACATTGGCTACGACAACGCGGCGAAGATAGCCAAGAACGCACACAAGAAGGGAATCTCACTGCGCGAATCAGCCGTAGAGCTTGGGCTCCTCACGGGCGAGCAGTTCGACCAGTACGTCAAACCCGAAGAGATGACACACCCGTAAAGCTAATGCAGAATTGAAGAGATTGATTCACCGGCACATTTTTTCAATGAATCAATGCACCGGTGAACAAATGAATAAATTCTTTTCCGTTCATCATTGCGGCATTGGCTTTGTGGCGCGTCGTTAGTCTGAAAGAGAGAGTATAAAGCTTTGGCTGACCCGAAGGAGCGCGTGGAGGAGAACGCAGAGGGCGCGTATTACGTGGACGCGACCTGCATTGACTGCGACGTGTGCCGCGATACAGCGCCGGACAACTTCGCACGCTCGGACGAGCGCGGCTATTCATTCGTCTGCAAGCAGCCGGAGACGGAAGAGGAATGCGCTCTCTGCGAAGAGGCTCTAGCCTCATGCCCCGTCGAAGCCATAGGCAACGACGGTTAGCATCGGCTTCACCTTAGACTATGATTTTTATCTCGCCCTCTTCTATGACCACCTCGTAGGCTTCCACCCGACTATTGTTTGTGAGGCACTGGCCCGTACGCACGTCGAAGCGCCAGCCGTGCCAGTCGCACTGAATCGAATGTCCGCAGAGCTGCCCGTCCGCTAGCGGCGCTCCCTTGTGCGGGCAGAAGTTTTCTATGGCGAAGAACTCGCCGCCCACGTTGTAAAGCGCCAGCTCCGTCCCGTCCAAAAGCTCTACGGTCGCGCCTCGCCCTTCCGGCACATCTTCTGCGCGGCCGACGACTATCTTCTGCCCGGTTCTACGGGGCTTCCTGAAATTACCGAATCCGGAAGGCTGCATTAACTCGCATCGTAACAAAGAGCGAATCGGCGGGCAACACACAAGAGTCTTACGTAGTGTCCTAAATTCAATTCTCCGCGCCCCCTCAGCGTCTCTCTGCGCCTCTGCGGCGAATGTTCTTCAAACTATCTTCACCGCAGAGACGCGGAGGAACGCAGAGGATAGCGCAGAGAGTTTTCTAATTAGGACACCACCGAGTCTTAAGTTCCGGTCAAGGCTCTTCGTATTGGCCCGGCGCGCGTGGACTTGGGACATGTGACTAGCACTGATGTATAATCAGCGCACCAAGTTCCCCTGAGACTATAAAGAGATGGACGGTCAGGCCGTATCCCCGACACATTGCGGCCGGGCCTCGCGCGTTTTTCGATTAATTCGACGGGAGGAAAAGAATGTCCAGGTATTATGACGACGACGATAGAGGCTACGGCGGAGGCATGCGCGACAGGCGCTCGGGCGGCGGCGAGCGCTCGGCGGGCTACGGTCGTGATGATTACGGCCCGGACGATTACAGGGGCGGACGCGCTTCACGCGCGGGCGGGCTGGGCCGCGATTACGGCCGCGATGATTACGGCCGCCATAACGAGCGCTCCGATTATGAAGAGAACGAGCGGCGCTACGGCGGAGGCTATTACGGCGAAGGGCGCGGCTATTATAGAGACGAGCGCGGCCCGGATGAGCGTCGTGGATACGAGACGGGGCGGCCTTTGCGCGGAAGACGCGCCACTCGCTCGCACGTTCGCTGCCGCGACATCATGACGCGCGACGTAACTGTGGCCACGCGCGAGACGACTTTGCAGGAAGTCGCGCAGATGATGCGAGACGAAGACACCGGCGTCATCCCTGTAGTAGAGCGGCAGGACACCTCCATTCTGGCGAGCGACGTTAAGCCCGAAGAGGCTCCCCGCATCAACAACCGCATTCGCAGCAACGGCAAGTTGGTGGGGCTCATCACAGACCGCGACATAGTGATTCGCGCCGTGGCCGAAGGACGGGACACGCGCGACGTTCGCGCCGAAGAGATTATGACCGACGACATTCACTCGGCCCATCCGAACGACCGTGTGATAGACGCCATACGAACTATGGGTGACAAGCAGGTGCGCCGCATCCCCGTGGTGGATGACCAAGGCAACCTGCGCGGCATCATCTCTATGGCCGACGTGGCGCTTGAAACGGAAGAGGATCAGGAACTGGCGGACGCACTGGAAGAGATTTCAAGCGGCTCTTCCTTCTGGAGCAAAATCTTTGGTTAAAAAAGACGGGGGTTCGGGTATCAGGTGTCAGGTGCCGGTAAAAGGCGGCCACTGTCACCCGGCACCCGACACCCGACACCTATTTTTATGGCTGAATCGGTTGAGCGCTATTTTCTGTTGATGCACGCGGGGCGTGGGGGGAAGCGACCCATCAAGGGACGGCTCTGGCATCCGGCGGCGGACGTGTATCGCACAACTGACGGCTGGATAGTCAAGCTTGATTTGGCGGGCATAACCCCGGACGACCTTGAGATAGAGGTCGCGGGCGCGCAGCTTCGCGTGAGCGGTTGCCGCCGCGATACCTTTTACGGCGAGGGCATCTCTTATCAGCAGTTGGAAATCACCTACAGCCGCTTCGAGCGCATCCTGCGCTTTCCATGCTCCATAGAGGGCGCGCACCTTGCGCGCGATTACCGCGACGGCCTGCTCATACTTCATCTCAAGAGCGAAGAAAATTGTGAGGACAAGGAGACGAGTGAATAGTAGATGGTGAATGGCGAATGGATAAGAGCATCCGGCCATTCACCATCTGACATTCACCGGAAATTTTATGGCTGAGACACAAGGGGATATTCAGACAGTGAGCGGGACGAGCCCGTTGCAGACTCAGGCTGTGCCGTTCGAGATAGCCGTGCTGCCCTTGCAGAGCACCACGCTCTTTCCGGAGACGGTCGTGCCGCTCGCGGTAGGGCGCACGCGCTCTATAACTGCTGTCGAATCGGCGCTCGCAACCGAAGAGAAGCTGCTGGCCTGCATCAGCGCGCGAGGCGAGAGCGAGACGGGCGCGGAAGCCCGCCCCGCAGACCTCTACAGCGTCGGCACGCTCGTCATGATTAAGCGCATGATGCGAACCGAAGAGGTGCTCAACCTGATTGTGCAGGGCACGGAGCGCGTGCGCGTGCTCGAATGGCTACAGGAAGAGCCGTACCTGCGCGCCCGCGTTGAGATTCTCCCGGAGGTAAAGACGGTTGACGCAGACAATGTCGAAGCCTTGAGGCGCAACGTGCAGGGCCTTATACAGCAGGCGCTCGCAATGATGCCGCAGATTCCGCCCGAAGTCCGCTCTATAGTCCTCGGCGCGAACGACGCCGTGCGTCTGGCATACTTTCTGGGCTCGCTTCTGACTCTGGGCGTAGAGCAGGAGCAGAAGATGCTCGAAGCTGACACGGCCGACGAGCTTCTACAGCTCGCGCACGGCTATCTGGCCCACGAGATAGAGATAATGGAGATACGCTCGCGCATCCAATCGGAGGCGCAGACGGAGATGAACAAGGCGCAGCGAGACTACATACTGCGCCAGCAGATGAAGGCCATACAGAAGGAGCTTGGCGATGACGAGGGCGGCGAGCAGGCCGAAGCCGCCATGATGCGCGAGCGGCTGGAAGCGGCCGACCTGCCCGACGAGGTTCGCAAAGAGGCCGAGCGAGAGCTGAAGCGCATGGAGAAGCTGCCGCAGGCGGCTCCCGACTATCACGTCATACGCACTTATCTGGAATACATCCTAGAATTGCCGTGGCGGAAATCGAGCGAAGACAAGCTCGATTTAGTCGAAGCTCGCCGCGTGCTGGACGAAGACCACTACGGCCTTGAAGACATAAAGGAGCGAATACTAGAGTTCCTTGCCGTCATCAAGCTCAGGCCGGACGCGAAAAGTCCCATCCTCTGTTTCGTAGGCCCGCCGGGCGTGGGCAAGACAAGTCTTGGCCGCTCTATCGCGCGCGCCCTTGGCCGTCAATTCGAGCGCCTCTCTCTGGGCGGCGTGCGCGACGAGGCGGAGCTGCGCGGCCACCGTCGCACCTACATAGGCGCTATGCCGGGCCGCATCATTCAATCCATACGGCGCGCGGGCGTGAACAATCCCGTGATGATGCTGGACGAGATAGACAAGCTCGGCGCTGACTATCGCGGCGACCCTGCCGCAGCGCTCCTTGAAATCCTAGACCCGCAGCAGAACTCCACGTTCCGCGACCATTACATTGACCTGCCGTTCGACCTCTCGAAGGTCTTCTTCATAGCGACGGCCAACCAGCTTGCGCCGATTCCGCCTCCGCTTCGTGACCGCATGGAGGTGATAGCGCTCGTGGGCTACTCCGACCGGGAGAAGCTTCACATAGCGCGGCAGTACCTTGTGCCGCGTCAGATTACGGAGAATGGCTTGACGCCGGAGCAGTTCGACATCACGGACGGAGCGATTCAGCTAATCGCCACCCGTTACACGCGCGAGGCCGGAGTCCGCCAGCTTGAGCGCACCATCGGCAGCGTCGCCAGAAAAGCTGCGCTCAAGATTGCGCAGGGCGAGGCCGAGCACATCACGGCCGGAGAGGGAGACATTAAAGGCTACTTGGGCGCGCCGCGCTTTTATCCTGAAGAGGCGCGAAAAGAGCTGCCCACGGGCGTCTCGACAGGCATGGCATGGACTGAGATGGGCGGCGAAGTCCTCTTCATAGAAGCAACGCTTTTGCCCGGCGGCTCAGGGCTGACTTTGACAGGGCAGCTTGGCGAAGTGATGCAGGAGTCGGCCCGCGCCGCGCGCAGCTACCTGTGGTCGCACGCTCAGGAGTTCGGCATAGAGCCGGAGATGTTCAAGGGATACGGCGTTCACCTGCACGTCCCTGCCGGTGCGATTCCTAAAGACGGCCCGTCGGCTGGCGTGACTATCACGGCCGCGCTCGCCTCGCTTTATACGGGACGCCGCGTCAGGCCCGACACCGCCATGACCGGCGAGATAACTCTGTCGGGCCTGGTCTTCCCCGTCGGCGGCATCAAAGAGAAGGTGCTGGCCGCGCAACGCGCAGGCATACGCCGCATCATCCTGCCCGCGCGCAACGAAGCAGACCTCGAAGACATCCCTGAAGACGTTCGCAAGACTCTGGAAGTCGTCCCCGTCTCGCGCATAGGCGAAGTCGTAGACGCTGCCCTCGAAACCATAGTCACGTCGCCGCCTCCTCCCGTTCCGCCTTCAGCCGAGCAATCCCGCGACGGCTCCCGCGCCAACGAGCCGGAACCGTTGCGAGTAAAGGGTGTGTAAAGTTAGGCTATAAGCTAAAACCCACTGGACTAATAGTAAGAACGAAGAGTTATGAGATGGCTGAAGACCTTCAACCATCTCATAACTCTTTTTTATCCCCTTCTGTCGTATAATGCCCGCATTCTGTAGCTATGCCTCAACCCGGCCTGATACAGAAACCGGCGGCCGCCGCCGCAAAGCCCGAAAGTTATGACGGTGCTCTGGAACAAAGCAATCTCATAAGCCTGAAAGGTAACATCTATGGCACGAGACGAAGCATATCGACAAGCTGAACAGAAGATTGCCGCCGCTCTACAGTCTGGGGCGACTGACCTAGACCTAACTGGGGAATTTGAGGATATAAAGAAACTGACAGAACTGCCAGACTCGCTAGTTCAACTCACACAGTTGCGGTCACTAAATATCTCCAACAACATGTTGACTGAATTGCCAGAGTTCCTAAGTCATCTCAGACAATTGGAATCGCTAAACCTCTCAGGGAACCCGCTAGTCAATCTACCGGAGTGTCTAGTCCAACTCACAAATTTGAATTCGCTAGACCTCTCTTACAATAAATTGCTCAGTTTACCTGCTTGGTTTGGACAACTGAAGCAATTGCAATCGCTTGCCCTTTCCATTAATCAGCTTTCAGGCCAAGAGAAAGTGTTCAGCCAGTTCACGCAGTTGCATTCATTAAGACTTACGAGAGGCAAACTTAAAGCACTGCCGGAATGGTTAGAACAACTCGTTAATATGAGTACTCTCATGCTGTTATATTGTGAATTGGAAGAGGACATTCTACCAGTTATACCAAAACTTAAGGGCTTACAACGGTTGACGCTACAAGGATTGAACTTGCATACCCTTCCTCCTGAAATTGCAAGGCTGAACAATCTCAACTATCTCTGCCTCTATGACAATAAGTTAACTCACCTTCCCGACCAAATTGGTGAGCTGAACAACTTAGAAACGCTTGATCCAAGAGAAAATCAACTTGTTGCCCTACCGGATTCGGTTGGCAATATGACTAACCTAGACACGCTATTTCTTGATGGCAACCAACTTAAGGATTTACCTGCTTCGCTTACCAAGTTAGAGGGTTTATCTTTGCTGCTCCTCAATCGAAACCCCTTAAATCCCGAACTAGCTGCGGCCTATAAGGAAGGGCTTGATGCCGTCATGCGCTACCTGCGTGCGAAGGCGGGGGCGCAGGTGGTGTTGAATGAGGCTAAGTTGATTTTGATTGGCGAGGGAGAGGTGGGGAAAAGTTGTTTGCTGGATGCTTTGCGTGGCGACCCGTGGGAGGAGCGGCCTTCAACGCATGGGATTGAGATTAAGCCCGTGAAGGTTGTCGACCCTGAAAGCGGGAAGGAGATAACGCTGAATGCGTGGGACTTTGGTGGTCAGAGAGTTTATAGACCGACTCATCAATTGTTCTTCAGTGCTCCGGCGGTTTATCTGGTGGTATGGAAGCCGCGCGAGGGGCCGCAGCAGGGCTTCGTGAAGGAGTGGATTAAGCTTGTAAAGCACCGCGAGCCGGAGGCGAAGATTCTGGTCGTGGCCACGCACGGCGGGCCGAAGGAGCGACAGCCGGACATTGACCGGCAGGAAATCTGGGACTTGTTCGGCAGGGAGATGGTGTCAGACTTCTTTCTTGTCGAGAGCAAGCCTGATGAAGATACAGGTGAGCGAAAAGGCATTGATGAGCTTAAGCAGGAAATAGCACGTGTAGCCGTGAGCCTTCCCGAAGTGGGTCGCACTGTTCCGAAAAGCTGGGACGACGCGCGTAAGGCTTTGAAAGAGACGGCGGCTGCGTACATGCCTCTGGAGGAGGTGCTGGAGCTTTGCCAGAGCTTTAAGATGGACGAAGAGATGGCGAAGGATTTCGTGCGCGTCTCTCACCGCTTAGGGCACCTTATTCATTATGAACACGACCCGGCTTTGCGCGACATAGTAATCCTCAAGCCGGATTGGCTGGCCACGGCAATAAGCCTTGTGCTCGATGACAAGCAGACTCGTCATGCGCATGGGCTTGTAGAATTCTCTCGCCTGCGACAGTTGTGGAACGACCCTTCAAGGCCGGAGGAATACCGTTACGAGGACGGATTGCACCCGCTCTTCCTGCGTTTGATGGAGCGGTTTGACCTCTCATACAAAGTCGCAATCCCTTCGGAGCCGGAAGACGCTATAGGATTCTGGCAGAGGGCCGGGAGTATTCTCAGCACCGGACGGAATGTGACGGAGGAACTGTCAAAGCTTCATTACACCAGCCTCATTGCGCAACTTGTGCCGGATATACGCCCGGACACGATTCCCGGCTGGTCTGACTATGTGGCGGCGGGTGACGAGGAGCAGTCTCAAATCTGCCGTATAGTGGAAGCTAATAGCGGACAGACGGCACCTGCGGAAGGCTTATTCTTTCGGTTGATAGTGCGCCTGCATAAGTACTCGCTGGGCCGCTTGAACTACGCAGAGAGCACTCACTGGCAGCGTGGCTTGGTGCTTGAGGATGATTACGGCGCACGGGCGCTACTTGAACACGTAGGTAATGACGTGCGCATTACCGTGCGCTCTCCATATCCGGAGCGATTCCTTTCCGCGCTGACTTATGAGGTGAAATGGCTGGTTGAGACCTTCTGGGCAGGCTTGCGCTGCGACGTGATGGTGCCGTGTCTGAATACAGAGCCATGCAAGGGATTATTCGAAGTGCGAAGGCTTATAGAGAACAAGAAGCGGAGCCGCCCTGAACAGCCTTGCCCGGTCTGTAATGAGTGGCAGAGCATCGAACTGCTGCTCCACAATGCTCCGGCAGCCCGCCCGAATCCACTGAGTGAGTTGTTGGCAAACTCCGAAGAGGTAATGAGGGTGCTGGGGGAAATGCGCCTGCAATCGGTCGGACAGCATGCAGAAAGCATGGGACGCTTTGACAGGCTGGATGCGGGGATGAAGGAAGTTGTGAGCAAGGTTGAAGCCTCTTACTCAAACCTTATGCGAAGCTTGGTTGATGAAGCCAAAGAAGGCCCAAGACTCTTCAGTTTCGAGCCGGTCGAGCCGGGCTTCTTTGACAGACCCAAGTGGATTAGCGAGAAGTTCCGGCTAACGCTCTGGTGCGAGCATTCGAGACTGCCATTGCCCGCGCTTAATGGCGATGAGGACGCGCGCGGCGTTTACGAATTAACGCTGCCACGCGATTGGATTGTGAAGGCCGCGCCTTTCTTGAAATTGCTTGCGAGCACGTTGAGCCTCGTGGTGCCTGTCGCCGCTTCGGCTACGAAACTAATGCTGGACGAGGCTTCATATAAGGGCATAGAGAAGCAGCTAGACTTAGGGCAGAAGAGCTTGGATTCTGTGCTCAAAGGTGGCGCAGAGATTGGAGGATGGCTGGAGCGCGATGATGCGCCAGACTTGGAGCAGGTTGACGCTATTCGAGCCAGAGGTGCCGTCTTGAGACAACTGCACGCATGGCTGAAGGAGAAAGACCCGGGTTTCGGCGGACTAGTAAGGGTACAGAACAAGCGGCAGGAGTTTCTATGGGTACACCCGCAGTTCGAGAAGGAATACTAATCTCTTCCTCTTTTACGTTTCGTCTTTTGCCTTAGCTGTGAGTGATGAGTTAACTTATGCCTACACTAAGATGAAAGAGCAAAGGGAGATTAAGGATGAGCAGTAAAAAAGAGCAGCGCAAGGTAGGGAGCAAGCAGAAGCCCAGAGGCCAGCAGACGGGGTTCGTCGGAAACCCTGACCAGAACCGCGAAGAGATGAAGAACACTCCGGCGCTTCGCGGACGCCGCAAAGCCGCCACCAAGATGTTCGAGGACGAGTCGTCTCAACAGGTGGGAACCGACGCGGCCAAACCACGCAGCAACCAGCCCTCTCTCCCGGCTGCCATGCCTACGAACACCAAGCTTGGCGAAAGCAACGACGAAAGAGCCTTCAAGGCAAAGCAGAAGGTAAAAGGCAGAACGCAGAAGTAAAGCGATTGATTCAATGAATCAGTCTTTTTACTTCTGCCTTGCTCTTACCATTCTTCCTGAGAGATGTATTTGAGGACGTGGCCTATGGACATTAACCTGTAGCTTCCGTCTGCGACCTGCACGGGCACGTTGCGGTAGCGACCGACGGCCATCTTGTTGAGCGCCGAGGCGACCGAATCCGTCTCTTTAAGCACGTCCGGGTGGACGGTCATGAACTCGCTAATCGGAGTGTCCAGCGCGGCCTCTTCGTCTACGGCCAGCTTGCGAAGCACGTCATGCTCCGTGAAGATGCCCGACAGCTTATCTTCGTCAACCACCAGCGCGCAGCTAGCTCCCGACTCCTTCATACGCCCTATGACCTCCCTCGCGGGCGCGTCAGAGCTGACATACAAGGCGGGCGCGTCGTCCAGAAGCCCTCTCAGGTCGTCTTCCATCACAGAGCGCACGAGCCCGCGCGTAGCATCCGACCTCGGCACGTCAAGGTCGCGCAGGGGCTTCATGCAATTCTCACAACGATCCATCCCCTCTATGTTATCGTGCCCGCAATCAGGACAAATCATCTCGTCGCTTCGCTCCATTCAGGAGCCGGAAGTCGGAAGTCAGAACAGATGCATCTATTCTGACTTCCGGCTCCTGCTCTTATTTTATTCCACCGTCCATGTGTCGCCGCTATTAATCAGCTTCTCAAGGCTTCCCATGCCCTGTTTGCCAATGGCTGCTTCAATCTGGTCGGTCATCATGTCTTCGTAGGTAGCGCGCTCGACTGCGCGGAAGATGCCGACGGGCTGCGGAAACTCTGAGCCTTCACGGTACTCCATGCGAGCCAGCATAAAGGCGACCGACGGGTCTGTCAGGTGTATGTCGTGTACGAGCAGGTCGTTCTCCGTGATGCCGTTCTCGCCCAAGGTGACAACCTCCGGGTGCGCGCCGTTCATGCGGATGCCCTTGTTTCGCTCCTTGCCGAAGACCATGGGCTTGCCGTGCTCAAGATATAGCACGCGGTCTTGCCGCACGCTGCGGTCTGTGAATCCCTCGAACGCGTGGTCGTTGAAGATGTTGCAGTTCTGATAGACCTCAAGGAACGAGACGCCCTTGTGCTTTGCCGCCGCGTCAACCATCGCGCCCAGATGCTTTACGTCTATGTCAATCGAGCGCGCTACCAGCGTGGCCTCCGAAGCTATAGCCACGGACAAAGGATTGAGCGGGTAATCAATCACGCCCATCGGCGTTGACTTAGTCTTCTTGCCAAGCTCCGAAGTCGGACTGTACTGCCCCTTCGTCAAGCCGTATATGCGGTTGTTAAAGAGTATGATGTTCAGGTCTAGGTTACGGCGTATGGCGTGCATGAAGTGGTTGCCGCCGATTGAGAGCGCATCGCCGTCGCCCGTCACTACCCACACACTCAAGTCCGGGTTGGCGCTCTTGATGCCGGTGGCGACTGCGGGCGCGCGACCGTGTATGGAGTGAAAGCCGTAGGTGTTCATGTAGTACGGAAAACGGCTTGAGCATCCTATGCCGGAGACGAAGACCATCTTCTCTCGCGGGATGCCCAGCTCCGGCATCACCTTCTGCACGTTATTCAGGATGGCGTAGTCGCCGCAGCCCGGACACCACCTGACCTCCTGCCCGGAGATGAAATCCTGCCTCGTCAACTTCACGGCAGGCGGAGCCTCTTCGCCCGCCGCCATAGACCCGGCATAAGGCTCGCCTGACTCCGCAGCCTCCGCGTTGTCCTTGTGCCCGTTACCATTTGTTCCATTAGAACCAGTGCTCATTATTAACTCCTTAGCAACTTTAAATGGCGAAAATGTCAGTGACCGGGATGCTGAAGCCCGGCACGACCCCGCCGCCGTCGAGTATATCTTTCTCAGTCAAAGTCGAGATGTCGCTCAGCGAGCGATAAATTGTGACGGTTCGCAATTTCGGGCTGATTATCCAGACTTGTCTTGCGCCTGCTTCAAGCCACGATTGCACCTTTTCTTCCACTTCGCTCACGGTGTCGCCGGGGCTTATAACCTCGACCGCCAAGTCAGGTGCTCCTTCCCAGTAGCCTTTGACTCTACCGATAGCCTCGACGCGTTCCTGCCTGATGAATGCGATGTCGGGAGCAATCACAGTATCTGGATTGCTCCTAATCTTAAAGCCTGTCTCCGCCGCGTAAACTTTGCCCAGCTTAGCGCTTTTAACGTGCTGACCGAGCGGCACGGCGAGTTCCATGACGATTCTGCCGTGGTCGTGTCCAGCCGGGGCCATCTGCTTTAGCTCTCCTTCTATAAGCTGATAGCGGAAGCGACCGCGCGGCATCTCTAACAGCTCTTCAGCCGTCATCAATTTGGTAACACTACTCATAGCTCTTCAACTACAAATACTCTTCCACCTTGCGCATGATTTCGCGTATCTGGAAGGGACGGCCCTTGACCTTTGAGAAGGGAATCGCGTCCACCAGATATTTGGCGCGAATCATGGTGCAGAGCTGGCCCAAGTTCATCTCAGGGATGATTACCGTCTCGAAGCTGCTAAGCACCTCGCCCAGATTCTTCGGGAATGGGTTCAGGTGGCGAAGGTGCGCGCTTGAGACAGACTTGCCCTCGCGCTGCAACTTTTCTACCGCCGAAGTGATGGAGCCGTAGGTGGAGCCCCAGCCGAGCAGAAGAATCTTGCCACTCTTTTCACCAAAGACTTCCACGGGCGGGATGTCGTTTGCCGCGCGGTCAATCTTCTCCTGCCTGAGCTTGACCATGAAGTGATGGTTCTCAGGGTCGTAGTTGACGTTGCCCGTCAGGTGCTGCTTCTCTATGCCGCCTATGCGGTGCTCAAGTCCCGGCGTGCCGGGAATCGCGTAGGGGCGCGCAAGCGTCTCTTCGTCACGCGCGTAGGGCATGAAGCCCTCCGGGTCGGTCGTAAACTTAATCTCAATCTTCGGCAACTCATCAATGGCCGGAATCTTCCAAGGCTCCGCGCCGTTCGCCAGATAGCCGTCCGAAAGGTAGAAGACCGGCGTCATATATTTGAAGGCGAGCCGTACGGCTTCCAGCGCCATGTGGAAGCAGTCTGCGGGCGTCGAAGGCGCTATGACAATCGCCGGGCACTCGCCGTTTCGTCCCCAAACCGCTTGGAAGAGGTCTGCCTGTTCGGTCTTCGTCGGCAGTCCGGTAGAAGGGCCGCCGCGCTGAACGTTGATAATCACGAGCGGCAGTTCCGTCATCACCGCGAGCCCTATGGCCTCCTGCTTGAGCGCGACGCCCGGCCCGGATGTCCCGGTCAGCCCTATGTGGCCCGTGAAGCTCGCGCCGATGGCGGCGCAGATAGCCGCTATCTCGTCTTCGGCCTGAAACGTCTTGACGCCGAAATTCTTATGCCGCGCCAGCTCGTGCAGTATGTCCGAGGCGGGCGTAATCGGATATGAGCCGTAGAAGAGCGGGCGGCCAGAAAGCTGAGAGGCCGCGACGAAGCCTATGGCCGTCGCCTCGTTGCCGGTAATCTTACGATACTTGCCGGGCGTAATCTGCGCCTTACGTACGGTGTAGTGCGTGGTGAAGACTTCCGTGGTGTCCGCGAAGTTGTAGCCCGTGCGCAGCGCAATCTCGTTGGCCTTCTGAACCTCCGGGTTCTTAGAGAACTTGGCGTTAATCCAGTTGAGCGTGGGCTCCATAGGGCGGTCGTAGAGCCAGTAGAGGACGCCGAGCGCGAAGAAGTTCTTGCACCTATCCATCTCCTTGCGCGAAAGCTTCACCTGCTCCTTCAGCGCGTTCATGTTGAGCGTCGTAATCGGAAGCTTGTGAACGCGATAGCCCGCGAGCGTGCCGTCTTCGAGCGGGTTCGATTTATAAGCGGCCTTGTCCAGATTGTCTTTCGTGAACTCGTCCGTGTTGATTATCAGCGTTCCGCCGTCTTCCAAATCGGAGAGGTTCACTTTCAGCGCCGCCGGGTTCATGGCTACGAGCACGTTCGGCTGGTCGCCGGGCGTCCTTATGTCCTGACTCGAAAAGTTCAACTGAAAGCCGGACACGCCCGGCAGGCTTCCGGCAGGGGCGCGAATCTCAGCCGGAAAGTCCGGCAGCGTGGAGATGTCGTTGCCTACTACAGCCGAAGTGTTAGTGAACTGCGTCCCCGTCAACTGCATGCCGTCGCCGGAGTCCCCGGCAAAACGTATGGTGACGGTCTCGACCTCTTCAAAATTTTTCTCCGCTTGCTCGTCAGGGTTTTCTATGACAGTACTCATTATTTCGTTTTATCCTCTTCGTTGATGAAAGAGATGAAGAAATTTATTCATTGTTTCATTGAATCAATGAAACAATGAACCGATGAATCAATCTCCTCACCCTCCTTCCTGTGTGTCCATGACCTGCGCCGGTACGGGCGGCAGGTTCATGGTCTCTTTCGGATAGCTCTCGGCCAGGTACGTGATGATGTCGAAGACGGAGATGGAGCCGTAGAGCTGCCCGTCGCGCACGAGCGGAATGTTGCGGTAGCCTTTGCGGTTCATCAGCTCGACCGCGTCTCCTATGGTCGCCTCCGACGAGAGCGTCTCGACCGCTTGCGTCATGTAGCGGCTGACGGGAGCATTCATGTCAACCTCTTCGCCTATGACCTTAGAGATAAGGTCGCGTTCGGTGAAGATGCCCGTGATGCGCCCCGCTTCACAGATGATGGCACAGCCGCCTTCATCTTCCTTCATGCGATTGATGGCTTCCCGCAGCGTCGTCGTAGGCTCTATGCAGACGTAATCGTCCGTCTCCAGATGATTGACGCTGTCGTTGCGTACGCGGCGCGGCGAGTCCGTCTTGTCTTCCGGGGTTTCGGGCACACGCTTCTGTCCAGCACCGGGTTGTTCGACTGACATTTGTTGAACTTGCTCCTATCGGACGAGATTCAAGGCAAGTGAGCCGAGAAGAAATTGTATCAATAAAAGAGTGAAAAGTGAAAAATGAGGACTCGAAAGCTCTCTCGGCCAGCGACTCTAGGCAGAATTTCTTCCCTTCAGCTCTTCGTCATAGGGCGACATTTCTACCAGACGCGGGATAATCGAGCGCAGGGCGTCGAGCGCGTAATCAATCTCTTCTTCCGTGTTATAGCGCCCGAGCGAAAATCGTATGGAGCCCTGCGCCGCAGTGTAAGGCACATTCATGGCGCGCAGCACGGCGCTTGAGACGTGCGACTCGGCGTTGCAGGCCGAGCCGGTCGAGACGCACACGCCCGCCTCGTCCAGATGCGCCAGAATGCTCTCGCCTTCAAGATAAGAGAAAGAGATGTTCGCCGTGTTGGGCAAACGCTTTGCTCTATCCTTTGTGCCGTTCAGGCGCGCGTTCGGGAAAGTCTCAAGAATCGTATCTTCCAACATGTCTCGCAGGCGTCTGATGGTATCGAACCCGTCGAAGCTGCTCGCAAGCTCGCACGCCGCGCCGAGAGCCACAATGTAAGGGACGGCCTCTGTGCCTGCGCGGCGGCCCTTCTCCTGCCCGCCGCCTATAAAGAAGGATGGAAGTCGCACGCCTTCGCGTACGTAGAGCGCGCCTACTCCCTTCGGCGCGTGAAGCTTGTGGCCCGAAAGCGAAAAGAGGTCTACGGGCCAGTCCGCCAGATTGATGGGAATCTTGCCGACGGCCTGCACACCGTCAACGTGAAAGAGCGCGTCGGAATGCTCGCGCACAATTCGCCCGGCCTCTTCTATTGGAAAGAGCACGCCGGTCTCGTTGTTAGCCAGCATGATAGAGACTACGCAGGTGTCTGCTCTGAGCGCCGCGCGCAAAGCCTCAAGGTCAAGCTCTCCCTCTTCATTAACATCGAGCCACGTCACCCCATAGCCCTGTCGCTCAAGCCGCTCGCACATGAGCCTCACGGCCTCGTGCTCTACGCGCGTAGTGATGATGTGGCGCTTCTCCGGCCTCATCTCAAGAGCGCCGCGCAATGCCCAGTTGTCGGACTCCGTCCCGCAGGAGGTGAAGACGATTTCATCAGCCGAGCGAGCGCCTAAACAATCGGCCACCTGTTGGCGCGCACGGCTGACGCTGGCGCGCATCTCGCGCCCGAAGGTGTGCGCCGACGAAGGATTGCCGTAAAGCTCATTAAGGTACGGGCGCATGGCCTCGAAGACCTCCGACGCCACACGCGTAGTTGCGTTGTTGTCCAGATAAACGAGCCCGTCCGGCTTCACCTGCTCGCGGCCCGCTTTCATGCTTTCTCTTGGCTTCATCATCGGTTCGCTTCCGTAGTTAAAATCTCTCTTCACCTTCGCGCCAGTGCGCTTCGAGAATCTCTTCTATGAGCGGTCGGCATGACTGGCAGCCGCCGCCTGCGTTGCAGGCCATAGTGACTTCACGCACCGTGTGAAGGCTCCCGTCGGCAATCAACTGCTCGATTCTCTTTTCCGAGACTCCGAAGCACGTGCAGATGAGCGCCTCTTCGCCCGTCCACTCGTCGCGCACTCTCTGGCTGTAACGCGCCACGGCTTCCCTGAGCGCTTCCGCGCAAAGAAGCGCGCAGTGCTCCTTCTCTCGCGGTGGCGAGCCGAAATATTCGCGCAGGGTTTCCTGTAGAAGGCCGCAGGCGTTGGCCGCCTCAGCCGTCGTCAGGCCCTTGATAATCTCCGCCGTGACGGAGGCGCAAGCTATCAGGTAGCCGCAGCCCGCAGCCTTGAACCGGGCATCCGAGATGACCTGCGTCTCTGTGTCCAGCTTCAAAGAGAGACGCACGACCGCGCCGCAGACAAAAGAGCCTGTCTCGGCGCTTGCGTCCGCCTCCGCCACGTCGCCCACATTCTGCGGAGTCAGGAAACGCTCTCGGATACGGTCAGGATAATAGGGCATCTCTAGGATGATATTTCAAAACAGACGGTTAATAAAACTTTTCACCGCAGAGGCGCAGAGAGACGCTGAGGGGGCGCAGAGGAATTGAATGCTTTTCTCTGCGCCCCCTCTCGCGTTCCTCCGCGTCTCTGCGGTGATTTTAATCCTGTTATTTCCTGCATCCAGATTAAAGCAACCATTCGGTTGACAAAAGATGAAGGGGCTCCTATCATCGAATTGTGTCTACGACAGTGGTAAATCTGGCAGGGTCGCGGGAGCGAGTTATACACCTTCTGCGCTCGCAGGGGAGCGTGAATGCCGACGAGCTTGCGCGCCAGTTGGGGATTAGCCGCCAGTGCGTCAAAAAGCATCTGGATGTGCTTGAGCGAGACGGCTACGTGGAGCACAACAGCGAGCGCAAGGAGCGCGGGCGGCCCTCGCACATGTACAGGCTGACGGCGAAAGCCACCACCGAGCTTTTTCCAAAGCGCTACGACCTGCTGGCCCGTTCTGTCTTGCAACAGATAAATGCCGTCTGGGGCGAGCGCGGTCTTAACACCATCTTCTGCGGCTGTGCCGAAGAGATGGTTTCGCGCTTCAGGCCGCATCTGAAGGGATTGGGTTTCGACGCGCGCGTGCTGCGGCTCGCGGAGCTACTGGACGAAGAGGGCTACGATGCCGAGGCGGAGCGGCTGGCCGACGGCTCATACCTGCTGAGCGAATGGAATTGTCCCTTGACGGACGTGGCGCGTGACTATCGCCAGTTGTGCGAGCGCGAGCTACAGGTTTACAAAGAGCTTTTAGAGACGGAAGTTTTCCGCGAGTCGCGCATAGCAGGCGGCGCATCGCGCTGCATCTATCGCGTGCTCAAGCCGAAAAGAAAGTGACGAATTAAGAGAAGGTTAAGAGAAGGCTTTTCTTCTAGTGACTTATCATTGATTTTATGTCGAATGTAACGGAACAGAGTGTGCTGGATGCCTTGCGCGGGGTGAGAGACCCGGACTTGCACAAGGACATAGTGACGCTGGGCTTTATAAGAGATTTGAAGATTGAGGGCGGCGCTGTGTCTTTCCGCATTGTGCTGACCACGCCCGCCTGTCCCGTCAAAGAGCAGATGGAGACGCAGGCGCGAGAGCTGGTTTCGGCATTAGCGGGCGTCGAATCGGTCAGCGTAGTGATGGATGCCGAAGTGCCTAAAGGTCGCGGGCTTGGCGACAAGGTGACTGTGCCGGGCGTGCGCAACATTATAGCCGTCTCGTCGGGCAAGGGCGGCGTGGGTAAATCTACGGTCGCGGTCAATCTGGCAGTCTCGCTGGCCTTGAATGGGGCGCGTGTGGGACTCATGGACGCGGACGTCTACGGGCCGAACGTGCCGCTCATGCTGGGCGTATCGAACGCGCAGCCGCAGGTCGTCCCGAACGAGAACAAGCTCATTCCGGTGGAAGCCTACGGCGTGAAGATGATGTCAATGGCGCTCTTGCAGCCGGGCGACAAGCCCATGGTGGTGCGCGGGCCGATTCTTCACGGGCTGGTCAGGCAGTTTCTTTCCGACGTGCGCTGGGGCGAGCTGGATTATTTGATTGTTGACATGCCACCGGGGACGGGCGACGTGCAACTAAGCTTAGCCCAGCTTGTGCCTGTGCAGGGCGCTGTCCTCGTGACCACTCCGCAGGAAGTGGCGGTCGCGGACGTCCGGCGCGCTCTGAGAATGTTTGAGATGGTGGCCGTGCCTGTTCTGGGCGTCGTTGAGAATATGAGCTACTTCGTAGCCCCCGACACCGGCACCCGTTACGACATCTTCGGTGCGGGCGGCGGCGAAAAGCTTGCCACGCAGTACGGCGTGCCTTTTCTAGGCGCTGTGCCTCTGGGCATGGAGGTGCGGGAAGGTGGGGACAAGGGCGTGCCCGTGGTCATAGGCCAGCCGGATTCGCCTCAATCGCAAGCCTTCCGGCGTGTGGCCGAAGAGGTCGCGCGACAGGTTTCCATTGAGGCCATGAAGCCGGAGCTGGTTATACTGGGCAAGGCCCAATCGTAAAAGGGAATTTGCAATCTTAAGATAGGCAAAGCCAAAATATCAGAGATATAGGAGAGAGAGAAAATGGCAGCAGTAGAGACTCCGACAGTAACGTTGGAATTAACAGAGAACGCGGCCACAGAGGTCAGGAAGTTCATGGCGAGCGAAGATGGCTTACCCGAAACGGCCGGTCTTCGCGTGAGGGTCGTGCCGGGCGGTTGCTCCGGCTTCCAGTACAGCCTGAACATAGAAGAGGAGTCACGACAGGGCGACTACATTCTGGAGCAGAACGGCGTGCGCCTCTTCGTTGACATGTTCAGTGGCCAGTATTTGAACGGCGTCAAGATTGATTACGTGAGCGGCGTGATGGGCTCCGGGTTCACCTTTACAAACCCGAACGCCACAGGGAGCTGCGGCTGCGGCTCTTCATTCACGGCCTAAAGCCTGACGTAATAAGTTAAAAGAGTAGATGGCGCGAGGGCCGAAGTGCGGCCTGCCGGTTGGCGGCAGGCGGTGCTTCGCCTCGCGCTTTTTCTGTTCCAAGCCGGGCTACGGCTTCTGAGGACTAGACCGCGCGCGGCTTTTCTGAGAAACTACCGCTTCACCCTAAAAGCCAGTTGATTCCCATCTTCATCTATAGGAGAAAGCTGATGCCTGAGAGACGCTTTTGGCGCGCGCTGTCGCTGCTGCTTCTAGCCTTCACTATCATCTCTTCACAATCGGGCGCGGTCTTGGTGGCGCAGGTCGCCGGGATTAAAAGGACGCCGCCCAAGACTCGCACGGAGCCCGTCAAGGACACCATCTTCGGGACGACGATTGTTGACCCCTATCGCTGGCTGGAAGACCAGAACAGCCCTGAGACGCGTGCGTGGATTGACGAGCAGAACCGCTACACGGACGCCATACTCGAAGCCCTGCCGGGACGCGACCGCATCAGTCGCCGCCTGTCCGAGCTTCTCAAGATAGACACCATCGGCGTTCCCTTCGAGCGAGGCGGGCGCTACTTCTTCTCAAGGCGCTCTGCTACGCAGAACCAGCCCGTCATCTACATGCGTGAGAACGGCAAAGACGTGGCGCTGGTTGACCCCAACACTTGGACAAGGGATCAGACCTCTTCGGCTTCGCTTATGGACGTGTCGCAGGACGGCAAGCTCCTGATGTACGGGATACGCGAGGGCGGCGCGGACGAAGTCACGGGCGTCATTCTGGACATTGATTCGCGCAAGGAACTCTCCGACCGCTTCCCGAAAGCGCGCTACTTCGGCACGACTCTCACGCCCGACAAGAAGGGCATTTACTACACCAAGTACCAGAACGGCGTGGGCTCGCGCGTGATGTATCACGAGATGGGAACCGACGTGGCAAAGGACGTGGAGATTTTCGGCAAGGACTACGGCCCAACGCAGATTATCTCGCCGGATGTCTCGCGCGACGGCAAGTGGCTGACCATCTTCGTCAGCCACGGCTCCGCGGCCCGGAAGATTGAGGTCTACGTCAAAGACCTAGAGAAGAACGGGCCGATAACGCCAATCGTCAACGACCTTGACGCGACCTTTAACGGCACGATTGAGAACGGCCACCTGTACATGCTGACCAACTGGCAGGCTCCAAACCGCCGCGTAGTTGACGTTGACATTCGGAATCCGGCACGCGACAAGTGGCGCACAATAGTCCCTGAGACAAGCTTCGTCATCAACGGCATGAGGCTCGCGGGCGGCAAGATTTTCGTCAACTACCTTGAGAATGTTTCTTCGAAAGTGAAAGTCTACGAGCCTTCGGGCAAGTACGTGCGCGACGTGCCGCTCCCGCCCATGGGAAGCGGCGGCTCTATGGTGGGAGAGTGGGACAAGGACGAAGCCTTCTACGGCTTCAGCTCTTATAAACAGCCTTACACCATCTATCGCTACCAGATTTCAACGGGCAAGCAGGAGGAGTGGGCGCGCGTTAACGTCCCCGTCAACACAGACCAGATAGAGGTCAAGCAGGTCTGGTACGAATCTAAGGACAGGACGAAAGTGCCCATGTACATAGCCTACAAGAAGGGCATGAAACTGGACGGCACGAACCCGACTTACATGACGGCCTACGGCGGCTTCAACAGCTCTATGACGCCGGGGTTCTCTACCTTCGCGGCCTACTGGGTGGAGCAGGGCGGAGTCTACGCCGTGCCGAACCTGCGCGGCGGCGGAGAGTTCGGTGAAAAGTGGCACGAGGCCGGGATGCTTGAAAGGAAGCAGAACGTCTTCGACGATTTTATAGGCGCAGCCGAATGGCTCATTAAGAATCGCTACACCAGCCCGCAGAAGCTCGCCATCGCCGGAGGCTCAAACGGCGGCCTTCTCGTCGGCGCGGCTGTGACGCAGCGCCCGGAGCTTTTTCAGGCGGTCGTCTGCTCCTATCCGTTGCTGGACATGATTCGTTACGACAAGTTTTTGGTGGCGAAGTTCTGGGTTCCCGAATACGGGTCGGCGGAGAAGGAAGACCAGTTCAAGTATCTTCTGGCCTACTCGCCCTATCAGAACGTCAAGCAGGGCGCTAAGTACCCGGCGGTGCTCTTCATCACGGGCGACGCAGACACCCGCGTAGCGCCCCTGCACGCGCGTAAGATGGCCGCGCTCATGCAGGCCATGACGGGCTCGGACAATCCCATCTTGCTGCACTATGACACCAAGGCCGGACATTCGGGCGGCACGCCCGTCAGCAAACAGATAGAGGACATGACGGACACGCTCTCGTTCCTGTTCTGGCAGCTTGGCATGAAGGCAGGCTGAGAAAGCAATAACCCGCCAAGTCACACGAGGGCGGCGCGCGAAAGCTACAAGCGCCTGATTCGCGCCGCCCGCGTGCGTGGCTTAGCCGCATGAACTGTTTCGCGCTTCAAACAACACTCGTCTAAAACCAGAAGATGATTAATAAACAATCCGGCTCTCTTTGCGCGCTCGCGCTCATCCTGATTCTTTCGCTCACATCTTTCGCTCCCGCTTCAGGGCAAACTGCTCGGCCCAAGCTACCGCCCCTGCGTGAGCAGGCGCAGATACAGCAGCAGTGGCTGAAGGCCAGGCTTGAGCGCGTGCTGCCCGCCCTGATGCGCAAGCACAAGATTCAGATGTGGCTGGTAATCTGCCGCGAGTATAACGAAGACCCCGTCTTCTTCTCGCTAGTCTCTCCCACGGTCTTCGCTGCGCGACGGCGCACCATCTACGTCTTCTATGATCGCGGCGAAGAGAAGGGAGTCGAGCGGCTCGCAATCGGCGGCGGCTCGCAGGGCGGCCTCTACACCGTCTATAGAGACCCGGAGGTTGAGAACCGAGAGATTTACGGCGAAGGCCAGTGGGCGCTTCTGAAAAAGCTGATTGCGGAGCGCAACCCTTCCAACATAGCCGTCAACATCTCCTCGACGCACGCCTTCAGCGACGGCCTCTCTGCGGGCGAGCGTGAAAAACTGGAAGCCACGCTCGGGCCGGAATTCGTCAAGCGCGTTGTGCGCGCAGAGAATCTGCCGCTCGAATATATAGCTGTTCGTTTGCCTGAGATGCTGCCTACCTACAGGCAGATGATGGAGGTCGTGCATTCCTTGATTGCCCGCGCCTTCTCGAACGAAGTCATCACGCCGGGAAAGACCACGAATCAGGATGTGGTCTGGTGGCTCAGACAGCAGGTGAACGACATGGGGCTCGGCACCTGGTTTCAGCCTTCGGTCAGAGTTCAGCGCGCGAACCGAACGGGAGTAAATCTTCTTGAGACTGATACCGTAGTGATAGAGCGCGGCGACGTGCTTCACGTTGACTTCGGCATCACTATGATGCGGCTCAACACGGACACGCAGCACATGGGTTACGTCCTGCGCGAAGGCGAAAAGGATGCGCCCGCCGGACTAAAGCGAGCCCTGGCAAACGCCAATCGCCTTCAGGATTTGCTGATGGAGAGAATCCGCGCTGGCAAGACCGGCAACGAGGTTCTGGCAGACACGCTCGCCGCCATGCGCGCCGAAGGAATAAACGGCTCCATCTACACGCACCCCGTGGGAGAGCACGGCCACGGCGCAGGCCCCCTCATTGGTCTCTGGGACAGGCAGCAGGGCGTCCCCGGTCGCGGCGACGTGCAGGTCATCCCCGGCACCTGGTTCTCCATAGAGCTTTCCGCCACCACGCCCGTCCCCGAATGGAACGGGCAGGGCTTATGGATTGGACAGGAAGAAGACGCCGCCATTGACGAGCAGGGACGAATAGCTTGGGTGCTCAGGCGACAGACGGAATATCACCTGGTGAAATGATTGTACTGCGTCTAACGAGTCCGCTTAAGCGAGATATGCGGCTCCGTCTCTAAGAAGGAGAATGTTTATGGCAAGACGAAGCACGCCAATCCGGTTCGGCGCTCGACCGCTATCCTTCTCTAAAAGCCAACAGCTTGATAGGTTTGTTTTTGACGTAAGCTTCGCCTTTGAATAAAAACGTATCTCCCTGAGTCTGATGAATAGCCTTAATGCTCTGTTCATCAACGGCGGTCTTGTATTCCTCAAAAGCAAGCTCGCCAAGATTGTCATCGTCCGAGTCTTGGTATATTCCAGCAGTCACATCATCGCCATTGTTCGTAGCCAACTGCAAGCTCAGGATTTTAGCCGAAAGGTCTGCTTCATCTTTCTCGCACGTAAGCTCCAGAGCTTTCAGAGAACTCATCGTGGCCGCATAAACTCTGGTAGTTTTGTCTGAATCTGCTGCCTTTGCTCCCCCTTTGGTGCCGGTTTTGGTAGCCGCCTTAGTCGCGCCCCCTCCCTTGGTGCCAGCAGACGACCCGCCTTTCTTAGTAGTAGCCATTTCACCTTCTCCTTATCTTCACTGTTCGTTGTCAACTATAGCTTGGTTGATTTTATCCAGCAGCCCCGCGTTGTTCTCCTTTGCGGCCTTTCTTCTAATCACGACTAGAGCATTCCTCAATTTGACTCCATCCGTGTCGCTCGAAGATACGCCAGCGTCCTCCAGGGCCTTCTTAGCGTCATCGTCAGCTTCCAGCGCCGCAACGATACTCTGCAAGGTCGTGACTGCGGCAGCACTCTTAGCAGGATCCTTCAGGTCATTGCGTAGTCTTTCCAGAATTCTTCTGGCGCCGACTGACAGGTCTCGCGTCTCCACCGTGGCTTCCGGCGTTACCTCAAATCCCTGAAGCGCTAGTACTCTATTCTCAGACTTTTGAGCCTGAGCCCCAACATCTTTTTGCAACTGGGTAAAAGCTCTGATTAAAGTGCCCGCGTTGTAGTAATCAACAATGTCTTTAATCGCTTCCTTCATGGAATAATTAGTGACCGGTTCCCCCTTTTTCGTCAGAATCAGCGCATATATCTGCGCGCGATTGTCATCCATCTTGGTTATCAAAAGAGGGACAGTTTGTTCCTTGTAAAAGTTTAGCTCAGAGGATCTGCGCCCTCCCCTGAATGCAGTTAAAGCTATGCCCAAAATTTGATTGGGCCGCTCGCCCTTGACGATGCCCGTCGTCGCGCTCGTGCCCAGCTCAATGACATCAGCTATAAAGTCTGCCGTCGAGCGCCGTGTGTTAAGTCTGGTGATGTATTCCGTGTAATTGCTGTTAATGACTGCTACGGCGTCTTCAAGCGCGTCATTTCTTATTCTTTTAGCTTCATCAGGATTGGCTTTCACATTCTGCTCATACCTTCCCTGTGCTGCGGCCAGATATTCATTTACGTTACTAACAAAGCTATTTTTATTATTGAAGCTTTTCGAGGGCTCTTGCGGGCAGCCCGTGGCGAAGAAGGCGACGAGAGATAGCAGAAGAGAGAGGTGTATCTTTCTCATTGTTTTTTTCTCTTTAATGGGTAAAAGGCTCAGAGAACCGGATTAATCGGAAGTGTCCGGTGCTGGGCCGTCTGGGTTTAGTGTTAGAGCTTCGATGCGAGTTTTGAGGCTCGCGCAAGGGACTTGGCGAACGAGTGACCATGAAGAACCGATGCTTAATACATCTTTACGGGATAAATTGCAATACTTTTTTCCCGGCTTATCTTTTGATATGTCCCGGCCAAGCCAGCCCCGCTCGAACGCTCTACTCTGTATGTAGATTTAAGTGAAAATGTTTCAGGGGAATTATGAAAAAGTTTTACTGGGCCAATTCGCAGGATGATTGACCGGCGCTTGCGCGTCGTATCGAGGGAGCGCGAATGGACAGTTCAGTGGGCGCTCAGGTTTAATAGGGCTGGCGGGTAAAGTCTCTTGTTCGACTCATATCTCAATAAGCAGAGGCGAAAGCCATCTGCCGGTAGAATCTTGTTAACTATCTCCCTTGTCATAATTGTCGGGATGATTCTCTTCTACTTCGCGGCGCGCAGGTTCGAGCGCGCAGTCGTCTTTCACCCGGAGCCCTACGGGGAAGGCGCTCGTTGGAAACTGCCGCGAGGCGGCGAAGATGTCTGGTTCAAGGGAGCCGGTGGCGAGCGCCTGCACGGCTGGTATGTGCGCGGGCAGGCAGCGGAGCCGGGAAGCCGCGTGACCGTCATATACTTTCACGGCAACGGCGGGAACATAAGCGCCATTGGGTGGATTGGCGAAGCTCTCTCACAGCGCGGGTTCGACGTGCTGCTCTTCGACTATCGCGGTTACGGGCGGAGCGAGGGGAGCGTCAGCGACGAGCGCGCCATATACGAGGACGCAGAGGCCGCTTACGATTACGTAGTGCGCGAGAGAAATGTGCGGCCTGAGCAGGTGGTGCTCTACGGACAGTCGCTCGGCACTACGGCAGCCGTTGACCTTGCGGCACGCAGGCCCTGCGGCGCGGTCATACTGGAATCGGGCTTAAGCTCCGCCAGCGACATGGCCTCGCTGATTCTGCCGTGGGTTCCAGTCTGGGTTCACAGGTACGGGCAGAACCACTTTGAATCCGCGAAAAAGCTCGAAAGGGTGAGCGCGCCCGTTTTCGTGGCGCACGGTGGGCGCGACGCCACGATTCCCGTAGAGCAGGGCTACAAGCTCTACAACGCGGCGCGGGAGCCGAAGCAACTGCTTATAGTTCAGGAGGCGGGGCACAACGACCTGATTGCAAGGGGCGGCTCGGAATATATGGACGCGTTGGCCGGTTTTATTAAAAGCTATGTAAAAGTCGGATAGAGATTCAATTATTCGTAGATTCTTACGAATAATTGAATCTCTATCCGACTTTTGCACTTTTTGAAACCAAATGCACCCCCGGACGTAATTAGCTATGAAGGCGGAAAAAAGCTGAGCTGTCTACAGATTTCAGGGCTGATTTCTGCTTTCAATTCATTTTGGCTTTTCGGGCTGCCAAGGGGGGTTTAAGCCTGAAAGGCCGGCGCAATCAGGGCGGGGCTCCTTTTCCAATTTCCCGCCCGTTTCGGACTCTCAGTTCATAATTCAACAAAAGGAGAAAGCGATGCGAAGGGCGAAGTTTCTCTTGGCCTATCTTCTCCTCCTCAGCGTGTTCGTGCCAGCGAGTCTGGCACAGAACGCGACATCGGGGGGAGCGACTTTAGCAAGCCAAACGGCCAAACCTATTTCCATTCCCTTTAAGGAATTCAAATTAAAGAACGGGTTACGGGTGATTCTCTCCGAAGACCACTCGGCCCCGACCTATTCAATCAGCGTGACCTACAACGTCGGCTCAAGAAATGAGAAGCAGGGCCGCACGGGATTTGCGCACCTCTTCGAGCACATGATGTTTCAGGGCTCGGAGAACGTAGGCAAGGGTGAGCATTTCATACTGGTGCTCAATAACGGCGGCAACATGAACGGCACGACCAATGCCGACCGCACCAACTATTTCCAGAGCATGCCCATTAACCAGCTAGACTTGGGGCTCTTTCTGGAAGCAGACCGCATGAAATCGCTGGCCATCACGCAGGCGAATCTGGACAACCAGCGCAACGCCGTGCAGGAAGAGCGCCGGCTGGGCGTTGACAACCAGCCTTACGGCAAAACCTTCGAGACTCTTTTCGAGACGGCCTACGATAATTTCGCCTACAAGCATTCAACCATAGGCTCCATGTCAGACTTGAACGCCGCGACCGTTCAGGACGTGTCCGAGTTCTTCAAGATGTACTACGCGCCCAACAATGCTACGCTCGTGCTCGTGGGTGATTTCAAGACGGACGAGGCGCTCGCAAAGATTAAGAAGTATTTCGAGAGCCTGCCGTCTCAGCCTGCGCCGCCTGCCGTAGACACTAACGAGCCCGCGCAGACCGCCGAGCGTCGTAAAAGCATTGATGACGCTTTCGCTCGCGCTACGCGCCTTGACATCGTTTACAAGATTCCGCAATCGAACACGCCCGACTGGTACGCGCTCTCAGTGCTGGGCCAGATACTGGGCAGTGGCCAGTCGTCTCGCCTCTACCAGCAGCTAGTCAAGGATAAGCAGATGGTCGTGCAGGTCTTCGCTGGCGCTCAGGAGCGTCGCGGGCCGTCGCTCGGCTCGGTCGTAGCCATCCTGCCGCCCACTCCTAACGCCGACCCGGCTGCCGTTGAAAAGGCCATCTACGCGGAGATTGAGCGATTGAAGACGGAGCCCGTGGCCGACTGGGAGCTTGAGAAGGTGCGTATGCAGCTTCGTCGCCAGCGCGCTCAGTCGCTTCGAAGCACGCTCTCGCGCGCCATACTGCTCGGACAGTACGCCGTCTATTACGACGACCCCAGCCTTATCAACCAGCTAGACGCGAAGTACGCAGCCGTCACCAAGGAAGACATCATGCGTGTGGCTAAGAAGTACTTAATAGATACTAACCGAACGGTCATCACTACCGTTCCAGCCAAGAAATCCGGCCCGACAGCAGGTAACAGACCGGCTGAATAGAAAGGCCGCGAAGGAGAGACTACTATGAGAAAGATTAGATACGTGATGCGGTCACTTCTGGCGGCCAGCTTACTGCTCTCTGTGCTGACTTCCGCTTTCGCTCAGGCGGTGGTGGTGCAGCAGTCCGGGCAGCAGGGCGACAACAAGGGCCAGAACCTGAGCAAGATTGAGCGCAAGAACCGCGCGCCCGTCGCCAAAGACGTGCTCAGAGTTAAATTGCCTCGCCCCATAGAGGCGAAGCTGGATAACGGCCTGACGGTCTTGATACTGGAAGACAGCCGCTTCCCGACCGTCAACGTTCAGTTCGCCATCAACGGCGCGGGCGCTCTCTACGAGCCAGCGAACATGCCCGGCCTCGCCAACGCCACGGCGCAGATGCTGCGCGAAGGCACCAAGACTCGCTCAAGCAAGCAGATTGCCGAAGAGGTGGACAGACTCGGCGCAACGCTTGGCGCGGGCTCCGGCTTCGGCTCTATTCAAACCAACATCACGGCGTCGGGATTGTCGGACAATTTCGACCAGTGGTTCCCGGTCGCCGCAGACATACTGATGAATCCTACTTTCCCGGCTGAAGAGCTGGCGAAGTACAAGGCGCGTCTCAAAGCGCAGCTTAAACAGCAGCGCTCAAGCCCGGACTTTCTGGCCAACGAGCAGTTCGCGCGCGCAGTCTACGGCAATCACCCTGCGGCTAACGTCGCCGCTACGACCGAATCGGTTGACGCACTGACGCCCGAAGCGCTCGCCAACTGGGTCAAGGCTCGCTACGCCCCGCAGAACACAATACTGGGGATAGCCGGAGACGTTAAAGCGTCGGAGCTTATACCCAGACTCAAGCAGGCGCTCGCGGGCTGGCAGAAGACGGATGCCGCCGAAGTGCTGCCGCAGAATCCTACGCCAGCAGCGCAGAAGAAAATCATCGTCGTTAACCGCCCGGACTCCGTGCAGACGACCATGGCCATGGGCAACATAGCCATTGACCGCCGCAGCCCGGATTATCCGGCGATGGTGGTGATGGACAACATCATAGGCGGAGGCGGTTCCGCACGCCTCTTTATAAAGCTGCGTGAAGAGCAGGGGCTGACCTACGGGGCCTATAGCTTCTTCACGGCTGTTAAATATCCCGGCCCGTGGCGCGCGGGCGGCGACTTCCGCACAGACGTTACGGAGCAGGCCATGACGGGATTCCTCAACGAGATAAATCGCATACGCGACGAGAAGGTTCCCGCCGACGAGCTGGAAGAGAACAAGCGCTCGGTGGTGGCGAGCTTCGCGCTCTCTCTGGAACAGCCCACACAGCTTCTGAGCTATGAGATAACGCGCAGGATTTACGGCTTCCCCGACGATTACTGGGAGACTTACCCGGCGCGCATCATGGCCGTCACGGCCGACGACGTGCAGCGCGTCGCTCGCAAGTACATCAACCCTGAGTCGCTTCAGATAGTAGCCGTAGGCGACGCCAGCAAGATAAGGACAGTGCTAGAAAAATTCGGCACCGTCACGGTCTACGACGCCGAAGGAAAGCCCGAAGCGGCAAAGCCAGCAGCCACTACCAACACGCCGACGAGCCCCGGCCAGTAGTTCTAAGCCGGAGCCAGAGCGGTTGAAGAACGAAAGAGGCTCTCTCAGGAAATTCCTGAGAGAGCCTCTTTCATCTTCCCCTTACGAAGCTCTCAAGCGCGGCAACGTAGATGCTACTCAATCCCTACGATTCGGCTGCGCCGCTCCAACAGCACCACGTCTCGCCACCTGTCCTCAATCTTTCCTATACGCTCACGCCTGCCTACTTCACGAAAACCGCAGCGCCTGTGAAGCTCAAGGCTAGAAAGATTTTCAGCCAGTATTCCTGCCTGAAGTGTCCAGATGCCGTTCTGCTCCGAGGAAGAGATTAAAGCTTCGAGCAGCGCTCGACCGCAGCCACGTCCCCGCGCCTCTGCTGTGACGTAGACGCTGACCTCAGCGACACCCCTGTAGGCGTGGCGCGAGGATACCGGCCTGAGCGCGGCCCAGCCCTTCACAGATTCATCGTCACGCGCAACGAAGCGGCACGATGAGAGATGCTCTCTGTCCCACTGTTCCCAACCGGGCGCTTGGGTTTCAAAGGTAGCATTGCCCGTGCTGATGCCTTCAAGGTAGATGTCACGCACCTGCGGCCAATCGTCTGCGCGCATCTCTTCAATCCTGTAAGTATCGCTTCGCATGCTCATCTGCCCCTGCGCTTCTTTCCACTTTTAGCCGCGCTCGCTCTACGCTTCTTCGGCCCGCGCCGCTTCTGAAAGCTCTTCATGCCTTCCTCGATTACCTTGCGCGCTCGCTCCGGGCCGAAGCGTCCCTGCGGCTTGAACTCTTTACCCTTAATCACGTTGTATGAGACGAAGAAGTGTTCTATCTCGTCCAACAGATTCTTGTTCAGCTCGTCAAGCGTTCGCACGTCGCTGTGTACGCGCGAGTCAGCCGCCACGCCTATCAAGCGGTCGTTGCGCGTAGTCTCGCCGTCCCGTTCCGTCTGCTCCGCTTCTATGACGCCAATCAGCCGTGTGGCGACCAGACAGCCTGCGAACGCGGGCTCGTCCATAAGCACCAGCACGTCTAGCGGGTCGCCGTCGCCGCCCAAAGTTGAAGGGATGAATCCGAAGTCGAAGGGAAAGCTTGCGCCTGCGGGCAGGACGCCGCCCAGCTTGAATAGCCCAAGCTCCTCATCGTAATTGAATTTGTTACGGCTTCCCTTGGGCGTCTCTATGATGACGTTAATCTCATCCTCGTCATCGCTGAGCGCCGCCAATTGATTGAGACGCGCGCCTGTCTTTGCTCTCTTTGAGGCAGTCATGAACTCATCTTAGTTTAACTTCGAGGCACGCTCAAAATTTTTATGAAACCTTTCTGCAACTGATGACACTAACAACCGAAACATGAAACCGGTTCCTGCAAAGCCTTCTCGGAATCGGCTGCCGAAATTTGAAAGAACGCCTGTTAATAATTTAGTCGCTCTTTCGTCTTATAGATGGCGGCGGTAATTAACCGCCCTTGAGATTGATTGAAGATTTACGAAAATTCGTAAACCTTTACGAAAAAAATCTTCGGCTAATAGTTGGAACTTCCCCGAGGGAAAGACCGTAAAGGGACACGGTGATGTTCTTTGACTCTTATCGCGCTGTTGTTATCAAGACAATTCAATGCGCGAAAGTTTTTGGAACCGAAACACAGGCCCAACGTAAATAGAGAGTGGAAGGCCCGTCCAACTGAAATCTTGGGAATCTTTTAAGCTAATTCAAGGAGAGCAACAATGAGAAAGATGATTAACCTTGTGGTTATCGTGGCGGTGGTGTGTCTGTTATCAACCCTGACGGTCTTTGGTAAAGACAAGAGCGAGTACATCAATCTGCCGCAGGATGTAGTAATCAACGGAACGCTCGTTAAGAAGGGCGCATACAAATTGAAGTTCGATGAAAAGACCGGTGAGCTTCTTATCATGAAGGGTAGCAAGGTTGTTGCTAAGACCTCAGCTCGCCTTGAGAAGAGAGAAGACAAAGCTGGTCGCACCGAGTTCAATACCTCCAGCAACGGCTCGCAGAGCGAGCTGCGTGGAATCACCTTCCGTGGCGACAGCGAGAAGATAGTGATTTCACAGGGCGGCTCAAGCAGCCAGCCTGCGACCGCTCAGTAAAAGATTTAAGAGCCCCGGCAGAGTAGTACAAGCAGAATCCTCCTGGTGCAATTGAGAAGCGCTAGCGTGTTGGAGAGGCCGACACAACTAGCGCTTCTCAATTTTTTTATGCGAACCCGCGAGCGGGCATGCGGGGCGAGCGCTGAAGCCAGTTCTCTTCAGGATAGCTGCACGCGCCGTCTATGACGTGCAGCGTGTAAGCGTGCCGGGACTTCGCAGACCTGTTGGCGTAGCTCAGGTGCGGCAGAAGACCACTCAGAACAATCAACGTTCCCTTTTTGACTTCTAGCGGAACAAGTCTCTCAAGCGGCCACTCGCTTGAGTCGTAAACCTCAAAGCGCGTCCCGCCCCGGCCGTCACGCACGAAGCGCGAGCGAAGCCCCAGATGATGCCCGCCCGGAATCGCCCACAGGCACCCGTTCTCCCGCGTCGCATCTTCGAGCGCAAACCAGAGGCCCGTGACGCTCATGGGCTCGGTGTATAGAAAGGTGCTGTCCTGATGGCACGTGACCTCGCCCCCTACGCGCGGCTGCTTGAAGATGTACATGGATTGTATGAGCAGGGGCTGAGAGACACCCAGTTGGGAAACTAAGCGCGCGAGCTTCGCGGTTCTTGAGAATCGGTCGAAGACCTCGTCCAAATCATGCAGCGCGTGGCCAATCTTATTAATAGAACGCTCTTTCTCTTGGCGCAGGCGTCCATCCTCAAGAAAAGCATCTTCTTCGAAAAAGAAGCGAATCTTATCGCCCGATTCCAGAAAGTAACTGTCGCTGCGCCGTGTCTGCTCTCGCGTGGAGAAGACGGAGAACGAGCCGGCAGGGTCGAAGGCTTCTACCATCTCGGAGGCGCGGCGGCGCAGCGCGTCGCAGTCGGGCGCGGGCACGAAATTCTCAAGGATTAGAAAACCGTCCCGCCCGTATTGCTCAAGCTGCCCGGCTTCGAGCCTGAAAGCCGTCTCTTCCATCCACGAATCCTCCACTATAAACGCCTCTCTCTTACGATAACATTAAAGGGGCCGGTGCCGCCCGCGAACCAAATGCTGGAAATTCGCCCGCATTAATAGTTTCCCAACTATAAAACCGTAGTTGTGATGAAAGTTGCCCGGCTGCTATTGTCGCCGGTCGGAGTTTCGAGTATAAATTCGCTTACGTTTAGGTCTTCGCTTTCCGTGAAAGGTTAAGGAGTCAACTTCTATGTACTCTCGAAAGTATCTCTTTGTCAGCGTGGGTCTGGCCGCGCTCATGCTTCTTTTTTCTATGAGCGTCCCGGCGCAGAAGAAAAAGAAGAATGAGCCGCAAGCTCCGCAGAGTAACCCGCCGACGATACGGCTGACGCCCAGCACGAATGTCGTCATGAACTGTCCCGGCGAAGGCTCTTCCGTGCAACTCGTAGCGGACGCCGTCAGCCCGCAGGGGCTTCAACTGCGCTACAACTGGAGCGCCACCGGAGGCCGCATAGTCGGCACGGGCGCTAATACCACATGGGACTTCTCAGGCGTGCAGCCGGGAACCTACACGGTCACAGTTGAGGTCAATAGCGGACGCGAGCAGGACTGCACGGCCTTCACGCAGACGGCTGTGGTGGTGCGCGACTGCCCGCCGCCGACCTGTCCCAGCATAGTCATCTCGTGTCCGGACACCGTGCGCGTAGGCGAGGCCATTACCTTCACAGCCAACGTAACGAACCTTGCCACAGGCATTACGCCCATTTACCAGTGGACAGTGTCAGCCGGAACCATCACCGGCGGGCAGGGAACGCCGACCATCACTGTTGATACCACAGGACTCGCGGGGCAGCCCGTCAACGCGCGTCTCTCCGTAGGCGGCTTTAATCTTGATTGCTCCGCGCAGTGTACTACGCAGATTCCTTACAACCCCGAGCCGCGCAAGTTCGACGAGTTCGGAGACATCGCGCGCGACGATGAAAAGGCGAGGCTGGATAATTTCGCCATACAGCTACAGCAGGAGCCTGAAGCGCAAGGCTACATCTTCGTCTACGCGGGCACGGGAAGGCGCATACGCGCGGACTACGCGCAGAGACGAACGGCGCGCATACGCGATTACCTTCTCAACTCTCGCGGACTAGATGCTCGCCGCATAGTGATAATGGAAGGCCCGCCGCGCTCGGAGCCCGCCGTCGAGCTTTGGATATCGCCGCCGGGCGCGACAGCTCCCGTCCCCAGATAAGAGATAGCTAGCAGTAGAAAGTAGATGGTGAATAGAGGCTCGGAAGCTTCTATTCACCATCTCTCTTTGAAGAGCATGCCGCGTAAAAAGCAGATTAAAAGAGCGACGGCTGGTCATCAAGGCTTGAAGCTTCGACCGTTTCCTGTCCGAGCAGCCGCTTCAACTTGTTGGCGCTGGCGGGCGCGTGCCCCTCGTAAAAGTTGCTGAAGTAAGCGAAGACTTCGGAAGTGCGCGCGCGAATCTTTGCTATTGTCTCGTGCCACGATTGAAGGTTTCTGTCCCTCATTCTCTGAACGCGGTCAAAGCTTACAAGGTCGCGCTCTCCCATCCAGCGTATGTAGGCGAAGTCGGCTGCGGGCCACTCGATGAACTGCAACATCAGCGAGCGCTCTATCCACTGGCCTTCCGTCAGCGCGAGCGCAACGCGGTGTCTGGCCAGAAGGTCTGCCACGCGGCGGCGCATCCAGCCGGGGTGACGAAACTCTATGCTGAACCGTATGTCTTTCGGCAACTGTTGCAGAAATTCGCGCAGGGCGTGAGCATTCTCCGTCGTCAGCTCGAACTGCGGCGGCATCTGAATCAGTATGACGCCGAGCCTGCTGCCTAGAGCCCTGACGCGCGCGGAGAACTCTTCGAGCAGTATCGTGCTTCCGCTTCCCAGAGAGCGCGCGTGCGTAATCTCCTGCGGCAGCTTGAGCGAAAAGGTAAAGCCGTCAGGCGTGCGCTTGGCCCACGCGGAGACGGCTTGCGCCGACGGGATGGCATAAAAGGTCGAATCCACCTCTACCGTCTCAAAGGCGCGTGCGTAAATCTCAAGCATCTCTGGCGCGCGCGTCCCCCTCGGATAAAAGACCGGCCGGCTCCCGGCAGCGCCGCTCACCCAATCCTCATAATTCCAACCCTGACACCCGACGCGAACCGGCGCAAGCTTTTCCTGATTAGACATGATTTTTTTAAGTCCAGAGAGTCCAGAGAGTCTAGAGAGTCTGTAGAGTCTGTAGAGTAAAGAAGCGTTCTTCTCTATAGACTCTCTAGACTCTCCGGACTCTCCAGACTGTTTTTAAGTATGATGATGTTGAAGATGCCGAGTAAGGCACGTTCTATGCTCTCTACGTGAAATCCTGCGCGGCGTGCCTCCTGAGCCGTGCGGCGGTTGAAATGGTCTTCGCACAGGGGAACCGTGACCCTGTTCAGAAGGTCGAAGACCGGGCCCAGTAGTCCCGTCGGCCGCACGTGCTCCAGCATGACTATCGTGCCGCCTTCGCGCACCACGCGCCTTAGCTCGTGGAAGGATTTCTGCGGGGACGCGACCGAGCAGAAGAGAAGCGTAGAGAGCGCTGCGTCGAAGTAATGGTCTGGAAAAGGGAGCGCCTCGACGTTTGCCTGAATGAGAGAGACGCTCTTTGGGCGGCTCTTCAGCTTCGCGTGTCGAATCATCTCGCGGCTCAGTTCGCTCGCAACGCCGCGCGTCGAAGCGGCAAGGTGAGAAAAGTTGAGCCCGGTGCCCGCGCCTACCTCAAGCAGCAGAGCGTCTTCAGGCAGAGCCGCAATCGTCTTCTCGCGCAGGCGCGTCAAGAACAGCCGCTCGCAGGGTCTTATGGCCGCGTCATAGCTGGCGGCCAGACGGTCATAGGTTATAGAAACTTTATTTTGGCTCACTTTACTTGATGCCGACACGGACTTATATCACTCTGGCGTACTTTAAAAAAGTAATCTAATATATGCCCGGTCTTTTCACAGGCATCTGCTGCCAGCTAGCTATCAGCGAAAGCTCCTCAGCTTAGCTTCTGAAGAAGTTCGAGTCCAGCCAGACAAAAGCGCACGCCCGACCCTCGTTAAGAGCGCTGTAAACGAATCTTATGGAAGATAGCCAGAGCAAACAGGAACCTGAGCCATCTACAGGTGATGCGCTGCTTGATACGGTAGATCACGAGAGGCTGGCGCGGCTGGTTGCGCCCGGAAAGGCTTCCCGCGCAGATAAAGAGCAGCAACTCTCTGGCGGCTTTAAGCTGCCAATGAGTATGCCCACCATACCGGAGCAGCGACCTCCTGTTGTCTTCTCACAGCACGCTCCACCGATGGCTGCACCGTCGGCTCCCGTCCCTTATGCAGGCGCGCAGAAAAAATCTTCACCTGTGCTTATCTTAGCCGCCATCACCTCCTTCCTCTTGATTCTGATTGCGGGCCTATTAGGCATCTTCTTTCTAAGGTCTATGAAAACAGCGAGCGTGCCGGTGCGACAGCCCGTGAAACAGAGTCCACCTGAATCAAACGCGCCAATCAAGCCTGATTTGGTGTCTCTGCCCGGCGGCTCCTTCCAGATGGGACGCTCCGACGGCGCTGAGCAGGAAGGCCCCGTTCATTCCGTCACTGTCGGAGCCTTTAGTATAGACCGCACCGAAGTCACCAACGCAGAGTACGCCCAGTTCGTAGCCGAGACAGGTCATGCCCCTCCGAGACAGTTTGTCGCGGGCAGGCCGCTAAGCGGGCAGGAGCAATGGCCTGTGACTAACGTCTCGCTTGAGGACGCGAAGGCGTTTGCGGCGTGACGGCGTGGCTTACAGGCTGCCCACGGAAGAGCTTGAACGAATCGTCACGAAATCGCTTGCCAAAGATGTCGAGGAGAGATACCAGACAATCAAGGATTGGCTGGTAGACATACGCCGTCTAAAAAAACAGCTTGAGCTGGAAGAGGCCCTTGAGCGCTCCGTCAAGCAGCAGGATGGCGACGAAGGCCATAAGTCTACAGACAGAAAACCGGCCGGAGACACCGACAAGGAGTCGTCTACAGAAAAGCGCGAAGAGTCTCAGGTGTCGAGCGCGGAGTACATCGTCGGTGAGATTAAAAATCATAAGCGGGTGGTGCTTCTCGCGCTACTGCTGTTAATGGTTACAGGCGGGTGGTTCGCTTATAGCTTCTTTAGCAGAAAGCCCGTCATAGCCGTGCTGCCATTCAGCTACAAGGTGGACTTGAATCAGACCGACGGCCCCGTGATGGAAGATTTGAGCGAGGGTATTACCAAAAGGCTGATGGACGACCTTGCCCAGCTCTCTTCAACGGTCAGGGTCAAACAGCGCAGCACCGTCTATCGTTATAAGGGGCCGGAGGTAGACCCGCAGAAGGCCGGGCGCGAGCTTGGCGCTCAATGGGTATTGACGGGAATTGTTTCTAAGCGCGGCAATACTCTAATCGTTCAGGCTGAGCTTAATGACGTTGATACCGAATCACAGGTCTGGGGCGAGGTCTATAAACGCGAGCAGCCTGAAGGGGCGGAATCCACCGCGCTTCAGGAAGAGTTTTCCCGGCAGATAATTGATAAGGTGCGAGCGAAGCTCTCAGGCGAGAGATGAATCTTCCGCACGCGCCGCTTGCCGAAGCCGAAAGCCCGCGTGACTTAACGAAGCGTCATGATAACTGAGCGCTCGCGCGGGCCGTCGAACTCGCAAAGGAAGATGCCCTGCCATCTTCCCAGCATAAGCTCGCCGTCACGAAAGGGGACTGTGACGCTCGCGCCCACGAGGCTCGATTTAATGTGCGCGTCCGCGTTCTCTTCGCCGTGTCGGAAGTCCATGCCGTGCTGCGGAATCAGCGTGCGAAAGGCGTGAAGCATGTCGGAGGCCACATCCGGGTCTGCGTTCTCGTTGATGGTCAGCCCGGCGGTCGTGTGCTGAACATAGAGCACGCAGATGCCTTCCGTCGCGCCCGCTTCCTTTAACTTGCGGCGAACTTCGTCCGTGAACTCTACTAGCTGTTCGCGCTCGCGCGAGCGCACACGTAGCGTGTAGAACATCTCCGGCTTCACTCTTCGGGATTAAAATCGTAAAGCCCCTGATTCGTCTAAAGTGCCGGTCAGGGGCTTTAACAGTTTCGAGCGCAGATTTCCGGCGTGGCTTATGGCCGCCTGTCTCCCGTGCGGCGCAGTATGGCCCAGCCCGTCGGAAGGACTGCCGCCGCCAGCGAAATCTTCACCGCGTCGCCCAGAAGAAAAGGCGCTACGCCAGCGCGCCACGCGGCAATCGCGGTCGGCGCGTAAAAGGCCGAGAGCCAAGACCAGCCGCAAAGCAGTATGACTGCCGAGCCCAGAAGCATAGCCGAGGCGGCCGTCAAATACTTTCTGTCCCAGCCGCGCTCCGCGAGCCATCCGGTCAGGAAGGCCGCTAGCGGGTAAGAGAACAGGTAGCCTGCCGTGGGACTAAAGAGAAGATAGTGTAGACCGCCCTGACCCGAACGGAAAAAGGGAAGTCCTACCGCGCCTTCTACCAGATAAGCAATCATGGCCAGCGCGCCGAGCCGTGAGCCCAGCAGCGCGCCCGTCAAAAGCACCGCGAACGTTTGCCCCGTGATAGGCACGGGCGTCCACGGCAGAGGAATGACGACCTGCGCCGAAAGGGCTGTCAGAAGACTGAAGGCTACGACGAGCACGACAGAGCGCGCCCAATCCACGGGCGCGAGCGCCGCTCCCATTAGAGTTTCGGCTTTAGCGTAAGTGTTCATCTCAAAATACCGTGTGATAATTGATGAGTGACGAATGAAAAGCAACGAGCAGAGTTAATGTAGCTCTTTTCTCGTCACTTGTCACTCGTCACTCATCGTTGCCTTTCTAGTCCGTGGCGACTTCTCTGTCTCTGTCAGTCGTTCTGGTCGTAGCTGCCGCGCCGGGCATTCCCGAAGGCAGAGCCTGAGCGCCGGACGCGGGCAACCCTCCGGCTGTGGCGACCGACGGGCTCTCCGCTCCGATTCGCATGCCGTAGAAGGAGCGCCAGACGAAGACAACTGAGATAAGGAAGAAGAGCGCCGCTAGCGCGTGAGTTACGTTCGCGCCGACGCTGTCCGTCAAAGTCACAGCCAGCTCAACGGCCAGCAGGCCGAAGAGCGTGGTGAATTTGATGACGGGATTCAACGCGACGCTTGAGGTGTCCTTGAAAGGGTCGCCCACCGTGTCGCCTACGACCGTAGCATCGTGGAGCGCCGTTCCCTTGGCCTTTAACTCAACCTCAACGACCTTCTTAGCGTTGTCCCACGCGCCGCCCGCGTTCGCCATGAAGATTGCCTGATAGAGGCCGAAGACGGCTATGGAAATCAGGTAGCCTATGAAGAAGAAAGGCTCTACGAAGGCGAAGGCCAGCGCCGAGAAAAAGACCGTGAGGAAGATGTTGAACATCCCCTTCTGCGCGTACTGCGTACAGATTTGCACGACCTTCTTACTGTCTTCGACCGAAGCTTTCTCCACGCCTTCAAGGCGTATGTTGGCCTTGATGAACTCAACGGCGCGGTAAGCTCCGGTGGTCACGGCCTGCGTCGAAGCGCCCGTGAACCAGTAGATGATAGCGCCGCCCGTAATCAGTCCTAGCACGAACGGAGCGTGAAGCAGGCTCAGATTTTCAGTGTCCCTCGTCAGCCCGTCGGTGAGCGCCATCATGATGGAGAAAATCATAGTGGTCGCGCCGACGACGGCCGTTCCAATCAGCACAGGCTTGGCCGTAGCCTTGAAGGTGTTGCCCGCGCCGTCGTTCTCTTCCAACAGGTGCTTGGCGCGCTCAAAGTTCACGTCAACGTTGTTCTCGCGCTTAATCTCTTCCTTAACATTCGGTATCTGCTCTATCAGCGACAACTCGTAAACGGATTGCGCGTTGTCCGTCACAGGCCCGTAGGAGTCTACCGCAATCGTCACTGGACCCATCCCTAGGAAGCCGAAGGCCACGAGCCCGAAGGCGAAGACCGCAGGCGCGACCATCAAATCTCCCAGACCCATGGTGCTGAAGCCGTAAGCTATGGCCATCAGCGCGACTATGCTTATGCCGAGCCAGTACGCGGAGAAGTTGCCCGCGACCAGACCCGAAAGGATGTTGAGCGACGCGCCGCCTTCCTGCGAAGAGGTCACGACTTCCTTGACGTGGCGCGATTCCGTAGAGGTGAAGACCTTGACCAGCTCCGGGATGACGGCCCCGGCCAGCGTGCCGCACGAAATGATGGTGGCAAGCTTCCACCAGAGCGACGTGTCGCCCCGAAGCGCGGGGATAATCAGATACGACGCGGCGTAAGTGATGATGATGGAGACGATGCTCGTTATCCAGACGAGCGAGGTCAGAGGCGCTTCAAAGTTCATTACGTCCACGTTGCGGTAGCGCGCACGCGCCATCGTCTCGTTGACGAAGTAGGAGATGCCGCTAGCGATTATCATCATCACGCGCATGACGAAAATCCAGACCAGAAGCTGAATCTGTATCTCGTCGCCGCGCACGCCTAGCAGGATAAATGTAATCAGCGCCACGCCCGTCACGCCGTAGGTTTCGAAGCCGTCGGCCGAAGGGCCTACGGAGTCGCCCGCGTTATCGCCCGTGCAGTCGGCAATCACGCCGGGGTTGCGCGCGTCGTCTTCCTTAATCTTGAAGACTATCTTCATCAGGTCGGAGCCTATGTCGGCAATCTTGGTAAAGATGCCGCCCGCTATACGAAGAGCCGCCGCGCCTAAAGATTCACCTATGGCGAAGCCTATGAAGCACGGGCCGGCGTAGTCGCCGGGGATGAAGAGCAGAATGCAGAGCATGATTAAAAGCTCAATGCTGATGAGCATCATCCCTATGCTCATGCCCGCGCGTAGCGGAATCGCATAAATCGGGTAGGGCTTGCCGCCCAAGGAAGCGAAGGCCGTGCGCGAGTTGGCAAAGGTGTTGACGCGAATGCCGAACCATGCCACGCCGTAGCTGCCCGCTATGCCTACGAGGCTGAACAGCAGAATGACAATCACGCGCAGAGTGTTGTTCGTGGCGGGATTGGCTGCCGGCGAGAGAAACCCGAAGTAGATGACTATGATGACGGCGATGAAGGCTTCAAGGATGAGGATGAACTTTCCCTGAGTGACTAGATAGGTCTTGCATGTCTCATAGATAAGCTCGGAAATCTCGCGCATGGAGCGGTGAACGGGCAGGTTCTTCAACTGCATGTAGATGACCATGCCGAAGACCAGCCCGAGCACACAGACGCCAAGACCCATCAGCAGGAGCGTGCGGCCATCTAGCCCCAGAAACTGAACCTGCGAGACATCGGGCAGCACTAGGTTGGCTTCGCCGCCTCCCTCGCGCGCCATCGCGCTCGAAGCATACAGGCTGAGCGAAGCGAGCGTCGCGCCAGCGCCTATGATTGCGCGGCGGACGCGCGGCGAGGAGACGGAAGCGCCGCGTTTCAGTCGCTCGATTGCGCTCGTGGAGCGGCGCGAGTTTTTGAGCGAAACCAGCGCTACGCCGCAGATGGCTAATAGACTGATGAAAAATAGTAATTCGGTTGACAAGGGTAACGATTCCTTTCTGTTCGCTAAAAAGATGGCGAGAGGCTCTTCAGCCATGAAGCCAAATGTTTTCAACCGGCATCGTCTTCCTTTCAGGCAGACTGACATCACACAAGGAAACTGCGAGAAATCCCCTGTGCGCATACTGCCGAAAGAACCGAGTTGCGCCGAAAGCCGTTATTATTGCCGATTTTTATCCGAACTGTCTACCAAGCAGGATGAAGGATAGCGGGTCAGTTAGAAATCTAAACAAGTAATTCACCGCAGAGACGCAGAGAAACGCAAGAGGGGGCGCTGAGAAAAGCATTCAACTCTCTGCGCTCGTCTCAGCGTCTCTCTGCGTCTCTGCGGTGATTGATTTTGATATTGACCCACTACAGGATGAAGAGTGATGTTCTAATAGTGCGTTGCTAGTGTTTCGGCTTGCTCGGCAACTTCGAGGGTAAGGTCTGCTCATCGTCTATCAGCACGTCTACACAGACACCAGCAACCTGAGCGTATGCCAACAGAATTAACAGCGATGGCTCACCCTTTCCTGATTCGAATTCGGAAATCCTGTGATATGCCATTCTGTCTTCAGCTCCGAGAAGCTTAAGCATTTCAGTTTGTGATACGCCAAGCGCCATCCGAATTGTTAGGAGCTTTTCAGCCAAACGCTCAGGCTTCTCGCGCGGCCCTCTTGCCATTAGGAGATACCTCCCAACGGGGACAGCACAAAAAGCTTGATTCTATTGGAAGTTTCCAATAGAATATGCCTGCGTAATTGATTCGCCGTGAGAATGAACCTTTCATCTCGAACGGCGATGCTCATTACACCACTCTTGGGATTGAGCTACGCATTAGCCGTTACAAGTTATCAAAGACTAGAACTCAGAGATGATAACAAAGAGAGGGGGATTAGAGTAGTGGCTCACTTTGGAACATGAACATGACGAT
>DASVQI010000042.1:0-107389 GCA_036389255.1 Pyrinomonadaceae bacterium
CGGGCTAAAATTAATATTTCCTAACGCGAGACTGAGAGTTATAATGCGCGCACTTGCGACGGGCAAGGCTAACTTTTTCCTTTTGGCTCACCGGAAGGAACCTCGCGCCTCTTTCCTTCCCTCAACATTTAAGGAGCAGAGCTATGAATGACAACCTCAGGCGTCGTTACGAGATGCTTTTGCGTGTACGTGATTTCGGAGTGAGATACACCGCACCTTTTCCCGAAGACTCTCGCGGGCGTCAACTCTTTACCGAACTGGACACAATCATAAGTCAGATAGAGCAGTTGGCTGCGGCTCAACAATCGAGCGAGCGCAGTGCGCGTGAAGGGACTACGCTCAGAGGCGAAGCTCGCACGAACCTGCGAGAGGATATGGAAGCTATCAGCGATACTGCGCGAGCTATGGCTTTAGAGACGAGCGGCCTCGAAGATAAATTCCGAATCCCGCGAGGAAATGTGAACGACGTGGACTTGCTAAACATAGCGAGGGCTTTCGCGGCGGACGCGCTGCCCCTGGCGGACGGGTTCACAGAGCATGGGCTGCCCGGTAACTTTCTGGAAGACCTCAACGCCGACATAGAGGCTTTCGAGCGGGCCATTGACGAGCAGCAAAGGAGCAAGCGCGAGCGTGTGTCGGCTACGGCGGGGCTGGATGATGCCGTCGAGCGCGGCGTCAACAAGGTTCGCCAACTCGACGCCGTGGTGCGGAACAAGTTCCGCGACCACCTCGCGCGACTGGCCGAGTGGGAAACCGCCCGCCACACGCAGCGCACACGCGCCTCCGCGCCGGAAGCTCCATCCGCCGCTCCGCCTCAAATTCCGAAGCCGACAGCTTGAAACAGGTAATTCACCGCCGCCGCAGACGCGGAGGCAGGCGCGGAGAGAGAGAGTTCAGCTTTTCTCCGCCTCTCTCCGCGTCTCTCTGCGGCGGTGAGTTCTTTTTATCCTCGAATGTGAAAGCTTTCGACTCCGGGCGACATATACATTTAGAGAACTGTCCCGGTTAGTTTGAAATTGAGCCGCGACCCCTGTGTTCACAAATGTAGACAAGTGAGCGCCGGTGTTGTGACTGGATGTAGACACCATGAGACGCGACATCAGGTCGCCTGCGCGCTTAAGGGAACGCGCCCGTGTCTACGGTTTATCGCGCTTTCTTCTGAAATAGAAGAGAGCGGCGGTTGCGGCATACGGCTTGGCATAAGTGTTGCCACGTTGACGTGCCAAGAGGAAATTCAAAATGTCCTGCTAGAGCTACTCATTAACTTCTAGACCTCCTCATCCCTCGAATGAGGATAAGACACCCATCCTGTCTGCCTATCACAAACGGCACCCAGCACGGGTCTTTGGTTCACCGGCGCTTCAAAGTCCTCGCAGAACGGTCTATAAGGGTCGCCCGAAATACTGATTGCTGCCGCAACTCTCCTTAACACTCTAAGCGGCAACCTTTCAGACTCGCCACGCGCCCCTGAAAATCTCATCAGAAGCGCCACTGCTTTCGAAGGAGACAATGTTATGCCCAATAAACAGAGTGACGAAACTCAGCAGCCCCCGTTTGAAGAGGTGGAATGTCTGGTTCCGCCCGCGCCGGAACTGCTGGAGAAAATCATCAGGTCACAGCAGGTCTTTGCCTCCGGCAAGGATTTGCCCGCGACTGCCTCAGCAGACGTGCTCGACTACAGGTCTTTTACAGTCATCAAGAGCCGCCCGCCCAGAACACGCGCGCATACGCTCGTGGAGAGCAATAGAGAGTTCGCCCCCGTCACAGGAACAAGGCGAGCCATAGTGCTGCTGGTTGACTTTTCCGACAAGCCCGGCACCAAGACGCTCCAACACTTCAAAGACCTGCTCTTCTCAAGCGGGACTTTCGCAACCGGGAGCATGCGTGACTACTACGCGGAAGTGTCCTACAACCAACTGACGGTCACGGGCGAAGTCTTCGGCTGGTTCCGCGCTCCGAAGCCCAAGACCTACTACACGAACGGCCAGAACGGCTTCGGCACCTACCCGCAGAACGCGCAGAAGCTTGTAGAAGACGTGCTCGCTCTGGCCAACCCCACGGTCAACTTCGCGCCCTACGACAACGACGGCGACAGCGTCATAGAAGCAATCGTCATCATTGCCGCAGGCTCCGGCGCGGAACAGACCGGCAACGCCAACGACATCTGGTCGCACAAGTGGTCTATCAACCCCGTGACCGTGGACGGCGTCAAGGTGCAGGGATACTTCATGGCCCCGGAAGACGGTCGAGTCGGCGTCATGTCGCACGAGCTTGGACACCTGCTGCTCGGACAGCCCGACCTCTACGACACGGACTACAGCTCGCGCGGCACCGGCAACTGGGACTTGATGGCGGGCGGAAGCTGGAACGGCGGCGGCGACAAGCCCGCCCACCCCGTTGCCTACGTCAAGGCCAAGGTCGGATGGGCCAGCGTCACCACCGTCTTCAACGCATCGCAGACCGTGACGTTGCAGCCCTACAAGACCAGCAACAAGATAATCAAGTGTCCCATAGGGGCCGCAGACAGCAAGCAGTACTTCCTGCTGTCTAACCGCCGCAAGCTCGGCTTCGACGCCAACATTCCCGGCGAGGGCTTGATTATCGAGCACATTGACGAGAATCAGAACAACAACACGGACGAGAATCACTACCTCGTTGACATAGAGCAGTGCGACGGCAGGCGTGACCTCAACGCCAACGCCAACTCCGGCGACGCGACCGACGCCTTCCCCTGTAGCGGCACCACCGGCAGCTTCACCGTCAGCACCACGCCGAGCAGCAAAGCCTACGACGGCTCCGACTCGAAAGTCTCCGTGACGGAGATAACCAAGAGCGGCTCGGACATCACCGCGAAGGTTTCCGTAGGCGCTGCGGGCGGAGGCACGACCGCCGCATGGTACAACGGCAAGAGTGTCATTCAGACCTTCGCCTCAAGCAACACTATGAACGCATGGGCGAACATAGAGACTCTCGGATGGCGGCAGATTCAGGCAGGCTCGCCCGACGCCGTCACAGACCTGCTCACACTGTTCTGTGAAGCGGTCGGTAGCGGACAGAAAGTAAATGTCTACGCCGACGCAAACACAGTATCCGTAGCTTACTTCGTGTAGCAGGCAGCCCCTTGTACGGGTCTGCCGCACACAGAGACGAGCTTAACAAGATTGAAAAGGAGAAAGATAATGGCGACATACAACAACGTGGCGATAGTTCAAACTTTCGCTTCCAGCAACTCGCAGAACGCATGGGCAAACGTAGCAGGCGTTGGCTGGCTACAGATTCAGACAGGCGCTCCCGACGCCGTCACCAACCTGTTCGTTATGTTCAACGCAGCCAAGGCGAACGGGCGCACCATGACGGTGATTACCTCCGCGACCTCTCCGCCGCTCATCGTCACGGCCTACATGAACTAGCACCCGCGCAGCACGGAAGGCTGACCGCAATCCGTGACCCGCGCGCGCGCATCATGGCGGTTGACGAGTGACAGAGCTTGTACGAGTGTGTGGCTGGCGTGGCTAAGCTAGCAGTCTTGCCTTACAGGCTGCGGCGCGAGCCGTCGCCATCACCACGCACTCGTATCAAAGCAATGCTTACATTCAGTTAGGAGCATTACTATGAATCCAGAGATAACAATCAACATCAATGTGATGAAGGAGACGGTGGCTTCCTCCGGGGGACGGGGTACGGGCGATGGCTCCTCCGGCCAGCCGCCGGTGCCTTCGGACTCCTTTACACAACAGGGCACAGGAGGCGGCGGCCCGGCAGATTCCTCCGCGCCCAGACCCGACACGGCCATGGGAGCCGCATCCGGCACAGGGGGCGGCAGCGTGCCGACTCCCTTTGACTCGTTGGAAATGGCAGACCCTCCGCCCGGCGGCGGCGGCACAGGGGGAGGCGTCCCGACTCCCTTCAACTCGGGCGGCGGCGGAGAGTCCGTCTCCGGCTCATCGGGCGCGGAGATGCCGACTCCTATGAATGCCTTGGGCCAGTCGTCCTACGAATCAGGCGGTCAGGGCGTGCCCACGCCCATGGACGCCATCGGCGCTTCGTCCGAATCCGGCGGCGTAAGCGGCGGAGGAGCCCCGACGCCTATGGACATAGAGGCTTCCGGCGAATCAACGGGCGAGCAATCCGGGACAGAGTCATACGGAAAGAAGTCTGAGAAAGGCTCGTCAGGAAAGAAGAGCAGCGATAAGGAATCGTCCGGCAGCGCGCAACAACCCGGCAAGGACGAGTTGCAACTCTGAGACGCCCGCCGAACATTCAACCCTCCGCGCTCGTCTCAGCGTCTCTACGCGCCTGCGGCGGTGAGTCTCTTTAAAAGTTATTCACCGCCGCAGACATGGAGAGACGCTGAGGCAGCGCTGAGAGAGTTCTCGCTTCTACTCGGCTGAGACGCGCACGTTGCTCAGCTTGAACTGTCCGCCGCGCGCATCTCCTATATATTCAACGTCAGCTTCTACCACGGCCTGCGGCGGCACATCCCACGTAGGCCCAAATGTGAACCCCTCGACCTGCTCCCCCACGCGGGCGAAGTTGGGGCCGCTCACGCTGTTTGATTCCAAGACCTCCAGCCTGCAATGCCACTTGTCAGGGAAGCTCGTGGATTGTTCCACATCAAGCACCCTGGCCTTAATTCTGGCTTGATTAGGCGCTGCCAGCATTCCTCCGGGTCTCATATCGTTTACCTCCTTACGCGATTGATAGTGTCACGCGCCAACGGGCAGGTCAAGACTTCTCATTATCCGGTAGCAGGTCAATTTCAAAATCCGACTCACCGCAGAGACGCAGAGTGACGCAGAGGGGGCGCAGAGAGTTAAGCATTCAACTCTCTGCGCTAATCTCTGCGTTCCTCTGCGTCTCTGCGGTGAATTACTTGTTTAGATTACTCACCGACCCGCTACTCTTCTTTCCCTTCACTTTTGCCTTTTGCATTTATTGTGTATCTTTGATGAATCAAGCTTTGCCAGACCGTAATACTCAAAGGATAAAAAGTATGCAACTTCGTTTTCCGTCCGCACTGTTGATAGCCGCCGCAATTCTCCTGTCAACCGGGAGCGCCAGCCAACCGGCGCTCTCACAGACTCGCGGTGCAGGTGGCGGCATAGGCTACGCCAAGACGCGCGTGGGGCGCTCGCGAATCCTGTATCCGCGACTGACTCGTTACAGGGACGCGCGCATCATGCGCGAGGTCAATCGCCAGATAGCCGCCGCGACAAAAGAGTTCACGGCAGCAGGTTGTACCGGAAAGGATTCGTACTTCAGGGTGCGGTCAAGGGTGGCTTATGCTGACAGGGACATCTTTAGCATTTACGCTTCGTCGCAGTATTACTGCGGCGGCCCGTATCCGACCAACGACGATAACATCTCGCAGACCTTCGACCTGCGCACGGGAAAGCTGGTCGAGTTCTCCGGCCTGTTCAGGAACTACGAGGCCGACAAGCAGGCCATACTGAGAACAATCTTCGGCGCGAGGATAGAGTCGGCAGAGCGCATCAAGGCTTCCGGCAGGGACACTGACGATAACTGCGATGCACCCTACACTATGGATACACTTGAGGGCACGACCTTCAACTACAACTTTTCCGGCGCGGGATTGCAGATTCAGCCCAGCTTTCCGCACGTCATAGAAGCCTGCGCCGATATAGTCACAATCCCTTACAGCAAGCTCCAGCGATTCGCCGCGCCCGACGGCATACTCTCGCGCATGAAATAAAAGATTCCGGGTTCCAAGTTACAAAGTCCCGTGTCAGGAGAATCTATCTCCTGACACGGGACTTTACTTAGAGCGTTGGACTCTGGACTGCTACAGTCTTAGTAGCCTCTGTAGGCGTCCGTGTAGCCGTTCTCGAAGCCCTGCTGGAAGTAGCGGCGATAAAGCTCTCTGTCGCCAAGGCGCGAGTTGTAATCCTTGGTCGCCTTCTGGAATTCGCTCTTGCTGTAGAAGTCGAAGCGTCTGCCCTTGCTTCTATCTTTGCGACCTTCCTTTGCGCCTTCGTTGTATCCGGCGTTGAGGGCCGTCTGCCTCAGCTCATAAGAGCCTCCCCACCTGCCGTAACGATCCCAGTCGCGCCCGCGTCGGCGTCCCCTATCGCGGTCGTTGCGGTCACGATCCTGACCGCCGTAATAACCGTCGTTGCGGGACTGCGCCTGAGTAGTTATGCCCGGCGTAAAGCCCACGCCAAAGATGATAGAGATGCCTAGAATTGCTCCGCCAACTCTCTGTTTAATGTTAATTGATGTCATACCGACCTCCCTTGCGTAGAAGAGCTAACAATTCCCGTGCCAGTTGAGATGACAACGAAACTTACTACTTTTCTCGTCATGACTCGCCCTTCTGCCCGCTCATCATACACTATATCGTGTCGGGTTAAACGACATCGGCAGTTGATTCTGCCTGTGGGCCGGGCGCTGGCCGATTAACGAGAGAGCGATTATATTGAGTCATAAGAATGGAGCTTGAAGAGCTTAAAACTCCCTGTCTAGTGCTGGACATTGAGCGCGTGCGACGAAACGCAGAGCGTATGAGCAGGCGCGTGCGCGCTTCGGGCACGAACCTTCGCCCGCACGTCAAGACGCATAAATGCGTCGAGGTCGCGCGCCTTCAGACCGAAGGGCACACGGGCGCAATCACCGTCTCCACGCTTTTTGAAGCGCGAGCCTTCTCGCAGCACGGCTTCACGGACATCCTCTACGCGGTGCCGGTTGAGCCGGGAAAATTCGATGAAGCGATTGAGATTTCGCGCCGTTGCGAAAGCTTCGCCCTCATCACGGACGACGTTGAAATTCCCGCGCAGCTTAACGAGCGAGCCCGTCGCGCTGGCGTTTCATTAGACATCTTCCTGAAGATTGACTGCGGCTATCATCGCTGCGGCGTAGAGCCGGAATCAGCAGAGGCTCTTGAGATTCCGCGCCGGATACTTGATTCGTCCAACCTTCGTTTCAAAGGGATACTGACGCACGCGGGCCACTCCTATCATTGCCGCAACAGGGAAGAGCTGCTCGCGCTCGCGCGTCATGAGCGTGATTCCATGTTTGAGATGGCAGAGCGCCTGCGCTCTCTGGATATTCCGGTTGCGGTCGTAAGCATAGGCTCTACGCCGACCATGACGCACATAGACCACCTTGAAGGAATTGACGAAGCGCGTCCCGGCAACTACATCTTCTTCGACGCCTTTCAAGCCACGCTCGGCAGTTGCGGCTTTGATGATTGCGCGCTCTCCGTGCTGGCCGCAGTCACTCACAGAGACGCCGCGCGCCGCAAAGTCGTGCTTGATGCCGGGGCGATTGCGCTCTCCAAAGACAGGGGCGCTGTGGAGCTTGACCCGGATTGCGGCTACGGTCTGGTGCTAGACATTAAGGGACGCGACACGGGCGCAAGGCTCGCTGGGCTTTCGCAGGAGCACGGCGAGGTCTTAGTAGACGACGAAGAGACTTTTAATCGCCTGAAAGTAGGCACGCGCGTCCGCGTCCTTGCAAATCATTCGTGCCTGACGGCAGCCCAGCACTCGCATTACAACGTGCTCGAACAGGGGCGCATCGTTGAGCGCTGGCAGATTCAACGCGGGTGGTAGATAGATATCAGTAATATCAAAACAGGGGGTGATATAGATGAAATATCGCAGGCTTGGGAATACGGGGCTGAAGGTTTCGGAGCTGTGTCTGGGGACTATGACCTTCGGTGAGAAGTTCTACAACATAGCGGAAGTTGACCAGGAGGGCGCAAACTGTATGGTCGGGCGGGCTCTGGATGCCGGGATAAACTTCTTCGACACGGCAGATGTCTATTCCTACGGCGAGTCGGAAGAGCTACTGGGGCGCGCAATCGTCTCATCGGGTGTGAGGCGCGACAGTGTCATCATCGCTACTAAAGTGCGCTCGGCCATGAGCGAAGGCGCGCAGGCCGGGACGAGTGATGTGAACAACGTAGGGCTCTCGCGCCAGCACATCATGGCCGCCTGCGAGCAGAGCCTCAAGCGATTAGGCACTGATTACATAGACCTTTATCAGGTGCACGGCTGGGACGTGGTGACGCCTGTGGAAGAGACGCTTCGCGCGCTGGACGACCTTGTCAGACAAGGCAAGGTACGTTATCTGGGATGCTCAAACTGGTCTGCGCGCCACCTCATGAAAGCGCTCGTGCTGGCCGACGCGCACGACTGGGAGCGCTTCGTCTCGCTTCAGGCGTACTACTCGCTGGTGGGGCGCGACCTTGAGCACGAGCTTCTGCCGCTCTGCTTGGAAGAGGGCTTGGGCGTGTTGCCGTGGTCGCCTCTGTCGGGCGGCTTTCTCACCGGAAAGTACAGGCGCGACACTCCCAGCCCTGAAGGCGCGCGCCGCTCCGGCTTCAACTTTCCGCCGATAGACGAAGCGCGCGGCTTTGATGCCGTAGACGCGCTGGACGAAGTCGCCAGAGCGAAGGACGCCACCGTTGCGCAGGTGGCGCTCGCGTGGCTTCTGGCTCAACCCGGCGTCACTTCCATAATCATAGGCGCTAACAAGATGTCGCAACTGGAAGACAACCTCAAGAGCGTCGGGATTGAATTGAGCCCGGAAGAAGTGGCTCGCTTGAACGCAGCCACCCAACCGCAACAGCTCTACCCGCAATGGATGATAGAGCGCCAGAACATGGGAAGAGAATGAGAATGGGGGATGGGGGATAGGGGTTAGGGGCTGGTAAAAGAAAGACAACTGGATTTTCTTTCCCCATCCCCTAACCCCCAGTCCCTATCCCCCACTCCCTGAGCGCTTCCAGTAATCGTGTGATGTCCTCATCGTTGTTGAAGAGGTGTGTGCTGACGCGTATGCCTTCGGGTTTTTCTGTGACGGGGATGGAGCGTGAGAAGAGGTATTCGGTCAGGGCTCTGGGGTCAGGAGCCGCTACGAGCGTCTGCGCGGAGCGCGTGGCTTCCATCTTCAGAGGCGAGAGCACGCGCCAGCCCGCTTCCCTAAGCTTCTCCGTCAGCGAGCGATTAAGCTCAAGGACGCGCGCTTCTATCCTCTCTGTTCCTATCTCCATAAATCGGCTGACGCTTGCGCCGAGCGCGAAGATTCCGGCGAAGTGCGGGCAGCCAAGCTCTGCGCGAGCGGCCGCGTCGTCTCGCACCTTGAAGTCCCGGCTATAAAGTAGCTGAAAGGGGTCTTCGACACTGAGCCAGCCGATTGCGCGCGCTTCTGTCTCCGCGAGCAACTCCCGTCTGAGGTAGACGAAGCCCGCGCCGTACCCGGCAGTCATCCACTTGTGGCCTGTCGCGCACAACGCATCAATCTTCATTCGCTTTACGTCCAACGCAAGCGCTCCAGCAGACTGGCTCGCGTTGACCACGAAAGCGTGGCGGCCTTTCATCTCGCCTATCTCTTCGAGCGGGGCTCGCAGGCCGTTAGAGAATTGAACGTGGCTCAGGCAGATGACGCCCGTGCGCGCAGTTATAGCCTGCCTGACATCCTCGGCTCCGACCACGCCGCCGCTCTCGCGCGCCTCTATTAACTCAAGGCCGCAGCCCCTGTGAATCCAGGGCCACGTAGAGACTGGAAATTCAAGGTCGCATGAGATGACCGGGCCGCGTGCCGCCAGAGCGTCTGCAATCAGATTCATGCCCGCAGAGGTGTTGGTAGTGAACGCAATCTCTTCCGGCTCGGCGTTGATGAAGCGGGCCACGCTCTGGCGTACGCGCTCGCGCCTGTCGAGCCACTCTTCCCAGCGCGCGTCCCCCTCTTCCGTCATCTCTCTGTAGAAAGTGGTGGCCGCCTCAAAAGCCTGCCGCATGACCGGCCCGGCGGCGGCGCTGTTCAAATAGGCCGTGCTGGCCGTCACCGGATAGTCACGCCTGACCTCTCGCCAGTCTATTTCTTCTACGCTCATTCTAAATAGAGTCCCTCGTTATTATCTCAACTTGACGCGCGCCTGTTGTCAGACTATCTTCGCCGGGGCGCGCGTCCGGTTATACATTTCTGCTTCGCGCCTGACGACCCATCTTGAAGGAGCTTTTATCACATGTCATCAACAGGAGTCGCCTCAAACCCGGCATGGGCAATTCCGGGTTATTTAGAGACGAGGGGCGGCCATCTTACTATCAACGGCGTGGATGCGCCCGCGCTTGCGCGCGAGTATGACACGCCGCTCTTCGTCTTCTCAGAGCCGCGCATACGCTCGAACATAGAGCGGCTGAAAGCGGCGGCGCGAGCCGTAGAGCATCCGATGAAGTTCTGCTACGCGTCCAAGGCCAACTCGAACATGGCCGTCTTAAGGACTGTGCGCGACGCGGGCATTGACCTTGAGGTCAATTCGGGCGGCGAGCTTTACAAGGCCCTTCGCTCAGGCTTTCATCCAGACCAGATTATCTTCAACGGCACCAGCAAGTCGCCTGCGGAAATCGAAGAGGCCGTGCGCGCGGGCATCTATTCAATCAACGTGGATTCCATCTACGAGATTGAGCTGATTGAAGAGGCCGCGCGCCGTCTTAACACTCGCGCCCGCATAGCCCTGCGGCTCGTGCCCGAGATAGGGACGCGCTCGCACTTAGGGTTACAGACGGCGCTTCTGACATCCAAGTTCGGCATCTCTTCATCCGAAGTTCTGGAAGCCTTTCGCAGGGGGCTGAGACATCCCGGCCTGATTCACCTCTGCGGCATACACATACACGTCGGCTCGCAGACGCCGGACGTAGAGCCGTTCGCGGCGGCCTTCAAGACTATGTGGGAGCATCTGGTCACGATTCACCGCGAGACGGGCCACACGCTTGAGCACATAAACTTGGGCGGCGGCATCCCCGTCAACTACCTGCGCGACCGCTCCATGGCGGACGAGCTGCCGGAGCACGAGCGCGACATGCTGGGCGCGGAGCTTGAGCCTTCGGAAGTGCTGCGAGCGGCCCTTCGCGCGGCGCGCGACGCGGCACGAGACGCCGAAGCGGAGCACCTGCTTGAGCGCGTCACTATCCTGCTTGAGCCGGGGCGCAGCGTCATAGCCGACGCGGGACTCGTGCTGACGACCGTTCGCAACCTCAAGCGCAGGCCCGAGACGGACGACACATGGCTTCTGACCGACGCCGGATACAACATCCTGCTCTCCATGAACAACTACAAGTGGTACTACCATCTGATTAACGCTTCGCGTGCGGACGAGGCGCACGAGGCTTTGTACAAGGTGGCGGGGCCGCTCTGTGATTCCGGCGACGTCTATTTCGACATAGAGCGCGAAGGCCGCCTGCCCGATTATCGCAGGCTGCCTGCCGATGTGCATTCGGACGAAGTGCTGGCGCTACTCAATAGCGGCGCGTACTCGCTGGCGCAGATGTTTCCCTACAACGGCCGCCCACTGCCCGCAGCCGTCATGGTGCATCAAGGAGGCCGCGTCGAGCTGATTCGCCGCCGCGACACCTACGAAGACCTGATTGCAGGCGATGTCTGGTAAGAAGATAAGAACAGATGGAGATTTCCGAGAGGCCCACAGTCATGAAGTTCGGCGGCACGTCCGTCGAAGACACTGCGGCGTTCGAGCGCGTGGCCGGGATTGTAGAATCAAGGCGCGATGCTCGCCCGGTGGTCGTCGTCTCGGCCATGAGCCGCTTCACGGACGCGCTGCTTGAGAGCGTTGAGCGCGCGGCTGGCGGCGACGCGGAGGGCGCGACACGCTCTCTGGACGCGCAGTTCGAGCGGCACACGGAAGTCGCGCGCAGGCTCTCCGACCGTGAAGCGCGAGACGCTGCGTGGTCTGCGATTGAGACTGCAAAGCGAGAGACGAACGAGCTCCTGCGTATAGTCGCGCAGCATCCTGTGACGCGCCCGCCCTTGCAGGACGAGATAGTCTCTTACGGCGAGCGGCTTTCGGCGCTTCTGCTTGCTTCCCTGCTCTCTGCGCGTGCGGTCGCTCGCGCGCAGTACGTGGACGCGCGGCGCTGCGTCAGAACGGACGACGAATACGGGAACGCCTCGCCCATCTACGAAGAGACGCAAACCGGCACGCGCCGCGAGCTTCTCCCCTTGATTAAGTCTTCCGTCGTCCCAGTGCTGGGCGGCTTCATAGCATCCAGCCTGAAGAACGCCACTACGACACTGGGGCGCGGCGGCTCCGATTACACTGCGGCTCTGGTTGGCGCTTGCTGCGAAGCGCGCGAGATTGAAATCTGGACGGACGTGACGGGCGTGCTCACGGCAGACCCGCGCGTAGTCAACAGCGCACGCACCATACGTTTGCTCTCATACTCGGAGGCCGCCGAGCTTGCCTACTTCGGCGCTAAAGTTCTTCATCCGAAGACGATTCAACCGGCGGTCGAGCGGCGCATCCCCGTTCGCATCTGCAACTCGCGCGCGCCCGAAGAGGCAGGCACGCTGGTCTGTTTCGAGACTGAGGCCGTGCCGCGCACCGTCAAGGCTATAGCGCACAAGACGGGCATCACGACTGTTCAGATAACATCGGGCCGCATGCTGGGCGCGTACGGCTTCCTGCGAGCCATCTTTGAAATCTTCGACCGGCATCGCACGGCTGTTGACGTGGTGACGACTTCGGAGGTCAGCGTCTCAATCTCGCTCGATGACGCGAGCAACCTGCCCGCGATTCTGGAAGAGCTGAAGCGGCTGGGCGAAGTCGAAGTTGAAAGGGAGCGCGCAATCGTCTGCGTGGTGGGCGAGGGCCTGCGCTCCACGCCCGGAATAGCTTCGATGGTCTTTTCCACCATCAGCGACATAAACGTCTCGCTCGTCTCTCAGGGAGCATCCAGCATCAACCTGACGTTCGCCGTTGAAGGAGCGCACGCGGATGAAGTCGTCAGGCGTCTTCACGAAGCCTTCTTCGAGCGGGAGGCCGGGAATAAAGACCGTACAGTCAAACTTGCATCGAAGGGCAGGGCGCGGTGAATATCTTTGAGCTGACGCGAGAGCTTATAGACATCCCGTCTTTGACGGGAGATGAAGAGGCCGTGGGACTTTTCCTCGCGCGCACACTTTCCGGACTTGGCTATCGGGTGGAGCGCCAGGAGATGGAGCCCGGACGCGCCAACGTCATCGCAACCGTGAAGGAAGCTACGCCGACTATAGTCTTCTCGACCCACATGGACACCGTGCCGCCATACATCCCTTCGGAAGAGGACGCGCACTTCATACGCGGGCGCGGCTCCTGCGACGCCAAGGGCATCATCGCCGCGCAGATTGCGGCAGCCGAGCGGCTACGCGCGGAAGGCATCAGTCAAATCGGTCTTCTCTTCACGGTTGACGAAGAGCTGGGGAGCCGTGGCGCGGATTTTGTCAACACGCATCCGGTGGCCCAACATTGCCGCTTCATGATTAACGGAGAGCCGACGGACAACCGGCTGGCCGTGGGCACGAAAGGCTCTCTGCGCCTGATGTTGAAGACAAAGGGGCGCGCGGCGCATTCGGCCTATCCTGAGCAGGGCGAGTCTGCCATTGAAAAGCTGCTGGATGTGCTGGCGGACGTTCGCGCTCTTCGTTGGCCCACGGATGCTCGCTTAGGCGAGACTACCTGTAACATAGGAGTCATACGCGGCGGCAGTCGCCCCAACGTCATACCGGCTGAAGCCGAGGCCGAATTACAGCTCAGGCTGGTGACGGAAGTACGGCCCGTGCGCGAGATGCTTGAGCAAGCCGTAAGGGGACGCGCGGAGATTGAATATCTGTCGGAAGCCGCGCCCATAAGCCTGCTGACGCTCGAAGGCTTCGAGCAGTGCGCCGTGCGCTTTATGACCGACATTCCGCACCTCTCGAACTGGGGCACGCCGCTTCTCTTGGGCCCCGGCTCAATCCTCGTCGCGCACACAGACGAAGAGCGCGTCAGCAAGCGGGAACTGGAAGAAGCAGTCGAGCTATACACACGGCTCGCGCACACGCTACTGAAGGAGTCTGGAGAGTCTGGAGAGTCTGTAGAGTCCTGAGAGTCTATAGAGAAGAATGACTTCCGGCTCTCCAGACTCTCCAGACTCTCTAGACTCTCCGGACTTAATTGAAGGGTGAGTGATGAGAATCGCACTAATCGGGCATGGCGCTATGGGGCGGCTGGTTGAGGCGAGGGCGCTTGAAGAGGGCCATCGTGTAGCTCTGGTGCTCACCTCCTCGGACATGCTGCAAAGGGTGGAGGAGGTGGCCGAGCGGCTCAAACAGAGCGCCGACGTGGCCATAGACTTTTCCGTAGCCGACGCCGTCCTTAACAACATCTCCGCGTGCATGACGGCGGGCGTCCCGCTCGTGGAAGGGACTACGGGGTGGAACAAGGAGGGCGTCAACGTGGAGCGCTTCGTTGAGAAGAATAAGGGCGCGCTTGTGTACGGCGCGAACTTCTCAATCGGCGTCAATCTCTTCTATCGCGTGATAGAGCGGGCCGGAGAGCTTTTCGAGGGGCTGGACGAATACGCTCCCTTTATAGAAGAGGCGCATCACGCGCGAAAAAAGGACGCTCCTTCGGGGACGGCGCTGCGCTTAAAAGAGCTGCTTTCAGCCCGCTTGAAGCGCGAGATTCCCGTCTCAAGCACCCGCGCCGGCTTCATTCCGGGCACGCATCGCGTAGGCTTCGACGGCCTCGCTGACCAAATCACGCTGACGCACACCGCCCGCTCGCGCGAGGGCTTCGCGGCGGGCGCTCTGCTGGCCGCTCGCTGGATAATCGGGCGCACGGGCGTCTACGAGTTCTCCGAGGCGTTTGACGATATTCTCAAAGAGAGGATGATGAGAAAATGGCTATAGAGACTGGCTGGCTCAAAGGGTGTGCGACGGCTCTCGTGACGCCTTTCAAACGGGAAGGCCCGGTTGACGAGGCTCGGATGATTTCGCTCATAGAGCGGCAGATTGCGGGCGGCGTCTCGCTGCTTGTGCCGTGCGGCACCACGGGCGAGAGCGCTACCATGACGGAAGAGGAAGACCGCCGCGTGATAAAGCTCACGATTGAGGCGGCCCGTAAATCCGGCGCGCGAGTCATAGCCGGAACCGGGAGCAACTCGACCGCCGCGTCAATCGAATATTCCGTGAGCGCTAAAGAGATGGGCGCGGACGCTGTGCTGGTCGTAGCTCCCTTCTACAACAAGCCCACTCAGGCCGGACTCTACGCCCACTTTCGCGCAGTAGCCGAAGCCATACATCCCTTGCCTGTGGTCGTCTACAACGTGCCGGGACGCACCTCTTCGAACATCTCCGCGCAGACGGTTCTGAAACTGGCGCGCGAGGTGGAGAACATCTCGGCCGTCAAAGAGGCTTCGGGCAACCTCTCGCAGATTATGGAAATCCTGCGCGAGCGCCCCGCACATTTTCGAGTGCTGTCGGGCGACGACGCGGTGACGCTTCCCCTGATTGCTCTCGGAGCCGACGGCGTCATCTCCGTTGTCTCAAACGAAGCGCCCGGCCTGATGACGGAGATTGTCAACCTTGCGCTCGAAGGCAGGTGGGAAGAGGCGCGCGCGGCTCACTACCGTCTGCTGCCTTTGATGGAGGCGAACTTCATAGAATCGAGTCCTGGGCCGGTCAAGGCCGCCATGGGCCTAATGGGCTTGCTCGAAGAGAATCTTCGCCTGCCGCTCGTGCCCGTAGAGGAGAAGACGCGAGAGACTTTGCGCCGTATCCTGACGGATGCAGGACTCCTGAAGGAGAACTTTCATGCGGCTTCGTGAAGAGATAGAAGCGCTCTTCGCTTCCGAGAAGAAGGGTTTTACGGACAAAGACCTCGCTGTCTTTGCCGACTTCAAGGCGGCGCTCAACAGTGGCCGCGTGCGCGCAGCCGAGCGCGACGACGCGGGCGCTTGGAAAGTCAATCAATGGGTGAAGCGAGGGATACTGCTTGGCTTCCGCATGGGCACGCTGACAGACATGTCCGTAGGATACGCCCTGCATTTCTTCGACAAGAGCACTTATCCGGTGCGCTCCATGACCGTGGCGAACAACGTGCGAATCGTGCCCGGCGGCTCAAGCATACGCGACGGCGCTTACATAGCGCCCGGCGTGGTCTGCATGCCGCCAATGTACGTCAACGTGGGCGCGTACGTTGACGAAAACACCATGATTGACAGCCACGCGCTCGTCGGCTCCTGCGCGCAGATTGGAAAGCGAGTGCATCTCTCGGCGGCGGCGCAGGTCGGCGGCGTGCTTGAGCCTGTAGGCGCGGCCCCGGTCGTCATAGAAGACGACGTGCTGGTTGGCGGCGGCTGCGGCGTCTATGAGGGAACGATTGTGCGGGAGCGAGCGGTGCTGGCAGCCGGAACAATCCTGACAGGCTCCACGCCCGTCTTCGATTTGGTTCGCGGCGAAGTCTACCGCAGGACAGAGGATTCTGTGCTTGAGATTCCTGCGGGCGCGGTGGTTGTCCCCGGCTCTCGCGCTCTGACTTCTGAGCAGGGGAAGGCGTGGGGCCTTTCAGTCTACGCTCCTGTGATTGTTAAGTATCGTGACGAGAAGACGGACGCCTCGGCACAGTTGGAGGACTTTCTTCGTTGACGGAGTTTGAGCCAGCAGGAAGATTGCGCGGCATACGGAAGAGCGCCATACGGCAGCTCTTTGACAGGGCGCGTCCCGGCAGCATCAATCTGGGATTGGGCGAGCCTGACTTGCCTACGCCCGGCGTGATTCGCCGCGAAGCCGTGCGCGTGATAAGCGAGGAGCAGAACGGCTACACCAGTCACGCCGGGCTCCCGGCTTTACGAGAGCGCGTTGCCGGTGATTACCGTGGGCAGGGCATGACGCCCGAACAGGTCATCATCACGGCGGGCTCGCAGGAAGCGCTCTACCTCGCGTTGATGACGATTGTTGACGAGGGCGACGAGGTGCTTCTGCCTGACCCCGGCTTCGTTGCTTATCCGACGATTGTGCGAATGGCCGGTGGCGTGCCTGTCTTTTATAGACTTCCCGCAGAGCGCCACTTCGGGTTCGACGCCGGAGAGTTCGCCCGAAGCCTGACGCCGAGGACAAAAGCGGTCGTCGCCATCAGCCCGTCGAATCCTACGGGCCGCATACTCTATCCGAAAGATTTAGAGGCGATGGCCGACGCGCTCAGGGGCACGGGCGTCTTAGCCATCAGCGACGAGATTTACCGCGAGCTCTATTTCACAGACGCCCGTCCTCATTCGCTATCCGATTACTACGAGTGCACGCTTGTCATAGGCGGGTTGTCGAAATCCATGAGCATGACGGGCTGGCGTCTTGGCTGGCTCTGCGGCGACCCCGGAGTGATTAAGTCCGCGCTGGTGCTGCACGGCTATGTGACGACCTGCGCCTCGACTGTCTCGCAGAAGGCCGCGCTGGCAGCATGGACGGAAGAGGCCGCGACGGAGCGCGCGAAGGCCCGCAGTATCTTCAGCGAGAGGTGTCATCACCTGCTCTCGCTCATCTCGGCCGAGCTTTCTTTGAGCGCGGTCACACCCGAAGGCGCTTTCTATACGATGATGAATGTAGGCGCTCACGGCACGTCTATGGAGGTGGCGGAGCGGCTGCTTGAGCACGGCGTGATAACGGTTCCGGGAGGGGCGTTCGGTCGTGAGAGCGAAGGCTACCTGCGAGTCTCCTTCTGCGCGGACTTGGCCGCGCTGACCGAAGGCGTGCGCCGCATTCGAGAGGCATTAAGAGATATCAGATAGAGGAATTTGTATGAAGAAGATGCGTGTAGGAATACTCGGCGCGACCGGCACGGTCGGGCAGCGATTCATAGAGCTTCTCGAAGACCACCCCCAGTTTGAAGTGACTGCGCTCGCGGCGTCAGACCGCTCGCAGGGGAAGCCATTCGCGGAAGCCTGCGCGTGGCGTCTTCCGGGCCGTATGCCCGAGCGCGTGCGCTCGCTTACGGTTCAGCCGCCGCGACCGCCGCTCGACTGCGAGCTGGTCTTTTCGAGCCTCCCTTCGGGTGTCGCGCGCGAAGCGGAAGAGGCTTTCGCACGCGCTGGCTACGCCGTCATCAGTAACTCTTCCGCCTTCCGCATGGACGAGGACGTGCCTCTGCTGATACCGGAAGTCAATCACGAACACCTTTCGCTGCTAGACTCGCAGCGCGAGAAGAGGGGCTTTGACGGCGGCTTTATAGTGACGAATCCGAATTGCTCCACCATCATGCTGGCGATGGCGCTCGCGCCTCTTCACGCGCGCTTCCGCGTCGAAGCGGTCGTGGCCACTACCATGCAGGCTCTCTCAGGAGCGGGCTATCCCGGCGTCGCCTCGCTGGACATAGCCGACAACGTGCTTCCCTTCATAGAAAGCGAAGAGGAGAAGATGGAGGCAGAGACATTGAAGATTCTGGGCCGCGTAAACGGCGAGCGCGTAGAAGCCGCGCCCCTGAGAGTCTCAGCCCAGTGCCATCGCGTCAACGTCACGGACGGCCACATGGCAGCTGTTCGCGTTAAGCTGCAACGCCCGGCTCAACCCGAAGAGATACGCGACGCGCTCTCGTCGTGGCGCTCGCTTCCGCAGGAACTCAGGCTCTATTCAGCGCCCGCAGAGCCAATCATTGTGCGCGACGAGCAGGACAGGCCGCAGCCTCGTCTTGACAGGGACGCGGGCCGTGGCATGAGCGTGACAATCGGACGCCTTCGCCCGGACAGCGTAATGGATTATCGCTTCGTGGCTCTCAGCCACAACACTATTCGCGGCGCAGCCGGAGCCGCCATTCTCAACGCCGAACTCTTAATCGCCAAAAACATCCATGCCAAAACTAGCGCCAAGTAACATCACGCTCATTCGCGGCCTCGGCCTGATAGCCGCCATCTCAATCGTCGTGGGCAACGTCATAGGCACGGGCGTCTTTCTGAAGACTCGCGTGATGACCTGTAACGTGGGCACGCCGGGAATGGTCGTCACCGTCTGGATAGCCGCAGGCATATTGAGTCTGGCGGGCGCTCTGACCTACGCGGAGCTGGCCGCGATGATGCCGCGAGCGGGCGGCGAGTACGTCTTCGTGCGCGAGGCTTACGGCGCGGGCGCGGGCTTCCTCTACGGCTGGATGCAAATCTTCATAGCCAAGACCGGCTCGCAGGCTTCCGTCGCCGTCGCCCTGGCAATCTTTCTCAACGACCTGATGGGCGGAGCCTTGAGCGCGAACTACTTCACGCTGCCCGTCTTCGGCTACGACATTCCCTTCGGCCATTTACAGGTGGTGGCGCTCGCGGCCATCGCCGTTGTGACGCTGATAAATTGCGCGACCGTGATAGTGAGCGGTCACGTCGCCGCGTTCCTGACGGTGATAAAGATTGCGCTCGTGCTTGGAGTAGGCATAGGAGCTTTTCTGCTCTCGCGTAACGGTAGCTGGTCGCACTTTACCATGACGGACGTGGGCGGAACCTGCGAGGGAGTGGGCGCGGCGGCACGCTTCGGCATGGCCGGATTCGGCGCGGCCATGCTGGGGGCGCTCTGGGGCTATGACGGCTGGAACAACCTGACGCTCGTGGCGGGCGAAGTCAAGAATCCGCAGCGAAACATCCCACTGGCCCTGATAGGCGGGATGCTGCTCATCATCACGCTCTACGTCTTCGTCAACATAGCGTACTTCTACGCCATGACGCCGACGGAGATTGCCAGCGTGCCCAAATCCTCTTCCGTCGCTGCCGAAGTAGCGCGCACATTCTTAGGCCCGGTCGCGGTGAGCCTGATAGCGGCAGCGCTGCTTTCATCCTCGGTCGGAACACTTCACACTTCCATACTGACGGGAGCGCGCGTGCCTTATGCCATGTCGCGCGACCGGCTCTTCTTCCAGAACCTTTCTCGCTTAAGCCCGCGCACGCACGTTCCCATAGGCGCGCTCGTCGTACAGGGAATCTGGGCGGGGATTCTGACGCTCTCAGGCTCGTTCGACACGCTGACGGATTACGTAATCTTCGGCTCGTGGATTTTTTACGGGCTGACGACCGCATCCGTCTTCATCTTCCGCCGGAAGATGCCGGACGCCGAGCGGCCTTATAAAGCGTGGGGCTATCCGGTGGTGCCCGTGCTATTCCTGCTCGTGACGGCGTGGCTGCTCATCAACACTCTTATAACCACCCCGGTTCAGGCAGTCATAGGGCTGATACTGATAGCGCTGGGGCTTCCCGTCTACTGGTACTGGTCGCGCGTCAACCGCGTGGCATTTGAAAAGAGCCGGGACACAGAAGAAGAATAAACTTATAGAAGATGTTATGACGGCAGAAATTGCCTGATGAAACTCCGGTTTGGAGATGCTCCTGCCATGAGTGAGCCAGAGCCGTATGAAGTAGAGTAAAAGTAAACTGCCCGCAAGCCGTAAAGACCTGCGGGCAGTTTTTGTTTGCTGTTTTTAGTTGGCTGTCTATAGTCCCGGCACCAGAAATACATCCCATGCCCAACGTCCCAACTGTTTTCCCTGCGTATCCCAAACCTTCGCTCGGTATTTGAACTGATTGCCAAACTGGTCGGTCTTCTTCGACTCCTTATAATCCAATTCCAGCTTAGCAACTCCTAATTCCGATAAAGTGCGAAGTTCATAAGCTTCCGAGATGCCGTTGTGGTTTTCATCCTGCCATAGAAGTAGCCGGTAGAATATGGAGTCTCTATTGTCTATTACTCCATCACCATTTCCGCCGCTTTCCGCTTTGTCAAACTCGGCGAGGGCAAGGAAACCGTTAGGTGAACCTGATGGCCATTGAGGAGAGAAGTTGCCGAACAACTCACTTCCGTTATCAATCTGAGCGTTGCCGTTGCGGTCTAGCGCCAACCATGCCTCATCAGAGCCTAAAGCAGTCCACGAAAGCCGTTCGGCAATGCCGTCCCCATTCAGGTCAAAATTAACGCCGCTCTCTGCATCTGTGAGGTTGAACCCGTCTCCTTCTATATCTATGAGGATAGGGGTTTCAATATTGCAATTGGCTCCGAACTTGCATACGCAGTCACAAATCTCTTCCTTCCACTCCCATCCCTGAGAAGCCGGTCTGGATTTGCACTCCTGCTTTAATCCGGGCTCACAGCTTGAATTGAATAATCCGCCTGAATCAAGCTTACAAGTGCATGAGCGTGCATCAAGGGTACTTCCTGTGGGGCAAATAGTATTACACGGATATACCTGACTAATATTTTGACTGTCACATGACGGCACAGTGACCGGCATATTATTTCCCCAGTCATTAGCGCCGCACTGTGCATTCATGACGGTTGAGCCTTGAGTCTGCCCGTATGAGCCGCAAGGATCGCTGGCGGTAGAGGTGCCGCCGCCCGGAACAACTTTCCCATCCCCCAAGCCCATAGAGTGGCCTATCTCATGCAAGGCCGCTTTCAAAAAGCTATCTGAAGATACGGTTTCATCCAAGGCTTGCTGTTGAGTCACCAGATCCGCGCCTACACGAGTTACAGAAAGGTCAAATCTGACTATCCCCGACGTGATATTTCCGGTAGAGTTCGTCGCTCCCGGGAAAAACTGTGCTGGCGGCACTTGATTGATATTCGGGTCAAGAACATTTTGGCCCGTCTCGAATCTCAGAGTGTATGAAGTAGAACTAGGGGGTGGATTAAATGAAAAAGAGACGTACGAACCGTTAGTTTGATTCGCCAAGTCCCACGCTTCAACGGCGGCGGTAACCTGCCTCCTCTGTTCATCATTCAAACCACTTAAACTTACGTAAACTGTAGAACCTCGCGGCCATCGTGAAATGGCCCCTGTTAAAGGGGTGCAGCTTTGTGTCTGGCTTATGACGGGGCCGCTTTGTAGGGTAAGAAGAAGAATGCAGGTTATTAACAGTACGCTGTGTCGAAGCACCGTGAGGGGGTTGCGTAAACTCACTATTGATTCCCCCCCTGCGTGTTAGGACAATCTTCATTAACGACGATGCGTACTCCTTGAATAAAAGCCTCAGCCTCGTTCTCGCTCTCCAACGGTTTAGGCAACGGCCCTGCGGTTGTCTTGAAAATTTTATTATTCTCTAAGAGATAGCTGATGTTGTCAGCGACATAGGTTCCTCTTTCGGGCAGATAGGTAAGGAAAAGCAGATACCGTTTATTTAACTGCAAGGGAAGCGCACTTTTATTAACGGCATAAACTTTCTTCCCGTTAAGTGTAATCGTGCCGCCGCTCCGGGATACAATAATTTTGTCATCGGCTTGTAAAGTAGCGGCCGGATTGTCCTTAATCACCTCATTAACGACAACATTATGATTGGTATAAAGGAATGTCTCATCTTCTGTTAGAAAAGAAGTTTCACTTTTTATAGTCGCAATAACAATAGCATCTGCTTCGCAACTCCTTCCTTTAAGCATATCACGCAGGTTAAATTGGGGGGCAAAAGGCTCTAGGGTCTGAAGCCCGATTTCTATTTCAGTTCTAAAATCACCTTTTGACTTTGCTGCGGCCTCGGGTATTTTGGGGTCATTTTGATTACCCAAGCCTTTGTAAATCTTACGGCTCTGATCTTTCCTGTTTATTGGCGACTTCTGCTGGGCAGTTGGCTTCTTAATTGTAAGCCCTGAAGAGTAGGCATAAATCCCTCCTACTCCAAAAAGTAAAGCTATAGTTAGAACAGCTACGGATTTGTTCATTTTTCTCCTGTCTGATTATGTTGACTCATAAGCTCTCAAAGCTTTGATGTTACTTTAACCCCAAAGGAAGAGTAGAGACATTTTACAATTACAAGGGGCTGCGGATTGGAGTGAGAATAAGCAGAGACAAGATTAATGAGGCTATTACTTAAACCCATTCAAAACGAAGCGCATCCTAACAGAAGGATGAAACCAAGTCAATTCAACCGGAAGTTATCAAGACGCAGAAAGCCCCGTCAGGGACGACATAAATCTCCTGCTCAATAGCAATCAGTCTAAAATCATGTCGCCCCTGACGGGGCTGTAGAACAGAGTCTCCTTTATCGGGCGTCACCGTTTGGCTGCTTCGCCACACATTCGCTGAGAGCTTCGCGCGCTACTTCTTTGTCGTCGAAGTGAAAGGTTTCTTGGCCTATTATCTGGTAATCCTCGTGGCCTTTGCCTGCTATGAGAACAAGGTCGCCCCTTCTGGCCTGTTGTATGGCGCGGTGTATGGCTGCGCGGCGGTCTGCAATCTTCTCGTAGGGCTTCTTCGTGTGACGCAATCCCTCTTCTGCGTCCGCAAGGATTTTCTCAGGGTCTTCCGTGCGCGGGTTATCGGATGTCAGGATAACTACGTCGGAGAGGCTTCCGGCGGCTTCGCCCATAGGGGCTCGCTTAGAGCGGTCGCGGTCGCCGCCGCAGCCGAAGACCGTGATGATACGCCCCTCTTTAACTACGTCGCGCGCCGTGCGCAGCACGTTCAGGAGAGCGTCGTCCGAGTGCGCGTAATCAACTACGACGGAGAAGCCGCCCGCGTGCTCAACGCGCTCGAAGCGGCCGGGCGCGCCCGTGCAAGTCTCTATGGCACGCGAGATTGTGTCCAATTCGTAGCCAAGCTCAAGCCCTGCGGATACCGCCGCCAGTATGTTGTAGATGTGCGGTCGTCCTACTAAGGGAGAGCGTAGACGGCGCGTGCCTTCGGGAGTTACAAGCTCAAAGCTCATGCCTTCGAGCTTATGCTCTACCTCGCGCGCCGTGACCTGAGCCTCCGAGTTAAGCGCGTAGCGCACGACGCGGCGGCCCTCTCTTTCAAGCTCTTCCGCCAGTTCCCTTCCTCGTTCGTCATCAACGTTGATGACGGACGAGCGCGGCGGCTCTCCCAGACTTCCGTCGAAGAGGCGGCGCTTGCAAGACCAGTAATGCTCCATGGTCTTGTGATAATCGAGATGGTCACGCGTCAGGTTGGTGAAGACGGCGACAGACGTGTAGAGGGCGTCGCAGCGATGAAAGTCTATCGCCTGCGACGAGGATTCCATGACGGCCACGCGGCAGCCAGCTTGAACCGCGTGCCGCAGTAGCCTCTGCATGTCTGTGGCTTCAGGCGTGGTGCGCTCCGCCTTGAAGCGCTCGCGCCCGATTCTGTACTCGACCGTGCCGGTCATGGCCACCGGCTCGCCCGCAGCCTCCGGTATGGAAGCTATCAGATAAGCGCAGGTGGTCTTGCCGTTCGTGCCTGTGATTCCCACGAGCTGCAATTCGCGCGAAGGGTGATGATGAACGTATGCCGCGGCCAGCGCCATAGCGCGACGAATCTCTTCGACCTCAATCCACGCTCCCGTGAAACCGTCCGGAGGCGGAAGCTCAGAGATGACGCCGAGCGCGCCTGCTTTCATCACCTGCTCTACAAAGCGATGCGCGTCGCAGTTTGCACCGCGCACGGCCACGAAAAGCGCGCCCTCGCCCGCGCGCCTAGAATCGTGCGTTACGTCCAGCACCGCGAGCGACTCGTCGCCGTAAAGCCTGCCTCCTGTGACGCGGGCAACGTCGCCCAGAGTCGCGGGTTTTCGCTCCTGTTTTTGTTCAGCCATTAACTATAAAGTTTTCCTTCGATTCAAGACTGCCTGTATTGATACATCAAAGCCGCAGGACAAACAAGCGAGCTTAGCTTTCCGGCGCGTGCGCTTCCAGCCTTCCCTCCCGGCGATGTTTCATGAAAATATAGCGGCATGGCTGAATCATCCTCCAGACCCCTGAGGGTCGTCTGTCTCGCCAGTTATTTCAAGGGCGTGGATTTCCTGCGAGAGTGTAAGCGACAGGGCTGCGAAGTCATTCTGGTGACGAAAGAGAAGCTTTTAGGCGAAGAATGGCCGCGCGAGAGCTTGGACGAAATCATAAGCCTGCCGGACAACGCCTCGCCAGAGAGCTTTATACACACCGTCACGCAGCTTGCCCGCAAGGTGAAGATTGACCGCCTTGTGGCGCTAGAAGAGTTCGACATACTGACGGCGGCGCTCATACGCGAGCACCTGAGACTCGACGGCATGGGCTCATCCACCGCGCGGCGGTTTCGAGACAAGCTGGCCATGCGAGTCGCCGCGCGTGATGCAGGAATCCCCGTGCCAGATTTTGTTCACGTCCTCAACTATCAAGAGGTAGGCGAGTACATGGAGCGCGTGCCCGCGCCGTGGGTGATGAAGCCGCGCTCGGATGTCTCGGCCATAGGGATAACGAAGCTCTACGACTCGGAGCAGGTATGGCGGGCCATAGAGGCTCTAGACCGGCGAGAGAATCCGCAGGAGCAGTCCTCATACTTTCTGCTTGAGCGCTTCGTGCCGGGCGACGTTTATCACGTTGACTCACTCATCGAAGGCGGTCGAGTGCTGTTCGCCGGAGCCAACCGCTATGGCCGCCCGCCCATGAACGTGGCGCACGAAGGCGGCGTCTTTATCTCTCAGACGGTCAAGCATAATTCAGCCGACGAGAAGAAGCTTCTTCAACTCAATCGCAAGCTGGTCGCCAGCCTGCGACTCCTGCGCGGCGCAACGCACGCCGAGTTCATCAAGAGCGCAGAGACCGGCGAGTTCTACTTTCTTGAGATAGCCGCCCGTGTCGGCGGAGCCTTCATAGCGGAAGTGCTCGAAGCCGCGAGCGGCGTCAACATCTGGCACGAATGGGCGCGCATAGAGATTCAGGCAGGCCGCGAGCCCGTGCGTGTAGAACCTCTGCGGAAGGAGTACGCGGGCATCGCGCTTTCGCTTTCGCGGCAGGAATACCCGGACACCTCCGCCTTCACAGACCCGGAGATTGTTTACCGCGTCAGAAAGCGCCACCACGTAGGGCTCGTCGTGCGCTCCAATAGACAGGAGCGGGTAACGGAGCTGTTGGACGAATACGCGCGCCGCTTCGTTGAAGAGTTCTCAGCCGTTCTTCCTCCGCCCGAGCGCGTCGAATAAAGACAAAGGGTAAAAGGTAGAAGTCAGGAGAAGCCACGGCGGGCTTTGAATCTAATTTTGACTCAAAGCCCGGCGTGGCTTCTCCTGACTTTCACCCTGTTTTTCTTCTACCTTTGCCTGCTTTTAGGCTGGACAAAACCGTTCGGCTGGGTTATACAATTTGTTCGCTGATTCTCCGGGATTTCGAATAAGCCCTGCCGGAGAGTCGGGTTCGGCTGTAACAGAACCTTCGCGCCCTCCGAAAACATTCGCGCGATATACCTGTAAAACCTCAAACTCCAGATTCAAGCAAGAACTTCTGCGACTGTCGCTTCGGCTCGCTTGAGAAAGGTAATATTTCATGAGATTCCCCTCCATACTGACGCGGTCACTCATCGCGTTCGCGGCTCTATCTATATTTTTGGCTACCCCGGCCATGGCCGTAGGCGACAAGGAATGGAAGCCCGTTGACCCTTCGGAGTTGGCCCTGAAGGAGCCGGTTGTCGAGAAGGACGCCGACGCGGAAGCCATCTTCTGGGACGTGCGCGTGGACGATTCGGACGAAGGCTCGCTGGTCTTCAACCACTACCTGCGCGTTAAAATCTTCAACGAGCGCGGCAAAGAAGCCTTCAGCAAAGTGGACATCCCCTTCGGTAAAATCTTTGGCCGCGAAGTCAAGGTCAAGGAGATAGCCGCCCGCACCATCAAGGCGGACGGGTCAATCATAGAGCTAAACGCCAAGGATATTTTCGAGCGAGAGGTGCTGCGCGCGAGCGGCGTCAAGCAGAAGGTCAAGTCCTTCGCGCTGCCGGGCATAGAGCCGGGCGTGATTATCGAATATCGCTGGCGCGAATCCTATAGCAACAGTTGGGCTAACAACCTGAGCCTTGAGTTCCAGCGCGAGATTCCCGTGCAGCAGGTCAAGTACTACGTCAAGCCCTTCGCCTCCGACATCTTTAATGTTCTGAGGATGCAGATGTTCAACGGCGAAAGGCCGCCGATTGAGAAGGAGAAGAACGGCTTCTACAGCGTCACCATGAGGAACATGCCTGCCTTCCGCGAGGAGCCGCGCATGCCGCCCGAAGATCAGGTGCGAAGCTGGATGCTCATCTACTATTCGCGCAAGGAGCTTTCGCAGGCTCCGCCGATGCTCTTCTGGGCCATCTGGGGCAAGCTGATTTACGACGTTCACCAGCCCGACCTCAAAGTCAACGACGAGGTCAAGCGCGCCACGGCCGAAGCCGTTGGCGACGCCTCTACGCCCGAAGAGAAGCTACAGCGCATAGACAGGTACGTGCGCGCCAAAATCAAGAACATCTACGACGACGCGACCGGGCTGACGCCTGAAGACCGCGCCAAAATCAAGACCAACAAGTCGCCCGCCGACACCATCAAGCGCGGTCAGGGCACGGGTGAAGACATAGACATGCTCTTTGCCGCGATGGCCAACGCCGCAGGTCTTGACGCCAACATAGTCGAGATGGGCGACCGCAGCCGCATCTTCTTCGACAAAGAGATTACGACCGGTTACTTCATGACGCAGCACGCCGTGGCCGTGCGTATGTCGGATGGCTGGCGCTTCTTCGACCCGGCCAGCCGCTACGTCCCCTTCGGCATGCTGCCATGGAGGTCTGAAGGACAGGACGTGCTGATTCTGGACTCGAAAGAGAAGAAGTCCGTTTTCGTCACGACGCCTCTGTCGGGGCCTGAGAAATCGGTTGAGAAGAGGACGGCCAAGCTGCGCCTGACGGAAGACGGGACGCTCGAAGGCACGGTTCGCATAGAATATACGGGCCACCTCGGCGCAGACCAGAAGGAGCTGAACGACGAAGCCTCCGAGACGGAGCGCGAGGAGACGCTGCGCAACCTTATTAAGGAGCGCATGAGCACGGCCGAAGTGTCGGACATAAAAATCGAGAACGTGACAGACACTGAAAAGCCTTTTACCTACGAGTTCAAGATTAAAGTCCCCGGCTACGCACAGCGCACCGGGAAGCGCCTCTTTATACAGCCCTCCTTCTTCGAGAAGGGCGTGTCGCCGCTTTTCCAGACGACCGCGCGCCGCTATCCGATTTACTTCCGCTACGGGTGGTCTGAAGAGGACAACGTGACGATAGACCTTCCGGCAGGCTACACGCTGGACAACCCGGAAGCGCCTGCCCCATTCAGCGCCGGAAGGATTGCGGGCTTCGACATGAAGCTCATGGCGACTCAGGACACGCGAACGCTCATCATGAGGCGCAAGTTCTTCTTCGGCGGGCAGGACAGCATTCTCTTCCCCGTCAACTCCTACCCGCAGTTGAAGCAGCTCTTCGACACGTTGAGTGAAAGAGACAATCACACAATCGCCCTCAAACAACAGGCCGCAACTGCGAGCGCGAAGTAGAAGGGACGGGTAAATGGTGAATAGATGAACGAGATTTTTCTATTCACCATTTACCCCGCTTTTATAAAGGAAAGACTCAAATGAAACTCAAGGCTTTAGGGTGCGCGGTCGCGTTTCTTCTGCTGGCGGCGATGCCTTCGTGGGCCGCGCCGGGCGACGAAGTCCCGCAGTGGCTTCAACAGGCCGCAGGCTCGCAGGCTCCCTCTTATGAAAAGGACGTACCGGCAGTAGTTCTCCTTGACGAGCAGGTCGTGAGCGTGGGCGAAGACGGGCGCGTCACTACGACTACGACCTACGCGGTGCGCGTGCTGGTGCGCGAAGGGCGAATGCTGGCGCAGGCCAACGAATTCTACGAGACGGATTCGGGCAGAGTGAAAGATATGCGCGCGTGGCTCATACGAGCGGGCGGCGTAGTCAAGAAGTTCGGCAAGGACGAAATCATAGACCGCGTGGCAGACCTCAACGACGTTTATAACGAATCGCGCGTGAAGATGATTGACGCCACGGACTTCGCGGACGTTGGCTCCGTCTTTGGTTATCAGGTGACGACCGAAAGCCGCGCCTTCTTCAATCAGGACATCTGGCCCTTTCAGGGAAGAGTCTCGACACACCTTCTGCCGACGCTCGTCTCGCGCTACACGGTCAACCTGCCCGCAGGCTGGCGCGCGTCCTCTGTCACCTTCAACAGCGCGCAGAAGGTAGAGCCGACCGTTCAGGGCTCAAGCTACACGTGGGAGAAGCGAAACCTTCTCCCGATTGAGCGAGAGCCCATGAGCCCTTCAGCCGAGAATCTTGCGCCGCGCATAGCCGTCACCTACTCGCCCGCGTCAGCCTCGAACTCGCCCGCACGGACTTTCGATTCGTGGATGGACGTTTCGCGCTGGTACACGGATTTGGCAGACCCGCAGGTGACGCTCGACGATGCCATAGCCGGGAAGGCCCGCGAGTTGACGGCCAACTCGAAAACCGAGCTTGAGAAGATACGCGCCATCGCCCGCTACGTGCAGGGCTTGCAGTACATCTCGATTCAGATAGGCATTGGACGCTTCCGCCCGCACACGGCCACAGAGGTTTTCGCCAAGTCTTACGGCGACTGCAAGGACAAAGCCAACCTGATGCGCGCCATGCTCAAGGCCGTGAAGATTAACTCCTATCCGGTGCTTATCTTCTCCGGCGACCCTACCTTCGTGCGCGAAGAGTGGCCTAGCCCGACGCAGTTCAACCACGCCATCATAGCCGTGCAGGTCGGCAAGGAGACGAGCGTTCCGACCGTCGTTGAGCACGAGAAGCTGGGCCGTCTTCTGATGTTCGACGCAACCGACGACAACACTACGGTTGGCGACCTGCCGTTTCACGAGCAGGGCAGCTTTGCCCTAGTGGCTGCGGGCGAACAAGGCTCGCTCGTTCGCATGCCGACTACGCCGCCGGAAGCGAATCGTCTTGAGAGACAGGCCGAAGTGGTGCTCACGCCCGAAGGCTCCATCACCGCAAAGGTCAGGGAGAGGTCGCAGGGACAGGCCGCCGTATTCGAGCGCGGGCTATTTCGCACCCTTTCGCGCTCGGACTACATGAAGGTGATAGAGACGTGGATTACCACGGGCGCGGCAAGCGCCAAGGTGAGCAGGGTCGAGCCAGTTGACGACCGTCTCGAAGGCCGATTTGCGCTCGACGTTGATTTCACGGCTGAGCGCTACGCGCAGTCCATGCAGGACAGGCTGCTCATCTTCAAGCCCGCGATAGTCTCGCGGCTGGACGCGCTCGCCCTGACTAAAAGCTCTCGCAAAGCGCCAATTGTCCTGAAGTCCAACGCCTTCACCGAAACCGTTCGCGTGCAGCTACCGGCGGGCTTCGTGGTGGACGAGGTGCCGGACGCCTTGAAAGTAGAGACGCCGTTTGGCAGCTACACTGCGACCTACGAGGTCAAGGAAGGCCAGCTTCTCTTCACGCGCACTCTCTTCATGCGCGCCATGACCATCCCCGTGGAGCAATACCCGGCCGTGCGCAGCTTCTTCGAGCGCATACGCGCCACGGAGCAAGCGCCCGTGGTGCTGGCCAGAAAATAATAGAGCCTCTAAATCTTCCATCAGGAAAACTAAAGGCGCAGCGAAGATTATCAACTTCGCTGCGCCTTTTAATTTATACCTGACCATCAGGTCTAGGCATTGGGCTTCAGGTACTTGCCGAACCAATCCATGACGGTGTTGTACCAGAGCACGGAGTTGTGCGGCTTAAGTATCCAGTGGCCTTCGTCAGGAAAGTATAGGAGCTTTGAATCCACGCCGCGTCGTTGCAGCGCCGTGAAGAGTTGCAGTCCTTCGCCTACGGGGACGCGGTAATCAAGCTCGCCGTGTATCACCAGCATGGGCGTCTTGAAACTCTTCACGAACATGTGCGGCGACCAGCGCGTGTACATCTCAGGGTTGTCCCACGGCGTGCCCTTGAATTCCCAGTCCGTGAACCAAAGCTCTTCGGTAGCTCCGTACATGCTGACAAGATTGTAGACCCCCGCGTGCGAGACGAGCGCCTTGAACTGAAAGCGCGGGTCGTCGTTGTGCCCCTCTATCCAGTTCACCATGTAGCCGCCGTAGGAGCCGCCAGCCGCGCCCAGACGCTCCTTGTCAACGTAGCCCAGGCCCAGCACGTGCGCCACGCCGTTCATGATGTCCGTGTAAGCCTTGCCGCCCCAGTCGCCGGAAATCTCGTCCGTGAACTGCTGGCCGTAGCCGGTAGAGCCGCGCGGGTTCGGCATAAAGACCACGTAGCCAGCCGAGGCGAAGACGTAAGGATTCCAGCGATAGCCCCAGTTCTCATTCCACGCTCCCTGAGGGCCGCCGTGAATCAGCACAATCATCGGATACTTCTTCGTCTGGGAAAAATCTGCGGGCTTTACCAGATAGCCGGAGACTTTCGTGCCGCCCGCTCCTGCCCACGTCACCTCTTCGGCGGGCTTCATGCCGTAAGCCGACAGGTCGTTTGTCCTCGTCAACTGAGCCACATTGGTTCCGTCCGCGTTGGCGCGAAAGATTTCCGTGGGCATCACCGAAGTCATGCGAGAGAAGACGAGCGTCTTGCCGTCGTTGCTAATCTTCACGTCGTCGTTGAAGCCGTCCGTGACGAGTCTAGTGATTTTGCCGCCCGCAGTCGGCACTGTGTAAATGAGCTGCTTTCCTCGCTCAGCGCCGGCCAGATAAATCCTCTGGCCGTCGGGCGTGAAGGTAATGCTCTCGACGCTCGTATCAAGGCTTTCTGTCAACGAGCGCGACTGGCCGCTCTTGCGGTCAAAGAGCATCAACTGCCAACGGTCGCTCTCAAAACCCGCGCGCCCCTGCGAGCGATAGGCTATGAAGCGACCGTCGGGAGAATAGACAGGCGAAAGGTCTGCCCCAAGGTTCCTGCCCGTGATTCGCTGCGGCTCGCCGCCCGTGACGGGGACTATAAAGAGGTCGCCGTTCGTGCTGGTGGCTTCGACCTTGTCGGTGTTGCGCGCAAACACCAGCTCCTTAGAGTCGGGCGAGAAGGCGTAATCCGACGGGCCGCCGAGGCTGAAAGGCGGAGCGTCGTAATCGCCCGGCGTCATGTCGCGCGCAGGGGCCGAGCCGTCAACCGGCGCTACGAAGACGTGCGTGCGCTTGCCCTCTTTCCACGTGTTCCAGTGCCGGAAAAGTAGACGGTCGGCTATCTTCGCTTTGACCTTGCCCGATTCAGCCTGCTCTTCACGCTTTCGGTTGCAGTCGTCCGTGGCGCATTCGGGATAAACGTCGGAGACGAAGGCTATCATGCGGCCGTCAGGCGACCACACAGGGTCGCTTGCTCCCGTGGAGATGTTCGTCACCCTCTTCTGCTCGCCCGTCGCTATGTCAATCGTCCAGACCTGCGGGCCGCCTTCGCGCGCGGAGATGAAGGCCAAGCGCTTGCCGTCCGGCGACCAGCGCGGTGTTGATGAAGACTGCGGCGCGTTGGTCAACTGTTTGGGCTCTCCGCCGTCCACGGAAATCAGGTAGATTTGCGTGGCTCGGCGATTGGCCTCCCAGTTGAGGTCGGAGATTGTGTAGGCCACCCAGCGACCGTCGGGTGACAACTGCGGGTCGCCGACGCGACGAATCTTGAGTAGGTCATTGATAGTGAGCGGCTTGGCCTGTGCGTGCGCAGACGCAGCCGCCATGAGCGCAATCAGGAGAATGCTCAATGAAACTGCCAGACGCTTCATGTCCAATAATCCTCTTCTCAAATAAATTTTTGAAGTTTTTGGAAAGCGCTCCAATTATCTCACGAAAACCGCGTCAAACCGCAATTCAAAACAGCAGCCTTGAATTAATTGCCATGAAATGCTTCCGGGCGGTGTTTACCTGATTGAAAGCAGCGATTCGTCCTGAAATCAGACCTGTAACTACTAAAAGAGGAGCGTTAATAAGATGAGAAGCATGACCCGTATGGCAGCAGCGCTTGCCTTTCTTCTGTGCGCGTTCGTGGCTCAAGCGACGGCGCAGGATTTTCAAAGGAGCTACAGCCTGGGCGCTGGAGGCTCAATCAATATCCGCAACGTTTCGGGCGACGTAAACGTGCGCGGCTACGACGGCAACGCCGTCATCGTCAACGGCTTCAAGGAAGGCCGCGACCGTGACAAGGTGACTATAGAAGACACAAGCAGTGGGAACAACGTTTCGGTCGGCGTTGAATACGCGCGCGACTGCAACTGTGACGCGAGCGTGCGTTTTGAAGTTCAGGTGCCGCGCAACACCCGCTACGAGTTCAACAAGATTTCAACCGCCAGTGGCAACATCAACATATCTTCGCTAACCGGCGACCTTAAAGCCAGCACGGCGAGCGGCGACGTCACCATCAGCGACGTGTCCGGCCGGATTAACGCCGCTACCGCGAGCGGCAACATGATTGTTAAGAACGTGACCGGCACCGTCTCCGCCAAGAGCGCGAGCGGAAACGTTGACGTGCAGATAACGCGCCTCGAAGGCACGGGCAACATGGAATTCATGTCGGCTTCCGGCGACGTGCGCGTCAGCGCCCCCGCAGACTTGGACGGCAACGTTCAGATGTCCAGCGCCACGGGCTCTCTACGCACAGACTTTCCTCTACAGGTGGAGAAGGGCGAGTACGGCCCCGGCGAGCGTGCTAGCGGACGATTAGGCAACAGCTCAAGAAGCCTGCGCCTCTCATCCGCCTCCGGCAACGTCAGCCTCCTGCGCTCAGGCTCCAACATGTAAGCGCGAAACATACAGGCCCGCTCATACTCTGCTCCGTGGAGCAGAGTATGAGCCTTTCCCGCCCCGCATCATCCTGCCTGCTAGACATTCATCAAGCAATCCCTATAATCTCAAAGGTTCGGGCGACAGGTGTAATTTATGACTACGCGCCTGTCGTGTTATATTTTGAGCAGCCTCTGCGAAAGTGGCGTAATTGGCAGCCGCGCCAGACTTAGGATCTGGTCCCGAAAGGGGTGGGGGTTCGAGTCCCCCCTTTCGCATTAAGAGTTGTAGCAAGCAAATCTAGCGAGTATTTTCTTTTGGAAGGGAGGCCCGGCGCTTGGAACGCACGCTCTCTCGAAGAGTCAAGTGCGGCGAGTGAGCGCGGGCTTTTATCATTTATGAAGACTGAAGTCGTTGACCTGTCTCCGACACGCAAGGAGATAAAGATAGAGATTGACGCCAATATTGTGCGCGCGACCTACGAGCGAATCAGCGCGCAGTACGCGAAGATGGCCAACGTGCCCGGCTTTCGTCGCGGCCACACGCCGACCTCCGTCGTGCAGACCAGATTCAAGAACGAGATTCGCACCGAGGTACTGCGCGAGATTGTGCCTCAGGCCGTGCAGGATGCGATTGAAGAGCATAAGCTGGTCGTGCTGGGAGAGCCGGAAATTCATCTGGACAACACGGAGGGGCTGGAAAAGCTGGGCGCTGACGCAGTCTCGCTTCACGTTCACGTGGAGATTCTCCCCGACGTTGAGCTTGGCGAGTACAAGGGGCTTGAGGCCGCTCGCCGCCTGCGGCCCGTCATGGATGAGGATATAGACCGCGTCATAGAAGGATTGCGCGAAGCCTCTGCCTCGCTTGAGCCTGTGGAAGACAGGGGCGCTGAGCTGGGCGACACCGTGACGGTCAACTTCACGGGAAAGTTCATAGGCGAGCCCGAAGCCGAAGACATCAACGTTGAAGAAGTTGACGTAGAGCTTGGCGGCCCGGGCGTGCAGCAGGAGTTCACAGATAATCTAATTGGCGTGCGCGCGGACGAGACGAAAACTTTCACCGTTAATTACCCGGAGGATTTCACGTCTAAAGGATTGGCGGGCAAACAGGTCGAATACACTGCCGACGTGACGGCTTTGCGCCGCAAGGTGCTGCCCGAGATGGACGAAGAATGGGTCAAGAGCTTGGGCGAAGAGTTCGATTCGGTTGAGGCTCTGCGCGCGCGCGTGCGCGAAGACCTCGAGTCACGCTCAAGCATGGAGTCCGAAAACCGCTTGCGCTCGGACGTGATGCGAAAGCTCGTAGAAGCTCACCAGTTCGACGTGCCCGAAACGCTCGTAGAGCATCAGACGCAGCATCGCCTGCAAACCCTCATGCGCGAGATGATGGGACAGGGCGTTGACCCGCGCCAGACCGAGATTAACTGGGAAGGCGTGCGCGAGCAGATGAAGACGCAGGCGGCTGACGATGTGCGCGGCTCTATGCTGCTCGAACACATAGCCGAGCGCGAAAACCTGTCGGTCACCGACGAAGAGATAGAGGAAGAGATTAACCGCGTTGCTGAGGCTTCGCGTCAATCGCCTGAGCAGGTACGTGCTGCCTTGACAAAGCAGGGAGGCGCTACTAGCATCGCCGATAGGTTGCGCAGTCGTAAAGCGCTTGACCTAGTGATTGAAAATGCGCGCGTGACGGATGAAGAGTGGCGCGAAGAAGAAGAGGCGCAGCCGGAAGAAAGCGCCGCCGAAGCTTCCGAAGCGGCTACGAGCGAAGAGCAAAGCTCGACGGGCGCGAGCGAAGATGAAACGAAAGCCGAATCATCATCGCCCGGAGCTTAAGAGCTTCTTCAAAGAGCCTTCTAAACGCGCGCCGGTTGACAGAGCGGTTAAGATAGATGGTGCGCTCTTTCTTGTATAGATTTTCAGAGAGCGAGGAAAGGCAGTTAAGTTATGGCTTTAGTTCCGATGGTTGTCGAGCAAACGTCGCGTGGCGAACGCGCCTTCGACATTTACTCGCGTCTCTTGAAAGACAACATCATCTTTTTAGGCACACCGATTGACGACATGGTCGCGAACCTTATCGTCGCACAGCTTCTCTTTCTCGAAGCCGAAGACCCTGAGAAAGACATCAACATTTACATCAACAGTCCGGGCGGCTCCATCACCGCAGGCATGGCCATCTACGACACCATGCAGTTCATACGCCCCGATGTGACGACCATCTGCGTCGGCCAGTGCGCCTCCATGGGGGCGATGCTGCTGGCGGCAGGCACAAAGGGCAAACGATTCGCTCTGCCCAATTCGCGCATACTCATACACCAGCCTTCGGGCGGCGCGCAGGGACAGGCCACGGACATTCGCATCCAGGCCGAAGAGATAATTCGTATGCGCGAGCTGACTTCACAGATTCTGGCTAAGCACACGGGTCAGGCTTACGACACCATCGAGCGCGACGTTGAGCGTGACCGCATCATGTCGGCGATGCAGGCCAAGGAGTACGGCCTGATTGACGAGGTCATCGCGCACCGCGAATAAAAAAAACGCTCGTTCAGCTAGTCACCCACTCGGTTTTGAAAGTATAATTCTCAGGCGTGGCTGCATGATGCGTCATGCAGCCCATGTTTGAGAGTTCTGGCTTAAATCCAACCCCTTTTCTTTGAGTCCACGAAACGCTTATGGTGAGACGAACTGATGACACGTTGCGCTGCTCGTTCTGCGGTAAATCGCAGAACGAAGTTAAAAAGCTCATTGCCGGGCCGACCGTCTATATCTGCAATGAGTGCATAGACATCTGCAACGAGATCATTACGGACGACCAGCAGGCCGAATCGGTTGCCACGCGCCCGCCTCTTCCCAAGCCCGGCGAGATAAAGTCCTTCTTAGACGAGTACGTCATCGGACAGGAAGAGACGAAGAAGCGACTGGCCGTGGCCGTCTACCAGCACTACAAGCGCATAGAGATGTCGCGCCGTCGCTCGGACGTTGAGATACAGAAATCCAACATCCTGCTGATAGGGCCTACCGGAACGGGCAAGACGCTGCTGGCGCAGACGCTGGCGCGCATGCTCTCGGTTCCCTTCACCATCGTTGACGCCACGACGCTGACGGAAGCGGGCTACGTGGGCGAGGATGTTGAGAACATCATCCTGAAGCTGTTGCAGGCCGCGAACGGCGACGTTGAGCGAGCGCAGCAGGGCATCATCTACATTGACGAAGTAGATAAGATTTGCCGCAAGGACGAGAATCCTTCAATCACGCGCGACGTTTCGGGCGAAGGCGTGCAGCAGGCGCTCCTGAAAATCCTTGAAGGAACGGTGGCCAACGTCCCGCCGCAGGGCGGACGCAAGCACCCGCATCAAGAGTTCTTCCCCGTAGACACTACCAACATTCTCTTTATCTGCGGCGGCGCGTTCGTCGGACTTGAGAAGGTCGTGGAGAAGCGGCTGCGTAACAAGTCCATGGGCTTTCACGCCGAGATTAAGGCCGGAGCCAAGCGGGCGGCCGAAGCGCTGACGGCTGTGCAGCCGGAAGATTTGGTCAAGTACGGGCTGATACCGGAGTTCGTGGGGCGGCTCCCCGTCTGCGGCGTGCTGCACGAGTTGGACGAGGACGCGCTGATTCGCATCCTGACCGAGCCTAAGAATGCGCTCGTCAAGCAGTATCAGAAGCGGTTCGACTTCGACAACGTGAAGCTGAAATTCACGGACGACGCGCTGAAGGCAGTCGCGCGACAGGCCGTTGAGCGAAAGGTCGGAGCGCGCGGGCTGATGATGATTCTGGAAGAGCTTCTGCTGGATGCCATGTACACGCTGCCCAGCCAGAAGCGCATCAAGGAGTTCATTATCACGCGCGAGATGGTTGACCGGCGACGCGCCATCCCCGGCGAAGGATTAACGGGCGTTGACGACGCAGCCGCCTAGAGGGCCGAAAGTAAAAGGGTAAAAAGGCAAGGGTGAAGAGAGGGAGAAAGTCTTCTTTCTTTTCACTTTTGCCTTTTTACTTTCTGTGTAGTGGCGGTTGCAGGTGAAATAGTTTAGAATTGGTCTGTTGGCAAAAGGGCGAGACGGCTAAGGGAAGCGGCTCGCCCTTCTTCACAGGATTCGCCTTTTTAGCGGAGTTGAGTTTTTTATTTATGGAAGAATATTCAGATCGCATTCCAACAGACATCGTGCGCTATCCGATGGTTCCGATTCGTGACGTGGTGATATTTCCCTTCACGAAGGTCGCCTTCAAAATCGGCCGCCCCGGCTCTGTGCGCGCCCTAGAAGAGGCTCTGGCGTCAGACCGCACCATCTTTCTGGCGACGCAGCACGACGCGAGCGTGGACGAGCCTACGCCTGAGCAAATCTACAGCGTGGGGACTCTGGGCCGCATTCTACAGCATCAGAAGCAGGACAACGGCCAGATTAAGGTCGTGGTCGAAGGCCGCGAGCGCGCCACCACCGTTCGCGTTGAGAACAACAACGGGGCTTTCACGGCCATAGTGCGCCGCGCGCCCTCTGCGCCGGAAGACAGCTCGCGTCTTGAAACCTTCGTTCAGCGCATTCATCAACTGGTAGAGCAGCACCTGCGGCTCGCGCCCGACGCGCAGACGGACGCGCTTCAAACCGCGCTACGCAATCAAGACCCTTCGCATCTGGCCGACGCGCTCGCTTCACAGCTTCGCATCTCGGTCGAAGACAAGCAGGGTCTTTTGGAAATCTTCTCCGCTCAGGCTCGCCTGCAACGGCTGGTCGAGCTTCTCGAGATGGAGATTGAGAAGCGGCAGCTAGACCGTACCATACAGGCGCGCGTCAAGCGGCAGATGGAGAAGGCGCAGAAGGAGTACTACCTCAACGAGCAAATCAAGGCGATTCACAAGGAGCTTGGCCGCAAAGACGAGAAGGCCGAGATGGAGGACTTGAAGAAGCGCATTGAAGAGGCAGGCATGTCGGACGAAGCCAAGGAGAAGGCTCTACAGGAGCTTCACCGTCTGGAAGCCATGCCGCCCATGTCCGCCGAAGGGACAGTCTCTCGCACCTACATAGACTGGCTGCTGAGCGTGCCGTGGAAGCAGAAGACGAAGGAGATTAAAGACCTCTCCAAGGCCGAAGACGTCTTGAACGAAGACCATCACGGGCTTGAGAAAATCAAGGATCGCATCCTTGAATATCTGGCCGTGCGCCAGCTAGTCAAAAATCCTAAAGGCTCAATCCTCTGCTTCGTAGGCCCGCCGGGAGTCGGCAAGACGAGTCTGGGTAAATCCATAGCCCGCGCCACTGGCCGCAAGTTCGTGCGCCTCTCTTTAGGCGGTGTGCGCGACGAGGCTGAGGTTCGCGGCCACCGCAGAACTTATATAGGGGCGCTGCCCGGCCAAATCATACAGATGATGAAGAAGGCCGGAACGGTGAACCCGCTCATCCTGCTGGACGAAGTTGACAAGCTCGGCGCGGATTTTCGCGGCGACCCGTCCGCCGCGCTGCTCGAAGTCTTAGACCCGGAGCAGAACAACACCTTTCAGGATCACTATCTGGATGTCGAGTACGACCTCTCTAAGGTCTTCTTCATAGCGACGGCGAACGTGCTTCATACCATCCCTGCGCCGCTTCAAGACCGTCTTGAGATTCTGCGGCTGTCGGGCTACACGGAGCGCGAGAAGCTGGAGATTGCCAAGCGGCATCTGGTCAGGAAGCAGGCCGAAGGAAGCGGGCTCAAGCCGGAGCAGGTTGATTTCACGGACGAAGGCATTCTTGAAATCATACGCCACTACACGCGAGAGGCAGGCGTGCGCAATCTTGAGCGCGAGATAGGCTCCTGCATGCGCAAGGTCGCGCGCAAGTTCGTCTCCGAAAACGCGGGCGAAGATTTCCGCGAAGTAGTCACGGCAGAGCGCGTGCGCGAGATGCTCGGCCCCATCAAGTTCCGCCAGCAGGGTATGGCTGCGGAGAGCGAGATAGGTCTTGCGACCGGCTTAGCATGGACTGAAGTCGGCGGCGAAGTCCTGCAAATAGAGGCCACGCTAACGAAGGGACGCGGCGGCGTCACCCTTACGGGTAAGCTCGGCGAAGTCATGCAGGAGTCGGCGCAGGCCGCTCTGACCTGCATCAAGGCCCGCGCAGAACGCCTCGGCATGAGCTTGGACATCATACGCAAGCGCGACCTACACATACACATTCCTGAAGGCGCTATCCCCAAGGACGGCCCCTCGGCCGGTATCACTCTGGCTACGGCCATGGCCTCGGCGCTGATGCGCGTGCCGGTTCGCAAAGACGTGGCCATGACGGGCGAGATAACGCTTCGTGGGCGCGTGTTTCCTATAGGCGGCGTCAAGGAGAAGCTTCTGGCCGCGCACCGCTTCGGCATCACCACGCTGATTCTTCCAAAGGAGAACGAGAAGGACATAGTTGAAGTGCCGGAAGAAGTCCTAAGCACTATGGACATACACTTCGTGGAGACTATTGACGAAGTGCTGAGCTTGGCGCTGGAGGATTCCTGCCCGACCGACGCGGCCAGTGATGAGGACAAGACGCCTCCCATCTGGACGACCGAGCCGCCTGCGCAGGGCGTGCAAACGTCTGCCGAATAAGTTCGCTTTTGAGATGTGGGGGCCTGCGGGAGTTGAAAACCGCAGGCCCTTTCTCTCAAAGCTCGCGTATCTAACCTTTCTGCCGCGCCTGCGGTTGGCTGCGGTCTCTATTTTTACCCTCAAGGGCGCAAACTGCATCCCGTGCCGCTTTAAGCGTGATAGACGCGCTTAGCTTCGGCCACATGCTTTTCGCGCTCGCACATCCCCTGATTACGGAGAATAAAGATGAGTGATAAGACGGAAAGCGCAAATCTGATTCTGAAACTTTACGAGCTGCGCCGCGAAGAGGTCATGCGACAGGCTCGCAACTGGTTCACCATGGAGTTTCATCCCGGCAGCGTTCAGGACATACAGGCAGCCGCCATGGGCGAGCGCAGCCCTTACTTTCGAATGGTCACGACCTACTGGGACATGGCCTGCTCGTTCGTACTGCACGGCGCGATTGACGTGCAGATGTTCAACGACGCCAACGGAGAGCATCTGGCCGTATACTCCAAGATAGAGCCGTTCATACAGGAGATTCGACAGGTGTCGGGCATGCCCAACTACATGCAGAACCTTGAGCGCGTAGTCATGAACATGCCGGACGCGCGCGAGCGCATGACGCGCTTCCGCGAAATGCTCAAACAGGCGGCGCAGGCTCGCTCAGAAGCTAAAGGGCAGTCGGGCTGACGCGGCCTCTCTCTGTACGGGGGCAGAGGCATTGTCCTCTGCCCCTGCCGTTTTATGAAGATTACCAGCACCGAATTTATCAAGAGCGCGTTTGAGGAGAGCCAGTGGCCGCGCGATGCTCTGCCGGAGGTGGCTTTCCTGGGACGCTCGAACGTGGGCAAGTCCAGCCTGATTAATTCCCTTCTGGGCGTGCGGGGCTTGGCGCGCACATCAGGCACGCCCGGTCGCACGCAGGCTCTCAACTTCTTTCTCATCAACAGGCGTTTCCGTTTCGTAGACCTTCCGGGCTACGGCTATGCGCGTGCGCCCAAGTCCGTGCGGGAGGGCTGGGGGGAAATGGCTACGGATTACCTTGCCAAGCGCGCCTCGCTTGTGCTATCAATTCATATCGTAGACGCGCGCCACGATCCCTCAAAACTGGATTTACAGCTTGACGAGTGGCTTTCCGCGCACGAGAAGCTGCGCGTAGTCGTTGCCACGAAATCCGATAAGCTCTCTCAAAACGAGTTGCGTAAGAGCATGAAGGCCATCGAGAGCGCTCTTCAAGCAGAGCGCGTCATTGCTTATTCCGCCCCAACCGGCCGGGGACGCGACCTGCTCTGGCGCACTATCGAAGAAGCAATCAATCAATTTTAGGTTTGCGGTTTTGGGTAAAAAAAGACATACTTTCTACCAATCTAAAATCTAAAGTCGAAATTTCCCTTTGCCCCGTTGGAATTTAATCAATCAATGTATGAGAGGCCACGCGTGAGAGTTCACCGGCATCAAAGGCTTGTCGGAAAAATTCCTGCGCACATGTAATGAACAGAGAGCCAGAGAGGGATGTCTCTTCCGGTAGACGCATGAGGAGTTTGCCCGCGCTCTAAAGACTCGGAAAGCGCCTCGCCTTTCAAAGTCTCAGAAGCGCAAGGCTGCTGCCACTAATAGAAGCGCCCCGCACCGAGCGCCCTATCCAGAGTTCCCTGATTCTCCCGGCTCAAAAGGATTCATTCCAGATTCATCACGTAAGATTTCACTAACAATTGACAACCAGTAGCGGCGCTCTTTTTATGCGGACGCCGCGAAAGAGACGAGAACCTTGCGGCCGAACATTTTGTGGCCGCACTCTAAGAGAATAATAGAAATGTCACCAAGAAAAAGCAGCAACTCAACAGCCAACGGCGATAACGGCGCGACTACTACCGCCACAGCCGAGGCCCCGCCCGAAAGACCGGAGCGCGCCAGCGCCAGAGACGACGGAGGCGAAGAGATTTTTAATCTCTCAGACCTCAAGGAGATGTCCATCTCCAAGCTCACGTCAATTGCCAAAAACATGGACGTGCCCGGCGCCACAGGTATGCGCAAGCAGGAGCTTGTCTTCAAAATTCTGGCCGCGCAGACGGAGAAGAGCGGTTTAATCTTCTCCGAAGGCGTACTTGAGACTCTGCCCGACGGCTTCGGTTTCCTGCGCGCCCCCGAATACAACTACCTGCCCGGCCCCGATGATATTTACGTAAGTCCTTCGCAGATTCGCAAGTTCGACCTGCGCACGGGCGACACTGTCTCGGGTCAGATTCGCCCGCCCAAAGAGGGCGAGCGTTATTTCGCACTCATCAAGGTCGAAGCCATCAACTTCGAAGCGCCCGATCAGGCGCGCGAGAAAGTCTTCTTCGACAACCTGACGCCGCTTTATCCTGACGAGCAGCTTCGCATGGAGACAACGTCCGACAATCTATCGTCGCGCGTTCTAGACCTAGTCACGCCGCTCGGCAAGGGACAGCGCGCACTCATCGTCGCGCCGCCACGCACCGGCAAGACCATGCTGCTGCAATCCATAGCCAACTCCATCACGGAGAATCATCCTGAAGTCACGCTCATAGTTCTCTTGATTGACGAGCGCCCGGAAGAGGTCACGGACATGCAGCGCTCCGTGAATGGCGAAGTCATCTCCAGCACCTTCGACGAGCCGCCGACGCGCCACGTTCAGGTCGCGGACATGGTCATCGAAAAAGCCAAGCGACTTGTGGAGCACAAGCGCGATGTGGTTATCCTGCTCGATTCAATCACTCGTCTTGCGCGCGCGCACAACGCGGTGGTTCCGCCTTCGGGCAAGATTCTGTCGGGCGGTATTGATTCCAACGCGCTTCAGCGTCCGAAGCGATTCTTCGGCGCGGCCCGCAACATCGAAGAGGGCGGAAGCCTGACAATCATTGCGACGGCCCTGATTGACACTGGCTCGCGCATGGACGACGTCATCTTTGAAGAGTTCAAGGGCACGGGCAACTCGGAAATTCACCTTGACCGTAGACTTTCGGACAAGCGGCTGTTCCCGGCCATAGACCTTCAACGCTCAGGCACGCGCAAAGAGGAGCTGCTCATCAGCAAGGAAGACCTCAACCGCATCTGGGTCATGCGCCGCGTCCTCAATCCGCTCTCGCCTGTAGAGCAGATGGAAGTCGTGCTCGAACGGCTTGAGAAGACCAAGACCAACGCCGAATTCCTTTCGTCAATGCAAAGCTAGCGGTCGGCTATCGGCAGTCGGCGGGCGGCCTTAATATTTTTGGCTGAATGCTGACTGCCGATAGCTGAATGCTTTTCTTGACAAATCAGCGCTGAAATCTTCATAGTAGCTTCTCAGATTAAAGCTCTGCCAGATTAATCAAAGGGACGTGCGCTTTTGCAGCCCTCTTGCGAGAGGCGCGGGCGCAGTGTAAAGAGATTTGCGCGTTGCGATACTTTCGTCCGAGGCTGTGCCGTTCGCCAAGACGGGCGGTTTGGGCGATGTCGCGGGCGCGCTTCCCAAGGCGCTGCGCTCCGTAGACGTGGACTCGCTGCTCGTGCTCCCGCTTTTTGAGCAGACCGACAGGAATCTTCTTCGCGGACAGATCATTGATAATCTGGAAGTTGAATGGCCGGGAGGCAACCGGCGCGCAAGCGTCCGGGTAAGTGACGCTGCCGGAGCGCCCGCGTTTCTCATTGACGCGCCGGAGTATTTCGGGCGCGCTTCCGTCTACGGCTTTAGCGATGACCACGAGCGCTTCGCCTTCTTCTGTCGAGCGGCGCTCGCGCTTCTCAAGCGTCTTGGCCCGCCGCCCGACATAGTCCATTTGAACGACTGGCCGAGCGGGTTTGCTGCCGCAGAGCTTCGCGTGCGGCGCTCCGTTGACCCATTCTTTCATCGGACGCGCTCGCTCTTTTCGATTCACAATCTGGCTTATCACGGCTCATTCGACCCGCGCGACCTTGCGCGCTTGGGCTTCGACACGCCGGAGCGGCGTGAAGCCTTCATGATGGAAGGCTCGGCCTCTGCGCTTAAAGCTGGCTTGATGGCAAGCGACATGCTTTCGACCGTCAGCCGTCGCTACGCGCTTGAGATTCAGACGCCTGAGTTCGGCCACGGGCTCGAATGGATTCTGCGCGCAAGGCGCGACCGTCTGGTGGGCATCACGAACGGCGTTGACTACGACGTGTGGAATCCTGAGACAGACGCGCATCTGCCGGCGCATTTCAATGCCGACGACTTGACGGGCAAGCGCATGTGCAAGCTTGATTTGCTCAGGCGCTATAACCTACCGGAGGATTTGAACAGGCCCATCATAGCTTCCATTTCGCGCCTGACCGGACAGAAGGGCTTTGACTTAATCCGCGAGGCTGCGGGACAGATTCTAGCGACGGGCGCGTTTTTCATCTCTCTGGGCTCGGGAGCGCGCGAGTACGAGGATTTCTTTCAGGAGCTGCGAGACCATGCGCCGGGGCAGGTGGGAACTTATCGTGGCTTCAACGAGCCTCTGTCGCATCAAATAGAAGCAGGTGCGGACATCTTTCTCATGCCGTCGCTCTTTGAGCCGTGCGGGCTGAATCAGATGTACTCTTTGCGCTACGGGACGGTGCCGGTTGTAAGAGCTACGGGCGGGCTGGACGACACTGTGGAGGATTTCGACCGCTCGCGGGGCACGGGCAACGGCTTCAAGTTTGGCCCTTATTCGGCCTCCGCTATGCTTGAAAAAATATCGGAAGCGCTTTACTGTTATGCTGAACCGGAAGTCTGGAGAAAGATTCAACGAAACGGCATGCGCGTGGATAATTCATGGCAGGCCGCGGCCCAGAAGTATCTGGAGCTTTATCGCGCCACGGCGCAAACTTGAAAGGTTTTCGAGTTCACTGTAGATGGGAATTTTCGTATTGACAGCTAAGTAGGAGAAACAAGGTTATGAGTGAACATGTGAACGAAGTGAGCGATAGCTCTTTTGAAAAAGACGTTCTGCAATCGGAGCAGCCGGTGCTGGTGGATTTCTGGGCCGCGTGGTGTGCGCCATGCCGGATGCTGGCACCCACGGTGGAAGCCGTGGCCGAAAAGTACGCGGGCAACGCTCGCGTCGTCAAGCTCAACGTAGATGAGAATCCGGCCATCTCGCAGCGCTACGGCATCAAAGGCATCCCTACGTTGATTCTCTTCAAAGGCGGCAAGGAAGAGGAGCGAGTGGTCGGCGCTACCAGCAAAGAGGCTATCTCGCGCATGATTGACAAGCACGTAACGGTTGCCAGCGCTTGATGGCGCGGGCCCACAAGATTTTGGTGGCGCGGAAAATTTCCAAAACCTTCCGCGCCACTTCTCTATACGCGACCAACCCTGAGCCCCAATGTGTTTAGTATATCGGGCGGCGCTGAAGATGTAGGGGAAGAACCCGCAGCTCAAGCGACTCGGGCTCTGCTGATTCCGACAGCAGAAGCTCCGTGACGAACTGAATACTATATGAAACCCAAGCGTCAGGGACGCCCACTTCGCAAGCAATCTTTTGACGAGCGCTTAGCTGCCGCGAAACGCTCGCGTGCAGTAGAAGATGTACGGCTGCGCGCGCGTCAGGCGCAGGGCAAGCTGCGCCGTTTCGTCAACATCAACTTCCGCAAGGAAGAGGTCGTACAGCAACTGGCCTTGAGACGAGGCGACTGCAATCGCTGCGGCGCTTGCTGCGAGATTCTGTTCAAGTGCCCCTTCCTCAAAAAGCACAGGGACGGCACGACTTCCTGCGGCATCTATGAAGACCGCCCGAACCAGTGCCGCCTCTTCCCCATAGAGAAACGCGACCTTGAAGAAGTGCGCGGCACGTGCAGCTTCTACTTCATAGAGCGGCCACTCAAGCTGGAGCGGGCAAGCTGAGAAAAGCCGTCAGCGTTCAGCCGAAAGCTTTCTGATAGCAGGTTGCTGACTGCTGATTACTATTTATGATTATCGTCGTCATAGGAGCCCAGTGGGGCGATGAAGGTAAAGGGAAGATAGTTGACCTTCTGGCCGAGCGCTTCGACGTGGTCGCGCGCTATCAGGGCGGCCACAACGCGGGCCATTCCGTGCAGGTCGGCTCAAGCTCATTCGTCCTTCACCTTCTGCCTTCAGGCATAGTTCACCCCGGAAAGACCTGCGTGCTGGGCAACGGGATGGTCATAGACCCGAAGGCGTTCTTCGATGAAGCCGACCGCCTTGCCGCGCAGGGGATTTCCGTCACGCCAGAGCGCGTGCTCGTAAGCTCTCGCGCGCACCTGATACTTCCCTATCATCGCGCGCTGGATCATACCAGCGAAGAACGGCTCGGCAACGAGCGCGTCGGCACGACCTTGCGCGGTATCGGCCCTGCCTACGAAGACAAGGCTGGTCGGCGCGGCATCAGGGCGGCGGACGCCATAGTGCCGGAGGTGCTGCGCTCGCGCATAGAGCGCAATCTGGAGGACGCCAACCGAATCATCGTAGCTTACGGCGGCGAAGCGCTCGACCCTGAAGAGATTTTCAGCGAGACGACGCGACTGGCCGAGCGCCTCGCGCCGTTCATAGCCGACACCACACTCTACATGAATCAAGCGGCGCAGGAAGGCCGCACAATCTTAATCGAAGGCGCGCAGGCCACGCTCCTCGACGTAGACCACGGCACATATCCCTTCGTCACTTCTTCAAACACGACTGCCGGAGGCGCGTCCACCGGAACGGGCCTAGCGCCGCATCGCATCACGGGCGTACTTGGCATCGTGCGCACCTACACGACTCGCGTGGGCGAAGGCCCTTTTCCGACGGAGATGCTCAAAGGCGAGGAGGAGCTGGGGCAACTCATACGCGAGCGCGGGCGCGAGTACGGAGCATCTACGGGGCGACCGCGTCGTTGCGGCTGGTTCGACGCATTCGCCACACGCTACGCCGCAGAGATAAACGGCTTCACGTCGGTTGCGCTCACTAAGCTGGATGTGCTGGATGCGCTGGATGAAATCAAAGTCTGCGTGGGCTACAGGCTGGACGGGCGCGAGATTAAATCTTTCCCGGCCGTCTCGCAGGACTTGCGGCGCATAGAGCCTGTTTACGCGACCTTGCCCGGCTGGAAGAGTTCCACGGAAGGCATTACGGATGCCGGTAAGCTCCCGCCCAAAGCGCGGGACTACGTCGAATTTCTCTCACGCGAGATAGGAGTGGAGATAGGCTTGGTCTCGACAGGCCCGGAGCGGGGCCAGACCATTATCTATCCCAACTCGGCCCTCGGCAGATGGCTTGCGTCTTAAGCCTTCCGGCCCGCATCAATCTGTCTTATCAACTCCCCTGCGAATGAAACTATTTGAATAAGGGTTTCTGCCTCTCTACAGTAGGCCAAGCCCTCGCCCACCTAAAGATAAAGTCCGTTTATGATGAAACCTTAAGACTCAGCCTCGGCCTCCGCTTCATCCTTCTTCCTCGTCCACATCTCCGCAATCTGATTAGCCTCGGCCAGAGTCATATTGTCATAAATATCCGCATCATCCTTTACCATCCCGTCCTCAAGCTCACACACTTCCCAGTCCGGCGCATTCGGGTCAGCCCCTTCCCGCCCCTTGGATACTCGCACCTCGTATGACACATTCGAAAACTTCTTCTCTTCCATGCAATCAGTACCTTCCCTATTCTCCAGATTAACCAACTACCAAACGAGCCCCGCATTATACACTTCGCCGCGCCCTGTGCTATAGTTGTCACCTGCCAGCTACAAGAATCCGTAGAGCAACTGGCTTTACATTCAACAAACTAAATTCGGGCCGATAGCTCAGTCGGTAGAGCAACTGGCTTTTAACCAGTGGGTCGCAGGTTCGAGTCCTGCTCGGCTCATCAATTATTAGAATAAGTTACGGCCATCGCAATGATGGCCGTAATTAGTTATGGACACATTAAAGGACACATTTACTTAAAAAATTTTTCAGGTATGGCGGTCAAATCCTATTCTTACTAGTCAGAGGATTAGAAAGGGGGATGCTGCGTGATTCGCAGCATCCCCCTTTCTACGAGTAGCCATTGATGGTCCTCGGCACCGGCCCTTTCTCGCAGCGAGTGCGGTGCCGTTGAAGGCCCGATCATTTAACGACACTTCGGCGAATGCCCTTCCTCCAAGACGGATGATAATTCTCTAATACAGCGGATGGATGCGACCAATCTATCATTTAGGTAAAGTATCAACGTGCCGCCGCCTCATGCTACTTTTCAGTTGGTATGCCATGCTTATCTCGACCGTTATAGTTCTATTTCCGGCTGTCTGCTAGTTGCATAAGAGGCAATAAGGTCGCTCACTTGCTCCACGCTCTTGTAGTCGAGACTAAAGTCGCGATTCTTCCGCGTGGCGCCATTCAGGAAGTCCATCCCGCGCGGCAGCCCCAGTGCGATCTGGTCTGTCACTATGAAGCGGTCGTGCGGAAGCGAGTCGCCACCCCGGTCATTGTCGTAGAGGCACAGCCTCAACCTGACACTGGCCAGGTTGCCGCTCTTGAAGGATGTAAGATCAGCCTTGAGGGCGTCCAGAGGGCGCGCCGGCCCTTCTGGGTCGGGCGCGCCACAGTGGATGGTGATCTCGCAGTTCGAGGGATCAACTAGAATCCTCTCCAGCCACTCGAACAACACGTGAGCCGTGTACTCGTAGTTCCCGCGATACATCTGGCCGAACAGCTTGTCGCATATCTCGATGCGGGAGGCGTGGCGCAATGCCTTCTTGAAGTAGCGGTCTAACAGGTCATGCTGGTCATGGGCTGACTCCGCCAAAGCTACGCCTTCCGCGGAGAGTTTCGAGCGGTCGTGCTCGAACTGCGTGTGCTGGTAGTTGAACAGTGTGGCGGCCTCAACACCTTCGATTCCTGCGAATTCTTCACCGACCTCGTCCAGCAGCAGCAAGTCGAGCAGGGCATCCCCAGACTGCTCTCTGGCGCACGTGAGGGCGTCTCTGGCTTCCGTGTAGTCGGGGATTAAGCAGTAGATGAAGCGGTGGTGTTTCTTCATCTGTGCCATGACTTTCTTGATGAGAGTCCGGTCGAACGTCTCCGGCAGCCCATCAATCTGTTCCCTAATCTCGTCCTGAACCTGATGATTCTCGAACTCCGCCACGAAGCAGTTCTGTAGGAAGCCCCGGAGAATCCCGATCAGTGTCTGCAATCCTAGCTCTCCGCTGTCGCGGGCCACGGCGATGACTTTTGGGTCGAGGTAAACGTAGAAGATCATGGCCTTAGAAGAGCTCCGCGAAGTCTTCTTCGAAGAAGCCTCCAGGTATGCGGTCGATGATCCGCCCGCGCTTATCGATGCGCAGCGGCTGTATGCTCGTGCCCGTCTGCCTGTTGCCGACGAAGAGTAGCGAGATATTGTCGGGCGTGATTGTCTGCGTAGCGATGTTCTTGTTGGCGCTGCTCTCCCGTATGCGGCGCAGCATGCGCAGGATCAGGTGCTCGCTGTGCGTCTCAATGAGCACTGTGTTACTGCGTGGGCCGAGCGCGGACTCAATGAACAGGTCGCCGAGTTCGGCCTGCACGGCCGGGTGGAGGTGCAGTTCCGGCTGCTCGACGGCGACTATGCCCTGCCGGGTATCGAGCGCCGCCACGACTACGGGGATCACCTGAGAGATGCCGACGCCGATGTCGTAGGGCTGAACCTCCAAGTTCTTCGCCTCGTCTATAACCGCTAGGTGTTCCCTTATCTCGTGGCGGTCGCGCTCGCTCTCGAAGTAGCTCAGGTCGTAGTTCTCAAAGAAGGTTTCGTCCCTGAGGGCGATGAACAGCTCGGTCAGCAGCGGGCTGTCGGCGGGGATGGCCCTGAATCGGTCGAGGCGTACGCTGTAACCCGTGTCGAGCCTCTTGGCGTCAGCGAGCCACGTGTTCACCTCATTGATGAAATCCTGGCTACTCTGCGAGAGCACGTCCCAAGCAGCTGTGCCGTCTGCCCAGAGCGACTCATCCTCGGTCAGCGCCCGCCGATGGTTACGCGGCAGCGTCCTTCTGAGCGGCCCCAAGTAGCGTAAGCGGCGCAGGAGGTCGCGCAGCAGTTCCCCTGGGCCTACGAGCGTCTGCGAGATGTCAACGCTAAAGTGTTCCGGCACGTAGCCTTCGGGGCTAGTTTCATCGTTGACGATCAGAAGCTCGCCCCAACGCGGTACACTACTGGGAGTGTTTTGCACTGTGACGTTCTCCCATTGGACGGCATCCTCCATGCCGTCTTCGGTGGGCTCAGGCTTCTCTTCATTACCTTCTTCCAGGCCGGCTATGTACGACGAATAGATGTGGTGCTTGCTGTTATACGCGACCACTACGTTAGCCTCATCGAGCGCCGTTTCGATCTTGGCAATCGGCACTCCGTTGAGGGCCGTCTGGTAGGAGATCAGCACGGGTCGTTTCAGGCTATGACTCCACTGGACTATCAGCTCCACCCACGCGGATTGCGCCCAAGAACTCCAGTCGAAGGGCGCGTCTTCGAGGAGGTAGTAGCGGTAGGTCGGCAAGTCCGTCTCAGACAGGTCGAGGTCGAATCGCAGGATGATCTTGTTCTCAGGGTCATGGTTGTGGACAAGGCTGTGGAAGCCGCCGAGGTCGACGGCGCTGCCGCCGGAGAGCGTCTTGTCCGGGTCTAGGTTCTGGCGCTCCAGGATCTCGCGAGCGTAGTGGATGGCCTGCACGATAGTGCTCTTGCCGATGCTGTTCGCGCCAAAGAGCAGCGTGATCGGTTTGATGGGCACGCGCATGGGGTCGCGTACGCCCTTGAAGTTTTGGAGTGTGATGGCGGTTAGCATGTGATTTGGGCCGGTTCTGTCTCCAGCATCACTCCTTTCCACCCACAGCGCCCACGTCCAGCTTCTGCATCTCGGCTTCAAGCTCCTCGATGGTGGGCAGGTTGCCCTTCAGATTCTTCGGCAGGGCTTCGGTGATGCGAAAGTTTGAAACGCCGATGGGCTTTGTCGTGTCGCGCAGGGCGTATTCGGCGATGACCTTATTCTTCTCCTTGCAGAGGATCAGGCCGATGGAAGGCCCGTCGCCCTCGTGGCGCAGCAGGTCATCCACAGCCGAAAGATAGAAGTTCATCTGCCCGGCGTCTCCGGGTTTGAACTTCCCCATTTTCAGGTCGATGACCACGAAGCAGCGTAGGCGCAGGTGGTAGAAGAGCAGGTCTATGTAGAAGTCATCGTCGCCGACTTCCATGTGGTACTGGCTGCCGACGAAGGCGAAGCCGACGCCGAGTTCGAGCAGGAACTCGCGGACGTGCGCAAGTAGGCCACGCTCCAGGTCGAGTTCACGCGCCTCGGCATCTAGCGTCAGGAAGTCGAAGTTGTACGGGTCTTTCAGGAGCTGCCGCGCGAGATCTGACTGCGGCGCGGGTAGCGTACGGTCGAAGTTAGTGATGGCCTTCCCCTGCCGCCGGTAGAGGCTGCTCTCGATCTGCATGACCATGACGTTGCGACTCCAGCCGTGTTCGGCGGTCTGGCGGATGTACCACTCCCGTTCCGTCGGGTCTTTGACTTTATCGAGCAGCGTGATGTTGTGATACCAGGTTATTTGTCCAAGCACCTCTTGGACAAATTGCTCATCAGGATGCGCGGTGGCGAGAGCACGCATGTACAGCAAGTTGGTACGTGAGAAGCCCTTCATGTCGGGGAAGGCTGAATGCAGGTCGCGTGCTAAACGGTCTATGACCTTCGCGCCCCAGCCCTGCTGCTGCTGCCGCTCAAGGATGTCGCGCCCGATGCGCCAGTAGAGCAGGACGAGCTCGTGGTTGACGGCGAGGGCGGCGCGGACTTGAGCGGACTGGATGCGCTCCTTCAGGTCGCGCAGGAAATCGTCGTACCCCGTCAGTGAGGTGATGGCCGGCATTTTTACTAGCGCAGTCTTAGATGCTTCTTTAGCTTTGCGTTTCGTAGCCATCTAGTCGAACAGTTCAGTCTGTGAGGCTGTTGATGCTCGATGCTGTAAAGCTGCCGCCGTCGCCTTGCCGTTGAAAAGCTCGCCACTGAAGGCGCGTTGTTGGATTGAATGAAACAAGTCATCAAGCAAATGAAGAGAGTTATCGTGCTTCTTAAGATGGTCGCTTATCTTTAGGCTCACGGCTTCAAATTCCTTTTGCTTTTCAGGAGATGGAACTTGAATCTTTAGATTCTGAAGAATTGAAAGCGTTAAGTATTTCGTATTAGTTCCCTTCGACAACCTTTTCATGTCTTGCAGCTTCTTTTCTAATGCATACCTCATATAGGAATAGGAGTGCTTCGGATTCAAGAGCGTTATGACGTAAGTGCGCTGATAAGCATTGAATTTTCCCTTATAGTGTTTGACGGAATAGTCTGCGGTGGCATTGTTGCCAGCAAGTAGTAGGGCTTCACAGTCAAAGGCATAGGTGTCGATCTGGGAATCCTCCCTTGAGCAGGTAAAAAATGGATAAGCGCCGCCTGCGACTGCTGCGTTAGCATCGAGCTTTCCGGTTCTAAATCTCATTAACTCACTGAGTGGCTGAACGTCCCACCCATTTGGGTTCTTCACGGGATCACCGAAAGTATCAAGGAAGATAGCTTGCAACAACATGTTTATCTTTTTTATGGCTTGCCGCCGCTTCTCGCGTATGATGTCCGCTTTGTCCAAAACCGCAACAATCCGCCGTTGTTCGTCTGGGTCAATAGGGTAGGTGATTTGGATTCTCTTCAGATACTTGAAATGCCTGTCGTAACCAGCATCGGGGAGTCTTAGAGTATTAAGATAGCGGAACAAATACTTCGCATCAACATTAATCTTCGGTTTAAGAACTTTGACTCCATCAGCGCCCATTGCGAATGGGAAATCAACGTATTTGAAACACCTGGTATGATCACCGAAGATAATTACCGGTGGTTTAGTCTTGCATACTCTTTCAGAGTCATTCGTGTAACCACCAATCAAAGATTTGCCTTGATCTACGATTGGGAAAGCTCCCTCTTTGAGATACTCGCTCTGCGGCGTCTTTATGTTGCCGCCTGACTTATCCTCAAAGACATCTAAAAATGGTCTTTTGTCCCACCCTAGTTTCATTACAGCACCGCCTCCAACTCGTCCATGTCTTCATGAATAGCATTCTCCAACTCCTTCAACTCCCTTAGGATGATGTGCGGTTCATCGTATTTAACCTCTGAATATTCAGCCACCTTATACCTATTAATGCTTAGGTCATAGTCCTCAGCTACGATGTCAGCTTTCTGCACAAGGAATGACTGAGCGGTGCGAGGGCGATCATATTCAGCTTCACGGTTGCGCCAGCGCGCGAGCACGTCCGGCAAGTTGTCCGTCTCGTGCTTCGTGTGATCCAGTTCCGTGCGCTTGTCGTCAAGCGAGAAGCCGTCCGCCTGCATGTCGTAGTAGAACACGGTCTCAGTCTGCCCCCCCTTAGTGAAGACGAGGATTGCCGTCGAGACTCCGGCGTAAGGCTTGAACACACCCGAAGGTAGCGAGATGACCGCTTCGAGCTGATTCTCCTCGACTAGCATCTTCCGCAGTGCAAGATGCGCCTTACTTGCGCCGAACAGCACGCCGTCCGGTACGATGGTCGCCGAGCGCCCGCCGCGCTTCAGCATCCGCAGTATGAGCGAGAGGAAGAGCAGCTCCGTCTTCCTCGTCTTCACCTTGCCGACGAGTGAGGCATGCACGTCCGACTCGTCGAGGCTGCCAGTGAAAGGCGGGTTCGCCAGAAGTACATCAAAGCCGGAGGTAGCCAGCTGCGGGTAGCGCTCTAAGAACGTGTTGCTTAGCGTGTCCTGATAGCGGATGTCAGGGTGCTCCACTCCGTGCAGCATCATGTTCATCGAAGCGATGCGCAGCATCGTCACGTCGAAGTCGAAGCCGTAGAACATATCCGTCTGGATATGCTCGCGCTCTTCGGGCTTCAGGAGGTCGCCGCTGTAGTGCTTCTCGCCCGCGTCGTCCACAAAGACGCCTTCGGGCGACGTGTACTTGCGCAGCAGATAAAGCATCCCTTCCACCAGAAACCCGGCAGTGCCGCACGCAGGGTCTCCTACTGTTTCGCTCGGCTTAGGGTCGAGCATCTCGACCATCAGGCGGATGATGTGGCGCGGCGTGCGGAACTGCCCATTGATGCCGGCGGTCGTGAGCTTGCCGAGCAGGTACTCGTAGAGGTCGCCCTTCGTGTCACCCTCGGTGAGCGGCAGCCGGTCGATCATGTTGACGGCAGAGACCAGCAGGCTCGGCTTCTGGATCATCAGCATCGCGTCTGACATGATGTTGTTCTGCCGCGAGCCGTCCGCACCCGTCTCTTCTGCGAAGGCGCGCTTCAAGTGCGGAAAGACCTCGTCGCGCACGACCCTCAGCATCTCGGTCGCGTCCAACTGTTTGAACTTTGACCAGCGCAGGTGCTGCTCGTCGGAGGCGAACTTTCCCTTAAACGCCACGCCCTTGCGCGCCGCGATCTTCTCCTCGCGCGCCTCGTTGATGTCCATCATGCGCGCGAACATCAGGAACGAGATCTGCTCGATGACGGTCAGCGGGTTCGTGATGCCGCCCGTCCAGAACTCTTCCCACAGCTTGTCGATCTGACTTTTCAGTTGTCCCGTTATCATCAGCGTATCTTTCTATTATCTACCGTAAGCTCTCCCGAAGAGCCTCTAGATGGCCGCCGTCTGTTCGTACATGACATACCACAGGTTGATTACAACTTCGACTTGGCTCAACTGCATGTCCTTTCCGATGGGCCGAACACAGCCGCTCCCTATGCACTCAGCGTGCCCTGCGCCGGCGCGTTAAAGGAGGCGATAATCGTCAGCAGTTCGTCTATCTGCTCCTCGTTCGTGAATACCCCATCCAACCCACTGCTGTCGACGCTGGTGAAGGGCGGCTCGTAGAGCTTCTCCAGCTCGATAGAGCCGAACTTCGTGATGTGGTTCTTCAGTAGGCTCAGGAAGCGAAGCTGCTTCGAGTTCAGCGACGGGTGGCGGTGCACGAACTCGTGGAAGCGCGCGTCTACTGCTTCGGGCTGCAGCCCGATGATGCCGCGAATCGCCAAGTCAAGGTGGTCGGCGAGGTCTGGAAAATGTATTTCCAGGTCGCGCAGATTTACATTAGGGTCTTGCGCCAGCACCAGAGCGCACAGCTCCTCCAAGTCGCTCTCGCTGACGGGCCGGGCCGCCCTGATCTTCTTTAGCGCGGCGCTCTCCTCCATCAGGCCTAGCAAGACCTGCTCCACGCGATGACGGTAGGCGGCTAGCTCCAGCCCCTCCAGCTTTGGGATGTGGCGCACGCTCTCGATCTTGCTCTGGTCTTCGGTGACGTCGATGACCTTCGGGCGCGCCGCGCCGCCCGTTCCTTTATCGATAAGTTCCATAAGGCCGCGCAGGTTCTGCCGCACGTGCTCCAGCCTGGCGGCCGACACCCCTTCCCAGAAGGCGCTGCCGCGCACCTCCGTGATCAAGTCCCACTGCCTGCGCACAGCGTTCAGGTTTAGCGGGAGCTTGGATATTTCTTCGAGTAACTCCTGCTTGAGATTGTCGAAGGTCGCCGAGCCTTTCAGCCGCTCGACTTGCATTCTCGTCACGAGCAGGTCGAACTCGTAGGCCGCATCGTGGCCCTCGATGTTGCGCCACTGCATAAGCGGCGCGATGTCACTTATAAGTGTGGCGCGCGTCGCAGCCGAGTATGACTGAAGGGTGTCGCTGCGCCGGACTTCCTGAAGTTCCCGCCACTTCTCCTTGACCGAGATGGTCGCTTCAGGGAGATCGGCGATGTCCTTGCCGATGAGGGAGACGGCGGCGTCGAAGGTCTCCGCGTCGCCAGCCCGTATGGCGGCGTCGGCCAGATGCAGGCGCGCCTCGAACAGGCGCTGCAGGAGCGACTTCTGCTGCGACGGCTCGGCCTCGCGGTAGTGCTCCTCGAAGAATTCGAAGTTGCCCCAGTGGTCGAAGATGCGGAAGAACTCCTTGTCACGCTTCTCCCCGAACAGGTCACGCCTGAGCCGCGTGCCGCGCCCGATCATCTGCCAGAACTTCACGTAGGACTTCACGGGCTTGGCGAAGACGAGGTTCACGACTTCGGGAATATCGATCCCTGTGTCGAGCATGTCGACTGAGATGGCGATGGTCAGGTTCGGGTTCGTGCCCGTGCCCTTGAAGTCGTCTATCAGCTGTTCGGCGCGCGGGTCGTGGTTATCGATGACGCGGCAGAAGTTGCCGCCGTACTGCGGGTACATCTCGTCGAAGAGCTGCTGCAGCAGGACTGCGTGGTTGTGGTTGCGCGCGAAGATGATTGATTTGCCGGGGCGCGAACCCGTCGCGTCGCGGACGCCGTTCTCCATCAGGTTGCGGATGATGGCGCGGTTCGTGTCCTTATTAAAGATGACCCTATCGACCTGCGCCGCATCGTACTCGATGAGGTTCGGATCGTTCTCGTCTTCTTCCAACTGCTCGCGCTGCTCCGGATTCATCTCCGAGTACTTGATGCCGCGCCGCAGGAACTCGGTCGTAGTCTTAAAGACCTCGAAGGGGACGAGGTACGGCGGCGTGTGGTTGATGGCGTCCTCGTAGCTGAAGTAGGCGGTCGGGTCTTTGTCCTGGCAGTTGAAGAGCCGATAGGTGTTCCGGTTGATGAACTTCACGGGCGTGGCCGTCAGTCCCACCTGCAGGCAGTCGAAATAGACGAACAGATCACGGTAACGATTGTAGATGCTGCGGTGCGACTCATCGGCGATGATGAGATCGAAGAAGCCAACGTCGAAGGACTGGAAGCACTTCATCATGGCCGGGTAGGTCGCCATGTAGATGCGCTTGTCACGGTCTTCGGCCGTGGCTGCGGTCACGTTGGTGCGCGGCTCGCCGGGCAGGAACTCCTTGAAGACGTTGTTGGCCTGCTTGCGCAGCTCGCGCCGATCGCACAGAAACAGGATGCGCTTAGCCCAGAGGGCGCGCGACAGCAGCTCGCAGAGCGAAACTGCCACGCGGGTCTTGCCTGTCCCCGTCGCCTGCACGATGAGCGCCTTGCGGTGACCTTCGCTGATCCTCTCGACCACGCGCCTGATGGCCTCGAGCTGATACATGCGCCCGGCTATCTCCGGGTCGGGCGCGACTTCTAAGAGCGGCTTGCGGTTGTGCCGCTGGTATAGAAGGTACTCAAGGCTGTCCTTAGAGTAGAAGCCGTGGATCAGGCGTGGCGTCTCGCCCACGGCGTCGTTGCGGATGTAGATCTCAAAACCGTTGGTGTAGAAGATGACTGGGCGCTGACCCGCCTGCTGCTCAAGCCCGTCGGCGTACAACTCCGCCTGCTTGCGGCCCAACTCTGGGTCGACGACCGTCTTTTTGGCTTCGACCACTGCCAAGGGCTTCCCGTCGTCTCCGTAAAGCACATAGTCGGCATAGCCCTCGCCCGTCTTGTTCTGCTGCGGCACTGGCACTTCCTGCCCAACCTGCTCGGTCGAGCGGCCGCCGCCACCGACGTGCCAGCCGGCCGACACGAGCGCACTGTCGATCAAGCGGTGGCGCGTAGCCGCCTCGTCGAACCGCAGGGCGTCCGCCGCGGCCTGCCCCTGCCGCGCTGCCGCCTGAAGCTCATCGGCCGTCTTCTCGGCCGTATGAACCTTCTTTCGGGCACCGTCCCGATCGGTCAGGAGCTGCTGCATCTGTGCTTCCTGCGCGGCGAGCCTAGCCAGGATCTCCTTGCGCTCCTTCCTGTCCTGCGCATGACTTCCGTCCGCGCCGCTCACCTGTGGCTCGGCCCACTCCGGGAGCGACGCTTTCTCGCCCTTACCATAGGTAACGTGATACCAGCAGGAAAGGTCGAAGGCCTCGCGCAGAATCCAGAGCGAGGTAGCAGACGTGCATTTGTCGCCGTGCGCGGCCTTGTTGCCGTTCACGCGAAGCGAGTGCAGTTTGTTGATGATGACCCGAGGGACGGCTGTTCTGAAGGCTGCCTCATTCATCAGATCGTAGAGGCCGCTGCCGTCTGTGGCGGGGAGCGCTAACTCCTCGTAGATGCCAGCGACGAACTGCTCGGCGAACGTCCTTAACTTGACGAGTGCGCTTTCGGGATCAGCCTGCGCATAGCGCTCCGCCAGCTCACCGAGTGCGGCGAGTTCTGGCCTGTAGGGACGTAAGAATTCGAAGTTGCTAGTCGCCATCATATGCCACCGAACGGGTGAGGGCTAAGAAGTACAGCTCTCGCTCCGAAGTCGGATGTCGGCAAGTCATGTGCCATTTCTAACCTTGTACCGATCCAGCCAGTTGGTCAAGGTCTGGTAGCTCGGAAGACCAACAAGGTGCGCCGCCTCTGTTTTGTTCCCCTTGCCTTCGGCCATTGCTCGCAGGAGGTAGTGCTGTGCCACATGTGTGAGCAACTCTGGTAGGTTAAATCCATTCCCCAGCGGGCGGTTAAGGATATCTTCAGACTGCCCGCTGGCTGCCGGTAGGATCGCCTGCCGCACATCGTCTTCCGTTATGCGCGAGCCAGAAGAAAGAACGGCCGCTCGCAGTAGTGTATTTTGCAATTCGCGGACATTGCCCGTCCAATGGTGTCCCAAGAGAAGATTTCTTGCGCTGGGAGAAAGTTTTTTATCTTCCGGCCAGAGAGCGCTGGAGTTCTCGCGGTTCAGCCTTTCGAGCAACGCGTCGGTCAGCAACCCTAGATCGCCTTCACGCTCGCGCAGTGGCGGCAATCGTAGCAGGAAGACGGCAAGACGGTAAAAGAGATCTTCACGGAAACTTCCCTTCGCCACCTCTTCAATAAGGTTGCGATTGGTCGCGCTGATTATCCGTACGTCTAGCTTGCGTGGCTCGCTCGCGCCAAGGGGCGTGATCTCTCGCTCCTGTAGCACCCGCAGCAATTTCACCTGAGCGGGCAGGGGAAGTTCGCCGACCTCATCTAAGAAGATCGTGCCGCCCTCTGCTTTAAGGAAATGGCCATCTCGCCTCGCGTGCGCGCCTGTGAATGCTCCCTTCTCATGCCCGAACAGTTCGGATTCAACTAACTCGGAGGGAATCGCGCCACAATTGACGGCTATAAAGGGCTTTGTAGCGCGTGGGCTTGCACTATGTATGGCTCTAGCCAACAGTTCCTTACCAGTACCGGACTCACCTTCTATTAACACTGGGACTTGGTGTAGCGCCACGCGGCGCGCTAAGGCTAGTACTCTCCGCATCTGCCGACTCTGATGGATAATGTCATCGAAGGCAGGTGATTCGGCTGGCAGTCCGGCTGTGAGCCGCTCTAACTGCTCATCCGGCTGACGAAGAAGATCGGGCAGAAACTCCGCTGATATATCGAATGGGAGCGATACTACGCGGACGCCGCCCTGCTTTGACGATTCGATTAGGGTCGCAGGGCAGCGGGTCTTCGAAACAATAATCCAAACTGCCGCCATAGCAGGCGTGCCTGGGCTAAGATGGAAAGTGAACGAGGCTGCTTCAACGCCCTGTCCCCGCAACCTTTCAATGACGTCAACAACCGCCTCATAGATCTCGCCGAAATCGGTTGGACTGCTGAGCGATGATGTGATTATCTCAACCGGTCTATCAGTGCGTGCCTTCAGCCACTTCAAATAGCCCGTATTATCAGATTTTTCGAAGTTGCTTAGCAGGACGATACAATCACAGTCTATACCTGCCACAGCTTGCCCGATCGGCCCGAGACCTGCTTCAGTATTGTTCTTCGCGGCCTTAAGGTCAGTTAGTCCTAACCAAGCCAGCAAATAATGTCTCATTTAAATAGCTTACAAGAACTTTTATTCCAAGACAAGAAAACTTATGCGCCTTAATGAAGCCTAAGAGCTGTGAGGACTGGAATATCAGTGTTTTTGCCTAAATGAAGAGGGCGGCACGGCTGGTGCTAAAGAAGCGACTGGCATAAGGGAATTCATACGATGGAGGGCAAAGATGTACAAAGTACGTGATCTGGCGGACATCATCAAATCCCGCCCCAGCGGTTCTTACCTGAGTGCCGCCCTCAACACTGCTTGGCGATGGCAGAGATATGAGCGTGACGAGGCCGCAGCCAATGCTGCGAGAGCAAGACGGCTCTCCCTTGAAGCTAAGGCGCAGCATTATGGTGTTAAGCTCCGCCTCTTCGGCGATTGAACACAGCTAAGACGCTTCTAAAAAGATGTTTTGGTTTCACTCCCGAATATGAAACGCAAAATTTTCCTGGATATTGAGACTCTACCGCCCGCAGAAGAAGTTCAAGATGCGTTGGCACATGAGATATGTCTAGCTCAGGCACCAAAGAAGGAACTAGCCCTAACAGGCGAGCTTGATGAATTGAATGTACAGCAATTCCGGGAGCTTGCGCTGCACGGTGAGCACGGCCGTGTATTAGCCATCGGCATGCTAGTCGAAGAAGATTCTCGCGTTGTTCACCACGGACTGTTAGGCCGTGAACGTGCAACCGGCAAATTCCATCTGGACGAGGTGCAGACGCTTAAAGCATTCTGGCATTTGGTAGAAGGATTTAACGTAAACCGTGACCTATTTATCGGGCACAACATCATGGACTTTGATCTTCCCTTTCTTATCAAGCGCTCGGTCATACACCGGGTTAAGCCAAGCATCACTCTTTCATTCCGACGCTATCAGCGACAGCCTATTTTCGATACCATGTGGGAATGGTCATGCTGGCGTCACCGCATTAAGCTGCATGATTTGGCCGTGGCGCTGCAAATTAACTCGTCCAAGCAAGAGGGCATCGATGGTAGCAGGATTTATGATGCGTTCCTTAACGATAGACACTCTGACATAGCGCTGTACTGTATGAGAGATGTCGAGTGTGCTCGCGAGGCATATTATCGGCTAGAATTTCTCGAAGCACCAGCTCTCGTTCCTTATGCTTCAAAGGTAAAGGATGCACCCTACCCACTACCTCTGGACCAGGATATTCATCCTATTCTACTTCCGGTATCAGTGGCTTAAGATTTATGAATCACTAGAATTAGTCTCATAAGTAGACGAGGAGCGGCTTGTAAATTCCTCAATTAATCCGGCACTCGTAAACGTTACTTCAGTGATGTCAAAATAATTGAAAAACCAGCCTTCGACTTTAGTTAGCGTCTAGCACGCGCGGCAGTTCTTTGCCTTCGGAAATGAATCGAATGGAAAGAGAGTTAACGCAGTGTCAGGTGTCCTTTTCTGTATAGCCTTAGCACTCGAAGACGTGGCCTAAGTGGCCGTGGCAGTGAGCGCAAAGTATCTCGATGCGTCGCCCATCCGCATCTACCTGGCGCTCTACGCTCTCTAGGTATTCTGGCGGTATTCAACTTAGCGTAAAGTTTAAGCGCCCAATAACGCTATGCGCTTAAAGGTTTGTCTTACCTTTTTGATCCCCTGTGATAATTGTGCTACCTATCAAGTCGCCGCCCGTAGCCACGCTACGCTCCCCGCTTGCAACAACATTTACATTTGAGACGTTGAATTCGCTCATCATGCTGGTTAACTCTTCAGCAAATGATTTATCTTCGATAAGTAACTTTCTAAGTTGCAGCCGCAAGGCACCCTGAGCATCCACATCTTGTGGCGCAGCCACTAACTCTTTTACCGCTTCTTGCAATGCCGGTTTAACTTCGGCCCTTAACCGTATCTTATTCCATAGGGTTTTAGCGTTGTCCCATGCGCTCTCACCAAATTTCTTTGCAGCTCCAGCCGCCGCAATCTTACCCGCTGCCAGTAGATATGGAAGATAAGGTGTCAGATACGTTACGACCTCTCGTGCTAGTGCTGTTTCTTCCATTTCTTTCTCCTTTAATCATCCGAACGGTAACTTGTCAATAATCTAGTATTTAGCTTTCAAACAATTTAGAGAATAACTAATGCAAACTGCATGAATTATTATACTACTCTTCTTTGTCAGTTTACCTAATAGACTTTAGGCACCTTAACATTATGCAAAACAAGATTTATATTAAGATCTTGATTGAAAATTATCTTTACAAGTGGCTCATAAAGATAGAATGAATTTGTACTTTGCCAGAGGATAATGGAGCATATATTAGATTAATCATGCCTACATTTCAGGAAGCTCATCAACGTCATGCTACCTATTTTGGGAACGTACTCCAAAACATAAATAACCTGTATTTACAAGGAGGTGAATCAACTAACTATGCTCTTAGCATTTTTGATCTTGAACGCCCAAATATAGAAGTTGCGCAGAAGTGGTCCGAAAAATATAGTTCTAATCATTCAAAGGCAGCATGGTTCTGTGCTTCCTTCCCGGAGATGGGCTCCCATGTCTTGGATTTGCGACAACATCCATATGACCGTATTCAATGGTTGAAAGCAGCTCTCAATGCTGCTAGACATTTCAATCTAAATCAGCAATTCATTTGTTCACACTTGGCTAATTTAGGTGCTGTATATTTAAGCATTGGCCAGCCTCATTGTGGCATCAAATACCTGTACGAGGCGCTCCTAGTAGCGCGAGAAATCGGAGACCTCCAGTATGAAGGAGTAGCACTTGGTAATTTGGGTAATGCTTACTCGAACCTTGGAGACCTTGCCCACGCGGTTAATTACTACACTGAAGATCTAGCAGTTAGCCGTCAACTTCACGATCGCCGCAGTGAAGGTATCACGCTGCTAAATTTGGGGAATGTATATGCGCGTCGCAAGGACTTTCACAGTGCTATTGCATGCTATAAGCAAGCACTGCTTATAGCTCGTGAATTAGGAGACCTCCGTAATGAAGGGAATGCGCTTGGTAATTTAGGAGTTTCCTATAGACACTTGGGTGATGTCCAACTCTCTATCGAGCACCATAATTACTCCTTGGCAATCAATCAAGAAATTAATGATTTAAAGGGCGCAGCAAACTCTTTGGGTAATTTAGGTTTACTATATGCGGATTTAGGTGAATTCGATAAAGCTCTAAATTATTATGAGCAACAATTGGTACTTGCTAATAAAATTGTAGATCGTAGAGGTCAGGCGGCAGCTCTATATAATACCGGTCTAACACTAGATAAACTTGGTAACCGGGAACAAGCTATCGCCAAGGCTAAAACCGCTTTAACCATTTTTGAGGAAGTAGAAGATAAAGAATCGATACAGAAAGTAAGAAGTAAGCTTGAGCATTGGCAACGCAGGCCATGGCAATAAGATTTTAAAGGATATAATTAGACCATTTTAGGAGGAAACTTGTGACTGCTAAAGACGAATCGAACAGATTATTAGGAGATTCAACTGAAGGCAGGGCCGGCGAAGATAATAAACAGGCCAACAGGCCCCATAATACAAGTATGCTTACTGGTGAACGGTCCGTAGCAGCTGGCGGAGACATCATAAACTCATCAATATTTACTGGCGACATTACTATTGCTGGAATTGGTACAACGGTCCCTCATTGGGGAGTAGGTAGTGCTCCTCCCCGACCGCCCCTTGTCTTAGGGCGTGAAGAGGCACTTCGTGATATTAAGTCTCGTCTCAATTCGGTATCGCAGAGCAGCAAGGCTTCTATACAAGTCATTACGGCGGTGCGTGGCTGGCCTGGAGTAGGGAAAACGACTTTAGCTGCATTACTCGCACACGACCCAGAAATGGAGACTGCATTTCCTCATGGAGTACTCTGGATATCTCTTGGTAAAGAACCCAGTATACTCTCTCTACTTGCAGCTTGGGGTCGTGAACTTGGCACAAATGATCTAATGAACGCGCAAAGCATTGCAGAGGCATCTGCACAATTAACAGCCCTGTTACGAGATAAGCAGATGCTTCTTATTATTGATGATGTGTGGGAAGCGGAGCATGCTAAAGCGTTTATGGTTGGGGGACGTGGGTGTGCAATGCTTTTCACGACTCGCTCAAAGACGGTTGCACAAACCTTAGCGCCAACAGCAAATGACGTTTACAAGCTTCCTGTTCTAAGTGAAGAGGCAGCTATTGAGATTATAAGCCGGCTTGCCCCTTCGGTAATTGCGACCTACCCAGAAGCGTGCAAAGAACTTGTGCAAGAACTAGACTATTTACCTTTAGCACTTCAAGTTGCAGGGCACTTACTTAATACAGAAGCTGAATACGGTTTTGATGTAACCAATCTACTTACAGAACTTCGTGAAGGCGCAAGATTACTTGAGGAGAAGGCCCCGGTTGACCTAACGGATCTAGAGAAGGAAACAACTCCTACTATTGCAGCATTACTGCGCAAGAGCACTGATCATTTAGATCAGCATACATGCGATTGTTTTGCTTACCTCGGCGTATTTGCACCTGAACCGGCGTCTTTTGATCTTAATGCTCTGAAATTTGTTTGGCAGGTAGAGGACCCAGCGCCTGTTGTTCGGGAACTCGTAAAACGCGGCCTGTTGGAGCCTGCTGGCTCTGAGCGTTTTCAAATGCATGCTGTATTAGTTATGCATGCCCGTTCTTACCTAACATAAACTAATGCCTTTACTACGAGACGCTTATTTGCGGCATGCAGCATATTACCTAGCAGTCCTTATGGAAGCTGGACACCTTTACGAGAAAGGGGGGATAGAAATTAAGAAGGGACTGGCGCTTTTCGACAGAGAAAGACTTAACATTAATGCCAGTCAATCAAGAATTAAAAAGTATATTACAGTTGATACTGAAGCAGCGGAGATATGTACTCTGTATCCGGATGCAGGGGCGAATCTCATTCCGTTACGTCTTACTTTGAGTGAACGCATACAATGGCTGGAGGATGGAATCAGCGCGGCGAGGCAGATAGGTAATCGCCAAGCGGAAACATTTCATACGGGTAATCTGGGGAAAATATATCGCGCTTTAGGTATGCCACGCAGAGCAATCGAATATCTCGAGAGGGCAATTCAAAGCAGTCATCAAGAGGGAGATCGGCGTCATGAGGCGATGGGCCTAGGTCATTTAGCTATGGCTTACTGTGATATTGATGAAGTATCCCAGGCTCTCAAAATTCTCGAATCAGCGCTAGATATTATACGAGCCGAACAAGACCAGCATATAGAGGGTAGCATTCTTGGCAAGTTGGGTACTGTTAACTCACTTTTAGGCAACAATACAGTTGCTATCCGTTTTTATGAGCAACAACTGAATATTGCTGAAGGAACCAAGGATGCCATTAGTGAGGCAGAAGCAGCTAGCAACTTGGGTTTGTGTTATTTTAAGTTAGGCCAACCCAGTCTTGCCCTAAAATTCCTAATGCGAGCTTCAACTATCTATGATGAGCTTGGCGACAATCGCCATAAAGTTCCAATATTGAATAGTCTTGGACTGATATACCTAAACACTAATGAACCGCGACGCGCCTTACATATATTTGAACAGCAGGAAATACTTAGTCGCCAAGGAGAAGATCCTATTGGGGAAGGCCGGGCGTTAATTAATCAGGCAGAGGCTTATTATATGCTTAGTGATCGAGCAGGTGCTATTAATAAAGCTGAGGCCGCCCTAGAGATTTATCGTAATATTGAAAGCGCCGACATTAAAAAAGTGTTGGTAAGGTTAGATGAATGGCGAAAGGAAGTTTAATAAAAATTTCGTGGATTTCTTATTATTAAGCTCCAGAGTTCCCTGATTCATCTCTTTAATTAAAGGATTGATTTTATAGAAACATCTCTCCTTTAAGATTACAAAAAATGGCAAGCCTGCTTAAAGCTCAACTTCTTTACGTCATATATTATAAGTACGTGCTCCACACAGCAAATGACTTGTATCTCAAAGGAGGAGATTCAACCAGACAAGGATTAAGAATAGTTGATACAGAGGCACAAAATATCAAGGCAGCTTACGGCTGGTGTTTAGCAAATAGTGAACGTGAACAAAATGCAGCCGACTTATTAATTGATTTTCCTTATGTAGGCGCTCAGGTGCTGCATTTGCGTCTTCCGCCTCGTGATTATATTAATTGGCTCGAACCTGCGCTCGATCTAGCGAGACTTTTACACAATAGATATCTAGAAGCGGCATATCTTACGAATATTGCCCTGAATTATCTCGCGCTAAATAACGCAAAGCAGGCGTTATCGTATTTAGAAGAAGCTCTGCCAATAACACGTGAACTTAATGATCTCAGAGGTGAGAGTATCGTACTAACTAACATTGCTAACGCATATGTGGGTTTAGGTGAATATCGCCAAGCAAAGGAAGTTATTGAGCAGTGTCTTTTTATCAAACAAAGTTTGGGCGATATTGAAGGTCAAGCAAACGCATTTGCTAATTTAGGATTCATGAGTTTCTTGCTTGGGGAAGCGAAGGAAGCTATTGACTTATATAAACCGGCTCTAGCAATTATGCAGGCTGCAGAGGATCTTTATGCAGAGAGCATAGCCCATATGAATATGGGGAATGCTTACATGCAGCTAGGTGAATTTAAACAAGCCATCGATTGCTATGAACGTACAATTAGCATAAGCCGAGACCTCGGGGATAAAAAGACTACATGTATAGCGCTAAGCGGACTAGGGAGCGCATATAATAATTTGGGAGATCGCTCCCGCTCTACTGATACACGCCCAATCAAATTCTACGAAGAAGCTTTATCGCTTTCCAGACTAATTGATGACAAGCTTACTGAAGCCCACATACTTGGTAATATAGGTATTTATTATGCCGAACGAGGTAATGCTGGTCGTGCCCTTGAATTTATTAATAGAAAGCTGTCTATTGCCCGTGAATATGGCTCTCAACGCCATGAAGCAGCAGCTTTAAACTCTTTGAGCAGCATTCATAGAGACTTAGTTCAACTGAAACAAGCAATTGAATGTGGCAAACAATCGCTGGCTATTTCTCTTGAACTTGGTGACCAGCGCGGGGAGGCAGACGCGCTAAGTAATTTAGGGCATGCTCATACCGCTTTGGGTGAATATGATAAAGCGATCAAAGTTCATGAAAGGCAGTTAGCCATCGCACATGATCTTAAATATCCCAATGGCAAGGCTGATGCACTTATTCAATTAGCTGACATCTACTCTGAACTTAAAAGGCCACAAGACGCTCTCGCGCTATACCAACAAGCACTTGAAATTATTCGTGCAATTAGAAATCGTCCCGCAGAGGCATCGTGTCTCTGGAGTATGAGTTCTTGTCAGGATGATTTAGGAGAACGAGAAAATGCAGTTTTGTCAGCTCAAACAGCGCTAGAAATTTATACTGAACTTGGAGATGAAAGAGCTTCCGAAGTGCGTAAATTATTGGACTATCTAAACAATCAAAGTAAACTTCGAACTGCTCTAAACCGATTTATCCATCGAGTTCGTTCAAAGTAAAGATTATTAGCTCGCGATCGATCTTAGAATTGATCTCGGTTTATAGCGAAGTAATTTAGCTTATAGACTGAGCATTTCTTCTTTCACAGTATGCACAGAAGATGTCGGCATCATTTACTTTGCAATTGGCCGCCCTAAAAAAATGCCTCTGGAGAAATAGAACCTTTGGATTCTTTCGCAGACGAGTTGTAGCTTTGCAGTATCAGATGAAATATCGCTTACGAAGCGATCGATTGCAGTTCTAAGAGCAGAGATGAACTGATCGACATTAATAAACCATGGTGCTAGTTGCTCGTCCATCAATATCTGTATGATTCCTTGCTTTATCCCCTCGCGCTCTCTGTAATAGAAAATCTTGCTAGCCCTTCCCTGGCGGTTTAGTCTTGATTCACTTGTGTTGCTATGCACAAGACCACATCTGGCACCATACAGGTCCTCTGGAGAGCAGTCGAATCCAGAATCTGGCAAAAAGTAAGCAGCAACCCACTGTTGAAAGTCTGCGCCCCGGACATCATCTACGCTTGGTGGAAGATTTAACCACGCCATAGCGTCTATTCCTGCATAAAGCAGAATCATCGCGCTTTCGATAAGATCATTCTCAAGACAGTTGCACACAGCATTGAAAAGCTGCTCAGTTCTTATTCTGAGCTTCTCTAAAGGAGGAATGCTGGCATCTGGAGAGCGAAATACTGTGCCGAGTGCAGGAGCATCATCAATGAGTTCTTGGGTACCTATGGCATCAAAAAGTATTTTCCACTCATCTCCCTCTCCAATATGACAAATTGTTATATGGCGGATGCCAATTTCATCGGGGTAAAGAGATACCTGTGCCCCCCTTACTGGCCCATTCCTTCGCAATTCAACGTAATCTTGCCAGACCTCGGACTCACTTAATTTTACTTGCAGCCGAACCTCAGAATTAAGGCGCACAACGGGCAGGCCGCTGTTAAAGATAACTTGGGCGGCCCAGAAAGATTCATTTATTCCTATGTCTTCTGCCGCCCGACGTCGTAGTTCTGGACGAACATACTGCTCAACTACATTCTCTATCATGCCTTGCGCGACTTCAGGAGTCACCGGCTTATGGTTTCCTTTCTGCCAGAAGAGTGGACAATGTGGATAGCATCAGGAGAGCATCATCGCGCGTCCACATATCAACGTGTGTATGAGGACCCTGATGAGCCATCTGTAGCAAATCCCACCGCAGTTGGTCTAACCTCTGCTTCTTGGTGCGAGCCTCTCGATCCTGCACGCTTGGCCGGACGAAGCCTGGCCCCGGATCTTCCCGCTCAATATCCCGCCATTTCTCAAGAGCAAGACGAACTGAAGCGACGCAACCCTTCCATCCAGTCTCGCCCCCCTGCTCAAAATAGTTTCTGGCATCTATAAGAGCCTTCCAGACCGGGTTCCAATCAATCGAGGGGCTGGTTGGCAGCGGAACCTCAACCAAGATATTCTCAGCTATACCCAACCGTTGAAGCATCTTAATCCAAACCTCTTTTGGATAGGATATCTGGATATAGCCATGACGTGGGAAGAAGCGCTGAGGTTCGGTCCGTACTCCGTGGTGACGATTGGCTCCGTATAGCAAGTAACAAAATTCGCCATGCAGTTCAATATAGAACTGAGGTGTTTTACCATCTCTGATCTTTTCAAATACTGCCAATTCAGTAAGAGATCCCTGCCAAATCAAAGAATCATCACGCAGATGTATACTGCTCGGATCTTCTTTGCGCCGGCGAAAGCCGGTGAACCATGAATCGCAGTAAATCCTCCCAAGTTCAGTCTTAGAACTATTAGGCGAATCTCCAACAAGTATTGTTCCATGCAGATTACTTAACATTGGCATCGGCTCTTCCTCCAAAACGGAGTAGAAGCCGACCTTAACAGGCAGAAATAGTTTGAAACCAGCAGCTGTGCGCTGCGCTTGTAACTGTACGGGAGTTTCTTCGATAGTAATGATCCCTTCAAGTTGATCTGAACCGATTCTAATTTCAATGTCTTTCGCCATAAAACACCTCCATATGGTACGGTAATAAAGAACTAGAGTCCGCTTCAGTGAACTCTTCCCATGCTTGCTGGAGTCTGTTTAGAGAGTAGCCGGAGATTTCGGCTTTTAAACGAATCTTGCTTCTTTCCGCCAAATCCATTTCACGAACAAGAGATCTGAAATATAGGTAGCTATTGCTAGGACACTTAGGCCGCATTAGAGCTACTAAGATCTTTCCCCTTATCAGGAATTGAGCCTGCTTTCTTATTTTTATCTATGGCCGCTATAAAATCCTTATGATTCATGCCGATGAGCTGAGCGGCTTCATCTGAAGACAATAACTTAGACTCACAAAGCTTAACTGAAAGATCGAATTTTGCGTTGGCGTCAAGATCCTCAACGATCGGCCTAAGTGCGATTCGTATTTCTTCAGAAGTAGAATTGGCAAAGGGGTTCAAAATACTATAATCTGATTCCTCTTCGCTTGGAATGTGTGCACACGCTTCTGCTAATCCTCTAACGAAATCATCAATGCTAATCTCTCCTTCTCGCTTCGTCGCTTCTAAAAGGATCCGGGCCGCATTCTGAAGCATGCCGCCCCTAAACAGGGGTGTTCTTAGAATTACCGCCTTCTCTTTGATAGGTAGCCACTCCATATAGCTGGCATTAAACGGGTGGTCTTCGAAGGGCGTAATGCATGCCGTGAAATTGTCGCCGGGTTTGTCCGCTTCAACAGCAGTTCGTAGTATTTGAACGTTCTCTTCGGTCATGTATGCTTTATTGCACTGATAAAGAACCGGGCCCAAAGGAACGTCAGTATCAAATACCTTTACGACATGATTTGGATTGTAATGCACCACTGCTTCTCTCGGAGCGCTATCGCCAAAATCTGTAAGCACTTGTTTGGCTTGGTCAAAATTTAACTTAATCTCCCAAGGGGATGACTCAACTTGAGCGTGGCCGGTGCGCAATATATCTGCCAGGATGAACACTAACTGAGCATCATCATTACCTACTTTTTCTGGGCACTTTAATAATGAAAAGGTCTTTTGTTGAATAAAAAGCATCGCCTCAAGTAATTCAAACCACTTTGGGTCAGGTTCTGGATGCTTGCCAGGTTCGATTTGCTGTTCTGCTAACTGGAACCCATTTGTGCGGCTCTCAACGACGAACCAGCCACCCCTAGACATTGCTTGATTAAAACGAAAACCCTCTAACACTTGATAAACATTTAGGCCTATGGGTTCAAAGTTAAGATTAAAGTTGGATTGATGGTTGATTAGATCTACGACAACCTTGAACTTCCAAGGGGACTCTTGCTTTTCATTGCTGAAAGTCATCTGTTCAGTTCCGCTTTGAACGTCCTCAAGTAGGAGATAGTCTACCTGCGCTCGCTGACCATCTTTATCCTCAATTATCAGCTTAACCGGGTGCTTAATTAATGAACTCTGCGGGCCAATTGTCACTTCCATGCTCTCTGGCGTGAAGCCGAAGAGTTGCTCCATAAAATTGGGCATCTGGAATTTAGCGATATAGGGATTTTTGAGTTTTAGTGGAGCACCGGTAGCGAACATACGCTTCAATTCATCGAACGCCTTGCTGCTTTCCGGATCATCAGGATTGATTTTGATCTGTAGAACAGAGGGAAGCGGATGTTCTTCGAGTGCATCGGACCGCTTAACCCTAAGCTCGAATACCCCTTCGGTATCGGCCACGATCTGGAAGTGTTCGCTAAGTTTGTGCTCTTTGAGTAAGGCTTCAAGCTTTGTCTTAGCTGATTGTATCTCCTCAAGTACGCCTTTCTCAGGCAGGTGCTTTTGGATCAGATCCCATAGCGTATCACCATCAATGAATGTTGTGACCTTATCAAGATTATCCTTCCTTAAGGTTCCCTTGATAGCATTGATTGCTTCCTTTGAAATTTCCTTGGAAGACACGACAAAGCAGCGCTGAATCCACTGCTCTTCGCCAGTGCTGAGATCCGGGTATGTCTCGTTGAAAGCTTGCAGTATCTGAAAGAGTACTTCGTTTGCACTGTTCTTGGTGCTGCTTGCCTGACCGGTGATTTTATCTGCTTTAACAACTACCCCATAGTTGATGCGCTCGCGAAGTTCTTCTTCACGCCACATCACGATATCCTTACCCAGTTCATTTGGGCCTCCATGATAATGTTTAACATCACGGAATCCCATGGCCCTGAACAGAGGAATGAGAATGTCCTTCTGTAAAGGCACTTCTTTCATGTGATCGAATAGCTCCCGACTCAATTGCATTTTACTTTCACCTCTTAAATTACCCTCTAACTAATGTTGGTTATTGCAGCTATGACATTTTAGGGTATACCTAAACATCACTCGTATTTTTTCGCTACGCTTAATTAGCTATAGGTCAATATGTAATGAAGCTGCAATATATGTCTATTTATCAGTATTATACAGTTTGAAGTACAGAGCTGAAATGGCTCATCAATTCCAAAGATCAAGGACTATTTGGCCCGTCTCAGCGGGCGCAGTATCTGAGACAAAATGTGGACAACACAATTGTTGGTTGAAGAATTATCCTTGCTTTAACAGGCGTGTTGAGGTATCCGGTGATACCTTAAGCTTACTTAGCTTATGACGAGAGCTAAGAAATGAAGATCTTACGGGTGATTATTCGCGTCATCCACTGCGAGTCCTTCAGCGGCTGCCGCGTCGTTTAGGTCAGTGTCAGAGCTGATTAGTGTCAAAACGGGTCCAATGGCCGTCGCAATGCCCAAAGCTGCGTTCTCGGACACTAGCTGGGTATGGATGGCGACGGCTGCCGCAAGTTGCACGGCGTCATAGCCTCTTAACACGTAAGTCTCCGCGAACGTCATAGCTGCCGCGATGATCTGGTCTGTTATTTCGAGAGCGTTGTATTGGCTGGCATAGTCAAGCCGGAATTCGGTGATGGCCTTGGCTGCATCGGCTTTGGAAATAGATGGAGTTCCCCCAGAGGCCCGCCTGTTGATCGCGGCGATGACCTCGACGCCAGTGATTTGCGCGATGAAGATTCCGTTGCCCGCGCTCGGCTCGGTAAGTTCCTGAGTCCAAGCAGTGCCAACTTCCGCCACATATCTTTTGACGAGACCGCTCGAGTCGAAGAAGTAGATGGCCACTTAGCGGCGGTCCTCCAGAATTGTTTCGGAGACCGGCTTGCCATGAACCACAATCGGCGTGCGGTTCTGATAGGGAGTAAAATCAGTTATAGGCTCTTTGATCTGCTTCAGAAGGCCCTTCTCCACTAATCTTTGTTTGAGCTTCTCTTCGACCAGAGCCTCTAATGCGGTGCGTACATGCTCATTCTCGGGGTCTATATCAAGAGCCCTCTTGAACACCTTTATTGCACGGTCAACGTCAATCTGCCCGGCCTCATTGATGTACTGCCGGAGATCCAGGCCGCCAAGCTTGGCCGCGTTTTCCGAGGACAGCCATCCCCTTTGATAAATCCTAGCAGCAAATTCGAAGCGCACCATATCAGCGCCGACATTACTCAGCCACTCGCCGACCGGGAGCATGGCTTTGAGAAGGTCTTCCTCGGTGAATGCCTCACCCTCACGGGCTGGACCGACGCCCTCGTATAATTTGGCGCGACCCTCTGCAAGCTTTTCTACCAGCTCCTCCGTGTGAACAGGATTCTCCTCCGAGGAGGATTCAGCGAATCGGCCGACGATCATCGTCAGCCACCCTCGCCACTGTTCCAGTTCGCCCTCTATAGTGTGTAGGATGTCAGCTGCATCAGGGAATTCTGGGGCTAACTCCAGCACTCTCTTAAGTAATGTTGAAGCCGCCGCCCGGAGACCCAGCATGTAGTAGACCAGAGCGAGGTTATATAGTGAATGTACATCCTCGGGGTTATACTCGAGCGCGGTTTTAAAGGCTGCTTCAGCTTCCGCTAACAGCGAGCGGTCAGGGGCCTCTCCTCCACCTGCTTGAGCTTGGGACTGATAGAGCTTCAGATTCGCCGCTCCTAGTAGCTGGTAGGATTCAGCCATTGAGAGGCAGACTGCTTTGTCGAGATTATCCGGTGAGGTCTGAGCCAATTGCTCGCGTACCACGTCTTCGCTGAAGGAAATCAAACGCTCGAAGACCTCTTTGGCCTCACGGCTCCGCTCGGCGTTCAGATAGGCCACTCCCAAGTTGGAAAGTGCAATAAGATTATCAGGCTTTATCTTGATTGCTTTCGCGAATGCTTCCATTGCGCCGGCGGGGTCTTCGACCTGAGTGTACAAATATCCCAAGAGGTTGAGCACTGCAGAGTTCCTAAGGTCTATCTGCGACCACTTCTTGTAAGTCTCTATGGCCTTGAGATAGTACTCCTCACGCTTATCAGGGTTTTCATCACCGAGCCTCTTGTATAGCTTGGCTAGGCGCTCGTGCGCCTCGGTAGCCTCACTGTGACTCTCAATCTCCGCGTTGTACGAGCGGATTGCCTCTTTGAACTGACCGAGTTCTTCGTACACGTAACCCAGGTAAAAATTGACGTGGGAATTGTGCGGGTTGAGTACAAACGACTTCCTGAGCGGCCCAATGGCCTCTTCGTAGTGGCTGGCCAGCATGAGCGCTGCACCGAGGAATAGGTGAGCGAAGTCATTATCCTCGTCGAGCCTAATGGCTTCTTCGAACATCCGGGCGGCCTTCTCCAGTTCTCCCATCTGGATGTAGGCTGTCCCCGCCATAATGGTTACGCCCTGGCGAAGTTTAGGTCCGGGATTTAATTCCAGTACCTTTTTGAACGCACGAGCCGCATTCGGCCAATCCTGCTGGCTCATGTACTGGCTGGCTTGGTAATAGGCTTCCTGTTCCGGGGTGAATCTGGAGCGATCAACCTTCAGATAGCCGTTCTCGACCTCCACAGTAACCCAGTCTGGCTCTTTAAGCTGTGGAATCTTGGTAGTGATCACAAACCCACGACTGTTCTGATCATCCCCTCCGGGCCTTTGCTCTTCCTTTGGGGAAGACTCGTTCTCTCTGATCCAGGACGGCCAGATCTCTTCGTCGAATTCTCGTCTCTGCTGCTTGAGGTCGCCCTCAAACAGGTGCCCGACGCCTCCTCCGGAGATCGGGTACTCTACTTTCACTGCATCTCTTCTCAGTACGGCTACCATGAATTCATCTATTAGCGGTCGTTGATCACCTCGCGTAGCTCGTCTGCAGTGATTCTTGAATACTGCATCGAGTAGACTGCATTCTTGTGGCCGAGCTGTCTTTGCACTGCCGCAATGTTACCAGTCTTTTCCATTATGTGCTTGCCCATTGCATGGCGGGCCGAGTGCGGTGTCTTCCCCTCGACGCCGGCGAGGCCTGCAACTTCGTTCCAGATGTCATTGACGATCTGCACCGAAAGACGTCCGTCCCCGTGTGGGTTTGTTGAGGGAGTCAGAAATAGTGCTGGAGAGTTCCACTTCTGGTCATCACCGGGGCGCTCATGCTCGAGATAGTCTCTAATGGCCTGTAGTCCCTCGTTGCTGATCTGGTAGCTCTGAGTGACGCTACCCTTCTCCTCGACCGTCAAAGTCTTCTTCCGAAAGTCTACGTCGTTTACGTCCATCTTGGTGACGGCCGCGCGCCTCATCCCGGTCTCGATGAGCGCGTAGACGATGGCGCGGTTGCGAAGCGCCCGGTAGCCCTTGTGCCGGGGCCTTTCCACGCCCCGGTAGCGATTCCTGTCCTTCGAGCGCCCGCCTATCTGCGGCAGCATGTCGGCCGCGTCGAGCACCTTTCTTCTCTCAGAGGCGGTAAGTGCCCGCTCCACCTCGAGGCCGGTGCCCAGGGGCTGAAGCCTGATCTTGTCCATCGGATTGCCCAACGGGAACGGCTGCAGCTTATGAATCCACTTGGCAAAGGTCTTCAGGTGCGCCATGATGCGATTTATTGTTCGATCAGAGCGCCGGCGCTTCCCGTCCACTATCTCGCCCTGCAGGTGCTCCTGGAAAGCCTTGGAGAGCCGCGGTGACCACGCTATACGCTTATCCGTCCCTTCCTCCTCTAGCATGTAGCTCGCGAAGAGTCGGAGATCACGCTGCTGCACCTTCTGCGAGCTGGAACTGGTCGTTACCTCAAGGCGGAAATACTGCTCGCCCCACCAGGCAATGGTATCAGGGAACGCCTGCGGAATGCGGACGAGAGCGCCTTTCTGAGTGTTCTGATTCTTTCGTGTACCTTTTTGTGGGACAAGCGCAGCCTCTTTCGCAGCCATTCTGAAACCTCACCATTTCCATTCTCTACAAAAAGCCATACGAAAGATACCTTTTGTGTAGCTTTTTGTAAACTAAAACAGGAAATCAACCTGCTTACTTATATTAAGAGCAAAGAGCTTGCTTAGTAAATATTTCTTATGAATACTAATTGGGCAGATTGAAAGAGAATATATCAAGGTTAATGAGGTTTAAAATACTCACTCGCCGCGATCGCAGCTAATAGCACCGCATTAACAGCGTAAAGGACATATCTACAAAGTTTGGAAGCAGTAATTTTCAACCTTGGGCCGACAAGGGTTGCTGCTAATCCATCCGCGCCAAACCTCATAATATAGAATAGCATTGGAATAAAGATACCTAGCAGTACAAGAAAAGTAGCGACTGCCCAAGCATAGTTCTGCGTTGAGCCATAAATGGAGAATACTGATACCATCGCCGAAAACATTGCACCTAAAAAGGGTAAGGCATTGTCTGCCAGTCGTGCGAGACGAGCACACGCCCGCAGAAGGTATTGATTGATGATTCATCTCCCTAATTAAAACACAATGGTTATTCTCGGCCGGAGTAATTTTGCCTCCTCACTAACAACCTGTAAATTTCAGATCGTTTACTGAATTAAATGCTATACAGGCCAAACTCTTTCTAATACTTCAGAACTGTTAACCAGCAGGCCGTCCTGATCAAGTTGAAGCTGGTGTTTAGAGCCGTCAAACAGATTCTCGTACCGATAAAGTGACCGCTCTACACTCTTCTCTAGGCAGGTAACACGACACTGAACTGACTTAATCCTGAAATCAGTCTCGTCAAGATACGCGACCCGAAATTCATCCACTTCTCCCGAGCCAAGAGATAGCTGTCGCAAAGCAAGGCTCTTTGTAGTAAGCGAGAAAGAGATATCAAAAGCTCGACACCCCGATAGTTCTTGTTCCGGCTCCTGGAAATACGGCATCCACTGCCAGTCTTCGTTGATTATTCTCTCCATACTCCACGATTGGAAGCCTGCTACATCCAGCCTGATGTTACGTACGCGGAGATTTTCATCGAAACGGATGAAGTAACGAACCCGGTGAGGTGATTCTTTGCCCAAGGAGAGGATCAAGCCGTCCGCCCAGAGACATCCATCTACTTCCACCAAATAAAGATGTTCCATGCCGGGCGTCTTCAGATTTGTCCAGAGGGCTTCCTGATTCATCATCGTCTTCATTTATTGTGTCGGTATTAATTTGCTATATAGCTGCTTGCCAGCTTTACTATACAAAAATAGCCAGGCGTATAAACCTAGACCCAATCCAACCGGGTACCAGACAAATAAGCAGCCAAGTGCAAGGGCGCTTGTTCTAGCCCATCTTTTTCTCCTCCATAATCCAATCCCTGTTATCAGATAAACGGCAGCAAAAAGTAATGCGATTAGGCTTACTATCAGAATCGTCCATTCCTGAGGTTTTAAATCAAATAATGGCTCCTGTCTGAGGAAAGCTACTATGAACAATCCGATGGTAATGATGAGGAGGTTAATGCCTCCATGAAGGGCATGTATGACAGCCAGTATCTGATTATGAGTGTGTGTCGGAATTAGTCTGTTCTCCAACATTACTTTTGCTCCCTCATTAGCAATGAGATCAATCGAAATTGAGGCTTCTCGGTGGGATAGGCTGAAGTGAATTTAATTCTGTGAAATTGAGACCGAGGAAGAGCTTTTTATCGGAGATAAGGTCGTAGATAAGCTCAGGTAGGAACTGTACCTTTATGAATCTTTGGCTTGTGGTTCTTTTCAAAGGCAGAAGCACCGCATCCGTCTCATACCCGATTATCAGCCTGCGGAAGCTGGCATGAAGAGTGTTTTTACTCCGTCTTTCAGGAATTGTTGGGTCTATAAGGAAGTACGATGTCGCAACATATCTCTCAATTGATTGCTTAATCAGCGTATGAGATTCCGGCTCTTGTGGCCAATCTAGCTTTTCACAAATATCGCTATCTCGGAAAGTAACTTTTCCATTTAGAGGCTGGCGCTCCCAGAGGATATCTAACAAGGCGGCTAGAACAAGAGGATCATACCCAATTGGTAGCCCCTGTTCTGAATCACTAATCATTTCAAGCCGGTATGTAATTTCATCTTCTTGGGAGGGAATACCATGAGCGGCGAAACGCCGACGATGGATAATCTCAGTTCCACCCAACCCAGAGAGCAGAAAACTGACCAGATTGCTCCCTAGTAGCTTTCGCACCTCATCAAGAATACTTCGTTCAGTATCAGTCAAATTATTGTTGGAATTCATATCAGGAGCATCATTCCCTAACTTTGATCTTTAATTAACTGCTCAGAGGATCAAGTTATTTCCATGTGCTGTCATCTACTGCAATCAAGCTTTGCACTTCCTCGGGCAAAATATCTTTGACCACCCGCCATACTGAATGAAGTTCCCCATCAGGCAACGCAGTGTAGATTCCGGCCTCTGGCTTAGGCTGATAACGAAGGTCGATTAGCGCCTTGGCAAACAATGCGATTTATTGTGATCGCGTGTTCTCATAGATGATTCATTGAAGATTTATTGAGTGAGAATTGCCAATTCATGTACAAAGGATTCAGTGATACTCTTAATTCAAAGCTAGCTAATTAACTTTTCATTTGTTATCTTCTTTCCTCGCTGTATCCCAACGACTTTCTATAGCTATATGCCTATAGTGGCTCTGCATCTTGAGTGATGAGAGCCGCGCGGGAGATTAAAATATGGAGTCTCCCGGCGGAAACCTTATTCAAACACATACTAAGATTATCCAATCTTAGTTGTAAACCCCAGACATTATCTTTTGCTCAGTTCTCATCAGGAGGTACAGCCTGATGGGACGAGCGCGAAGGCCTCAGCCTAATCGTATTGCAGCGAAAGTTGCAGAGGTACGGAGGAAGCTTGGTTTATCGCAGAACGGTATGATCAGGCAGATGGGGCTTACCGGCGAGTTAACTCAAGCAGAAATATCTGCCTTTGAGAGAGGTATACGTGTTCCGCCTTTACCTGTTTTACTCAAATATGCAAGGGCATCAAATGTGTATTTAGAAGTTCTTGTAGATGATGAGTTGGACCTGCCAGGCAAGCTCCCCAGCCCTACAAAGCATGAAGGAATCAAACACACTAAAGTGGTAAGAAGCAGACGTTGATCTCAGTTGCTCGAGAAAAAGCGACGGCTTTCACATATAAACCGGCAAGCCTCCCTACTGGTAAAACGTCACCTGAAACTGCAATTAATTGCTGAATTATAAGCACTCTCAATAATTACCATCTACTTGACCAACATGTGCCGTGAAAAGGTGCTGGTATAGCAATGCTGGTACAATCTCAAGGCTGCTGGTTTAGACCGCTGGTTTAGAATCAATATAGAATACTTTTAATAAAATACTGAATTTAAGGGCATACCCTTGAGCAACCAGCTACATTGAATATGCGCTGGTTCATGTTATCTCACTAGATGTTATCTACTTATAGAATTAATTACCGGGATTGCTTATTGATCTAGGGATAGCCTCACCTGAAGTAAATAAAGCTCCGTTTTCTCGTTAAATTTGGCATCGCTAACAAACAGCACATCAAGAATAACAAATGCCTTTCCCTAACTATTGAGATTGTTAAGGTTATTATTTCTATAGTTAGTATTTATAACATATACGCGAGGACCTAGTTATTCATTAAAGACAGCAACTTTTGTTATTACTAGATAAATTTTAGGTATTCAGAATTTATCTAAGTATTGATATTACTACCCTTGCGGATTCTCAAGCAATTCAGATAATCTTGCATGAGAAATCAAAATAACAAACAAATCCTCTAAAAGACTTTTCATTATTTGAATCAGAAAAGATTTTAATTGGAACCATATTTGAACTCTAATTATCTGCGGATGTTGGGTCTATGTTTCTCTGCTTCAAGACGTGCCTCCATGATTGGGCATCCGGCGATGCGATAGCGACAACTAGTACATCCACTGCAGAAATCCACTGGCTTTCTTTTAGGGTATTCTGTAAGGGATTCAGTTCCATCTTTCAGCGCTTCAACAATAAAGTGATCCTTAATTGGATAGATCCGTAATGACTTACCAAAGAGCCATTGTCGTACTCCAAGGCTATTGGCATCAATAATATCGTGAGTGCGCAGCTGCCTTCCTACCCATGCTGGATCCTCCCACTTTGGGATTTCGTTTGTTAAGTGGCGGTCAGCATTCTGATCTACCAGCGTCTTCATTTCCAGTACAACGTGCGTAGTTGAAACTTCCCTGTATCCATCCCGTGCCAACCGTTTCATCGCTTCTTTCATAACCTCAATTGGATCATCCGGATCTGCTATTGATTGGCGATTTCTATTCAGAACCTGCTCTAACCCGCGTGCTAGGGCTTCGCTCCCACAGATATCGGCGAAGACGCTTAAAGGTGCGGCGATTTCGGTGGCGCGGTCAGTTGGCTGTGGGAACAGTCGCTTGTATGTATCATCTACTAAATTAACATGCTCAAAAGTCCAAGTATGTAATTCGTCACGTAACTGGCTAAGCCGTGTGGCATCTACGTCCTCATGAACCCCTAAAGAGCCCTTCAGCTCATCCGGAATTTTGCGCGTCTGCACGCGTAGCATTCGCGAGCCGAGAATATTATCTGCGCCCATAGTATTGTTGATCATTTTAACGCCGAAGAAGTTGAGCCTCTCGACACGCATGCCACGACTAACATCTGTCCATATCTTCCAACTTGTCTCCTTGTTGTAGGAAAGTTTCAGGGCTTGTATCAATTCATTAAATTGTGGAACGTCTTTACTGGAACGCGTTCCGACTGACTCTAAGTCGTCCATCACGACGAACCCTTTTGTCTCATGGATAAGGCGGGCTACGCCGGCAGCTGAGGCTTGGCCGACTGAGGCCGCATTCGCGCATATTCGCGCCATAGCCCGTCCCAAGGCGCTCTTGCCACTCCCAGCTGGCCCGACTACCAAGATCATAGGCACGGACTGAAAAATGGCCTGCGCGTAGGTTACAGGAACCAACAGGGTCAGCATCTCGTAGTCGCACTCATACGGGAGCCAAATGGATTGTCTCAGGTAAGTATTGATTTCTTTTAGAATGATCCCTAATTCACGGAACTTACATTTGCCTTCACGGTATGCATTAATGGAAGCCCATGACCATGTGGAGTAGACCGACGCTTTGGGCCTTGATTCGATTAAGGTACCATCAGTTAAACGGAGCACGCGCTCTTCCGGGGGAGTGCCTTTTGGTGCAGGCTCTTCACGGACTGCATGGACAGTACGGTCGCTTCTAACGACAACTGTCTCAATTCGGGTAACAAGTTTCGGCTCAATACTATCGGTGTCATCTTTAGCCGTCTCAAAACTATTACTCAATGTTCTAACTGGATAATAGAGATGGCCGCGGTGAAAAGCAGTAGCGATGTCTATGGGTTTATAATCGTATCTTCCCGGCTTTCTATTCGCTTCGGAGTCGGCAATGATTTCTTCATTAATAAGCTTCGCTTCGGCTAGCAGTGACTTGAACTCCGCAACGGTGCCTCCATTTTTCCAGAAATCTGTCCAGTCTTTGCCCTTCTCTTTCGGAGGTCGAACTCGATAAGTGTCGTGGCCAATGACTTTTACTATTAGCTGAGCAATCTTATCGCCTGCTGCGTCATTATCATGCCCAAGAAAAACCAGATTGAAATCTGACCAGAAAGATGCCTGTTTCCATTCATCTGGTATAGCGCTGCCGTGTGTGGAAGAGATTAATAGAACATCTGCAAGTTCTTCGGAGGAACCCAAAGCCTGCCAAGTCCGCCATAAATCTTTGGGGCCTTCACAAATGAAGACGTCTTTATGACCATTTTCAGTTTCGGCGTAATAAGTGGTTGGCGGACCCTTCATCCAACCGTTTGCTGATGTAGGGTTAACGGTAACTTCAGGGATATTGTAATAGACAGTTCGGTTGAGCGGAGACCCAGCGGCTCCAATGACAGGAGCTAAGAGAGCGTCCTGATGAATAGTGCCTTTGCTATCAACATACTTTTCAGATAATCCGAGATAGAAGTTTCTAATAGTAGTTTCCTGTATACCGCGTCTTGCTAGCCAAGATAGCGCGGCCTCACTCTCCAATAGCCTTTTCTGTCGGCGGGCTAAAAACTCACGGTTGGCCAAGCGTGTATCATCTTTTTTATTGCTGATTATATTATCAACCGAAGAGACTCCGTTATTAGTCGTCTCACTACCTAACCAGTTATACGCCCAAGCTATTGCCTCTTTAAAATTAAGGTTATAGCGCTGCTGGATAAGCGCAAGCAGATCTCCGGAGCCGGAACCGGCCGGGTTAAAGTCAATCCAAAATCCTGCTTTTGGCCCGACTCGCGTAATCTTAAAACTTGATCCGGGTTCCCCTATGATTGAGCCTAAGCGGTATTCTCCTTGGGAGCGCCGAGCTATAGAACCGAACATATCAAAGATCAACCGATCCAGATTAGCTATAAGCTCGGCTTTAAGGGTTTCTACATCCCGTAGGCCATTGTTACCTTTGGCTGGCGCCATGACAGTTTTCATCGCTTCTAGCCCCGTCCGATGACCTCTTCCCAGGCGTCTCCGAAGTGGCGATTAACAGGCTCAAAATATTCGTGCGTCTTGAGGTGGGCATATGCACGCTCAACTGTCTCAAGCTTGTCGTGCAGTGCTTTAGAGGCCAGGAAGAATCCGAATTCTGGATTCTTTTTAATAATATCGGTAGCTACAATATGCCGGAAAGCGTGGGGGAAAAAGCCTGGTGTGATATCTATATAGGTGCCTGTTAGCTTTTCTATGATCTGCGTCAAACCGATTCTACTCATAGGTCTAATATTATCTTTATCGCCCCTTCTCCGGCTCTCCTGTCTGAAGACGTAATTGCATTTTTTAGCGCCTGCCAAGTAAGGGCGAAACTCACTCCTGTAGCAATCAATAATCGGCCACAAATGCCGGGCGACGCGTACACTATAGTCACTTCGTAGAACATTACGATTTTTGAATTCACCTTTCTTGAATTCTACCCACCACTCTCCGTTCTCTCTTCTTTTAAGGTGACGTTCAAATTGCATAATTACGAATTGTCTAATGCGGAGAGGATTAGAGGATAAGAGGCCGATCAATAGTATATTTCGATAGTGCAAAGCTTGGAGGTTTTTAGAGCTTTTAGCCGGGGGCATATCGCTCTGCATATCTTTTATCATCTGCAACAGAATATGCAGCGGGCGGTCTCGCGCAAGTATCTGTTCAATACTTTCTTCTGGATCGCGGCCTTTTACGATCAACCCCTTCTGTTTAAGTTGACTATTAATATTTGTAAGCCGATCGCGTGTATCGGAACATCTCTTGAGCCACTTCTTTACTGACACGCGCCCCTTTAGCTTTCTTGCTAGCTCCGGATGCTGATATAGGTAACCGGTTTCAGCTTTTAGAAGTTGCCGGACGATTTCTATGAACCCGAGAGTTCCTTCTGTATAAATCCCTCCTGCCCGTATCTTCTGGAATTCCAGATAATCCTCGACGAGTCTTTTATCTGCTAAGAGCGCTAGCGTCATTTCCTTCGTGCTCATACCGGGACCGTTGAGAAGAGGATCATCACTCTTAGACAAACAACAAAAGCCGAAAAAGCACTTCAAGTGTGCTTTTCCTATTTCAGCAGAAGGATAACTAACCCCTTCGCTGCCCTCACTGCTTGTCCAGGCGGAGACACGCTTCTGTCCTTCAGGTAAGTATGAGGCAGTCTTAAACCTTACAACTCCCATCCATTCAGTTTCGAGGGTATCTGACCAGTAGCGATATCGCTTTTTCTGGAGGGCCATTATCTTTCTCCTATAAGGAGTCTGCCCCCTCTTCTTGCCTTTACCCAAGCCCCTCAGTCTCTTCGACAGTAGAGACGTTAAAGTACCCGCCTTTACATGGAGCCGTCGTTCGAGTTCTTCGATAAGAGGTATAGAAGCCGCCTCTGGTCTATACTGCCCGGTACACCAAAAGCGAAGTAGTGGAAGGCGACATATGTCGCTTACGCACTGGCTGTGGAATTCCCTGTATGACTTAAAACCTGCCTTAACGATGAGTTCTGATAAGACTACGTGGAATTCACCCGACAGGTTTTGATTCCCCTCAACAGAGTCATAGAACTTTTTAAACGCACGTATGTGAGAAACGCGAGATCGGTAAGTCGACTGTTTTATACCACTCTGCTCTTGGCTAAATTCATAATGTTTTATGCTGTCTTCGAAGTTACTGTTAAGCTCGCTTCCTATTGAAGAGGTCTCAGTAAGACCTGAAGAAACCAGCCAGGTCTTGATAATTGTCTTAAGATTTTGGATCTGACTTTCCTTACCGGATTCTCTCAGGTACTTTTCGTAGCGGCTATTGAGGCTAGAGTAAGTGATTATATTCGTTGCACTATTACTCATCTTCTGTGCCTTTCATTTACGTTATTGACAATGGCAGGCACAAGCGGCATGATTACACTCGCATCTACGCTTAGGCGGCATAGAATGCAATCTTCAACGGCTCGGGTGCTCTAACACCTGGGCCGTTGCCGTCTTGGCTTCAACCAATGATTCTCACTACCAATAGAACAAGCTGGTTCCGGCTTATATTAATCCAGTAATGATATTCCGATGCGATGCGGCAAGGTTATTCAATCTTAGTGTTTTTATAAAACTGCATGAAAAAGTTACGTTTGATTTCACTGTAACTTAGACATCTAAACTTTATTGATACTAGATATAACAGAGGATGGCGCAGCAACTAAGACCATTCTGGCTTGGATGTAAAGCGTGAACTCAATATAGCAGTTAATTATTCTCATAATAACTACTAGAAACAGATTCTAATGTTTTGCCGCAACTCCGCAGGGTTACACAATAAATTGTGTAATTCATTTTCTGCTTCTGGTGGCTTTACCATCCTTTTTAATTGGACGTTCATGTGCCTCCAAAAACTGGGTCACATGCTCGGGCAGATAGAGTATTTTCGACCCGATTTTACAGTAAGGTAATCGCCCCTGACTTCGTAGTTGCCACTCCGTAGTACGGCTGATATTAACGGCTTCCCTGAACTCTCTACTAGTTAATGTGGCTTTAGTCATTTCAACTTCCCTGACAAAAGTTAATGGCCGTCTGTTTTTGTTTACAGACGGCCATTAAGGTAAAGATTATTGAATGATGTAATCAAGTTTTTCTCAAAATATCATCTTCAGCAGATAATACTTACTTAAACCTCCATAAGACAGACGCTTACGAGGGTATATAAGAAGAATTTAGAATTAAGAGCAGATTATTTTTCTGTTTTTCTTCTTGGTCGCCCTATTTTTGAGAAGAACATTTCATCTAGAACGGTATTCCTATAATACTTTCTATACTTTCTCGCCTGCTTTAACCCTTCCTGATAACAAGACCTGAGCGTATTGTATTTGCCGTGTGCTGATAAAGGAAGTATGGCATTGGCATGCTTCAACGCCAATCCCAGGGGTTGATATTCAGGTTTTTTCTCAACTGCACGTTTATATATTTCATTTAATAGATCTTCTAAGACTTCTGGTTGCACCGGAAACGCACAGGATAAAATTTCAAAGAGACTAGTTGTCTTGAATTTAGCTAAATATGCCCTACGGTAATTCTCTTTCTCAAAATCTGCTATGGCCTGTGCCCAGTAGTGTTTTAACATAACTACATGCAAAGCATATAAAATTAGTATATTAGGTCCCTTCACGCTTTTGTTGCTTCTTCTGTCACCACCATGCACTGGGATATGTAGTCGTCGCCTTCTATTCTCATTACTAACATTAAATAATTTATTAAATAGCTTCTTAGAATCGATAGAAGGAGCTTTTCCGGGGAATCGTTTGGCAAGTTCAAGTAGAGTTAGAGCTCTGGTTTCAAGGAATAACTCGAAAAGAGCTTCCCTCATCTTAGGCTCAAATTGCGCTCGCCATATTTCAGACGCAAGTGCGGCAATTTCATTTATACTTATCCCATTCAAGGAATAACACTTACCCAGCGGTGTTACATGATAGATATCCCTTTTGAGACAGCCTGGTGGAAGTAGATCAAATGGGCTATTAAGATTCGCGGCTATCTGCCAGACAGGATAGGTGGGCTCATAAGCACATGTAAAGTCTATCCCCCATTCATCTTTAAAATTGATTCTTTGTGGATCGATTCTTAAGCCGTTTAATTTATCCATGAGGCTTAACCTCCACTATCATCCGCTCGTTATCTAGGTAGTATCTTCGAAATATTTTTTCACACATTAAGACAAGAAGTAGTTGGACAATCTAATCCAAGGCTCAAATATTTAAGCTGTTGGTCATTTATGTTCTCCCGTCGTTATAGGCAGCCAGTTGATCCGCAAATTCCTTAGCAGCAACTTCATCTGGATTTACATACCGTAAGAATGTTTTCCATTGAGTGTGGCCACTAACTTTCATTACCTCCGCAGCCTCCAATCCCGAACGTAGCATCCTAGTAATTGCCGTATGTCTACAATCATGAAAACGAAACCCTTCAATGCCCGCCGCCCTGCAGGCTGAAGTGAAGCTGCGTTTGACTGTGTCCTTTACACCGAATACTAGACAGTTCGGATCCTTTGGTGACGATTCGTATAATCTTTCAAGCTCATAACCAAGTCGGGGCGTGATGCCAACAGTCCTCGGATGAGGAGACCTGGTATTCATGGCTTTGATATATATCGTGAATTTCTCCAAGTTTACTTCTGACCAACGCAACTTAAACAACTCACCGCGTCGCATCGCGGTGTCGAGCGCAGCTATAAGGAGAGGTTTAAGATGCTCACGCTTCCCGTGACATGATGCCAATAATTTTAGCTCTTCCTGCTGTGATAGGATCCGCATGCGCTCATTTTCATCTGCTTTATTTATCAAGATGTGCGGAGTCCGGCTTATCCATCCTTCACTGTGGGCGAAGCGAAGCATCGCGCGGAGCAGTTCTAGCTCACGGTTGACACTCGCGATTGTGCGTTGCCTATTTCGTATTGTTGGCGTCTTCAAACGCTTGAGCTTAAAGTCTTCAATGTCGCTTTTCGTTATGTCTCTGATTCGGCAGGCTCCGAAGTGCTCGACTAATGTTCGAAGAAATGTTTTAGGAGTCTTCCAGGACCGAAGGCCCGCAACTTTACGCTCGCCCACATATTCTGCAGGAATCAGTTTCCGCTCTTCATAAATCTTCGCCAGATTACGAAAGAGCATACGATTACCATCTAGCGCTCGCTCCCCTCTGTCTTCGAATTCCTTTAATACGCGTATGAGATCATCTTCTGCCTCTGTCTGATTACGAACGCCCTCTACCAGCCACTTCACATTACGTCGTTTGCCACTTCCATCTTGGTAGGTAAACCTCGCATACCACTTACCTGATATTTCCCATACATATCCTGTGCGCCTTTTTCCCATGCAATCTTGTCCCTAAAAAAATTTTGTATTTCTATCGAATCACACTGAAGGACACATTGAACCTTGACAGGCACGAACACAGATGAACATCTGTGAACCTCATTAAGAACTATCAGTTTTAATATGAATAATTTAGACGGAAAGTCAATCATCTACTGACAGGTGTGAACATAGAGGCACTAGCTTTTAACCAGTGGGTCGCAGGTTCGAGTCCTGCTCGGCTCATCTTAGTTTCAATAACTTACGGGCAGCCCGTTGGCTGCCCGTAACTGTTCTGGTAGACAATCAAGGAAAGTCTTATCCACCGAGCAGCGGGAGTTTGTTAGCAGGCACCTACAAAGGAGTCCGCTATACTTTATCTCCAATCACCTATCAAAATAAACGGCGACCAGTAATATGGGTGGGCATAGCGCGCCTTAGCGTCGCGGTTGAACTGCGGTAATTGATTGCCGGCGACTCCCCTAAGCTCCATTTTAAGCTCGCGCCGCCAAAGAGGTGTTTCGCCCACTTTATATTTGCCTTGCAATAATACTAGTTGCGCTTTTTTTAATGCTGCGGCTTTGCCAATTAGTGGGTTAATTGCTAAGTCTCTGTAAAACGCTATCATTAAATCGCGGGTAGATGAGTCAGCAATCGGCCACAATGTCGCCAATACCGATTTCGCTCCTTGATTTTGTGCTAGCGCTCCGAAACTTTCGATTTCCGCACCATTAGCTGTATCGCTGCTACTCATCGCAGTGTTGCAAGCCGACAGGGTTAACAATTCCACTCCAGCAAATTTCATGTTGAGTTCTTTACGCATAGCGGCCATCGTCAATTTACGCTCTTCTTCGTTCGTACCTCCAAGCAAAAGGAACGAATCGTTTTCGCTGCCAACGTTGAGATTGAAATGGCTGGCGATATGGACAACCGAATACCTGCCGAGATTGCGTTTGAACGACTCCAGCGTAAATTCATCGTCCGCCAGATTGCGCCCACTCAAAACTCCGGATCTGCCACTTGTCCGTCGCGTGCAAAATATTCTCTTCCGTGGGTCGTTGACAACATTGCATAGTTCTTCCGGCACCGATGGAAGCGAGGCAAACGCTAGCGAAGTGCCATCGGCTCCTTTAATCGTTCCGCCCTGTGATACACCCACACCCAACACAGTCCAATTCGCACGTCTAGATGAAGACTGCTTTAGCTTATTGCGACTGGCAAGCGTGATTACTGAATTGGCATATTTTTCCACCAGATATTGTTTGCCATCCCAAAGCGCGGCCAGTGGCGCATACCGCAGTGTCCCGTCCAAACTCCACACAATCGTGTCGGCTTTTACATTTACTAATTCTTTTTGCAAATCAGAGGGAAACAGTTTGTCATATAGCTCTTTGCCCACTATGCGCGGGTCAATATTTGGATTCTTTACGGCCGCACGAAATTTCAACACCAGCTTATTCAAATCTGCTGCTTTAATCTCAATAGTATGCGCGTGGCTGGCTTCCGTCGTCGTGACAATGAGATTCAAACTGTCCTCACCCACGATGGTCGAGATGATAACGGTGCGCGGTTGGTTGATTTGGTTTAATAGGGCGCGCGTGGCGGGGACTCCAAGCACCGACAAGTCTGTAGGTCTTGTGGCGGGATTGCGGAATTTAACAACAAGTTCTTCGAGAAAGTTATTGAAAGCGGTTCGCGCATCGGCAAGCTCTTTATTAAGTTCATCCAGATGAGCTTGTCGGGGGAATTTGCCAACCTCAAAGTTTTTGCTTTCTTTTTCCAGCGCCTCATACTTTTTGCCGAGCGCAGCGATTTGGCTGGTGAGCTCCTCGAAGCGTTTTAAGGCGTTGTGTTCATCATCGGTAAGGGAGATTCTGTCGAGCAATTCTCCTGCTACTTTTGGGTCACGGCGCTGGTAATCGAAATATTCATCTTCTTTAATGATCGGCAAAACCTGTTCAGCTTCAGCAACGCGCCCTTCGGCAATCAGCCAATCAACTAGACCGCGATAATGCTTTGATTTTCTCTCAAGAAAGCCTTTTTGAGAAACTGGATCAAGATTTTGTAATCTTTGTCGCTCGCCTTGCATTGCATTGACGGCTCTTTTGCCATAGAAAATCGCTAATCGCTTATTGCCCAGGGCGTAATGAGAACGGCTTATTTCATTCAGTAGACCACTAAAACTTACCGAGAAAGCCTTGCCTTCGTTTACGCTAATTGATTGATAGATTAACAATGCTTCGTTCTGATAAGTTAAGGCTTCGCTTGGTCTTCCTCCTTCAAGTAATGCCCAGCCCACATCTTTCAAATCATCTGCAATGTCTTCTTTGACTCCTTGTTTACGGCTTAGCCCAAATGCCTGTTTATAAAACTCGGCGGCTTTATCCCACTTTTCCAATTTGGCAAATGTATAGGCAACAGCATTCGTACTCAATCTAACGGTGCGAACATCTTTTAAAGAAGGAGCAATAAGCAAAGCCTTTTCATAGTATTCAAGCGATTTTTGATAATTTTCCAATAAACGATAGGAATAGGCGATATTGTCTAATCTATTCTGCTTAACAAGAGCATCGTAGAGTTCCTCATAAATTCCAAATCCATTTGTATTTAGCTTTTTCTTCCAATTTTCTTCAAAGTCAGGAGACTGCAAAATTGATAAATTTTGGTTGGCATATTCAGCAACTTTGGTTTTGTTATTTAATACCCAATATATAACTCCAATCTGACGTAAAATTGTTGATTGACCGCCTTTATCATTATTTTCGCGATAGATGGCTAGGGCTTTATCCAGAGTCCTCAATGCGTTCTCAAAATCATAATTCAGCGATTGGTGACTGGCTATACTACTAAAAGTCCTTGCCACATTTTCACTTTGGTTTGGCAAAGACTGATATATTTTCAGTGATTTAATCAGAAACTCAATGGCTTTATCATTGCCTTTTGATTCTCTACCATAAACGAGTCCTATCTGAGTTAATGTATTCGCTTCAAGAAGTTTGAATTGCTGGTCTTGTGTTTCTTGATATAAAGAGTGATAGCTCTCGACGGCTTGAGTTAGATATTTTAGCCCCTCTTCCGATTTCCCAAAATAATTATCCAGATCGTGACCGATACTTACTAGTGTTGAGGTAAATGCAAGTTTCGGTTTTAATAGGATGCCCTTAAAATCTCCAACAGAGAGATTCTGAAATGATTTATCCGAAAAAATCTCTTGATAAATGCTAAGCGCTTGTTTCGAGAAATCAATAGATTGTTCTCTTTCGTTAAGATTCGCATAAGTTTGCGCTACTCCATTCAGAGCCTCGGCTTCAATGCCTTTTGAATGAAATTCTAAAATCTTCAAAACATTTAGTGACTGCTCAGCCGATTCGCCCGACTGTCGGACTTTATCTGAAAGAGCCTTATCTTTTACTCTCGCGTTTACGGAACGTGATAATGCTAAAGCTTGATTTAGTTTCTCTCTTGCAGAAAGGGAATCCGCGCCTGATTTAACAGCCAGTTTTTGTCCTTCCATTAAAAGGCTCTGCGCGTTCTGTAATTCTTTATTTATTTCTACAATGATGGCATATATTTCCGGTGTAACTGGGGCAAGCTGTTTAATTTGTTGGGCTGTTAGTTCTTTTAGATAGTTGTCTTGCAATTCTTCCCATCCGGCTAATGCTTCTTTTAGTTTATTGACGACAAGTTCTCTTTCTTTTCTGTTTCTCGCAGTCATTCCTTCGACAAACACTCGTTCTACTTCAACCCGCCGTTTATCTTTCTCGGTTGCTGTTCGTGAAGCCTCACGTTTGATTGTGTAGCTGCCTTTTTTAACTTTCGCGTCTGAGTTGGCAACTTCCAAAATGAAACTGCCTGATTTTTCCGCCACAAATGTTAAAATTTCAAAACCTTCTTTACCGTTCGGGCTATCCATCATTGCTAAGACATTGCCGTTCGCATCAAGCAACTTGAGTGTGACATCAACGCCTTTTTGTTCTATGCGGACTTGGAAAAATTCATCAGCTCGAAAATCGAATTTGTAACGATGTGTTTCTGCGCCCGTCACCTCGCGTTCGAATGTTTGATTCGGCAATAGTTCTTGAATATGACTAGGCGTTTGCCCAAAAGCCCAAGTAACAAACAGCATCATAGCTAGAACTGCTAAATTATAACGAAAGCGAATTGGAGAGAGATTAAGCTGCTGCATCGCGTATTTCTCCTATTCTTTAATGAGAGGAACGCCAAAGGCTTGCACAGGATTTGCCATTCATTCTAACTATTACTTCACCACCCTCTAGCGTCTAACGCTCGAATTAACCTGCGCCAAGCATATAGCATTCAAGATGAGGGGAACAATTCAAGGATGAAAGCCCTGCTGTCGGGGCGTCGGGTTGAATGAGTTGTTAGACATGTGCGCCTTATTAAGATGAACGGAGTCATAACACTAGCCTTCGTCAGTCTCACTCGCTAAACCACTTTGCAACGCTTGGAAAGTCAAATCTCCAAGCACTTAAGATGGAAGTAATAAATAGGGCATCGAGAAAACCTCCCCATTTTTTGGCTTCAGAAGATCGCGTCTCTCTATATTCAAATTGTTTTCCTGATTTAGACCATAATTCGAACCACTTAAGCTCTATGTACTGTCGTGGCACGGCGATAAAGAAAACGCCTACAATTGTAAGTGCAATTTGGGCAGCAAGCAGATTGCTTGTTTTACCAAGAGGCGACACAGCCCAAATGTAAAAATTTACTGTGTAGGTTGCTGCCAACCCCTTTATAAGTAAGTAGGCGATTGTGAAAGACTGCAATTTCTCATAAAGAACATCAAATGAATCTATCCGGTCTGGGTCATCTGCGCTACCAGCACGCATGACCTCGGCGGTAAGTGATAAGAAGCATGCTACTCCTAGTAACGTCAAGAAAAGTAGTGAGAAATTGAGAACTACATAATAATATCCAACCCGATTAAGCGTTCTTTGCCCTTCACCAAGATCATGCATGAACCAGTAGACGCGCGCCTTAGCGGCATCCTGAATAGCAGGATTCAACACATCGTCCATGTAGTTCGTGATAAAGATAGTACAAAGCAGGAGTGCCAAAAAAAATACTGCGTAAATTCTGTAAAGACTGCGCGGGCGCGGATCGGGTTCGGCTTTAGCGTCTGCGTAATCAGCGAGAAAGCTCCACTCCTTAATTGTGCGCGCGATTAGACAACAAGCCAAGGCGCAATAAGTTGGACAAACCAGAACATATAGGAAAATGTTCCATCCGTCTTGGATGAAATAGCGTCTCGTTGGATCAGAACCGAAAAGCGTGCCTTCAGTGAAACAGAGGAAAGCCGTCACGAAAAAGCAGAAGAAAAGAGCAATACCTAATGAAACAGAAAAAAGTCGTTTCGGGTCCACCTCGCCAAGGCTTTTGCGGAGGTCAACTGGTATGCTTGGCGAGATCATTAAGAAAAGTTGAACGAATATTGCTCTTATCGGCCCCTTCACAAAGCGCTCAAAGAAGATCACAAAATATTTGAGCGGAGTAACTCGCCAGTCTGAATATGGAGAATCCTTTGGCATTTCAGTCCCTCACCTCATTGCTATCCAATAGCCACTTTAAGAAGAAACAGATCTAATGCCCAAACTCGCACTCCGTATGAAGCATTCAACTCGCATCGAGTAATCAAGCATGACAGGATTGATTAAGCTTATTAGCCTTTGGGCCGTTCGATTCTTATTAATCTTTTCTTTCCTTCTCCTCGTTGTTACCTTCACGTCACCTTGGCTAATGGGGCATGCCCCTGTTGCTGGCATAAACTCTGAGTTTCGGCTGCACGTTGAACATTGATATTTTATAAGCTCACCTTTAACGCCTGAATTCAGTCGCAATCAAAGGTCGTGAGGCTAATAAGACGGCCTTATTAGCAGGATAGCGAGGAATGAGACGCTGATAAATTATTGCTGTGTGATGTAATTGTCAACAGAAATGCTGATTCAGTTACACCACTGCCACAACGAAAAGTGGCTTGACAATTGATCTGAGAGGAAATATTTTATCCGCGTTTTATCCCTGCTCTTTCTCGCCGACGAATCCTTTTTCGTTGGCCTCACGTTCACGATGGTTGTTCTTTTGAAGGAGTACGTCATGTCCATTCAAACTCAAAAGATACCTCTCGTTGTTCTATCCTTCTCCGTGTGCTTTCGACTCAATCATTCCAGAAAACGCGATTGCGTTAATTAAAAGCAGTTTGCGCTGCTCGTCACTGAAAATTCGAAATCCCTGTTCTCATTTCCCTAACAAGTTAAAACGGATGAATGAAAGGCCAACTTTCATTACCGTTAACTTACAGTGACAATCAGGGAACTCGCCGGAGCCGATTCCACCGTCACTCTCTTTGCTCCAACGTCCCTAAAAGGAGACAGATTATGCCAGATAATCCTAACTGCACGCCGTTCCCGCCGGTCGTTGATGGGACTCCGGGTAGCAGATATAAACTCAACGGCCCGCAGGTCGAACCGACTGCGGGTTATTGGACGACAGGCCCTTGCGCAATACCCTGCGTCGTAAGGGTTTCAGAGCTTCTTCCTTTCACCGACAATCCGAAGAATAAGGACTGCTATTTCCCTCCTTACCCTTCCGATCCCAAAGTTATCAAGAAAGAGCTTGACGACCTACATCAACGCGAGATGAATAGGGACAAGCCACTGCCGGCAGGGACGATTAGTAAATTCCTGCAACTGCGCCCGCCGCCGCTTGGTGCCGTCTACTGCTTGGAGCGGGAGCAGAAGCCTCTGAAAACACTTATGGAGCAATGTTCGCTGAGCGATCAAGATAAGCCGCCTGTAATTCAGACGGGGCGCGAGTTGGCGCGCTACTTTGAGGCGGAGACGCCGGGCATAGCGCACCGTCAGGCCCTCAACTGCTTGATTACAAGCTGCGACCTCTCGCCCGTGCGACAGGCTCGCATCTGGATGGCACTGGACGTGGCAATCTATAGCGCGCTGATAGCGGCGTGGTACTACAAGTGGGCGAGTGATCGCCCCTGCGTAGCCTATCGCCCCCGGCCTTGGGAAGTGGATAACAGTCTCAAGGTTCTCTTCGACAAGTGCGTTAATAAGACGGGCTGTGCCGACGATGGAGACAGGTTATTCCCGAACCCGACGCCGGGCACTCCGCGACACCCTGCCTATCCTTCCGGCCATAGCACCTATAGCGGTGCGGGCAGCGAGCTTCTCACCTATTTCTTTCCAGATGAGAAAGCGGAACTCGACAAGCTTGCTAATAATATTGGTGAAGCGCGACTGTGGGCCGGGATACACTGGAACTCAGACCACGTATTCGGTCAGCGATTAGGTCGTTGCGTGGCGCGCATGGTCATCTCGCAACTTGAAGCCGACGGAGTACCCAAGCCTATGAAACCTCCGGCACACACACCCGCCAACGAAAACAAGCCCGCTCCGAGTAAGGAAGAAGTGCGCGTTGCAGCTTACGAAGAGCGTAGCGAATGCTTGAACGAACCGACCAAGCAGCCCTGCTTCCCGCCGCTCCCGAATTGCAAAGACGATAAGGAACACGGCGCGATTCAGAACGTGCAGCAAGGCGCTCGATAATAGTAGAAAGTTAAATGGGAAAGCGGTCGGGAACATTCTGAGCAAAAGAGCCTCGACCGCTTTTCTTTCCATTTCCATCTGGGGGACTCGGTGTTGGCTCTAAGATCGTAGGTAGACAAACTGGTAGACAAATCTTTCTAGTTTGTTCATCATACTTAACTCAGTGAATCTAAGTTGAGTAAAAAGCTCAAATAAATGGGCTGTATTCAACTTAATTCACCGTAGTAATCTCAGTTAATCTACCTGCATCGTTCTTTTAACCAGTGGGTCGCAGGTTCGAGTCCTGCTCAGCTCATCTTTATATTTAATAACTTAGGGGCAGCCGCCGAGCTGCCCCTATTGCCTTGTGTGCCTATGGTGTGCCAGATTCCAAAAAGCTATTTTCTTTGCGCGCCATGTAGCATTCGCTCTAGCTTATCAGTAGCTGACTATTGCATATTAGGCAAGACGTGAGAATAAGTATCCAACGTCAAGACTATGCCTCATGGCCTAACCTCTCGGAAACCGATTTTTGGATTCTCACCGGCAGACAGCAGTAAAGTGGCGCACGCGTGACGAAGGTCGTAAAGCCTGAAGGTCTTAAGCAGTCTCGCCTTTCAACTATCTTCTTAAAATGTCTGTTGCGGAGATTGCGCCAATGAAAAGGTGTACCAAGCTCACTTGCAAATACAAGATCGTGCTTTTGATAAGCAGAGCCAAGCTTTAATAGATGCTCGGACTGCTCTTTCCTATGCGGCCTCAAAGCATTTAACGTAACTTGAGTTAAAGGAATATTGCGGGGGCTCTGTGGGGTCTTAGGTTCCTCGAACTTCCACCCGCCGCCCCCTAAAAAGTCGTAAAGTACTTGGAGTTCTCGCCTATACCTTTTCTCAGTGTAGTAAATCATCACCAAAGAAATGTTATTGTGGCGTCGGGTCGAATGAGTTGTTATGCCTTGCCTTCAATTCCCGCAATTCTACTGCTCATTGTAATTCCTCTATGAAATTACTCGACCTCGACTCAATGTCGAATGATGAATTAGCCAATACATACCAGCCACGAAAACTCCACCTAAGAGGACAGCAAATGCCCACACCATCGGGCCAACCAACATTGTACCTGTGCCCCGCCGATGTAGCAGACCTCCATCGCGCGCCACACTTGCCGCGAATATCACATGAATGACAATCGTCAATATCCAGATAATTGGAATGAAGGTTGAACTAAGCCACGTTAGCTGCCGAATAAATTCTGTTCCCATCATATTCTCCTAAAGGATAAGTTAGAGGCATTAGGCGCGGCCACGGCTTAATTCTCTATTCATTTGAGCTATTGCTCCAATCTCCGCCGGCACCCCCACCGTCAAAATCACCGCCGCCGCCGAAACCGCCAAAGTCACTTCCGGTGCTGGAATCTATGCCGCCGGAATCCCAACTGCTCCCGAAATCTATGCTACTAGTATTCACACTACTATCTATACTGTTCACCGTTGAATCAGCAGCATAATTGCCTGAAGTGCTATCGTTGCAGTCTATATTATCCGCGTGGTGGATTGGACTATGTGCGACATTATGATGCAACCATAGGTTAGTATGTTCGACATGGTTGGTCTGACCTCGATTCGTCCAACCTATTCTTCTGTTACTTCGAAAATTTGACTCTAGACCTCGTACCACTGCTACTATACTTATAACGATGACTATGGCTGAACATATGAGGACGAATAGAAAGATGATGATGAATAACAGCATAATGCCTCCAATCAAGGATGAGAGCATCAGCCTACGCTCATGTCAACGCTTTGTCTAGCATTTAATTACTAGCGCCTTACGCCCGAATTAACCCGCCCCGCGCGAGCAGCATTCAATCTACAACGCGAGGAAGAACGATAAAAGGAATGCTATGGCGGGCTCCGGTTGAATGAGTTGCTAGGCGCGGGATGATATAAATCTTTTCAGTTCACACGTCTACTATCTTCAGGTTTAGCTAACTTAAATGAATCAAGAAATTTTGTTGCTCTTGACTCATCAAACAGACCGCTATCAGGAGCTAATAGCTCTTTGGGAGTGGCGACTATTATCTGATAAAGACGATTTCCAACAGCAATTTTTTTAGATCTAATTATGGTGCCATCAGGAGTTGCAACCTTCATCATACGCCCCGGATGCCCATCTAGGGAAATGTCAGTTTCAACGAGCACTTTGCCGTTAATCCGCGTTACTGAGTTGTCTCGCGTATTGTTAAGAAATCTGTTAAGTACCTCTGGTTTTCGCTCAATGTCAAACGGGAAAATCGTGTAGAAAATTGAGTAATAAGCAGATGTTCTTAATACGTATTCGCGTGCCTCTGCCCGTCCGTATGGAGTATCAAACGACTTGTCGCTTTCGGTGGGTGTCCCTGGAAGCATTACTGTAAACTGGCCTTGCGGCGAGGAATACTCTTTCCAAGCGTTCGCATTATATTCAATGGCAGGAGGCGGAGGGCTTTCAGGTGCATTTGAGCCGGAGGTTTTTGTACTTTCCGGTTTAGTTAATTTGAATGAATCAAGAAATTTTGCCGCTCTCGACTCATTAAACCGACCTTCATCAGGTGTTAGTGTCTCTTTAGGAGTAGTGATTGTAATCTGATAGAGACGATTCCCAACCGCATACATTTTAGTTCTGGCTATATTTCCATTGGGTTCAACGGTCTTCATCATACGCCCTGGATGCCCGTCGAGGGAGATTTTAGTCTCACTTAATACCTTGGCCTTAGAATTTGCTACTGCGCTATCGCGTATCTTATCAAGAATTTTGTCGAGTTCTTGCGTATCTTCCTCTAAATTCAATGCAAAATCTGTATAGACGACCATGTATTCGGCAGATGTTCTCAGTAGATAAATACGTGAATCAAACCGTCCTAACGGAGTATCATACGATTTGTCCCTGTCTATTGGCATTCCTGGAAACATAATTTTAAATCGCCCCTGTGACGAGGAATACTCTTTCCAGACGTTCGGATTACTTTCAACTGCATTAGGTAACGGGACAGCTACGCCTGGAGTTGGTACGGTTCTACTCTCCTGAGAGAGGCACAGGAGAGGACTTATAGTAAGAACAACGATTAGTAGAAAAGATCGTATAAGGTAATTCAATTTGTTTCTCCTTTCACTTAGAACTAATGCTTAACGCCCGAATTAACCGGGCGCGGGCGACCAGCACAAAAGGCTATGGAACAATTCAACGATGAAAGAAATGCTATCCCGCGCTCCAGTTGAATGAATTGTTAGGCGTCGTGGTTACAGACAATCTTAACCATCTGTAGATGGTTGGCGATTCAGTAGACGGAATAGAAAGTCACCACGTTTTAACAGATAGATACCAATGGCTGAAAACAGAATGAATCTCGCTGACGGCCCAACCAGAAGGCTCCGATATACACTCATAGCCGAGTTACCTACTTGCATGAGTGAGGCTTCACGCTGTGCAGTGTTTGAGCGTAGCTGTTCCAGCATCGTGTCCATCCCATCACCCTCTGCTCTTGATTGCGCTACTGTTGGGGCTATCTTATTAGCATCTGCGGAAGATGAGAGAGAAGAAATCACATTGCTATAAGCATATGTAGTGGATACTGCCATTAAAAGATCAGGTAAGCCTATGAAGGCAGCAACTACAAAGTACAGGCCAAGACCTTTTATAGCCAGCCATATAAATTCTTCTTTATTCATAAAGAATCCCCTCTCGTTTTTAAGCGATGATTCTCTGAACCGTTCAGCCGAGGTGAGTGAAGATGCTTCACCTCGCTCCGTTTCTTTAGCCCCTTCGATTGTTGAATCATTCAACTTTCTGATACCGCAGTTCCAGCAGATTTCGTATTTATCCTCTATCTGTTCACCGCAATTTGCACATTTCCACATCGTTGCGACCTCACGGAAGGCATAGAGTTTGAGAGGTGTCTTTTCAGAATAAAACAGCGTACATGAACTCAAGGAGCATGAAGTTTATGTGAGGCTAACAAGAGTAGGCTCATGTCAGCAGGAATCTAAGACTCAGCGCAAGCACGATATTCCTGCCCCCTAGAAATGTCAACATGATTTTTGGATTTATGTCTCAATTAGACCCCGAACGCCCAAATTAACCGGGCGCGCACACAACATCGAAACCACCCAAGTTCACGATGAAAGACCGACTAACTCGCGCTCCGGTGAATATGTTGTTAGATGCGGGTTTACTTTACTAATTCTGGTTTCCATATCATCGTCATCAGAATGCGAGTGAAACTATTGTAAAACTCAATAGCATGCGGATTTGCGTTAGCTATAACTGATCGCCTGACCTTACGAACCAGAAGCATATCTTCAGGCTTTAGCACCGCTACCACATCCTTCTCGCCATCCGGGACTTCTGACACGAGGTTAAAGAACATATTCCAATTTCCGTTCACTATCTCCTGAAAGGCTTTAAGAAACTCTTCGCGGCTTGTTTTAGGTTTTGTGCGGGGCTTAAAGAGTTTAGGACTATTCAGCAATTCCCGCAGGCTCTTTTGAGCCTTAGTAGAAAAAGCTGAAGCATCTATTTGCTTTAAGGCGCGCAGGGATTCAAGCGTGACCTGGCTCATAAGAATCCAAAGGGCGTGTTCCCGGCCCGGATGATTAGCTTGGTTAACGATCTTCAAGAGAGCCGGTGTTGCTTGAGACTCCTCCATACTCCCATAGATAAACAACGCACCCTGAAAAGCCTCGACCTTATAAGCCCCATGACGCGGAAGAAAATATTGAGCCTTAGAATAAGTTAGCCACCGGTTTCCCGCTTCTGATACATCGAAGCCTTCAGCACCACGCCGGGCAAGAGTTTCAACCCATATTTGGAGATTTACGTCATCTAAATCAACATAGGTGTAGCTGCGAATCTGAAGGGCTTTCGATTCCGGTGAAGGGTCTAACGAGACGAGTAAATTACTCCCGTCAAAACGGAACCACTGATCGGCATTAGGGTTCTCGAGAGCAGCGCGAAGGCATGGCAGCAACTCTTTCGGATTAGCTTTCGCAACACCCCAAACCACATCCATAGCCTTGACTTTAGCGTCACGCTCGGCGTCAGAGAGCTTTGAAGGCTTGAAATTGTATGTGGCTTTGATAAGCGCCTGAAAGCTGACACAAGACTCTTTGGACTGACTAGCGGCAGTTACTGGGAATACGATTATCAGCAAGGTGATAACGAGAATATGTTTCATACGTTCAGTCTCTTTTCATTCTATGTATAGGCGTAAGCATCTTACGCCCGAATTAACGCGGCGGGAAGCACCTACGAACAACGTTCAATCCTTGCGAATGAAAGACATGCTTATTTCCGCTCGCGTTGAATGAGTTGTTAGGCATCGCTTGACGCAAATCTTAACCATCAGTTGAGTTATCACCTTCAATCATTTCGGTGATCCCCTGCATCGTTACAAGATATGCAGAATTGTGAACCTCATTGACGCCTGCGTAAATCAAGTATTCGACTTTACATTTACGACATTCTACTTTAGCCATTGAAGGCCAGCCGCCGTCTGGCGAGTTATTAGAAATGCCTATTCTATAGAATTCTTTAGCTTCGGCAGCTAATTCTTTTCCAATGTGTTGTTCCCAGCCAAATGTCTCACTTATAAGCAACTCGTACTCAACAGCCATCAGGTTATGACAATTGATGCATCTGAAATTGAATTGGCGATTAAAATAGTTTCTTAAGCGCGACCAGATAGTCCACCAGCGATCTAGGTAATCGAAGTTTTTATAGTCTGGGATACGTGTATAACTAGGTAGCAGCACTGATCTGCCGAATTTCATGTTCAAGTCTCCCTGATGCCTAACGCTCGAATTAACCGGGCGCGTAGACAACGCCATAACGGACAAGTTGACGATGAAATACAAGCTAACTCGCGCTCCGTTTAAATGAGTTGTTATGCACGGTCTTGTGGGTCAACAGGTTTTGATTTTACTCGTAAGGTGAGAACTTCAACTACCAACTCCGCTACCCGCAGGATGACAAACGCGCTTGCCGCAATAATAAAAAAGAGAGCCAAGAACCAGAATATACCTTTCAAAGCACCAATAATTGTTGAATAAATCTCCAAAGTTAAACGCGATACCATGTACGTGTACATACGAGAATCAAATCTAGCAGAACCTATTTCCATTATTCTCATACCAAAGTCGTCAATATCTCTTTCTGCTAATCGCACGCCACCGGACAGACCAGCAACATAAATTGCAAACTTTACATATTTCAACCATGCCCTGCTGGTTTCATCTGAGGTAATACGATTTAATATTTTTCCAATTGGCTGACGAAGGATGCGGACAATATACCAAGATATCACCAAAGATATGAGAACTTCGGCTATCAATAAAGTAAGGAACATTTTGATTCTCCTTTACAAATTGAGGTTTTGAAATTTTACATCTTGCGCCAAATAGGTGCTAGCGCCTAACGCCCGAATTAACCGGGCGCTCACACAACATCAATAGGTTCAAGTTCTCGATAAAATCAACGCTATTCGCGCTCCGGTTGAATGAGTTGTTAGATGCGGTCTAATTATTCAGAATCAGCCTTTCTTTCTTCAACGTGCCCTTCCTGATTCATGTAGTAGACCTTTCCTGCGTTATTTATGCTACCAATGTTTTCATTGAACTTTTTAATGTATCTTTCCTTCAACTTCCATGCAACAAAGCACCGATGATGCATTACTGAATCTCTAAAGGGCCATAATGGGTCATCGCTTTCAACATAATTGAATTTAAAGGCTGTGCGCCCTTCATTGGCGGCAATAATCTCGCCGCATAGATTACATCTTTCGAGGTCATTATCCATATGAAACACCTAAGTCTATATTACTTCACAAATCGGAAGCATCTAACGCCCGAATTAACCGGGCAAGCGAAAAGCCTCCAACATACAATCAATCATTTAGGATGAAAGCCATTCTATCGAGCCTCTGGTTGAATGAGTTGTTAGGCTGCGGCATGAGCTTGTTCAACGAGACTTAAGGATTGCCGATTCACTACGGACATTAGTAAGCGGATGATGTTCCCCCCAGTAACGATTTATTCGAATAGCGATAACCTGATCTCCTGCCATAGATAATTCAAGTTCGTGCCAGATAAATATCCCTGAGTCACGCCAGAAAGGGCCTTTCCACCCCTGAAACTCACCACCGCCAGGGCCGATAAGATTGTAAACCTCCTGCCGCGACATGCCAACGTGCACCTGATCCCAAGCGGCAGGGTAAGCTAACTGTTGCCTGACAAAGAATACGGCGAGGGCGAGAATAATTATTCCAATGGCTAGTTTGTTCTTCACAATGCGAAATTCTCCAAACTTACGCTGCCATTATACATGAGCAGCCTAACGCCCGAATTAACGCGGCGGCACACATCGAAACAAGCATCCACATCTAACGGATGAAAGCCACTCTATTTCCGCTCGCGTTGAATGAGTTGTTAGGTGCGGCATTATTGAAATCACCCAGCATCATTCGTTAATGCTTATTTCCGGTTCGTAACCTTTCACATCCCTTTCAGATGTAGAAATATACTTCTTCTCTTCTTCTACAAACTTTCTGCCGTTAAATCTGAAGGTCAGGTGTGTTTCATCTTTGATAAGAAATTTTCCCGCTGCCGGAGACTCATCTTCTGCCTTAAAGCATCTCCCAAACAAACCTATCGTGATTTTACCATTTTTGACGGTAAAAGATTTCAGACCGCAACCATAAGCCAAGCTTCCAGTCTCATATTGCCAAAGAAGTTTCAACTTAGTCTGAGGGACGGCATAGATATAAAATAGCGCTGTCCCTCCGTCACAAGACCCTCCGCATGAAACATGCCAGAGTATAACTATCGCCTCCGGTTCCCCATTGTTTGTTAAATCAGCGAAGTACACATCTTTAAAACTAAACGATTCTCCGCCAAGCTTAGCTTCGACTTCCTGCTCACCATTTTTGAGGGTAATTTTAAATTGGCTCCCGTACGGGTATGAAAAGTTCTTGAAATCTATCTGCTTGAAACCCTCTGGAGCAACCCTTAATTTTTGATTTTGGGTTTCGGATTCCCTCTGTTTCGCCTGTTCGATGTCGGTATTTGAATTAAGAGATGAATTACTGGCCTTGTAGTTATTAGCAACGTTTCCATTTGAGGACATAGAGGATTCGCAGGAATAAGCAGAAGAAATTAACAATACTAAAACACCCAATAAGATTTTCATGACTATCCTCTACTAGCAATCAGAGACTAGCACCTAACGCTCGAATTAACCGAGCGGAGAATATTGTATCAAGCCTTCAATCTTGAGAATGAAAGACAAGCTAATTCCGCTCCGGTTGAATGAGTTGTTAGGCTTGCTTGTGTGCAAAACTAAACTCACGCCTTGTCTTTTGACTGCCGCCCTCTATCAAGTATGCTGCGCGGCCACCAGAAGAAAAGGCATCCAAGGCCAAAACAAATTATAAAGCTCAACACACTGGTAATTACCAAGAACATTGTCAAAATATCAACCGGCGGAGCACCTTGAATGTGCAGGTTTTGTGCAACCGTAGAAACTTTTCCCCTCAAACTCCAAGCCTGCCATATCCCAATGCCAGAAATTATAGTGACCGCAATTCCAAAAATGAATGGAACAACTAAAGAGAAATGAAGATAGGATTGTTCTTCTCTCTTTGACAGATAATTAGCCACCACAGCACCGGTCAAAGTATAGAACCAAATATTGCCCGTCAAAGCTGTATCTAGGTAGCCCTTGTATATTTCTACAAAAATTTTGTAGATTGCTAGATCATTTTCCATTGTGAGGTCTCCACTTCTATATTTTATAGATTCAGTCGAAGCATTTCGCAAGCCTAACGCTCGAATTAACCGGGCGGCGCGAAACCACGATGCCTAGAGGATAAAAGAATGATGAAAAGCACGCAATCGCTGCTCCGGTTGAATGAGTTGTTCGGGGGCGGCCACAGCTTTAGCAGATAAGGCGCAGTTATATGTCATATGTTGTAAGTTCAACCTCATATCCATCTGGATCATAGATATATATGGAATGTGCAACATCATGATCCTGAATCTCATACTTGATCTCACGATGCTGGAAATCTCTTCGCGCTTCCTCAAAGTCAGAGCGGCTAACCCTGAATGCGAAATGCTGCATCACAATTGCATGGCGAGGGATGGCAGGTAATTTCTGCTCTTTAGAAGTAGCCGGAAAAAGTGCAATTCCGGTAGTTCCGGCATATAGAACGACTGGAATGTCCCAAGCCTCAGCATAGTGACGTTTTAGGCCAAGTACTCGGGTGTACCACTCAACAGAACGCTCCAAATCTGTCACCAGCAAAGCAACATGGTCAAGGCATTCAATATTGAACATAGGAGCTATTCCCTTCAAATTAAGTAAGCCGCCGAACGCCCGAATTAACGCGGCGCGGCGAAGCGCCGAAATAAATCAAGTCTTGTGCATGAAGGCAACGCTATTCGCGCTCCGGTTGAATGAGTTGTTCGGCGGCGCACGGGAAACTACGTTGCCGCGGCCAGCGATAGCTTTGACCTGACAAATGCTCCAATTGCGCCGGCGAGAGTAAAGATAAGTGCCCCGCATATTATCCCGTATCCCACATCAGGTTGATACGCCGCAAGGGCCTTGAGTGGGGCGTTTGCCCAGACGGGGACGGCTATCAGCATGACACAGCTCATCGTAGCCCCGAGAACCAGGTGGGCTATGGCTTTTGTTCTCATCCTTACTAACAAAGGGCATCCGAGTTTGCTCCATTTCCACGACTGGCGGATGAGTTGGGCCAGCCCCAACAAAAGGGTGAGCAGCAAGAGGAGCCGCTGTAGAAGCTCATAAGGGAAATAAGCTCCTGTCCGCTGGCCGTGAAGTCGCCTGATGATGCCATCCATCAGGTCATGGTGGAGCGTAAAACTATTGACGTCGGCAAGAATAAGGATGCCGTATCCCTTTTCCGGTAAGGTATTCATGTTGGAGCTAAAGCCTTCGGTGAGTCCGGTATGCCAGACTGATCTGAGCCCGTTCCACTCTCCGGCGACCCACCCCATCCCGTACCGTGAGCCGATGCCGCCCGGCGGTTGATGCATCAGCGCTAGGCTCGGCGGCGTGATGACCGGGCGACCTTCGTACGTTCCCCCCTGCAAATGCGCGATGAGGTAATGACACATATCTTCGGCACTGGAGGCGACGTAGCCCGCTGCCACGCTCACGCTATCGTAACGCGGGGTGGAGACTGAAACGGGCAGGCCGAAAATGTACTGATGACCTCCCGTGAGGCCGTGCCCCATCGCATCGTCATAGGTTAAATAGGTAGAGCGCATCTGCAAAGGGTTCAGGATATGCTCGCGCACGTAGGCGGCATAGGTCTGCCCGGTGACGGCTTCGATGAGCATGCCCAGAATCCTGTAGTTGAGATTGCAATACTCATAAACCTGTCCGACCGGGTGCGCCAACTCAGTTCGGGCCAGCGAGTCGGCATCCGGCGGGAAGAATCCGGCGGATGTCGGAAGGCCGCTCGTCTGGTTCAGCAGATGCCGGACGGTGATGGTTCTGGATGCCTCAAGGTCTTTCAGCCGAAACCACGAGAGGTATTGATAGACGGGCGTATCCAGATTCAGGGCCGACGCCTCGACGAGTTGCATCACGGCAAGGGCGGTGAAGGATTTGCTCAGGGAACCGATGAGGAAAGGAGTTTGCGGGGTAATCCTCTGGCCGGACGTTGTTCCGAAACCTTTCAAATATACAATCCTGTCACCTCGGATGATACCGACGGCAAGGCCGGGAACTTGCGAAACTTTCATCTGAGACGCGATAAATGTTGTGAGTTCCGCTTCGTCGAAGCCTGCTTCCTGAGCATGAGAATATGTATGCGCCGCGAGGAACACGGCGAGTAAAGCGAGCGCTTTGCGAGTGAAAGACATGGTATGTGACCGCACTTTATTCCTCAACACCGTCGATGTATACGTTAGCCGCCGAACGCCCGAATTAACCGGGCGGCGCGAATTCACACAACTCACATCGCAGAAAGCATCATGAAAGAGACGCTATCGTCGCTCCGGTTGAATGAGTTGTTAGGCGTCGTGATTCCCACACCCATTTTAGTCGTCTAGGGTTTTTTGTCTTGTAATTAGACGGAAAATGTTCCTACCTAGAGCCTTCGAGCGGCTTATCTTCGCAATTAATTTTCTACGTTCAAGTCGAGGCTCAATATCATCCCAACTATCTTTACCCATACCTGAGACAAAAGCTTCTCCAGTAGCAAGAATATGCTGATGTTTAATTACAAGCTCAGCAAATTTTTCGGCAAAAGGCAGTAAGTGCTTTTCAAGATATTCTTCTAAAAAATCTTTGTGAACTACATCTAAAGCGAATAATTTCGACCTGTCCCAACTTTCTAAATTCTCCAGATATTCATGTCTTAAAACTCTTATCCAAGGTACTAAGGTAAGGTCGCTAGAACTTGCTGAAGGACGAACACTTACCATTGGAGCATCGAGCACTCCAATACCAATTGCTAAATGAGCATCAAAATACCAAGCTGTTTCAGGCGGCATCTGGGCTACCTGAAAATGATGTAAGGATTTTAAGGTTGGCATAATAAGTCCGTGGAATGATTCACTGCCTGATAGCTCCACATCGCTTCCTTTTCTCACACATTTGCTAAAGGTGGTGCAATATTCTGGTATTTGAAAAAAGGGATGCCGTTCAAGACCAAGAGCATGGAGAATAGATAACGTCCAACTTGACGGGTCATCGTCTGAAGTAATCGTAACGCTCTGATTCGCCAAACCGGCTATTGAGGGAAAATCAAATAGTAGCGGTTTAGCTGGTGAAAGGAAGAATACATAAGGCATAACCGACTGCTTACATTCTATTAGTAAGTCTAAGGTCGGTCTAACTCGCGGTTGTCCTTGTTTATAATCAAATAAACGCTTTTCTGCGAGAATATCAATCGTTCTTAGTTCCTTTGTATCTCGGTCAATATAACTCCACTCTTCTTGCACACCCCACTGTTTACTTCTTAAGAGATCAGCAACGATTGTTTGAAGAGGATAACCAGACTTTTCAACAGCAGCCGACAAATCCGCTTCGCTCAAGCCAGCAGCAAGTTGATTCGTCGTCGGATTCTCTGGATGTTGCTTCATTTATCTATAAATTTTGTAAGACGCCTAACGCCCGAATTAACGCGGCGGCACACAATGTATCAAGCCTCCAAGCCTAGCGGATGAAAGCCGCACTATTTCCGCTCGCGTTGAATGAGTTGTTAGACGACGGCGCAACTCTAAGCCGAGCGCGATTTACTCAAGCCTCGCGCTTTAATTCAACATGCATTGTTAACCACAGGAGCCAAATCATTCAACTTCATTGCCACGCAATGGCGCGCGAGGCGGCCAGAGAATAGCTCTACAGTCTCGCATACAGCATTCAACTTACCGCGCGGCGTATAACGCCCGAATTAACGCGGCGGCGCGAAAGCGACAAGCCATGACGAAGGACACATGATGAAAGCCACACTATCGCCGCTCGCGTTGAATGAGTTGTTAGGTGGCACTCTTAGTCGGAAACCCGCTTCTGTATTTTCTAACCTGTTCCATTAACTCATGGAATGATGAATCTACGAAATCTACCAGACTTTCCGCTTCATCCCAACTAATTACCCTCCATCCGCTTGGTGCGTTTATCCGTATTTTTTGAAGTTCATTTCTCGCTCTATTCAGTGCGTTGCCTATATCAATAAGATCCGTGTTGGGTCTGATGGTAAGAAGGTACTTCCAGTAGGTCACCAATACCTCTTTCGCCTTTGGCGGCAACTCGACCTTGATAGTTGATGCGCTTCTACCATTGGAAGTGTCTTGCGGCTGTTCTTGTCCCATTGTAGCAGGGAAAACTAGCCACACGTTTGGGGCTGGGTGAGTTGATAGCGAGGCTTGCCAGTCTTCACTTGTTGGGTTAAAGGGCTGAAGTTCTCCAGCAGCCTTACCATGTGTTGGATCAGGTGTAGGGGCGATGCCGCCGCCATTAGTGGTAGTAATGACTTGGCTATTCTGGGTCTGCGCCCGCTGAACGCTAGCAGTAGGTCGGCTACAACCTGCTAAACTGGTAACGAGTACCGGGAGCAGGAGCAACAAATTCATTTTCAGTTGGTATCTTTCCATAACTATCCTCCTTACAAGGCCACCTAACGCCCGAATTAACCGGGCGCGACGATCCATGATTATAAGGCAAGTCTAGCGATGAAAGCCGCGCTATTCGCGCTCCGGTTGAATGAGTTGTTAGGCGCGGCGTTGACATCCCACTACGGTACCGTCCTGATAAGCTT
>DASVQI010000043.1:0-11407 GCA_036389255.1 Pyrinomonadaceae bacterium
GGAAGCGGTCGGAGTGCTGGAGTTGGAGAGCGTTGAGAGCGGCGAGGGAATAGCAGAGGAGGTTATGATGAGAGATGATGACGCCTTTCGGAGAGCCAGTAGAGCCGGAGGTATAAATCAGATACGCTGCGTTTTCCGGCTTTGCCACGGGCATCAAGTTCGCATCAGAGACATGGCTTCCAACGCCAGAGCCTTTTACTTCTGCATCCAATTCTTCCACGAAGAGCAGATGTGATTGTTCAATCGCAGCTTTCTCAACCAGCAGAGCGGCCTTCTCTGCCAACACGGATTGCGTCAACAGCCACGATGCGCCGCTATCTTCGAGCATAAAGGCGAGCCTGTGTGGCGGATAGAGCGGGTCGAGCGGCAGAAAAGCTCCACCGGCTTTCAGCACCGCCAGCAATGAGACGACCAGTTCCGGCGAACGATGACAAAGCAGCGCAACGATGCGTTCAGGGCCTACGCCTTGCTCCCGAAGATAGCGAGCCAGACGATTGGCTCTGCCATTGAGCTCTGCATAACTCATCTGGCCGCCTTCAAAACTCAGCGCTACAGCTTCCGGGAATCGCTCGGCCTGCTCTTCAAACAGTTGCAGGACGGAGTGCTGTGTCGGCAGCGCGGCACCAGTCTGATTAGACAGCAATCTCTGACGCTCGCTCTCGGACAGTAGCGACAACTGAGCGAGGCGTGTTTCGGCGGTAGCAGAAGAGATGGCAGAGAGCAGCGTCTCGAAGTGCGAGAGCAACCGTGTGATTGTAGCCTCTTCAAATAGCTCTCTGTCGTAATCAGCTCTAAGCGAGAGGTCGGGGCGCAGCATCGCCGTCAAGGTCAACGGAAAATCCATCTCGCTAACACTGTCTACATCTCTTATCTCTACGCCTTCATCTCTCTCCTGCAACGTTGTATCCAGAGGATAGTTTTCAAAAACAACAATACTCTCAAACAACGCTCTGCCTCTCTGAACCTCACTCCACCCCTGCACCTCCACCAGTGGACTGTACTCATACTGTCGCTGCTCCACCTGCTCCGCCTGTAACCTCTCTAGCCACTCTATTACCTTCTCCTCCTTCCTCACCCTCACCCTCACCGGCAAAGTGTTGATGAACAGACCTACCATCTGCTCCACTCCATCTATCTCCGCGGGTCTGCCGCTCACCGTAGCCCCGAACACCACGTCCTCATCACCGCTATAGCGAGAGAGCAGTAGCGCCCACGCCCCCTGTACAAGTGTGTTGACGGTCAGACGGTGACGACGGGCCAGCGATTGCAGGCTGGCAGTCTGCGAGGCGGAGAGTTGTCTTTGTGCGTTTGAGGAGGCTGGGGGAGACTGGCTGGGGCGGTGCGCTGTGCGAGATGAAGGCAGAGGGGTGGGCGAGGAGAAGCCTTTCAGGTAGTGTTGCCAGTAGGAAGCGGCCAAAGAGAGGTCTTGATGTTGGAGCCATGCGATGTAATCTCTGTAGGGACGAGAAGGTGGAAGGTCAAGGTGTTGTCCTCCGCTCAACCCTTCGTAGATTGTGAATACTTCCTTCAACAAGAGCGCGACCGACCATCCGTCCAGAATCAGGTGATGATGGCTCCAAAGCAATCTGTAACTGTCGTCCCCCACTCTAAAAAGCATCAAGCGCATAAGCGGCGCTCTATTCAAGCTGAATCCTTCTAGACGGTCTGCTTCCAGATGGGACTCAAATTTCTCTTGTTGCTGAGGGGCTGAAAGTGAGCGCCAGTCATACGTCCTGAGCGGGAGCGAGACACGCCGGACGACGACCTGCAACGGCTGTTCGCTCTTTTTCCAAACGAAGGCGGTGCGCAGAGCCGTGTGTCGCTCAATGACCCTTTGCCAGGCTGCTTCAAAGGCCGCGACGTTCAGCCTTGAGAGCCGGCAAGTAATCTGGACGATATAGACGCCTGTCTCCGGAGCCGACAGGCTGTGAAAAATCAGGCCCTCCTGCAAGGGAGAGAGACGATAGGCGTCTTGAATATTTTTTGTGCCGTTGTTCATATGCCTTCAAGCTCAAGCTCGTCGAATGCTCTTTCAAGGCTTTCCTGATTCAGGTTCAGAAGCGGGAAATCAGAAGGGGTCAGGCCATCAGCCGTTCCACTCCTCTCAATCAACTCCTTCAACACCCCTACGAACTCTTCTCCTACTCTCCTGATTGTTTCCTCTTTGTACTGCCTCCGGCTCGTTATCCATTCCACCCTCAGCCGCCCGTCCATCACGTATCCCCTGACATTCATCAACTGTTTCCTTGCATTTTCACCCGCTCGCTCCGCTCCCGCACTCCTGCGCTCAACCTCAAACTGCTCCACGTCGGTTCTGGCCCCATCTATCTGTCCGAGGTAATTGAAGCTCATCTGCCACACCTCCGCATTCTTCAACCCCTCTCTTACCTCTTCCCTCTCACTCAAGTATCTTAATATCCCGTAACCTATCCCTCTGTGCGGCACACCTCTCATCTCTTCCTTCACCCTCTTCAAGCTCTCCACCACCTCTTCTCTCTCTCCTAACTCCACCACCACCGGATACTTTGTGGTGAACCATCCCACGGTGCGCGTCACATCCACCTGACTGTTAATCTCTTCTCTGCCGTGGCCTTCCATTTCTACGACTTGAGTGGAGTGGCCACTCCACCTGCGGCAAGCTTCCAGCACTGCGCACAGCAGCACTTCTTCTACCTGTGCCCGATAACTTTCCGTCACTTCTCTGAGCAGGGCGCGTGTCTCTTCCTCATTAAGCTCCACGCTCACCACCTGCTCGTCTCTCACCAGATTCTTCCGTCTCTTTATATCGTCGCCTTCCAGCACATCTGCGCCGTCCGCAGCATCCCCAAGCGGCAGTCCTCCTGCCACCGCCGCTTTTTCCCATTGCCCCATCCAATAATCTATCTGCTGCTCTACTTCCTCGCTCCTCGCGTACTCTATTAATTGCTCCGCCCACTGTTGATAAGAGATTGTCTTGAAGCCAAAACCAATCTCCGCTCCGGCCTCCGACTGTTTGTACCCATGCTCTATATCCCCCAGCAATATCCTCCATGACACCGCATCCATCACTAAATGATGCGCTATCATCATCATCCTTTGCTCCATCCCCTCCCCGCACTCGAACAACACCGCCCTCCACACCGGCCCTTCTCCCAATCCCAGACTCCTTTGCGCCTCCCCTGCTACTCTCTCTATTAACGCACTCTGTCGCTTGCTATCGCTTATCCCGCTTATATCAACTACCAGTAAAGGCACATCCACACAGCCTTCCTCTCCAGTGTTGTGCTCTCTCCACTCTCCATCACTACCGCATACAAATCTCAGCCGCAAAGCGTCGTGATGTCGCTGCACCTGCTCCATCACTCGCCTTAAATGTCTTACTTCTATCCGCCTCTTTGCCCTCAACATCAGCGATTGATTCCAGTGCTCAGGCACTTCCAACTCCTGTGAGAAGAACCATCTCTGTATCGGTGTTAATGGCACTTCTCCGCTCACTAACCCTTGTGCGGCAAGGCTCGCAGCCTGAGCGGAAGCAGCAGATACGGCCAGTCTGGCCAGTTCACTGATGGTCTGGTGCTGGAAGAGGAGTCTGGGGGAGAGGTGAAGGCCGGCTTGTCTGGCGCGAGAGATAATCTGGATAGAGAGGATGGAGTCGCCGCCGAGTTCGAAGAAGTTGTCATGGATGCCGACCTGTTCTACTGCCAGCACTTCTTTCCAGATGCGTGCTAACTCCTTTTCCACTTCGTCTCGCGGAGCGGTGTAAGCAGATGGCCTGTCATCTACTGATTGCTCCGGGCGGGGCAGCGCCTTGATGTCCAGTTTTCCGAAAGCGTTTCTGGGAAGGCTCTCCATCATCAAGAAGCTTGCCGGTATCATATAGTCCGGCAATCTCTCTTTTAATAAGCTGCGCAACTCGCTCTGGCCGGGCGCATCCGTCGAAGCCGGAACAATGTAAGCGATGAGACGCTTGTTGCCGGTGTTATCTTCATGAGCGGTGACGGCTGCTTCGCTGACTCCCGGATGATGCAAGAGCGCCGCCGAAACCTCTCCCGGCTCGATGCGATAGCCGCGAATCTTGAGTTGCTGGTCTCTGCGTCCTAGAAACTCGACCTTTCCGTCCGGCAGGTGACGCGCGAGGTCGCCGGTCTTATACAGTCTGGCTCCGGGCATCTGACCGAATGGGTCAGGGACGAATTTTTCAGCGCTCAACTCCGGATGATTGACATATGAGCGCGCAACGGCCACTCCGCCGATGTGTAATTCGCCCGTCACACCAACCGGCACCGGCTGCATGTAGTTATCCAGTATGTAAGCCTGTACGTTGGCGAGGGGCAGACCTATGGGAGCCGTTGTCGTGTGCGGGTTAATCGAGCCTGCCGCTACGTCATTGGTCAAGACCCCGACCGTCGTCTCCGTCGGCCCATAATGATTGAAGAGTCTGCAACCGGCGGCTTCTGCTCGTTGTCGCAGCTTTTCAGCCCATTCGCGTTTGGAAGCCTCGCCTCCTAAAACTAACCTGCGTAGAGGCATGAGCCGTGTCGTTCTTGAAGAATTATGCAGCGCTTCCAAATGCGAAGGCGCTATCTTCAAGCAGTCAATGGAATGTTGCCGGAAGTAGCTATTGAGAGCTTCCGGGTCGGATGCTCTCTCACGCGAAATCAGATGTAGACAGCCGCCCGTCAACCATGCCGGATAGATGACGGTGTTGCACGAGTCTACTGTCAACGGCTGCACCTGTGCATACGTAGCGCCCGGCTCTAACTGGAAGCGCTCAATGACGGCGAGTGCATAATTTAGAATTGATTGATGTTCTATCAGCACCCCTTTCGGTTTCCCCGTAGAGCCTGAAGTGTAGAGCACATAAGCAAGGTTCCGGCTCGTTGCAGTGCATACAGGATTCTCTTCACTCTCGCGCGCGATAGCAGGCCATTCCGCGTCTATTCGGACGACTCTCAGTTGTTCGGAGTTTAGCCTGTGGGCCGAGCTTTGATGGGTCAACAAGACAGAGATGCCACAGTCTTCTATCATGAAGGATAGACGCTCCGGCGGAGCGTCTGGGTCGAGCGGGACGTAAGCGCCGCCAGCTTTGAGAATGGCAATCAGCCCGACAGCCATCTCTATGGAGCGCTCTAACAACAACCCTACTTTATGCTCCGGCCCGACGCCCAAAGATTGCAGGTAGTGCGCCAGTTGATTGGCACGCTCGTTCAGTTCCGAGTAACTAAGTTGCTCACCTTCGAATGACACGGCGGGGGCTTCGGGAGACTTGCTCGCCTGTGCCTCGAACAAGCGATGGACGCAGTTATCAAGCGCGTAATCCGAGCGCGTATTATTCCAGTCAAACAGTATCCGTTGCCGCTCGGCTTCGGTCAGCAGGGAGAGTTCCATGAGCCGCAGGTGTGGTTGACGGGCAACGTCTTCGAGGAGTAGCTGCAAATGCTGGCACAGGCGGCTAATCGTGTCGGCTTCGAAGAGGTCTGTATTATATTCGAGCCGCACCATCAGCCCTTCGCGCATCTCTTCCATTGCCAGAGTCAGGTCGAATTTCGCAGCCTGACTCTCTACCTCAACGCGCTGTAATGTCAGCCCGGCCAGATGCAGCTCATCGCGCGGCGCGTTCTGTAGAACAAACATCGCCTGAAAAAGCGGCGTGTGGCTCAAAGCTCTTTCCGTACCCAGCTCGTCCACCAATCGCTCGAAGGGCACATCCTGATTCGCATAAGCCCCCAACGCCACTTCCCTGACACGATGCAACAACTCGCGGAAGGTTGGATGACCCGTGAGGTCAACACGCAACACCAGCGTATTGACGAAGAAGCCTATCAGCCCCTCCGTCTCTTTTCGCGTGCGCCCTGCAATCGGAGTCCCTATGCAGATGTCTTCCTGCCCGCTATAGCGCCTGAGCAAGACCGCGTAGGTCGCCAACAAGGTCATGAAGAGCGTAACGCCTTCACGCTGGCTGAGGTCTTTCAATGCCTGCATCAACTCCACAGGCAGCAGTAGATTCCGGTGCGCGCCGCGAAAAGATTTGATTGCCGGGCGCGGCTTATCCGTGGGCAACTCCAAAATCGGCAGGTTGCCGCTCAACTGCTCGCGCCAGTAATCAAGCTGTCTCTCCAACGACTCGCCCTGCCAGGACTCGCGCTGCCACGCGGCGTAATCGGCGTATTGAATCGGGAGGTCAGGCAGTTGCGGCGGCAAGCCTGTGCAGAGGGCGTCATAACAGGTCGCCACTTCATTTACCAGAATACCGACTGACCAGCCATCGCTGATGATGTGGCGCATAGTCAGCAGAGCCAGATGCTCCTCTTCACTCAAGCGCAGCAGCGTCACTCGCAGCAATGGCCCTTGCTCAAGATTGAAGGGGCGCACGGCCTCCTGCATCGCTAATTGTAGGCTCGCCGCGTCGCGCTTAGCCTCGCTCAATTCGCTCAAGTCCACTACGGGCACGGTCAGTCGCCATGGCTCATGAACTAACTGCACGGGTTGGCCTTCAATAGTCGTAAAGGTCGTGCGCAGGGATTCGTGTCGCCGTATGACTTCGTTGAGCGCTTGCTCGAACGCCTTCAATTGAAGACGGCCTTTCAGCCTCACCGCGCCGGGACAGTTGTACATAGGACTGCCCGGCTCCAATTGGTCGAAGAACCACAGCCTTTGCTGCGCATGGGAGAGCGGCAGGGGGTCACCATACTCTCTGTTCAGCACAGGAATCGGGCTAAGCTCCTGCGCCGGTGGAGCAGGCTCACTCTCTTCCATCTCCTTCTTCTGTGTTGACTCAACTTCGTAGCCGAGCATGGCGGCCAACCCAAGAGTGGTTTCCCCTAGCTGTTCCAGACCGTCGTAGTTTCTCCAGTTGTAGGCGACCCCGGCATCAATGCGCTTGTGCTGGTGGAACTTGACATCACCGAGCATGCGCGAAACGGAGTGAATGCCATCGGCCATACGCCGCTCTTTAGCCGTGTAGGGCTGTAGCATGTCTTGATGCAGCTCTATCCCCAGAAATTCACAAAGCTCACTGAGCACCTGCTCCGGCTGGCTGACGAGTTCTTCGAACATGACGCGGTGCTGACGATGAGCGGGCACGTCGGCCAGAAACTCCAGAATATTTTGCTGGCTGATAGTCCAGACCAGTTCCGCGAATTCACGAGTCGAAAAGGGATGCTTATATCTGTTCAGCAGTTGATCAAGATGCGCTTCCTGAAACGACCGAATCATCCCATACGGGTGGCGCAGCAGATGAATGTACAGGGCATCCTCGAAATAGATTTCGCCGCGCCGCATGATTTCAACGTCCAGAGCATAGGCGGGCGTCTTGTCAACGATTCGCCTCTCGCCCAGATGCTCCTGCATAAATCCGTAAAATTCCTGTGTGGTGAGTCCCTTTGCTTCGCACTCCTCCATGATGCTGATAGCCTCGGCGGCGTCGCAGCCTTTAATCTCCATCAGAGCGCGAATTGTTCCCTCAAGCCAGAAGCTGTCGCGCCCGCTAAAGAACCGCTTCCTCTCCTGAAGCGTGTTGAAAGAGAGGAGTTCCAGCTCAGGCGGAGCGAAAAGGAGCGGATGTCCTCCGAGCATCACCCGGAACAGAGTCGAGCCGGAGCGCGGCGCTGAAAGAACAAAGATTGCCGGGCGATTCTTCGCCGCACGGGGGCGGCCGTTTTCCCTGTATGAAGAGAGGGGCGTGATGAGACGGCGCATCTGAGCCACCATTGCCGCGTCTACTTTCGCAGTTTCGTTGACGGCCGCCGCGCTCTCTCTATCGGATGGTTCTTCGGACGCAGCCAGCACATCGTCAAATCTCGCCACAGCCCGCGAGTTGCTCTGCTTCAAGTAGTCCGCCAGCTCTGCGATAGTCGGAGCGTCAAAGATAGCGACCACATGCACTATCTCACCCAACTCCTCCTGCAACCGGTTGGTGAAGACAGCAGCCTTAATGGAATCGCCGCCAAGCTCGAAGAAGTTATCGTGGACGCCTATCTGCTCGACTCCGAGAATGGCGCTCCAGATTTGGGCCAGAAACTGTTCCAGTTCGTTGCGCGGCGGAATGAATTCCTGTTCCAGTTCCGGCCTGATACTTTCCAGAGCCGGAAGGGCGCGCAAATTAATCTTTCCGCTCGGCAACAAAGGCAGCGAGTCCAGCAGCATGAAGTTTGACGGGAGCATGTATTCGGGCAGTCGCGCCTGTAAGAAGCCGCGCAACTGGCTGGCGCTCGGCGGATTTTCATTATCCGGAACAATGTAAGCGACCAGACGCTTGTCTCCCGTATTATCTTCAAGAGCGACGACTGCCGACTCCAATACCGATGGATGTTTGATTAATGCCGCTTCAATCTCTCCCGTCTCAATACGAAAGCCTCTAATCTTCACTTGGCGGTCAATGCGCGTCAGAAATGCTATCTCGCCATTCGGAAGATAGCGTGCTTGGTCGCCGGTCTTATAAAGACGCGCTCCCGGCTCAAGGCTGAACGGGTTGGGGATGTACTTTTCAGCAGTCAGGTCTGGACGGTTGAGATAGCCGCGAGCGAGGCCGACGCCGCCGATGTGCAGTTCGCCGGGGACGCCTATGGGCACGGGCCGCAGAGTCTCATCAAGTATGTAGAGCTGCGTATTTAGGATGGGGCGACCGATAGGAGGCTCTTGCTCATCGTCGTCATTACACCGGAACAGGCTGCTCCAGATGCTGGCCTCGGTCGGCCCATAAGCGTTGAAGAAACGCCGCCCCGGTGCCCAGCGTTTGACCAGCTCAGCCGTGCAGGCATCTCCGGCAGAAATGATAGTTGTCAGCTCTGTAAGAGACTCTTCGGGCAATGTGCGTAAGACTGCCGGAGAGAAGACTGCCGTCGTCACTCTGTTGTCGTTGAGCAGGTTGTGCAAAGCCTGACCGGGCAATGTAGATTCCGCGTCTCCTAGAACCAGCGTTGCGCCTGCTGAAAAGCACAGAACCATTTCAAAGACGGAGGCGTCGAAGCTGAACGATGCTAATTGTGCGAGCCGGTCTTCGGGCTGAACCTCGAAAGCCTGCCGCATCGTGGCAATCATGTTGCTAAAGCCAGTGTGCTGGACAGCGACGCCCTTAGGTTTTCCGGTCGAGCCTGAAGTGTAGATGACATAAGCTACATTGTCGGTCGAGTTCCCCAACGGAAGATTGTCCGCACTCTCCTGCGAAATCATCTCCCAGTCCGAGTCCACACAAATCACCTGCCCCCAATGTGACGGGAGATTTTCAAGCAAGCGTTCCTGCGTCAGCAGAATCGGCACGGCGGAATCTTCAAGCATGAAAGAGAGACGTTCCTGAGGATACGAAGGGTCGAGAGGCACATAAGCTCCTCCTGCCTTCATCACCCCCAGCACTCCTACTACCATCTCCACACTGCGCTCCATCATCAACCCTACCAGCACCTCCGCTCCCACTCCCATCTCACGCAGATAGCGCCCCAGCCGGTTCGCCCTCTCGTTCAACTCCCGATAACTTAATCTCTCCTCTTCGTACACCAGAGCAGTAGCATCTGGAGTGCGCTCTGCCTGCGCCTCGAACAGTTGATGGATGCAGAGAGTAGGGACATCGGAGAAAGTAGAGTTCCAGTCGTAGAGCAGTTGATGTTCTTCTTCTTTGGAGAGAAGCGGCAAATCAGAGAGGTTAGAGTTGGGATTGGCGGTCATCCCTCCTAGCAGTATCTCAAAATGCGTCAGCATTCGTTTGATAGTTTCCTTATCAAACCGCCGACGGTCATAGGTAATACGAAATATCAATTCCTGACCAAGCAGCGCTTGTACTGCCAGAGCAGTATTGGTGCGAGAGAACTGGCGAATGTTACTAATGCGCAGCCCGACAGCCTTTTCACGCAGCACCTCGTCCACTCTGTAGTTTTCAAAGGCAAGGATGCTCTCAAACAACGCTCTGCCTCTCTGAACCTCACTCCACCCCTGCACCTCCACTAGTGGACTGTACTCATACTGTCGCTGCTCCACCTGCTCCGCCTGTAACCTCTCCAGCCACTCTATTACTTTCTCTTCCTTCCTCACTCTCACCCTTACAGGCAAAGTGTTGATGAACAGGCCCACCATCTGCTCCACTCCCTCTATCTCTGCGGGTCTGCCGGAAACGCTTACGCCGAACACCACGTCCTCATCACCGCTATAGCGAGAGAGCAGCAGCGCCCACGCCCCCTGTACAAGTGTATTGACGGTCAGACGGTGACGACGGGCCAGCGCCTGCGACTGTGTGACTAATTCCTGCGAGATGACGGTCTGCTGGCGGTCATAATCTTCCTCTTTGATGGGCGAGCCGATGCCGGGCGCTTGATCCGGCCCGAGAATTGTTGGGGCAGTGAAGCCGCGCAAGTAATGTTGCCAGTAGGAAGCTGCAAGCGAGAGGTCTTGATGTTGGAGCCATGCGATGTAGTCGCGATAAGGTCTTGGCCGTTCAGTGTGTAATGGGCTCCCCTGCGTGTTGGCCTTGTAAAAGTCAAAGACCTCTTTTAGCAAGATGGGGAATGACCATCCATCCAACAGCAGATGATGATGGCTCCAGATAAATTGATGAACATCATCACTCAAACGAATCAGAGAGAGACGCATCAGAGGAGGCTTGGATAACTCAAAACCCTTTTGCCTGTCTTCTTCAAGATAGACCTTCAACCACTCCTGTTGCTCGTCCCGAGAAAGCTCGCGCCAATCACGTCGGTCAACTGCAAGCTCTGCGGATTTATGAACCACTTGAAGCGGCTTTGAAATATCCTCCCAGTGAAAAGAGGTGCGTAAAATCGAATGCCGACTCAAGACCATCTGCCACGCTTGCGTGAACATGTCGGCGTTCAAATCCCCCTGCATCTCGCCCGTCCACTGAACGAAATACATCACAGAGTCAGAGGCGTATTGACTATGGATGAGCATGCCCTGCTGCATCGGTGAGAGTTCGTAGATATCTTCAATTTGATCAGGCTTCATCTCGAATCCCTTTAGAATTGTTTAGCTGATCTTCATAAGAAGCTTTTCAAGCTCTTCCTGACTAACATTCGCCAGTGGGAAATCAGAAGGGGTCAGGCCATCAGCCGTTCCACTCCTCTCAATCAACTCCTTCAACACCCCAACGAACTCTTCTCCTACTCTCCTGATTGTTTCCTCTTTGTACTGCCTCCGGCTCGTTATCCATTCCACCCTCAGCCGCCCATCCATCACGTATCCCTGCACATTTATCGTCGGCCTACGCCCATTCTCTACTGTTCGCTTTCTGCAAACAGTCTCTCGCTCAACTTCAAAGTGCCTCGTTCCTGCTACGTCCCAATCCAACTGTCCGAGGTAATTGAAGCTCATCTGCCACACCTCCCCACTCTTCAACCCTTCTCTTACCTCTTCCCTCTTACTCAAGTATCTTAATATCCCGTACCCTATCCCTCTGTGCGGCACCCCTCTCATCTCTTCCTTCACC
>DASVQI010000044.1:0-37009 GCA_036389255.1 Pyrinomonadaceae bacterium
GAGTGGAGAATAGCTAAAGAGACAGGCTGGACGATTAGCTATATCAGGTCACTGCCACTTCATGAGAGAAACGAGATTGTGCGGCAAATTAATGAAGACGATGCTGAGCGGGCGCGCCTGCTAAGACAGATCAACAGAAAAGTGGATTCTGGAAACGGATAAGAAGACGGCTTCCAAGCCGAAGACAAAGGAGTCTTACCTTGAGCGCACTGCCTAACACCCTCGATGAATCCCAGCCGGGCGCAACGGAGACGGGCGAACTTGAATCCGTCGAAGCCGCCTTGCTTGAACTCAACCGAGCCTATGCCGCCAACCGAATAGACCTGAGGCGGCTCACCCAACGCCGCGACGAGCTTCTGACGCGCAAAGCGGAGTTGCGGAGGGTGATTGCTAATAACTACCTTGACGCTTTCCTCCCGCCCATCAATCTCTACTCGATAGAGCGAGAGGGGCAAACGGAGGCGCAACGGCGAAACGAGCGCCACCACCAAAAGAGACTTCTGGCCGCGATAGTCAGGCGCAACAACCCCGCATGGAAGTAATTGGGTAAATCGCACCCGTAAATTAACAATCCATTTCACAACAACCACAAGGAGCCGTCAGATGATTGATACGCGTTCACTTATGAAGAATCTTGGAGAGGAAGACCTGAAGATCTTCGCATGGCTTGAGGAAAATGGCTGGGTTCTACTTCCCGAAAATCGCCAGTACGTCTGGAAAAATTATGAACTGGGCGGGGAAGAGAATGGCCCTCATAACAATGAGGAGGAGATCATTGACGGCGCACGAGCGCTTTACAGGTTCTACGCCAAGACCGAACAGGCGACGAAGGGGGTGGTAGAGTTACCGGCGGAGCTCAAAGACATTGGTTGGACACTCCACGGGGAGCACAACGTATGGTACTGCAAGCATGACGCCCTCAGGGTGAAGACGAACGTCTGGACGGACGCCCAGCAGGCGATTGACGAGGCTGTAGAGATTCAGCAGAAGTACGAGCGTGACATCGAATTCAACCCGCAGGCTGTAGAAGAGGAAGCAGGCAGCGGCTTTACGAGCGCAGCCGATGTCGCTTCCCGGATTCTTCCGGAGGAAACGGCCGCCCCCCCAGCAGAGCAAACACAGGATGAGGTCATAGAGCGGCTTGTCTCACAGCCCACAACAGAGCATTTCTCCGACCATGAGATTGACCTTCGGAAGCAGCTGGTTGAATGGCTTGAGAGCGAGGGCGTAGAGGTCAGATGCGACGTAGAATGTGCGTCCGGGACCGCGGACGTCGTAACGGAGGAAGCAGTCTTTGAAATCAAGCACGCGCTTACTCTGGCCGATTTCTATAAGACCTCGGACGATCTGCTCTCCTACTGGCGTTTGCTTGTCAATTCGGAGCAACTGGATGACAGCGCGGACGCCATAATCGTGGTCTGCTGCGCGGAAGATTTGAATGTGCTCAAGGCCGCGGCAGACACGGTAGCCGTCATGACGCTGGAAGAGATAATGGTTCCTTCTCCCCCTGAATTCTTCGAATCTCTCATGACACAGACCGCCCAGATCAATTCCATCGCCGCATTCAGGAAGCTCATTGAAGACAACGGGCTACAGGACGTTACGATTGACAGAAGATTTACTCCGTCACAACGCACCAAGCTCCACGGAGCTTTGGATGAATGTAATGTTCGTGTGTATTCGGGCCTATCGGATTCTGTAGAGACGAGCGCCTCAACTGAAAAGAGCCAGACTGAGGGGTGGATTGATGTAATCAGCAACGGAGGTTCGAGAGAAATACTCACACAGCAGATGGATCCGGCCATGATTAAGACCCACCCATCGCTTTTGATGCGCGCGCAGGGCCTTGATACAGAGCACGTGAAAGAACTGGAGGCGGGCTACAGCGCCGGGCGGACGTACCCTCCCGTTGACATTTTTTTCGACGGTGAAAATTATTGGCTCGCCGATGGGAACCACCGCCATGCAGGAGCCACCAAAGCCGGCAAGCTTCTCGACGTTAAAGTTCACCAAGGGACGTTACGCGATGCCATCAGATTTGCGCTCGAAGCCAACGTCGAACATGGCCTGAAGCTCACCAATGACGACAAGCGGCTGAAGGTCGTGACACTGCTTTCCGACCCCGAGTGGTTCAAAGAGAGCGACACCATTCTAGCCGGTATTGCCCATGTTACCCAGCAATTCATAAGCAGCGTACGGCGCGATCTCGTGCCCTTGCTTCCGGCGCTGGAGCTCAACGGAGGGCAGGAGACGGATGAGGCTTTGGCCTCAATGTTGGATGTTCCTGTTGGACTCGTACGCGTGGTGCGCAGAATACCTGCGGATGAGCGCGCTTCCCTGTCCCAAAACCTTTTGAGTGACGACGGGCGCAGGCGTGGCGCCGATGGGGTTGTCAGGTCAATTCCGTCGAAGCCTGCCCAGCCTCACGCTGAGGAGCCCGAATTATTCTCAGAGCAAAGCAATGCGGTGAGTGAGTTGGTTGAGGAGACTTCAGCCCAGGTAGCTGAGGCCGCGCCGGCGGAAAGCAGCGATGAGATCGTCGAAGCCCGCAGGCCCGACGTAACCAGCTCCGAAGATGTTCCGGCACCGTCCTCGCCCGAGGTCACTGAAAGGGTGCCGGAGCCTGCCACCGCTTCCACCAGCGCAGCTCCTACACTTACCACAGATGATCTGCTTTCCGCACTACGCGAGCACGGCAAGCTGTCCCGCCTCGAGCTCGAGGATATGGGCTTCTCCTCAGGGCTTATCTACACCGCCTTTTCTTCCAGAGTAATTGCGCAGCCTGAGACGGGCATCTTCGCTCTGCCACCAAAGGAGCTGCCCGAGGAGGCAGCACAGGCTCAACCGAAGCAGCCGGATAAAACCCGGCAGCCTACCATTGAAGAGCTGCTAAAAGGCAGGAAGCTTGCAGTCAGCCTCGTTTGGTCAGCGAAATTGAAGGGGCTGGTTTCCGTCTCCGTCACCATTGATGGCAACGTGGAGAGCGCGCGCAGGGACTCGCTGGACACTAATCAGGTAAGCCCTCTGCCCGAGCCTCTTCTCCAGCTCATACACGACCAGCTAAAGCCCGGCAAGAAAGCCCCGGCGCAGCAGGAAAGCGCAGCCGCAGCCAAGAAGAAAGAGGCCGCTCCTGCCCCTAAGGCTGACCGTATAATAGAAGGAATTAAGGCAGCTAAAACACTGGCTGCTCTGGAGAAACTTGTGAAGCATTACAAAATCGGCGGCTCAGGGTTTCACTCTCGCTTTACCTCCCAGGAAGCCAAACGTATTACCGATACGCTCGCGTCTCAGAAGAAGAAGCTGAAGCCTGCCAATCGCGCCTCTAAAGCATCCGCCAAAAAGGGTGCCGCTAAATCATCTTCCAAACGACCTGGAGCCGAGGCCAAAGCTTAAAAGAGAGGACTGAATAATTATGGGCGTAGTGAAAATAGAGGGCAAAGAGCTGACTCTTCCCGACAACATTATCGATCTCGGCATTGATGCCGTGAAGGATGCTCTTTCTGAGGACTTCCCCGATATTGAGAACGCGGACGTTGAGATAGTCAGGCCGAGGGCTGCGGGGCAGCCTGTAACTGCCACAGTCGTCAAGCGCGGTACTCATAAAGGACAGTGGGAATCATTTCCCCGGGCGCAGCGTGAAGTTTTGAATGTTCTGGATCGGGCGCGCCCGCACGTAAATCCCGCCATCGCTCTGGCCGTCGAGGTGCTCCAGCATGAGGCTGCCGGCGACACTCAGTTCTTTGACGAGCTGGTGCGTTCCGGCAGGCTCGAGCGCGCCGAGGCCGCGGGCGAGCGTGAGGGCCGGGCGGTGCAGCGCGCTCTGGAGACTTGCAGCACTTGCCAGCCAATTCCTGCCGATGATATTCCGGTCGGATTCTGAATATCCAATGAAATACTGAATGCAGAGAAAAGATGGGCGAAGGATTTCTACCAGGAGTAACGATTAGAGCGGTATATGAGCCGGCCATGCGCATCACCAACCAGCGTGCGGCCGACGCGTACCTCCTTCGACTCGTGCGGCACCACATGTCTTTCGGCTTCAGCCGTCAGGAGGCTGAGGCCGTCGAGAAATATAACCTCAACTATTTCGCTGGCTTCTACGACGATGCGACGCGCGAGCGCGTACGGTTGCTCTTCGGCTGTGCGACGGACGTGCTGCTCGCCAATTGCGTAGGCTGTCGCAGAAGGATGTGTCTCTACGGACCGCGAAAGCAATACTGGCAGTGCCGCTATTGCAAATATGTGATCTTACGAGAGGGTGAGAAAAAGAAGCACCATCCACCGTGCCACCTGGCTTCCTGCCGGCAGTGCCGCAACGCCATGCGGAATCTCAGACGCGGCGGGATTGTCACCTCATTTTACTGCACGCGCTGTAAATGGGCTACGCGGACTGAACTCCACCGCCCGCCACCGGTCATGAACAAACAGCTCCACGCGTTCATAGCATCCTTACTGCCAGGGGGCTTGTCCGATGAGTTGCGAGAGGAGGTCGTGTCCGACATTGCCCTCGCCATCCTCAGGACGAGACACACCCAGAACGGCTACAGGCTGACGCCCCGGCAAATTGATACCAAAAGGGTGCGTAGATTTATCCAGGACGCGCGCAGACGCATCTACCGGCGATTTTACGAGGTATCCATACACGACGGTGAATTTCCGTTATCGGAGAGGTTGGCGGGATGAACGCTCAGTCAATTCAACAGGCGGCAGACTTTCTGCTGATAAACCGCGAGTGGATAAGCGCCACCCGCGCCTCCGTCTATCTCGCGACGCGCGCACGCGTACGCACGCCCCTTGGAGCGGCCGAGTTCCTGGGCAGGGCCCTTGACCATGACCGCGAAACCTACAACAGGCGCGTGCGCGTCGCGCTCGAAGTTATCAGCATGTACAGGGAGTTCTTCCCGGATGAATATGCGCGCTCAGGGGCTCCCTACTTTTCAACAGAGCGGGAGCATGAATTCTACAGGCTGGTTAACTTAAAGCTCTTCCCTCTCCTTCTCAGCGAAGAGGCGGATCTGGAGACGCACATAAGGAACGAGCCCAACTTCTTCCTGCCGTTCATTCCGATGAAGTGCGCGCAGAAACATAACTGGGCGCTGGGACCGCTCGAATTCGAGGACGTGGAGATAGAGTACAGGCTCGCCCTAGCTTTCTCTGCGTGCGCGTTCTCCGGCACGTCCATGTGGGAACTGATGAAGCAGGCGTACGACCTGAACGGGATGCCGGAGCCAGCGCCTCCGCTAGGGGTCGTCGGCTGGCAACTGTTCGACTACTCCTGCTCGATTGAGGATTCCCCCATCAGGTTCCTGCCTGCCGCCTTCAACATGGTTTCGTATAAGACCGGCAACCATTGGCTGGATCTCCCTCCGCTCGGCTATATCGGCTTCGAATGGTCGAGAGAGCAACTCGGAAGGCTCACCATCGCATGGCACCAGGCGCAGGGCATTTTAATGAGAATGAAGGAGCTGGGGTCATGGCTCGAAGAAGCGCCTGCGGAAAGAATCATCTACGCGGTAAAGCTTTGGAACAAAGCCGCCCAGGTTGAAAAAGAGTACGGCTACGAAGGCACGAATTCGACTCGCGACATGCTCTATGCGCGCATGGCCGCGCCTACGGGTCTCTACCGGCATGGTGAGCCCCTAGTTCACATGACTATACCCGGCGAGATGTTCAGAGACCTGCTCGCGGACAGGCAAATGTTGCCGCCAGCGGCAGAAGGAGAGAACGAATAAGATGAGCGCAAACGAAGCAATTCTTGTAGGGGAGCGGCAGGATAAAGAAGAACGGTTGACCACCGCCCGGCAGACCGTCAACAACAACCCGGTTTTAGAGTTCCGCGACGGCCAGTTCCTTTTCAGGAAAACAAATCTGGAAGGGGGCATCGTCGAAAGATTCATTTCGGCGGCGGCGGTGCGCGAAGCCTTCTCGGGCGTCCCCATAGATACGGGCTGGTTCAATCTCGACATCACCTGCCCAGGCATCACGCGCTGGGGCACAGGCCGCCTCGGCGAGTGGGCCATCGCCTATATCCCGCCTGCGGATTGGCTCCTAGAGATCACCAACGAAGGCACAAATGAGCCCTACAGGCTAGACAGGATTACTACTCCCCTACCCGGAATAATCTTCTTCGGGATCGGCACGAATTACTACGCATTCGCGACTAAGACTGCCACCCTCAAGCCATATCACACCATCTTCCGCTGCCCGCTCCCGAACGTCATGCAGGACGGCTCAGTCTGCTGGGGCCTCTTAAAGCCTCCGGGCGCGAGCCTGACCTCCATCTTCGACGCCTGGAAGCTATTTATAACGAGCACCTTCAACAATCACATGGCTAACGGCAAGTCCAAGCGCGTGCGCGACGACGTGCGAATTGTGCTGCGGGACATGTCCCATGCCGCGCGACCGCGCCACTATCCGGTGCATGACCTAGTCCGGCAGGAAGAAGACACCGCTATCAATTTAGACCAGGCTGTCAGAGAGTTTTTTGAAACGGGAAAGATGCCGGGATGAAAAGGAAAGGTAGCAACAATTACAGTAAAACATTTGACGAGATCGCGGAGGCAATTAAAGGGGCGGTGGCTTGTGCGGAACGGATGTATGAACTGGACGAGCAAAAACGCGACAACATCAACGACTTTGAAGACCACCTGAGAAAGATTCTGGAGTTGCAGCGAATTGTAGACGGCGCACCCGAGGCGCAGAAGCTCTTCGACCGTATCGCGCGTCTTCGAGAGTTGCGCAACATGATGGAGCTAGGCTCATTGATGTTAGAGACGAAGCGTGCCATGGACGCTGTCTGGAAGAGGCTGCCTTAATGAGCTTTCGATTTACAGAGCACATAATCGCGCGCCCCGGGCGTCCACTACCTCCTGTCAATGAGGGGCTGCTCTACGACATCGTGCTCGGCTCTAACGGCACATTCATACGCGGTCGTCGTCCAGGCCTCGAAGCCTGCATGCCATTTGCAGCAACGCGCTGGCCACATAAAAAACTTGCGCACGTCATCCAGTATGTCCAGTGGGGATTTCCAAAGGTGCCAGCGCGCCTCGTAGAGAAGATGTTGATTACGTCGCGCTTCTTCGGTGCCGGTGGAATATCGCCAGTCAAAGAGGTCCTCTTCCACCTTTCGTTCAAGCCGGACATAGAGCCTTCCGATAACAGCGCCAGAGTTCTTGATGCCTGTCAGGGCTGGGTACTGGAGTACCCGCAACAGAACGCCACTGGGGACAAGGTAGAACTTGTTCACAAGGGACGCGGCACCTCTGAAGAGCGCGCGGTGATTGAGGTCCATAGTCATCACTCTGGACGAGCCGAATTCTCTGACGAGGATGATGAAGATGAAGGCGGAGCATCTTTTCGCATCTACGGTGTCCTGGGTGAGATCTTCGATCGGCCGAAGCTGCGCACGCGTGTAGGCCTCTTCGGTTTCTTCTACGAGTACCCAGCGGCAGAATTCTTCGAGATGCCGCAAGGGGTGCGCCACTCTCAAATATATGATTTTGGAGTATATGACTTCAGAGGTAAATAATGGCTAAAAAGGGTAAGAAGCAGTTCGCGCGGTCAGTGGCCTTTCGCAAGCCCATGCCTCAGCTCGAACCTCAACCAGCTACAACAACTACGCAGGTTAACCTCAGCTTTTACGAAGCCTACACGTTGGCGCTCAAAGAGTGGAAGCTTGCCCAGATCATCCTTGCGGGCTGCGGGGGCATCGGCGCACACCTCGCTGACCACATAGGCCGCATTATCTGGGTGCTTTCAGGCTTGGGAGTAGGGGTCAACCTGTCTCTCGTAGACCCGGACGTCGTCGAAGAGAAGAACATCGGGCGGCAAAGATTCTGCCCGGCCGAGATAGGCATACCCAAGGCAGTAGCACTAGCCCGCCGTCTGAGTCAGGCTTACGGCGTCAATACGATGGCCTATCAAGCCGAGTATAGCGAGAATCTGATTCTCCCAACGGCCCAGCTCGTCCTGCTCGTAGGCTGCGTGGATAACTACAAGGCGCGGCGCGCCCTTTCCGACACGCTCGCACAGAACCCCGAAGAGCCGACCCCGCACGCGCTGCCCAGGATATGGTGGGTTGATTGCGGGAATCTGAAGGATACAGGACGCGTGCTCGTAGGCTCTGCCCATCAGGCGGAGCAGGTTCGTGGTGCATTCAGAGAGAAGAAAAGGTGCATCAGCCTGCCAAGTCCCTCTCTACAGTATCCGTCGCTTTTAATGCCACAGCGCGAAGACGTCGAGACGCGCGAGATGAGTTGCGCAGAACTGGCCGCCGCAAATATGCAATCGCTAAACATCAACGCGGCCATCGCGGTACAGGCTGCCGACATTCTTACGCGTCTACTGATTACGCACGATCTGAAGCGCTACCAGTGCGCGGTAAACGTGGCTTCAGGCTCCGTCAAATCTTTCTATATCACTCCTGAGGAAATTGCGCGCGAGATAGAAAAACCTGCGAACTATGTCATCTGTGAAGACCAGCCGGGAGGGATCCAAGCGACCGGCGACCACCAACTACAGGCAGTGGTGGCCTGATGGCAACCAGTCCAAAAGTCGAAGAGATGATCGGCCACACCTTTGGCTATCTCAAAGTTCTGCGCTTGGTCGGTACGAACAAGTGGCGGGCTCGCGTATACGAGTGCATTTGCCTGGAAATTATTGGCGGGCGAAAGTGCAGCAACCTTCACCGAGTTGTAGGCCACGATTTGAAGAGCGGCAACACTTCGCGCTGCCTTGAGTGTTTCAAGAGAAAGAGGCGGGCCAGGTCAAGGGCCTATTACGGCTGGCTGTACTCAAATAAGAATGACAGTCGGTTTGTTAACAAATGATGTCTTCTCTTTACCTACTTCTATTCGACCACTACGAGGTGACTATGACAAAGGAATCAATGGTTAGACTCACGACTCTATTCTTAGCTCACTGCCACTGCGCCGGCGCAAGGCAACCTGACCTGAATGACGCTTATCTGGATTCCCACATGGACGGGTGCGGCTACGTGAAACGTGCCGAGGCGCTGCTCAAAACTGAGGCAGAGCCCATAACCATGCGAGCTGCGGAAGGCTGATTGAACTCAAAATCATTTTGAGTCGAACTACTTCCCTAATCATATACCGGTAATTATATGAACAGCCCAGTGAACAGGGGAAAGAATGAGCAATAGATGTTGCGAGAACAGCCGCCGCCTTCTGATAAGTAGTGGGCGCGGGTCTGGTGGATATGAGAATGTGGACGTTTGCGCAGAGTGCGGGGCCATCAATGTCTTTTCCCTGCAAGACGACCACCAGTTTTCTACAACATTTCGTCTTTACTCCAGCGCCACACTTATCGCGGCCAGTCAGGCCTACAGGTTTATTCAGGAGGGTACCGGGGATGAGATATTATCGAAGAGGGTGTGGAAGCCATTAGACTTCGGCCACCTGAGGCTCTACCAGGTAACCCTTTACTACAAAATCAAGGGGGAGATTCGGGATCGGCGCAAGTATTTCATTGTCGCCTCCACAGCGCCGCGTTACGCCGCTGAGATTATTGAGAAGCTGTACAAAGAAGATTATGAGAACAACCCCCAGATAGCTCACTGGTCTGTAAAAGGATATGCCCTCGACATTCTTCAGCCGCTGGAATGGACGAAGAACGGCTGCACGCTCCTGAATCTTGAATTGCTGAACACGCTAAAGGGCATGGTAGAGATGTACGACCGGATGGCCTACGGCTACCCTGAGAAGCATGGTGACATCGTTGTTAAAATCCCGGACTACCAGCTCGAGGCAATTCAAAAGGCAAAAGAGTTGATCGGGCTCTTGACCCCAGTGGAGACCCGCTGCCCTGATTGCGGAAGTGAGAATGTGATGAGCGATACTCCGCCGCGGGGCGTGTGCAACAACTGCGGATTCGCCTGGGACAATAGAGCAGAGCCTGCTGATTAATCCAGTAGTGAGAGCTGTGACTCTCTCGTAACCGCCTTCGGTCGGCTCCCCCTTTTACCACGGGTTACTTTAGGCTTCGCAGATCTGGCCGGTTTCACTTTCTTCTTACGCGGTCCCTTCGGTGCTCCCCGTGGCCTAACATCGAATCCCAACATCTCTCTGATGAACATGGACTCGGTCAGGTCCCTAGCCTTCACCATCTGCTTGAATCTCCGCATCTCATCATGATTCAGGTATGACGAAATCTTGCACAATTTCCCTGTCACAATTTGTCACTTCTCTTTCCGATCTGAATTTCTGACCTACTTATTCCTTAATTTGTAGCCTACTTTTTCGTCCCCTGTTTTCATGCACCGCAGGCTTGAAACTGGACTACATTTTTCTATTCTGACCTCTCTATTTTTGCGCCGGTTTTATTTTGATATTCCCCACGTCTTCCGGCATCCGTTTACTTATTGCAACTTTGCTGCCCCAGATAATATTTATCACTCCAATCTCGAATCACCTGTCTTCCTCCCCTGGCCGGCGCTGGTTTAATCAACTCCCGTAAAAATCAATGGCGTAGTGATTGCGATAGCAATAACGGGTACGGAAGAAATAAAAGTGTACACACTAGACTTTTCCCCCAGGAGTTGAATTAAAAAGATGGCATACGCAATCGCACGAATGGCGAAACAGAAGGGCGGGGGCATCGGGGCTTCCAGCCTCCACAACGTCAGGCAGAGAGAGACGCCGAACGCCGACCCCTCACGCGAGAAAGACAATCGTGTAATACTCGGCTCCGACAGGCCGACGCCTGAGATGGTCAGAGAGGTGATAGCCGAGCATGGCGGGAAGCCCAGGAGCGATTCGGTAGAAGCTATCGAAGTGCTGCTATCGGCCTCGCCGGAATGGTGGCGCGACGATGACGATTCAATCGACCGGAAAAAAGTAGACCAGTTTTCTGCGGCAGCTCGCGAGTTCCTCAAAAAGAGAGAGAACGGTGGCATCTGCGTCAAGGCCATCCTCCACATGGACGAGCACAGCCCGCACGTGCACGCGCACATGGTACCCATCGACCCGAATGGCAAGCTCAATTGCAAACACTATTTCGGCACCCGCGGGAAATGTTCCCAATGGCAGGACAGGTTCCACCAGGAGGTGAAGCACCTCGGCCTCGAGCGCGGGGAGATAGGGAGTCGCGCTCGCCACACCACCGTTAAGGAATTCTACAGCGCGATTGATAGAGACCACCGTATCAGAGTCAATTACGACAGGCTCCCGCAGCCTCCGAAGATGTGCCTGACGAAGGAGGCGGCGCAGGAGTTCAAGGAAGAATTCACCAAAGCTCTGATTGCGCAGATACAGGAGCCGATCCGGACGCAGCTCCACCAGGCGATGCTGGCCAGAGACACCCGGAATAAACTGAAGGAGACGAAAGCGAGGCTGGCCAAAGCGCGCGAGGAAGTCTCCCGGCAGCAACTCATCGTGGCTGAGGAGAGGTATAAGAACGAGCTACTGAGAGAGCAGACAGGGAACATGGAGAAGCGGGCCGAGCGGGCCGAGTCTCGCGTGCAGGACGTAGACCACGCCACAGTGATGAAAATGATGGGCTACAAAGGATTGGCCGGAGCCAACCGCGGCACAATCGATTTCGTCAAGCCGGATAAGAATCTCATGGTCACCATCACGCCCGGCGGTGCCTTTAACCGTCAAGGGCATCTGATGGCTCGTACTGCCGTCAGTCTCGTCCAGCAGGTAATGAAGGCCGAGGGCAGGGATATGAGCAAGGAGGAGGTCGTAGGATGGCTTGCAGACCGCTGTGGACGTGACCACGCGTGCGCGGCTGCTCTGCTTGACCACGAGGACTCCATGACAGGGTATCTCAAACAACGCAGCTTGGAACGCGACAGGTCTTCCGTGGTGCAGGCTCGCGACGAAAGACTCTCTCGGCCTGAGCCGGAGCGAATACGCGAGCGTGACGTTGATCACGACCGTGATTTAGGGATCTCTCGCTAGTCATTCAATACAACCGAAAAGGGCGCGGCCCCCGACTGCCTGTGAAGACTTTCGGGGGCCGCGGTCTATGCCTTTCGGCGTTTCGATTAGCGACACAAGCGCTTGACTGAGCGTAGGACCTGAGGGCCTTGTACAAGAACCAGCCGGACTATCTCTGTTACGTTACTGTCGTCGGGATTTGAGTAAATGCCGTAGATTCCGATGGCGATGGAGACTGTCAGGGCTATGAGCCTCAGACACTCTGCCAGCTTGTCCAGAATACGGCGCGGTTGCGGTTTTGACGATGCGCGGTGAGTCCGCTTCGCCATTAAGGATTTACGCATGTGAAAGATCTCCGCCTCTTTGCGAGGCACAAGGAAAGTTGAGGGTTACAAACGGCACACGTGGACGCTATGAGGGATGTGGGGCAGCCTCAAAAGCTGTATGTCGTTCAATGAAACGACTAGGAAAGGACTCCCTAGCCTGGCTTCCAACTGCAAGAGCTGGCGCTCTTTCGGAAGCTGGTGGCAATCTATCAGTAACTTAATTCTATGACAAGCGACCGAACGTCACTTCAACTAATCATTCATCATAGCTGAAGGAATTGACTGGGTTTCTCTCCAGATTCTCTCTGCCCCTGTCATAGCGCTGCACGGTCTTCGGGTCCCGGTGCTTCGTCACCATCTGAATATCCCGGTAGCTGTAGCCCTTATTGAGAAGGTGTGTGACGACTGTGCGCCTCAGGTCGTGTGGAGAAACTTTCCCCACGCGTCCGTAGTCTGCCCACTTCCCCACTATGTAATGCACCATCCGGGTGGAGAGCCCCTTGTCGAATTCCAGGCTCCTGTAATTAACCATGGGCTGGAATAGAAAGGCCTCAGGGCCGCCGGACTTGACCGTCTCGCGCCGTTTACTATCGAGCCTGAGGTAATCATCAATGGCGGCCTTCACGTCCGGAGGAAGCGGCCACTGCTCGGTGCGCCCGCCTTTGACCTTGCAGGTGAGAGTCCACCTGCCGGACTCCCACTTAATACTTGAGGCTCTAAGCGAGCGGGCCTCGCCGACGCGAAGAGAGAGCCGCAACATGAGGAGCATCATCGCGTAGTCGCGCGCGCCTTCAGGCTTTGATCTGTCGGGGCCGGCTAAGAGGTGCTTGACCTCCGTGGCTGAAAGCGCGCGGCCTTTCACCACATCGGAGCTGCGCGGTGCCGAGACGAGCTTTGTAGTCGCCGGATTACGAGAGACTAAGCCTCCATCTCGGAGATAGTCGAAGAGCGAGCGAACGACGCAGAGCTTGAAGATGATGGTTGAATCTTTAAGATTGCGCGCGCGCAGGCGGTCGCGCCAAGCGGCCACGTGCGCGGGCGTCACGTCGTTGAAGCCGATGGGGCCGACGAAGCGCGCAAACTCCTCTACGGTCGCGCGGTACTTGCGGCGCGTCTCTGCTGAGAGAGACTTTTCGACGAAGGGAGCTATGGCCCTCTGGTCGAATCTTTGAAGAGAAGCGGACATATTAGCCCTGCTCAGATGCCAGATTATCGTTGCCCCTTAGCTGAAGCACTATTGAAGAATGGCCATGCTCTTTCGCATATTTATCAATGGCCATAAAGAGAGCATCTACATTACCGTTACACCGGGCCGCCCAGTGGATAACAAGCTGCTTCGGGCTGGCGTTCTGTGCCTGCGCCTCTGTTCTGCCCGTTTCCCCTGTCTCGTACTCAACTGAGGCTACAAAAGGCATTCCCAGCTCCTCGCAGCGCTTTGCAATGGCTAATAGCTGTGGAGCGATTTCATTGTCATAGATTGTTTCGTTGTGCATTTATTTCCGTCTCCGCATAAACGACTTCATTCGTCTCGTTGTTATAAAGCCTGTATTCGCCGGGTGCTGTCTTATGCCAATATTCTAGCTTCGCGCGAGCCTCGGTTTCATCACTTCCAAGATAAGTTGCATATCCCCAAGTACCTAAGGGGTAGTAGCCGTGCTGGGTTTCAAGTACCCAGACTTGGTTATCTGGATATTTCATTGGGTTCTCTCCTTCGGCCTTTCCCATCTGTAATTCATCTTATTTACCAAATGCGGCTCTTAGAATACCTACAACTTTATCCATTTGCTCCTGAGCCCATTTTTCGACCATTGCCTTAACCTCTTCTTCGGTTTCAGCTTCAAACTCAGCCTCTGTCAGTGTGAAGAAGTCGGCGTCGGCGTCTAAATTTTCTTCGTCAGGGTCTGCCGCGCCGTGTCGTATGCCGAGGGAAGATTTTGCGCTGGGCTTAACATCAGGCCTGGCTTCGTTGCCTTCCCAGCTTACGACCCGACCGTTCTCAACATTCAAAAGGTCAAAGCCTCCTCCGCGCGGCCAGTAGCGGGTGGAGATTACAACTATAGGTGCGTCATAATCCTTCTTCCCTTGGCAATCATCAGTCCAGCGAGCTCTTAGAATCAGTTCTTCAGTGACCACGTATCTCCTCCTTTTCAGGAAACTCCCATTTCCAGAAATGCCATGCTAAAAGAAAAGCTGCGCTATATAGCGGCCTCACTTTTCCTCAATATTTCGCTATTCCCGAGTGTTTTCATGTTTCACAGGGTTTCACGCGGAACGGCTAACAGTTCAATGCGCCCGCTGATTGGTTACCAAGTCAAGTAAACGGTCATTTTCGACCTGTTTTGTCAAGCATTCCGGTCAGTTTGCTAAATTGTTCAAGTTATCGTTTTGGTAATAAAACGGGATAATATCCCGAAGGTTTACCAGAGGCTGCTCAAGTTGCGTTATTCGCCGTTTTCGGCCTGTTTTGTCAACTTTTCATGCCTGCACCGCTTAATCCCCTTCTCAGGCCCTTCAGGGTAGTACCAGGTAGACCCGCCGCAGTCGGGACAAGCCTTGATCTGTTCTTCAGTCAGGGCCTGTGCGGCGGGCATCTGGGGAGCTTCAGTTTGTTCGCTGGCGAGCTGCGCCTTGTCCTTCTTCCAGAGACGGCGCCTGAGGTGCTCTGCCAGGAAAGCAGGCAGGCTTGAGACGGTCGTACGCGCCGCAGCAATCTTCGCTTCCATCACCAACACTTCTGCCAGTTCTTTCCAACGCTCACTCTCAGTAGGTGATGGCTCCCTGCCCGTGATCTCCTTTGCGGCCTGTTTCAATGTTTTGTTCAGACCGGCCAGCGCAGCGTCATCATCATCAATTCTTTTGTCTTTAATACTTGTATTTAATTGTCTGGTAGAATTTGACTCAAGTACTCCACTACTTTCGACCCGAGTACTAGAGTGGTCTGGTACTCTAGTACTAGACCTGTCGAGAATAATATATTCATCCCCAAGAGGGTCGTTGTTCCTGCTTATCTTCTTAATAATACCTTTTGATATAAGACCGAAAAGGGCAATGCGAACAGTCTTCGCCGAACTATAGCCCGTTCGCTCTTTTAATTTGGAGACTCGGATCTGCCTGCGATCTGTGTTGAAGCCAATCGTGAGGCGCAGGAGATGATCCAGCACTTTGCTTTCCGCAGGCGTTAAGGTTCTATCCAGACTGTCTACAGTCTCGTTGGACTTCCTGTAAAAGTTCGACTGTGGTACTAGACCGCCCTGGTACTCTGGTACTAGAGTAGTAGGTGAAGGCTTTTCCTCAATAATTGGCGGTGTTTCAAGGTTAGCACTCTGGGACTCTAGTACTCTAGTACTAGAGTCTTTTTTCTGCTCCTGCTTCTTACGCTCGCTTATATCGTAGAGGGCGGCGTATCCCCGCTTATTGGATTGACTCATTCACCACCTCTGCTGTGATTAAATCTTCCTCCATCATCCCGCCGATAGTAATAGCGTTCATGCAGACTTTAACCACCTCGCGGGGGACGCCTTTTGAAAGCTCATAAATTAAATTCAGCGCATCTGGGGCGAAAAGAGGGGCATGGCGTCCTACGACGGAAAGTCGAAAGGCAATCATATCGGCAGTCTCTTCAGGAGTCAGAGGATCAAGAGTAGCCACGGCTGCGGCGCGTGAAACCAGGGCCCGCTTGAGTTTCAGCTTGTTTCGCAGGTTATTCTGTCCGGCGAGTATAATTTGAACCAACTTCCGGTCGTCACTTTCAAAGTTGGTAATCTGCCGTATCAACTCAAACTGCTCGCCCCGCATCATTTGCGCCTCATCAATAAGAATGAGCACGTTCCGATCGGCGGCAAACCTATCCACAAGATGGCCCTCTAGCTCCTGCATCTGGTCAAGTTTCGACGGACGACGAGGAAGCCCGAATTCATCCGTTAGCCGCTTTAATAGTTGGAGGGCAGTGGGGTAGTCGGGGTTGGTGACAAGCAGCGTCTCGTACGCTTCCTGGTCTTTATAAAGGCCGTAGAGGCGGCGAATAAGAGAGCTTTTCCCATGACCGACGTCGCCATACAGGACAGCAAATCCCTGCCGGCGCTCCATGACATAGCGAAGTTTTGCCAGAGCAGCTTTATGCTGATTGGTGAGATATAAAAATCTGGGGTCTGGTGAAAGGGAAAAGGGGTCTTCTGCTAAACCATAACGACCTAACACCTCGTCGGCAATGGTCATTGCTTTGGCCATTCAGCTCCTCCTATCAAGCCTATATACCACAAGCAAGTGGAATAGCAAAACAAAATAAGGACTATAGTACTGAAATGAGTGTAATCCGGGCTTAGCTAGGAGGGTATGAAGGGAAGAGAAGTGGGTACTCAAAATGTTTTTGAGTTGAGACTAGCACGTCAATGAAATCTGGAAAGTAAAATGTTGGTGTGCTATTTTCTCGCGCATGGCTCTAGTTTCATGCCCTGACTGTCAGCGCAAGATTTCGAGTACAGCGTGGTTTTGTCCTCGTTGCGGCTGGATTAACCTTCTCTCTCTGATTGTTTTCTTTATCGCCGCGTTAGCGTTATTTTTTATCGGATTGAAAATCTACAACACCTATTTATAACATTCTTGCCATTACATGCTTTTATTGCTGGCTACTTAATTCCGCAAACAGCCATACAATTAAGACCAGGGCCATCAGAGCCAGAATCAAGCGCCACATTGTCATACGGCTGATTAGTATACCTGTTGCCCGGCCACAATTAGGGCAGGCTTTCGCTTGGTCGGATATTTCCTTTTGGCAGTCTGGGCATGGATAAAGAGCCATCAGCCCCCCTCTACATATACGCATTTTAATTGGCCTTCAAAGCCAAATTCCTTCGACTCTAATTTTGTCGCATCTCTTTCTTCAATTCTCGCTCAGCTTCATTTATATCTTTACGAGCGTCACTGCAATCATCCTCTTCCATTTTGCTACAATCCAGACACCAAATAAGACTTAACGAGGCATTAACAATTGCCATGCCTGCCGGACTCAACATCCGTTTGTACTCATCTCTTACTGCTTTAGCCCGAGGCTTAAGCAGGTTCATCATTTTAATGCATTCCGCGAAACTCTTCTCCCAACCTCTATACTCCAAATCTTTATTCTCTCGATCTTTCTTCACCCAATCTTTACGCAAGGCTACAAGCTTACGCGCTTCTAGCTCAATGGCCTTAACTTCATCCAGCCGCTGGCGAAGTTCTGCAACGCTCATTTGATTGTTAATCTCGGAATAAAGAGAATCTGTATTTGTTGGACTATTCGAAGAACTGGTAGCTTCAGATTTGGGGGTTGACTGAGACTGAGATGGTGATGCGGATAGCGATGTATCAGGCGAGTCTTTGTTGCTGTTCTGCCTAGAGGCACAATTAGTACCAAAAACCAGAACTGAACATGTTACCGAAAAGAAAAACAGCAGTTGAACTTTTTTATGGAGCCGCCCAAAGTGAAGAAGCATCGTTATACGCTCATCCTTTCGGGAGATTAAGGTAAAGCGGAACCGGACGATGCTAACACAACACTACTTCCAAGTGTAACACAATACGGCCGCACGAAAGCCCGGCTACCTACTGCATGACAAAGCAGGAAACCGGGCTTGTATTATTTGCAGGCGAGTCGTTTAATCAATCACGGGGTTCTGGCCGATTAGGCCCCTGCACCTGTCTGAGCAACTTCTTCTACAGACTCTGGATTAATTACAAAGCCGGCGAAGGCTTCGCGCTCGAAGGGGCTTAAATTATCGGGTACTTCGGTCACATAATACGGCTCTATCTCCACCTCTGAGCGGAAGAGCTTGCGCCGCTCCTTATTCCGCTCGTTGAGCCCTTCCTTTGTGAATTGATAACCCCCTCGCTCGTCACGCAGGATGACACCCCTCTCATCCGTCGCACAGTGTTTGATGTCGATGTCTTCGACCAACTCTTTGTACTGGCTGTTAAGCTTCAGGGCCGGAGTCATCTCGCGCATTAGCCCGTAATGGAACTTGGTTTCCTTCGGATTGTTCTTGAGCCAGGTTGCGGCGACTTCTATGAATCTAAAGATGTGCTCATAGCTATGTTTCATTACGCGTTCACAGCCTCCTCAAAGAATGACGTGCGGGTGTCTTCCTCCCCCTCGGTCGGCGCTGGCCCTTCTTTTGTCGCCACCGCAACGGCCCATGTCTCCTGAAGCAGCATGCCCACGAACGCAGGGTTAGCGGCCACCAGCGCATCGAACTCGTCCCCCTCATACAGGTAGACACGCTCTACTCCCAGAATCGGCGTTCGCCCTGCGTCGTAATTCTCTACGGAGCTATAGACGATATAGGTGTAGCGCAAAAACCTTCTGTTTATATCCAAATTGAAATTGTTCAGACACCAAAATGCCTGCGGGTAATGTGTCCCGTCTTCTGAAGTGTAGGGCTGAAGTTTGCCCATCCGGGCTGAGTGATTATTTTGAGCCATGTGACGTACTCCTCCTATGTGTTGATGACTAGAAATGCAGCTTTGGTTTCTGCCGTCGCGTTGGCCGTCAGATTGATTGTAAAACTGCCACCAGCAGGAACCACGTTCTTTATCTGCGCGGTAGCGTCGTTGCTATGCAGCACGCAGATGATTATTGAATTAGTAGTCACAAGGCTGTTGGTGACGACTAGCTGAGATGTACCGGCAGCGAAGTTCACCCTGCCGGACGCTTTATTGATAGTCTGCGCGCCAGTAGTGCCAGCAGCTACGACTGTAGCGTCAAGCTTAATTAAGCCGTTCGTGGTGACACGAAATTTCTCAACGTTATTAGAGAAATATGCGAAGTCCTTACTCGTGGCCGCATCATCAATCCTTATCACAGAATTGCTGCCGTCATAGCCGAACCTTGCGCGATCCTGAACTTGCAGATAAGAGCTCGCCGCGCCAGAGCCTCCCGGATTGATCTGCACCATTCCACCGCTTCCAACATTGAAAGAGCCGCCATTAGCTGTCAGCAGGCCGTCCTTCCTCACTGAGAATTGCGATACACCCGCGAGCTGGAAATCCAGAAAGAGGCTCGCCGCCGCCGAGGCAGTATCCGTCACATTCGCCTTCCAGTGGCTGAAGGTGACGCCCGCGTTATTCCATGTGACGGTCGAAGAGAGCGCGCCCGTGGCGGCATTGATGACGCCGAGCGCGATATTCAGAGTGCTGGTCAAGTTGCCGTTGATGTAAACGTTTCCGTCGAAGTATCCGGCATATTTAGTGCCGGGGCCTGCGCCCTGTGCCTTCGCGTAGATGCCGTAGACCGTGTTGATCTGAGTGCTGCTGTTGTCGGCGACGAAATAGCCGCCGTAGACGATGCCGTTGAGATTGTCGCCCTGCGTCAGTCCCTTGGCGTAGAGGCCGTAGATGACTTTCGCGCCAGAAGTGAGATTGCTTCCTGAGGCATCGAAATAGCCGCCGTAGGCGCTCGCGTCGTAGTGGCTAACGAAAGCCTTTCCCTTTACGCCGATAGCCACTGCGGGCGCGCCCCCTCCCTGATTCTCAGAGTAGCCATAGACGCCCGCCGAGGTAGTGCCGAAGCCTCCGCCAACTGCTCCGAGGACGCCGTAGTTGGTCTGTCCGTCAGCAGTGTTGTTGTTCTGAGCGACGAAGGCGGCATCTCCGACCGGTAGAACGCCTGCACCAACCGCACGCTTTGTCACATTAAGCTGGCCCGTCATCGTGTCGCCAGTCACATTCACGTAGCGAGCATCGAAGGCCGCTAGGTCAGCGTCCAGCGTCAGCAGGTTGCCTGCATCATCGTAGACCTTCGTGAAATAGGTGCTGTCAACCAGAAGGCCGTTGACCCTGTCATCAATCGCTTCGTTGAGGTTTGCGATGGCCGGGCTGGCGTTGATGGCATCTACCTGCGCCCACGCGTTGTAGAGAGAGCGCGCAAGGGGCCGCACGTCCGTTACCTTCGGAGCTGTCAGAACTACTGCGCCCGCTTCCACCCTGACCTGATAGAGGGGGACTTCATTCACCCCGGCCGCAGGAGCGACAGGAGCGACGCCGGCGACGCCCGGCCTCACGGCTATGGTGGCCGTGTTCCTACGCTCGGTCGGCACGTTGAAGTCTTGAGGGTCGCCCGGATCGACGCCCGCCTGAATTTCCAACTCAGATAGCAGCCTGCGATGCGGCAGCAGCAGAATATCCGCCCCTTGGTCTGCGGCCAGCACGGCCACAATCAGGTCGATGCGAGGGTTAGCCACGTCAGCAGCAGGCGTCGCCACCACAACATCAGCACCCGCAGGAAATGTCTCGTAATGAAGGCCGTTCGGGTCTACCGCTTCGCCCTTATGAATGGTAAGAGAAAGCCCGCCAGCCAGCGCGTAGCCGAAGCCGGCCACCCGCGCCGAGGGGGCTCCTGCAAGCAGGTAATCGCGCGCTAGGCTGTTGATGTGAGCATGGGCGTAGTCCTGACCCTTCATAAAGTCCGAAGACTTGAAGACTCTGCCATACTCGAATCCGTCTTCCGGGTTGTCATAAATCTGCACCAGAGATTCTCTCATCGTTTCACCTCGCTATGCTGCGACCTTCTCTTCAATGATGAAGTGCTGTCCTAAAGGTTGTTGGAACCGTAAAAGCTCGTCTATGTCGAGCTTTGTGATTTGAAGCTGCGGATCAATGGCTATGTCCTGGTCAAAAAGAAACTCATCGTAATAATTCAGATTCTCAGGGACGCCTGCGACCATAGGGAATATCTGTATTACGACGTATAGCGGTCCTGAGATCGCCCAACTGCTATTCTCTAAAATCATGTTGTCATAGTAGAGAGCGCGATTTATGACGCGAGCCGTGACGCCGAACTCCGCCAGAAATTCAACGATGCCGCGCGCCGTCCCGCGTCTCGCGTAGTGTGTCGCCACGTTGCGGTAAAAGCTCCTCTTCCTCTCCAGCGTGAACCAGCCGGGGAACCAGCCCCAGCCGAAGAAGGAGTAAAGGAAATAATTCAGGAACTCTTCAGTGGCCGTGTCAGGATTAATGCTCTTATGAAACTCAGCGAAGATGAAGTCATAATTATCGAGCTCCTGACAGAAGGGGCTCATGAAGCGCTTCAGGAACAGGAATTCATCCGCCGCGATATAACGCTCTGGCAGATTCGAGTAAAAGAATTCCAGGTTGTTGATAAAGACGCTCATTTACTTAAACGACATTCACTGTCACGGTCACAAGCTTCGGCAGCTCATACGGCGCAACCTCTATATCAGCCACAGGCTCGGCCAGAATCTCCCCGCCGGGCTGTGCCTCTATACGCCTGACTCCCTTTGTGCCTTCGATCACGGCGATGATCTCGCTTCTGGAGATGGTGCGACCGAAGTTTTCCTCACGTGCGGAATAGAAATCCCTTAGATTTAATTCTATGGCCGCCAGCGTCGCGCTCTGAGTTATCAGGCCGTCGAGCTTTACATCGACCTCGATATTGAACTCAACGAATTCCGGATCGCTGACGCTGATAAAGATGCCGCCGACCCATTCATTAGCCTTCTCTCTGGCCAGCGCTTTTACTTCGTCTGAGAAGGCGTGGCCGGTGCTCGTCATCATTACCACCGTGACGTAACCGGCCGTGGTCTTAATTGAGCCGTCAAGATTCAGCCAGTCGCCCTCTTTAATTTTGTCGAAGACTTTGACTATACCGTTGCCGAGCAGCACCTCTTCCAGTATCGCTTCCTGTAAATCCTTCGCATTGACTATCCGCTCACCCCTGCGCTGATAATGACGTACCCTCTCCAGAACAGCTTCTAAAGTCTCAGCGTCAGAGCCGGATTCAACTGCGTCAGGATTAGTTACGGCAGTGACGTAAAGCAGGGCATCCACAATCCCCGTCACCGTGCCGGGAGCCAGCCTCACGCTGCCTGATGCCGTAGAGGTGGCCGAGACAGCCCCTTCCATTTCGCCTGCGGGAATCACCAGCTCTTCGTCGGTCGCAAAGACAGAGCCGTTTGTGGCGCGCGCTTCAGTCCCTGCCGGGATGATGACGTCAACTCCAGGAGGAGCAGCAGATGTAAAGAGCAGAGTAGTAGTAGCAGGTGTGGCTTCTCTCAGCTCTGCCCTGAAGAGGCGCGCAAACTCTATAACGTTCTGCTCCGGTACCTGATTGATGGCGCGCGTTACGAAGCTGACGAGCCATGCAAAGGTCTCGATTAAGACTGTCTGCGGGCTGCCAGGCTCGGCATTTGTCAACTCCGCGCAGACTGGCGACGTAGGAAAGGTGCCAGCCAGCAGCATCTGCTTTGCCTCGAAGAGAACGGCAATATAGCGGTCGCAAAGTTCAGGCGTGAGTGCGCCGGAAACGCGCGCAATCGCCTGCGCCGCGAGAAGGTCTTCGTTTCGCACGTCCAGCATCGGTGCCTGAATAAGTTGTGCCATCGATTAGCTCCCAGTGAATTCAGGGCGAAGCTTCCACGCCGGGTAAACCATGCTGTGAGGCGTATTCGAGCCTCTTATCGTGTAAATAACCAGCAGCGCCGCTTGCTGCTGATCCAGAGAAAATTCTTGTATGAAGTTGCCATTTTCCAGAAAGCCCGGCCGGACGCTTATTGAAGAGATAATGGGCAGGTAATCCTTAACCTGCTCCTCCAGCTCGTAAGCCAGACGGGCCAGCCAGCCTGCGTCTGCTACCTGAAAGGTCGGGTCAGTTATGCCGTAGTCGGGAACCAGCACTCTTTCATAGCGCCGCGTCTCAATCAGGTCGGTTATGAACTGTCGAGCCATCTCTTCCGGATCCGAGACAGTGGCCAAGCTGCCACGCGCATCCACGCGGAAAGGGAAAGAGAGGCATGAGCCGTGAATGCTCTTTACGGTCGCCATTAGACAGCCCCCAGACAATTCATAGCGGTTTCGAGCCGCGAAGCCTGCGATTCCAACTCGCCGAAATACTGGTTGTAGCGCTCAATGAGCTTCGATTCAGTCCGGGTGCGAAGCTCTTCCGGGATGCTTTGCAAACCTGTTCTGAGTTGTTCCAGCTCTCCCATTCTGGCGTTAACGAAATTGATTCCCGCCTGTAACTCTTCAGTGACCTCCGCCACCGTCGCAGTTATTGCATTAACCATCGTCGCTATGTCGGCGGTGATTCGTACAATCTCTTCTGCGAAGCCAGCCGCGCGCGGTGGATTGTCGAGCTGTCCGATGGTCATAGTGATGATTCGCTGCTCGTACTCTTTTTTCTTCTGCCGCAGATGATTGAGCCTCAGTATGTCCGGGCGGTTCCCGAAATTCCTGCCGATATAAGTCTGCCCGTCGCCGGAGAAGCAGCCGACAAAAGGCACGTTGATTGATGGAGCGTTAAACTCGCTCTGGATCGTTGGCACCTTCGCCGGGAGCCTTTGAATCTGCCCTGCTGCTATGCTCACGCGCCACCCCCATCATCCACAGGACTGAAGATCAATCCGGCCGCTCCGCTAATCTGAACAGTCCCAAACTCGCTTTTTATGAGAACCCTGCCAGCCTGAAGCATTAGGTCACCTTCGCAGATAATCTTCAGGTCGCACGGGTATCTCAAGCAGGCGACACTTTCATCCGGAACGTCTTCAGGTAACGCCCCGGCCTCGTTGAATTGAGTCGTGTAGAACAGCTCATGCTTTCCGCCGGCGCGGCTCCACAGCGCCACCTCTACGCCCCTCTGGGGAATGCTCGCAAAGCCATGCCCCTGCCTGCTGATGCTTCCGGGGAATGGTTTTATCCACTTTTCGCAGACCTCCGTTTCGCTGACGGCCGGGATGAGGACTTTAACCCTCCCGAGGTGTAGCGGGTCTTCATTGTCGGCGACGATGCCGTTCAGGCCATTAGGTAGACCAGACCGTCCGTCATCGTCTAGTTGTTCTGCCCTGCGGTTCATTTCTATTTCTTCTCCTTCTTCTCACTCCCGCAATATCACGCTTCAGTGTAAGTTCACAGCTAAACTCAGAAGGGCCAAGCGTATAAACGGCTTCTCTTACAATGTACTTTCCGCTATATAACGCACCTATGTTATTTAGTAGAACCGTATCGCCTTGAAACAACGGTATGCTGTTTTCAAGAAACTGAGGAAGTAGTTTGATGCGGTGTTCAAATGCGGATTCGCGTTGATTATAGCGGCGTGACCGTGCGCGGCGTCTCGCCTCTCTTTGTGTTCTAGTCGGTAAGTCTTCGGTCACATAGGATTGAGTTCCGCGCTCCGCTTCGCTTCCGTCTACGCCAGAAATACGACTGCCCGCCCGTCCCCTTGCTCTTACTTCAACTCGCCCCTGACGACCTCTTTTATTTTCAGGTAGCTTATAAGTAAGGCTGAAACCGCGAAGCATTACAAAATCCCCGTTGTCACCTTTATATGTAAGGCTAGCTACAACTGCTCCCGTTCGTCCAGCTTCTTGCGCGTAAAGCTTATTACCGTTTGTGTACAATCGAAGCCCAGAGCGACGGGCGGCTTCTCTAGCAAGCTGCCAATCTGTTTGCTGAAATTGAAGGATTACGTCATGCTCTGCCGAGTCCGGCACGTTTCCGTTAATAACAAAGTCAAGGTCATGCTCTTTAGCGAGCTTTCTTAGCAGGTTAAGGTCTGTCGTTTTGTTGTGATACCTTGAATGCTTGCGCTGCTTCATCTTGTTAGATAAATCGTAGAAAGTGAACGTAGCTATGTTGTTACTCCAAGAGTGGCGCGTAAGCATTCCCTGAAAAAGCGGGGGGAGTGTCGTCGGTTCATCAGAAGGCGAGCGATTAGATGCTAAAGTTCTGCGCGTTTGGTCGTGTGCTGTAGTTATAAATTCGCCTGCACCTATCCAGATTTTCACGCTTGACTTTTTCACGCCTGTAGAATCTAGGTGCGAATCAGTAAATCGAAACTCAGGGTCATAGACGCTTATATTCGCCTCGCTTGAATGGTCTGTGCTTAGCTCTACCGACACTTGAGTAATAAGGCCGGGGTGCTTCCAAGAGTCCAGCAGTACATCATTCAATAAAACGAGTGTGTGTTTTTCTATTAGCGCCAAGAGGTTTATCTTTCCTTTACTTATAACTCAGCTTCGCTCGTCATATTTCGCCTCTATATATCGCATCCGGCTTTCAAACTCAGCGAACAGTTCATCTTTGCTTTGGTCTAGTAGTTGTCGAAGCTTCGCTACCGATTCAGCATTTTCTTTAGAGCTTCCCGTAAACGTCGCGTTAATGTTCGGAGAGTAGTTCAAGTTAACTTGCGGTGCTGTAAAGCTGCCAGAAGGAACCGAAGACTGATTGACGTAAGCTGCCTCTGAGTATGCAACCTCTCTTAAAAGCTCCCTACCTCTTAACGAGCTTGTGCTGGGTAGATTTAACTCAGGTCGGTTTCGGGGAATCGTTAATGCTTGATTGCTTCTCTTTCTGTCGGCATTAAGAGCGCGAGTCGATACCACAAACTTCTGTAGTTCATCGTTTGGAGTAACGAAGCCGTTAGCGTTTGGAGTGAATAGCTCAACGCCGCGCTCGCCTCCGATGTAGTCAACGCCTTTAAGAACTCTCCCGCCTTTAGCAAAGTAGCCGCCGAAAGGTCTAACGTTCGGAGTGCTGCTTGTCTGATTTGAAGGCGTTGGAAAAGCGGGGAACGTTGGTCGCTCTATGACAATAGAATTTACTCTGTCGGCTAAACTCTGAGCAGCCGAAGAGACGTTCCTGAATGCGGGGGGAATCTTATTAGCAGGGTCAACGCACTGGCCGAAAGCGTCTGCGGTCTGCTTGGCAGGCTCGGTAATACGGAGCAGGCTTTGTGCAAATTCCGGCATCCCCTGTAATCTTTTCTCGTCAAGCTGTTTGAGGTTGCCTATGCCAGTATTAGGAAGCGAGTTGATGAATACTGCTTCTATGGCTCGCTTTATGTTCTGCTGTCCCTCAGAAGATAATCCGAGTTGTGGTAGCTCGGTCTGAATAAAGCTTTGTCTTACATCTGGAATAGCTAGTTGAGGCGCGAATCGTTGAAGCATCTCTCTGTCTGTAGGTAGCGGCCCGTTACCATAAAAGGGTCTTGCTAATTTTCGATAAAGATTATTCTCAAACTCTTTAACAGTGAATATGCCTTCTGCTCTGCTGAGTTCGCCGCCGCGTGTTAGAGCCTCACGAACAGAACGCGCCGACGCTGCATAGTCAACGCTCTCCCCTCTCTCTCTCCTTTGTGTAATGTCTGCTAGCTGCGCGCTTGCGCCCCGCTCTACTCCTAATTGCTGCCTGTAGGCTTGCACGTTCTTGTAGCTTGCGAATGCACCGCCAGCAATAGCCATGATGCTAAAGGTCACAGGATTAGTAGCAAGGCCAGCAGCGCCGACAGCGCCCCGACCTATCAGACTTGCTCCGCCCGCAGCTACTTCCGAGTTGATGCCTCCGCCGCCACTTCCACCGCGTAACATACCGTTGAAAATGCCAACTCCGTCTGCGGCCTCCGCGCTCGCTTTACCTAAGCTTAGTATGCCAATCAGGGCTGCGGCTGTTGTGGGGTTATCCGCAGACATAGCTTGAAGGCTCTTGATTTGATTTGATAGCTGCTCTGCTACGTTTCCGCCTAATGACATAACGGGAGCGCCAGCCGCAGCCCTCGCATTCGTTTGTGAGGCTGTAAATTCTAAGAACTGTCCGAGCGGGTTTCCCCTCTCGAACATTGAACTATAAAAGCCCTCAATATCAGGAACTCTCATATAGTTCTGCGTCTCTTTGTCTAACTGCCTCCGCATGAGCATCATCTGTGCTACTTCACGCTTTGCCGTGCGGTTGCCGAACATCACTTCTAATTGTTTGGCTACAGCTTCTACGTTCGTAGTGTCAACGCCCTTCCTATCGAAAGCAGCCATTAACTTATCTGTGAAGATAAACGGGTCACGGCCCATTCCTTCGGCTATAGGGATAGCGCCGGGAAGCAGACGCGCAATCTTGCCCTGTTGATTGAACTCAACTTTTGAGCGGTCAAGCAGGCCCATCTCACCCCAGTATTTAAGTTTATGTGCGGGGATTTGCCCGCCGACAACTGAGCTATAAAGAGAGGTGAGAGCAGTTCCGGCATTCTTGCCGCCCATTTGCTGGATAAGCGGCATAAACTTCATTATACCTTCCGGCGAGAACTGCATACCTACAATCTGACCCTGTTTGACGAAGTTGCGAAGCTCCGAAGGATTGACCTCTCCACCCGTAGCCAGATTTGATTGAGCTATGAGATTCAAATACTGCTTAGCGGTAGCGGTATCAATATCCTTGCCCATGAGTTCGACGGTTTTAGCGGCATTGCTGAACGCTCTAATAGCCTCTTGACGGCCTACCCTGTCGCCGTTTAGCGCCTCTGTGGCTGCTAGGAATTTAGAGGCTTGAGGTAGCAACGCTATAGCATCATTAACGCTGCCCATAGTGCCCGTAAGGTTCGTGAGTAGTTCCGTCACGTCTACCTGACGCACGCCCCTTATTTGAGATGTTACTTGCTGTACTGCCTGCAAACCTCTGGCCTGCTCAGCTTGTGGATAGTTGAGCATTTGAAAATTGGTCTGTGCGCGTTTGAGTTCAAGGGCAGGGTCAATGAAGCCGCCCCTTACCATGTCATAGGTGCGTTGTGCAACATAACCGATATTGCGAGCCGTCTGCACTCCCCTGTTAAATCTGTCTACGTTGTCGTAGTCGCCGGATGCGCGCCGACCTCTGCGGCCTGTGCGTCCAGTCGCTCTAGCTGCTTCACGCTCTAAGCGTGCGCGCTCTCTTAGCAGTTTAATATCTGCTATCTCTGCGGAGCGTTGCGCGCCAGTGGCCCGCGCTTTGGTTTGAGTAAGCCTAGCCTGCTCACGTTCTAAACGAACGCGGTCTTGCATCAGCTTGACTTGCTCACGCACGGCGCGAGTCTCGCGGTTTAATGCTGTAGTAGTAGCTCCGCTCTTTGGCAGAGCGCTCTTAGGCAGGCTGCTATTAGGCTTTAGTTTGTTGAGCGCTCTTTGAAGTGATGTTGCCTCTTTATTCGCGCCGCGCAGTTGCTTAGTGAGAGCAGAGATACGCTTCTCCGCTTGGCCTTGAACCAAGAATTGAAGGATAAGCTTGTGTGTTTCAGAGCCTCTAGCCATTAGCTACACTACCTCTTTAATTAGCCGCCGCTTGCGCTACCTCTTCATTTTCGGCTGCTTCGTTGAAGCTGTCAGAGTAACGGAGCGATGTTTCGCGCAGGGCTAAAATATCTACCATGTCCATCTCTTCCAGAACGGTCATAGGTAACGGGCAGGGAAGAGAGAGCGCTCCGTCTTGAGTGGTAAAACTGATAATCTCTTTTCGGAGTAAGTAGCAGACACGTTTCATTCCCGTATAGCGTTTGTCGTCTGCTTCAATCTCATCAAAGCCTGTAAGTAAGTAGCCAAACTTAGCGACGTTGTAAATAGAGCCGTCACGCTCAATTCCAAAAGCGAGTCTGACAGTATCATCAGAGATTATTTCAACCTCGCGCTCTTTTGACGTTTCGCGTATGAAGTCCTCATACGCTTTAACAAGCCGTTCCCTGTCTATTGAAACTAAAGAAAGAAAAGCCTTCATAGGGAAAGGCTCTTTTAGCTCTCCAAAGCTCACAGTCGCCGCCCGATAAAACGGTAAGTCTGTCACCGAAGGGGTCAACCCTTTTAACTCTTCGTCAATCTCAAACAGGTCGCGCCCCTTTATACGTCGCCCTATCGTGGCGCTTTTATGCTCTTTGCCGTTCTCGTCAGTGTACCCTCTGAGAAACTTGACCGATTGCTGCATTGTTCAACTCTCCCTGCGTCAATTTTCTTTTTTCGACTCGTATAAAAGACAAGAAGCCCGCGATGCGTTTAGTGCATCAACGGGCTTCTATTGAGCCTCTTAGGATTGCTATTTAGGCGCTCTACTTCGGCGCTCTATGTGAAGTGGATTATATCAGAGAAGCTTGCTTTGTGAAGAAATATTTTTCCTATTGAAACGCTACTGTGATGTTCTCGATTCTCCATATAGAGCTTTCTCTGGTTAGCGCGATAATGCTTTTCCCGCCGCATTTCCACTGAATCACAACCTCTGCGGATTCATGTATGACGGTTTCGTTTATTATCTCAAACCCTTTGCCTTCACATTCCAGATAAGTCTTACGGGTAGCAGCCGAAAGCGCCCTTAAACCTGCTACCTCTTGACTCTTGGTAGCGCTTGAAGAGTAGTATTGAATAGAGCCTTCGATATTCCCTTGCTCAAGTTTGCCCGCCCAGCCCTTCACAGTGTCAGAAGGAGAAGACAGAGAACCGCAGGCAATAATTAGAAGGCAAAGGGGAATTGATATAAAACTATGCGGGCGAGCCATGCGCCGAAAGGTAGCACATCAGCCCTTTTTCTTTCCAGCTTTCTTAGTTGACGGTCTGCCTGCCTTGCGATTCTCTACTAGCTTCAAATCCTTCTCGTCTATCACATAATCGCGGCCTATCTTTTGGGCAGGCAAGCGCCCTTCACTTATTAACTGATAAATTCTTGGTTGGCTAATACCTAGCCGCTCGGCAGCTTGTTGAGTGGTGAGTAAGTTCATGCGGCGGATTATAAGCCAAAATTAACCCTATGACAAGCCATATTATTTTGTTGACAAAACCCTATGATGTATCATAGAATAATCCCTAAGTTAGTCACACGAAAGGGCGAATCAAATGAGCAAACTTGAGCAGGCAAAAAGCAAGCTGCGGTTCATAGGCAGAACGCTTAACAGGGGATTCATAGACGCGGAAACCTTAGAAGAGTTGAGCCGCGCATCATTCAACGCGCTTGAGCTATTAAATGAGCATGAAGAGGAAACCCTACAGCTTCCCCGCATAGCTGAGGCTTCCACTGTTGTCATTTATCAGCCGAACGCATAAGAAGCGAGAGCTTAGGAAAGCAGCCACTTCCCTAAGCTCTCATTCACCATTTACCACTTGAGAGGGGTAACGATGAGTAGAAAAGATAACACAAGCAACAAGGCGCTTCAAAGCGATGCGCTTTTAATCTTTAACACAATCCACGACAAGGCCACCCCAAAGGCCATACGGGAAGAGATAGGATACTACGCTGACGACGTACTTAACATCTCTCCGCTTGTCCCTGACCTATGGTCAGACAGGGAACTTTTTGTCGCGTGCTTTGTTGACGGCATGAAGAGGGCCACGGAGGAACCTTACACTTATAGCCGCGATACGGTTAGAGAGATTGTAGAGAGCCTTAAAAAAGGCGAGACGCCCGAAGAGATAATAGCCAGATTTAATGAGGCTCGAAAGCGTGTCGCATCGGAGCGACTTAACGCGCCAGAGCCTAAAGATAAGTCTTCAAACGACTGGCGCGTCTGGAAAGTCCGACAACTTGAACGCGCCTTCAATGGCACAGACGCCAAAGCCTACGATGCTGCTTGGACTGAATACCAAGCCTTGCTGCGCGGTTTGGTTAGTGACCGTCAGTTCTATCACGTCTCATACGCTCTAGCCTTACTGCCTCATCTGCTCGCGGCCCGTCAAGAGATAGACGCGACGATTGCCCGCGAAAAGCGGTCTAGCCAGAAGAGAGGGGGTAAGAAGTAATGGCTCCGAGAAAAGAGGCGGCAAAGCCTAGAACTCGCGCTAAAGCTGCGGAAGACAAAAGAGAAGGCTTGCATTTAACCTACGATGAAGCGAAGCGCCTTATCTCAACTCTTCCCTATATGAGCATCGAAGGCGACGGGGCAGTAGCGACACTTCTGCTGCTCATGTATTCAATGGTCTATCCGGCTGACGGTGCTAGCTATGCGAAGCCCGAAGACCTTTACCATCTAGTCTCTACAGAGCTTTTGTCATTGACGAGCGCCTTAGACGCTTTACATAAAATAATGAGGCGTCGGCTGTCTGCTATTGAGAAAGGAGCGGCACAGTAATGCACAAACACCTCTGCTCTCGCTGCCCTCGCCAGTTTGAATGCTCAGAGTCGGCCTGTGCTGAGTTTGAATTTTCAATCTGTTCTGAGTGTAAGGATAAAGCTCAGAAGAAGAAGCAGAAGAGACGTAAGAGAGCATAACCTAGAAGGCGGCTACCCGACAGCCGCTTCTCTCAAAACTATTTTGAGTCATGCGCGACCCCTTACTACATGAGACACGCAAGAAGTGGAGAGCGTTTCGCCGCTACATAGCCATGCTGCACTACGGAGCGCGGTGTGTATGCTGCGGTGAAACGCTCTCTATAGCTCTCACTTTTGACCATGTAGAAGGCGGGGGATGCAAGGAGAGAAAGCTTGCAACAAGAGCTATCACGGAGGGCTACCCCGCTCGCTTTCAAGTCCTCTGCATGAACTGTAATCACGCTAAGGCAGACAACGGGAAATGCCCGCATCAGGTAATACGAGAATTGGAACATAAAATATTTTTGAGTCACCTGAATTAAGGAAGAGACAAGATGAGACATTTAGTTTCAGAAGCAGAAAGACTTGAAATCGCCAGTAGGTTTGAATCGAAAGAAAGCGTTTCAAATATAAGCGGCGTTATGAAGCTATCTTGTGCGACTATATATAATCAATTAGCTAAAATGGGAATTGCGCGCCGTCGCTGTGGGTTCAATGAAACCGAGCTACAGAAGATATGCGATGAGTATGCCAGTGGAAAGTCAGCAGAGGTAATTGCCAACAACATAGGCGCGTCAAGCTCTTCTATTCTTGGCGCTCTCAAAAGATGCGGTATTTCACCACGCACAGCATCAGAGCAAGAACAATATCGCAACCGCAGAAAACATAATCTTAACGAAAACGCTTTCGACAAACCATCAGAAGAGCGGAACTATTTCATAGGGTTAATGATGGCCGATGGATGCGTAGTAGAGAGCAAACAGGGTCTAGGCCAGCGTAGAATACAACTTGCCCTTAACGAAGAAGATAAAGAAATAGTTGAGCGTTTCAAGTCTTTTCTTTCCTCCACGCATACTATTTGTTATCAAAAAGCGAGACTATCAAGACACGCTCGCCGCCCGAACGAATTTATAAACTGCCGCCCGCATGTTGTATTTTCGGTTAGCTCTGATAAGCTCGCACAAGCCCTTATCTCATTCGGCGTAGTACCGCGCAAGAGCAAGACCGCAAGCGTTGTGGGGCTGGAAAATGACAGACACTTTTGGCGCGGTGTCATAGATGGTGACGGTTCGTTAGGGGTTCGCAAGCAGAAAGGCAGGCGAACATCTAGCCCTAGACTAACTCTCGTTGGCAGCCACGACCTAATGCAGCAATTTATTGAATTTGCTAAACGGAATGCGCCCGGAAATCAAGTCAAAGTTTGCTGCTACGATGGATTGTACAGAGTTGATTTAACGGGGATTTATGCTATTCAAATTTGCAAGGTAGTTTATCAAGGGTCTAAGGTTTCAATTTCCAGAAAGCTAGAGACTGCTAATTCGATAATAAAACTTGAGCATGAATGGAAACCGAGGTATAGAAAGCGGATTACACAATAACTTACGAAGTGACATTCTCACTGTCGCCTCACTTCAACGGTAGACGAACGATTAAAGCCGCTTGACTTAGTAATGGTATTCAGCTTTTTACATCCTTGCTTTCGACACTTGAGGCGCAACGTGCCTGTAAAATCAAAATCTTCGCTTGTTTCAGCAAGGATTTTACCGCAGGCTTTACACTTGATTTCTTTCATTGGATGTTGTTGCTATTAAATTACCCTTACCGAACTTCGGCCTAATAGCTAGTCGAACGTGACGCCGTTTATCTCCACCACGTAATGATGGTCGTCAAGAAAGCCTTCGCTCATAATGAATCGTAAAGCCCGCTCTCGACGGGAGCCTCCGGAATAAGCAGAATCGTGCCGGGCTCGAGCCTGCGCGGGTCACTGATGTTGTTCCTGTCGGCTATCTCGCGCCAGAACCTGCGGTCGCCCCAATACCTGTGACAGATGCCGTCTATATTCTCGCCGAAAGCCACGACGTGTATTTGAAGGCGCTCCTCGGCCTGAGGATTAAATTGGCCGTATCGCCTGAATGGACTGATGCTCTTTCCCATTAGAAATTCCCAAGCGGCGAGAAGTCCGCCGCTTCTTCCGGGTCTATCTCTACAACTCTGGACGTGACCTGTTCCCTCAGGTCAGGCATTTCAAGCAACGTCATCGAGACGCGCGCACGCTGCTGGTTGTTCTCCGCAGTAAAGCTCGTGCGCTCGATCTCCAGTTCTTCAAGCGTGCAGCGCACCTTCCAGTCGCCGCATATCATCAACAGAAGCGGCGGCCTTCCTTTTTCCTTCTGCCTCATCAACGCGCGTATCTGCTCAATGGCTTCTGTCAAAGAAAGATTTGTACCGACCGTGTCCAGCCAGCACTCGTCGAAAGAAATTTTCTGAGGCTCGGAGTTTGAGAACTGTGGGGGCTTTACTCCGCCGACGGTGTCGGCCAACTCCCAGTTATTCCTGTCCGAAGTCTTAATGCTGGAAGGGAAGGGGAGTCCCACGTCGCCCTCCTCGACGTCAAAGACGAAAGTGCCTGACTGGCGCAGGTTGATGAGAATCAGTTTTTTGCCCTTGCGTGTCATCAGCTTCTCTCGTCGTCTCTCTCTTCCCTGTAATACAGCCTTGTCTCCAGTTCCTCGAAGAAATCATCCTTGCTGCTGGCCAGCGCCCGCTCGGCGGCCGCTTGTGCCAGGGCCTGTAGCTGTGCAGGGCTGTGATTGCTGCCCGTAATTTGCAGGCTGATGTGGGGGGCAAAGGTTATAGGGCCAATCGACTTAGAAGAAGGAGTAGAAGCGTTTACATATAACGACTCTCTACTTGAAACACCATCAGCGCTTCTAGCTGATAAAACGGGGATTTGATTGCTTCTCCCGTCGGCGTCAAGAGCGCGAGTCATTACCAGGTACTTCTTTAGCTCATTGTTCGGAGTGATGAATCCGTCAGCGAAAGGCGTATAGAGTTCGATACCGCGCTCGCCTACAGGGTAAGAGATGCCTTTGAGCACGTGCCCGCCCCTTGCTTTTCCCGGCCCCGTCGTTGGATGTGTAGCCCCGCCAACTATTGAACTTACATTCGGGATAGTCCACGCAGGCGGAGTAAGGTCTATAGCATTCATCCTGTCGGCAAAGCTCTGCGCTGCTGTAGCGCCGTTGCCAAGTGCAGGCGCGAGTTTCAATGCGGATTCTGTATTTTGATTGAGAGCTTCGCTTGCCTTTTGGGACTGTTCGGCTAGTAAGTTGGTAGCCTCTCCATATTTCTGAGGGAAAGCCTGCTTGACTAAATTTTCGAGATATTGTTTGCCTTCGGGTTGAACGTCCTGACGCGCCCTTGTTTGACGTATGAACTCAGCCATAACACCAGCGTCTGCACCTAAAATCGGTGCACGCTGGCGAATCAGCGAAACCTTATTTGCATCATCAGCGCCGTAGAAAGGATGGTAGTCAGGAAGTATTCCCGCCATGCGCAAGGGATATAGGATCGGTTGAGCGCCTAAGTATCCCTGTGTAATTTGCGTCAATAGGTCTTCCCCGCGTGGGATATTGAGAGCGTTCATTAAGAACTCACTCAATCCACCACGCATTGAGCCTGCTAGCGAGCCTTCAATATCAATCTTTGAAACAGCAGATGCAGCTTCAGAGGTTATGAACTGGCTTGGCATGGGCATGCCCGCTTCAGCATATTTCTGCTTTAACCTAAGAAATCTATCAGCGTCCTTTGCATTAGAGCTCATCAAATCTTTGTAGATTTTATGGTATTCCCTGTAGGCGTCTACGAACTCTTTCAACTCATACAGCGTGTAGCCCACAGAAGCGATAAGCAACGTAAACTGCATTGTCTTGGGTAAAGCATTAAGCTTGCCCATGACTCCGTTGACTCCGATAGCGCTACGTTCGGCTGCCGTCATCCCTTCCGCTGCGGCTTTAGCACCGCGACCCCAGCCCGAAAACATTCCAGCGAGGCCTCCGAGATGGTAAGAAGTCTCAAGGATTCCCGTCAGAGCTTTGCCGCCAATAAGGAGATAGAATCCCCACTTTGCCAGCGTCGGGTGCTGCTCGAAGACGGCCATCAGTGCGCTGCCCTTATCAACCAGCTTCGTTACAACCTCCAGCAGCTTCACCCCCTGCTCAGCCTGAAAATTAAAGAGCGCGGCCTGAAATTTCTGATACTTGCCCATGGGGGACTGGTCTGCGCGCTGGTACATCTGCTCCAGTCCTTCAGACCTTTGCATCTGCTCCACGTCTTTAGAGATGTTCTGTCTGAGCAGAATCATCTTTGCGAGCAGGTCGGCCGTGCCTCGATTGCCGGTTATCTGAGAGAGCACGCGTCCTACATCTCCGGCGTTAGTCATATCCACCGGCCGACCCAAGACGTTTTGTCCCTTCTCTTTAATTGCCTTAGCCAAAGCATCCGCAAACTTGATTGGATTTTCGCCCAGCAAATCAGCAATCGGGAGTGCGCCGGGGCTAAGCTTCTTGATTCTGCCTTCACGCGAGAACTCTGCAAGACCCTTAGTGCGCAGCACATCATTGGAAGGTAGAAGCCCGAGGCGCTGCAAAGCGTCGGCAGCGCGTGCGCCGCCTGCGCCCTGCCGGAAAGCCACGAATGACTGAAACGCGCTCATCAAGCGGGTGCCGACGGCGGAGCCTCCCATGGCCTCCATCATCGATGCCATGTGCATCAGGCCCTCGGGAGAGACGCCCATAGCGGAGACGCCGCCGCGCCCTACGAACTGGAACATCTCTTCGCCGCCGATTCGGCCGCCTGTGTAAGCTTTAATTCGTGTGATAGCGTCTAGGTAAGCCTCAAACCGTTTTGTGTCCACGCCGCCGCCCGGAAGCTGGCGTATAGCGCCCATCTGCTCGAGCGCTTTCATAGTCTTCAGGATGTCGGCTTCGAGTTGTTCCGGATCGGCTTCAAAGAGCGTCTGGAAGGTGAATCGCATCTTCCCGGCTGTAGGCAGCATAGCTGTAGCCTGCCTCATATCACCGAAGACGCTCTTTAATCCGACGAGGTCTTCCGTCAGCTCGTCTATGCGGGTGCCGCGCACTTGGCGGACAGTATCAGCGACGGCTCGAAGGCCAGCCGTCGTATCTTCAGGGGATAAGCGAAGTGTGTATAATTTCTGTTGTGCCCGGATAACAGAAAAGGCCGCGTCAGTATATTTCTCCAGAGAATCGATGCGGTCGCGCCACGTCGAGGCCACCATCCGGCCGGACATGTATGCGTCGCCCGCGCGTCCTGCCCGGTCAAGGAATCTAGATGCTCTGCCGGGAGTTCGTCTGGTTTGTTCTTCTCTGTCTCTTTCTGCGCGCTGGGATCTGAGGAAGTCGTTAGCGGCGCGGCGTGACTCCTGATTTCTTACTCGAGCCAGACGACGAGCTGCAACATCCCTAACGCTCTGCTGCGCGGCAGCCTGCCGAGCCGTCTGCTCGCGTATACGCTGTGCTTCACGCGCCGCCCGCGCCTCTTCACGCGCCGCACGTGCGCTATCGCGTGCGGCGCGTGAGGTAGACGGAGAAGCGCCCGGCGGCGTGACTCTTGTGGAGTTTAATTTGTTGAGATTTTTAAGAAGGGATTGAGCCGCTTTGTCGGCTGCACGCAGATGCTTTGTGATGGCTGCGAGACGTTTTTCAGGCTGTCCCTTGAGTAGGAACTCCAGAATTAACTTATGCGTCTCTGAACCAGCTCTTTTTGCCATCGCTATCTTGCATCTGGATCATTAAATGAAAGAGAAGAAGTAGAAGAAGCCCTGAAGCAATCCTATTTTCTGTTGATCTGTCTTAGCAGGCGCGCCCGCTCAGCATCGTCTTCATTAATTTGCCGCACAATCTCGTTTCTCTCATGAAGTGGCAGTGACCTGATATAGCTAATCGTCCAGCCTGTCTCTTTAGCTATTCTCCACTC
>DASVQI010000045.1:0-30090 GCA_036389255.1 Pyrinomonadaceae bacterium
TGTCTTAGCAGGCGCGCCCGCTCAGCATCGTCTTCATTAATTTGCCGCACAATCTCGTTTCTCTCATGAAGTGGCAGTGACCTGATATAGCTAATCGTCCAGCCTGTCTCTTTAGCTATTCTCCACTCGGTTTTCAGCCGGCGCTTCTGTTTCTTCAGCCGAATCTCGAAAGGAGTTTAACCACGCTGTCTCCTTCGCCTGCAAAGCAAAAATATCTGCTGCGTCCATCGCCTCGAACACCTCAAGCGGAATGGGGCCGGGTGCCGTAGCCTGCCCGTCGCACTGCGAAAGTCCTACTATCTCTTTCCCCATGATGAAACAGTCATGTCGCCAGCCCGAATAATCATCCGCTTCAAGCTCCGTGTAGCCATCGATAAGATTACCGAACTCGACCACGTTGTAATTTACGCCCGCGCGCTCAATACCGAAGGCCAGCTTGATTTTGGTTTGAGAGACACGCCCCGCCTCCAAAACGTCCTCAATCTTTCTGCCCTCCGCAGACTCTTCGAGGAAGCGCCCGTAGCCGCGTGCAAGCTCAAAGCGGTCAGCGCGATTAAGAGACAGCAGGACGGTCATCGGCACAGGCATGCGGAGAGTACCGAACTCGATTATCGCAGCCGCGTACATCAGGAGCTGTCGCTTGGTCTGCTGTGAGAAGTCGTCGTCTTCGCTCATCATAAAGAGGTCGGCCCCTTTCATGCGCTTGCCGAAGACTACGTCCTGATGTGTAATTCCGTCCGGCCCTTTGTAACCGAACCGCAATCTAAGCTTCTGTTCCGTCATTTTGTTAACCTGAAAGACTTATATCCAGCGAACGTCGTCCGGTTGGACAGTAAATGAAAACTTCATAACATCGTTGGAGGTGCCGTCCAGATCATCAGCTTTGAAGCTGGTGATCAGGCAATCAATCAACTCCTTCGTGCGAATCGGCACCCGCTTGGCATCGTCGTGGATGATGACCCTGATGGTCTTCCGCTCGTCGCCAAGACGGAGCTTTGCGACCCGGTTGTACCAAGAGTAAATTTCACGATCTACCTGATTCCTGCCAAGCGCTCCCATGAAAGTAGCCTCGCCTATCTCGACGTTGCCCATGCCATGCGTGGGCTTTACCTCATTTCCAGCTTGGCTGGAGTGAGGCGTCATTTTGTCGTCAGGCATCGTTACGTCCGTACACCAGAACTTACCGATGCCGTCTATCTCGACCTCGTAATTGCCTTTAGTCGTTGTATTAGCCATCTCTTCGTTCCACCTCTCAAAGAAGATTCAAAGCACCGGAAGCTTTAGGCCGCGAGCTTCACCGTCAGAGGCTGCTGGTTGAGCGAGACGTTGACCCGCTCGGCCGTGGGCGAGATTCTCACATCCACCTTGACGTTCAGCACCTGCTGATCAAGGCTCTCTGCCGGGTTATTCTGCTCGTCGCACACCACGAGGAAAGCTTCCTCTTCCGTCTTGCCGTAGAGGCCGCCCGCGCCCCAGAGCTGCCTGCAAATTGACTCGCACACGGACTTGGCTTCGCGGAATAATCTTCCCGAGCCGTCAATGGTCTGGAAGGGGAGGCTCTGCAAAGAAGCCTTGAGCTGGTAGTAGAGATAATTCAGAGTTCGAATCTCATGAATCATCTGCACGCGGGAGTCCGGGCTTATCAGGCGCTCGCCGTATATGCGGATACCCTGCCCGCGAAACGGCACAATGGCGTTGATCTGATTCTCGTTGAGGAAGGCGCGCGTGTTGTCGTCCATCTGCGCCAGTCCCGTAGAGTACGTCTCGATGCCGAGCGCGCCCGGAATAAGACCCGTCAGTCCTGCCGGAGCCTTGAACACGCCTATAGCATCTGCCTTCGCGCACGCGCCGGCGGCAAAGGCGCTCGTCGGGTAAAACTTCCTTACGCCCGAGCCTGCGAAGTCCAGCATCTCGACGCGCGGCCAGTGCAGCGCCCCGAAGGTAATAGCGTCGCGCACATCTTTCACTTCATCCTTGTCCAGCCCTTCGGCAGCGTCATGAAGTGGCACCCTGTGATAGGCGAGGCCGTGAGCTTCAAGTGCCGCGTGCGCGGCGTTGGTAGTCACGCCGGGCAGCGCTACCTGACCGGGGCCGAACTCCTCCGAGTTGAGCACCTGTAGGCCGGTGGCGTCAGCAGTGCCAGCGCCAGCGCCGATGAAGGATGCGTCCGAGAGCCCTGCGAAATCATCTGAGCCTCCGACCAAAACCGTCTCGGCCGTGATATCAGGCAGGTTGGCTGGAGCGACATTTGCCGAAGCAAGGTCTGTCAGCTTCACGAGCTTCGACGCGGCGTTGACACGCGCCAGTGATGCCGCATCCATCTTCAGGTTGTTGTAAGACTCCATCAGGTCGAGCGTGTTTGACCAGACCGTGAGCCTGACCGTGTTGGCATCGGTGCCAGCCTCTATCTTGAAGCGCACGTCCACGCTCGAAGACGGATACTTCGCGTCTATCCGGAGCGTGTCGTCTTCGGCCTCATCCGCGCCCCTGTCTTTCACGGTCTTGGTGGCCACGGCGGCCGCCGCGCCTACGACGCGCACGACTACGGCGCGGTCGCCCGGAAAGACGTTGAAGAAGATGTACATGGCATCGCCTAGCGCGGAATTCGCGTGCAGGCCTCCGAACTGGCGGCGGTAATCTTCGAAGCCGGTGATGTTGACCGGCTGATTGACCGGGCCCCACGGCGAGTATCCGACGGCGAGGAGCCGCGAGTTGGTTTCCAGTTGAGTGGGTCTTGCCACCGGCGAATCGTTGACGCCTACGTGAACGCCCGGTGTAGCTGAGCCTGTGATGGGTAGCACCATTTTCTTTCATCCTCGCTTTCGATAAACTCGTTACTTAAGACTGCTGACTACTACTACTGCCGCAACTACTATCTCTTGTTGGCTGACGGCGAGCGCGGCTGCGAAGAAGGAGCAGCAGGAGTAGAGCTACTACCCGAGCTGGCTACAGGTGCAGGCGAAGAGCCCACAGTTGACGCGGTTTCTGTTTTCGCAGGCGCGGCCTCTTTTTTCTGGCGTTCGGGCACCACCCTGAGCTTTTCGGTGTCGACAAAACGCCTTATGTCATTCCCGGAGAGCGTGACCGCTTTTTCACTGCCGTCATGGCCGGCAGCGCCTATCAGTGTGCCGTCATCCAGCATGATGGTCTGAAGCGTCATGTTTCTTACTGTAGGCATCTTGTTTAGTCCTCCTGATTTTCGTGGACGCCCGGAGCATCCGTCTCTGTGTGCGGGCCGTTTCTAACGTCGAGGCCGAAGTGAATCTCTTCTATCTGAATTGGAGGATTCGAATCCCGGCCCGAAGTCGTAAAGCTGAAGGTGCCGTTGAAGGGCACCACCTGAGCCGTAATACTCGGTACTCTTTCTATAAATCCATCCTGCAAAGGTATGAGCTCGCCCTCATTAAGAATCACATCCTCATCATCAATACGGGCAATGAGCTGTCGCGCCGTGAATAGATCGTAAAAATCGGAAACCATCTTGTAGGTGCCGCCGGAGCTGCCCTCATTATTCTCCGTCTCTACTCCACGCCGTTGCACATCAGTCCCTCTTGAGTTGTCATCGCAGGCGACAAGGATAAGAGTGAACGCGTGGCGAATATCGATAGGCTTATCAATCTCAAGCGGCATTGAATCAAACCGCGGGACTCCGCCGGCGTACGCCACTATCACCGCAGGGAAGTTAATTCCGCCCCGCTTCAGCACGTCCTTTAAGTTTTCGCGGCCTTGGGCTGAGTTAAGGTTCCCGAGCTCCCCGCCGTATGCGATTACAGTCCTCACATAGGACATGGCCTCGTCAACGACCTTAATTGCCGCGTTTTCAATGAGCTTTACTTTTTTCTCAAAACTCAAATCCATTAGCTGAAAATGTGGTCCATAAAGAGTGAGCCGATTGTCGTCACGTCCTCGGGCTGGTAGACCAGCCAGTTGCGCGCCGGTATGTGCTCCTCGCCGTCAACCTCTGTGCCTGTCAAATGAAAGGGCGCTTTCCAATCCGTGTTGATGATGGACCAACCGCTTCCTTCCATCTCGGGCTTGTTGGCACCTCGCATGTCACCTGACTCGTCAAGGATGGAGCCCTTCTTCCGCCTGAGCGTATTGGCCCCAAGAGGTTGCCAGCGCGGCCTGCCTCCCACATCGAAGTTCTTATCAAGAGAATCGAGCTGGTGATCGGCGGAATCCTTTAGCGGCTTTCCGGGATTGTTAATATTCGCCTGGACCCGAGCGATGCGTTTCAGCAGTTCCGCTAATCCGACAACCTCAGCCATGGCCTCATCACCAGCCAAGTCTTACCGGCAAAGAAATAGTGCCGGGGAGGGAAATGTCGTCCGATCCGTCAGCCGCCTCAACCCCTATCAATACAGCGCCGGGGAGAATCGCTGTCCCCCGCGCTACAGCTTCGAGCCACTTGATGGCCGAATCATGAAGGTCTTTCTCTATCTTGTACTTGCCTTCCTCAATGGTCAGGTTATTCGCGTAGAGCTTATAGATGGCCAGTACAAGACAGGTAGACTTGACTATTTCGGTAACCGGAATTGGCGAGGAGTAGCGCGAGAGCACATAAGAATCGAACTTCCCCTCGGCATAGGCGATGGCTTTACCGACATACTCATCGTCAACTGCGCCAGTCCCGTTTGGGTCTGCCAGTTGAAGAAGCTTACCTTCGCCTATCTCCTTCCGGAGGTCCTCTTTCGTTATGTAGCCCAACCCGCTACTCCTTCTGTGTCTAATCGAAAAGTCTCTTTAGGCTTTAGGTTGCTGCGCCGAGCGAATCTCCTTAAGCGTCGCCGGGCCGATACCCTTAATGCCTATCAACTGGTCGTCCGTCATTGACTCAACCTTCGAGCGCGTTGTGATGCCATTCTCTCTGAGCACTTCCACACCGGGAAATTCATCATCCAGAAGGTCAGTATCCCCGGGGCCTTCCCCGCCGTCTCCGGCATTCTCACGCTCCTGACGCTCACGTGCGGCGCGCGCCCGCGCGGCACCCGTTTCCTCGGCCTCCCTTTTGGCAGTCTGTGTGGCGTCGAACTCCACCAAGCGCTCAAGGAAATCTGCCGCAGATTCACCGGCTTTGCGCTCGATAGGGAGCTTCCTGCCGATGGTCGCGAGCGCTTTGTCAATCCTTTCTAAGTCTCGTGAAGAAGACTGCGCGCTCGACGAACCCTCCGGGGCCTCGACGAACCCTTTATCCACAAGCGACTGCAACTTATCCGCAGGCACCTCAATCGTGTCACCAATGCGCTTGATTTCGCTCCTCCAAGGGAAGGGCTTGGTGACTTTCACCTTTACCGCGCCATTTTCTGCCATCGCCTGAAACTCTCCTTCCAATAATTTGTCTGGAAAACCCGCCCTACGACTCAAAATATTTTGAGTCGTGAATTATCCGAGCAGATCGGACAATTCAACGCGAGCCTGCGGAACTAGGATGACGGGGCCTGTGGCCTGCCAGCCCTCGAACTCGATGCGGGCGTCTTTCTGATCCGTGTAAGCGCGAACAGCCGTGCGACGCTGCGGCGTGGCAGTGCCGTTAGGCGTGCCGATGCCGTTAAAGCCCAGCACGTCGTTCACCACCCGCACATCCTCAGGATTGTCCTGATTAAAGCGAACCTCTTCATCCATCCCGGTAGAGGCTATGACCGTCATGTGGCCTTCAGCGTAAGCGCGCTTCTCGCCGGTACGGGTCTGGATACGGCGGTCGTACTCGATTGGGGCCTGCAAGCCCTCAGCTTCAAAGACGCCCGACAGGTCTTGCATGGAAAGCGTGCCGCTAATGCGCGTAGCCTTGACCGTGCCGTCCATATCCGTCGTAAGCAAAGACTTACCTGCGCGCGTCGCAACTTTCGGGTTGCGTCGCATGGCATTCAGAACTCTGTTGGTGGACACGAAGCGGAGGCCGGCCCGGTCAAAACCGAGGCCTATCAATTGATCCACGACAGCGGAGATGTAGTCGAAGGGATCAACTTCCGGGTCAGTGATGGGGTCTGGTACGGCCACAAAGTGTGTTGACAGATCCGGGCCCTCTTCGTACTCGAAGTAGCCATTGTCGCCACGCTTCGTGAGTTTGTTGAACTGGATTGCTTCCCACACCTTCAGCTCATCGTGCTCGGCGAGCGACTGCACGAGCATGGCGTTAAAGAGATAGATCATGCGGGCCGCGGCCTGCATTGAAAGGTTCTGGTTCAACCATTTCGTGATGGCGTCATAATCGGGGCCGGTGATCTCGCGCAGGATGTCGGAATGGCCCAGTCGGTACTTGATTGAGCCGAACATCTCGCCGCCGTCCACCTTCTGGGCAGGGCTGTAACGGGTGCCGTCCGCAGCTGCGACGGTGCGGATGCGCACATCGTTGATAGTGTCTTCGTTCTTGTCGACGAAGCGCGGCGGCAGGAACCTCGGCCCGAGGAGCGGCTTATTCTTCGGGCCCCATGCGCCGAGCAGGTTATTAGCCAGCCGCGCAAACTCGCGCCTCTTAATCAGGAACGCGACTAAAGCTATCAATTCTCTAGGCCACATCGTAAGTTACTCCTTTAGGGTCAGATGGATTCAATTACAAATCGGCCGTCGGCCATTACAGAACTGGTTAAACCGCAGGCACCTCATCTCCGGGCGCGCCGACTGTAATCTCGTACTGCGCGCGGATCTTGTTCTTCACGGCAACGCTCAGGGAAGCCCAGCTAGGCATGAAATTGACCTTGAGGAGCGTTCCCGGTCGGAGCAGTTCACAGTCGTTGTTCTTGTCGGCGTCCGGGATGTCGTAGGCGACGACGCGGACTATGTCGTCCGTGTCAGCGGCGGGCCCCCACTTCATACCGGTAGCGCCCGCGGCTTCCAACTCTCCGTAGGTGCAACCTACAACAGTGCTGGCAGGGATACGCTTCGGCTCGCCAGGCATGTCGTAATAGGCAACTTCGTCATCGACGAGAGCGAATTGCAATTCATCAACGGCGAGACTAACCGCGCCCTTGACGGCAGCGGCCGTTAGTCGGGCCTGTTTGGTGCCGCCCACGAAGTTGGCCACATCATCTTCGACGAGGGCAGTGGCAAGGGCTTCAACGGCCAGCAAAACAGCGCCTGCGGCTGCATTGGCTGTCAGGCGCGCGAACTTCTTTGCGCCGAATCTCAGAATGGTGCCCGCCGGAATGGGGCCGGTAAGGGCATCGACCGGGATGGCCACGTCGTCAACGTCGGCACCGCCGGCCGCGACCGTAACCACGACGGGCGCGTAATTGCCGAAGTTCAAAATAGCGCTGGCAGGGATAGGCCCCGGTAAAGCGTCAACCGGAATTACCGCTGCGCCCGCCGCAGCCCCGGCAGCCCCGACTATGACCTTAATGGCGTCCGCGCTGTTGAAGAGCGCGGCGTCTATCTTTGCGCCACCAGGCAAGAGGTGTTCGCGCGAAAGCACGTCGCCTATCCAACCGGGGCGAATATTCTTTTGATAGCCCGCGTTCTCTACAAATGCACCATCTACCATTTCGGCCTCCTAATTGTTAAAAATCAGATTCAAGCGGAGACTAAGCCCGCTATCAGGTGAGCAGGATTACTTCCCTCCTGCGGACGCCCCCTCTTTCCATGACATGTCGTAGGTGTTGTTGATAAGCGAATCGGAGAGCAGCTTATCGGCGCTTCCGCCACCGCCCGCTCCCATCGTAGGGAGTTCGGTTCCTTCGAACTCCTGACGCTCCTGCTGAAGAAGCGAAGGCTCGAAGAACTTGAGTTCCGGCGTGTTGTTGAAGTGCTCAGTGAAAGCCTTCTCCGTGTAGGTTTCGTTTTCACCTTTAATTCTGGCAATAACGACCTTCTCAGGCTCTCCCTTGTCGTTTTTAACGACCTGTCCGTTCTCTGTCTTATCGCGTACCACCAATTCCGGCACCTTATCCCTGATGAGGGAGAGACTGCCTGACTTCCAGCCCATAATCTTTTCGATTTCGGAGTCTTGCTTGGCGAGCACGGCCTCGGTGGCCTGCTTCTCAAGCGTTGGATACTTTTCAAGCTTCTCCTTGACCTGGGCCACGTCGCCGAAGCCCTTGACGGTATCGAGGAACTGCTTGTCGGCTACAGGTACAGGCACGTGCCCGTCGGGCGTGGCCTTGGACTGAAGCTCCGCCTGCGCGGTTGTGAGTCGCGTGACCTGACCCTTCAGAGTCGAAATCTCTGTTTTGTCGGTCGCATGCTGGGTGAGCAACTCCTGATTCTTTGAGAGAACTTTATTGACATTCTCAAAGCCCTCAACATCAAGAACAAACTCACCATCTTTCGGGACATATTCCGAGCGATATTCCGGAGGAACATCCTCGAGCTTTGGATACGAGCGTTTCAACGTCATGACCGTAGGTCTCCGGTTGATTCCGGCCGTAGGCCGGGTTGGCTGCTGAGAATAGGAGCACGACCCGTGAGGCCGCGCTTCCTTATCACTTAATAATACATCCCGTTAAGAGGAATGTGTGGGTGTAACGTAGCGCGTAACGTATTAGAGGGATTCGAGGGTGAAAGGGCCGCGCACAGAATCAGTCCAACGCTCAGCTGCTTCCATAGCAAGACGCACACGCATTTCCGGCTTCATATTCTTAGTAACATGCAACGCGCCGAGCGCGACTTCAGCGCCGCTTCCTACGGCATTGAAGCCTTCCAAGTTTCTGATAGCGGCAAACTGAGCATCGATTAAATATAGATTTCCGCGCACTCCGACCAGCATGTTTCCATCAAACCCTTCCTGTTGACCAAAATCGATCCCGAGCGCCCCGCCTTCACGAAAACATGCCCTTAGTGCGGTGATAAAGTCGGTTGTCATGTAAGCATCAAGGTCAGCACTTGCCGGCAGAGGCGACAGATTCTTGGAGAGAGAATACCTGATTAGGTCGTTGGCCCGCCGCGAGCCCGCACAGCCTATGACGAACTCGCCCACGCGAAAGACCTTGCCGGTAGCCGCCTTCTGAATGGTGTAGCCATTAGTGCCGGCGGAGTCCCCTCCGATGTAAACATGACCCTTTTCAGCGACTCCTGCTATGACCGTCATTACTCATCACCTCCCGGCGGATCTTCCTTTTCGGGTTTATCGCTCTTGCCCGCATTTTCCTCTTCGGCTTCCTCTTCCTGAATCTTCCTCTTCATGGCGTCCGGGTCGTTGATGCCGATCTGCTCCATGTGGTCTTCGCGACTACGAACCTTCGCTTTACGCTCTTCGAGGAGAAGGCGTCTGTCTTCCGCAGAGAGGGGCCCGGGGTCGATAACGCACTTGAAAGCAACGCGCAGGTCTGCGTACCTGCCGGGCTTGCCGATGAGAATTGAGAACAGTGCCAGAAAGCCTTCGAGGACTTCGGAGCCCACGTAATCAACCTCCGGCGCGGTCTCATTGAGGCTTTTCTGGTAATCATCGCGCGCCTGCTTGCGGCTCTCACCCGTGGCGGTCGCGTCACCGTTGATCGTCACGTGAAGCTGATCCATCTCTTCATAGATATTGACCGTGCCGATGCGGGCCGTATCTTCAAAGCTTTTGGTCTCGAGGGGCTCGCTCTCGAATATATCGGGAGTCAGGACCTTTGTGGCCTTTTTGCCGTCCTTGTCCGTATCCGTATAGCTAACGCCCCTGACCCACTTCTCGCTGCCTGCGCCGCGCGGGAGTATCCCGCCTATGAAAGCTTCTACCTTTTTGCTGGGGTTCTCGGGGTCGTCTATCACAATCTTCCTGCCCGGCGGTTGTGCGTTTAAGTAAACGCGCTCCCTGAAGCCTGACATGTCCATGTTGTGGCTGAGCATGGTGAGGCCCTTGGCGACGAGGGACTGATTCTGTCTCACCTGCTCAGTGATGAGGGGTTCTCCATTCATCTCGAAGACGAAGAGCTTTCCATCCATCTCATACCGCCACTCGTTCTCCTTTTTGCCGGTTCCCAGGAAGAATCGGTTGGCGACTTTTGCAGCCGCATCTATCACTCTGGCGGTAAAGGTCGCCCCGCCCTGCTCCAGAACTCTGAATACAGTGAATCCCTCATCGTCGATAAAGCTGACTTCTATTCGCTGTTTCCCGTCTGTCGTCGTGTAGAGAAAGATGCTCGCCTTCTTCATAGTCTCCGGGTCTGTGACTACCGTGGCAGCCTCAAACTTCGGAGCGATAAGAAAGATGTGCTTGATAGCCTCTTCAGGCTTCAGGACAGGGAGAACTGTACGACCATCCGTAGTCTTCTTCAGCCGGCCCGGGGGGGTGTAGAGACGCAAGGGGCCGCGGCCTCCCACCCGGAAGTTGGTCGCAGCTTCGCGGAACGCAAGGAGCGCGCGGCAGTGGTTCCACCACTGGAGGATGTGCTCATTGGCCTCCTTGATTCTCTTTTGCTCATCAGCGTTTGGCTCTGCGTCTACTTCCTCACCCTTGTCGTTCTTGGTTTTCCCCAGCGTGCGCCTGGTAGTTATGATCCAGCCGGGCTCGCGGCCGAGCACACCGCGTATATGCCGTTTGACGCCTGAGCGCGTAGGGTTCTTGCTGGTGAAATCGCGCGCTATACCCTTTTTCACGACCGCGCCGATTTCGTCATCAGTAATCTGCGGGCCTGTCCATGTGTCGAAGTCCTGTAGATGATCCCCACGGAAGAACTTGAAGTTCTTCTCCGCCTCTATCGAATTGCGCGCAAGAAGAATGTTAAAAGCCTTGTCAAAATCCAGGTCTGCAAAATTAAAGGGGTCCATCTACAGCACCTCAGCTAATAAAGATTGAGCTACCAGTCGTGGGCGGTAAGTCAGGCTCATCAACCCAGTCAGTGAGCGCAGCGGCGAGCGCCAGCGCCCAGGCCCAGAACTTGTCGGCATGGTGCTTCTCGTTTCTCGCCGTATCAAACACCATGTTCTTACTCGTCGTAACCAGCCGCTTGATGGAATGAATCTGCTTCGCAATCTCACGGTCGATCGGAAGCGGCGTCTTGCGCTTCTGAATGAGCATCTTCGCGTCCGTGGCCCAGAGCTTCTTATGTTGCATGGTGAAATCCACGCCGCGCACCTTGCCCGGAAACTCCCCCGAGAGATTCTCAGCGAGCTGCATGCCGAGTCCGTTTCTGTCGATAAACAGCCCTGCGATGGGTAGTAGCTTGAGCGCACGCCTGACGACTTCTTCCTGAGTAGTAAAAGGCACGTTATCCAGTGTAAGAGCGAGCCTGAGCGGGTAAGACTGAAGGTTGCTATGCCCGACCAGAAAGAACTCAGACGCGTTACGCGTACGGCCCACGTCGAATCCGCCGGTGAAGACTGTTTCGACCTTGTTCTCCCGTATCCACTCTGCGAGCTGTTCGATGGCATCAAAGACCGGCTCCGGCTCGTCGCCCCGCATGGAGGCGATTGCGCACCTGTATTTGTCGGAGGGCTCTTCATTGGCCTTAATCTCTTCCCATGTAATCCACGCCGTAACCTCGTCAACAAACATCGCCTCGAATTCCTGTTGGAAATCCTCGAGGGGCATGTTGGCGAAGAAAGCCTTGATTCGGTCGTTACCGAACATCTCCACGCGCGCCGCAGTCTCCATGGTTGGCGCAAGCCGTCGGGCCTCCACCACGTTCCTGCTGAAAGCAAATACTTCCCACCACGGCGTGGCCTTGCGCGTGTAACCGGGGTACTTCTGCGATGATTCCGTGTAGATGTCCCAGAAGACGCCTGAGGCTCCCATCGGGCTGGAGCCGATCCTGACTGAGCCGCCTTTAGCGATGACGGGCAGAGCGCCCGTGTAGATCTGCCTGTCATGCTGAGCGTGGGCGAACTCGTCAAGGATGATGTTGGAGCGGGGGCGGCCACGCGGCGGCTTAGACGGATGACTCGTGATACGCGTCCGCTGCTCATTGTCAAACTCAAGCTCAAGCTGGTTGTCAGTCGTAAGGCGCGGGAGATTACTGACTTCGAGGCATTCGTAGATGCGGCGCGCGTAGCGGATCTTCTCCTTGGCCTCTTCGAGGTTGATGGAGACGAATATAGAGTCTCGCGGGATGACTCCGAGCTCTGGCTTATCGATGATGGCATTAGCGACCGCCTCGGCCGCGACGAGCCACGACCATGCGATCTGACGGGATTTATCTTCAATGCGAAAAGTGCTCTCATCGTTTAAGTGTGCAAGCTGGAAGTGTTCCCATTTCGCATCGTCTACCCCTGTAGCCCGGGCCAGATTCAAACACTGAATCAGAAACAGCGCCCTTAATGTTTTGAGCAGGAATCCCAAGCATTTAACTCTCGTCGAAGGTGGCGAGAGCCTCCTCGGCCTTCGCCAGTCGCTCGGCGGCCTGAGCCTGCCATTGCTCCAGCGTCAGGCCGGCAGTCTCGATCGGCCCTCCGCCTTTACCCGTTAGCTCCCGCCTGTTCGTGTAAGCCCCGCCGATCTCTTTAGCAGCCTTTTCACACATCTCGGCGGCGAGCACGTATTGCCGCTCTTTTTCGTAGAACTCAGCGGCCCTTTGGTAAACTCCCAACCTGAAAAGCTGATTTGAAATTGCGACTTGGACTTTCCCCTCGTTAAAAGCCTTCTGGGTCTCGTAAAAAAGATCCTTCCATTTCTTGGCCAGTCGCTTTGTTTTGCTCCCTTTCTCGGGATGGTAAAAAAGAACCCTCTCACGCGTTACGGTCAATGCGAACTCGGTCGCGACTTCAGCCCGTATGAGTGAATTCTTTCTCCCGCAGGCAAGGGCGGTTACGATGTACTCCTGAACCTCTTCTGAAAGATTTGCCATCTCTTACTGCTCCGTGTCCCTTCAAAATGTTGGCGAGGCGCTATCGGCTCAGAAGGGTGTAAGCCTTCGCGCCCCGCCCGCGCGCCTATGGCCGGCTTGGCGGCCTGGAAGGGACGCGCATCATGCGGCAACGGGCCCTCGTTTGCCGCAACCCAAAACATTTTGGGTCATTCAATCTTCTCCGCTAACAGGAGGACATCAGCGTCCGCATCGAAGAGACGTTGCTCCAACTTGCCGTCGAGCGCGCTTACGTCGTCCTGTTTGACGTAGAGCTGTTTCTCCACTATGAAGGGCTCGCTAACCCTCACACGCTCAAACGGTATGGCATGGGTCGTCAACATCACGCTCCTTTATGCCGCCAGCAGTTTGCAGCCAAGGGTTCCGCAGGTGCCGTTAATCCTAGCTTGGCCAAAGAGCGGCTTCTGCCGGGCTACTTCCACCAGCTCCTTGGTTCTGCCTGCTGCTGCGCCGACGCCGAAGTATTTGACGACGGCGACGTGCTCTTCGACATCGTGCCCTTGTATGCCCCATATTGCCTTTCCTTTCTTGGTGTAGGACCTCACACCACAGTGGAGGAGTTCATGCACTACAAGCGCACAGAATGATGCGTTGTCGCATTCTGCGGCATAAGGAGCGTACAAAGTGATGAGAAAATCGGGCGGTTTATAAGTTGGCTGATCAAGGTCAGGAGGGAACCAGCCTCGCACCTGATGCCAGTATTGGGCCTTTGCCCAGTCATCCAGCGTAGGGTTCGGCCTACAGAGCTTCGTCATACCAACAACGGGCCGCATCTGGCGTACACAACGCACGTTGGTCAAGAGAAAACCGATTGTGGCTTGGGTAAGGTGTGCAAGTTCAGGAATATGAAGCTGTGCCCCTTCGACGATAAATATATTCGTTGACCAGCTTTTAAGTTCCTGGCACGAAATAAAATCATCCGGCGATTCTGGGCTAAGCAGCTTCGCCGGCGGGAAGGGCCTTTTAATCTTTGCCAGATTAATAGCAGGCATTTACTTACTCTTCTTACGCTTCTCCATAAAGCGCAGCAGAACCGGCTGCGCAATTGTTGCGGCGGTCACCATGATGATGAAGGCGTAAAACAGAGCCAGCCACCATTTCCACCCCATACAGTTCGAACTCCGGCATTCACATCTGCATAGCGCACGCCATTCTTTTCTCAAGCTTGAGAAGCGACAGCGGTTTGAGCCATATCTCTGCAATTCCGCTCAAGCGCGTCCGGGGAAGCGTATCCTGAAAGTCATAGGCGGTCGTCAGTACCACCAATGCGTCAGGGTTCTTCTCAATCGCCCGCGAGGCCAGCACGTAGCCGTTGATGTAAGGGAGCTCAATATCTATCAGGTAGAAGTCGAAGTTTTCTCCCTGGATATACTCATCCGCCTCTCGACCATCGGAAGCAAAAACCCGCTCGAAAGGGGCGTTCTTTAGCGCCATCTCAATCAAGCGGCGAAGATCCGGCATGTCCTCAACTATGAGCGCTCGTCTTGTTCTTTCCGCCATCTCTTCAGCTCTCTTTCCAGGTCTTCGACCTGATGCTTCAATGTGTCGATCTCCGTCTGTCGCTCGTTCGAGCGCTCGGCCATCCTGATTAAATCCTGTCGCAACTGCTCGATCTCTTGGCGCTGGTAGTTGTTGATGGCTTCCAGCCGTTTATTCGCGTCGCGCTCCTTCTCGAGCTCCCGCATGAGGCGGCCGATCTCTGTCTGCGCCTTCTCAAGCTCCGAGGTCTGTTTTTCCGCCCGGTCAAGGAGGGCTACGACCTTCTCGGAGAAACCATCAACTCTCTGCACCTCGGCCTCGTCAATATCGAGCCTGGTTCTTACTCTGACCTGCGTGGTTTCCGCCTCGGCCTTGCCTGCCTCGGCCCTTGTCCTGCTCCTGGTTAAAAGAGCAACGAGTACGTTGCTGCTCAGAAATGCGCCGGTGAGAACTACGATAAGCTGCCAACTCACGTGACCCCCTCCTGCGCGCCATTATGAAGATACGTTTCGACCCGGTTCATCACGCCCCGCAGTCGATCATAATCATCGGGTGAAATGGCCCGCTGGCCGAGTACTCTGTTGGCCTCTTCGAGTTGTTCGAGAATTACGATCTTTCCGAGAATCCATCTCCGCATGAAAATGAAGGTCTCAAGAAGCAGGATAAAGAGCGCGCAGTTGAGAACGGCTACAATGAGAATCAGCGCGTTGCCGGCATGACCCGCCACCACCATTCGCTCCTGTAGAAGGCGGGCCTCCTCTTCTTCGGCGACCGAGATGGCGTGTTGCGCGTCGGACAGAAGCCGCAACCCCCTCGTCTGACGCCAGTAATCCATGGCGGCATCAAGGCCCTGTGTTCGGCGGATAGTTATCATGCGGTCGAGGAAGTTGTAGCGTGTCCTGACTTTCTGCTCTATGACACGCAGGTTCTCCTGCTGTCGCGCGTTGTCGCGGGTAATCACTTTGACTGCTTCAAGATTGGCTAGAGCCTCGGCTCTGAGGGCCTGCATCTCCTCCTCGCTCGATTCACCGTCCATGGCGATGAATCGGCCCAGTATGTCGCTCTGGGCGAAGGAGTCGTTCAGACGTGCAAGACTTGCCAGCACCAAGCCCGTATGAGCGAGCCAGCCTGAATCGCTACGGAAGCGGAAGAGCAGCAGGAAGCTGACCGCCACAATAGCGACCAAGAGAAGGGATGCCAAAGTGAAAGCCCACGACAACTGCCTTCTGAGCTTCTTCATTCTTGCTTTCCATCTAGCCCCGTTCTCCATATAATTCTCCGGCGTCGGGGCGTCTATGGCTTAACCGGCTAACGCCTTGACGAGCTCGGTGAGTTGTCGCAAGCAGCTCACCGGGCGCTCCTACAAAACTATTGCGGCGGATTTTTCAGCAAGCTCTCAAGCCTCTTAATATCCGAATCCTTCACTTCCAACCCCTCCGAGTCCTGTTCCGCAGAGGCTGCCGGCATGGTCTTCATTAGCCCTTGCATGGCGTTCGGCGGCGGGAGGCCTACGAAGGCGCGCACGAGCGTCAGGATGTCATTCTTCCAAGCTTCGGCTGAAGGGTTGTTACTCTTGACAAAATCTTCAGAGATAATCTGCGAGATGTCGGAGGCGAGTTGCTTTTTGGCAGCCTTTTTCAATTCGGGGGTGGATTTATCAGCGTCGCGGTAGCCGCGCAAGGAATTGCCTGTACGGCGAAAGCCGCCTGACCATTTCGCCTTAGTGGCCTCGTCTATATTGAGACGAGACACCGCCGAAGGGCCGAGATCGGAGACGGTGATAAGCTTATCAATGGCTCCGCAGGCTACGCTGAATAGAGCTATCAAGAGGAGGGTCGCTACGATACGGTTTGGCGTAAATATCTTCACTTCGATTCTCCTTTACGACTTAGAAGTAGGGTTTGCGCCTGCCCCTGCGGGCGGGTTGTTCGTGCTGGTCACGGCCTCCGGAAGAGAGCGCGTAAAGCCGAAGACGCCTGCCGCGCTGGTTGTTACAAGTGTAAATCCGGCGAAGAAAGAGAAAGCCGAGACACGGGAGAGAGTGTTGGTAGACCAGCCCCAGAAGATAACTCCGAGTGCACTTAAGATGACGACCACAAGGGGTCCGCGCCTGTCAGGGAGTCCGGCCCATTTAATAATCTGGGTGAAAGCCACTACCGGGATGGTGACGGTGGCGATGGCGGTAGCATCCATGCCGGTGCCCGTGCCGCCATTGGCCGAGATAGTTTGCGCCGTCGCGCCTGTGGCGAGCATGACGAGCTGCATATAGATGATGCACAGGGCGAGAAGAAGGAGCGCTTTTAATCTGTTACCCATTCAAGGCCTCCTATTATTCATAGAGGCGCATTATGGACGCGCGAGTGTGCGCCAGATGTGTGTAACGTAGCGCGTAACGTATTAGGGGGATTAATAAGGCAACTGTCTCAGGTAGCGGCGCGTGCGTGTCCCCTGCTTAAAGGCGCAGATCCTGCATAGCTTGGCGCGCTCTCCTTTGCGGGGGCCGCGCCTGATTGCCTTGTCGCGCTCTCCGCCGCAGCCCAGGCATTTACCCTCCTCATCCCATCTGGCACGTTTAGCGGCCATTCGCTCTCTACGGCCTTTATTAGCCTCTGAGACATGCTCACTGCATTCTGTTGCTGTATCACCAGGCTTACCAAGGGGAGTTCCGCACTTGTCGCAGAGCCGCTTTTTCCGTCTGGTCACACGAAGATTAGGCATCTTTAGCGAGTCCTTGGTGTTAAGAGTTTGCATCGCTCACTGTGATAGGTAGTTCATCGTTTGGAGTAAGCTCAATGCGCTGCGGCTCTTCGAAGGTAAGCACAACTGGTTGAATAGCTTCTCCCCGAGTCCAGAGCCACACGTAGACATCGCCGGTTTCAGCGACGCGAGCGCGCTCTTCATCTGTTAATCTCCAGCGCGTAAGGATAATGCCATGTTGCTCGTACCAGAGGCCGATTAGAGGCAAGAGGCTCGCCTGCTCGGACGGAAGCACTCGCAGGGAGGGCATGGTCATGTACTGGGCCTGTCCTTCTGCTACTTTGATTTCGTTATGTTCTTCGCCGGGTATGACAGGCGATTCCGGTTCTGCCATTTCAGGACTCCTTATTGAAAACTTCACGCTCTATTCGGTCTGCTATCTCGGGAAAAGTTAAAGGTGAATCATTCAGTTGCTGCTGAATAAATCTGCATTGCACCGGTGTAAGGTCTAAAGCGAGAAGGTAATTGCGGTCACTGCGTTGCCCGTTATAGTCGAAGAACAAATCGTGCATGAGAGCACAGGCGCAATAACCATTATCGGCATCAGACTCTACGACCGGGCGGCCGCGCTCATCCGAGCGAATCGTGCCCTTCTTATAACGACCCGAGCGTAGCTCCTTTAGAAACAAGCCTCGATTTCTATCTATTTCTTCAACGGAGAGCTTCTGTGTTTGCGCCATCGCTTATACCTCACATGAAAAACTTAATGATGCGCCAAAGGCCGTAGGCCACGCCGACTACGAATGCACCGGCACCGAAGGCCCAGCGAGCCATCAAGCTACAGGCCGGGCAGAGCAGGCGACCTTCGAAGATGCTTATGACTTCCCTGCATTTCGGATTTCTGCATGTATTAGGCACGATGTTGACCTCCACCATCATTCTCCTCTTCAGCGTTAAGCTGGTATGTAAGCGAAACCATTGAACCATCGTCGTCGATCGTAATCTGTACCCGAGCACGGCTGACTATTTCGAGTTGCTTGCCCGGAGCGAAGCGTTCTAAGAAAGCTTGTGCCTCACGCTCTATCCGACCGATGGCTCCCGATACGATGTTGCGGGCGTGCTCCCGCTTTTCGACGGCCCGTCGCAGGTCTTCATGGGACTGCATCTATTCGAGCCTCCTTTTCATTATTGCTTTCACATCTGCGCGACACATTGCCGCCACGCTGTGCGGTGTAGTGTGTTGAGTAAAGAAGAGTTGGATCGGTTTCGGTGACATACGCGTAGACTTCTTAAAAACTGAAAAACGTGAAAGCACGTGTAAAGCTCTTAACTCAAAATATTTTGGGTCTAATCATTTGACCGCTGTTATATTCTGGCCATCGGCAGCTTCCCAGCTTCTACACGCCGGCGAGCGCACGAGAATGTCTGAGCCCGGGCCTCCGGTCCAGAGATGCCGTATCAGGCCGCACTTGTGATAAGTCCTCGAGTAACGGATTTGGCAATGATGCTTGCATGTTCCGCACGTCTCTCCCTCGGGGCCGGTGCCGGGCTGCGCAGCGTAGCCGTTGGGTCTTGTAGGCTTACGCTTTTTCTTTCCTGAAGCCTCGAGCTGGGGGGTAGGCTCTTGGGTTAGGGGTTCGCCGAAGAGATGGGCCTGATTCATTCTTGTCTACCCTTGCCGATTAATTTCTCTTCAACGATCTGGCCATCTACTACTTGGGGCTTCGCGATGAAAATCAGCCCCTCCAGCAGCAGTGCCTTGAGCCGGGCTGTTTCCGACGGATGGGTCACAAGCACCAATTCACCCGCCGATGCGTCAGGATCAGAGCGAATCACCAGCGTACCTTTGTAGACAGCGCTCATCTGCGCGCCTGCCGGAGCTGCGCCGCCGAAGGTCTTTCACGGGCACGAATTCATTGTGCGTGGTGTAGACCCATTCGGACTTAATCTCGCCGTTCTTGTTCTCAACGTGGCAGAGCACGGAAATCGCAGAGAAGTCGCTATGAAAAGCGGTTCCGATTTCCTTTACGGTCACAACGCGCGAGCGCCCATTGATGGGAACGATTTTGTATTGCTTACCGACCTTAATCCCCTTCTCTCTGGCGATGATGCGGGCAAGTTGCCCTGCCAAGCGCCTCTGTCTGCGACGAGAGCTTTCTTCCTGTTTCTCCGCGGCTTTTATGGCTCTAACAAAATCGCGTTTATTCATCGGCTAACCTCCATGGCCCTTTCATTCTCGCTGCGCAGGGCTTCAACTCTGGCGGCGAGTCGCGCGAGTTCGTTCCCTGACAACCGTGTGTCTGCGATTAAGGTTCTGATGCCCTCTTCCGGGTGCAGTTCGGCATAGGCCAGAATGCCGCGAGCGAGTTCATCAATCTTGCCATCCGATTTCACCCGCTCCTGCTCTTCGACTTGACGCTGTTGCGTCCACGTGAGCTTCCGGGCGGCCTCGCTAAAGAGCGGATCGTAGAGTCCTGCGCGCGCATCGCTGCACATGGCATAGCCGCCGGGATTATTCACGCCGGGAATGAGCGGGGCTAGTTGACGCCTCAGGTCGTCGCAGAATTCGGACTCATGAGGCTTCGCACACACACACGTTTTGCTCTCGCCGGAAGAGAGAGAAGACTCAAGAGACTGTGTGTGTGTGTTCTTTGGAATCTGTTCTTGAGTCTTAGAATCCTTAATCATGCTGCCAACTTGGCCTGATGTAGATTCAGCCAAGTTGGCCCCCTCCATGCTGCCAGACTGGCTCATTGCATCCTGCCAGATTGGCATTATCGGACGTGCCAACTTGGACGGATGCAATGAGCCAGTCTGGCACAATGTACTGTTAGCAGTGTGGGGCTCTTCGGTGAGTCCCAGAAGCTCCCCGGCGTACCGTTCCAGGTCGGATACGAGGCGGTTTACCCGGTCGTAATCGATGGTGTACCACTTGCGGCGGTCGCGGCCGCCCGGGGTGGCGGAGATGACGAGTTTGAGTCTCTCCAGTTCTTGGAAGATGCGCTGCACGGTATGCTCGCTCCAGAATGGGAAATGCTCGGCCTGCCATTCCCCATAGGTGTCATCTATCCATTTACGACCGTCTGAGTGAACCTTCTTCTGGCCTCTGAGGCGGTAGTGCAGCTGCTGAAGCGCTATGGCCTCGTTAAGGCCCTGAGCCGACTCTTTCTTTGAGGCAAGTCTCTTGAGCTCGCCGATGGCAACGGCAAGAGACGGCAGTACTTGGAGCGGGCTTTCGTTGATGAGTAAAGCCGAGGTGTTAGCGTTCAACTACTTCTCCGTGTCTCAATGTGAAGATCTTTAGTCGGGCCGTACCGCTCGAAATGAATCTCTCCGCACCAGCATGTGCCGGCATGGCGGCCACCTTCGAATATACGGACGTGAAATCCGAGCCTCTGGCAGTTCTCCCAGTCGCGCAGGAGCGCACCGGACGGAACCGGCGCGGGCCGCCCTGTTATGGGCTCAGGTTGTTTTGATTTACCCATGTACCCCTCTTCCGTTATCGGACACGCTCTAACCCAAAACATTTTGAGACGTATCAGGCCTCAGATCTCTAAAGAGAAGGCCCGTCCCCTTCTCGTCATGCACGCCCAGCTTCACCATCTTCGTCGGCCTCTTCAGGCAGTAGTCATCGACTAGATAGGATTCGCCGTCGTATTCGTCGCGCCTGCGCTTGGTGTATTTATCCACGCGGGCTGTGAATTCCACGCGATCGCCGGGCTTCAATTCCAGCTCCTCAAACTGCTTGCCCATCTTGAACCAGAGATGATCTGTCAAAAGATTACCGCGCGAATCGGTAACGTCTACCAGTACAAGTGTGACCACCTCTTTCGAGCAGCGCCGGCCGTTGATGCGAAAACGAACTACTGCCGATCCGAACCGGGAGAAGGTCCCGCGGAAGCGGCTGCGCAGGCCTGCGATTTTCTTCAACTCTTCGCGCATCACGAGATCATGAAATTATGGCCATCAGTGTGGCGTTAATTCCAATCTGTTAAGTCCCAGCGCTACGCCTTCCAGTTTCTTTAAGTCCTCACGTAAAGGATGATTTTCTGAAAGCTTCACCCGGCTAAACGCGAGCGCTTCTTCAGTCGTACGCTCGCCTCGAACAACACGCAGAATTGCGCGTGTCACATCCGCGTATCGTGCGACTGTTTCACGCTTGGCAGATTCTGCTCGTTGTGCCATCTGCTCTTCCCTGGCAGTTGCATAGCGCTCGGAATTATCGCGGCGCATCGCCAGCGCGAGGACAGAAAGAAGTTGTTGCTCAATCTGTACGGGAAACATTTCACCCTTGCGGGTTAGCCGGACATCACGGCCAACAGATTCAAGGATGAACCATCGCGGCGGAAGCTCGGACGGCTTCAAAAGAGCGTGGGGCAACGCAAGAAAGCAGAGATTCGCCGGCGGCAGCTCTTCAGTGAATTTCTTATCCCTGAAGTAATCCGCGCGCGACTGTTTGACTTCACAGAGAGCTGTTAGAGGCGTGGGCAAGGCGTCCATCGTGGCTTTCCAAGGCTGATAGATACTCTGCTCCCACTCCTGATATAAAGCGATATTTCGGGCGCGCTCCTCTTCACTTTGATGTAGCTGGTAATGACCAGCCGGCCATGAAAACTTGGGTTTGCGCTCGACCAATTTGAGACGGATAGCTTCAGTCTCAGTCGGCACACATACGCCAGCAACGTCGGCCTGCCAGCCCTGTCGCAGCAGGACTTCTGTTTCGATAGGCTTAAAGCCCCGCTCGCGCAGCCATGAAATCACAGCGCGCGTTATGTCGTGCGTCCGTTCTGTTTTATTCCGGTCAAGAAGCATTAAACCTTGTCCTTATTCTCTCGCCTCTCTCTTTTGATAACCCTCATAAGCTCACCTAATGGACTCGAAGTAGAAGGGCTCCCTGACCGTTGAGCCTAGAAACTGAGCAGCCTTGAGCGCCCGCTCTATCCTCACCTTCGGCGCGAAGTCAGCGCGGTCATAGAGCACTGCCAGCGCGTGAGCCCTTCCCCCGCCGATGGCTACATAGCCGGCTTCAGCCTCGTGGATGGTGAAGTCCGAGTTGAGCAGGAAGAGGCGGCCGCCTCTGACGCCGACGAGCGCGCAGCCATTCATAGACTCTCGGCCTTGTTCGTTGGTCGCGTGACCGGCAGAGCGGGCGGCGCTCCTCACGGCCTCCGTGAACTTCGTGGCCATGAATTCGAAGATGCAACCCTCTTCAGGCTCCGGCAGCGCGGCTGTGAACCGCATGATCTGCCTGAAGCGGCACGGGCCCACTGCGCCGATAAGATAGGGGCCTCGTATGAAGACCTTCCGACCATCCACAGGCAGCAGCTCCGAGCCCGAAGCCACGAGGCTGTCGCCTCCCATCCAGATGCGCTTATGCTCATCAACTACTGCGGCTACGCAACTCACGTGGCTTGTCCTCCGAGTTTCCTGCGCACGCTCTCCTCGAGCGTCTCAATTTGGGGCGTTAGCGATTCGCCTGCTTCCGCAACCGGGGCCTTTGAAGGCTGCTCAACCGAAGGCGGTGCGGGTTCCAGATAAACCACGAAGTATTTTCGATCACCCTTTCTCTTCAGGGCATTTTCCACGGCGGACATGCAGCCCTCTTCGAAGATGAGTTGGTCTCCGACCTTGGCTCGAAGCGCGGCCCTCACATCTCCGGGAACCCGGGCGCGCCCCAGCTCGTCGCCGCTGTAATCCGGGACGAATAGTGACCTAGCTACCACTCTTCCCTTGGAGATCCCTGTCCACACCCGCCCCTTTTCTGTCAAGACAAACTCAAACCTGTGCACCACATCCGGAGCCATTTTCTTAGGCTCAATCCACCCGTCGGCCTCAAGACTGGCTAGAGTCTCGAATTTCACGCGCCGCAGGTTTGTAGAATTGTGGTCTCGTTTATGAAGTAGGGCATGGCGGCGACCGGCTTTCTCGGGCAGCACATAAAGGAGATCGCCCGCGGCGAGCCGTTTTAATATCTCCCTTTTGGAAGTGGTAAGCTTTTTCATTAGACCGCTATCTTCAGGTACATCTCGCCGCAAGCCTCGCACATGGCCCTGCATTTCTTCGGAAAGAAGAGCACGCGCTCCCCGTACGCGATAAGTACTTCGCACTCCCGGTGCAGGCACTTGCGCGAGTTGATTACCGGGCTCTTTGTCCACTCGCAAAGCTCTCGCTTAATGAGTCCTGCGAGAAGTGTGTGCTCCGGGCAATAGTCTTCATCAGGCTCGACGTGGGCGCGACAATCGCAGCACAGATGCCTGCTGCACATCCGAAGGCCCGTTCCGGAACAATGCTCACAGTTATGGCCATCTTTAACGCCCTCTCCTTTACACTTCTTACAAACCCCGCCGGTGGGGAAATCGCACTGTGCGACAGACCACCCCTTCTTACATGCCTGACAACGCTTGCGCCTCGTACGGCCCCCGCAGATCCAGCCCGTGGAGATGTGGCCCCTATGCCTGATAACGATAGGCGTGCAGGTGACTCCGTAACCCCACTCGACGATGACTTCAGACTCCGTCTCGGCATGCTCAAGGTGTTGCTGGAGGATGTCGGCTGTCGCGGCGGCTACGGCCGTCTCATCCCCGAGAGGAAGATTCAGGCCCCAGAGCTTACAGGCGCAGGAGAAGCCGACTAGCGCGCCCTTCGGGTCTCTGGCCTCGAGGAGCTGGTGACGGTGCCTTTCCTGCTCGGCCTCGCGTGCTCTGGCCTCGGCCCGCTTCCTTCGCACCTCTTCAAGCTGCGCGCTCATACAGACCGTTTAAGAATCTGGATTGTCATCTCCAGTATGAAGCCCGCCTTATACGGCATCTCGGATTTCACGGCCTGCCCCCGCCTGTTACACTTTTCGCCCACCTCGCGCGCTATAACCTCAGCCTCTTTGTAAAGCTCCGGCCAGCGGCAGTGGCCACAGATAGCAGGCGAAAGTCCGGTCTTGGAACAACCGGATTTAGCCGCACGCTCGCTACGTCTTTCGAGCAACTGCTCAAAACAGGGGTCGCAGTGATAGAAGAAGGAGATGCCGGCGCCGACTCCCACATCCCACTGGACGTGCTCGCAGATGTCCGCCGGCGCGACGAAGCAGGTTTGACAGGTGATGCGCTTCCTGTCTTCTTCCTTGACTCTGTGTGTTGTAGGCCCTGTCAAGGCTTCTCTCTTTTAGCCCGAGCGCGTGCCGTCGCTATAGCCGAGCCGATTTGCTTATTTGATAAACCTGCCAACTCACCCATGCGCCGTGCGTCGGCGAGAGACATATCGTCAAAATTCCCTCGCTCGAAATAATGAAGACGTGTGCGAAACATCTCCGGCCAATTCGTACCATCTGCCCTGAACACTGCAATCTCTTGCCCTGTGTAATAGCGTTTCGGCGTAGCCCTTACGCGCATCATCAACCCGGAATCAAAGCCCTTCCTATGGGCGACTAAAAGCTCTTTAATCAAGTCCTGCCGCAGACAATCCATTCGCTTATGTCTCTGCGCTGCAAGCAAGCAGCTATCTATCCGTTTGGCAGCATCCGTAAAAGCCATCATCCTAGTTAAGCTCATAAAATGACCCGACGGGTTTGAGTTTTAGCGTTCCATCTCATGAACCGCTCCGGTGTCCACGGACGCGGGCGATTATGGCAGTTGTTCAGGCTGCGCCGTCCAGCGCATATAAAGGGCAACAAGTGCTTCTCTAATGCGATGTTTATCCATGCCACATCCACCCTTCAGGCCGCTCCAATCTGACTGAAACAATTTCTTCAAGCTCTTCCTCACACGCTACCTCTAACTCTTCGCGCCGATACACGGGCGCGTAGCCGCTACTCTTAACGACCGTGCCGGAATTGATATGCAGGAGAGCGCCACACTTGAAGCATCGCAGCACGCCGCATATCCATGCCGGTATCCAATCCGGAGATTTACAGATTGGACAGTTTGGAATTTCCCTAGTCATAGAGGCCTAGAGCTTGACCACCTTCTCGGCCTGTGGCCCCTTCGGCCCTTGGCTTATTTCGAACTCAACCTCCTGGCCTTCCGCCAGAGACTTGAAGCCGTCCTCTTTTATCGCGCTGTAATGCACGAAGATGTCAGCGCCTCCGTCCGGGCCCTCGATAAAGCCAAAACCTTTGGCATTCGAAAACCATTTAACGCGGCTGCGAATTCTCGCCATAAAGCAGTAATCCTTCCTTTCAAAAAATTAGTGTGTGTGAAAAGCAGATGAGGCGGATGCTCAGGCGGCGCGGCGTTGCCCAACCATCGCCGTCATACCCGTCGCAGGGTCTTGGTTGTTGGGTCGCCTATATACGCATGAGCCGCAGGTCACATCTTCAGGCGGCCGCCTTCATAGCGAGGGATTCGCCCTCGCGCCAACCCGAGCACCCCTCACCTGTTGGCCATCTTCGATGCCTTACTCCGATATGCTTCACGGGCCCCCCCCCAATTGCCCTCGGAGATAGATGGCCGCGGCTGGAAACTTTTAGCCGGGCTTGTTAATCGCCTATGCGGCTGCCAGCGCCTGCACCGCAAGGAACCTCATCCGTAGCCTCCCCCGTCATTTGGTCGCTTACCGTAGCCGATCGATTGCGGCCACGACGTCGCCGAGGCCTTCGACCATTACCGTTTGAACTCCCCTCCACTCTCGCTTTAGGCAACACCCCCTGCTGAAAGTCCTCCACAACAGTCCCGCAGAAAGGGCACTCTTCGCCGGCGTAGGTGTAGTAGAGAGATATCTCGCACACGGCGCAGTTCGTGTAGAGAAAATTCCGTGGGCTGATGAGGATTGCCGCAAGGACGCCGACGGCTTTGAAGGGCTGCTTTCTGTTCATTCAGCCCCCCCCCCACATTTTTACAGTGATAACCACTGCGCAGGCAGTCCTTGTAGAAGAGAGCGCTGATTTTGTCTCCAAACAAGTAGATAGTGCTGATTATGAGAAAGATGGTGAAGATGAGAAGGGTCAGGGCTATGACTCTACTGTTGCTCATTCGCATCTCTCCGACTGACCATTTGATAGCCGCAGGGCAGTGTGTACGGCATCCTCACCCCGCCATGCCCGAACAGCGCCGCGGCTTCCCTTATACGCACCTCTCCCCGCGCACAAACTCTTAAACTCTTTCAATGAACCAATCGAGGCCGAACCAGATAGGCCATGCTTCACGACCGACGGGGCGAATCTGCCACCCTTGCGCGCTCTCGCTGACTACTTCAGCCTCAAAGACCTCGCGTCTTCCAATCATGGAAGGAATGCGGACTAGCCAACGTTCGCCAGTTTTAGGAAGCGTCTTCATCCCCGCCTCTCTCTGTTCAAATAGACTTCCCTGCTATAGAATCCCCAGCAAAGGAGATTTGAGTTGTGGGAAACATGGGAACACCGGGAATCGGCAACTCTGAATGTGATGGACTCGCTGGCGACCCGCAGATGCCGGGAGTCTTCTTAGGTGAAACGCATGCGCCAGGATTAGGCGATGGCCATACGGGCGGTTTGTTTGGTAATGGAAGCATGCCGATTTTTCATCCTGCCCGCGCGCTCTCCGATTAAGCCGCTCGCTGGCTTCCCTCTATTTCTTGCTTGACCGCATCAACTTTCGGGGCAATATCTAAAGAGGGCTGCCCGCGCTGGCTAAAAATCTCTTCAATTATTCTCTCGGCTTGTGCTTTTCGGCTCCGATGCACAGAAGACGCATACTGAGTAAGGGCATCATTTGCCTCTTGGGAAATTTCGACGTAAAACCGAGCTTTATCATCTCTTGACATTAATCAGCCTCCACTTGGGGGCATATTGTTAGCATTATGTCAGCATAATGTCAACAACTTTTTGTTGACAAAAATTGCTTGACCGCGAACGCGAGGGGGCGCATAATGTCAACTAATTGTAATCAAAGTGTTGACACTATACGGTGGAGGTGTGGATGAGCGGAAATTCTCCCGAAAACGATAAAGACACTACACAGATTCGTGTTAAGAAGGATGTCTTTAAGTATTTAGAGGCAGAAGCTAAAGCGGAGAATCGTAGTGCTACGAAGCAAATTGACAGTATCTTGAGAGACCGTTACAAAATGAAGATGTTACCCTCGTTTAATGAGAATGAAGTGCGGGAGCAACTTGCTAAAGGTGAGGAAGATAGGATTGAGCCCAACGAGCCGCAAGAAGGACGGCGGGTAAATGGGAACGATAAATAGCTATTCAATCGGATAGATGTTAGCGTTTGGGTCGTTCCGGTCTTTTGATTTAATCAGTCCAACCACACAGCCAACTATATCAATTTCATCATATCGGAATTCCCAAGATGAAAAGCCGGGTGTTCTTGTTTCGAGGATAACCTTGTAGCCCTGCCGCCTGTAATAACCCATGTAGTTTTTAGAAAGATAGCGCACTACTGCGAGGCAGTTTTCTTCTACGTCTACAATCGAGTTGATAACAACTATATCCCCGCGTTTAATATCCCTGTCGCTGAAAGCCTCACTGTCAACCCTCAGAATCTTGGTACTGCTTTTTTGTCCTTTGGCCTTAATTCTCTTGTAGTATTCAATCGAGCGGACTTTAGAGTCGCCAGTAACATGCCGCCCCTTTTGGGTGTCGGTTGTATGCACAGTTCTTTTCCAGTCTTTCAGATGTGTATGAACCTTATTAATCCGGTCGTGTATATTCTGCGGCGTCTGTCCTAAGTCCCTGGCGGCCTTCGATACGTTACCGCCGTTACGTTCAATCGCTGTGCGTATCATCCACTCTTCAAGCTTGAGCTTGGCTTCCTCTAACGTCAAATTATTCCATACTTCGGCAATCGGTTCGAGTGACTTATCCGATTGCTGCTTATTTCCCTTTGCCATTTGATTCAAATCTAAAACGTCTATAATCTTACCGGAAATTATAGGGTCTTGGATATTTTTTAGAAGCCCCGCTGCTTCATCGCATATGGCCGATTTTTGCTCATATGTCAGACCGGGCACCTCTTCAAGCAATGTGGCGAGAGCAAGCCCTGCTATCTTATAGTCTTCATACTGAACGCCTATGCTGGCGGCTTCTCTTAAGGTCTCAACAGCTTTTACATTATGACGCCCGCGCGCTAAAGCCTTTCCATGTGTGACTAACGCTTGCGCCAGTAGTCCAAATTCCCCAGCGCTCCTAAGAGTTGCCACGCTTTCACTGGCATATCTTTCTGCTTCATCATTGCGCCCTTGAGCAAGAGACAGGTCTGCCAAGGTGTCTTTGACTTGTGCCTCGCAGCTCTTGTCTTTAATTCTGATAAATCTTTGAGCCGCTTCATTAAGATGTATCTCTGCCTCGCTATACCTCTCAAGCTTCATCAAAAAGAAGCCTAGATTGTTTTCGACAAAAGCGGCCTGTCTTTGATTGCCTACCTGTTCGGAGATAACCGATGATGCGGTATAATTTGTGATTATCTCATCCACGTAATCATCGTTATTTTCGCGTTCCCATAAGCGTCTCAAAGTTAAAGCGTACTGGTCGTGATATTTACATTGGAGAGTCTTGTAAGAGCAAATTTCATATAGAAGCGCAGCGCTTTTGTGAATCTCAATCGCCTCTTCTAATCTGCCCTCTTCTTTTATGAGCATTGCTTTGTTGTATAAAATTCTAAGTCGTAATTCTAAACAACCTTCATCTATCAACCCCTCTGCCTCATCAAGTAATACTAGAGCTTCTTTGATCGACCCTTCCCTGAAATAGCAAATGCTTAACTCAATATCACACTCTGCGATTTTATAATTGTCAGCAAGTTCACGAAAATAGCCTGACGCTGTACTGATGAGGTCTTTAGCCCACTCTTGAGAACCTTCTATCTTTTCTGCGCTTCCTCGCCAGCCCGTTAATGCGCCTGTTCGCAAATAAAGCTCTGCTACTGAAGGAAGGTCAAGGCCGTCCGTATGGGGTGCTACTCCAATGCCTTTCCACCAGGGCGCAAGAATGCGACAAGCCTTCAAAAACTCCTGTCGCTCTTCATATTGCTTAGCATAAACACATTTGCCCCTAACCTCTTCTTGTGCGGGAGCGGTTAGATTTTGGGGATGCTTCGTGTGGGAGAAGGCCATTTCTTTACCCTTCTTAAGATTTTCAAGTATACTTGAAAATTGTTACATGCTATGTCCTACCATTAAAGCCCAGGAGACACCTATGAAATTAAGAAAACTGTTGCAAGTAGCTACCTTAACCCTGTTGATAGCAATAACGGTTAAAGCAGGCGAGATGAATAATCCAGGAATTACCAAGCCGCCCGTTGACTGCTCTGACCCTACAGTGCAATGTACTCAGTCCAATTCAGACACGACATCAGCGACAGAAGGTAGCGCGTCAATTACTGATGTGATTTTGGACTACTTAGGTAGCCTTATATAACGTCGGGAAATTGATTTAAGCCTTAAACAGAAACTCACAGCCTCATCTGCGAGGATGGCGGCGCGGTCATAGTGTGCCTATCGGGAGACAATGGGTAGCTATTAGTGTGCCGCATTCTATGTTAGCTCCTCTATTTAAGCAACATTTATGTGCCATATACGATTTCTCCAAACCCTCCAAAGATAATCCATCCTACACCCTTGCAGGCATATTGTCAATATTTTGATAACAAAGTGTTGACATAATGCCTGCATATTGCTACAATCCTCTTCCAGATGGAGGTGGCCCGGTGATTAAACATCAGCAACGTGCCGAAAGTCCTCAAATTTTTATTAAAAATCTTTGCGTGGCGATGATTAGACACCGGCTACACGCCGAAGTCATTAGGTTGTTCTGAAAGATTTACCTCAGAACGTTTTCATATCTGAGAAATAAATTGGAGTTTTGAGATGTCAACAGCCGAAGTCACAATCAACGACCTTTGCTCGGACGGACGCGCTGACATCTACCACGGACATTGCTTTCTCTCGAAGGGGGCTTCCCTAATGAATAGATGGCTCACATCAATCCGCCTGCTCTTTCGCCGCCTTCTGGTAGACCGATCCGCCCGTCAGGTCGAGCTTGAGAACATAGAGCTGCGGGCTCGCCTGAACTGGATGCGCAAAGCCATTGAGGTGCAGCGAGCACACGTCCTCGACCGCGTGCCAAGGCAGTTCATCGCCGCAGACCTTCACCGGCTGAAAACCGAGTGGAGAATAGCTAAAGAGACAGGCTGGACGATTAGCTATATCAGGTCACTGCCACTTCATGAGAGAAACGAGATTGTGCGGCAAATTAATGAAGACGATGCTGAGCGGGCGCGCCTGCTAAGACA